>NZ_QTVN01000014.1 GCF_003460605.1 Ruminococcus sp. AF31-8BH
ATGGATGTACCGCTAATTTCAGAATAGGCGTACCGTTCGGGCAGAATTTGCAAACTGAATGCTATGGCAAATAGCTTTTCATCAAAGAAGATACAAAAAAATAGATTTTTTGTTTGTATTTCTCTTAGAGAAGATCAGGGAAGTATGGATAGAGATATGCAAAAAACAAAATGTATAATTGAAGCGATAGGTAAGAATGGGTTTAAAACAAAATGGCCATATACTCAATATACATATTTTAATTGTGATAATGGCATTGTCTCATTAGATGACGATTTTCAGTATCCTTCAGTGGCATTGGAGTTTGTGAAAAATTTGTATATGGAATGTGCGAATTACAAAATCCAAGAAAAGAATTGTCAATCTGATTGTCAGAAATATTTAAGCAGATGGCCTGTTTTAAGAGTAAAGCATATTAGATATCAGGTTATTATGTTTGAAAGGGTGGATTAGATGATATTAAGTGTAAGTAGAAGAACGGATATTCCTAATTATTATTCGGAATGGTTTTATAATAGAATAAAAGAAGGATTTTTATATGTTCGTAATCCTATGAATGCTCATCAGATAAGTGAAATAAAAATCACTCCAGATGTTGTAGATTGCATAGTGTTTTGGACAAAGAATCCTTTGCCAATGATGAAGAGGTTAGACGAGATAAAAGATTATAATTATTATTTTCAATTCACATTAACTGGATACGGAAATGATGTTGAGGCTAATTTGCCAAATAAAAAAACAAAAATGATTCCGGTATTTCAAAATCTATCTGAAAAAATTGGTAAACAAAAAGTGATTTGGAGATATGATCCTATATTCTTTTCTGATAGATATACGAAAGAATATCATTTGAAGGCATTTAAAAGTATTGCCGAAGCTTTAAGCGGATACACAGAAAAATGCGTGATTAGCTTTGTTGATTTATATCCTAAGAATAAAAAAAATATGGAGGGCTTGTCGAGTTATGAATTAAATGATGATGAGCTGAGAAAATTTGCTATGGAATTAAGTAAGATAGCAGCGGATAATAATATTAAGATTGGAAGCTGTGCAGAAAAAATAGATTTGGATGAATGTGGTATAGTTCATAATTGCTGCATAGATAGAGAATTAATTGAAAAAATAATTGGATGTAAACTCAATGTTGGCAAAGACAAAAATCAGCGTATAGAATGCGGATGTGTTGAAAGTGTTGAAATAGGTACTTATAATACATGTAAAAATGGATGTGCATATTGTTATGCAAATTATAGTTCAAAAAGCGTAGAAACAAATGCTGCCAAATATGATCCATCGTCACCACTTCTATGTGGTCAAGTCCAAGAAGATGACAAAATTACTATCAGAAAAGTGGGTTCATTAAAAGAAACACAGCTAAGCATTTTTGATATGTGAATGCATAATTACATCATATATTTGCTGGAGTATAATTGGCTCCATTTTGGCTCTAAAAATTTTAGATGAGATACACAAAAATGCAAAATAAGATGAATATGGAGAATAAAACATACAAATGTGTACCAGAAAACAGCCAGATAAATCTTTCCGCCCAAGATTTAGAGTAGTTCTTTTTTTCTGAGAGAAAATTAAAAATCGTTTTTGGTTCTTCTGGAGAGTGATTATAGCGTTTGGGAAACATCCGGAGAAACCATTACCTCAGGGTGTCGGTAAAGTTCTTTATCAAAGAGGGCTTTGAGATGCCCTTTCTTTTTTTATCCAAATCTTTTCTCTTGTCTACATATATAAACCTAAGAAAAAGCTTGACGTTTAAATATTACAAGTGTAATATTTAAGAAAATACGAAAAAAGGAGAAATAAAACTATATGAGAAAAACGAAAAGGAAAAAACACACGAAGACTATCACAAAAATAGTTTTATTTAGCGGTATATTGATTGGTGGTGGAATCGGTATTGTAACAATAATGAATTGTAATGTTCCTGAAAAAAGACTAATGGAATATATGAAATATATTGAAAAAGGGGAATATGAGCAAATGTATGCCATGCTGGATCAGAAAAAAAGCAGCATGAACAGTAAGGAAGAATTTATAGAACGAAATTCTAAAATATATGAAGGCATTGAGATGTCTGATCTGTCCATAACCGATATTACAGTAAAAAGACAAGAAAACGGAAATGCGGCAGTTTCCTATACAACAAATATGCAGACTGCTGCAGGAAATGTAGAATTTACCAACGATGCGGTATTTTCACATGATTGGACAGGATATCATTTAATCTGGCAGGATCAGTTGATTTTTCCAGAGTTATCTGCAACGGATAAAGTTCAGGTAACGTCAGAAGAGGCAAAGAGAGGAGATATTTTAGACAGAAATGGTCGTCAGTTGGCTGGAGAGGGAACTGCATCTTCGGTAGGAATTGTTCCGGGCAGGATGGAGAACAGAGAAGATACAATAAAAAAACTGGCAGAGTATCTTGGAATTGGAGCAGACGAAATTGAGGATAAGTTAAAAGCCGGTTGGGTAAAAGCAGATTCTTTTGTACCAGTAGCAACAATTCCTAAAATACAAGAGGTCGATCTTTTGACAGTGAATCCGGATAAAACTGTTCTGGAAGAAAAAGAAAAGCAGGACACATTATTGAAGATTCCAGGTATTATGTTATCTGATGTAAAAGTACGAACTTATTATCTAAAAGAAGCTGCCTCTCATCTGGTAGGGTATGTACAGGCGGTTACAGCCGAAGATTTGCAGGAACATAAAGGGGAAGGGTATCGTACAAACAGTGTGATTGGAAAGACTGGACTGGAAACGCTTTATGAAAAAGAACTAAAAGGAACAGATGGGTGTGAAATCTGTATTGTAGATGCAAATGGAAATAAAAAAAATGTTATTGCATATGAGCCTAGAAAAGATGGAGAAGATATCCATACTACGATTGATGGTGATCTTCAAAGTACTCTTTATGAACAATTTAAAGAAGACAGAGGATGTTCTGTAGCTTTGAATCCTTATACAGGGGAAGTATTGGCGTTGGTAAGTACGCCATCTTATGATAATAATGATTTTGTACGTGGAATGGACAACAGCCAGTGGAGTGCATTAAATGAAAATGAAGACAGGCCTTTATACAACCGCTTTCGCCAGACATGGTGTCCTGGCTCAACTTTTAAACCTGTAATTGCTGCAATTGGATTAAAAGTGGGGGCATTTACTGCAAATGACGATTTTGGAAATGAGGGTCTGGCGTGGCAGAAAGATTCCTCGTGGGGAGATTATACAGTGACTACACTTCATGATTATGAACCTGTGATCTTGAAAAATGCGCTTATTTATTCAGATAATATTTATTTTGCAAAAGCAGCATTAAAAATTGGTGCGGATCAACTGATGCAGTCTCTAAATCAAATAGGATTTAATCAGGAACTTCCATTTGATATTAAAATGTCAGAGTCCCAATATTCTAATATGGACAAGATAGAAACAGAAATCCAGCTTGCTGACAGTGGGTATGGACAGGGACAGATTCTGGTAAATCCTTTGCATCTTGCAAGCATTTATACGGCTTTTCTAAATGATGGAAATATGATAAAGCCATATCTTCACGCGGATGGTGGAAGCACTTCCAGTGAAATCTGGATAAAAGATGCTTTTTCACCACAAATTGTTTCGGAGGTTATGGAGGGGTTAGAGGGTGTAGTGAATAACCCGGAAGGAACTGGTTATGGAGCATGCCGGGAAGACATTAGATTAGCAGGAAAAACCGGAACAGCGGAACTGAAAGCTACAAAAGAAGATACATCTGGAACAGAAATTGGCTGGTTTACAGTTTTTACTACAGATAGAGATACAAAGAATCCTATTTTGCTCATCAGTATGGTAGAGAATGTGAAAGATATTGGAGGAAGCGGTTATGTGGTGGAAAAGGATAAGGCGATACTGGATGAATATCTTGGTAATGAATAATTTTTACCTTTAAATATTACAAATGTAAGAGGAAAATGATATGAAAAAAATTTGGAAAATATTTGTGGGAGTTATTTTTCTTGCTGTCTGTAGTGGATGTGGCATAAAGAAAGAGCAGAAAAAGACAATTGAAGATACGAAAGAAAAAATTTACAGAGAGTGTGAAATGCTAGCAGAAGGCTATCGGAACATATATGAGAATGCTGTGAAAGAAAATGCACTATATGAGCTGAGTACAATACAAAAAAGTATGGATTATTTTGGAAAATATGGATATGCAGTAATTGATTCCTACAATCAGCTGGATATGGTTCAAAGTATTAAAGTAGATGATTTTTTGAAAAAAGCAGAAAAAGAGAAAAATGGAAAAACTACTATATTTCAAGTTATAGCAGGGGATCATTTTATCCGGTATGATCTGAAAACCAAACAGGGGAAAATAGACGTTGAAGTAAGCTCTTTTAAATGGAAAGAGGACACTTGGCAGGAAACATATTATCATGAGTTTAGAGCTAATTCATGGAAATATACAGAAAACGGGTATTTCTTTATGGAAGAATATCATCCGGCTGGATATGATGGACCGTCTGGATATCGGGCCTTTCGGGTAGTGCCGTTAAATAAAAAATGCAGGGAGCTGAATCGAAAATATATACTTCCTTTTGGATATACACTTAATAAATTGTTTACTTCTAATTGGAGTGAAAAAAATTATGATGGAATAAATTTTTATGATGTTTTTGATCGTTTACTTTCAATGGAAGAAAAAACTGATGAATTTAAGGAAGGAAAGACTTATGAAATCCCAAAAGAATCATTTGAAACGATATTTCAAAAATATTTTAATATAAGCGCAGAGATACTGCAGACAGGAACGGTATTTCACACAGAAATACAGACATATCGGTATCGAACCAGAGGAATCGTATATGATTTTGCTCCCACACCATATATTCCATATCCGGAAGTTGTTTCCTACATAGAAAATCAAGATGGAACAATAACACTGGAAGTAAATGCGGTATGGCCACAAAAAGAATTAGATCAGGCGTTTTGTCATAGCGTAACCATTCGGCTGTTAGATAAAGATAGATTTCAATATGTATCCAATTATGTATCAAGGTCAGAAATAGAGGTTACCTGGTATACAGAAAGATTATCAGACGAAAAGTGGGAGGAATGTTATGGAGATAATTGATATGATTACAAAAAGAAAACTGAAAAAGATGATGAGCGTTTTATTTATTTCGGGATGCTTTTTCATAGGAAATACAAAATGTAAAGGGGCTGATTTAGAATATATTTCACAGGAAACTGCGAATTATGCTGTACAAGAAAGAGGATATGATTTGCCAGTAGATGAAGTCGTGAAAGAAGAAGCTATTGAAGATTGTAAGAATGTTATGAATCAGATGAAAGTCATTTATCAAAAGGCGGATAAAGGGACTTCATCGAATATAGTAGTTTCTGAGACAGTAATGGAAGAAATGCAGGAAGTATTAAAGGAAAAAAATGTCCCCGTTATTACATCAGCACCGTATTCAAATATGGCTAATTATTCTAAAATGGAAGAATTTCTTTTCAGGGCAGAACAGGATCTGACAGGAGATATCGTCTTATATAGGATTAACAGAGATGGTGGGATAGAAAGACTCAAATTCAATTATGATGGGACAGATATGTATTTGCTGGCTGTGAAAGCTGTTTGGGGTATGAACGACAATCCATCTATTGTATATGTTTCGTATACAAGGATAGAAGAATGGAAATATACAGAAAAAGGCTGGTTTGGTTATACGCTATGCGTTCCAAAGTATCCGGAAGTATCAGAAGCGGTTGATGGCAGTTCTATGATAAGAATTAAACCTTTAAGTGATGAATGCAGGGAAGTTTCAAAGAGGTGTGTGTATTTGCTTGGATATCAGGGGAATAATCTTTTATGTTCTGATTGGGATAGATCTGATATGGAAGGGTTAGATTATAATGGTTTATATGAATATTTATATCGAATGAAATACGGGGAGAGATATGAGTTTTCAGGTAACTCAAGTGGAATTCCGGCAGAAGAGTTTGAAAATCTGATAATGGAGTTTTTGCCGATAACAGCAGATCAAATTAAAAAATGGGCAGTATTTGATTCGGAACACCAGATTTATGCCTGGGAACAGTTGGTAGGGGGATCAAATTTTACACCTACTAATTTTACAGAATCATTACCGGAGGCTGTTGAAATAAAAGAAGATGAAGATGGGTGCATGACTCTGGTAATCAATGCAGTATGTGATCGATTTATATGTGACGATGCTGTTATTACAAGTGAACTGACTGTTAAATTTAATGAAGATAGTACTTTTAAGTATATGGGAAATAAAATACTGAATAATGGGATGAAAAAAATACCAGAATATCAATATAGAATAAAAAGAAAGAACTGATAGCAATACCAGTTCTTTCCAGCTACTTAATTCCATATGTGCAGCTTTTTTAAAATAGAAGAAGTAATTTCCAATGCTTTTTTGCCAGTTGCATTAGAATCACTTTGGATATTGGTTGCAAAATAATAGCTGTTATCGGAAGTTTCTACATATCCGATAAACCAGCCGTTGATATCCTGTCCGTTGACACGACCGGTTCCAGTTTTTCCGTAGAAATTACCATTAGGTGTACTGGCAATTTTTATAGCATTTTTAACAGAAAATACATTTTGGAAATTTAGATGGAATTCATTTGTGTTAAATTTTTTTAATAATGTTACTTGCTCTAAAGGCGAGATTTTTAATGAAAAATCGGACCAGTATAAATCCAGATTTGAACTGGTTGTTTGGTTTCCATATTCTATTTTATTCAAAAATTCCTGGACTCTGTTAATTCCGAGCTGCGAATCAATTGCCTGGAAATACCAGTTAACGGAATTTTGCATAGCAGAGTTTAAATCCTGATCAGCTTCCCAGGATGGAAAAGGAAAGGCATCACCATTCCATGTCATGGAAGAGTGTTCTGGTGTGATGATTCCGGATTCCAACCCTAATAATGCATCGTATATTTTGTAGGTAGACTCTGGCGGAATACGTTTGGTGGCTTCTTCAAGATCGTATATTTTCCAGGAATCCAAATTATTGTCATACAAAACAAATGATCCATCATATGTTCCAAATGTTTCGGATATATCTAACAGGGAGATATTTTTGTCTGTATCACTAAAATGATATACGCTTTGAGTAGAGGCATCAATGGATAAAATGGGTGTACATCCAATAAAAACAGCACTAATGACCAGATAAATTATCAATGCTCTCATTTTTTGATAAAGAGTTTCTTTCCTAAAAACGGCGATGTTGAGAATACGTCGTTTCATCTGCCTGAAATTTCCGGACATTCCAACTGCCAGTGGAGAGGAAAAAGAGGATATTTTTTCTGCAAAATTAATCAGTGTAGTTCCATAAGCTTGGTATTCATCAGCAGAAATCATCTGCAATACAGCAGAATCACAGGCTATTTCACGGTCACAGAGAATTTCTTTTAAAGTGTACCAAACAAAAGGGTTAAACCAGTAGAGTATATTACTTATGACCATGAGGAAGCCAATAAATGTATCTTTGTGACGGTAATGCTGTAATTCGTGTAGCAGCATAAAACGCATATCATCAGGATTCAGTTCGGAAATTAAATGGATGGGAATGTAAATTCTGGGATGTATTATTCCGATTAAAACTGGTGATTTTAAAAATGCAGTACTGTAGACTGATACTGGGTGAGAGATTTTAAGTTCCTTTAAACAATTGTAATAAATAGTTTTTACCTGCTGATTTTGAAGCGGGAGAGCAGATCTTTTTATGGAACGTACATAGTTTAATGAATGAAGGGTGAGGACTGACATAATCATAACACCCGTTATCCATATTAGAAAGAGTATGGTATTCAAGCCTCCAGAAAATTGACTACTGATGGAAACTGAAAAATCATTCACCTGGTTTAACAAAATATTTTGTGTATTACTGGTAAGTTCGGATAGCGTGTCGGTACCAGAGTTAAGTCCTGAGTCAGTTTGAAAAAAATGTAACCATGAAAAAAGTTGTGAGCCATGAATCTGTACAGGAAAAAATGGCACGGCAAGTAATAAAAATAAAAGAAAACAGAGATGGTACTGTGTAGTCGCAGATAAATATTTTTTCAGAAGTTTTTTTGTTCCGATTATTACAAGTGTAAAAATACATATGAAGATATTACTGATTAAAAAGTGGATGATCCAGTTGCTCATTCAAAACCTCCTATTTCTGATGTTTTGATAATAAATGGCGTAAGTTATCAATTTCTGTTGAAGAGAGCTTATCGTCTTCAAGGTAAGAAGCCAGCATAGAAGAAAGATTTCCATTATAATATCGCTTTAAAAAAGAATTGCTTTCCTGGCGTATATATTCATCTTCTTGGACTAATGGAGTATAGACAAATACCCGGCTTTGTTTTTCGTAGGAAAGAGCTTTTTTGGAAACAAGTCTCTTGATAAGAGTTTGAATTGTTTTTGGACTCCAGCTGGTAGTTAGAGTAAGTTTTTCTGTAATTTCATTTGTATTGATGGGAGCATATTTCCATACAATTTTCATAACTTCAAATTCGGCTTCTGAAATTTGGGGTAGTGACATAATAAAATCCTCCTGCTAAATCCTACATATGTAATAAATATATTATATTACTTGTAGAAGAAAAAAGTCAAATGGCAGATGATATATAGAATATAAAATTAATAATGTAGAGGCAATAAAGGTGAAAAAGATAGAAATTATTGAGAGAATCACAGATGCTAATGGAAGCATAAGTGAAAACATATTGACTAGCTGGGAACATAAAAACCAATTCATACCGGAAATTATAAGGTTTGGAGAATTAAAAATATATCTACAGGAACGAATTGTTAAAAAGAATGATAGTGATGTTCATCTTTCAAAATATGAATATGATATTTTACTTCTTTTAGCGAAAAGTCCAGGTAGAATATTTGGAAAAGAAATGGTTTATGATCTGGTATGGAATGAACCTTATTCCGGTGATTATAATGTGGTTATGCGACATATCTGCAATATCAGAGAAAAAATAGAAGATGATCCTGGACAACCATTATATATACAAACAGTACGAGGTGTAGGATATCGGTTTAACGGGAATTTAGGCAGCGAGTGAAATCGCTGCCTATTATTATGGTTTTACAAAGAAGGAAGTTTGTTATGGGAAGATTTTTCTATTTCAGGATCATCCGGTTTTAGATACTTGGACAAGTTTTGATGTATCAATTCCAACTCTTTCATTTCTTTCCGAAAGGAAACATATTGAGTATTTATTGACTTCTTTCTGGAAATAAGCTCTGAAATTTGAGCCTGTAACTTATTGGTATTGAGCTGTTTCAGGTCTATACCATTTTCCTGTAAAATATGCTCGGCACCAGCGAAAAGGATAATTTGAGATTCATATTTACGGAAATAACGATCCGAATCTTTTGAGCTTTTATAATAGTCGTTATAAATTTTATTTTTCTGATATTGTTCAGCGTATTTTAGCAGTTCTCGAAGATGTCGGATCTGTGATTCAAGAGAGACGACAGTGGTATTTACCTCCTTTTGTTGCATATGTAACAAGGTTATGCGGCTTTCAAGTTCTGAAAAATTATGTAGATTATGTGTAAGCATCTGGCTATATGTAGTAGAAACAATCTTTAAATTTTCCTTATTTGCCCATTTCTGAAGGCCGATGTTTCCTGTTATATTGGGAGCGTTGGTGTCTATTAACTTCTTGCGAACAGAAGAAATGGCAGTTCTCTGGAGTTTATTCTCAATACGTTCTTTGATACGTTCCTTAGTAAAATTTTTTCCTAAAGATTTAGCACTTCCACGCACTGGACGGGACATATCGGGAGAACGAAAGGTAATGTATTTTCTGCTGTTTTCGCCAAATTCTGCGTTTTTTATTTCATATCCTTTAGCTTCCATAAATGTAAGAAATTCTGAATAAGTGGAAACGATTCGGATTGTCTGGTTGATATCTTTTCGCAGCTGCGCTTTTTTACTGGATTCAGATTTATTTGCAGCCCATTCATTGTATTTCATTCCCTTTTTACCATTTGGCATAATTGTGGACAGGTTATGTTCCTGGCATAAAGTGTCGCTGAGATTTCGTATTTTCCAGTAATTCTTTTTACAGTCATGGTAATGAGAAAAAGTGATGTTATCTGCAGAACAGAAAATTAAATGGTTATGTACATGACCTTTATCAGTGTGTGTTGTCAGAACATAGGAGTATTTTCCCTCCAGTAAGCGATCCGCAAGTTCTTTGCCAATTTGATGGGCTTCTTCATAGGAAACTTCACCAGGGGAAAATGCCTGAATCAGATGAAATGCCTTATTTGTATTGTGCGGATCTCTGCAGTCATGTGTATGATCCAAAGTGTATTTAAAGTCAAGAACGGCTGTTTCGGGAGAGCAGGCAAAGGAAGAAATATATAGATTCTGGTCAGTTTTATCTGGATTGCAGATGTATTCTATTGCTTTATCAACGGTTGTTTTGATACCATGGATTTTTGTAACTGCCATATTTTTTCCATTAACTCCTTTATATCGTCCAGGTCCTTTGGGTAAACTGTATTGGTACTGTTTATACGATGGGTGATCTGATTCAAATTGCTGCTGATATTGCCCAGCAGGGTATTCATTTTTCGGATATGAGAGTAGTCTACTTCATATACAAATCCATATAAGATCATTTTCCGTAGAAAGGCAGATTTGCTTTTCATCCTGGAAAGACGATATTTTTCTTCTAAAATGTATTGTTCGTCATCATTCAAATAAAATTGTACGGGATGAATTCTGGTACGTTTGCTCATTGAAATCCTCCAATTCGTTTTTTTCTATAAAAAAGAGTACAAAAAAACTGTCTAACCAGTTCGGCTATGACAGTTATGGTACTTGGTTTTTTGTTGGTTTGGACAGATGTATCTGTAAGTTATTTTAACAGGACTGGGTGAAAGCGTCAAATTAAGAAATTATAAAATATGAGAGGGCCAGGGATACTCCCTGATACATTTTGGTAGAATGAACCGGAAAGGGAATTTGACAAAATGAGCCAGTTGTCATGACACTGGCAGTGCTTGCTTCTTTTGGGGTGTAGCCTGCAAAGCAGGCTATGCAAAAGCTATAAGACATAAATGGAACTGTGAGAAGTGGTTGAGAATATAATCTTGATAGCGTATAATCAGAGCAAGAAATCGTAAGTGAGGGATAAATTTGAAACGTGAGGAAATTTTTCAATATGTGAAAGAGCAATATGGAACGGAACCGGAATATTTATGGAAAAAAGATCCTGATTCTGCGGTGCTTCGACATAAAAATGGAAAATGGTATGCTATAATTATGGCAGTGGAAAAGAAAACACTGGGATTAGAAGAAGATGGAAAAATTAATATCCTGGATGTAAAATGTGACCCTGATCTGGTTGGGATGTTAATTCAAACGTATGGATTTTTACCGGGGTATCATATGAATAAGCGGCACTGGATTACGATTCTTCTGGATGAATCTGTCAGTGAAGCCAAGACGCTGGATTTCCTGGATATGAGTTATGATTTAACCGAATCAAGCAAGTCCCCTGCTTCAATTTCGCAAAACAATAAGCAGTAGTTTGGGACTTGCTTGTATCAGGAGTGGTGCTAGCCACTCCTGATAAGCTGCGAAGCAGCATTCGGTTATGAGCAAGTAGCGAAGCGGATTGCGAATATCCGCTTGACTTGACAGTGGGAAGTAATTAAAAAGGAAGCCTTTCAGAAAAATCTCTGATCGGCTCCCAGGTATTTATTCTGGATATGTATAAGTTGATCTTTGCAGCAGGATATTTTCCCAATCTCGTTCATGGCGCAGCACTCGGAGAATATGAATCTCTTTTGTTTGTTCCATTATAATATAAAAAATAATAGATGGCGGAAAAGATCTTTTATGTATGGAATATCCTCTGTACAGAATTTGAGTTCGGGGAAAGGCAGTACTGAACTGGCTTAAATTCTGCATTTGTTCTTTCAGATCAGATTGAAAACGGTCAGCACGTTGCTGGCTGAATTCTTCTTCAATATAATCTGCAATGTCTGTGACATCGTAAATTGCTTCCCAGGTTAAAATAATTTTATATTCTTGCATTTCTTCGTGCATCCCTTAATTCTGTGATTTTGCGAAAAGCATCTTCCAGCGGCAATTCACGACCAGCTTCCATATCATCAATTCCCCGGTCTAACATGCGGAGAAGATGATTGTTTTCCTGGCTTTTATCGGTTGTAGGGACTTTTTTTGTTAATTCCATGAAAATCACTCCAATCATACGGTTTATAAATAGTGTATGTTGTTCAGAAGTATCTATCCATAGTTTAGCATAGAATGGGCAGCAATACAATTGAATTATTTTGCAGGAGTGTCCGTCAGACCAAGAATTATATATCCGTTGTTGGATTAAGGAAAGATATGAGGCAGGAAATACAGTAAGCGCTTAACTTTCGAGTACCATAGAAAATTAAGCGCTTACTTTACAAATAAAATCAGTTTACAGCCGGTTTTCTAAAAAGATTAAAAATCCCTGTCTGCTCAATCAATCTTGTGATAGTAAAGAAGATAAAGGAATCAATTGGCCACATGATCAGGTTCTTTACCGTACGCATTGGAAGGATTGCCAGGAAGCCCTTTCCGTAGAGCATGTCCAGCCATAAGGTGTTTAACAGGACATTTACGATCAGAACCACTACCAGTTTTGCAATCAGTACACGGCGGAAGGTGAGTTTATGCTTGTAGTAAAAACATCCGTAAATAAATGCCGCGAGCATTGCATTAAAGGTGAAGCCAAAGAAAAATGGTCCATCCGGGCGGATAAAGAATTTCACAATATCCAGCACACCGGCGAACAGGCATCCTGTAACAGGTCCAAACAGATAATCCGCAATCTGATTTGGAATACCGGAAAATCCAATTTTTACATAGGGACCGATGTTGATAGAAGCGACTGAATTTAAGATCAGTGCCAGGGCAGCGAGCATTGCACAGACTGCCAGGGTAGAAGTGGTTTTCAGCTCTTTGGCTGAAGTGAGAAACATGTTCTTTGTTTTCTCCATAAAAAAATTACCTCCTTTTCTTTTTCGCTCACAATAGGAGATAATCTATGGATTCATATTTATCTTCTGTTGCAGCGAGAAGCAATCCACGAACCGCAAGATTTCTCTTTTCGTCCTCCGGCAACTCTCCATCCGGAAGGCACTTTACGCTCATGAACTTACTCTGCATTACTTTACAAGGGACAGTATATAGCAGATTGCTGAAAAAAGCAAGTAAAAAATACGTAAAGTTAGATAAAAATGCGGGCTTCAGGAATACCAATACCTATTGACAATCCTATTTATACCGCGGTGGACGCTGCAATGCGGTAGCGGCCATGGCAGGCGGTGTTTTAAAGCTGCATCCGAAGATCGTGGTGGGAAATGGTGCTATGAATGCTTCCAAAAAATATCGGGGGAAAATTGCTTCTGTGATCATGTCCTACGTAAAAAATATGGAAAATGACTTAAAAAATGCGAGACCGGAACGTGTGTTTATCACCCATTCCGGCTGTGACCGGGAAACAGTAGAGACGGTGTGGTTTCCAGCCATTGCGGTCTGGGTACGCTTGGCGTTTTGTATATTGCGTTATGATTTTTCAAACACGCTCTAAGGCGGACCGTTTATATCTTGGGAAAAATATGATCCAGATCGCGGCTGCCCATGGAATGACGGTTTACCCATGCGGGGAAGGACAGGAACTGGCTGCTTATGGCGCCGACTGCAGCGGCTGCATGACAAAGCGAACCTACGAGAAAGCACTTCATACCACACTTGCGATCCCGAAGAAACAGCCTCTTCGAAAGGCGTGCGCCTGTTTTATGGGAAATGACATTGGAGCGTATAATACCTGTCTCCATATGTGCAGATACTGCTATGCCAATTACGATTCCAGAACCGTAAAACAAAATTATGCCTTCCACGATCCCGCCTCCTCGACGGGCAGATGGTACTGGAGTTTAGCTGAAAAGAGGTTGATCGTAAGCTTGAGGGGGCTTGTAAATTCCCCTGGCGATGTTATAATGAAAATGGATTTTTTAACAAGTAAAATCCGGCGCGAGCCAGAGGCGGAGGTTGGCTTCCATAAAATACAAAAAAAGGAGCGAATAAAAAATGGCAAAAGTATTGATCAGCCCTTCCAAATATTTACAGGGCGCAGGAGAAATGAAAAACATCGGAACCTATGCAGCAAACTGCGGAAAGAAAGCACTGGTTCTGATCAGTAAAGGCGGTTATAAGAGAATTGGAAAAATGATCGAGGACAGCTTTGCGGCAAGCGACTGCGATGTGGTTTTTGATTATTTTAACGGAGAGTGCTGCAATAGCGAGATTAACCGTCTGGTAGAAATTGTGAAAGAAAGCGGCTGTGACCTTACCATCGGTATTGGCGGAGGCAAGATTTTTGATACAGCCAAGGCAGTGGCATACTATGCCAAAACACCGGTGTTTATCTGCCCGACCATTGCTTCCACAGATGCACCATGCAGCGCATTATCTGTTGTATACACAGAAGACGGCGTTTTTGAAAAATATCTGTTCCTTCCTGCAAATCCAAATCTGGTGCTTATGGACACAGATATTATTGCGAAATCACCTGTTCGTCTCACAGTAGCAGGAATGGGAGACGCCCTTGCAACTTATTTCGAAGCAAGAGCATGCAAACAAAGCGGTGCAGCCTCCTGTGCAGGGGGTAAGACCACAGAAGCCGCTATGGCCCTTGCAAAGCTTTGCTTTGATACCCTGATGGAAGAAGGCATAAAAGCCAAAATAGCACTGGAAGCCGGGGTATGCACACCTGCTGTAGAGAAGGTTATTGAGGCAAACACCCTGTTATCCGGAATCGGTTTTGAAAGTGCCGGACTTGCAGGCGCACATGCAATCCACAACGGATTCACTGTTCTGGAAGAGTGCCACCACATGTATCACGGAGAAAAGGTTGCTTTTGGAACTCTCACCCAGCTGGTTCTGGAGAATGTTCCACAGGAAGAATTAGAGGACATCATTTTATGGTGCATCGAAGTAGGCCTTCCAGTCACCTTAAAAGAGCTTGGCGCAGAAAACGTCACAGATGAACAGCTCATGGAAGTAGCTAAAACCGCATGCTCTGAGAACGATACCCTTCACAACATGCCATTTGAAGTAACACCGGAAACGGTATTTGCAGCAATGAAAGCAGCAGATGCATATGGCAGATATTATCTTGGAGAAAACTAAGACTAAATTAACGGAATAATGCAATTGAGGAGATTTTCTGATAAAATGAAAAGAGTAATTACCTATGGAACCTTTGATTTGCTTCACTATGGGCACATTAACCTGCTTCGCAGAGCCAAGGAGTATGGAGACTATCTGATCGTGGGACTTTCCACAGACGAATTCAACTGGAATGAGAAGCAGAAGAAATGCTATTTTTCCTATGAAAAAAGAA
This sequence comes from Ruminococcus sp. AF31-8BH, assembly GCF_003460605.1. Classification (GTDB taxonomy): domain Bacteria; phylum Bacillota; class Clostridia; order Lachnospirales; family Lachnospiraceae; genus Blautia_A; species Blautia_A acetigignens. The sequence continues at coordinate 15,466 of NZ_QTVN01000014.1, forward strand.
AACAGCTGCTGGAAGCCATCCGGTATGTGGATCTTGTGATCCCGGAGGAGAACTGGGAGCAGAAACGGACAGATGTGAAGGAATATCATGTGGACACCTTTGTGATGGGAGATGACTGGAAGGGGAAATTCGATTTCCTCAAGGAGGAAGGCTGCGAAGTGATCTACCTTCCACGCACCCCGGAAATCTCCTCCACGCAGATCAAAAATGATCTGAACATGAAGAAAGAAAACGATAACAGATAAGAAAACAAAATGAAACTGCCGCAAATGGGAAATACTATCCCTGGCGGCAGTCTTTTTTTTGCTGGAAAGTGCAGTTTCCTGCCGCAAACATTGACTTTCGTAAAGATTTCTTTATAATATAGTAATGATATGATAAAATTTGGGGACATCTACGTGAGGAAATAAATATGGAAACAAAGATCAATCTGGAAGACTGCTATCTAAATAAGGAAACCATGCAATATTGCTGCTGGAACCAGAATGAGGATGGACAGATTGTATATGAAGAAACACCTGCATTTAATCTGAATGGAACAGACGATATTCTGGCAGATGTGTGCGGGGATAGAAGCGGGAAGGTAAAGGTAACGCTTAAGGAAAAGAAGCTCTCTGATTTTGAGCAGGTAAGGGTGCTTCTTGCCGGGGTAAAAAATCAGGAAATTTATATTCTGCCTGTAACGGATGTACAGAGCGACTGTGAATTTACCATTGATACCAGTATCCTTCTTCCTGCCATGGAATATGGAAGAAATAAAAGCGTGCGAATCCTTCTGGAGACTATAGCAGATGGACAATATTTCCGATACCGTCTGGCTGATAAAGGCCGGGCAAAGCAGGACAAGGATCTGCAGAAAGGGAAAAAAGCCTGGATCTGTGAGCAGGCCTGCTCCGAAAAGCTCCTGTTAACCCAGGAGGGCGCCAAAGACATTGCATACACCCTGTGCGTCTACATGGATCAAAAAGGAAGATGGCTGTTCGGACTTTGCGCAAACTGGCGAATCCACAAAATGACACAGATGTGCCATCTGCGCTATCTTACCATCAATAAGAACCTTCTGAAGCTCAGACTGGTTACAGATGCAGATAAATATGGCTATTTCCCTGACAAGGTCCTGTTTCGATTCAGAAGCAAGCTGGAGGCAGAACGGGAAGCGTACAGCTTTACGATCAGAAAAAACAGACTGAGAAATAATCTGCGTCGCTTTGAGGCAGAGCTGGATCTGGACCAGGTGGAGTGGAAAAGCCTGTACTGGGATGTGCTGGTGGTATTTTTGAATCCGAAAACCGGGGACAGATATGAAGCTTCTGTATCCATGACCAGAAATTACCGCTTATTCACCGCGTTTTTATACAGCGGAAAATATAAAAAAGAAAACGGATTTTTCCTGTATCCCTACAATACGTCATCCAAGAATCTTGCATTCCAGTATCGCGAGGAAGGCGAATATGACAGATGGGACTTCCGTATGAAGGAAATGGTCGCATTTTTCCTTTACCGCCTGTTAAAGCCTTACTGGGACAGCCAGCAGATTCAGCTGGTATATGAGAAATTCTGCATGATGGCCCAGGACAACGGCTACTATTTCTTCAAATACTGCATGGAAAACGGGGAAGAAAAGAGGCAGAAAAATCACATTTATTATGTGATCGATAAGAATGCACCGGACCGTGAGAAGCTGCGTCCGTACAAAAATCGGGTAGTGGATTTCATGAGCATCCGCCATATGATCTACATGCAGGCAGCGAAGCTTCTGGTGAGCACAGACACCCGAAATCATTTGTACGCTATGCGTCAGAGAGGCAGTATCCTGAAGCGCTACCTGAGAAGAAAGGATCTTGTATTTCTCCAGCACGGCGTAACCGCCCTGAAGAAAGTGGATTTCTTCTATGGCAAGGGAAAAGCAGGTTCCTGCAATCTTTTCGTGGTAACCTCTGATTTCGAGAAAGGAATCATAGAGAAATATTTCGGATACGCAGAGGACGAGATCGTAAACAGCGGTTTTGCCAGATGGGATGTGCTGGAGGATAAATCAGAAGGCCTTCGGGAAATCCTGATCATGCCTACCTGGAGATCCTGGCTGGAAAATGCAACGGCAGAGGAATTCAAAAAAAGCGATTATTTCCGGAACTACATGGAGCTTCTGAATTCCAGGCGTTTCCACGATTTCCTGGAAAGGAACGACCTGTGCGCTAATTTTTATCTTCACTCCAAGTTCCGTGAATTTATGCAGGACTTTTCCGTGGAATCCAAGAGAATCCGCCTGATCGCATTTGGGGAAGAGCCTGCCAATGAGCTGATGATGCGCTGCAAAATGCTGGTAACCGACTATTCCAGTGTGTGCTGGGATGTATTTTACCTGGATAAACCTGTTGTATTCTTCCAGTTTGACCGGGAAAAATACGAGGAAGCACACGGAAGCTATTTGGATATGAGTAAGGAATTATTCGGAGAGTGTGCGGACAATGTGGACGGGCTTCTTACTTATATGGAAGAATGCGCAGCCGGTCATTTCGTGATCAAACCCCAGTACGATGCTATGCGCACTAACTTCTACAAATATTTTGACGATCAGAACAGCAGGCGAATCTGCGATGCCATTGTGGAAAAATGGGGCAAAAAGAAGGAAGAAGAGAAAGCAGATGAGCAGGAATAACGGCGGGACAGGGAGCAGCAGAAGGATTAGGAAAACCAGCGAAGCTGGTAACGGCAGAAGAATGCAAAGCAACAGCGAATGTAGTGGGAATCGAATTATTACTGTGACAAGGCTGAAATTAAAAGGCTCTGATTTTACGGTATATGCGCAGGCGGGCAAAGCTTTGAAAATTGAGAAAGCAGTGCTGAAATCCCGAAATATTGTCCGACCGGCAGAATATCCGCTGGAATATGAGTTGCTTCCGAAAGGAAAAGAAAGGCATTTTTCAGGAAGGCATCAGTTTTCAGAAGAGCAGCAGGCCTCCGGCAGGCAGCCGTTTCAGATCCGGATCTGGGGCAGCACAGGGAATATGACTTTATGGGAGGGTGACTGGGATGTGTATCTTTACACCGAAGAGGGAGAAATTTTGCCTGTAATTCTGGATGGGGTCACACGGCTGAAGCTTCTCTTTGGAAATTACGAGATTCCAAAGGGGAATCATATTTTATTTCCAATGGCAAGTACGAATCATATGCTTACGCTCCATGATCGGCTTCGGGCCTCATACGACAGTACCGCTACGGCAGTGAAAGAGAATGTCATCTATCTGTTTTACATGCTCACAAAGCCAGTGTGGAACAGGAAAAAAATATGGGTGATTTATGAGAAATACTGTACAGAAGCCCAGGATAACGGTTCCTATTTTTTCAAATACTGTATGGAAAATCTTCCGGAAAAAGAAAAAAAGCATATTTATTTCATTCTGGACAAGAAGTCACTCCAGTGGCCGCAGATGAAAAAATATGGCCGGAATCTGGTTCCTTTTATGAGTGCAAGACATATGTTGTACATGTTGGCAGCCCGGATTTATGTGGCTTCAGATGCCAGAAATCATGGATTTGCGTGGAAGCCTAAGCCTAATATTATTACCAGGCAGATTAGTCAGAAGAAAATGCTGTTTTTGCAGCACGGCGTAACTGCCCTGAAACGGGTAGACAAACTATTCGGAAAAAACGGTTCCGCCCCTATGACCTATTTTGCCGTCACCTCAGAGTTTGAGCAGAAGATCGTCACAGAGAACTTCGGATATGCCAAAGAAAACGTGCCTATTCTTGGCTTTACTAGATGGGATGTCCTGGAAAATAAAGCCAGACCAGATGAGAAAAACATCCTGATCATGCCCACCTGGCGCCCCTGGCTGGAAGAGCAGTCCGATGAAGTATTCCGGGAAAGTGAGTACTGCAGACGGTACCGGCAGCTGCTGGAAAATCCAGAATTGGGAGCATTCCTGCGGGAAAACAATGTGAAGATCATTTTCCACATTCATCCCAAAATGAAGGAATTCCTGGAAGCATTTCAAACAGAAAATGACCAGGTAAAGCTGATCGTCCAGGGCAGCCAGCCCTTAAACGAGCTGATCATGAAATGCTCCATGCTGATCACCGACTATTCCAGTGTGAGCTGGGACGTCCACTATCTGGCTAAGCCGGTTCTGTTCTATCAGTTTGACTATGACCTGTATCAGCAGGCAAATGGAAGCTATATTGATATGACCAGGGACTTATTCGGAGACAGATGTCTGGATCAGGAATGCCTCGTAAAGAATATAAAAGAATATATAGAAAATAATTTTAAGGAAAAAGAAAGGTATGCACAGATGCGAAAGGAGCATTTTGCATACACAGATCATAACAACAGCAGGCGTACTCTGGAATTTCTGAAGTCCAGAGGCTGCTGAGGGAAAGGAAAAGAAATGAGCGAATTACCAAACAGCTCAAAAGAGCGAAAGAAATATCTGGATGCAGCAAAAGGCTGGGGAATCACAATGGTGGTGTTTGGGCATATTACTTCTCTGGGAAATCCCATAGACCTATGGTTTGCAGCATACAAAATCCCCATATTTTTCATTGTTTCCGGCTACCTGCTCTGCATGCGCCAGTCATTTCGCAAGATGAGTGCCAGCCAGTATATATGGAAGCATTTCAAAAGTCTTATGATTCCATATTTTGGATACAGTGCCATTGTAATGCTGTATAATATGCTGGTTTGCCTTATGAAAGGCACCGGACGCGCACAGATGTATTCGAAATTTGTGTACCAGGCCTACACCACACTGAGCCTGAGAGGAATCAGTGCTCTGTGGTTCCTGCCGGCTTTGTTTTTTGCGCAGGTGATCTTTATCCTGGTAATGAAAGCAAAGAGCAATCTTGTGCGGATCGCCAGCGGAATCCTGTCTGTGGTTATCACGGTGTACACTTCAGACACTCTGCTTCCAATGCTGAAGGCCATGCTCACCGAAAGACAGTACAAAATCGTGTCATTTCCCATCCTGGCAGTGAGTAAGGGAATTCTGGGATTCTGGTTTATCGGGGCAGGGTATCTCTGCTTTATGCTTTTTAGCAAAATCAAAGAGAGAAATCTGCGATTTGTCATCGGTGCGGTGATGTTCGTGGCCACTATTTTCCTGTCGCAGAGAAACCTTCATGTAGACATCAACCTGCTTCGAATCGGAGACAGTCATCTGATGTTTTACATAAACGGAATTCTTGGCTCCATGGGAACCATTCTGGTTCTGGAATATCTGGAGAAATGGTGGAAGATGACTTATCTGGAATTTGCGGGAAAAAATTCCCTGATCATTATGGCAACCCATGGAACCCTGGGCTTCAAAGTCCTTGTGATCAAAGGATGGAAGGCAATCTACACCCTGTCAGAGACTGCAGGACCAAGATACTATCTGGAATGTACCGGCATTCTGGCAGAGCTGATGCTCATAGAATGCGGTGTAGTTTCCATTATCAATCAATATTTTCCATGGCTTACAGGGAAATTTAAGAAAAAAAACTAAAAGAGGAAGCATACATGGGGAAACTGAAAAGCCTTTTGAAGGCAGAGCTGGTCAGTCTAAGGGTTACGAAAAAGCCGGACCCGGGAATCTGGATTTTTTCATCTACAGATAACGCACATTACAATTACAATTCCCGCTATCTGTTTGAATATGTAAAGGACAACCTTCCAAAGATCACACCCTATTTTGTGATCAATGATGAGAAGCTAAGAAAAAAGCTTGGTGATAAGTACGGCGAACAATATTTTATAGAGACCTGCTCCGTTGAGGGTATGAAAAAGGCTCTGTCAGCAGGCGTATGGTTTACCTCTGCAGGACTTCCTGTTTACGGCACAGGTCTTGGGAAAAACAGGACAATTGTAAACCTGTGGCATGGAATCCCTCTGAAAAAAATCGCACTGATGGACCCTAATCTTTCCCGCCTTGCCAGAATCTATTTTAAGAAAATTTTTACAGAAAATTATACCTTTGTGCTGACCTGCTCAAGCCGGCTGATTCCTGTGATGGCAGAAAGCTTTCAGATTTCACCGGACAAGATAAAGGTCTGGGGACAGCCAAGAAATGATGTGCTTTTTCACAGGACAGACAGGGCTAAGGTGCTAAAGGAGCTGTACCCGGAGCTTCCATCCTGCAAAAAAGCAATCCTGTATGCACCTACCTTTCGGGACTATGGTATGACAACTTTGTTTCCCTTTGCGGATTATGACAAAAAAGCACTGGATGCATTTTTGGAAAAGGAGGACGCCGTTATCTTCCTTCGCACTCACATCAGCGAGCAGGGAAATGCAGGCCCCTATCTATCTGACCGGGTAAGATATCTGGGTAATGAACAGGCTGAAGACATTATGGATATAGCCGATATGTTTGATATTCTGATTACCGATTATTCCAGTATTTATATTGACTATCTGCTTCTTGACAGGCCGCTGATTTTCCTTCCCTATGACAAGGAGCAGTATTTAAAGGGCCGTGGAATGAACTTTGAGTACGATAAGGTGACACCTGGCGCAAAGCCGGACAGCCAGCAAAAATTTATAGATGCCATAGCAGAGATCTGTCATGGAAGAGACCGCTATCAGCAGGAGCGGCAAAAATGCAATCTGTTTTTCAATGAGATCCAACAGCCCTGTATGAAAAATATCTGTGATGAGGTAAAAAAGCATGTCGGCATGGACTAAAATAAAGAAAAAACTAAAAAGCGGCACCTGGTATCCCTTTTACAATACCTTTTATGAGAAAACCAGGATCGATCCACACCTGATTTTGCTGGAATCCAGAAGCGGCAGAGGCATGGAAAGCAATATTTTTGCAATTCTGCGGGAGCTGAACCGGGAAGAATATAAGAACTATACCATTGCTTTGGCCTGCCGCAGCGACTACAGAGATTCTGTGGAAAAAAAGCTGCAGCACTATGGATTAAGGGTAGATCATCTGGTGAAGTTTGGAAGCATTTTTTATTATCGAATGCTTTCCAAAGCCGGATTTCTCATCAATGACTCTACGTTTCCGGGACGCTTTATTAAAAAAGATGGACAGATCTATCTGAATGTGTGGCACGGAACTCCTCTGAAATGCATGGGAAGAGACAACCTGGAGGAGCGCTACAGCATGGGAAATGTTATGCGAAATCTTCTGATGTCCGATTACCTGCTTTTTTCCAATGTGTTTATGGAGGAAAAAATGCGGGGAGCTTACATGCTGGATAATCTGTATCAGGGGCAGTTTATTCATGAATGCTACCCAAGAAATGAGATCTTTTTCCATCCGGATAAGGGAGAAGCCCTGAAAAAGAAATTCGGCTTCGGGAACCTGCAGGTATCTGTCTACATGCCCACCTTCCGGGGGAAGGCAGATGCAGTTGACAGTAAGGATTCTGTAAAGGAAATGCAGGGCTATCTGGATGTTCTTGACCGGTGTCTGGATGAAGATCAGCTGCTTCTTGTTAAGCTTCACCCCTTTGTGGGAAATGGGCTGAACCTGTCCAGTTATCAGCACATTCAGAAATTTCCGGAGGGCTATGATACCTATGAGGTTCTGAATATGTGTGATGTGCTGATCACCGATTATTCCAGTGTTATGTATGACTTTGCCAACTCCGGTAAAAAGATTATCCTGTTTGCTTATGATATTGAGGATTATGCAGGAAGCAGGGGCATGTACGAGGACATCAGGACCTATCCTTTTCCTTTGGTGCGCACGCCAAAAGAGGTGGCAGACCTGTTAAAAACACCTGTCAAAGAGCTTGATGAAGCCTTCCGGAAGAAGTACGGAACCTATGAACAGGGAAGCGGAATCCGAAACCTCTGCCATCATGTGATCCTTGGAGAAAACCTCTGCCACACTGCCTCTGCCAGTGGAAATCAAAAGAAAAACGTACTGATCTATGCAGGAGATTTCCAACAGAATGGAATCACCACCTCCTTTTTAAATTTGATGAAGGAGCTTGATCAGGAAAAATACAACTATTTTGTTTCCTACCGCATGAATTCCCTTAAGGAAGCACCCTGGCGGCTGGATTGCCTGCCTCATCAGGCTAATGTGTATCCTCTTGGAAGCGAAATGAATATGGATGTGATTACTGCTATCTGTCAGGGACTTTACATGAAGCTGGGAATCCGCACAAAAAGACTTACACATGCCTATGCAAGAGAATGGAAAAAGCATTTCGGCAATTCCCGGTTTCAGGCAGTTCTCCACTTTAATGGTTACGAAAATTATATAATTTCCATGTTTGAGCAGGCACCCTTTTCCAGAACCATCTGGGTACACAATGACATGGAAAAAGAAATAGAGAGAAAGAAAAACCCAAATAAATATGTACTTCATGACGCTTATGCCTCCTATGACCATGTGGCAGCAGTAAGCCGTGATCTTACAAAGGCTGTGGAAGCCATCGGCGGGCGAAGGGACAACATTACCGTCATTCCCAACTGTCAGGATTACGAAGGAATCAAAAGGCGGTCCGGGGAAGCCATCTGCTTTGACCAGGAAACCAAATGTACCGTTTCCCTTAAGAAGCTTCAGGAGGTACTAAATGGCAGCGACCGAAAATTTATTAACATCGGACGTTTTTCCCAGGAAAAGCAGCACAGCCGTCTGATCCAGGCCTTTGAGCTTTTCTGGAAGAAAAACAAAAATACATGGCTGATTATAATCGGCGGAGCGGGAAATCTCTATGAACAGACCTGCCAGCTGGCAAAAAACAGCGCTGCCGGCAGCCATATTATTCTGATTCGAAGTATACGAAATCCTATGCCCATATTGAAGGCAAGTGATCTGCTGGTTTTATCCTCAGATTATGAAGGCCTTCCTGTAGTCCTGTTTGAGGCAGCAGTACTGGGGGTTCCCTTTGTGGCAACAAATGTCCCGGGAGCACGCTGCTTTTGTGAGGACTATGGCGGAATGCTGGCAGAGCCCTCTGTCTTGGGTGTTTTGAAAGGTATGGAGGCCTTTGAAAGGGGAGAATGCAAGGCACCAAAGATTGATTGCAGGGAAAACAACCGAAAATCCCTGGAGCTGTTTGAAACCCTTTTGCAGAAGACCTGAGACAAAAGAGAAAACGCTTGCAGCAAGAAAAGGTGTGCTGCGAGGAAGCTTTATTATGAGAGGAAAGTAAATGACTGAAAAACAGCAATATCTTCTGAAATTGTTTCGGGAGATTGACGAAATGTGTAAAAAGCATAACCTGAGATATGTAATGGCCGGAGGCAGTCTCATCGGTGTGGCGCGAAACGAAGGCTTTATTCCCTGGGATGACGATGTGGATATCTATATGCCAAGAGACGACTGGAACAAGCTGGTGGAGCTATCCGACCAGGTGCTTCCTCCAAATCGTGCGTTCCAGTGTGTGGATGTGGACAGAAGCTATACCAATACGTTCCCGAGGTATGCCTCTACAGACACCTGTGCCATTCACAGACACCAGATCATCGGAAAGGACAAGGCAGGAGAGATCATTGACGTACTGACTTTGGATCCTATTCCGGATGACGACAGGGAATACGAAAAATACAGAACACACCTGATGATCTATTCAGATCTGATCAACATAGCAGTGGTGTACGGAAACCGTTACGAGGTACCGGTTCATCTGTATCTGAAATATCTTTTTTCCTATCTCTTCCTTGGAAAAGAGAGAACCTTGAAAAAGCTGGAAAAAATCATGTTTTCCTACAAAGAAGAGGAATGCAGCCGCTATGCAATGCGCTGGGGCGGCTGTCCCTTCCTGTTTGATAAGGACATGATGTTCCCTGTTAAATACGGCAGATTTGAGGGCGTAGATGTAATGATCCCCAATAAAGTCAGTGATTACCTGATCTGGCATTACGGGGATGAATGGTCCTACATTCCCCCTCACGGGGAAAGAGAATCTCATGACGCAGTGGAATGTCACCATATGAATTATGAGGAATTCCGAAAAGAATATATGCCTAAGCTGGATACCTTCCGTCTGCGAAAAGATGCGGTGTTCCGCAAGCTTTACTACATGGCCACTGCAAAACGCTCCCACAGGCTCATACGCAAAAGACAGGAGCTGTTAGGGGAGGCTACTGCCCAGGATCTGATGAATAGGCTGGAGCAAAAGAAGGTTTCGCTGGAAGCTCTTCTGGAAAAAAGAGATTTCCATACTCTGAATCAGATTTTCGGAGATTACTTCCGGGTGCAGCTTAGCGCAGATTTTATCGGAAGAGAAGAATTTGTGCATATTTATAATTTCTATCATCCGGTTCTTATTGATATAAAGGAAGAGGTTTTTATGGCAGCTATGCTGACCCTTCTTTATTCCGAGAAGGTGTCCAAGGCATACAGAATGCTCAGAGTCCGGGAAAAGCTGCAGGGGCTTTCTCCTGCCATGGAGGCACTTTTACAGGATATTCTTATCTTCAGAAGTGGGGCCTGCCACTACGAATTTGGTGAAAACAGACCAGCAGAGTGGGAAATGGATCAGCTTCTGGAAAAATATCCGGACAATCCTTCCTTTCTGAAGTTTAAGATCCGCTTTCTGATGGAAAGGGCAAAGAAAGAGAAGCCTTCAGAAGAAGCGGAAGAATTTCTTTCCCATTGTCTGGAGCTGTTTCCTGAGGATGGATATTTCCTGAAATACAAGGGAGACCTGCTGTGGCTGCAGGGAAAATGCCGTGAGGCACTTGATGTGTATGTGGCTGTGAGAAGCAAAACCACCAACGGAATGACTCAGCTGGAGCTGAATAAATTCCTGAAAGAACATAAAATGCTTGCTATGGGAACCTGCAAGAGCCTGGTAGAAAAGGGAAAAGTACAAGAAGCAGTGGAGCTTGCCGCATTGTGGAAGCAGCTTTTGCCGGAGGATGAGAGCATTGACGGATATTTCTGCCTGATGAAGCTGGAAGGCCTGAACAGACCGGAGGAAATCAGGGAATTTCTAAAAGATATAAAAGAAAAGCTTTTGCAGGGAAAATCAGAAAAAACAGGAAAGCTTAAAATTGAAAATATGGTTTACCTGGATATATGCGCATACGGGGCAGAAAAGCTTGGATTTTCCAAAAAACTGGCTAAGCTCGGTACAGAGCTGCTTTATACAGAGGATATGCAAAAGCTGGAAGAGCTTCTTTCTCAAGCCCTGGAGCAGGAGAGGAAAGAAGAATGTAAGCCTGCAGCTTCTCTCATAGCAGGAGATATTCTTTATAAACAGGGAAAAACCTGTGAGGCCTTTTCTTATTACAGAAAGGCACTGAAAAAAGATGCCCCTGAATATGTCCGTATAGAAGGAGCAGACAGGGTGCTGAAGGATTTGAAGGACGGAAGCAGCTATATCCGCTCCTTTGGAAGAAAGCAGGACCTCACGGAATTTCTGGATGCATGGCTTGGCAAATACGAAAGCCTGGAAGAAATCAAAGAACTGTTAAAGGCGATTGTCTGAGGAAAGGAAAACAGGTACATTGAACAAAGAACAGCAGGTGCTGCTTTCTCTTCTTGAAGAAGTGGACAGGCTTTGCACGAAAAATAAAATTGAATACTATCTGGCACCACGTCTGGCGGTACACGCAGTGTATGGGGACGAGATGCCAAAAAGCCCTCTGGCAGGAGGAATTTTGATGAAGCTGTCTGATATGGAGCGGTTTCGCCTTGCATACCTTAAGGAAGAAAGGAAGGACAGAGCCCTGGAATCCATGTATGAGAATAAGCGCTTTCCCGGATTTTTCCTACGGTATGAGGACAAAAATTCCCTGTGCTTTCGAATGGACGAGGGACGAAATTACGAATATCCGGGAATCGGGATTGACATTTATCCCCTTAGAGGAAAGGAAAGCTCAAGGAAGCTCCATTTGTGGCTGCGCTGCCTGGAAATGGGCTGGATCCAGTTTTGCGACGGGCGTTCCCAGGAATTTACCTGGAAGGAGAAGCTGTGCAAGCTTCCTGTGGCAATTCTTATGGTTGGCGGAAGAGGCAGGCTTTCCAAATATCTGTATCAAAAGCTTTATGAAAACCAGAAGGAATGTAAGGGAAAAGACTATGTAGTCCGTCTCAAGGGCGCCACCTTGTATTACCCGAAAAAAATATTTGAAAAAACCAGAAGAGTAGAGCTGGAAGGAGTATCCTTAAGTGTGCCTGATGCAGTGGATCCCTATCTGAAAATCTGGTTTGGAAAGGGCTACATGAATAAGCTGACGGAGCCCTATATTCCCTCTATGACGGTTATCACAAGCACCAATATTCCCTGCCGGGAGTTTCTTGCCAAGTATTCCGGGCAGGTTAAGACTCTTGTGAAGGAGAGACGGGATCAGTACAACAAAGACAGAAAAGGGCGAAAATCCCGTGAATATCTGGACTGGTCCTGGAATTATGTGAAGCTGAAGGGCGAAGGGGTGAATCTGGCAGAGGTTTACGCACGAAAAAAGGAATATCTTCTCAACCTTATGGAAAACAGGGATTACCCCAGGCTGTCAGAGGAATTGAAGGACTATGACAAAATCATGAAGAAATATCTGGAAGCTGGTGAGCTTTATGCGCCGGATCAGGAAATTTTTCAGATTTATTTACAGCTTCTTTTGGCTACAGGTAAAAAGGGCTTGCTAAATAAGATTAAAAAATTCAGCTGATGTAGAAGCGAAAGCTTCAGGCAGACATATCGCGAAGCGACTGCGTTCATGAGCAAGTAACGAAGTGGACCTGGAATGTCCGCTCTACACATCCCCGGATGAGAGGACGAAATGTCGAAAAAGCATGGAAGTCCTCGAATATCCGGGGCTTTTTTTGCCCAAAATGTTCCCAAAATGCGCTTTGTGATTAAAAAGCTGAGGAATGTGCAACTACGTCCTTTTTTGGCTTTGTCCTGTTATAATAAAGCCTGTCACAAATCTGGAGGGAAAAATGAGAAAAAAGAGAACTTCTGTTGTTCATCGGATCTGCACTCTGGTCGGATCCCTCTTCTGTTTCATTCTGATTCCACTTCTGCTTATCAACTGTACCCTTATTATCAAAAGCATTACAAACAAAAATGAGGTGCCGGATATTGGCGGAATATTTCCCATGGTTATCCTGACAGATAGTATGAATCCCCAGCTGGCTTCCGGAGATCTGGTGATCTGCCGCAAAGTAAATGCCAGAAATATAAAGACAGGGGATGTAATCTGTTTCTATGACCCTGAGGGAAACGGGACGGCTACCGTTACACACAGAGTGACAGAAATCATTACAGATGAGACGGGCGCCCTTGCCTGGAAAACAAAAGGCGACGCCAACAATACAGAAGATGAAAAGCCGGTAAGAAGCGAAAATCTGGCAGGGATTTACTGCTGGCGGCTTCCCGGACTTGGAAATACGGCAATGTTTATGCAGAGCACAAAAGGAATACTGTTATGTGTGGTTTGTCCTTTGCTTTTGATGGCAGCTTATGATAAAAGCTGTGATCTGAGACAGAAAAAAGAGAAGGAAAAAAGTACAGAAGCATTGCTGGCAGAACTGGATGTCCTGCGGGCAGAACGAGAAGAAAAGTTAGGATTGAAGGGAGAATGCAAATTATGATGAAAAACAAAGCAATGCGGATTGCAGCAGGAGCCGGTGTGACCACTTTATTGACCATGAGCGTGATTTCAGGATCGTTTGCCAAGTATATTACAAGCGGAACCGGCACAGACAGTGCCAGAGCGGCGAAATTCGGAGTGACTGTCACTGCAAACGGGACGATGTTTGCAAGTGAGTATGCCACTGATGATGAGGCAGTTGGAACTATTGCGAAATCAGTTATAAGTAGTGGCGGAGAGGATGACCACGTAGTTGCACCGGGGACCAAAGGGGAACTGCTGAATGCCACGATTACCGGAAAGCCAGAGGTTGCGGTGAAGGTATCCTATGAGCCTACACTGACTTTAAATGGGTGGGAGTATACAGATGAGGAGAGTGCGTCGTCAGAGTATTTTCCAATTATTTTCAAGGTTGGGGATAAAAAATACGGTATGAAGGGTGTTAAGGATTCAACAGGAGCAGCGATTGCAAATGGAAGTTCCAGTATAGCTGAATTGAAAACAGCTGTTGAAAATGCAATCAAGGCATATTCTAAAAATTATGCTGCAAATACAGATCTGTCTGGAATCGGTGCGGATGGTTTTGTCAACGTCTCCTGGGAGTGGGCATACAACGGAAACAGCGATGAGAAGGATACATATCTGGGCAATCAGGCAGCAGCAAACAAAGCCTCCACAGTGGAGCTGAGCATGAAAACAACGGTAACTCAGATTGACTAAACAAAAATTCCTGCTCCTGTTGTGCATGCTTCTTCTGGTTTCCTGGTGGAATAAAAATTCCAAAGAAAATGTGCGTCATGGGAATGTTATCTGCCTTACAGAAGGAAAAAGCATAAATGCAAGGAGCAAATCTGCAGTCAGGGAGGGCATTCTTAAAAACAGTGAGACGGCAAAAGAAGATGGGAGTGCAAAGGCAGCAGAAGGTTTTCAGACCTGGGATGAACGGCAGATCTGGACAACAGATACTGCTGTTCAGATCTTTCAGACTGGAGACAGAAACCAGGCCGGGGAGCTTACTGTGCAAAGCGAAAGTCAGGACAAGGTGATTGCCCCCGGAACCAGCGGAGCCTACACCTTTTTTCTTCAAAACACGGGAAAAACAAAAATGGATTATAAGGTTTGGCTGAAAGCCGGCTGGGACATGGAAGCACTCAAAAGTCCCCTTGAACTAAGGCTGGCAGGGGAAAATGGATGGCTTGTAGGAAGTCAGGATGGGTGGAGCAGTCCGGAACAGATGGACAGGTTTCTTCAGGAAGGCTCTCTTCTTTCCGGAGAAAAGAAGAAATACATCCTTTACTGGCGATGGGCTTACGAGCGCGGGAAAGATGAAGAGGACACCTTCTTTGGAAACAAAGCAGAGGACACCCTTCATACCATTGTAATCCATACAGAAGCCGCCCAGAGCATTTCCGGCAATACAGGAGAAGGGGAGCCTGAAAAGAAAAGTAGCCAGAACAGTGAACAAACCGAACACAGGAATTCTGTGAAAACAGCAGATCACATGTCACCTGGAAGCTGGCTTACAGCATTAGTATTTACCGCACCTGTTATCACCATGTGCATAATCCTTATATGGTTTCGAAAGAGGTGCAGCTATGATAGAAAACAATAACAATAATCGCAAAAAAAGAAAACTGCGTCTGGATGCAGCTCGGGTTTCGCGGATGACACTGTCACGTATAATACGGCTTTCATCACTGACGCCGCCACTTATGGCGCTTCTGTCCTTTATGCTTTTGCTGGTGGCGCTTCCCACAGATATTTACGCCAAATACATTTTGCTGGCTGTTGAGGATTCCAACATGAAGGTGGCAGGATTTGAGCATAAGGTGTCCATCTGTCCGGAAGGAGAGCTGCCAGAGACTTGGGCACCTGGCAGCCAAGCCATATATTCCATTCTGGTATCCAATCAAAGCACCAATGGCATCAGCCAGACCAGCCAGACCTACAGAATAGAGGTTGTTACCGCAGGGACACTCCCTCTGCGCTGTACCCTTTTGGAAGAAAGCGAATGGGAAGGAAGCTGGAAGGAAATAGCATCATTTCAGGAAAGCCCTCAGGAGAAAACCCACATTTTTCAGACAGACGATATGCTGCTTTCGGAAGGCTGCTCTACAGAACATGAATACCGGCTGATGGTTTCGTGGGAGGATGCCTGCCAGTGGGAACCTATGGACACAGAGGATTTTATCAGGATCAATGTGAATATGGAGCAGAAGGATTGAGAAACAGGAAGGTAAAACTCGTGAAAAAATTTTACTTTGCAAAAGGGCAGGTACCAGGCGCAGCTTTTCTTCTGGCAATGGGAGCCGGCATATTTTTTACCTGCCAGCTTCAAACTGTTTGCGCAAAATACCAGTACCAGGAATCCCGGATTGATATCATACATTCAGCTAAAATAGGAAATGACAGCACTACGGACACAGTGCAGAACGCCGACATAGTGCAGGCTGCCGACACTGCGCAGAATGCAGACATAGTGCAGGACGCCGACACTGCGCAGAATGCAGATATGCTGCAGAGCACCGATGTAATTCAGCCATCAGATTTTAGAGAGACACCTGCAGCCTTCTTCGATGGAACCACCTTGGAGAAAGAAGACATGGTGGATTACGGATTTGTTTCAGAAGTAAATGAAATTCCAACCAGTCCGTTCCATGACTAGTGTGTCGACAAGTTGATTCTTGTAACAATCTTGCAGGATAAATTTTTTATTTCAAGGCGGAGGAAGGAGGCGTAGCGGTGGCTACGGCGACCGACGACAACGCAGAAATAAGAAATTTAGACGCAAGATTGTTCTAGAAATCAACTTGTCGGCACACTAGGAATGGGATTAAAATCTGACTGCGTTCATGAGCAAGTAGCGAATCGGATTGCGAATGTCCGCTTTACTAACAAAAGTTTTAACTATGTTTAACATTGGTAATACATAAAATTTAACATAAGCTTCTATAATTATTTACAAGAACAAAGAGAAATGTGGATGTTAGTTAAGGAGGCTTTTGTTATGAAAAAGGCATTGGCAAAAATACAGAAAACAGAGATCAATACGTATATAGATGAGTTTGTAAAAGCAAGACAGAAATACTTCACCGATGGCCAGGAGTGGCTTGAAGCAAAGGTTACAGATGAGAAAATATACGTCCAGATTGACCGGAAGCAGCTGGAAGAAGAGCTGGATGACATGATAAAAATAAGCCTGCAGTTTGGCAAGGTACTTCCTCTGGAAATGAAGATTCAGGTACGAAAGGTTGCCGGCGGAGCAGAAATCAGCTACATGGACAACGGTGCTGGAAGCTGGAGATGCGGCCGGATCTATGCACCGGAGAAAGCTGGAAGCGCAGTTTCTGCGGAAAAAAGATGGGGTGTACAGATTGCATAATGTGATAGACTTAAAATAAACAAACGGGTATGTTTTTATTGCATTTTCCCCTGTATTCTTTTACAATCATAAGTAGAATAAATAAGGAAAAAGGAAAACGGAGCTGGAAAATGGATTTAAAAAACAGAACACTTTCAAATTTTGCAGAGCTTGTGGAAACAGGTGAGTGTAAAAATTTCAAAGGAAGATTAAAGGTTGGTGTGGACCTTGGAACTGCTAATACAGTTCTGGCTGTTGTAGATACTTCAAACCGCCCGATAGCCGGAATTTCTGCACCCTCCCATGCCATTCAGGACGGAGTGATCGTAAACTATTATGAATGTGTACAGCTGGTAACCAGGCTGAAGGAGACACTGGAGGAGCGGCTTGGCACAGAGCTTACTTATGCAGCTGCCGCAATTCCTCCCGGTGTATCAGAGGGGAGCGTTAAGAGCATAGGCTATGTGCTGGAGGGTGCCGGCTTTGAGGTGACTAATATTGTAGATGAACCAACTGCCGCAGCGGCTGTACTTAAGATTCGTGACGGAGCGGTTGTGGACGTTGGCGGCGGTACAACAGGAATCAGCATTCTGAAGGATGGGAAAGTCATTTATACAGATGATGAGGCCACTGGTGGAACCCACATGACAATGACGGTTGCGGGACATTATCGTATTCCCTATGAAGAAGCGGAGCTGCTAAAAAGACAGCCAGATAAGCAGGATGAAATTTTTCCTGTAATTAAAGCTACGGTGGAGAAGATGGCTCTGATCACAGAAAAATTCCTCAAAGGATATGAGGTTCCGGCTATTTACGTTGTAGGCGGTTCTTCCATGTTCCGGGAATTTACATCCGTATTTGAGAAGCATCTGAAGCTTCCCGTTTATCAGCCAGTGCATCCACTTCTTGTTACGCCTCTTGGAATTGCCTATTGCTGTGAGCTGCCTAAGCTATCTCCGAAAAAAGACAACAAAATATAAAGGAGCAGCAGGCTCTTGTAAAAAAGGATTGGTCAGTCAAAAAACTGATCAATCCTTTTCTTGTCATTTCCAAAAACTCTAACTCTATGACTATTAAATATTCAACAGATCGCTGAATACCTTAAGGGCACCATCTGTATTATGCGCAAGGACACGCTTAGCGAGAACCTTACCAAGCTGAACACCCTCCTGGTCAAAGCTGTTCAGGTTCCATACAAAGCCCTGGAACATGATCTTATTCTCAAAGTGAGCAAGAAGAGCACCAAGGGAGGCAGGTGTAAGCTCATCCCCGATGATAATGCTGGATGGACGTTTGCCCTTGAAATTCTTATTCAGGTTCTCATCCTCCTTGCCGCAGGCAAATGCAATGATCTGAGCAGCAACATTGGCGCAAAGCTTTTGCTGGCTGGTACTGTTCTCAATGTCAACATCTACTCCAAGCTGGCTCTTCTTAAAGCCGATGAACTGAAGCGGAATGATATCAGAGCCCTGGTGGAGCAGCTGATAGAAGGAATGCTGTCCGTTGGTTCCTGGCTCACCGAAGATAACCGGACCGGTTACATAGCTTACCGGCTCACTGAAGCGGTTTACGGTTTTACCATTGGACTCCATATCACACTGCTGAAGATGTGCAGGGAAACGGCTTAATGCCTGTGAATATGGAAGAACAGCTGTGGAAGGATATCCCTGAACATTTCTCTCGTAGATGCCGATCAGAGCGTCCAGCATATCCGGGTTTTTCATAAGGTCACGGTTAGTTGCAAGCTGATCCTCAGCAGCAGCACCGTCCAGAAGCTGTGCAAATACCTCCGGTCCGAATGCAAGGGAAAGGATTGCACCGCCTACGGCTGAAACAGAAGAGTAACGTCCGCCGATATAATCATCCATAAAGATTGCGGTAAGGTAATCCTCGCTCTTTGCAAGAGGAGAGGTCTCGCTTGTAACTGCAAGCATATGCTTGGAAGGATTCAGACCTGCCTTAGTCAGGGCATCCTTAACAAATGCTTCGTTAGTCAGAGTCTCAAGAGTTGTACCGGATTTGGATACAACGATAAATAAGGAATGTGCAAGGTCAACAGAAGCAAGAACAGCAGCTGCATCATCAGGATCTACGTTGCTGATGAATCTGGCTTCCATCTTGAATGTGTTGTTTGCCTTAGCCCAGTTCTCAAGTGCAATGTAAAGAGCACGAGGACCAAGGTCACTTCCGCCGATACCGATCTGAACAACAGTGGTGAACTTCTCCCCAGCCTCGTTTGTGATCTCACCGGCATGAACCTTGTTTGCAAAATCAGCAGCCTTCTTCTGCTGTGCAACGTAGAATTCACGCTTGTCTACACCATCTACAACAACCGGATTGCCCAGCTGTCTGCGTGCCAGGTGATGAAGGACCATACGGTTCTCACCTGTATTGATCACAGCTCCGTTATATAATTCCTCAAATTTGTCAATCAGCTGTGCCTCGTCAGCAAGCTGTGCAAGAGCGGATAAAACAGTCTCGTCTACTTCCTTGGCTGCATAGTTGTAATTCAGCCCAGCTGCCATTGGTGTACTATAATCAGCTACACGCTTGCCACCCTCTTCACCGGACAGAGCAGCTGCAATGTCCACATGATTCTTAAGACTGCAAAGCTTGTCAAAAGAAGCCAGTGTGTCAAGATTTTTCCATGTTGCCATAATATAATTCCTCCTTTAAATGGTTGAGACAAAATTGTCCCGTCAGAGTCTCATGGCGAAACCCATATCGACTTTATTATACTGAAAAAAAACAGGAATTTCAATCCATGGTTTAAGATTCGTGAAAAAATAACATTGTTTCGGGAAAATTGATGAGAAATATGAAAAAAAGAACATTAAAGTGTGTTTGAAAAAGGCTTTCTGCAAGATGCACCTGCAAATAAAAGCGCTCCCGGGAAACAATCATTTCCCGGGAGTGTGCTGCAGTTCAAAAAAGAAAGGGGAAGCTTACTCCTGTGTAATTTCGGTTACTTCATATCCTGCATCTGTGATTACCTGGCGAAGCTTAGCTTCATCTACTTTTTCCGGTGCTGTGAAGGTTGTGGTTCCTGCCTCATGGGAGGAAACAACATTCTGTACGCCAAATGCAGCCTCAACGGCTTTGTTTACGTGTGCCTCGCAATGTCCGCACATCATTCCTGTTACATTAACTGTTACCTTGATCATAGTAGTGTTCTCCTTTTTATTTGTATTATTAATAGTGTTGCTTACAGTAGGATTATTAATATTGCTGCTTGCATTATGAACCTTAAACAGATTCAGTCTCAGGGCATTGGTTACCACGCAGAAGCTGGAAAGGCTCATGGCAGCGGCACCGAACATAGGGTTCAGGGTCCATCCGAAGATGGGGATCCATACGCCGGCTGCCAGCGGAATGCCGATTACGTTGTAGAAGAATGCCCAGAAAAGGTTTTCATGGATATTTCGAAGGGTGGCACGGCTGAGACGGATGGCTGCGGGCACGTCGGAAAGCTGGCTCTTCATAAGAACCACATCCGCTGCATCAATAGCCACATCGGTACCTGCACCGATGGCAATGCCAATGTCAGCACGGGTAAGTGCCGGGGCGTCATTGATTCCGTCCCCAACCATGGCAACCTTGCCTTTTTCCTTCAGGGAGCGGATCACGCTTTCTTTTCCATCAGGAAGAACCCCTGCGATTACCTGATCTACCCCTGCCTGTGCACCGATCGCCCTGGCAGTGCGCTCATTGTCTCCGGTAAGCATAACCACATGAATCCCCATGCTCTGAAGCTCTTTTACAGCCTGTGGACTGTCTGGCTTGATTACGTCTGCTACAGCAATGATTCCAAGAAGCTGGTTATTACGGGCAAAAAGCAGGGGAGTTTTGCCCTCCTCAGCAAGCTTTTCTGCCTGGGACATAAAAGCTTTGGAGACTGGAACCAGTGTGCTGATGTATTTCATGCTTCCGCCGATCAGCTTATCAGAACCAAGTGCGGCAGAAAGTCCGTTTCCGGTAAGGGCCTGGAAATCTGTAACCTCCGGGGCAGTAAGACCAAGTGCAAAGGCTTTTTCAAGAACGGCCTTTGCAAGAGGATGCTCGCTTTTTTTCTCAAGAGCATAGGCAAGGGTGAGAAGCTCTTTCTCGGTAATGCCTTCTGCAGGAAGAATGTCCGTCACCTCAGGCTGTCCGCTTGTAATGGTTCCTGTCTTGTCAAGGGCAACGATCTGGATCTTTCCTGCTTCCTCAAGAGAAACAGCGGTTTTGAAAAGAATGCCGTTCTTGGCACCCATTCCGTTACCTACCATAATGGCAACCGGGGTGGCAAGGCCAAGGGCACAGGGGCAGCTGATCACAAGCACGGAGATTCCTCTTGCAAGAGCGTA
This sequence comes from Ruminococcus sp. AF31-8BH, assembly GCF_003460605.1. Taxonomy (GTDB): domain Bacteria; phylum Bacillota; class Clostridia; order Lachnospirales; family Lachnospiraceae; genus Blautia_A; species Blautia_A acetigignens. The sequence goes on from NZ_QTVN01000014.1 coordinate 36,662, forward strand.
GCCAAATTCATGTCCGGTAAGCAGCCAGATAATGGTGGTGATAATGGAAATGGTGATAACAGCAGGTACGAAAACACCGGAAACCCGGTCTGCGATCTTGGCAATAGGAGCCTTGGTGGCAGCTGCGTCGCTGACCATTTTGATGATCTGGGAGAGGGTAGTATCTTCCCCGACGCGGGTTGCCGTACATTTGATGAAACCGGACTGGTTTACAGTGGCAGCAGAAATCCGGTCTCCTGCTGCTTTATCTACCGGGATGCTTTCTCCTGTAAGGGCAGCCTCGTTTACTGCACTGGAGCCTTCCAGGATCACGCCGTCAACAGGAATGCTTTCGCCGGGACGTACAACAAACACATCGCCTTTTACCACCTGGTCAATGGGAACGGTGATTTCCTGGCCATTTCGGATGACGACGGCAGTCTTGGGAGCAAGGTTCATCAGACCCTTCAGGGCGTCGGTTGTCTTGCCTTTGGAGCGAGCTTCCAGCATTTTTCCCACTGTGATCAGGGTCAGGATCATGGCAGCGGATTCAAAGTAAAACTCCATCATGTAGTGCATTACAAGCTCAGAATTACCGTCTACCTGTGCACGAGTCATGGCAAACAGTGCATAGACGCTCCACACAAAGGATGCCATGGAGCCAAGGGCTACCAGGGTGTCCATGTTGGGAGAGCGGTGCCACAGGCTCTTAAAGCCGTTGATGAAAAACTTCTGATTGATTACCATGATGATTCCGGCCAGAAGCAGCTGAACAAGTCCCATGGCTACGTGGTTGCCGTCAAACCATGTAGGCAGCGGCCAGCCCCACATCATGTGTCCCATGGAGAAGTACATCAGGACCAGAAGAAAGCCTACAGATGCGATAAGGCGCTTCTTCAGAATCGGGGTTTCGTGATCTTCCAGGGCCTTCTCCGCATCAGAGACAGATTCTTTCTGACTGGATTGGCTCTTAGAAGAGCAGCCGTACCCGGCTTGCTCTACAGCTGAAATAATGGCTGAGGCTGTGGCGGTGCCTTCAACGCCCATGGAATTGGTAAGCAGGCTCACTGAGCAGGCTGTAACTCCCGGAACCTTGCTGACTGCTTTTTCCACACGGGCACTGCAGGCTGCACAGCTCATGCCGGTGACATTGTATTGTTCCATAATAAAATTCCTCCTTATACGGGATGCGCCTTATCATGCAAGCATGAACGGCTGTTTGATCTTTTGACCCTGATATCCGCATTTATTTCATAAGCTTCTGTAGTGTTGCAACAAGCTCATCAATGGTCTCATCCTTACCCTCCCGGATATCTCTTGCCACGCAGGTTCGGATATGGTTGGCAAGAAGCTCTTTATTAAAAGCATTCACAGCGGCATTTACAGCGGCGGACTGGATCAGGATGTCATTGCAGTAGGCATCGTTCTCCAGCATTCCTATAATGCCCCGGATCTGGCCTTCAATACGCTTCAGACGGTTGACCAGCTTTCTTCGCTCCGCTTCGGAACGCAAGGTGTGCTTGGCGCAGCAGGAACAGACCTTCTGTGCAGGTTCCTGGCTGGAAAGGGGTTCAGTATCGGCTGCAGTGTGGCTGCAGCAGGTTTCGGATTTATGATCAGCTGTCATAGGCAGGCTCCTTTCTTATTAAACAAATGATTGGCCGGAAACTGCGAACCGGCGTTTTAACTTTCAAATACCCATTGGGGGTATCTTGCTTATGCACCTAATATATACCCCCTAAGGGTATTTGTCAACCCGATTTTTTAATTGTAAAAGAAAAAATGCTATGTTAAACTAACAATAGTTGAAAACAGGTGCATAGAGTAGAAAATTTGTTCGGGGGGGGGAGAAAAATGGGAACATCGAAAAAAGTATCCAGTATTCATCAGGAACTAAATCGGTTTCTGGTGTTTGTCATCATTATTTTTGCCATATTATGTGCTTTTATTTACGGCTGTGTGCGCCGGATCCTTACTGCGCACACGAATGAATACATGGAAGTTTCCACAAGACAGATGGAATATGAGATGAATTCTGTTTATGACAAGGCGGAAAATTATCTGATTTCTATGGCTGCTGATGAACGTGTGCAGAAATTATTCCGGGAATCAGAACGAGAGAAGGCCATGGACATTGATTATGTGCAGAAGCTGATCATCCAGGCTCAGAATTTGGAACCTGCTATTAAGGACATTGCCTTTGTTAATGGAAACACCACCTATTCCACCATTTATTCCAGGGAAGAACTTTATGAGCTTGCTGATAAAACTACCTGGAATGGTTTTGCCTGGTACGGCATTAAAAAGACTTCCATGGTAATCCTTGGGAAACAGGAGAACATGTTTGTATATGTCATGAATGTGGTGGAAGATGGGGAGAAACTGGGAACATTGATCGCCTCTGTTCCCTCCGCCTATTTTTCAAAAAACATCGAGGAGATGAATTTTTTTTGTGCACTTGGAAAAACAAACGGCAAGATTTCCTTCCTGTTTGACAATCCGGAGAAAGAGGAATTCCTGGAGAAAATCTGGCTGGATTCTGGGAAGAAAGAAGAAAATGGGGACTGGATGAAAAATATTCAGATCAGTTCCCGGGATGCCTACTTAAGTGCCCTTTATGTGGAAAAAATGGACTGCTATCTGATTGGAGCCAATACCATGGAGCAAAGCTTCAGCAACGGAAATATGAGAACTCTGCAGGGAATGATCTTGGGATGCCTGATTCTTGCCGCGTTATATATGGTAGGAATTCTTCTGCTTTTGAACCAACGCATGGTGCGTCCGCTGCAAAAATTCCACCAGCTGATCCGGGATATGCGAAGTAAAGGACAGCGCCACCTTCAGGAACCTGTAGAACTTTCCGGCTGTCTGGAGATCCAGGAAATCGAAGAGGAATTTTCCGGAATGGTCACAGGCATCGATGCACTGAACCAGAAAATTTTTGAAAACACAGCTCACATGTATGAACTGGAGCTGCAGAAAAAAGAGGCGGAACTTTCTTATCTTAGGGGACAGGTGGATCCCCATTTTCTGTACAACACGCTGGAGGTTCTCAGGCGGCAGGCAATCGCAAAGGATGCGCCGGAACTGGCACAGATGGCTATTGATATGGGAACTATTTTCCGCTACAGCGCAAAGGGAAGCCCGGTAGTCACTCTGAAAGAGGAGGTTGCCATTACCAGATCTTACGTAAGAATCCAGGAGAACCGCTTTATGGGCCGCCTGAAAGTATTTTTTATGATTCCGGAGAATCTTCAGAAGTTAGAGGTGATGAAAATGCTACTGCAGCCTCTGGTGGAAAATGCAGTGTGCCATGGAATTGAGCCCAAGAAAGAGGGCGGCTCTGTTTTTATCGGAGCGCGAAAAGAGGGGGACGCCCTTTTGCTTACTGTAAAGGATGATGGTGTGGGAATCCCGGAAGAAAAACTAAGAGAAATCCGGGAAAAACTGGAAGCGGCATGTCAGGACACCAGCCGTCACGTGGGGATTTTTAACACCCAGGCAAGGATCCGGCTAATGTATGGACCAGAATATGGAATTGAAATAGAAAGCAGCGAAGGCGACGGAACCAGCATTTTTCTGAAGGTTCCGGCAAAAGAAATGGAGGAGTAGTATGTATCAGGTTTTGATCGCGGATGATGAACTATCTGTTCTGAAGTCCCTGATGGATGGGATTCAGTGGGAAGAGCTGGGGCTTACCGTAGCTGCGGCTGTAAACAATGGAGAGGAAGCTTTGCAGATCCTGAAGACAGGGGAAATTGATATTGCCATTCTGGACATCCGAATGCCTGGCTTGAATGGACTGGAGATTTGCGAAAAGCTTTGCAGGGAGCAGGAAAATCTGCAGCTGATCCTGATCAGCGGATATGCGGAATTTTCCTATGCTGAGCGTGCAATCCGCTATGGGGTATTGGGATACTGTCTTAAGCCTATTGAATTTGAGCAGCTGACCCGCTTTTTATTAAAAGCAGAAAGAAACTGCGAGAAACAAAATGCCCAGCTTCCGGACAGTGATCTTCTGGACGTTCTGGAGCGGGGAGACCAGGAAACCCTGGAAAAAATCCTGAAATCTTCCGGCATGGAGAAAGAAGCTTATGTGGCAGTTACAGTAGGAGAAAATCTTGTTTCTGTGAAGGGGGCTTGTATGGTGGAGCTTGGTCGGGAGCAGTACGGATATTTTATGAAAAAACCGCTGGAGCCGGATGTGCTGGAAGCGTGGACTGCCAAAAAGGAGAACCTGGGAATCGGATATGAAGAGGAGAAGATCCCCCTGGAAAAATTATCCGAAACCTTAAACGAATGCCAGGTGCGTGCATTTCAGTATTTCATAGACTCGGGAGAAAAAGTCTGCTGCAGGCAAAGTCCCGGACAGAATGATTTCCTTCATGAAATCCGGGCAAAAATCAGTGCAAATCAGTGGAATCAGATTGCAGACAGTCTGAAAGAGCTTACAGAAAAAGGCTGGCAGAAATTTGACGTGCGTTATGCATTGCGTCTGTGTAATCTGGTCCACAGCGGAAACCTATTCCGGGAAGAAGAAAACGATTATTATGTTTACAGCATACGGCAGCTTACTTCCCAGTACCGGAACATGAGGGACATGCTGAAAAGGCTTACAGACGATATTCGGGAGGCAAGGGAAAGCGAAGAAAAGCAGCCTGTTTATTCCAACATGGCCTTTATGGAGCTGATGTCCTACATCAATGAAAACTACAAAAAAGACATATCCCTTGCAAGTGCAGCCAAGAATTGCTACATGACTCCAAACTATGTAAGCCAGCTGTTCAAAAAAGAGACTGGCATGACCTTCGTCCATTACATCACACAGCTTCGCATGGAAGAGGCGGTGCGGCTCTTGGAAACCACAAAGAAATCCACAGCAGAAATCTGCTCTATGGTTGGCTACAACGATTATTTTTATTTCCTGCGTATTTTTAAGAAATATACAGGAAAAACTATCAAGCAGTACAGGGCAGAATTATAAAAATATGGACAAAATATGGATTAGCTTTTGAAATCTGTATTTTGTCCATATTTTATTCAGAAAATGAAGGCCGGAAACGTAAAAAAACACATATGACTGCGCAAGAAACTGCATGGGAAAATCCCTTCATTTCCGTTACAATAAACTCAACAAAACGGAGGTGAGGAAAGTGGAATTAAAGAAACGGGAAAGGGAAGCAAGAAGAAAAAGAATCAAAAACAATCGTGTTTTATATCTGATGATTCTGCCGATCCTTTTGTGGTATGTATTGTTCTGTTATCTGCCCATTGCTGGCGGTTTGTCCCTGTCATTTCGAAATTATCGATTTGACATGGGGATCTGGAAAAGTCCTTTTGTAGGGCTGGCACATTTTCAGAAAATGATGACTGACTCGGAATTTTTAAGAGCGGTGTCAAACACTATTATCATCAGCCTTGGAAGAATTGCCTTTCAGATGCCCTGTGCCATTGCTGTTGCAGTTTTTCTAAATGAAATAAGATCTGGAAAGCTGAAGAAATTTTTTCAGACTATCATAACCTTTCCGCATTTTATTTCCTGGGTGGTACTGGCTGGAATCTTGATCAATCTGTTTGGTTCCGGCGGGATTATCAATCAGATTCTGGGAGCATTTGGACTGGCTTCTGTTTCCCCAATTGCGGGAGCGCAGAGTTTCCGGCCTTTTATCTGGATTTCAAATATCTGGAAGGAAGTGGGATGGGATTCCATTATTTACATCGCAGCAATTGCATCCATTGATCCGGGACTTTATGAGGCTGCGGAGGTGGATGGAGCCTCCAGGCTGCAGAGAATCTGGCACATTACACTGCCGGGAATTCGAAGCACCATTGCCATTATGCTGATCCTGGCTGTGGGACAGGTGATGACAAATGGTTCCTTTGATCAGATTTTCAATCTGTATTCCCCAAGCGTTTATGCAGTGGGAGATACCCTAGATACCTATATTTTTCGAGAATCATTTATTACAGGCGGTCTGAACTTCGGATATTCCACCGCGATCGGACTGTTCAAATCTGTAATCGGAATCATCATGATCACCATTGCAAACAAAACGGTTACGGCAATGGGTGAGAATGGACTGTATTAGGAGGGGAACATGAAAAAGAGTCGTACATTTGATGTGGTTGTAATCATAATGTTTGCAGCACTGGCGCTGCTTACCTTATATCCTTTTTACAATGTTATCATATTATCCTTTTCCAATACGGAGTCTGTGGCAAAGCACATTCCATACCTTCTGCCATTCGCATTGGATCTCACCGGATACAAGACCATTATACAGGATTCGGATTTTATCAATTCCCTGCTGGTATCCTTATTTGTAACCATTGTGGGAACTGCAGTAAACATGGTACTTTCCGTAATTGCAGCCTATGTGCTTTCCAGAAAGTATCTGGATGGAAGAAACATGATCATGTCCGTGATCGTATTTACCATGCTGTTTGGCGGCGGACTGGTGCCGACCTACATGGTAATCAAGGATATGGGACTGATCAACAAGGTATGGGCCATGATTCTTCCAACTGCCATCAATACTTACTATCTGATCATTATGAAAAATTATTTCCTGGGATTGCCGGACGGGCTGTTTGAGGCAGCCAAGCTGGATGGGGCAGGAGAATGGACCATGCTGTGGAAGGTGGCATTTCCCCTTTCCAAACCGATTATGGCAACCTTTACCCTGTTCTATGCTGTAGACCGCTGGAATGAGTGGTACAACGCACTACTTTACATCAACAAAAAAGCGTTGTCACCGCTGCAGATCTACCTGCGTGATATTCTGACTAGCCTGAATTCGCAGCTTTCTACCCAGGCACAGCAGATGATGGGAAGCACCCAGAAAGTATCTACCTCTGCGGTACAGATGGCAACAATTGTGATAACTGCCCTGCCAATTATGCTGGTTTATCCATATCTTCAGAAATATTTTGTCAATGGAGTTATGGTTGGCGGAATCAAGGAATAACGAAACACTTACAGGAAATACAAAGCCTGTGTGTATAAAAAAACGTGAAAGAGTTTCATTAAAGGAGGAAACAGGATGAGAAAAGGAATGAAGCGTTTTATGAGTATGGGACTTGGAGCAGTGATAGCACTGACTGGAACTGGCGCCTCTGCAATGTGTGTGCAGGCAGCAGATGACCCGGTGGAGATTTCTATTGCCTACTGGGATGCGGATTCTGCATTTGTAGGAGATGATGTGCTCAGTGAGATCGAGGACAAGCTGAACATTAAGATCACTCCGGTAAATATTACATGGGATGATTATACCCAGAAAATCCAGCTGTGGGCTTCTTCTGGAAGTCTGCCGGATGTATTTGCAGGGGATTTCCGAAACAGCAAAACCTTTACAGACTGGGCAACTCAGGGCGTGATCAAGGCAATCCCGGAGGATCTTTCCGCATATCCAAATTTGGAAGAGTATATGTCCAATGAGGAAATCGTCAGCAGTGCAAAGGTAGACGGAACCGTTTACTGCATTCCGAGAAAATCCTATGTCTCCCAGGAATGGACTTCCATGGACCGTGAGATTGCTTACCGCTGGGATCTGGCACAAGAGGCCGGAATCACAGAAGAGCCAACTACCTGGCAGGAATTTGATGAGATGATCCAGGCAATTATGAAAGCAGACCCGGAGGGTACTGGAATCCAGGGTATGACAGCAAATACAAAAGGCCTTTTCAGTGCCATGTTCCTTCCTTATTCTTCCATGATCGCATGTGACCAGGGAATTGCTTACAAATGGGTAGAAACAGAAGATGGAACCTATGAGCCTGCTTATTTTGCAGAGGATATGATTCCTGCATTCCAGCTGATGAGAGATTTATACGAGGATGGAACTATTGAGAAAGACATTGCCCTGACTAACAACCAGTCTTCCAGAGAAAAATTCCTTCAGGGAAAGAGTGCTGCAATCCTTTATGCAGGCGGCGTTGGTGCTGACAATTATAACAATCTTGCCAAATACTGGGACAGCGTTCATGGAGAAGACTTCCTGACGGATGTAAAGGTTCTGAATCTGATGCCTGACAAAGATGGAAATACCGCATATCCAGTTTGGGATTATGCATGGAGCGAGAGCTACATTAATTCTTCAGTAGATGATGAGAAAATGGACAAGATCCTGAAGTTGTACGATTATCTTCTGTCAGATGAGGGAAGCTTAATGGGAACCTATGGACTAGAGGGAGATTTGTATGACCTGGAGGACGGCAAAGTAGTGCTTCATGATGATGTAAATGTAAAAGATACCTATCCTTGCATTAAGGTATTTGAATCTCTGGTTCGCTGGAATCCAAGCACCTATGATGAGAGATTTGCCACAGACTGGCCGGAAGCATATAACGAAGCAAACCGCAAGATCGTAGAGCAGGCAAAAGATGTGACCATTCCGGAATACAATTCTGAATGCACAGAAATTGTAAAAAAATTAGGCTTAGATCTGAATCTGGATCTTGAGACAGACACCATTACCATCATGACCGGAACAGATCCTGTAGAGGATATGTGGGCTGATATTTATGCAAAATATCAGAGCGACGGTCTGGATGATGTGATCGAGCAGGTAAATGCAGAGCTGAATAAATAATCGAATTTCAAAAAGATGAAGTGAAAATTGAAGTGAGGGACCGGGCATATTGAGCGTATATTTCCGGTCCCTTATTTTCGGAAAGAGAGGAAGTATGTTTCAGGAATTGGTACATAAAGCAGACCTTGGAAACGGATATTATCAGAATCCCATTCTGGATGGAGACTATGCAGACCCGGCGGTTTTCAGGGAAGGGGAAAATTATTATCTGACAGCGTCTACAGGCCCTTACTATCCAGGCTTATCTATTTACTGGTCAAAGGATCTGGTAAACTGGAAGCTGATCTGCCATCCTCTTCGAAAGTTTGAAGGGGAAGTGTGGGCACCGGATATTTTGAAATATAAAGACCGATATTATATTTACTTTTGCGGACAGGGAACCAACTGGGTGATCTGGTCTGAAAAAATAGACGGAGCCTGGAGCGAGGCCATTGATTTGAAAATCGGACATATTGATCCGGGGCATGTGACGGATGAAAAAGGAAAACGCTATCTGCTGCTTTCCGAAAACAGTATGGTTCCCCTGTCAGAGGATGGGCTTCAGACAGCAGGAGAGATGCGTCAGCTTTTTGAAGCACCGGAGATTTCAGATCAGTGGGACATTGAGGGGGCCTTCCCGGAAGCTCCTAATATTTTCAAAAAGGATGGATTTTATTATCTCACCTATGCAGACGGCGGAACATCCGGCCCGGCGACTTCACATATGATCATGTGCGCAAGAGCCAGAAGCCTGACCGGTCCATGGGAAGTATCTCCGTACAATCCGGTTGTGCATACCTGGAACCGAAATGAAAAGTGGCAGTCAAAGGGACATGGACATTTTGTGGAGGATCTGGCTGGAAACTGGTGGGTAATCTATCATGCTTATGAAAAAGGGTATGCCGCCCATGGAAGAAAGCTTTTGCTGTCTCCTGTAGAATTTATGGAAGATGGCTGGCCGCTGGTGACGCAGCGGGCGGATGAAGCTTCGAAGAAACCGGCAGGCGAAAAGATAACAGACACAAGTTGTTTTTCAGATGATTTTTCTGAAGAGAAAATCACAGGCTGGAGGGCGTGGGGGAAATTTGACCCTGCAAATTACAGGAGAGGGGAAGATGGGCTGAAAATGCAGGCAACAGGAGCAGACATTTTTGCTTCTAATCCGTTTACTTTGATCACCGGAGATCACAGTTATGAGGCATCGGTTTATGTGTGTCCGGAAGCGGAATGTGAGGCGGGATTGATTTTGCAGTATAACAGCCGTATTTATAATGGAGTAGGTCTGAAAAACGGGATTCTGACCATCTATCGGTTGGGATGTGTTCTCGCGGTGAAGGAAATCGGCGCAGAAGAATGCTGGCTGAAAATGCGAAACGATGAGCAGTATCTTTGCTTTTTCTACAGCCTGGACGGAATGCATTATAAGAAGCTGAACTATGTAATTAACACGGAAAGCCAGAATACCCATGCTTACAATGGTTTTCTTAGCTTAAGGCCGGGACTGTTTGCTGCCGGGAAGAACTTTGCGTTGTTCCAAAATTTTGTATATCGCGGATTGAAATAGAAGGCAGATTATGAAAAGGAGAAAAAGATGAGCGCATATTTATTTGTACATTTTCAGGAGAAAAAAACACCGGATGGGGAGCAGGCGCGCTTTGCTGTGAGTAAAGACGGGTATCACTGGGAAGCTTTGAATGGGGGACAGCCCGTGCTGTGGTCTTACCAGGGAGAAAAAGGAGGACGGGATTTCGCCATCGTAAGAAACCGGTTCAATGGGAAATTTTATATTCTGGGGACAGATTTAAGCATTTCCTATGAAATGAACGGGAGGTATGGCGGATCCTGGGATGCAATTTCCAGAATGGGAAGCAAGTGCCTGATTCAGTGGGAGTCTGAGGATCTGGTCCACTGGTCAAGGCAGAAAATGCTCTATCTTGGGGATGAAACCTTTGGCTGTTTCTGGGCACCGGATGTGATTTACGATCCAATAGAAGAAAATTACATTGTGCACTGGTCATCAAGCCGAAACTTTGATGATTTTTCCAGCAAAGCGATTTATGCCAGCCGTACCCGGGATTTTGAACATTTCACTAGGCCCTTTCTGCTGTTTGAACTGGAGGGGAGCACGGTCATTGACTCTGCCATTTATGAAGAGAATGGCTTGTATTACCTGTTCGTAAAAAATGAAGACCGCGCCACCAGAATACGGCTTTATAAAAGCGAAAGTCCAACAGGCCCCTATGTTCCCGTGGAAGCTTTTGATAAAAGTATGGATAAACTGGAGGCTGGAATGTATGAAGGTCCGGCAGCAGTTCAGCTGGAAGATGGCAGCTGGAACTTGTTTTTGGACTACTATGGAAAAAACAGAAAAGGCATCGGATATATGGCATTTTACGGGAAAAGCCTGGCAGCCGGGACCTTTGAATGTTGTGATGAGAAATGCTTTTTCCCCTATCTGTTTAAGCACGGTACCATTCTGAAAATAACAGAAGAAGAGTATGATCGCCTGAAATCTTGGGACTGGGAAACGGAAGAAGAATAAAAGCATGATAAAAATGGCAGTTAATAAAAAATCCATAATATATTCATAAAAAATACATAAAATTATGGTATCTATTAGATATCCGAGTCGAATATGTATAATGATATAACGCAAAGGTCGCATTATGAACATGATGCATAAGAGAGAATCCGGTGAGAATCCGGAACGATGCCGTCACTGTGTAAGGGAGCTGCTTCAGAGCCCACTGGGTAACCGGGAAGGGGAAGCAGTGTTGAACGAAGTCAGGAGAACTGCCTTTGCGTGGAATTGTGGGTCTGCGGTACACAGAACCTTATTCTCATAGCAATATATAGGAATGATACCAGTGTCAAAAGATATTTTGATACTCATATCATTGTAATCCTGTTTGGAGGAAATGTGTTTATGAGGAAAGTGCAGCTGCAGAGTTTGCAGCTGCTTTTTTACAAAGCAGGAATCACAGAAGCTTCCTGCCGTAGAAAAAGCCCTGCCGGGCCGTGTCCTTATACATAATTCAATCCGGAAATACAGGAAAAAGAGGAAAAAGAAATGAAAAGAAAATCTTTATTAGCACTGCTTCTTGCAGCATCCATGGCAGCAAGCATGACTGCAGCAACAGGAACTGTTGCATTTGCAGAGGAAGCAACCGAGGAGACAACTGACGAAGCAGCAGATGACGCAGCAGATGACGCTGAGGCAGCAGATGACGCTGAGGCAGCAGACGACGCTGAGACAGCAGACGATGCAGAGGCATCTGACGCAGATCAGGAGGCAGCTGATAAAGTTGCAGCACTTATCGATGCAATCTATGTTCAGGAGAGAACAGACGACACAGATGCACAGTGCAAGGAAGCTAAGGAAGCATGGGATGCTCTGACAGACGCTCAGAAAGAGCTGGTAGAGGGAGAAGAAGCAAGCCCGGAATATTTCGGACGCGATACAGGAGATGCTTCCAAGGATGATCCTCGTAACCAGGATGAGATCGGTGAGAACGAGCTTCTTGTGGTAAGCTTTGGTACTTCCTTCAACGACAGCCGTGTTGAGGATATCAAGGGAATCGAGGATGCTCTTGCAGAAGCTTTCCCGGACTGGTCTGTAAGAAGAGCATTTACCGCTCAGATCATCATCAACCATGTACAGGCAAGAGATGATGAGCACATCGACAACATGCAGCAGGCACTTGACCGTGCAGTAGCAAACGGTGTTAAGAATCTGGTTGTTCAGCCTACACACCTTATGCACGGTGCAGAGTACGATGAGATGGTAGAAGCTATCGATGAGTACAAAGATAAATTTGAGTCTGTAGCAATCGCTGAGCCAATGCTTGGTGAGGTTGGATCAGACGCTACTGCTATCAACGAAGACAAGGCTGCTGTTGCACAGGCAGTTACAGATGCAGCTGTAAAGAGCGCAGGATATGACAGCATGGAAGCTGCTGCTGAGGATGGAACCGCATTCGTATTCATGGGACACGGAACCTCTCACACAGCAAATGTTACATACAACCAGATGCAGACACAGATGGAGAAGCTTGGATTTACAAACGCATTCATCGGTACTGTAGAGGGTGAGCCGGAAGATACCGCTTGCGATGTTGTAATCGACAAAGTAAAAGATGCAGGCTTCAAGAAGGTTGTTCTTCGTCCGCTTATGGTTGTTGCAGGTGACCATGCAAACAACGATATGGCCGGTGACGATGAGGATTCCTGGAAGAGCATGTTCGAGGCTTCCGGAGAGTTCGATGAGATCGATTGCCAGATCGAAGGACTTGGAAGAATTGATGCAGTTGAGCAGCTTTATGTAGAGCATACTCAGGAAGCAATTGATTCTATTGCAAAATAATCTGTTGATGTTTTATTTTCAATTCATCAAAAAGTAAGGAGAAAAGTTATTATGAAACGTTCATTAGTCATTTTATTATCAGCAGTAAGTATTTCCACTATGACAGCAGGAAGTGTTGCACCTGTATGGGCTGAAGCGGCACAGACAGAAGCTGCCAAAGCAGAGGACACCGCAGAAGCTGAGCTTGAAGACGGCGTATACGGTGTGGAGTTTGACACAGACAGCGGCATGTTCCATGTAAATGAGGCATGCAATGGAAGAGCAGTTCTTACAGTGAAGGATGGCAAAATGACCGTTCATATTACACTTGTCTCCAAGAATATCGTAAATCTTTTCCTTGGAACAGCTGAGGACGCACAGAAGGATGGAGCTGAACTGATCCAGCCTACTACAGATACTGTTACCTACAGTGACGGAATGTCAGAGGAGGTTTACGGCTTCAATGTTCCGGTTGAGAAGCTGGACGAAGAGTTTGACCTTGCCATCCTTGGCAAAAAGGGTAAATGGTATGATCATAAAGTCAGCGTAAAAGATGCAAAAGAGCAGACTGAGGAAGAGAAAAACGCAGTAGTGATCGGTGAGGATGACAGCGAGACAGCAGATGCTGAAGCAAAAGAAGCAGAGGATTCCAAAAACTGATTTTCACAGCTAACAAGTAAACCCTTACAATATTTCTTATAAAAAGACAGGCCCCGGGCAATATCATTTCTGTTAAATGATATTGATTCCGGGAAGCCTGTCTTTTTATATATCTGTTTTAATTTTCTTTTCCCTCTCCTGCAAAGTATTCCTTTGTCAGTCTTACAACTGTTCCGGAGAGCAGGAATAATGCAATCAGGTTGGGGATTGCCATAAGACCGTTAAAGGTTTCGGCAATATTCCACATCAGTCCAAGATTTGCAGTGGCACCAAGGATAGCAACCAGAGCATAGACAACCATAAATGGTTTGATTACTTTTTCGGAAAACAGGAATTCGATACAGCGTGCACCGTAAAGGCCCCATCCAAGTGCTGTGGAAAAAGCGAAGCAGCACATTGCAACTGCAGTGAAAATGGATACCCAGTTTCCATATGTAGAAGTAAATCCAAGGATGGTCAGCTCAGCACCTGCGGCTTCTCCGTAAGTGATGGGAACGCCGCTGCACAGAATAACAAGTGCAGTCAGAGTACAGATGACGATGGTATCTGTAAATACTTCAAAAATTCCGAACATACCTTGCTTTACCGGCTTCTTGGTATCTGCACATGCATGTGCAATGGATCCGGTACCAAGACCGGCTTCATTGGAAAAGATACCACGGGAAACCCCCTTTTTTATACTGAGGAACATGCTTCCGATAATACCGCCGGTTACAGCGGAGGGCTGGAAAGCTCCCTTAAAAATAGAAACAAATACGGACGGAACATTCTGGATGTTCAGAAGAATTACTCCAAGTCCAAGAAGAATGTAAAGCAGTGCCATAAACGGAACAAGCTTTTCTGTTACCTGGCCGATACGCTTGATTCCACCAAGAAGGATCATGGCGATCAGGATGGCGATCACAATACCGATGATCAGATTGGATGTGGAAACTGCGCTTTCGCTAATAATGTTATAATTTAAAAGTGCGGAGTTAATAGCTGTGGTAATGGTATTTACCTGTGTGGCATTGCCTGTTCCGAATACGGTGAGAACGCCGAAGGCCGCAAACAGATAAGCCAGCCAGTTCCATTTTTTGCCAAGACCGTTTTTGATGTAGTACATCGGTCCTCCTACCAGTTCCCCGTTTGCATTGATCTCACGGAAATGAACGGCAAGGGTAACCTCTGCGAATTTGGTACACATTCCGAAAAGTGCGGAGACCCACATCCAGAAAATAGCACCGGGTCCGCCGATGGCAATGGCACCTGCCACGCCGGCAATATTTCCGGTACCTACTGTGGCGGCAAGAGCCGTACACACAGCCTGGAAAGGAGTGATAGCGCCGTCGGAAGCGCTGCGCTTGCGGAAAATACGTCCAAGAGTAGTGCGGATCGCATAGGGGAATTTGCGGATCTGAAGAAAACCGGTGCGGATGCTAAGGTAAAGTCCGACGCCGAAAATACAGACCATTGCAGGGACTCCCCAGATAAAATTATTGACAGCTGTATTAATGGTTTCGATAATCTGCAGCATAAAATACCTCTCTTAAGTTTTTTATCGGATAAAGTTTGTTTTGATCTTATCCTCCGCCTGTGGAGTGGTAATTCCCGCCGCTTTCCCTGCTTCGATACATTTCAGAAGCCATGCCATATTGCTTCCCAGGGTACGCATGATCTGTAATCCCTCTTCATCCTGCTGTACCTCTGCCGGAGTATTGCCGTGTACCATATTCCAGTAGTTTGCAGATACAACCGGCATCTCGTGATAGCTGAAATATTTCTGAAGCACATCCAGGGTAGCAGTAGTTCCGGCTCTTCTTGCAGAGGCAACTGCTGCAGCCGGCTTGTGAAGCATGTCTTTGCCTGCCATGGAGCAGAGCTTATCCATGAACTCAATAATCTGTCCTGTGGGGGAAGCCCAGTATACCGGGGAACCTACAACCAGAGCATCTGCCTCCTTTAATTTCGCTGCCGCGGCTTTTACGTTATCTTTATCAGGATCTCCTGCCTGGAAAATCTCGGTATCAATTCCGTTCTGATTCAGAGTCTTTGCAACCTCACTAAGTGCAGTGAAGGTACAGCCTTCCTTACGCGGGCTGCCGTTTAAAAGTAAAACCTTCATGTTCTTTCATCCTTTCATCTCGCTAAAGCGTTAATATATTTCTTTATTATACGATAGGTGTGGTTTAATTTCAAGACACAGTATATTCACATTTACAGGATATAATAGAAAAATTAAATGATACCAGTGTCAAAAGGTCAAAAAGCCGTTCGTGCTTGCACGATAAGGCTTTTGAACTTGGGACACGCCAAATATGAGAAAGTAGCGATTTACGCAGTAAATCAGCGGATTTCGAATATTTGGAGGATTGCGGGAGCAGCGTAGCTGCGTAGCAATCCGGGGATCAAATGAGTGCCAAAAGACCTTTTGACACTCATACCATATAAACAGCAGAAAGGAATTTGCAAGTGCTTCAGATTAAAGACATACATAAAGAATACAGAACCGGAAATCTGGTGCAAAGAGCCCTGGACGGAGTGAGTCTTAGCCTTCGGGACAATGAATTTGTGGCAATTTTAGGTCCAAGCGGTTCTGGCAAGACCACTCTTTTGAATATTATCGGTGGCCTGGACCGTTACGACAGCGGAGACCTGATCATCAATGGAATTTCCACCAGGAAATATAAGGACAGGGATTGGGATTCCTACAGAAATCACACCATTGGCTTTGTTTTTCAAAGCTATAACCTGATTCCCCATCAGACTGTGCTGGCCAATGTGGAGCTTGCCCTGACCATTTCCGGTGTTTCCAAAAATGAGAGACGGCGCAGAGCCAAAGAAGCTCTTGAGAAAGTGGGGCTTGGCGCCCAGCTTCACAAGCGTCCCAGTCAGATGTCCGGCGGACAGATGCAGCGAGTAGCCATTGCCCGTGCCCTGGTCAATGACCCGGAGATTCTTCTCGCGGATGAACCGACAGGGGCCTTGGATTCTGATACCAGCGTTCAGGTTATGGAGCTTCTGAAAGAGGTTGCAAAGGAGCGCCTTGTAGCAATGGTAACCCACAATCCAGAGCTTGCCCAGCTTTACGCAACCAGAATCGTGACTGTGAAGGATGGAAAAATCCTGTCAGATACAGATCCCTTTGAGGTGGATACAAAGCAGATGGCAGCACCTGTTCACAAGAACATGGGAAAATCCTCTATGTCTTTTTTCACTGCATTGTTTCTTAGCTTTCAGAACCTGAAGACAAAAAAGGCAAGAACCCTTCTCACTTCCTTTGCCGGCTCTATCGGCATCATCGGAATTGCCCTGATTCTTTCCATATCTAATGGCGTAGACAAATACATTACAGACATGGAGGAGGAGACCCTTTCCGAGTATCCTCTGCAGATTCAGAGCACAGGGGTGGATCTGACTTCCATGATGATGGGGGCGGCGTCTGCCCAGAGTGAGAAAAAAGAAGGAGAGGTAGGGGTGGCGCAGATGGTCACCAATATGTTTTCCAAGATGAATTCCAATGATCTGGAATCTCTGAAAACGTTTCTGGACAGTGACGAAAGTCAGGTGGACCAGTATGCTAATTCTGTGGAATACAGCTATTTAGTTTCCCCGCAGATTTTCCGCCAGGAAAAAAACGGCATCCGCCAGGTAAATCCGGACAAATCCTTTTCCTCAATGGGTCTTGGCTCCGGTTCCTCCAACAGCATTATGTCTTCTACCATGAGTACAGATGTGTTCTACGAAATGCCGGAGAATGAAGAATTGTACAAAAATCAGTATGATGTGAAAGCCGGCAGATGGCCGGAAAATTACCAGGAATGTGTGCTGGTGCTTACCTCACATGGAGATATCAGCGATTTTCTCCAGTACACACTGGGCCTTCGGGACAGTAAAGAGCTGGATGATATGGTGCAGAAATTTATGGCAGAGGAAGCAGTTGAGGCGCCAGAGAATGGAGAAACCTATTCCTGTGATCAGATTCTCGGAACCAGCTTCAAGCTTGTAAACAGTACGGATTATTACGAATATGATTCAGAATACAAGGTCTGGAAGGACAAATCTGACAACAGTGCTTACATGAAAAAACTGGTGGCAGATGGGGAGGACCTTACTATTGTAGGAATCGTACAGCCTGCAGAAGGTGCCACAGCATCTATGCTCACAGCAGGAATTGGCTATACGCCGGCACTTACCAGACATGTGATCCAAAAGGCAGCGTCCAGTGACATTGTAAAGCAGCAGCTGGAAAATGAAAAAATCAATGTTTTCACAGGGGAGGCGTTTGGGAAGGAAGACCAGGAGGAAAGCAAATTTAATATGGAATCTCTTTTTTGCATCAATGAGGATGCCCTGAAGGAGGCCTTTCAGATCGATGAAAGTGCTTTTAATATGGATCTTTCCGGCATGGCTCTCTCGGGAATGAGCATGGATATGCCGGATCTGTCCGGAAGCATGGATTTTTCCGGAAGCAGCATGCCTGATTTTTCCAGTTTGATTAGCTTTGGAGACTTGAATCTGGATCTATCCGATGCCATTGACCCGGAAGAGATTTTGAAGGAACTTCCGGCAGATCAGGTTCCGGATATGAGTGAGGCATTGAAGTCTGTGAAGTTTGATTTTACAGAGGAAAAAGCCACTGCGCTTCTGAAGGATGTTCTGGAAGGATACCAGGAGAGCATTCAGGATAAGCCGGAGGCGGATCTGTCAAAGATGCAGTCGGCCATCCAGCAGTTTCTTAGTTCCAGTGAAGTAAATGACAGGCTGTCTGCAGACATTGAGCAGCTGGTGAATGACAATATCAAGGTGGACGTTTCCACAGAAAAAATGATCGCCGCTGCAGTGAAGCTGATGAATCAGTACCAGGAATATGCCAGGGCCAATGGAATAGAAAAAGCAGATGCTGCCAGCATTCTGGGATTTCTTAGCCAGAGCGACATCCAGCAGCAGATCCGGCAGGAGGCCAATGAGCTGATTCAGGGAAGCGTGACGGTGACGATCACAGCAGACCAGATCAAAGAGCTTCTTATGAAAGATGTGATTCAGGCCTATCCGGAATATGCCAAAGCTAACCAGCTTCCGGACCCGGCCAATCTTGGAACCTATTTTGTGGAATATATGCAGTCTGAGGATGGACAGAACCGTCTGATGAAGGGGCTGACCTCCATGATCGACACCAGTGAGGCGGAGAAGCAGTTTTCCTCTGCAATGGAAACCTACATGACAAATATGATGACTGCTTTTTCCGATGCCATCACCAAAGCCATTGAGTCGAAATTCACGGATGTGATGAGCCAGGTGGAAACACAGCTCACACAGGGAATCCAGACTGCCATGGAGCAGATGATGGGCTCCATCAGCGACAGTATGCAGGGTGCGCTTCAGTCTGTGATGACAAGCGTGACCTCCAGCATTACCACAGCCATGAGCCAGGCAATGGGACAGATGGGAAGCAGTATGGAAAATGCCTTTGCCATTGATCCAGAGGCTTTTGCAAATGCCATCCAGATGAATATGAATGAGGATGACCTTTCCGAGCTGATGATGTCTTTGATGTCACATGAAAATGCTTCCTATGACGGAAATCTGAAAAAGCTTGGATACGCAGACCTGAATGTTCCAGGTGGAATTAATATTTATCCAAAAGATTTCGAGTGCAAATCCCAGATCGTGAACATCTTGGATCAGTATAATGCAGATATGGAGGCAGCAGGAGAGGATGAGAAGGTGATCACCTATACGGACCTTGTGGGAACCTTGATGTCCTCTGTGACGGATATTGTGAATATTATCAGCTACGTGCTGGTTGCTTTTGTGGCTATTTCCCTTGTGGTTTCCTCCATTATGATCGGTGTTATCACCTACATCAGTGTTCTGGAGCGGAAAAAAGAGATCGGTATTCTAAGAGCAATTGGTGCCTCCAAACACAATGTGTCTCAGGTGTTCAATGCGGAAACCTTTATTATCGGCTTTTGCGCAGGGGCAATGGGAATCGGAATCACCCTGCTGCTTCTTATTCCAGCCAACAGCCTAATCCGTTCCTTGGCGGACGGCGTGAACGTGAAGGCATCCCTTCCGCCTGTGGCAGCGCTGGTGCTTGTGGGATTAAGCGTGGTGCTTACTTTGCTGGGCGGTCTGATTCCGTCACGAAAAGCGGCGAAGAGCGATCCGGTGACAGCGCTTCGAACAGATTAAAAAACAGAGATGACAGTTTTTATAAAAAAGCGCAGAAATCAGAAAAAATTCTGGTTCCTGTGCTTTTTTTGCGCCCGAAATTCTGGGCAATCCTGTGTTTGGCCGGGGAAAGATTTTGCTGGCTTGAGAGTAAAAAGAAAGATTTGTGGATACTACTATAAAGAACAGGGAAAATGTATCTGCTCACGTTTGGATGATATTCCATAGAAAAAATCAAATTCAGTCAAAATAATTCATAATTGTGCAAATGTGATAAATCAAACGGTCAAATCTTGTGAAAAAGATTGATTGACTTTGACCGTATCGGAAAGTATAATAAGCACAACAAATCAAAAACAGGCAAAAGTAAGCAGGAGGCAGAGATGATTTACACTGTGACTTTTAATCCGTCACTGGATTATATTGTGTCGGTAGAGGACTTCCGGCTTGGACTTACCAATCGTACCAGTTCGGAGATGCTTCTGCCGGGAGGCAAGGGAATTAACGTATCTACAGTTCTTATGAATCTGGGAATTGAGAGTACAGCCCTTGGTTTTACCGCAGGATTTACCGGAGATGAGATCACACGCAGACTTGAGGACATGGGCGTGAAGAATGGTTTTATCCAGGTTGGAGAAGGGTTTTCCAGAATTAACCTGAAGCTGAAGAGCATTGATGGTACTGAGATCAATGGTCAGGGACCAAGAATCGGCACAGACAAGGTGGACATGCTGATGAAGCAGTTAGGAAAGCTTGGAGAGGGCGATGTGCTTTTCCTTTCCGGCAGCATTCCATCCTCCATGCCGGACGATGCATACCAGAAGATTATGGCCATGCTGGACGGCAGAGGAGTGCGGATCGTGGTGGATGCCACCAGGGATCTTCTCATGAAGGTTCTTCCCTGCCACCCATTTCTTATTAAACCTAATAACCATGAGCTTGGAGAAATCTTTGGCGTGAAGCTGGATACCCGCCAGTCTGTGATTCCTTACGGGAAGAAGCTGCAGGAGATGGGTGCTGTGAATGTGCTGATTTCCATGGCAGGAGAGGGTGCTGTTCTGATTGATGAGAATGGAAGGGTTTATGAGGAACCTGCACCTAAGGGCAAGCTGATCAATGGTGTCGGAGCCGGTGATTCTATGGTAGCCGGATTTATGGCAGGCTACATGGAGAAGCAGGATTATCAGTATGCATTCCACATGGGAATTGCAGCCGGAAGTGCCAGCGCATTTTCTGAGAATCTTGCCACCAGAGAAGAGATTGAGGCTGTCTATCAGCAGATCATCGGATAGAATCAGGAGGAAAGGTAGAAATGAGAATTACAGACTTACTGGATGTGAGAAGTATTTCACTGGATGCTGCTCCAGCAGACAAATCCCAGACCCTGGATGCTGCGGTGGCACTTATGACCAGAAGCGGTAAGATTAATGATGAGGCAGCTTACCGGAAGCAGGTTTATGCAAGAGAGGAAGAGAGTACTACAGGAATCGGTGAGGGAATTGCCATTCCTCATGGCAAATGTGATGCAGTAGATAAGCCGGGGCTTGCAGCCATGGTCATTCCGGGTGGAGTTGATTTTGATTCCCTGGACGGAGAGCCTGTTACACTGTTGTTTTTGATCGCTGCGCCTAATACAGAGGACAATGTACATCTGGATGTGCTCAGCAAGCTTTCCATGATGCTGATGGATGAGGAGTTTACTGCCAACCTTCGCGCTGCGAAGACACCGGAGGAATTCCTTCAGATCATTGATCAGGCAGATGAAGAGAAGAAGAGTGTGGATGAACGTCTGGCAGACATGGGAGAGGCTTCTGAGGATCAGTTTAAGATCCTGGCTGTTACCTCCTGTCCCACCGGAATCGCCCACACCTACATGGCAGCTGAGGGAATTGAGAAGGCAGCCAAGGCGAAGAACTGCTTTGTGAAGATTGAGACAAGAGGCTCCGGTGGTGCCAAGAATGTCCTGACTCCTCAGGAGATTCAGGATGCAGACTGCATCATTGTGGCTGCAGACGCACAGGTTCCTATGGATCGTTTTGACGGCAAGAAGGTGATTCAGCGCCAGGTTTCCGATGGAATCAATAAGGCGGACGAGCTGATCGAGCTTGCCATGTCAGGAAATGCCCCTGTTTATCACAGCGGCAACGCAGCCGCCGCAGCGCAGACCTCCGGGAAATCCGGCGGCGGAGTGGGACACCAGCTTTACACACAGCTGATGAACGGTGTTTCCCATATGCTCCCCTTTGTAGTTGGCGGCGGTATTCTCATTGCCATTGCGTTTTTAATCGATGGACTTCTGGTTGATATGAATGCCCTGGATGTGGCAGAACGTGCTAACTTCGGTACCATCACTCCGGCAGCAGCTATGTTCAAGCAGATCGGAGATGTGGCTTTTGGATTTATGCTTCCGGTGCTGGCTGGATTTATTGCTATGGCCATCGGTGACAGACCGGCTCTTGCACTTGGTTTTGTAGGCGGTATGATGGCAGCCAATGGAACATCCGGTTTTCTTGGTGCTCTGGTAGCTGGTTTTGCAGCAGGCTATATTATCCTGGGACTTCGCAAGGCATGCGAGAAGCTTCCGGAAGCCCTTGAGAAAATCGCTCCGGTTCTGATCTATCCGGTTGTTGGTATTCTGGTAATGGGATTACTGATGCTGTTTGTAGTTGAGCCGATCATGGGCGGTATTAATACTGCACTGAATAATGGACTGACATCTATGGGAAGCTCCAGCAAGATCGTACTTGGTCTGATCCTTGGCGGAATGATGGCAATCGATATGGGCGGTCCATTTAACAAAGCAGCTTATGTATTCGGATCTGCAGCGATTGCAGCAGGTAACTATGATATTATGGCAGCCGTTATGGTAGGCGGTATGGTTCCGCCATGTGCTATCGCACTTGCTACTCTCCTTTTTAAGGATAAATTTACAAAGGAAGAACGAGAGTCCGGTCCTACCAACTTTATTATGGGACTTGCCTTTATCACAGAGGGCGCTATTCCTTTTGCAGCAGCGGATCCTCTTCATGTGCTTCCGGCCTGCATCGTTGGTTCCGGTCTTGCAGGGGCCATGTCCATGGCATTTGGATGTACCTTAATGGCACCCCACGGCGGAATCTTTGTAGTCCCGGTTATGGGAAATGCAGTGATGTATCTGGTGACACTGGTTGTGGGAACTGTAGTTTCTGCAGTGCTTCTGGGACTGCTGAAGAAGAAAAACGCGTAAGATTATCAATTATAACGGCTGCGCAGGCAGAACTAAATAATAAAAAATAGCTTTTGGGTTGACAGAGAACCCGGAAGTCGATATAAAGAAATTATAGAAATAGCAGAAAAATAAAATTACAAAAACGGAGGAAATCATCATGAGAGAATTTAAGTATGTAGTAACAGATCCGGAAGGAATCCACGCACGTCCGGCAGGAGAACTGGTAAAGGCAGTAAAGGCTTTTTCCTCTGACATTAAGATCGCCAAGGGCGGCAAGGCTATGAACTGCAAGGCAATCTTCGGAGTGATGGGACTGGCAGTTAAGAAAGGGGACGAGGTCACCCTTACATTTGAAGGCGCAGATGAAGATGCCGCATACGAGGCAGTAAGCAAATTCATGCAGGAGACTCTGTAAGAGGCAGCGAAAGAGACGGACATACCTGCGGGTATGTCCTGTTTTTTACAAGTATTTGTGGGAGAGAAAACATGCAGGTATATAACGGAAAAAGTGTATTTGGCGGAATTGCCATCGGTAAGATCAGTGTATATCAGAAGAAGGAGCAGCAGGTAAAGCGCGTGAAGGTGGAAGACCCGGATCAGGAGATGGCGCGCTATGGGAAAGCCAAGGCAGAAGGAATCCGCCAGCTCCAAGGCCTCTATGACAAAGCCTTGAAAGAAGTGGGAGAAGCCAACGCCGCGATTTTTGAAGTCCATCAGATGATGATGGAGGATGACGGATACAATGAATCCGTAGAGAACATTGTCCGCAGCCAGGGCGTGAATGCAGAGTATGCAGTGGCAACCACAGGAGACAATTACGCACAGATGTTTTCTGCCATGGATGACGACTACATGCGGGAGCGTGCTGCAGATGTCCGGGATATTTCAGAGCGTCTTCTCACCATCTTGAATGGGGAAGACACAGGCAGTGTGGACGCAGACGAGCCAAAGATCATTGTAGCAGAGGATCTGGCTCCTTCAGAGACTGTTCAGTTGGACAAGGATAAGGTTCTTTCTTTTGTCACAGTGAAGGGCTCCCTGAATTCCCATACTGCTATTCTGGCAAGAACCATGGCAATCCCTGCACTTGTGAATACTTCCATGACTCTTGATAGTGTGATGGATGGGAAGCTTGGAATTGTGGATGGCGCAAGCGGTACCTTCTATGTAGACCCAGATGAGAAGACTCTTGAGGAAATGAAGAAACGACAGGAAGAGGATCTTTCCAGAAAGCAGCTTCTCCAGACCCTGAAGGGAAAGGACAATGTTACACTTGACGGACAGAAAGTGATGTTGTACGCTAATATAGGAAACATCAAGGACCTGGCAACTGTGATCCAGAATGATGCAGGTGGAATCGGACTTTTCAGAAGCGAATTTATCTATCTGGAGAAAGAGGATTTCCCTACAGAGGAGGAGCAGTTCCAGATTTACAGACAGGTTGCACAGACGATGGCGGGGAAACGTGTGATTATCCGTACACTGGATATCGGTGCAGATAAGCAGTGCGATTATTTCCATATGGAGCATGAGGAGAATCCGGCACTTGGCTGCAGGGCTATCCGTATCTGCCTGACCAGACCGGAGATTTTCAAGACACAGCTTCGGGCTTTATTCCGTGCCAGTGTATTTGGCAGGATTGCCATTATGTACCCTATGATCACCAGCGTGCAGGAGGTACGCCAGATCAAGAAGATCGTGGAAGAAGTGAAGCAGGAGCTGACCAGCCAGGGCGTAGAATTTGGCAATCCCGAGCAGGGTATTATGATCGAGACTCCGGCAGCAGCCATCATTAGTGATAATCTGGCGAAGGAAGTGGATTTCTTTAGTATCGGAACCAATGATCTGAGCCAGTATACCATGGCAATCGACCGTCAGAATCCACAGCTGGATCCGTTCTTTGATCCTCATCATCCGGCAGTGCTTCGTATGATCTCCATGGTTGTGGAGAATGCACATAAGGCTGGTATCTGGGCTGGAATCTGTGGAGAGCTTGGTGCAGACCAGTCACTTACGAAAGAGTTTCTGGCAATGGGAGTGGATGAGCTTTCTGTTTCTCCGGGAAGCATTCTGCCGCTCCGCAAGATCATTCTGGAAACAAATGTTGGAGAATATAAGGCGGGAAAAGAATGTTAACACAGCAACGGCATGAGATCATCCTGAAGCTTCTGCGGGAAAAGGGAAGCATTACCGTAACAGAGGTGCGGGATCTTCTCGATACATCAGAATCTACAGTGCGAAGGGATATCACAGCACTTGACAAGGAAGGCAAGCTGGAGAAGGTTTTCGGCGGCGCCGTGGAATTGAAGGAGCGGGTAACTGCATACGAATATTCCGTAGCAGAGAAAATGGGACTGAAGCTGGAGGAGAAGCATAGGATTGCAAGATATGCAGCGGGTCTGATCCAGGACGAGGACTTTGTGTATATTGATGCAGGAACCACCACCGGAGATATGCTGAAGTTTCTCCAGGTGACAAGAGCGGTCTTTGTCACCAATGCAGTAGCACATGCCCAGTCTCTGGCAGAAAGGGGCTTTAAGGTTTTTCTTGTAGGAGGAGAATTGAAAGGATCCACAGAGGCGGTAATCGGCAATCAGGCGATGAATACCCTTCGGGAATACCATTTTACCAAGGGATTTTTCGGAACTAACGGGATTACCAAGAAGAGCGGATGCACCACCCCGGATGCCAATGAGGCAGCAGTAAAGTCAGCAGCCATGCAGCAGTGCCGGGAGTGCTACGTGCTTTGCGACAGCTCCAAGTTTGACAATATCAGTTCTGTGACCTTTGCGGATTTCTACCGTTCCACCGTGATCACAGATAAGATCCCGGCAGGATATGAGGACTGTTCTAACCTTGTAGAGGTGCCGAAGGAATAAAAAATAACAGAGGGTGTTAAGAAACGAAAGAGGCTTGAAAAGAATGATAAAATTAATTGCATCCGATCTGGATGGAACGCTTCTTCAGGAAGGAACTATGGATATCAATCCGGAGATTTATGATATTATCCACAAATTAAAGGCAAAAGGAATCGTTTTTGCGGCAGTCAGCGGAAGGGAATATGACAGTATTGCCAGAGTCTTTGCACCTGTAAAGGACGATATTTATTTTATTGCAGGAAACGGTGGAATCATTTCCTTCCAGGGAGAGATTATTGAGAAAATGGCAATCCCGGCAGATGTTCTGAAAGATGTAGTGGAATACGTCAGAAGCCAGGAAGGTGCCTCCTTTATGACTGCAGGAAGTGCCCAGGCGTATGTGGAGCGTGCGGATCAGGCGTTTGTGAAGAAGCTGCGTGAGGGGTACAAGCTTCATGTAAATGAAGTAGATGATGTATTGCATGCACCGGAGACCATGACCAAGGTTGCCATGTACAATGAGAAAGTAGATGCTGCGGCAGGCGCCGAGGAAGCCAAGAAAATTTTCGGTGACCGGATTCAGATTATGGCGTCTGGGGATTACTGGGTAGATTTTGTAGACATCCATTCCGGAAAAGGAAATGCATTACAGAAACTCTGTGCTCGTCTAGGGATTACTAAGAAAGAAGAAGTGGTGGCATTTGGGGACAACTGCAATGATGTGAGCATGCTCACCGAAGCAGGCAAAAGCTACGCCGTTACCACCGCCCGTGAGGAAGCCAAGCAAGCCGCAAAGTATGTCCTGGAAAAACCCGGTCCGGACAGCGTGCTGAATGTGCTGAAGATGATTCTGGAATTGTAGAATTTAAATAATTTGGCTTGTGGGAACAAATTTATAATCCGAATTTTAAACCTATCGAATTCGATTCAATTAGTGATTGTAGTATGTGAATAACAAGCCCTCTCCAGGCTGCATAATAGGCAGTTCGGAGGGGCTTGTTTCATCATTCGGGCATGTTTAAATTTAAGATATTAAGTTTGAGGAATAAAGGGGAATCCTGGTGCGTGTCAGGGCAGAATTCTTCCATCCGTGGAAATGGTATACACCTGCCATGGAAGGAATTTTCCGCTTGCTTTCATGGCATTTACGGCAGCCTGCTGGATTCCGCCGCAGCAGGGGACTTCCATGCGCACGATGGTCACGCTCTTAATATCGTTCTGGCGGATGATCTCTGTAAGCTTCTGGCTGTAGTCTATAGAATCCAGTTTTGGACATCCGATCAGGGTAATCTTTCCCTTAATGAAATCCTGGTGGAAATTTGCATAGGCGTAGGCAGTACAATCTGCTGCAATGAGAAGGTGTGCTCCGTCAAAGTAAGGCGCATTTACAGGTACAAGCTTAATCTGTACCGGCCACTGCTGAAGCTGGGATTCTGCCGGCATATTACAGCCAGGCTGAATGCCTGCAGTCATGTTTTTATCAGAAGAAAACTGTTGATTGGAAACAGGTGTATTCTGACTGCTATTGCTGCGGCTGCCAAAAAGGGAAGATGATTTTGCCTGAGCCGCATTTCCCCTGTGCAGCAGTTTTGCCATGCTTCCCGGGCATCCGGTGTGAGCCGGGGCAGCAGAAGCAGCTTCCAGTTTCTTCTTATTTTCCAGAACTGCGGCTTCATCGTAGGCAGCCGCTTCTCTTTCTACAAAGGAAATGGCATTTGTGGGACAGGCTGGGAGGCAGTCCCCCAGACCGTCACAGTAATCCTCCCGAAGGAGCTTCGCCTTTCCGTCCACCATGCCGATGGCACTTTCGTGGCAGGCCCGGGCACAAAGCCCGCAGCCGTTGCATTTTTCTTCATCTATATGAATGATTTTTCTGATCATGAAATTTTTCCTCCGTTATTATCCCAGCAGTGTGGCCAGATCTTCCTCCGGTGTAGTAATCGCCGCAATCCCGAAATTCTCTACCAGGTAATTCAGTACATTTGGGGAAAGGAATGCCGGCAGGGTCGGGCCAAGGCGGATGTTCTTGATTCCAAGATGCAGCAGGGTAAGCAAAATGGAAACTGCCTTCTGCTCATACCAGGAGAGCACCATGGAAAGAGGAAGCTCATTGACGCCACATCCAAATGCCTCTGCAAGAGCCACTGCCACCTTGATGGCACCATAAGCATCGTTGCACTGTCCCATATCCATCAGTCTCGGAAGACCTCCAATGGTTCCAAGATCCAGATCGTTGAAACGGTATTTTCCGCAGGCCAGAGTAAGGATCACGGAATCAGCAGGAGTCTGCTTCACGAAATCAGTGTAATAATTGCGCCCGCTTCTTGCGCCGTCACAGCCTGCCACCAGGAAGAAATGACGGATGGCGCCTTTTTTCACGGCATCGATTACCTGGTCAGCAACCCCGAGAATAGTGCCGTGTCCAAAGCCTGTGGTCAGGGAAGTGCCGCCATTGATTCCTGTAAACTGCTGATCCTCCTCATATCCGCCAAGCTCCAGTGCACGCTGGATCACCGGAGTGAAATCCTTTTCCCCGTCAATATGCACGGTTCCCGGGAAAGTTACAGTTCCGGTGGTAAAGACACGGTCCATGTAGCTTGGTTTCGGCGGCATCAGGCAGTTGGTTGTGAAAAGGATCGGCGCCGGAAGATTTGCAAATTCCTTCTGCTGATTCTGCCATGCAGTACCGAAGTTTCCTTTTAAGTGGCTGTATTTTTTCAGTTCCGGATAAGCGTGGCAGGGAAGCATTTCCCCGTGGGTGTAAATGTTGATTCCTTTTCCCTCAGTCTGCTCCAGAAGCAGTTTCAAGTCGTGGAGGTCATGTCCGGTGATGACGATGAAAGGTCCTTTTTCCACAGTCAGGGGTACGGTCACCGGGGAAGGTGTGCCGTATGTGGTGGTGTTTGCCCGGTCCAGAAGCTCCATGCAGGAAAGATTGTATTTGCCTACTTCCATGACAATGGGAAGCAGCAGGTCCATATCCCAGTCTTCGCCCAGCGCGAAAAGTGCTTTTCCGAAAAATTCATATACCTCCGGATCGGTATATCCAAGCGTCAGCGCATGGTAAGCGTAAGCCGCCATTCCGCGGATTCCAAAAAGAATCAGGGATTTCAGGGAGCGGATATCTTCCTGTGCATTCCAAAGGCGGTTCATGTCGTAATCGTCATTGTGTCCGCATGGGGAAGCGCAGCCGCCGCAGTCCGGGCGAAGGCGGGCTTTTTCCTGATGGACACGGTCTGTAAGCTCTGCAATGGCTTTGTCATCGAAGCTTACGTTGGTAAGAGTGGCGAAAAGTCCTTCCACCATCAGCTTCCATGTGGAATCGGAAAGAGGAGCATTTTCGTCTGCCGCGTGTGCAAGCCCGATCAGCGCGCCGGTAAGCTCATCCTGAAGACGGGCGGTGTCAGCGGTTTTTCCACAGACCCCTTTGGCACCTGTACAGCCAGTACATCCGGCAGTCTGCTCACACTGAAAACAAAACATATTTTTTTCCATAGTAGATAACCTCCTGTGTAGTGTTTTATATTTATATAAGGAATAGTTCTGGTTAAAAGCCGCGGACAGCAGAGGAAACAATCACGAAAAGCTTTCCATTTCTGCTTCGTCCTTGACTTTACATGTGCACTATAATATAATTCAGACAACAAGTATGTTGTTAAAACAACAAAAGGAGAAAAAATGAATTTTGAATTTCTTTCCAGAACATTTCTTTTCCAGGGAACCAGTCCGGAGGAAACTCAGCATATGCTTTCCTGTCTGAATGCGGAGCCAAAAAGCTATCCTAAGGGAAGCGTAATCTGTCAGGTTGGGGACCAGATGAAAGCTATGGGACTTGTGCTGTCAGGCAGTGTTCATATTGAGAGCATTGATATGATGGGAAACAAAACTATTCTGAACCGGATCGCTCCGGGTCAGGTGTTTGGGGAAACTTACGCCTGCATTCCCGGGGAAAAGCTGCTGGTAGGGGTGACGGCTGCGGAGGACTGCCAGATTTTGTTCCTTGAAGTGGGAAAAATTTTCCGCACCTGCCCGGATACCTGTCCCTGTCACGAGAAGCTGATCCGCAACATGCTGATGGTCATGGCAAAAAAAAATCTGGAGCTTTCCAGACGAAGCCTTCACACTGCGCCAAAATCCATCCGGGGAAGGCTGATCTCCTATTTTTCCCAGGAGATGGTGCAGCAGGGCAGCAGTCGGTTTATTATTCCCTTTAACCGGCAGGAGCTTGCGGATTATCTGGGAGTGGACAGAAGTGCTCTGTCCAATGAGCTTGGGAAAATGCGAAAAGAAGGCATGATTGAAGTAAACAGAAACCAGATTCATTATCTGGAACAGGAGGATTAAAAGATGAAGTACGATTTTACAAGTATTTTGGACCGCAGGGGAAAGGATGCCATTGCAGTGGACGCTCCTTATGTGGAGGGCTGCTTTAATCATGAGTATTTTGCGGCTGCCACACTGAAAGAAGGGATGGACTGGATCCCTATGTGGGTTGCGGACATGAATTTCCCAACTGTGCCCACTGTGCAGAAAGCCGTCGTGGAGAGAACGGCCCATCCGGCATTCGGATATTTTTCCCCAAGGGACGAATATTTCGGGGAAATTATCAAGTGGCAGGAGACCAGAAACCAGGTGACCGGGCTGACCAAAGAGTGTATCGGGTATGAGAACGGCGTTCTGGGCGGCGTGATCAGTGCGCTGAATGTGCTTTGCTCAAAAGGGGACAGCGTGCTGGTGCATTCTCCAACTTATGTGGGATTTACCGGGGCTCTTACTAATAATGGATACTACATTGTACACAGTGCTTTGAAAAAAGACGAGGAAAATGTATGGCGCATGGACTTTGCCGACATGGAAAAGAAGATTGTGGAAAATCACATTCACGCCTGCATTATGTGCAGTCCCCATAATCCAACAGGTCGCGTCTGGGAGCGTTGGGAACTGGAAAAAGCTATGGAGCTTTTCAAGAAACATGATGTGTATGTGGTTTCCGATGAGATCTGGTCCGATCTGATCCTTGGGGAAAATAAACATATCCCTACCCAGATGATTTCTGAGGATGCGAGAAACCGCACCATTGCCATGTATGCGCCGTCCAAAACCTTTAACCTGGCCGGGCTGATCGGAAGCTACCATATTATCTATAATTCCTGGCTGCGTGACAGAGTGGACAAGGAATCCAGCCTGAGTCATTATAATGAGATGAATGTGCTGTCCATGTATGCGCTGATTGGTGCGTACCAGCCAGAAGGCTATGAGTGGGTGGATGAACTTCGCCAGGTGCTCACCGAGAACGTGGAGTTTGCATGCGATTATATTAGGGAACATTTCGATGAGGTGGAGGTGTCCAAGCCTCAGGGAACTTATATGCTGTTCCTGGATTGTGAGAAGTGGTGCAAAGCCCATGGCAAAAATATGGACGAGCTGGAGCGCGCCGGACTGGAAGTTGGAGTCATGTGGCAGGACGGCAGACCATTCCACGGGGAGTACGGCATCCGCATGAACCTGGCTCTGCCGCTGTCACGGGTGAAGGAAGCCTTTGAGCGGCTGGATAAGTTTGTTTTTAATGCGGAGTAAATGATTTTGAGACACATTCTAACATCATAAAACGCGAAGCGCCGCCTCCAGCCCGCGTACAAGATCTTCAAGTGCCATACTTGGTGTCGGCCGGTTCATAGTGGAAGTCTGAACCGGAATATAAGGGACATGGACGAATCCGCCCCGGGTATTGGGAAATTCATGATGAATGTGATACAAAACACCATACATCAGCTGATTGCACACGAATGTGCCTGCGGAATAAGAGATGGCAGCCGGAATTCCGGCGTTACGGATGGCAGCCACCATATCCTTGACAGGAAGCGTGGAAAAATACCCATCCGCGCCGTCCGCAAATACAGGCTCGTCATGTGGTTGGTTTCCCTGATTATCCGGGATGGCGGCATCCATGAGATTGATGGCAATCTGTTCCACAGTGATGGCAGTGCGACCTCCAGCCTGTCCAATGCAAAGGACAACATCCGGCTGGTGAAGCACCATGGCTTCATGAACCGCCTGGGTGGAAGCTCCGAATACGGTAGGGACAACAAGTTTAATAAGTTCCATATCCGGGGCTGGTGCCTGAATTTGTTTCAGCGCTTCCTGCGCCGGATTGACAGTTTCCCCTCCGAAAGGGTCAAATGCGGTCAGCAGAATTTTCATGGCAGTAAAACCTCCTGTAATAGTAGTTGGGATGTGTAAAAAATATTATAACAGACATGGAGGGAAGTTTGAACCGAAATCTGTCTGAAAATGTGTTGGCTTAGAGTATGTCCCCCAAAAGGCTTTCTGCAAGATGTGCGTCACAATTTGCGAGAGATTGCGGGAATGATTTTGGTGATACGCTCTAACGCAGTTTTGGCTAGATGTTTGATAAAAAAGTTTACAGAAGAACAAAAATGCAGTACGATATAGAAATAAAATTTGTAACTGTTCAGTACCTTCACAATACTGCCTCGCAGAATAGTTACTAAAATTTATAACAGCAGGAGAACGAACAAAATGAATTTAACACCCTATTTCAAAAGCATCATTGACCAGGACACTGCCTCTGTGGTGATCTGCAATCTGGCTCATGAGATCATCTACATGAATCCCCAGGCCATCGCCAATTATCACAAATGGGGCGGTGAGGCGCTGATCGGAAAAAGTCTTATGAACTGCCATAACCCCAAGTCCAAGGAGGTGATCGAGAAAGTCATCGCCTGGTTTGGCAAAAGCAAAGAACACAACCGCATCCACACTTTCTATAATGAAAAGCAAGCGAAAGACGTATACATGATTGCGCTTCGAGATGAAAACGGAACCCTCATCGGCTACTACGAAAAACACGAGTATCGAACAAGGGATGAAGAGCCTTTCTACAATTTTTAATGAAAAAAAGCATATGAACTTATCCCCACGGATAAAATTCATATGCTTTCTTTTTTTTGCGTCGAAATGCGGCTTCCGCAGTTAGCTGAACACCGCGAACAGCGCTCCAAACAGCCCTGCACTTGCAGCTCCCATAATGATTCCAGCCAGCAGAACCCCCAGCATAACTGCAAGAACGCTGGACTTGAAATCCATATCCAGAAGGCTGGCAGCCAGAGTTCCGGTCCAGGCGCCTGTACCCGGAAGCGGGATTCCGACGAACAGAAGCAGTGCCAGAAACAGTCCCCGGCCCGCCTTTGCCTGAAGTGCCTTGCCGCCCTTTTCCCCCTTCTCCAGACAGAAGGTGAAGAAACGTCCGATTACAGGCTTATCCTTTCCCCATTCCAGCACCTTGCGTGCAAAGAAATAAATAAAGGGTACCGGGATCATGTTTCCGATAATCGCAATAATGTAAGCCTGAGTCAGCGGAATACCAAAAGCCACCGCATAAGGAATAGCCCCTCTAAGCTCAATCAGCGGCACCATAGAAATCAGAAAAACAATCAGATAACTTTTCATGTGCAAATCTCCTCTTAAAATTCAATTCAATGCCAATATACGTTGTCTTTCCCTGAAAAACAACCAATCTGGTTTATTATACATGAAAATCCCCCGATTGAACAGAGCAAAACAGGGAAAAAATTTAGAAAAAAGTTAAGAAAAATTTATGTTTTTCCCTAGAAAACTATTGACAGCAAAATAAACCATGCTATAATAAAAACAAACATATGAATAATTGTTCATATGAAACAAAGAACATTTTCAAAAAGGAGATCACTACCATGAAAAAAACTTACAAAATCGACGTTGACTGTGCAAACTGTGCGAACAAGATGGAGGAAGCTGCTAAGAACACAGCTGGTGTTAAGAATGCAACTGTGAACTTCATGACACTGAAAATGATCGTTGAGTTTGAAGATGGACAGGAGCCGAAGGCAGTTATGCAGGAAGTCCTGAAGAACTGCAAGAAAGTAGAAGATGACTGCGAGATCTTCTTATAAGAAGAAAAAGAAACGCAGAATCGCCCGGAGCATGCCCAGAAGGTTTGGAGAGGTCCACATGCTCTGAAGCAACCGCCGGACAGAGTCGTGAGCTGTCCGGCTTTTCCAAAATGAATCCCGCGGTAATGCATCACCGCGATCCTATAAACTGGCAGCTTTGGCCAGAAATAATCCTAAATTTTCAATAATTAAAGGAGGCCATGCCCCGGCGGCATGAGAAATGCTATGAATAAAAAGCAGAAAAAAGTTCTGATCAGAATCATTATTACGTTTGTACTTCTGATCTTGCTGCGTTTTATTCCGGTAGAAGGCTATGTTCGAATGGCATTGTACATGATTCCTTATCTGGTAATCGGTTATGACATTCTGAAAAAAGCGTTCAAAGGAATCAAAAACAGGCAGGTATTTGATGAAAATTTCCTGATGGCAGTTGCCACAGTAGGTGCCATTGCCTTAGGCGATTACCAGGAGGGAACAGCTGTAATGCTGTTTTACCAGATCGGGGAGCTTTTCCAGAGCTATGCAGTAGGAAAGAGCAGACGAAACATCAGTGAGCTGATGGATATCCGCCCGGACTATGCAAATGTGGAGCGAGATGGCAAGCTGGAGAAGGTTGATCCGGATGAGGTTGAGGTTGGAACTGTGATCGTGGTTCAGCCTGGTGAGAAAATCCCCATTGATGGAATCATCGAAGAGGGAACTTCCACATTAAACACCAGCGCCCTGACCGGAGAGAGCCTTCCAAGAGATGCCAAAGCCGGAGAAGAAGTAATCAGCGGCTGCATCAACATGACAGGCGTGCTGAAAATCCGCACCACCAAAGAATTCGGCGAATCCACCGTTTCCAAGATCCTGGATCTTGTGGAAAATTCCAGTTCCAAGAAATCCAGATCCGAGAACTTTATTTCCAAATTCGCAAAATATTACACCCCTGCAGTCTGCTACAGTGCCCTTGCCCTTGCAGTCATCCCGCCTCTTTGCAGAATGCTGTTCATGGGACTTTCCCCGGAGTGGGGCGACTGGATCTACCGTGCCCTTACCTTCCTGGTAATCAGCTGCCCATGTGCACTGGTCATCAGTATTCCTCTTAGCTTTTTCGCAGGAATCGGCGGCGCCAGCAATCAGGGTGTCCTGGTAAAAGGTTCCAACTATCTGGAAGCACTTTCTCAGGCAAAGATCGTAGTATTTGATAAAACCGGGACCATGACAAAAGGTGTCTTCGAGGTAAGCGGAATCCATCACAGCCAGATGGAAGATGCCAAGCTTCTGGAATATGCAGCTTATGCAGAGTGTTCTTCCTCCCATCCAATCAGCAAAAGCCTTCAGAAAGCATACGGCAAGCCCATTGACCGAAACCGTGTAACCGACATTGAGGAAATCGGCGGAAACGGTGTAATCGCGAAGGTTGACGGCGTGCAGGTCGCAGCCGGAAATGCCAAGCTGATGAAGCGTCTTGGCATCGAATACAAAGACTGCCATCATGTAGGAACCGTTGTCCACATGGCAGTTGACGGCAAATATGCAGGACACATCCTGATTTCCGACATTCTGAAGCCTCATGCAAAAGAGGCCATCGCCAACCTGAAAAAGGCAGGCGTTGCCAAGACTGTTATGCTCACTGGAGATGCCCGCAATGTGGCAGAGTCCGTGGCAGCAGAGCTTGGAATCGGAGAAGTGCACAGTGAGCTTCTTCCGGCAGACAAGGTTGCCAAGGTGGAAGAGCTTCTGGCAAACAAATCTGAGAAAGAGAAGCTGGTATTCGTTGGGGATGGAATCAACGATGCGCCGGTTCTTTCCAGAGCAGATATCGGAATCGCCATGGGTGCTCTCGGATCAGATGCTGCAATTGAAGCAGCCGACGTTGTCCTGATGGATGACGACCCTGTGAAAATCGCCAAAGCCATCCGCATTTCCAGAAAGTGCATGCGCATTGTATATGAGAATATTTACTTCGCAATTGGAGTCAAGCTGATCTGCCTGATCCTGGGCGCACTTGGTATTGCAAACATGTGGGTTGCCATTTTCGCAGATGTAGGAGTTATGGTTCTCGCAGTACTTAACGCGATCCGCACATTGTTTGTAAAGAATCTTTAATGATACAGAGAGATGCCGCTGAAAGATGACATCTATGTTTTAGAAACAAAAGAGGGGGCAGAGAATTTTGCCCCCTGAATTCATATAATGAAATTCAGTGAACGGATACAACGGATATTAAGGAATAAGCATATTGATTTGCTTGATATTTCGTTGTATTGTTATTTGGATATCTATAAAATGAGGTGCCTGATTATGAAAAAAGATACAGAGAAAGAGGTTGAAACCTGCGATTGCTGTGAGGTTCACGAAAACCTTCTTCAGATCGTAAACGAAACTCTTCCGGAGGAAAATGAACTCTATGATCTTGCAGAGCTTTTTAAGGTATTTGGCGATTCCACAAGAATCCGCATTCTGTTTGTGCTTTTTGAGGCAGAGGTATGCGTGTGCGATCTTGCCAAGGCTTTGAATATGACACAGTCCGCTATTTCTCATCAGCTTCGCATTCTGAAGCAGAATAAGCTGGTAAAAAGCCGCCGGGAGGGCAAATCCATTTTCTATTCTCTGGCAGACGAGCATGTGCGCACCATTATCGACCAGGGAAGAGAGCACATTGAAGAAGAATAACAAGGCTGCAAGTGAACGGTAAAATAACAGGCTCTGAAGGGGTTGACTTCCTGGAGCCAATTTGATATATTAAATACACTTGTAGATTCCGTGAGGGAGTAGTTTGCGTGAAAGCGTGGTTTGTCAACAGTCGCGGCTTTGGTTCATTTTGGATCTTGCCTGGCAAATCTTAAAGAATGAGACTCATGTATGTCTGTTTTTGGCATACATGAGTCTTTTTGCGTTTTGGAATTTTATACCTATACGATTGCCTTATAAGGAATCTGTAAAAAGGAAAAAATAATTATAACAAGAGTAAAGGAGAATGTTATGCAGGATTTTATTAATGGATTGCCAATCGCAGCAGTTATTCTGCTGTTACTGGCAGGCTTCGCCTTTCTGGTAAAGGGCGCTGATCTTTTTGTAGAAGGAAGCTCCAGTATTGCAAGGAAATTAAAGGTTCCGACTATTATCATCGGACTTACCATCGTAGCCATGGGAACCTCACTTCCGGAAACAGCAGTCAGTGTAACGGCTTCTATGGTGCAGAATAATGAGCTTGCAGTCAGTAATGTGGTAGGCTCCAATATTTTTAATCTGATGTTTGTAATCGGTGTCTGCTCCATACTGACTCCCATCATGGTACAAAATGTAACTCTGATCAGAGATATTCCCTTGTCCTTTGGATGTGCCCTGTTGCTGCTTGTGCTGGGAATTCTTGGCATAGGTGATAAAACAGGAATGACACTTGGACATATAGACGGAATTGTTTTTCTTATTATATTTGCTGTATATATTTTCACAATGGTACAAAGTGCAATGAAGGCCAGAGCGGCAGGACAGAAGGTTGAGATAGAAGGTGTTGAGGCGTGTGAAACGAAAGAACTGTCATATGCAAAAAGCATTCTCTTTCTCATCGTAGGAGCCGGTGCCATTGCATTTGGAGGCGATCTGACCGTTGATACTGCCAGCAGGATCGCAATCGAGCTTGGAATGAGCCAGACCCTGGTAGGCCTTACCATTGTATCCATCGGAACTTCACTTCCGGAGCTTGTAACCTCTATAGTTGCGGCAAGAAAGAATGAAGTGGATATGGCAATCGGAAATGCTGTAGGTTCCAACATTTTTAACATTCTGATGGTACTTGGAATCTCAGCAACCATCAGCCCGGTTGCTCTGCTTAGAGAAAATATCATCGATATTATTATTCTTATGATATTTACAGTGCTTGTATGGCTTTTTGCAGGAACGAAAAGAAAAATCAGCCGTAAAGAAGGTATTATTATGGCTCTGACTTATCTGGTTTACTGTGGATATATTATAATTCGTTAATTGGACTTACATGAAAAAAAGCTTTTATCCGTTCCCTTTGGACAGATAAAAGCTTTTTTATGATAAATACACACGTTAAAGTACATTGCTGATAAAAATCTCCAGACCGATTGCGATTAGGATCACGCCGCCTAAGATATCCGCTTTGTTGGAAAGCCTTGTACCAAAGCGTTTTCCAAGGGAAAGCCCGGTCATACAGATAAAGAAGGTAACCACAGCAATAATCACAGAACAGA
Source organism: Ruminococcus sp. AF31-8BH (assembly GCF_003460605.1). GTDB lineage: Bacteria > Bacillota > Clostridia > Lachnospirales > Lachnospiraceae > Blautia_A > Blautia_A acetigignens. Next base: position 74,592 of record NZ_QTVN01000014.1, read on the forward strand.
CAAGAGCCATCAGCCAGTCATAATTGGCAATGGTAAAGCCTACAGACAAAGCATCAATGGAGGTGGCAACTCCCTGGATAAAAAGTGCTTTAAGACCGATTCCTGAAAACTCTTCCTCTTCTCCAGTCCCCCGGATGCCGTTTATCAGCATGGAACCGCCGATATAACCCAGCAGGATCAATGCAATCCACGGAATAAATTTCTCAAAAGACCGGAAGGATTCCACAATGGTATGAACACATAGCCAGCCGGCCATAGGCATAAAGGCCTGGAATCCGCCGAAGATCCCGGCAATACCGCACATTTTTCGGACTCTCATTTTCGGCTCATGAAGGCCGTTGGCAAGAGAGACAGAAAACGCATCCATTGCAAGCCCAACTCCCAGAAGAGCACTGTTGAGAAAAAAGACAAAGCTGTAACTCATTTTTACTTTCCTCCATATTTTAACTAGAGCGTGTTTGAAAAAGGCTTTCTGCAAGATGTGCGTCACAATTTGTGGGAATGATTTTTCAAACACGCTCTAAAAAGCATGAAAAAAGACCCGATATATAACCATCGCTATATATTGGGTCATCAACAATCTTATAAAAGGACAGACTCCATGTATAGCACCAGTTATACATGAGTCTCGCAATTTAATGCAAGCCAGACCAAAGCATTACTTTCTAACAGCTGTCGGCCGGTGTGTTGACTTGCCACGTGTGAATAACACGCTTGCTACTCCCTCACAGGGAAACCTTGTTTTGTAACTCTAGCAGATAAAAAAGAGTTTGTCAATAATATTTCTCAATAATATTGACATCCTGAAAAAATTAGAATAAACTAACCCCTGTAACAAGATAAAATTTCTCAATAAGGGGAATCATATGAGTGACAAAAGACCTTTTGGCACTCATATCATACATAGGAAAAGAGGACAGTACATATGACGTTAAAAGATCTTCCTATCGGAAAAACCGCTACTGTGACAGTAGTAGGCGGAGAGGGAGCCCTAAGACAGCATTTTCTGGATATGGGAATCATTCCCATGGCAGATGTGACAATGGTGAAATATGCACCTATGGGTGATCCTATTGAAATACGGATCCACAGCTACGAGCTGACCCTGCGCCTTGCAGATGCAGCCAAAATTGAAATCGAAAACATCAGAGATGCGAAAGCTCCAAAGAGAAACGAGCGTGCCAAAGCCATTCCTCATCCGGGACTTGGAGAAGGAGGCAAATACCACGAAAAGACAGATGAGCATCCCCTTCCGGAAGGAGAGCTTCTTACCTTCGCACTGGCAGGAAACCAGAACTGCGGCAAGACTACCCTGTTCAACCAGCTGACCGGCTCCAATCAGCATGTGGGAAATTTCCCGGGGGTAACTGTTGACCGTAAGGACGGTGCCATCCGCGGAAAAAAGAACACTCTTGTAACAGACCTTCCGGGAATTTATTCCATGTCACCTTATTCCAGCGAGGAAATCGTAACCAGAAGCTTTATTCTGGAGCAGAAGCCGAAGGGAATCATCAACATTGTAGACGCCACCAACATTGAACGAAATCTTTATCTGACCATGCAGCTGATGGAGCTGGATGTGCCCATGGTACTGGCACTGAATATGATGGACGAGGTAAGACAAAACGGCGGAGCTGTTTTGGTAAACCAGATGGAGGAGCTTCTTGGAATTCCTGTTGTTCCTATTTCAGCGGCAAAAAACGAAGGAATCGATGAGCTTGTAGCCCATGCCATTCATGTGGCAAAATATCAGGAACGCCCCAAACGGCTGGATTTTTGTGATGCCAATGACGATGGCGGAGCAGTTCACAGATGTCTTCACGGAATTATGCACCTGATCGAGGATCATGCCCAGAAGGCAGACATTCCGGTGCGCTTTGCAGCCAGCAAGCTTGCAGAGGGAGATGAGCTGATCCTGGAAAAGCTGAAGCTGGATCAGAATGAGAAGGAAACCTTAGAGCATATTGTAAAACAGATGGAAGCGGAAAGAGGCCTTGACCGTTCTGCAGCCATTGCACACATGCGCTTTGATTTTATTGAAAAGGTCTGTGACGAGACGGTTGTCAAGCCTCATGAAAGCAAGGAGCATTTAAGAAGCCAGAAGATGGATAAGATCCTTACCGGCAAATATACAGCAATTCCCTGCTTTGCAGGCATTATGGCTCTTGTGTTCTGGCTTACCTTCAGTGTGATCGGAAAAGGACTTTCAGATGTTCTTGACATGGGAATTTCCAGTCTGACAAATGCAGTGGATCAGCTGCTGACTGCCTGGAACGTAAATGATGTGCTTCATTCTCTTGTAATTGACGGTATTTTCAACGGTGTTGGAAGCGTACTCAGCTTTTTGCCTGTAATCGTCACCCTGTTTTTCTTTTTGTCTCTTCTGGAAGACAGCGGATACATGGCAAGAGTTGCCTTTGTAATGGATAAGCTTCTTCGTAAGATCGGACTTTCCGGACGAAGCATTGTGCCAATGCTGGTTGGCTTTGGCTGTACGGTTCCGGGAGTGATGGCAAGCAGAACACTTCCCTCTGAGCGTGACCGTAAGATGACCATTCTTCTTACTCCGTTTATGAGCTGCTCTGCAAAGCTTCCGATTTATGCATTCTTTACAGCAGCATTTTTCCCGAGATATGGGGCACTTGTAATGGTGGCACTTTATTTTGGCGGAATTCTGATGGGAATTCTGACGGCGTTGATTTTCGGCAAAACCCTGTTCAAGGGCGAGGCAGTGCCCTTTGTAATGGAGCTTCCGAATTACCGTCTTCCGGGAGCGAAAAATGTAGGGCAGCTGCTCTGGGAAAAAGCAAAGGATTTCCTGCAGAGAGCCTTTACGGTTATCTTTGTGGCAACAATTGTAATCTGGTTCTTACAGACCTTTGACCTGCATCTGAATATTGTGACAGATTCCAAGGACAGTATTCTGGCAGTTGTGGCAGGGATGGTGGCACCTGTATTTAAGCCTCTTGGCTTTGGAGACTGGAGATTTTCCACAGCCCTTGTCACAGGCTTTATGGCAAAGGAGAGCGTGGTTTCCACACTGTCCATTTTGTTTGGCAGCACGGCAGCCCTGACAGAGGTGCTGACACCCCTTGCAGCAGTCTGTCTTCTTACCTTCTGCCTTCTGTATACACCATGTGTGGCAGCTATTGCTTCTGTGAAGCGGGAGCTGGGTGGAAAATGGGCAGCAGAGGTGGTAATTATGCAGTGCGCAGTAGCCTGGGTTGCGGCATTTTTAGTAAAAATCATCGGCGTTTTCCTCGGATTTTGAGAAAAATGACTATTTTTCATTTTTTGTTAAAATAAATATTGACTATTGGTCATTTTGGGTTATACTATAGTACGAAAGAAATGAATTAAGGAGATGACATCAATGGTCAAAGTAGGAAAATGGATAGCCAAGCATAAGGTTCTGGTTCTTCTTATCGGGCTTTTGCTGGTAATCCCGTCTGTGATCGGAATTGCAGAGACAAGAGTTAATTACGATCTGTTAAGTTACCTGCCGGATACCCTTGAAACTGTAAAGGGTCAGGATATTCTGGTGGATGAGTTTGGAATGGGCGCCTTTTCCATGGTAATCGTGGAAAATATGGAAATGAAGGATGTCCAGAAGCTGGAGGATGAGTTCAGCCAGGTAGAGCATGTTAAGGATGTTCTCTGGTATGATGATGTGGCAGATATCACCCTTCCTGTGGAAATGATTCCTGAGAAATACAGAAAGGTATTTATCAATGGCGACGCCACCATGATGCTGGTACTGTTTGATAATACCACATCCTCCGATGATTCCATGGAAGCCATTACAGAGCTTCGTAAGATTGCCAATGAGCAGTGCTTCCTTAGTGGTATGACAGGTGTTGTTACGGATATTAAGAATATTGCCATGCAGGAGCTGCCGATTTACGTTGTGATCGCAGCTGTGCTCAGCCTGATCGTTCTGGAGCTGACAAGCGGATCCTTCGTTGTTCCCTTCCTGTTCTTGCTTAGTATCGGACTGGCAATCCTCTATAACCTGGGCAGCAATATTATATTGGGAGAGACCTCCTATATTACGCAGGCACTTACTGCAGTCCTTCAGCTTGGTGTAACAATGGACTATTCCATTTTCCTTCTCAACAGCTATGAAGAGAATAAGAAGCGTTTCCCCGGTGAGAAAGACCGGGCCATGGGTCATGCCATTGCAAATACCTTCAAGTCTGTAGCAGGAAGCTCCGTTACAACGGTTGCCGGCTTTGTTGCACTTTGTGTTATGACCTTTGCCCTTGGACGTGACCTTGGTATTGTTATGGCAAAAGGCGTTGTCATTGGTGTTGTCTGCTGCGTAACCATTCTCCCTGCACTGGTTCTGTTCTTTGACAAACCAATTGAGAAGACACAGCATAAGCTTCTGTTTTCCAGAATGGATAAGCCATCTGCTTTTATTACAAAGCATTATAAGGCATGGGTTGTTATTTTCCTGGTTCTTTTGTTCCCGGCTATTTACGGAAACAATCATACACAGATTTATTACAACATTGCAGAATCCCTTCCGGCTACCCTGGACTGCAACATTGCAAACAATGAGCTGGAGAAAACATTTGCAGTAGGAAATATCCATATGGTTATGATGGATAATGACATGGATCCCAAGCAGAAGCAGAAGATGCTAAGCGAAATCGATGAGGTTGAGGGTGTAAAGTGGAGTCTGGGTATGAATTCCCTGATCGGCTCAACTGTTCCGGAATCCATGATACCAAGTGATCTGAAGAAGATTTTTAAGGGTGACCAGTATGAGCTTGCATTTGTCTGCTCCGAGTATGAATCTGCAACAGATGAGGTAAATGCCCAGCTTGCCAAGATCAATGAAATCGTTAAGAAATATGATGATACAGCAATGGTAATCGGCGAGGCACCGCTTATGAAGGACCTTCAGGATACGACAGATGCCGACCTGGTACGTGTAAATGTTATTTCCATCGGTGCTATTTTCCTGATCATCCTGATCATTTTCAAATCAATTTCCCTGCCTATTATTCTGGTTGCGGTTATTGAATTTGCGATTTTTGTAAACATGGCGATTCCGTTCTATCAGGGAATCAGTCTTCCGTTTGTTGCAAGTATTGTCATCGGTGCCATCCAGTTAGGAGCCACAGTTGACTATGCGATTCTGATGACCACCCGTTATCAGAGAGAGAGACAGCATGGTAAGGATAAGAAGGAAGCCATCAGCATTGCCCATAAGACCAGCATGCCGTCCATCATCAGCAGTGGTCTTAGCTTCTTCGCAGCAACCTTCGGTGTTTCCTGTTATTCACAGGTTGAGATGATCGGTTCTATCTGTACACTGCTTGCACGTGGTGCCATCATCAGTATGGTAGTCGTACTGTTCATTCTGCCGGCTATGTTCATGATCTTCGATAAGCTGATCTGCGTAACCTCCATCGGCTTCCTTGGAGATAAGAAAGCAGCGAAAGCAAAATAAAACATACATAGGAAAAATAAGTCCTGCTTCTAAGATGAGGCGGGACTTTTTTCGGTTGAATATAGGGAAAGAAAACGGTATAATTGAATTGCTGTTCAATTAAGTGGCGGTAAAATGCCTTCCGCAAGGAAAGGGCGCACCGCGATACAGGCAGCAGATAAGGAGTGAAGTGACAGATGACACTGAAAGAGATACTGACCCAGGTGCAGCAGGGAACCCTTTCCCCGGACGCAGCAGGGACGATGATCCGACAGGATGGATATAAAGAAATGGATTATGCCAAACTGGATACAGGCAGGAAAGCCCGTACCGGTTTTGCGGAGGTAATCTATTGCAGCAATAAGGCAGATGAGCATCTGCTGAAAATTTTTGAAAGATTGTACCATGAGGAGGGCGAAGTGCTGGGAACCAGAGCATCCCAGTCGCAGTATGAGCTTGTGCGGGAAAAATTCCCCCAGGTTCAGTACGATCCCCTTTCCCGGATTCTGAAAATAGAGAAGCTGGATAAGGTTCACGAGGGCAAAATCGCTGTGTGCACAGCTGGCACCGCAGATATTCCCGTTGCGGAGGAAGCTGCCCAGACAGCAGAGTATTTTGGTACCCATGTGGAGCGGATTTATGATGTGGGAGTCAGCGGAATGCACCGTCTGTTTTCCAGACTTGAGGTAATCCAGGAAGCCAACTGCGTGGTAGCAGTGGCAGGCATGGAGGGCGCCCTGGCAAGCGTCATGGGCGGACTGGTAAGCCGTCCGGTGATTGCAGTGCCTACCTCTGTGGGATACGGCGCCAATTTCCACGGACTGTCTGCCCTTCTCACTATGATCAATTCCTGCGCAAACGGAATTGCAACCGTCAACATCGACAATGGATACGGTGCCGGCTATCTGGCTACGCAGATCAACCGTCTGGCACTGGGAAAATAAGGAGACAAAATGGGAAAAACATTATATTTGGAATGCTATTCCGGAATCAGCGGGGATATGACAGTAGCAGCCCTTTTGGACTTGGGCGCAGATCAGGAAGTACTGGGAAAAGTACTTGCAAGCCTGCCCGTGCAGGGCTTCGAGACCAAAATCAGCCGTGTAAAGAAATCCGGAATTGACGCATGTGACTTCGACGTAATCCTGGACGCCGAGATCGACGGACATGATCATGATATGGAGTATTTACATGGACATGAGCATCCTGCAGAGGCAGCACAGCTGAGTAAGATGGAAGTGCATGCGCATAGTCATGAAGAAGAGCATAGCCATGAGCATGTACACGCTCACCAGCACTCTCATAGTCACGAAGAAGAACATTCACATGGACACACACACAGCCATGAAGAGGAACCTAATCATGAGCATGTCCATACTCACGATAACGAACATGAACATTCTCATAATCAGGAAGACCATGCGCATGAGCACACACACAGCCATGATGGTGAGCATACCCATGATCACCACCACCATCACCAGCACCGCGGCATGAAAGGAATCCGCCAGATTATTGCTGCTGCCGACATGACCGAAAACGCGAGAAAAATCTCCCTGGACATTTTCGAAATACTTGCCCAGGCGGAAGCCAAAGCCCACAACGTGCTCGCAGAGGAAGTTCATTTCCACGAAGTTGGCGCCGTAGACTCCATTGTAGATATTTTATCCGTGGCAGTCTGCCTGGACAACCTTGGAATCACAGACGTGATCATCCCTGTATTATATGAAGGAATCGGCACCATCCGCTGCCAGCACGGCATCCTTCCGGTTCCCGTTCCTGCCGTCACCAACATTGTACAGCAGTGCGGCCTGGACCTTAAGATTACCCAGGTAAAAGGCGAGCTTGTCACCCCAACAGGCGCCGCAATCGTAGCCGCAGTGCGCACCGGCAAAACACTTCCGGAGAATTTCGAAATTGAAAAAATCGGCATCGGAGCCGGCAAACGAACCTACGAATGCCCGGGAATCCTCCGCGCCATGCTGATTCGAAACACAGACTCCGACCAATCCAGCGATGACAAAGACGTTATCTACAAACTGGAAACCAACATCGACGATTGCAGCGGTGAAGTCCTTGGCTTCGTAATGGAGCGCCTTTTTGAAGCAGGCGCAAGAGACGTCCACTACACCCCTGTATATATGAAGAAAAATCGCCCAGCATGGCTGCTCACCGTAATCTGCAAGGAAGAAGATGTCCCCGGCATGGAAGCCCTGATTTTCGCAGAGACCACCAGCATCGGCATCCGCAAGGCAAGAATGGAGCGTACCATTTTACCAAGACGCAAAGAAAAAGTCATGATCCCCTTCGGCGAAGTGGAAGTAAAAATCTGCGGCCCGGAAGGCGCCCAGAAGTGCTACCCGGAATACGAAAGCCTTGCCAAAATCTGCCGCAAAACCGGAATCTCCTACGCCGAAGCCTATCAGATGGCCGTAGAAGCCAGCCGGAACCGAGGTTAATATTGCAACCCATGGTAGAGTGTGCTAAAATACAGCTTAGTTTTTTCGGAGACACAATCTCCGGGAAAGCCAATCTATTTATACAATGGAGTGAATATGAAGAAATACATTGACAATTTCAGACAATACCAGTTCCTGTTAAGCGAGCTGGTAAAAAAAGGAATCAAGCTGAAATACCGCCGTTCCTATCTCGGTATTGTATGGTCAATGCTGGAGCCTTTGCTTTCCATGATCGTACTGACCATCGTATTCGGAACTCTCTATGGAAACAAAGACAGAACCTTCCCTGTATACATTCTGACAGGACGTCTTCTGTACAGCTTTTATTCACAGGCCACCAAAGCAGCGCTGAAATCCATCCGTGCCAACTCCGGCATGATTAAGAAGGTATATGTACCCAAGTATTTATACCCCCTTTCAGCCGTTGCTTATAACTATGTAATTTTCCTGATCTCCCTTTTGGTGCTTGCAATCGTAAGCGTGATCCTTGGAGTGAAGCCTACCATTTATCTGCTTCAGGCACCGGTGCCGCTGCTTATTATCCTGCTTTTCTCTTATGGAAGCGGAATGCTTCTTGCAACCATCGGCGTATTTTTCCGGGATATTGAATATCTGTGGTCCGTAGCCCTGATGATGATCATGTACACCTGCGCGATTTTCTACTATCCAAGCAAGCTCCTTAAGAGCGGCTGGGCATGGATCCTGAAATTCAACCCGCTGTACTGCATCATCCAGATTTTCCGTTCCGCAATTTTCGGAAAGCCTATGTATCCGCCATATGTATTATATGCAGTGGGATTCAGCGTTATGATCACCATTGTGGGCGTAATCTGCTTCCGAAAAAAGCAGGATCAGTTTATTCTTTATATTTAAGGAGAAAATATGAGCCAGAATGCCATAGAAGTAAATGATGTAAGTATGAAATTCAACCTGAGCCGCGAGAAGGTTGACAGCTTAAAGGACTACATTTTTAAAGCCATCAAAGGTGAACTCCAGTACAATGAGTTCTGGGCTCTCAGAGACATTAATTTCAGCGTGGAAAAAGGAGACCGTGTGGGAATCCTGGGCCTTAATGGAGCTGGAAAAAGTACCCTTCTTAAGGTAATCTCCGGCGTATTCAAGCCCACCACAGGAAGCGTGAAAAAGCACGGCAAAATGGTTCCTCTTCTGGAACTTGGCGCAGGCTTTGAGCCCCAGTACACCGGAACCGAGAACATTTATCTTTACGGTTCCATGCTTGGCTATACCAAGGATTTTATTGACAGCAAATACGAGGAGATTGTGAAATTTTCCGAGCTTCAGAAATTTATGGATGTTCCGGTGAAAAATTATTCATCCGGTATGAAATCAAGGCTTGGATTTTCCATCGCCACAGTTGTGGAGCCCCAGATTCTGATCCTGGACGAGGTGCTTTCCGTCGGAGATGCCAAGTTCCGTAAGAAAAGCGAGAAGAAGATCATGAGCATGTTCGACTCCGGTGTCACCGTGCTTTTCGTATCCCATTCCCTGGAGCAGGTTATGCGTCTTTGCAACAAAGCCATGATCCTGGAAAAAGGCCAGCTGCTTGCATACGGCGATATTGGCCCTATCGCAGAGCAGTACAGCCAGATGATCAACTAAAACGATAAAAAGAGCTTGACACAAACATCTGTGTGCTATATAGTTAAAAGCACATGTGATGAAAAGAAAGGAAAGGAGGCAGTAATATGAATATCACAGGAATAAGAAACAATCATTTACATGAAAACCTGAGATTAAGGAATATCCAGCTGCCTGCTTTTATGGACTGCGAAGCGATGTGAGAAGGGCTTTTTCTTAGATGAAAGCATCCTAAGAATTGGACGGATTCACACAGAGCGAATATTGCAGTGACTTTTGCGTATACAGGACATCCCTTGATTCAGAGGGGTGTCCTTTTTTACTGTCAATTTTGACAAATGCATATGGCGCAGTTCCCATAAAGCACAATGCGTTATTTAGGGGAGCTTACGCGAAGTGCTTTTGTCTGGACCAGAAGAGCAAAAGAAAAGCAGGAAGTAAAACCAAAACAGGGGGAAAGTATGAAATCAAAAAGAAAAACTGACAAATTCCGGATCATTTTCCGTTTCCTGAAAGGAAATATCCGGTTTTTAGTGGGAACCTTAGTGTTTTCCGTGCTGTTTACAGCATGCAACGCACTGATCCCGCAAATCGTGAAATACACGGCAGACCATATTCTGGTGCTGGATGGAATCCCGGATGGTCTGAACGTGCGGCAGGCCTTGTTACTGGCCGCCATTCTGGTGGTAGCCGCAGCTGTTTTGTCGGGGATTTTTAATTACCTGAGTAAAATGTGCCTGGCAAAAGGCTCCGAGAATTTTTTGAAATCCATCCGTGATACCTTGTATCATCATACCCAGTATCTGCCATTTTCCTGGCATGTACAGCATCAGACCGGAGAAATCATCCAGAGGTGCACCTCAGACGTGGAAGTCATCCGCAACTTTGTGTGCCGGCAGCTTCCAGAGGTGTTCCGAATCTGTTTTCTGATTATTTTGTATCTGGGAATCATGTTTTCCATGAATGTGCCCATCACCCTGGCGGCGGCAGCCTTTTTCCCGGTGATCATCGGCTATTCCGCATTCTTTCATTCCCGGATCGGGAAGCGGTTCCAGGATGCCGACGAGGCGGAAGGCGCCCTTTCCAGCACCGTGCAGGAGAACCTGACAGGAGTGCGGGTGGTCCGTGCCTTTGGACGTGAGAAATACGAGATCGACCGCTTTGACCAGAAAAACAACGCCTACTCAGACCTCTGGGTTTACCTGGGGAAGCTGATGAGTGTGTTCTGGGCATCTGGCGATCTGATCACCAACCTGCAGGTATTGATGGTTATGGTTCTGGGCGTGGTGTTCGCTGTGGAAGGAAGGATCACCCTTGGCGAATTTATTGCTTTTCTTTCCTACAACGCCTCCCTCACCTGGCCGGTGCGAAGCCTGGGCAGAATCATCTCCGATATGAGTAAGGCAGGCGTTTCCATGGAGCGTGTGGCTTATATTCTGGAAGCAGAGGAAGAGGATGCGACAGATGCCAATAACAAGCCAGCGCTGACCGGAGACATCTGTTTCCGCAATGTGTCCTTCGCTTATTCCCTGGATCACCCGATTTTGAAAAACATCAACTTCACCATCCCAGCAGGCAGCACCTTCGCCATCCTTGGCACCACAGGCAGCGGCAAATCCACCATGGTCCATCTTCTGAACCGCCTGTACGATCTGCCAGAGGGATGCGGAAGCATCACCATCGGCGGCACGGACATCCGTGACATCGACCGCCAGTATCTGCGCCAGAACATCGGAATGGTCCTTCAGGAACCCTTCCTTTTCTCCCGGACCATCCGGGAAAACATCGGCATCACAAAGGAGCAGCTTCTGGATGAGGAAATCCGCCATGCAGCGGAAATTGCCTGTGTGGACGAGTCCATCCTGCATTTTACCGACGGATACGACACCATTGTGGGAGAGCGCGGCGTTACCTTATCCGGCGGCCAGAAGCAGCGTGTTGCCATTGCCAGAATGCTGATGAAACAGGCTCCGGTGCTGGTATTTGACGATTCCCTTTCCGCAGTAGATACCGAGACAGACAACAAGATCCGCAAAGAACTGAAAAAAGAGATGGAGAAAGCCACGGTCATTATGATTTCCCACAGAATCACTTCCCTTATGCAGGCAGACTGCATTATTGTCATGGACAAAGGGGAAATCCAGCAGATGGGAACTCACGACCAGCTGATCCAGCAGGAGGGACCATACAAAGATATTTATGAGATACAGATGAACAGTGACATTCGTCTCATGGAAGGAGGTGCAGTATGCGAATAGAAGAAAAAGAATATACCAAATCCATAGACCTTTCCATCTGGAAAAAAATATTTCCCTTTCTTGCACCAAGAAAAAATACATTGATCATGGTTGTGCTGATGAATCTGCTTTGTTCAGTTGTGGACATTATTATGCCTTTGTTCCAGCGCCATGCCATTGATTCCTTTATTGAGAAGAATACCCTGTCAGGCCTTGGTGGATTTATCCTTTTGTATATTGCCGTGATCGTGTTCCAGATGTGTACGGTAATCTGCTTTACCAGAGGATGCATGAAAATTGACGTGGAAACAGGCCGCGATATGAAGCGCGCCCTGTTTGTCCACCTTCAGAAGCTGTCCTTTTCCTATTACAACGCCACTCCGGTAGGATATATTCTCTCCAGGGTGATGAACGATGTGGCAAGGATCACCGAGCTGATCGCCTGGGATGTGATCGACATGCTCTGGGCCATTTCCTATGTGGTTGGCGTGCTTGTGGCAATGCTTTTCCTGAACTGGAAGCTGGCACTGGTGATCATGATGATCGTACCGGCTATTGCCGTGCTCACCTGGTACTTCCAGAACCGGATCCTTACCTGGAACCGTCAGGTACGCAAGATCAATTCCAAGATCACAAGCGGCTACAACGAGGGGATTATGGGCGCAAAAACGGTGAAGTCCCTGGTGGTGGAGGAGAAAAATTTCGGCGAATTTTCCGCAGTAACAGAGGAAATGCGAAGTGCCTCCATCAAAGCAGCAAGACTGAACGCCATTTACATTCCTATGGTAGCGTTTTTCGGTTTTCTGGCTACTGCCCTTGTGCTGGACCGCGGCGGAATTATGGTACTTGACGGACGGCTGGATCTGGGAACCCTTGCTGCCTTTACTGCTTATGCAGTAGGAATCTTCGAGCCAATCCAGAGACTTGCCGGAATTTTGTCCCAGTGCATTTCCGCGCAGGCAAATATTGAGAGGGTGACCTCCCTTCTGGAAGAGAAGCCCCAGGTGGTAGATTCTCCGGAAGTGCTGGAGAAATACGGTGATTTCTTTAATCCCCACAAGGAGAACTGGGAGCCTATTAAAGGTGACATTGAGTTTGAGCACGTTTCCTTCCAGTATCCAGACGGAAAAGAAGAGGTATTAACCGACTTCAACCTGAAAATCCCGGCTGGCACCAACGTGGCAATCGTAGGAGAGACCGGTGCTGGCAAAAGTACGCTGGTCAATCTGGTCTGCCGTTTCTTCGAGCCGACGAAAGGCAGAATCCTGATCGACGGCAGGGATTACCGGGAGAGAAGCCAGCTGTGGCTGCACAGTAATATTGGCTATGTGCTTCAGAATCCTCACCTGTTTTCCGGCACGGTAATGGAGAACATCCGCTATGGAAGACTGGATGCCACAGACGAAGAGGTGAAGGCAGCTGCCCGGGCAGTACATGCGGATGAGGTTGCCGAGAAACTGGATAAGGGCTATGACAGCGATGTAGGAGAGGGCGGCGACTGTCTTTCCACAGGAGAGAAGCAGCTCCTTTCTTTTGCCAGGGCAGTTCTTGCGGACCCCGCCATCTTCGTTCTGGATGAGGCAACCTCCTCCATTGACACCAAAACAGAGCAGCTGATCCAGCAGGCTACAGACAAGCTTCTGAAAGGAAGAACCTCCTTCCTCATTGCCCACCGTCTGTCCACCATCCGGAACGCAGATCTGATCCTAGTAGTGCGGGATGGAAAAATCGTAGAGCAGGGCAGGCACCTGGAGCTGCTGGAAAAGAAGGGCTATTACTATCAGCTGGTACGGCAGCAGTTCGCAGATGAGGAGTCACGGAAGGTGTTGAGGTAGAGCGTGTTTGGCAGATATGTACATCTGTCTGCCCCTGGCGAAAAATAATGCATGAAATTTGTATAATTATACTTGACTTCCCAAAACTTTGGTAGTAAAATTACTTCAGTTCGTTAAACAACTAAATTTAAAAAGGATTAAATTCCTTGAAGGGAAGCAGTAGAAACAGGAAGCTTGTCTACAGAGAGCTGCGCAGGTGGAAAGCAGCGTCAGGTCTGTTTTGAAGATCATCCCCGAGAAGGGAAGCCGAACGCTTCACAGGACAAGTAGGTTTCCACGGTTGTTCCCCGTTATCGGAACCACGTATGTCGGTACGTTGTCTTTTCGTACTTGTTTCAAAGGAGAAACAGGGTGGTTGCGGCCTTATATAGTCCGTCCCTAGTTTAGGGGCGGACTTTTTGCGTGAAAGTCCCGGACAGCAGCCTTGCATCTCCCATGCTTGCATGGGAAATTCAAGGATATTGGACGGGCAAGACGACATGAGCAAGTAGGGCAATAGCCCGGATTGCGAATGTCGTCGGCAGCTGCGGGAGCGCCAACGGCGCAAAGACAAAAACCGCACAAGCAACAAAGGAGGAGAAATCAATGAAAGTGTTCAAGAAAATCATGAATGCAGTAGCAGCAGTGGAAAATTGTATTCTTGTAGTATCCACCCTGCTGATACTGATCCTGACAGTGGGAAATGTTTTTTCCCGTAAAGTCATCCATCGTTCCTGGTCCTTTACCGAGGAGCTTGTGGTTGCAGTCTTTGTCCTTATTACCTTAATGGCTGCTGCACTTGCATGTCGCGAAGGAGAGCTGGTCAACCTGTCCCTGGTTACAGACCGCCTTCCCAGGAAGCTGAAAAAACCATCCGTAATCCTTTCTACTATACTTTGCATTATTTTTACTGCCATCTTATTCTGGTTTGGCATGGACAAAGTAATCACACAGCTGGAGAACGGCAAGCGTACCTTTGTACTAAACTGGCCGGAATGGATTTTCTGGTCCTTTGTTCCGATCGGATCCGGATGCATGATCTTACATTTTATTGAATATTGCATTGACTACTGTACTGACAAAATCAAGAAGGAGGATAAATAAATGATAAGCGCAGTTCTTTTTGTTTCATTTTTTGTTTTCCTGATCATGGGTGTGCCCATTGCAATTTGTCTGGGTCTGTCCTCTGTGTGTGCAATTTTGTACTCCGGAACCTCCCTTACTATTGTGGCAACCAATATGTATGCCGGAATCAGCAAATTTTTGCTTCTGGCAATTCCGTTTTTCGTACTTTCCGGAAATATCATGGCGAAAGCCGGAATTTCCAAAAGACTTGTTAAATTCGTTGATACCTGTGTGGGACACAGAAGAGGCGGTATTGCAATCGTATGCGTTATTGTAGCCTGCTTTTTCGGTGCAATTTCCGGTTCCGGCCCGGCAACTGTTGCAGCCCTTGGCGCAGTTCTGGTTCCGGCAATGGTGGAAAGAGGCGGCTTTAGCGCACCATTTTCTACTGCGCTTATGGCCACCTCAAGTTCCATCGCTATTGTCATTCCGCCAAGTATCGCATTCGTTGTATATGCCTCCATTACAGGCGTATCCATTGCAGATATGTTCATGGCAGGTATTGTACCTGGTATCCTGATGGGCGTTGCACTTGTTATCGTAGTTATGGTGGAAGCCAGAAGAAAAGGCATCCAGCCGGCACAGAAAAAAGCCACAGCCAGGGAACGCTGGGATGCATTTAAGGATGCTTTCTGGGGCTTCCTTATGCCGATCATTATCCTGGGCGGTATTTACGGCGGCGTTTTCACCCCAACAGAGGCAGCAGCCGTATCCGTTGTATATGGTCTGTTTGTAGGTATGGTAATCTATCGTGAGGTAAAATTAAAAGACCTGTTTGACCTTTGTGTTGATTCTGCGAAAACAACCGGAGGAATCATGCTGATCGTAGCATGTGCTTCCCTGTTTTCTTATGTATGTACCAAATTCGGTATTGCAGATGCAGCTTCCCAGCTCCTTGGAAGCATTGCACATAACCAGTTTACCTTCCTTCTGATCGTAAACATTATCTTCCTTATTGCAGGCTGCTTCATTGATGCAAACTCTGCAATGTACATTTTCATTCCGGTTATGCTTCCGGTATGTAAAGCACTTGGCTATGATGTGGTAGCCTTTGGTGTTATGGCAACTGTAAACCTGGCAATCGGACAGGTTACCCCTCCTGTAGGAGTCAATCTGTTTGTGGCAATCGGAATCAAAATCAAAAAAGGCATGGAGGTTACCCTTCAGGAAATTTCCAAAGCCGTTATGCCTATGCTGGCAGCATGTATTGCCGTGCTTCTGGTTGTAACTTATATTCCGGTTACCTCAACAGCACTTCCAAAAGCTCTTGCGAAAAACGGTGCTTATTCCGGGGATTCTGCTTCCGGCCAAGCCGGTTCCACCGCAGCCTCTGCAGCCGGCGAGGAGGAGCATTCCTTCAATGAAATCGGTGACTACAGCGATCTCGGCTGGGAGGAAACCACCTGGAACTTTACCTGCTCCACAACAGAAACCTCTACCTGGGCAGATGGCGGCCGTAAGTTTGGCGAGCTGATGGAAAAAGCCACAGGGGGAAAAGTAAAGGTAAACGTATACGCAGCAGATCAGCTGACAAACGGAAACCAGTCCGAGGGAATCCAGGCATTAATGAACGGAGATCCGGTACAGATTTCCATGCATTCCAACCTGATCTACTCTGCCTTTGACCCAAGATTCAACGTAGTGTCTCTGCCATTTATTTACGACTCTGTAGAAGACGCAGATGCCAAGTTTGACGGCGAGGCAGGCGAAAAATTAAAGGAAATCCTCAGCGAGTATGGTCTGCACTGCATGGGAATTGCAGAGAACGGCTTCCGTGAGCTTACCAACAGCGTCCGCGAGGTAAAATCCGTGGACGATATGAAGAACCTGAAAATCCGTGTGGCAGGCTCCAACCTTCTTATGGAATGCTATAAGAGATGGGGAGCAGATGCCACCAACCTGAACTGGTCTGAGACCTATACCGCTCTTCAGCAGAACACAGTTGAGGGCCAGGAGAATCCCCTTCCGGCAATTGATGCAGCCAGTGTGCAGGAGGTTCAGCCATACTGCTCCATTTGGGATGCAATTTATGACTGCTTGTTCTTCTGCATCAATCAGGACATCTATGACGGACTGACTCCTGAGCAGCAGGCGGTTGTAGACGAGGCTGGTCAGAAAGCAGTAGAGTATGAGCGCTACATTAACCGTTCCGGCGACGAAGAGATTATGGATCGCTGGGCAGAGAAAAACGGTGTAACCTTTACCCAGAAAGAGGATATGGATATTGATTCCTTTAAAGAGGCTGTAGACGGTATAGACCAGTGGTTTGTAGAAGAACTGAAGAAACAGGGCTATGACGATGCAGAAGAGCTGGTGGAGGCATTTGCAGGAATCGGTGATTACAGCGACCTTGACTGGAAGGAAACCACCTGGAACTTTACCTGCTCCACAACAGAAACCTCTACATGGGCAGAGGGTGGTCGTAAGTTTGGCGAGCTGATGGAAAAAGCCACAGGTGGAAAAGTAAAGGTAAACGTATATGCAGCAGATCAGCTGACAAACGGAAACCAGTCCGAGGGAATCCAGGCATTAATGAACGGAGATCCGGTGCAGATTTCCATGCATTCCAATCTGATCTACTCTGCCTTTGACCCAAGATTCAACGTAGTATCCCTGCCGTTTATCTACGACTCTGTGGAAGATGCAGATGCCAAGTTTGACGGCGAGGCAGGAGAAAAATTAAAGGAAATCCTTAGTGAGTATGGTCTGCATTGCATGGGAATTGCAGAGAACGGATTCCGTGAGCTTACTAACAGCGTCCGCGAGGTAAAATCCGTGGACGATATGAAGAACCTGAAAATCCGTGTAGCAGGCTCCAACCTTCTTATGGAATGCTATAAGAGATGGGGAGCAGATGCTACCAACCTGAACTGGTCTGAAACCTATACCGCACTTCAGCAGAACACAGTTGAGGGCCAGGAGAATCCCCTTCCGGCAATTGATGCAGCCAGTGTGCAGGAGGTTCAGCCATACTGCTCTATGTGGGATGCAATTTATGACTGTCTGTTCTTCTGCATCAATCAGGACATCTATGACGGACTGACCCCTGAGCAGCAGGAGGTTGTGGACAAAGCAGGAAGAATGGCAGTGGAATATGAGCGTTACATTAACCGTTCCGGTGACGAAGAGATTATGGATCGCTGGGCAGGGAAAAACGGTGTAACCATTACCCAAAAGGAAGATATGGACATTGATTCCTTTAAAGAGGCTGTAGACGGCGTAGATCAGTGGTTTGTAGAAGAACTGAAAAACCAGGGCTATGACGATGGCCAGGAGCTGGTAGACGCATTTAAGTAAATAAAGAAAAACACCTTCTGAGATGGGAGAGCATTTCAGAAGGTGTTTTTTTACAATAATCCTGCAATTCTCAGGGAACACCATACCAGCAAAAGGGCCATAACCCCGTTCATCAGCTTATAATGTCCACTGTAAAACCGCTTTAGCATATTTCCTGCAAACGCCCAGATCAGATTTCCCAGTGCCCCGAGAAACATCAGATACACCGCAAACCCAAACAGTATGGGAGCTTTTGTCTCATAAGGCAGAATATAAGCGGAAAACATAGTCAGTCCATAAATGATAATCTTCACATTCACCAGCTGCAGGAAATAGCCCATGAGCCAGGTGGGCTTTTTCTCCTGTACCGCATCTGAGGGCGGAAGTCGGCGCCAGGTCTGCCATGCCAGATACAGCACATAGGCAGCACCCAGATACTTCATCACAGGCTGGATTCCCGGAACCACCTTTCCAAGGGTGCTGCAGAACAGTCCGGAAAGACACATCAAAGTAAGAGAACCGCTCCAGATTCCCGTCATAAACCGCAGATTCCCGGAAATTCCATATTTGCTTGCCGTGGAAAGCAGCAGGATATTATTTGGCCCCGGTGACCACACCGTGAGAATGGCAGACAGGGTCATTTCAATAAAAACAGATAAAGGCATGGAAATCCCCTCCTTTGGTATTTTGCAGGATGCGGCATATGGAACAGGAAGTATCCTTTCTCACATATAAGAAAGGCGCAACATTCTACATGCTGCGTCCTTGCAAAATCTGTACAAATTATGATTTCCTGTATCATAACACAAAATTGCCCGGATGTATATAGAATATTCGAACCATAAGTTGCAAGCTAAATTTAATGATATGAGTATCAAAAGTTCTTTTGACACTCATTTGATCCCCGGATTGCTACGCAGCTCCCGCAATCCTCCAAATATTCGAAATCCGCTGATTACTACGTAAATCGCTGCTTTCTCATATTTGGCGTGTCCCAAGTTCAAAAGCCTTATCGTGCAAGCACGAACGGCTTTTTGATCTTTTGACACTGGTATCATTAAATATTTGTAAAATTCAAGCAAAATGGGAATAGATATGATATAATACAGAAAATAACGAGGCCGTGAGCAGATTCAGAGCTTAACAGCATCAGATATAAGGAGGAATTGCAATGCTGAAAACCTGGATACCGGAAGAGATACCGGAAAAAGATGAACTGAAAAAACGAATCAAGGAAGCAGGAGAGAAGCTTTACCAGCAGCAGATGAAGCTAAAGGAGCATAAGCTTCCGGTGCTTGTGCTGTTTGAAGGCTGGAGTGCATCCGGCAAGGGAAGCACCATCGGTAAGGTGATCAAATATATTGATCCTCGCTTTTTTAAGGTGGCTACTATGTCCAAGCCTACAGAGGATGAGCTGCGCAGACCGTTTCTGTACCGCTATTTCAACCAGATCCCGGAAGCTGGCAAATTTACCTTTCTGGATTCCGGCTGGATGGAGCAGACCTGTAAGGACTGCCTGAACGGATTAGAGGAGGAAGCTTACACACAGCGGATTGAGAGTATTAAGCATTTTGAGCGTCAGCTTACAGATAATGGTTATCTGGTACTGAAATTTTTCATGGAGATCGATAAAAAAGAGCAGACAAGCCGTATGGAGCACCTTCACAAGGATCATGATACCAGGTGGCGTGTAAATGATTTTGACAGATGGCAGAACGAACACTACAAACGCTGCCAGAAGGTTTTTGACCGCTATCTTACAGACACCAACACCTCCATTGCACCCTGGTATATTATCGATGCTGCAGACAGAGGCTGGGCGGAGCTTCAGGTGCTTGAGACAATGGTAAATAATATTGACGTTGCCCTGCAGAATAGCGCTCACAGTGCGCCTCTTCTCCCAAATGTTTTTCCCCTTGTGAAAATGCCCCGGCTTTCTGAAATCGAACTGGCAGACAAGGTGATGGAAGATGAGGAATATAAGAAGGAGCTGAAACATCTGCAGAAAAAACTGGGAGAGCTTCATAACCGTCTGTATCGGAAGCGTGTGCCTGTGATCATTACCTATGAGGGCTGGGATGCAGCCGGAAAGGGCGGAAATATCAAGCGAATTACAGAGGCTCTTGATCCCCGTGGCTTTGAGGTTCATCCTATTGCCAGCCCGGAGCCCCATGAAAAGGCACGTCATTATCTGTGGCGTTTCTGGACAAGACTGCCTAAGGATGGCCATATTGCTATCTTTGACCGCACCTGGTACGGCCGTGTGATGGTGGAAAGGCTGGAGGGCTTCTGCAGTGAAAATGACTGGAAGCGTGCTTACAATGAGATCAATGAGTTTGAGAAGGAGTTGTCTGACTGGGGTGCTGTGATTATTAAATTCTGGGTTCAGATTGATAAGGATACCCAGCTTGCCCGCTTTACAGATCGCCAGAATAATCCGGAAAAACAGTGGAAAATCACTGACGAGGACTGGCGCAACCGCGAGAAATGGGATGCCTACGAAACCGCCGTAGACGAAATGCTCACCAAAACCAGCACAACCTACGCTCCGTGGCATATTCTGGAATCTGTGGATAAGAAGTATGCGAGAATTAAGGCATTGAAAATTGTAGTGAAAGAATTGGAAAAAGCGTTAGAATAGTGGATTCAATAGGGACGCATCCGGGCACCTGTTATTCCACGCAGGTCGGTGCAACGCTCCGGTGAACTAACTGCTAACTACGACTAAATCGTTCAGGATAGCCTTCACGATTAAGTCTTCGTAAGCAGTGGATTTCACCTTCGCTAAGAACGCACCTGAAATGACCTGCTTAGGAATAACAGGTGCCCGGATGCTGTGTACTGGATGGAACTGATGAGTACAAGGGAAGTTTATATAGGGCTTATACCGGATTATAAGAGGATGGGTTACGCATGCTTTACAGATGAGAAAATCACCCTGTGTCAATATAGCAGATACTTAATTTTTGCTGTATTACCAGTTGTCGATAACCAGCGATTTTGCAAGGTATATTCATGTAGCAGGCCATTTCAGGAGCGTCTTTAGTGGAGGCGAGATCCGATGGTTACGGAGACTTAGGCGCGAAGGCTCTCCTGAGCGTCTTAGTCGAAGTTACCAGCTAGCTTGCCGGAACGTTGCGACGGCCTGCGGTGAATATACCTTGTAAAAGCGCGTACGGGTAACGGCATACATCATGCCCTCAAATAATTCCTCATAGTCTTCAGCGCATTTTTCTCCAACCTGCTGACCTGCGCCTGGGAAATCCCAATCTCCTGGGCCACTTCCATCTGTGTTTTCCCCTCATAGAAACGCAAGTCAATAATATGCCGCTCCCGCTGATTCAGCCTGTTAATCGCCTCCCGCAGGGAAAGGTTCTCCACCCAGTTTTCCTCCCGGTTCTTCTTATCACTGATTTGATCCATCACGTAAAGGGTATCCCCACCCTCCGTATAAACCGGCTCAAACAAACTCACCGGATTCTGGATCGCATCCATCGCATAAACAATCGTCTCCTTCTCAATCCCAATCTCGTTGGCAATCTCCGCAATCGTCGGCTCCTTCAGATTATTCTTCATGTAAGTCTCTTTCGCATAAATCGCCCGGTAAGCAATATCCCGCAAAGACCGGCTCACCCGAATACTGTTGTTATCCCGGAGATACCGCCGGATTTCCCCAATGATCATAGGCACTGCATAAGTAGAAAATTTTACATTCAATGTAGTGTCAAAATTGTCGATGGCCTTAATCAACCCAATACACCCGATCTGAAAAAGATCATCCATATTTTCACTGCTCCCTGAAAAACGCTTGATCACACTGAGAACAAGCCGCAGATTTCCTTTAATATAAAGCTCCCTGGCCTCTTCATCACCCTCTTTGATCCGGCGAAAAAGTTCCTCTTTTTCCTCTGCTTTCAATACCGGAAGCTTCGACGTATTAACTCCGCAAATTTCAACTTTGTTAAGTGCCATTTTATGAATCCTCCTTTTTGTGCATAAGTAAACGGATTAATAAAATGATTCTCATGCCGGAGGATAAATATTCTTTTTTCGGGAAAATATAAAAATTATTGCCCCTTGACAATTTAAAACCATATTGCAATGAACTTAGCAGGTTTCATAGTTTGTAACTCCTGGCTGGTGTTATATTTTGCCTGAATTTGGCTGTATTAGTCTTTTTTACAGCAATGCTTTTCATCAATCTCTACTAAAATAATGTCATCCCCAATCTGCCGGATGCAGTTCCAGGGAATGACATACTCGCTGGCCGGACCCCAGAAACAGAAGCAAAAGCTCCCGGGTCCCGGAACCACAATAGCCGTAATACACCCGCTTTCGCAGTCAAACTCCACATCCACCGGGCAGCCCAAAGTACGGCAGGTACAGATATTGATCACTTCTTTTTGTTTTAATTCGCAGATACGCATGAAAAATACCTGTTTTTTATGAGATTATGCAAAAATTCTGAAAATATGCCCAGAGTTTGTTGACACACTTTCTATATTTAAAGTATAATAAAAATTAAGAAATTCAGTCCGTTTTATGTTACCGAATGAAAAGATTGGTGCTGGTTCTGGCAAGTGAGAAAATACCTGTAAAAGTGCCAATGAATTGCTCCTAAAAAATGAGGAATACCTAATATAAAGTGATGCCGCCAACAAGCGGCATGTCCGTTTTGAAAGGCTGATACATGGGAGCGAAAAGGAGGGAGACAAGTTCATATGAGATGCCCATATTGCAATCAGGATAATACAAGAGTAGTAGATTCAAGACCAGTAGAAGAAACTAATTCCATCCGCCGCAGAAGATTGTGCGATTCCTGCGGAAGGAGATTTACTACATATGAGAATGTGGAGATCATTCCGCTGACGGTCATCAAGAAAAATCTGAACCGGGAGCAATACGACCGCAACAAACTGATCAACGGCATCCGCCGCGCCTGCTATAAGCGTCCCATCGCCAGCGAGAAATTAGAAGCCATGATCGACGCCGTAGAAGGCGACATCTTCGACACCGAAGAAAAAGAAATCTCCAGCACCAAGATTGGCGAAATCGTCATGAGCCACCTAAAAGACCTGGATTCCGTCGCCTACGTGCGCTTCGCGTCCGTGTACAGGGAATTTAAAGATGTAAGCACCTTCATGGATGAATTGAAGAAGTTCATGAACTAAGAAAATCCCCCGCCGTAGAGCGGGGGATTTTCGCTACGCAAACGGAGCGAAGCGGAGTTCGCGGTTCCCGCCCCCGCCGTAGAGCGGGGGATTTTCGCTACGCAAATTTTCTTCCACCATACAAAAAAGGGGCAGGCGCCGAAGCGCCCGCCCCTCTCAATTTCATATCATGCTCAGATTAGCAGATACCCTGAGCCTTCATAGCATCTACAACCTTCTCGAATCCAGCGATGTTAGCACCAGCAACATAGTTGTCCTCCATGCCGTAACGCTTAGCAGCATCATCAGCTTTATGGAAGATATCTACCATGATACCGTGAAGCTTCTCATCCACTTCCTCAGCTGTCCAGGAAAGTCTCATGGAGTTCTGGCTCATCTCAAGAGCAGAAGTAGCAACGCCGCCGGCGTTAGCTGCCTTACCAGGCATAAACAGAACACCATTCTCCATCAGATAGCTTGTAGCATCAAGAGTAGTAGGCATGTTAGCACCCTCAACTACATATTTGCAGCCGTTAGCAACCAGTGCCTTAGCACCCTCAAGAGGAAGCTCATTCTGAGTAGCACATGGAAGGTATACATCACATTTAATGTTCCAGATTCCAAGTCCCTCTGTATAGGTAGCACCCTCAACACGGTCAGCATACTCTTTGATACGACCACGTTTTACTTCCTTAATATCCTTTACAATATCAAGCTTGATTCCCTCTGGATCATATACATATCCGTTGGAATCGCACATAGCAACAACCTTGCCGCCAAGCTGCTGAGCCTTCTCAACTGCGTAGATAGCAACGTTTCCGGAGCCTGTAACGATGAAGGTCTTGCCATCAATAGAATCATTATGTGCTTTCATGATCTCATCAAGCATATAAACAACACCATATCCGGTAGCCTGTGTACGAATCAGGGATCCGCCGTAGGTAAGTCCCTTACCTGTAAGAACACCTTCATATAATCCGCGGATTCTCTTATACTGTCCGAATAAATAACCGATTTCACGTCCGCCTACACCGATATCTCCTGCAGGAACATCAGTATCAGCACCAATATATTTAGAAAGTTCTGTCATAAAGCTCTGGCAGAATGCCATAACCTCTCTGTCAGATTTACCCTTCGGGTCGAAGTTGGAACCACCTTTACCACCGCCAATGGGAAGCCCGGTAAGGGAGTTCTTAAAAGTCTGCTCAAATCCAAGGAATTTTAAGATACCCTGGTTAACTGACGGATGGAAACGAAGACCACCCTTGTAAGGTCCGATTGCACTGTTGAACTGTACACGGTAACCCTTATTAACCTGAACAACGCCCTTGTCATCTACCCACGGAACACGGAAGGAAATGATTCTTTCCGGCTCAACAAGACGTTCCAGAAGAGACATGCTGCGGTATTCTTCTTCATTCTTGTCGATTACGACTTTCAGGGAATCCAGAACCTCTTTTACTGCCTGATGAAACTCCGGCTCGCCAGGATTCTGTGCTACGACTCTTTCATATACTTCTTCAGTGTAAGACATTGTAATTCCTCCTCATCCTGAGTATGTAAAATTTTTTCAACGTCGCTATTATACACTAAAGCGCTAAAAAAGAAAAGAGTTTTTTTCGGATTTCCAAAAATTTCATAGGGGCTTGCGAAAATCAGCCAAATATGAGATGATAGAAAACAAGAAACATGCTATGCCGATGCAAAGGAGTGAAAATAAATGAAGACATTTGAGAAATCCAGCAAACTGGATAACGTACTATACGATGTGCGAGGCCCGGTTGTGGATGAGGCAGCCAGAATGGAAGAGGATGGAATGGAGATCCTGAAACTGAATATCGGCAACCCATATCCTTTCGGTTTTTCCGCACCACAGGAAGTAATACTGGACATGCTGAGCAATATCCGTACCTCACAGGGGTATTCTGATTCCAAGGGAATATTCTCAGCGAGAAAGGCAATCATGCAGTATGCACAGCTTCGGGGAATCCCGGGCGTGACCATGAATGATATTTATACAGGTAATGGTGTCAGCGAGCTGATCAACCTGTGTATGCAGGCCCTTTTGGATAATGGGGACGAGATCCTGATCCCGGCACCGGATTATCCTCTATGGACAGCGACTGCTACCTTAGCCGGAGGTAATGTAGTGCATTACATCTGTGATGAGCAGTCAGAATGGTATCCGGATATTGATGACATCAGAAGCAAGATCACAGATAAGACCAAGGCCATCGTTATCATTAATCCCAATAATCCTACAGGTGCGGTATATCCTAAGGAGATCCTGGAGCAGATTGTACAGATCGCAAGAGAGCATGAGCTGATCATTTTCTCCGATGAGATTTATGACCGTTTGATCATGGACGGGTATAAGCATACCTCCATCGCCTCTTTGGCACCGGATGTATTCTGCGTTACCTTTTCCGGACTTTCCAAGTCCCACATGATCGCAGGCTTCCGTATCGGATGGATGATCCTAAGCGGTGCCAAGAATAAGGCGAAGGGCTACATAGAGGGAATCAATATGCTCTCATCCATGCGTCTTTGCTCTAATGTTCCGGCCCAGTCCATTGTGCAGACGGCACTTGGCGGCTACCAGAGTGTGAATGAATACATTCAGCCGGGCGGAAGGGTTTACGAGCAGAGAGACTTTATTTACAAGGCCCTTAATGATATTCCGGGAATCAGTGCTGTGAAGCCTAAGGCTGCCTTCTACATTTTCCCGAAGATCGACACAGAGAAATTCAATATTTACAATGATGAACAGTTCGCTCTTGATTTCCTGCATGAGAAGCAGGTGCTTCTGGTACCGGGTAAGGGCTTTAACTGGAATTCTCCGGACCACTTCCGTGTAGTATATCTGCCGAACGTGCGTCAGCTGGAGAAGGCTATGGGCAAGATGAGAGAGTTCCTGTCCACATATAAACAAAGATAAGCAAGCTTGCATTTTTCAGGGAGGAAGATTTATCGGAAAATTAAAAAGAGAAAGGGGTTTACCATATGGCAGGATTTAACATGAAAGTAACACCGGAAATAGAAAGCCTGACAGGAATCTGTAAGGAGCATACCAGTCTTGATCTGTCACTTTATCAGAAATACGATGTAAAGCGAGGTCTTCGTGATATCAATGGTAAGGGCGTTCTTGCAGGCCTGACTCAGGTTTCCAATGTATGTGCAGTGAAGGTAGTTGACGGCAAGGAGGTGCCCTGTGCAGGAAGTCTTTCCTACAGAGGCTATGACATTAAGGAGCTTACCCGAGGATTTATTGAAGATGACAGATACGGTTTCGAGGAGACTACTTATCTCTTGCTGTTTGGCAGGCTTCCCAATGAGACGGAGCTTCAGAGCTTTACCAGGCTTCTGGCCAATCAGAGATCCCTTCCCACCAATTTCGTAAGGGACGTTATTATGAAGGCACCTTCCAAGGACATTATGAATGCCCTGTCAAGAAGTGTACTTACACTTTATTGCTACGATAAGGAGCCGGATGATATTTCCCTTCCGAATGTATTGAGACAGTGCCTGAACCTGATCAGCGTATTTCCTCTTTTATCCGTATACGGCTATCAGGCCTACAACCATTATGTATGCGGCAAGAGCCTTTACATTCACAATCCGAAGAAGGAGCTTTCCACAGCAGAGAATATTCTGCGTATGCTCCGTCCTGACAAAAAGTATTCCCACCTGGAGGCGAAGATCCTGGATCTTGCCCTGATCCTCCACATGGAGCATGGCGGTGGTAACAACTCTACCTTTACCACCCATGTAGTATCTTCCTCAGGTACCGATACGTATTCCGCGATCGCAGCCGCCCTTGGCTCCTTAAAGGGACCGAAGCACGGCGGTGCCAACATCAAGGTTGTAAGCATGTTCCAGGATCTGAAGAAGCATGTTAAGGATATTTCCGATGAAGAAGAGGTAAGAGAGTATCTGCGCAAGCTTCTTCATAAGGAAGTCTTCGATAAAAGAGGTCTTATCTATGGTATGGGACACGCTATCTACTCTGTATCCGATCCCCGTGCCCAGGTTCTCAAGGGCTTCGTAGAGACCCTTGCAAAGGAGAAGGGCCGCATGAAGGAATACAACCTTTACGCCATGGTTGAGAAAATGGCACCTGAGGTAATCGCTGAGGAACGCCATATTTACAAGGGCGTCAGCGCAAATGTGGACTTTTACAGCGGCTTTGTATACAGCATGCTGGATCTGCCCCTTGAGCTTTATACACCGATTTTTGCAGTGGCACGTATTGTAGGATGGAGTGCCCACCGAATGGAAGAGCTGATCAACACAGATAAGATCATTCGTCCGGCATACAAGAATGTACTGCCGCCTGCACAATATGTACCTCTTAAGGAGCGTGAATAGAAATGACAGAAGCAACAGAAGCAACAGAAGTTTCATCCTCTCTTATTCTGGAGGGTGGAGGAAACAGAGGCGTATTTACAGCAGGAGCATTGGATTTCCTTATGGAAAAGGATGTGAAATTCCCCTATGTTGTGGGTGTTTCCGCAGGCTCCTGCAATGCCCTTGACTATGTTTCCCATCAGCCGGGGCGCACCAGGGACTGTATGATTGTAGAGGACAAGGAGAATAGCTACATTGCCACCAGGGCTGCCCTTAAGAAGCACCAGCTTTTTGACATGGACATGGTATTTGACAGATATCCAAATGAGCTGTTTCCTTTTGACTTTGACACCTTTTTCCAGTCCGATATCCAGTGTGAAATGGTAGTGACAAATTGCCTGACAGGTGATGCGGAATATATGTCTGAGAAGCATGACAGGCAGCGGCTGATGGATATCGGAAGAGCCTCCTCCAGCATTCCCCTTGTAAGTCCTGCTGTGGAGATAGACGGAGTTCCCTACCTGGACGGAGGAGTCGCAGATTCCATTCCCCTGATCCATGCCATGGAGAAGGGCTATCGCAAGAATGTGGTGATCCTTACCAGAAATAAGGGCTACCGCAAGAAGAAGCCCGGTAAAAGCACACCTGTCTATGTAGCTGCCTTTCGCCATTATCCGGAGCTTCTGAATACCTTATATAACCGCTACCGCAATTACAACCGAACCCTGGAGCTTATAGAGAAATGGGAGCAGGAGGGACACATTTTTGTAATTCGTCCGGAGCTGCCTGCCGTAGGAAGAGCAGAGACCAATAAGGACAAGCTGATGGATTTTTATCAGCATGGCTATGAGGTAATGAAGGAGCGCTATGAGGAGCTGCAGGCTTACCTGCACAGCTGACAGAATATAAAGAAATAAAGGATGTAACAGAATGTTTGAACGCTTTTTTCCGGATGAATATCTGGATTCAGCATATGTAGTAAACTATAAGAAATTATACCAGGAGGGCTATCGGGGGCTTTTGTTCGATGTTGACAATACCCTGGTTCCTCATGGGGCACCGGCTGACGAGAGAGCCATACAGCTTTTTAAGGAGCTGCGGGACATAGGATTTTCCTGCTGTCTGGTGTCCAACAATAAGAAAAAAAGAGTTGCACCCTTTGCCAGTCTTGTGGGTGCCGAATATATTGAACTGGCATCCAAGCCATCCAGAAGAGGCTATGAGAGAGCCATGGAGCGGCTTGGAACAAACTCCGGGAATACGGTATTCATCGGAGACCAGCTATTTACGGACATTTGGGGGGCTAAGAATGCCGGTCTTCGCAACATTTTGGTGAAGCCTATACACCCGAAGGAAGAGATCCAGATCGTGCTGAAGCGCTATCTGGAAAGAATCGTATTACATTTTTATACCAAGGAGGAGAAGAATTCATGAACCATATTGTGGTTATCGGATTTATGGGTTCTGGCAAGACAAGAGTGGGGAAACGTCTGTCCAGTGACCTGGGACTGACATTTGTAGATGTAGACAAGGTGATCGTCCGCAAAATGAACATGCCTGTGAAGGAGATCTTTCAGAGATTTGGGGAGCCATATTACCGCGCACTGGAGACCATGACCGTGAAGGCACTGATCGAGGACAAGGAGAAGAAGGTGATTTCCCTTGGCGCAGGTCTTCCGATCCAGGAGCAGAATGAGAAATATATCAAACAGCTTGGTACAGTTGTTTACCTGAAGGGCTCTGCAGAAACCTTCCGCAAGAGACTGGAAGGAAACAACAATCCACTTCTGGAAGGAGATAACCAGGAGGAGAAGATCAAGAAGCTTCTGAAGCAGCGCGACCCGATCTATCATAAATTTGCAGATATTGAGGTAGTAACAGGCGTGAAGCCTTTCGAGGAGCTGATCAAGGAAATTGAGAGTAAGCTTCCCTGAGAGTGAGCTGTGAGCGGTTCCATATCCATGATTTTCAAGAAAAATCTCTCATTATAAAAAAAGTAGTTGAAAAAATGGTACATATATTATAAAATATTGCTAGTCACAAGCACTATAAGGAGGAAAAATTAATTATGATTTCAGCAGGTGATTTCAGAAACGGTGTCACAGTAGAAATTGATGGCAACGTTTGTCAGATCGTAGAATTCCAGCATGTTAAGCCGGGTAAAGGAGCTGCTTTCGTTAGAACCAAATACAAAAACATTATCACAGGATCCGTATTAGAGAAATCCTTCCGTCCTACAGAGAAATTCCCTACAGCACGTATTGAGCGTGTTGATATGCAGTATCTGTACAATGACGGCGGATTATACTACTTCATGAACGTAGAGACATTTGACCAGGTTGGTCTTACAGAAGAGCAGGTTGGCGATTCTCTGAAGTTTGTTAAAGAGAACGAGATGGTTAAGATCTGTTCCCACAATGGCAATGTATTCGCTATCGAGCCGCCGTTATTCGTTGAGCTTGTAGTTACAGAGACAGAGCCAGGATTCGCTGGAAATACAGCACAGGGTGCTACCAAGCCAGCTACAGTTGAGACTGGAGCACAGGTTATGGTTCCTCTGTTCGTTAACCAGGGAGACAAGCTTAAGATTGATACCAGAACAGGTGAGTATCTGTCCCGTGTTTAATGTTTGAATAAGCGTAAGGTTTTGTGTGCCATCGGCGATTGCGCCGGTGGCATATTTTATATTCTAAAGCGGACGCATTTTGGCAAGTGATATTCCACGCAGGTCGGTGCAACGCTACGGTGAACTAACGACCAACTCCGACTAAGACGTTCGGGAGAGCCCTCACGCCTAAGTCTATGTAGGTCGTGGATTTCACCTTCGCTAAGAACGCACCTGAAATGACCTGCTTAGGAATATCAATTGCCGAAATGCTGTGGGCTGGTTAGAACTATTGAATAGGTAGATAAGGAGAGAATGAAATGGAGTACACAATACTAGGAAAAACAGGACTTCGGATTTCACGGATGGGCTTCGGCGGAATCCCCATTCAGAGAATTGACGCAGAGGGAACCAAGGCACTGATGAAGCAGCTTATGGATGAAGGTGTTAACTACATTGACACCGCAAGAGGCTATACAGTCAGTGAGGAATATCTTGGTTATGCATTGGAGGGAATCCGGGACAAGTTTGTGCTTGCCACCAAGAGTATGGCCAGAACCAAGGATGCTATGGCAGCAGATATTGAGAAAAGTCTTGGAAATCTTCGCACAGACCACATTGATCTGTACCAGGTACATAACCCAAGCATGGAGCAGCTGGATACAGTTGTAGGCGAAGGGGGCGCACTGGAAGCCCTCATGGAAGCCAAGGCAGCAGGCAAAATCAGTCACATCGGTCTTACCGCACATTCCACAGAAGTGTTTGAACGTGCTTTAAGTCTTGACTGGGTGGAGACCATCATGTTCCCATATAATATAGTAGAAAGTCAGGGAGAAGAGCTGATCCACAAATGCCAGGAGAAAAATGTAGGCTTCATTGCCATGAAACCTCTGGCTGGCGGCGCTATTGAGAACGGAACCCTTGCCCTTCGCTACGTCTGTTCCAATCCTGCCGTTACCGTGGTGATCCCGGGAATGGCAGAGGTATCCGAATTAGAAGAGAACATCAAAGCATGTGCAGACACCACACCCCTTACTAAGGAGGAGCTTTCCCAGATGGAAGATGTTCGCCATCAGCTTGGCACCAATTTCTGCCGCCGCTGCAATTACTGTGCGCCATGTACAGTAGGAATCAGCATTCCAAGCGCCTTCCTTTTCGCAGGCTACCTGGAACGCTACAATCTTGCAGATTGGGCGCGGGACCGTTACGGAAGCCTTGGGGTAAAAGCATCCGCCTGCGTAGGCTGCGGCAAATGCGAAACCAGATGTCCATACCATCTTCCAATCCGGGAAATGCTGAAAAAGGTGGCCGAGGAATTCGGAGAATAGAACCAGGTGACATGTTCGCTCTACAAGTAAGTCCCGGAAGCATTGAATCCTCAATACTTCCGGGACTCCTGGAAAAAACAGGCTGTTATTATTTACCATTCTTCTTTTCGTTTTTCAACAACAACCTTACATCTTTTCTTATAGAAAGCGATACCGTAAAGTGTTATATCGTGGCGTCCGTCATTTCTCAAATACTCATAATATCTCCGGCTCTTAATTTGCTCAATCGCTTTTGCACAGGCCTTATCTAAGCCTGATATGTCTTTTGAATACTTAAGCTCAAAGACAATCCCTGCATCTGGATTTTCCGGTTTAATAATGATATCTGCAAAGCCTTCCCCAGCCTCCACATTTGACCGAACCACCCAGTTCGTGTTTCCAATCAGCAAGCCTACCAAAAACGTATGATAAGAACTCTCCTTTTCTTTTTCCGGTGCTTTCGTGTCAAAGACACTGATGGAATTACTAAGAGTCCGATTTAAATATTGTTCTATTGATGATACATTTCCTTCTTCAACAGACTTCCAGAAAAAGGTTAATTGTTCCGTATTCGCACGTACTTTTTTATCAAACCATTCCTGTATTTGAACCTTATAGACCTCTTTCACTTCTTTATTGGGAATGACCAGCTTATATGCGCCCTGGTCTGTGATTCCGGCTTGGGTCAGATAGCCTGTGGTAAATAAAACACTCCAGATATTTTCAATGCTATTGTCAATCTCATCGTAGGTCAATTCCAATCTGACATTTTTTTCAATAGGCTCGCCTGCAACCAAACGCTCGATTTCATCCTGGGTTGTCTTGTTTGCCCTGGTGATGAAATTTTTGACAAGAATGTTTCCGCTGGTATTGATCCAGTAGCACTGTGGCATTGCTGTTGGATTCTTACAAAGGAGATCTACATGATTGATCACATCCCATGGACAATAAATATCTGCAGCTCCAAAATGGTAACCATCGTACCACTCTTTTATTTCAGGCAAATGCCCTTCCAAATGATAGGTCTTCAGCAGTTTGCTTACTTCCTCTTCAGTGAAACCAAATTGTTCATCAAAGCGAACATCTGTAATGGACAAAACCTTGAAATTATTCAGACCAGTGAAAATACTCTCCTTCGAAACACGCAGACATCCGGTTAAAACTGCAAACTGCAGGAACTGGTTGGTTTTCAGAGCATCTCCGAATAACGCGCGAAGCAGTGACAGCATTTCCTGGTAATAGCCGTTTTGATATGCCTTGTCCAAAGGAACATCGTACTCATCAATCAAGATGATCGTCTTCTGCCCATAATAGTGAAACAACAATTCCGATAATGTCTGCAGCGCCGCTTCAAGAGTTTCATCATCCATCAAATATTTGCCGCTGCTCATTCGAACCAATGCACCATATCTGGCCTTTTCATTTTCTGTCAGTCTGTCACTGTCTTTCAGAAAATGGAATCGCTCTGCCTCCAGAGCAACTAACTTAACCAGCTTTGCTTTCGCTTTTGCAAAGGTTTCGCCCTCGACACCTTTTAATGTAAGAAATATTACAGGAAACTTCCCAAGATATTCTTCCACAAGATCCTTTCTTTGTGAAATATTAAGTCCCTCAAATAAGGTGCTATCAGTCCCGATCTCGAAAAAATAACGGAGCATACTCATGTTCAGTGTTTTTCCAAAACGCCGGGGTCTTGTAAACAGATTTACCTTTCCCCAGTTGTCAAGAAGCTGCTCGATCAATTTCGTTTTATCAATATAGTAAAAACCAAGTCGGCGAATTTCCCGAAAATCTTCAATGCCAACCGGAAGCTTCAGCAATGCAGCCATATTTTCACGCTCCCTTCCAAAGCTATACTCCTGAACCTAAAATACCTCTCATGTATTTTGATTTTATCATCTGAAGGAATAAATGGCAAGATGAAGCACCAGAAACTATCCCTTGACAACCTGAAGCCGTTTGCCTTATAATAAACCAAAAGCGCAACCGCTTAAACTTCGTCTGCGTACCAGAACTACCTATTATAATCCATTTAGGGCTTGTACTGGTTTCGACGGGGGTTTTGAAGTTGTGGAAGCCATCCGCAGTCTCCCGAACTGCGTAATAACGGGAAATTCTAAATATAAACGCTGACGATCAGTTAGTAATGGCAGCCTAAGTGCTGCCCGTCAGTCCTGTTGCACTCACACCTCAGGAGTCTGGCGTCGACCTTGTGAGAAACCTTGCCGGGTAAGCTTTGCCCCGGTAGATGTATTATGAAGCTACTGAAGCAGTAAGCCTGTCGGTGGGCGTGCTGCAAAGGGAATGTTAATACAGCGACTGTGATGGGAGATGCCGCAAGGGATAGACTTTCGGACGCGGGTTCAATTCCCGCCAGGTCCACTTAAGAGACAAGGGTGTTTATTATGGCACCCACAGGGCAAGCCCCGGAAACATTGAACTTGGATGTTTTCGGGGCTTTTTTCTACAAATTTGCAATCAACTCTATTTATTAATAAAACCAAAGTCCCAAAGGAGAAGTGCTATGAACAAAATTCTTATACATCAATTTGGTCCAATTTGCGAAGCTGAAATAGATTTAGATAAAAAAATGCAGGTATTTATAGGCACTCAGGCATCTGGGAAAAGTACAGCCTGTAAAGTTATTTACTATTGCCAGAAGATAAGGGATTATACGCTGGAATTCTTAATGGATGGTGCACAGTATACAGACAATCACAAAAATGAATATTTTAATAATTATATGAAATATCTGACCAGACAGTTTATGGGATGCTTCGGCAAAACCACACACATGCAAAACTTCAAGATAGAGTACTTTTTTGGAGAAAAGAAAATAGAAATCACTCTGAATAAAGATGGATATGTCCGCTTTCGCTTTGCTGAAAATTTAAAATATGCATTAAATGAACTGATATATGAAGCATCTGTAATGTTTTTGGCAACGCTAAACAGTGAACAAATTAATTCCATAATCGATAATATTACTGCTCTGGCAATGCTGAAACAGCAGTTCAAGGAACGTTTGTATAAGCTTTTTGAAAATAATGCGGACATTATCTATATCCCCGCAGGAAGAAGTCTTCTGGCCACCATGTCAGAGCAGCTGCATGATTTTTCTATTTCAGATATGGATCTGACAATGCAGGATTTTATCAATCTGATCAGAAATACAAAAAGCAAATTTGGAAGCAAAATTCCGGAAATTGTAAAAGACTATACTAAAACTGTAAAAGGTCAAATTAATAATATTTCACTTGACACAGCATACAGTCTCATAAAAGATATTTTTAAAGCGGATTATACCAGCGAAATGGATGGAGAAAAAATTTACTTTGATGAAAGACATTGGGTAAAACTGATGTATGGTTCCTCCGGGCAGCAGGAGGTACTGTGGATTCTGATGCTGGCCTTTATCATTATTCTGGAAAAAAAGAAGAGCTTTGTAATTATAGAAGAACCGGAAGCACATTTATTTCCAATTGCCCAGAAAAATGTTGTAAGCCTGATTTCTTTGATGGTTAACTCCACAGATAGCAGAGCAATTATTACAACACACAGTCCATATATTTTAACATCTTTAAATATCCTGTTGTATTCGGACAAGATTGAAAATGGACCAAAGAGTAAAGGTACGGTAGTTATTGCAAAAAATTTACGTGTTAATTATAAGACATTTGCTGCTTTCAAACTGGAAAATACAAGATCAGGATTAAGCAGCATGGAAAACCTGCTGGATGAAGAAAGCCATATGATCAGTACTGATTATATTGATGAAGTTTCATCAATCACAAATTCGGAACTGGAGCGCTTACTGGACAAGGAGATGGATGAATGATATGTAATAAAGTGGAAAAATGCATAGAAGAACAGCTTGTCAATCAAAAGACTACTGCATGTGTAAATAAAAACATTGAGTGTATTGAAGTATCCGATAATCGCTCAAGGATAAAGTGTGAGGAACGCAAGAAAAAATACATCCTGGAGAATACCCGGAAAGATCATGTGATTTTATATAAAATGGATGGCGGTATAATTCCACAGGATAAATCAGTCCCGCCGGGAATCTGCAAATGTGATTATTTATTTGTACTTGGAGGACAGGAATGTGAGGCTATTTTAACAGAACTGAAAGGCGTGGACGTAGCTCATTCATTAAAACAGATTGACGGAACATTATCACAGTTTAAAGCTTTGTTTTCCGCTTTTAACCATGTATATGCAAGAATAATAGTGGCTTCATCCACTCCAAACATAAAAGCAAGCCCGAATTACGTCAATTTGGTCAAAAAGCTGCGAAATAACTACAGAGGAAATCTTAAGATTGCAGAGAAGCAGTTGGTGGAGAAAGATGTTGATTTATTGAAATGAGTTATTTCGATATACATTTTGGATGGTTCGGCTTTCTGTTCATCGAATGAAAACAAGATAAAAATATCTTTTTTTAGAAAATAGTAAAATTATGAGGAAAAATGGAATTTCGGTTGTATAATAAGATAAGAGATAATTCTTAATTATCCATTAAATTTTATTATATATCGAACTTTAGAAAAAATAGAGGATATAAAAATGCCATTAAACAAAGAACAATTTCTCAAACAATTTACACGTCAAGCACTTGATGAAAGAATTTCTCTTTTTGTTGGTGCTGGTGCATCAATCAACGCAGGTTATCCTTCCTGGTATAGTTTGCTTAAGCCGCTTGCAAAAGAACTCGGTACACCATTAAGCGATTCAACAAATTACTATAAACTTGCCCAATATTATTCTAATAATTTTGGACAGCCAGAATTATTGAAAAGAATTAATGAAGTATTAAATAAAAATGACTGTGACAGTCCTTTAATTAATGAGCTTATAGATATTGGATTTTCAAATATATGGACAACTAATTTTGATAATGTGCTAGAAAACAACTACAAAAAGCGTAATATTTTAATTAATAAAGTATTTAGAGATTCTGATTTATCTAATGTTGAGCTTAATAAGCGAATTAATATATATAAAATGAATGGAGATATCACAAATCCTGATGGCATTGTTGCGACACAAGAAGATTATGAGAAATATTCATATAATCATCGTATGATGTTAATGTTTTTTAAAAGAGAATTAATATCAAGTACTTTTTTGTTTATTGGATATAGTTTTTCGGATTATTTAGTAATGGACTGTTTAAGCGAAATTGCAAAGTATCTTGGCAATGCAACACCTCAACATTACACAATCCTAAAAAGAGAGAAAGATAATCCATATTTTGATTATTTTATTCATGATTTAGAACTTAGATATCATATTAAAGTTTTTCTCGTAGATGAATACGACGAGATACTTTTTGTATTGAAAGAATTAAATGAAAGAATACGGAATAAGAAAGTATTTATTTCTGGTGCATTTCGCTCATTTAATCAAGAAGTGGTAAAATATTCTCATAATCTTTCACGTAGTATAAGTTATCAACTTTTAGAGAACGATTATCGTATTGTAAATGGAATTGGTCGACACTTTGGTACACATATTATTGGATACGCAAATGAGTATCTTGCTCAAAAAGGCATTAAGGATAAAGAAAAATATATTATTGTTAAGCCTTTTGTTGGATTTGGTGAAAATTCTTTGGAAAATAAGAAGAAACTTCGAGAAGATGTTATTAAAGGGTGTGGTGCAGTAATATTTGCTTTTGGTGATTATAATCCAGATGCTCCAAATCCTAATAGTGGTGTTAAAGAAGAATTTGAAATAGCATTGAAATATCATAAAACAATTATCCCCATTGCTTATCCTGATATGCGATCAGAACAAATATGGCTGCAAATAAAAAATAATTTAACATTATATCCCTACCTGGAAAAAAGCATACTTTCCCTTACTTCTCAGAACGATACAGAAACACTAGCGAAAACAATTGTTTATATTTTGAATTCTGTACAAGAACCATAATAGCACTCTATTAATATACATATTGAATTTTCCAATAACCATAATTCTCTGTAGTCTATTAACAAATTAAGAAGATTTTCTGTAAATAATCTATCAAATATTTTGCAAGGAACTTTACATATTTGTCGTAATGCTGGATCATTAGATTCTGTAATTATTATGTATATAGCGTAAAGCAAGGTGATTTTACTATTAAGATTTGAATTGTCAACCCTGATATAGTTTTCAAACAAATGCCTGATTGATCTTGGAAGTGGTAATTTACTTTGAATTATTTCGTTAATATTTTTGTATTTACAGTTATTTAACATATCGCAAGTGATTTTACAGACAATATGGTTGCATATTTCTAATGTTCCAGTACTACGATCAGCTTCTTTAAAAATTAATTTCTTAATCCAAGCAAATACAGGCGGAATATCCGAAGGCTTTAATTCATACAATACTGGAAAAACTGTAACTTCGCCTTTAAAATATCTTAATTTTAAAGTTTGAATCTCTTCTCTAGCACAGAATGAAGTAATTGTATTATGAGACAAAATTATTATTGCATATTTTGATTTTCCAGCTCCTTCTTCAATATTTTTTTTGAACCGATCATCTCCCATTATCATTTCGTATCTATCATACCAGACATTGATACCATAGTTTTTTAAGTGATACACAATTGGCTGAGCAATAACGTATCTATCTTTTGCCGAAAAACATATAAATAATTTATCCGAGAATTTTTTCATATTACTCCTTTAACTTAAATGTTTTATTCAGAAGCAATTAATATGGTCATAAAATTAGCTGTTTTGACAATGTTAATAAACTTCTAATTGCTCCAAAATTTTTAATACTGTTGAATATACTATATTAATATCGTCATTTGCATTTATTTCTATAATGGGATAAGGTTCACTTGGAATAATATCTTCATATTTTGCCTGTTTTAATATTAATGCTTGTCGGCTTTCACTATAATGCGGTGGAATACCGGTCTTTCTGCTTCTTTGTTGTATTCTTGCAATTGCTATGTCAACATCTACATTTAGGTATATACCTATATCGGGATTAGGCAGGCATTCCAAAGCTTTTGATAAACAATTACATGAAGGCTGAAGGAATAATTCTGTGAATAATTTAATACAGAGGACATATCTATCAAGAATTACATTTTTTCCAGTATCTAAAATCGGTAATATTTCATTATACATTCGAAAAATAACGCTACCAATATGAAGTACATGCTTAAATTCATGAGAAAAAATATCATTTCTATGAAATTGAAGAGTTTTTTCCGCTTGATATAATTCTTCTTCAAAGACAGCATTTTTTATACAAGAAGTACATATGGTATTTTCTAATTTACTTTTATTTAATATTTCAAGAAGACTAGACTTCCCACTGCCATCTATGCCAAATAAGCAAATAAGTTTTCCTCTCATTAGTTAATTTCCTTTGTGAATTTATTGATAATTAAGAATTATCGAATATACAAGGTACGTCTTTCTAAGAATATAAGTAACTTTCGCAAGGCTTTTTTGACAAACCCCACCTTTTCCAGTACTGTGATACCAAAAAGAGAAAAAGGGGTACCACCATGAACTTACAAGACAAAGTAAAACCATACTTAGAATACTGCACATACAGAAAAGAACTAGACACGAAAACAATAAAAGCATACCGAATCGATTTAACCCAGTTCTTTTCTTATGTACATAGCAACGAGCCAGAAAAAGAAACTATCGAGCAGTACATCACAGAACTACACAAAAAATACAAACAGAAAACAATAAAAAGAAAAATTGCCTCCATAAAAGCCTTTTACAGTTACTTAGAAGAAGAGGAACTGGTAGAGCAGAATCCTTTTCGGAAAATAAAAGTGAAATTTAAAGAAACCATCATTCTTCCACGTATCATACCCCGGGAAGAAATCGAGCAGCTGCTCAATTACATATATGCCAGCATAAGCAGTCTTTCAGGAATTCAATATAAGCACACTTTACGTGACGCCGCAGTTATCGAAGTGTTTTTCGCTACAGGTGCCAGAGTATATGAAATCTCCAACATCCGGGCAGAGAGTATAAATTTAAATTCCGGTCTGAAACGGGATGAATATCTGATAAAAAGAACAGAAAAATTAATTCAAATGTTGCCAAAGGGGACGGAAACAAAAAATAGGGCAGAGACAG
This sequence comes from Ruminococcus sp. AF31-8BH, assembly GCF_003460605.1. Classification (GTDB taxonomy): domain Bacteria; phylum Bacillota; class Clostridia; order Lachnospirales; family Lachnospiraceae; genus Blautia_A; species Blautia_A acetigignens. The sequence continues at coordinate 114,071 of NZ_QTVN01000014.1, forward strand.
AGCTCTTAGCATTGACTCCAGAGCTACAGGATTTAATTATTATTGCAGGAAATATTTATGGTGCAGTGATAAATGGTGATGTACTGGACTATGCTCTTGAAAAAAGTATGATGCAGTATAATGATAATGTATGTAGATTGTTGGCGGGAGAACGGAAATTTCTTTACGAATGCTACAGGAGTGTATTAGCCAATATTTTTACAGATGAACAAAAAAATATATTTTATGCGTATCTGCTTATAAGAACTGATTTCAGAGGAGAAGTTATCCAAAACAATGATAAAATTGGATTTGCAAATTTTTCAGACTATCAAGATCGAAAAGAGTATTTTATAGAAGGGCATAAGGCCTATGAAGACGAACTTGTGCAGCTGGCACTAAATGAAACTTTGATAAAGAAAAATATGATTTCTCTTGAAGCAAGAATCTGTCCAAAGGATACTTCGGTGAAATTATATGGTAGCTTAAAAAACTATGAGAAGTTGGTAAAAAAGGGAACATCTGAAGATACATATGAAAAATTGATATATGTATTTCATTTTCCAAAGTTGAAAGATAATGGATTTTCAGAAGGACGACCGAGAAATTATAATGTTCGTGTAAAATCAAGAAAACAAGCCAGAAGTATAGTGGCGATGCTAGAAAAGAAAAGAGAAATAAATTGCCATGTTAAAGGTATTGATGCATGTTCCAGTGAGATTGCCTGCAGACCGGAAGTGTTTGGTCAGGTGTTTCGTTATTTGTCGGATATAAGAATTGTTTCTGAATGTGTTTTCAATCAAGCGGTAAATACGGCAAGAATACCGCAGAATCTTCGTATTACCTATCACGTGGGGGAAGATTTCCTTGATCTTGTAGACGGATTACGCGCAATTGATGAAACGATATTATTTTGTAATCTGAATAGAGGCGATCGCTTAGGCCATGCATTGGCTCTTGGAATTGAACCTCAGAACTATTATTGTATGAAAGGTAATAAAGTAATTATTGCGAAACAGGTTCTTCTTGATGATGTTGTGTGGATGTATTGCAAAGCAAATGAACTGGGATGCCATATAGGAGAACAGCTGAAAACAGAATTGATAGAAACATATTATCAACTGTATAAAGAAATATATGAAAATAATATACGGGAGGAAGTTTGCCCTTCTGTTCATGAATATTATCAGGGGTGGAAATTGAGAGGAGATAATCCAGAAATTTATAAATTGAATGAGGTGCAGTTTAAGAGCGTTATTGTGAGAACAGAATTGTTGAAGTTTGACCGCTATCAATTAAACCCACGGGTCAGTAATGAAGTGCGCAGAAATAGAAAGTATCGAAGATTGTATGAGCTGTATCACTATAATGAGGCAGTCAGAAAAGAAGGAGATAAGATTACAGAATTTAAAATACATAAAGAGTATATCAATTTGGTGCGTCAAATTCAGGAACAAATGATGCAGGAACTTGCTTGTAAAGGAATTGGAATAGAAACCAATCCATCTTCTAATTATCTGATTGGGACAATAAAGAAATATGAGGAACATCCCATATTACGGTTTAATTCACGAAAACTCAAGCAGACAAATGGAAAAAATCATCTTAGTGTATCCATCAATACAGATGATCAGGGGGTATTTGATACACTTTTGGAAAACGAATATGGATTGATGGCTCTTGCATTGAAAAAAGCAACAGATGAGGATTTGAATACTTTGTATGATATAGAAGATATTTATGAATGGATCGACTATGTGCGGAGTATGGGGGTAAATCAGGTTTTTTAAGATGCCAATGGAAGAAATTGTTAAGTTCTTAAAAGAAGCAAGTGGCAGGGAAATAGATATTGGATATTTACGGATGATAAAGAGGAAAAACAAATGAGTAAAGCGAAAGTAAGTTATGATTATTTCAACAATAAGAGAGATTATCCCAAATGGCCAGACTATAGACGGAAATGTCATTTGGATATTTCAAAACGAGATTTTTTAAAGTATGCAATATTAAATGGCAGATATAACAACAACATTATGTCAGGTACAGCGCAAACATTTTATTCTTCTATTTGCCAAATGGCAGTAAAAAAAGATAGAGGATTTTGGACTTTGTCAGATGATTATAAGTATGCTGAAGACACATATAAAGCTGCAATTTCTTTTGCAATGGGGATGCTTGCTACAAGAGTTATCGCAAATAAAATATATAATGTTTCGCGTCTGTATCACTTTAAAGAAAAGCGATTTAAAGCAAATCCTAAAAAAAGTAAATTGTCACCAGATTGGTTTGGAGTAGATCAACAGATGCATCCATTTTTATTTGAAAGTAAGGGCACGGTAAAAAAGAAAATTGCTCTTCAAACAATAAATCACGCAGCCAATCAATTGAGTAATGTAAGAATAATTACAGATATTTCATCGAACAAGCAGTACTGTATAACGAATAAGCACATAATCTGTTCATGCTTTGATTTATGTAATAATGTGGACAAAGTCTGGTGTATCCATGATATAGATCCTATAGATCCCATAGAAAGTGAAGAGGATAAATTCTATATTAACATTGATGAGGAATGTTTTCTTTACTATGATGCGTTTATCAAGTATGTTGAATCATTGGAGGCTGATTGTGAACCAATGCTTATAGACAAACAAGATTACTGTTGCTGGGTATATAATAATGAAAGGTATTGTATTTTGGGGACAATATATAATTTGGTAAAATCAAGGGAATATAATGAAGAAAATGAATATCGTAATTTTAACGATAGTGTTAACAAGGAACTTAGTAAGATAAAGAATTTAGAACAAATTTTACCTGATGCTTCTTCTTATGAAGATGGAATAATAATTTGCAACCCCAATATAAATCCTGATAATAATTGAGCTGTAAATAGAAAGATTTTCCGAAATATGTATTGCTTAAGGTAGAAGCAATTTATATGATACCAGGACGGACTCACAATTTTATTAATCTTAGCAAGACTAAAGATCCTGTGGCGCAGACATAAAATACCGGTCAGCCCCGGCAAATTTTGCCAAAGCTGACCGGATTTATCTTGATACTCAGATCTTATAGAATACTTTATACCATTCTGCAAATTTTCTAAGTCCATCTCTTAAGCTGTGCTTGGTTTGAAGCCAAAATCTCTTTCAAGAGCAGTTGTGTCTGCATAAGTAACCGGCAGGACCGTAAACGGTAAAGAAGAGAAGTCCTGTGGACGGAATGTTATAGAGCTTGGAATAGGCATGCGCCACTAACTCATTGGATTTCTTGGTTTCATATGCTTCACCTATCTGTAAAATATGCTGTTTAAAGTATCATTGTTAAAGAGAAGATTCTTTTTAATCTGTGCTTTATAGTATCACTCTTGGAAAAATAATGCAATACCAAAAACGAAATTCTGTTTTAAATAGCAATACATCGTGGGAAACTGGAAAATATCTGCATTTGCTCATTAAGAAGCCTTATGTTATAATACCTAAATGTCGAAGCATGTTTGAATAATCAAAAGAGGAGATTATTTGTGGATAAAAATAATAAGGCAGCTAAAATAATGAAACATGATGTTCCGCTGCGGCTGGTGAAGGTGCTGAATATTTTTTGCCTGACCATTCCCTTTGCCTGCTGCTGGTATGGATATTATGCAGGAAAGATAGAGAATACCTTTAGCAGACGCGAAAATTTGCTGATGATTGGCTTGTTTATGGTGGTATATTTCCTTTTTGCCAGAGTTTACAGTGCTTTTCTGGTTTCCGTAAACCGTATTTCAGAAATGGTTTATAGTCAGGTGCTGGCAGCTTTGATCACAGATGGTATCAGCTATCTGGTGATTGCTCTTTTGGTAAGAGGATTTCCTAATATTATACCAGGACTTATGGCTTTTGCCGGTCAGATTTTTATGTCAGCTTTATGGTGCTTTTTGGCGCATCACTGGTATTTCAGGGCATTTCCGCCTCAGAAGACATTGATTGTCTATGATATCAGAGACGGACTGGAAAGCCTGATCAACCAGTATGATCTGGAACGGAAGTTCCATGTATGTGAGATCGTGCAGGTGAAGGAGTGTCTGGAGCATCTGGATAAGCTGGATGATATGGAGACTGTGTTTTTAAGCGGAATCCACAGCCATGACAGGAACATCATTCTGAAATACTGTATTGAGAAGAATGTAAGAGTGTATGTAATTCCAAGGGTTGGAGATGTGCTGATGAGTGGGGCTACACAGGTTCATCTGTTCCATTTACCTATGCTGAGAATCGGAAGATATGAACCAAACCCGGAGTATCTTTTTTTCAAAAGGCTGTTTGATCTGGTTATGTCAGTAACAGGAATCGTTATTTTGTCACCGATTATGTTGCTTACTGCGCTGGCAATTAAGCTATATGACAGAGGACCTGTTTTTTATGCACAGACTCGTCTGACCAAGGATGGAAAGGAATTTAATGTGCTGAAATTCCGCTCTATGAAGGTAAATGCAGAGCAGGATGGCGTGGCACGTCTTTCCAGCGGAGATAAGGATCCCAGAATAACACCGGTTGGGCGGATTATCCGAAAATGCCGCGTTGACGAGCTTCCCCAGCTCTTTAATGTGCTGAAGGGAGATATGACGTTAGTGGGACCAAGACCAGAGCGTCCATCTATTGCGGCTGAGTATGAGGAAGAAATGCCGGAGTTCCGGCTTCGCCTGCAGGCGAAAGCAGGGCTTACAGGATATGCACAGGTTTATGGGAAATACAATACCACTCCCTATGATAAGCTTCTTATGGACCTGATGTACATAAGCCATCCAAGCTTGTTGGAGGATTTGCTGATTATGTTTGCTACTGTGAAGATCCTGTTTATGCCGGAAAGCACAGAAGGAGTGGAAGAAGGGCAGATTACCGCCAAAAAGTGATGTTGGGGACAGGGATAGTGGGGCAAGGAAATGCTTGAGACCACAGCAAACTATATTGTTGATTTCAAGGAAGAGTTCAAGAAAGTAAAACTTATTATACGAGAGGTGTTAGAATGGATAAAAAAACGACGTTGGAAATGATTGCAGCAATTTCAAATGCAAACGGTACATCCGGTTTCGAGGATGAAGTGGTAGCAGCGATTCGTCCTTATGCGGAAGGACTTGGAGAAATTACAGAAGATCACATGCGCAACCTGTATATCCGCCGTAAAGAAAATAATGGCAAGCGTCCGGTTGTTCAGCTCGACGCACATAGTGACGAGGTTGGTTTTATGGTGCAGGCAATCTGCCCGAACGGAACACTTCGCATTATTCAGATCGGAGGGTGGGTTAACCACAATATTCCAGCACATAAAGTCTGGGTCCGCAACCGATTCGGAGAATATATTCCGGGGATTACTGCCAGCAAGCCTCCGCATTTCATGACAGAACAGGAGCGTAAGGCTCCTTTGGATATGAAAGATATCACGGTGGATGTTGGCGCTGTTTCAAAAGAAGAGGCAATTGAAAGGTTTGGTATTCGTATCGGTGAACCGGTAGTGCCGGATGTGACATTTACATATTCAGAAACCACAGATCTGATGGTGGGCAAGAGCTTTGACTGCCGTTTGGGATGCGCGGCGATTCTTAAGACGATGCATAACCTGGCAGGTCAGGAGCTGAATGTCGATATTGTTGGTGCTTGTGCTGCACAGGAAGAAGTAGGTGTACGTGGTGCCACCGTGACGGCACAGGTAATTAAGCCGGATATCGCAATTGTTTTTGAGGGATGCCCGGCAGATGATACCTGCGTTGAAGAGTATATGGTTCAGACAGCGATCAAGCGTGGACCGATGCTGCGTCACATGGATGCCCGTATGATCACCAATCCCCATTATCAAAGATATGCGCTGGATCTGGCAGAAAAACTTGGTATCCCGGTTCAGGATGCAGTTCGCAGTGCTGGTTCAACCAATGGTGCAGCTATACATCTGACTGAAAAAGCGGTTCCGGTTATTGTTATCGGAGTTCCGGTTCGCTATGCACATACACATTACGGGATTTCAGCTTATGCCGATTTTGATAATGCTGTTAAGCTGGCATGTGAAATTCTCAAAAGACTTGACGAAGAGCAGATTATGAGTTTCTAAAAACAGATAATATGTTCTGCATATAATAAGTTAAATCCATTTTTTATCTTCGTTGAAATGGTTCTGCTACCTTAACTTCCCAAAATGAGTAGCCCTAATGAAAACATCGCACTGATAATCCGAAACAAAATTTATACTGCATTACAGGAAGAAAACGAAAAAAAGGGTTAAAGGCAGCTCTTAACTTTGCGAAAGAACATGATATGTGTATGACTGAAGCACAGATTCAAGGTGCCAATAAAATGTAAATTTCCAGCCTAAGATGCGTTTAGGGCTATTTCAGGCTGGAAATTAAGGAAATTGGCAGAGTATCCGATGTGTTTCTGAAATAATTATTGCGGACAGGTTGATAAAATAGCTAATTTGAAGTATAATAAAATTAGCTAAAATAAGGAGGCGATGATATGATTACTGCAACCGCAACTGCAACCGAAATGCAGAACAATTTCGGAAGGTATCTGAATCTTGTGATGTCCGGACAGGAAATCATCGTGACAAAGAATGGACGGGAGGTCGGTCGGTTTATTCCGAAAGATGCCACTGTGTCTTATCTGACAGATTCCCTTACTGGAATTTTGAAGGAAGACTATGACTTGGATGAGGTCAAGGCAGAAAGCATGAGGGCAAAGTATGGTTCTGTTGATTGATACCAATATTGTGTTGGATGTTCTTCTGAATCGGCCAGGATTTGTCAAGGATTCTTCGATGATTTGGAAGCTCTGCGAGACAGAACAGGCAAAGGGCTACATTTCAACATTGACTTATGCCAATATGATGTATGTCATGAGAAAGCAGCTGACACCGGAGCAGATTGAGGAAGTGTTCCGCAAGCTGAATCTGATTTTTGAATTTGCAGATTTCAGTCCTGCAGTTCTGGAAAGAGCTGTGAATATGAAGTGGAAGGATTTCGAGGATGCTGTTCAAAGTGCAACGGCAGAATCTATCCACGCTGACTATATCATCACAAGAAATCTGAAAGATTTCACCCAGAGTAGAGTGATGGCGTTTACGCCGACTGAACTTCTGGCAAGAATCTAAAATTTGGATACCGCTGAAGCCGAGGTGTAGAGATACATCCCGGCTTTATCTGCCGAACACCAGCGAACCGAAGCCCAACAAGAAGTTACCAGGGGACAGGGACAGTGGCATTTTTCCAAAAAAATATTTCAGAAGGCAACTAAAAACAGTTGCCTCCTGAAACATAGCAGTATTGGAATCAGGCCTCGGTAAGGAACTCCCAGGTTACAGTACACAACAGGTTTTACTATTTTGGAAATCTCTTATTCCATCTGTATCGGATCATATTCTATATCCACAAGACAAGCCATAACCCCACTGATCATGGTATTATAGAAATCCGATTCCTGCAAAACGTCCAGTGCCAGATATAACACGCTGTCTCCTGCATCCTCATCATACCGGTCATTGATTGCCTGCGCCAATGTATTTCCATTATAGCCTTTCGTTTCCTGCCCCATTCCTTCCAGAACATCCAGGATTGAGGAAGCCAGGGCAATTCTGCTGTCATCCGTCCTTTCTCCGTACCATCCATCCTTATACATTAATGTAAGTTCCGGAATATCGCCGGCTTCCAGAAGAAGGAACTCTTCATCCAGATTTTTCAGGGCCTGGCTGCGAAAAACCTTTTGCACGGCATCCCGGTAGCTTTGGGAATCCACACCTATGCCATCCGCAACTATACTAAATACATCTGAGGAGATTCCAATTCCATAAGCGTAATCAATCAGATCTTTTATCTCATCCGACTGCATTTCTTCATCTGCTGCTCCTTCAGAAACCATAAATTCCAGCAGCATTTCTGAAATAATATCCTTTAAGTTTTCGTATTCCTCTTCATCATTCCAGATGCTTTTTCCAAAAAACAAAAGTTCCAAAGTAGCCTCTTCATTAAGCTTTGCAATCAGGCTTTCTTCCTCCGTCAACGGTTTGGAGGCAGCGACAGGCACTGTTGTCTGTAACAGAAATACCCCTGTCAGAATGAAGGGTAACATTTTAGTTCTTTTCATCCCAGCTTCCCTCCTCAACTTTTAATATTCACATAAGTTTCCTTCCTCATCAATGTAAAACACATTATCCGGTCCAATGTAAAAGTCTTCCACACCATCAAAATACATTACATTTCCTTCTCTATCATACCAGTAATAGGGATTTCCCGAGTAATCACCATCTCCCGGGTCACTGTTTTCCACATAATCGTCACCCGCTGTTTGTGCTTCATAAGCAATTGAGTCAGATTCTCTTAAAAAGGCGGCTTCTGGATAGATATTTCCATATCCTTCCTGAACTGGATAAATAAAAAGATCTCCCTCTTCATCAAGACTTACATCTGCTACATAACTTCCATCTGAAGAAAAAAGCTGCAATGCCGTAGTTCCGGAAGTTTTAAACGTTCCATTATTGCAAATTCTGCCCGAACGGTACGCCTATTCTGAAATTAGCGGTACATCCAT
>NZ_QTVN01000015.1 GCF_003460605.1 Ruminococcus sp. AF31-8BH
TTTACTGGGTTTGACGGGTGTTTTATATCCATTTAGCTGCAAAAGTCAGGATATATGCCTGGTTGTCAAGGGGAAATATCTGTAGTTAGTCCCTACTATACCAAAAACAAGACTGTTCAAAGTTATTCAACAAAATGAATCCTTGTTTCATCAAAACGATTCTGCTGTTCTCGTATTTCTGCCGGATACCCCAGTGCAAACAGAGAAAATACTTCCAGATTTTTCGGAAGATTCAGTATTTCATGAACCAGGTTCATTCTGTCCTGCATCGGTGCAATCCCAATCCACACACCGCCAAGTCCCAGTGCATCCGTTTCCAGCCAGATATTTTCCTGGGCAATAGCCATATCAATCTGAGCCATATCCTGTACAACCAGACCTTTCGTGCGATACACCGGTACAATGACAACCGGGGCTTCTGCTGCACATCCGGAATATGGGGTTGCCTTTGACAATTCCTGTATTTTCTCTTTGTCTGTCACTACATAAAATTCCCATGGCTGCTGATTACATGCACTCAGTGCCTGCATTCCCGCCTTCAATATCTGTATGATTTTTTCTTTCTCTACTGCCTTATCCTCATATTTTCTGATACGCACCCTGTGAAAAACATTCTCCATATTATTTTGCTCCTTCTGTATACATTTTTGAACTTCTAGTTGTATCATACGATATATTTTTTATAAAAACAATCCAGAAATTTGTGCAGTTAATAGACGCTTTATGTTTCCGCGCAATTTTGCGTTGATACTTTCCTTCCAATAACGTATAATTCGGAGACAGCTGGAAAAGCAACCGGCTATTATATTATAAAAACATACGATTGGAGGGCATTGATATATGGAAGAAAACCAAACTCTAAACAGACCATAATAGAACTGCATTGTATAAAGATTTCCTTCGTAAAACGAAACTTCTTTATACAACGCAGCCTTTCCTTTAACTTTGAATCGTATGTAATTTTTCAAACAGGCTCCAACACTTTTATTTAACCGGAACCAGGAATTCCTTCAACAAAGCATAATCCTCTGCATCATAGCATACGATCTCATAGGATTCTATGTCCGGGTTGCTGAATACTCTGGTAAGCCCAATATACTGTGTCAGCTTGGAGGCAAGATTTAACACGTCTTTCACGTCTGTAATCAGTTCCACTCTTCCATGGCATTTCTCAAGTGCTCTGAAAAAGCCGTCAATGTTCTGTATTGATTTTACACGCATGGTTTTCACTCTTTTGAATTTCTTTTTTTCTTCGACATTAGAGCATGTTTACAAAGTACTTCACTGCTTCTTTTCATGCATCTTGTCAATGATATTATTTTAACACTATTTAAAATATTTTTTGCAATTCTATTTTTGTCATCATAGTTTCTATTTGGGAAACTATAATGATCTCACCCCTTCACAGCACCAACCGTAATTCCTTTTACCAGGAATTTCTGGAAAAACGGATATGCAATCAGAATTGGCAAAACTCCCAGAAATGCAATTGCCATACGCACTGATGTAGAAGGAATCTGTGCCATTACGCTGACACCAGACGCGGAAGTCTGTTTGATCATATCAATATTTCTCATAATCTTTGTTAACAATACCTGAATGCTGTAAAGGCTGTCGTCTGACAGATAATACAGACCATTCATCCAGTCATTCCAATATCCGAGACCAACCAGAAGTGCAACAGTTGCAATAATTGGTTTCGCCATAGGAAGTACACATTTCACAAGAATTGTCCCTTCACGCGCCCCATCGATTTTTGCAGCTTCGATAATTTCCATAGGGATACTGGATGTAAAATATGTTCTCATCATAATTACATTGTAAGCATTCAGTAAAAGATTGGGAATCAGCAATGCCCATATTGTGTTCTGAATATGGAAATTTCTTGTCCACATAATATAGGAGGGAATCAGACCACCATTAAACAGCATTGTGAAAAAGAGATAAAAAGCAAATATATTTCTGCCCGGAAGATCTTTTCTGGATAACGGATATGACATCAAAATTGTCATGATCAGATTAAGAACCGTTCCCACAACCGTAACACCAATAGAAACGCTGTATGCTTTTAACAGTGCACCAGTGCTGGAAAATAAATATTTGTATGCAGAAAGATCAAACTCTTTCGGCCAAAAAGTATAACCATATACTGACAGTGCCGATTCAGAACTGAATGACGCGGAAATCATCAAAAGAAACGGAGCCACACAGCATATTGTCAGCAATGCAAGAATTAAATTGGCAAAAAACTGGAATATTTTTTCGTTTTTATACATAGGTGCCTCCTTTTAAAACAACGCGCTTTCCGGATCGACTTTCTTTACGATCAGATTCGCTGTAATAACAAGTATAAATCCGACTACAGATTGATATACTCCTGCTGCTGCAGACATTCCAATGTTATTTGTCTGCATCAAACCACGATATACATAAGTATCAATTGTATTTGTCACATCAAGAAGTGTTCCGGAATTCATCGGAATCTGGTAAAACAGACCAAAGTCAGAATACATGATTCTTCCCACACTCATCAGTGTCAGAATTACAATCGTCGGTTTAATCGCAGGCAAAGTGATATGTAGGATCTGCTGCCATCTTCCTGCCCCGTCAACTCTTGCTGCTTCATAGTAAGTCTTATCAATTGCAATAATCATTGCATAGTACATAATACTGTTGTACCCGATATTTTTCCATAAATTAACGATTACCAGTATCACAGGCCAGTATTTCGGCTCATTGTACCAGGAAATTTTGTTCATTCCCAATTTTGCAAGAATCTGTGTATTAATATAGCCGTTTCCTTCACTGAGGAATGCAAATACCAGATAACTGATAATTACCATCGAAACCAGATACGGAATCAGAATACAGGTCTGATATATTTTTTTCGAAATCTTTGATCTTATTTCGCAAAGAAGGATTGCTACCGCAATTGCACACACAGTTCCTAAGACAATAAAAATAAGATTATAGCCAATTGTATTTCTCATAATGATCCATGCGTCTTTGCTGGCAAAAAGAAATTTGAAGTTTTTCAGTCCGATAAATGGGCTTCCATAAATTCCTTTCTGGAAATTATACTGACGAAATGCCAGTGACACGCCAGGCAGCGGCACATAATTATTAATAAAAATATATATGCAAGCCGGAAGCATCATCAGATACAAAGGCCAATAGCGTCTGATTTTTCTCATTTTACTTTTCATGAACAAACCTCCTCGTTTTTCTATTCAAACACATGCACTGCTAAGTGCATTTAAAAAGGACAGGACGAAACCGGCCTGTCCTTTTTATTCCCTTTACTTATTTCTGTTTTGCCAGATATTCATCCAGCTGTCTCTGTGCCTCTTCATGAATGGTTCTAAGACCAGCAGCTTCCAGTTCTTCAATGAATTCCGGAATTGCTTCTTCAGGATCTAATGCGCCCCACTGTAAAGGAGTTTCATACTTCTGCTTTACGTTATTACATGCAGTAATTTCGTTCATAATTGTAGAAGTATCCAGAACAAAACCAAGAGAAGTTGCACGTGCTGCACTATCATTGAACTCTTCAAGTTCCTGACGGACAGCTGGATCTTTTCCTTCGAATACTGGAAGAATATTTAAGTTCGGCCATGCCCACTCATATGTAGTATAAGTGTCTTTCACACCATCCGGAATCTTTACAACAGATCCTTCTTCTACCCATTCATAATTAACGCCTTCAATACCATATGCAGCCATTGTAGCTACTTCCTTATCGGAATAAAGCAGGTTCCACAATTCCATTGCTTTTTCCGGATATTCACAGCCTGCAGGAATACACCAGATACCTTTATTACGCTCTGTATCTTTAAGAGGCTCTACAAACTGGGCTGAAACAAATTCATGTCCATTGCCTTTTGAGAAATCTGCTTCTTTACCAGGAATCAGGTTTTCATAATCAGCAAATCCAACTGTGCTCATCGGACTGTTATCTGTGGAAGTAGCAGCATCTGGCATCAGAAGTCCTTCCTGGTTCCACTGGTACATATAATTACAGAAATCCTTCCATTCCTGTGTCTCATACTGGCTTGTGATAGTGGTATCACTTGGATCAAATCCATTTTCAAGTACAACTAGTCCATTATAAATATCATCAATGTGGAAGGTTTTCTGCATTCCGCCACCAACCCATGATGGAACAAGCGGATATAAATCCGGATAATTCTCTTTTACTTTTACAAGTACATCATGAAAATCGTCCATTCCTTTGATATCATCTGCATTGATTCCCAACTCATCCAGAATATCTTTTCTCATCATGACACCTGAAGCTCTTGCTTTGTCTCCATTGCTTGGAAGGAAATACATCTGGTCATCGAAATACAATGCTTTGGTATCTTCTTCTTTTACCATGGCAGCTGCGTCTGGTGCATATTCTGTATACAGATCATCCAGCGGAAGAAGCATTCCAGAGGATACCAGTCCGCTACGGTCAAGATTATGTGCACACACCAGGTCAAGTTTTTCGCCACTTGTCATTGCAAGATTCAGTTTTTCCGTATCAATTGTCTGATAGATTTCTACTTCTGCTCCAATTTTCTCTCTGGTGATTTCGCTAAGAGCCTCAGATACTTTTTCGCACTCTTCTGTTGAGCCTTCGCCAAACACCCAGATTTTAAGTTTTACAACATCATCATCTGCTTTTACTGCTACTGCCGGTGTAAATGCAGAGCATGTCATTAGTGCTGCAAGAACTGCTGCCATCATCTTTTTTCTTTTCATTTTTTCCTCTCTTCTGCACAGAAATAGATTTTATGTTCGCAGGCTTCCATGCATTGTCTGTGCTCATATGCTTTTGCCTCTTTCTGTTCTTTATTTTATCGCCCTGCCATATTTAAATCTATCAAAGAAGCATCCAGTATTGTTCTGTTTACGTTTACTTATTTTTTATTGATTATTTTTTGTTCTTTTTCCGCACATTTTTGTTCTTTTTCCGTTCTACGCGTTCCGTTCCGAGGATGGTGTCGTACCCATAACCTTTTTATAAACTTTACTGAAATGAGAAAAATTGTCATAACCAACTTTAGCTGCGATCAGACTGACAGGCAAAGATGTGGTAATCAACAGATTTTTTGCAGCCTTCATTTTGGTTAATGTAATATACTCCTTCAAAGGCATTCCTTTTTCTTTGTGAAACAGTCTCGAAATATAGTCCGGGCTTAGATAGACAGCTTTTGCAATCTGTGCACACTGTAAAGGAGAGTCCAGATTTTCACGGATATATTTTTCGATTATAGCCAGGCTGTTATCGGATGTTTCAGTTTCTGAACATGCCGAAACAAAAAAAGAAGTAATTTTTTTCAAATAAGCGGCAGCTGATTCCAGTGTAACAGCACTGCTGATTCCAGCCACATCTTCAAAAGCCGGTAAGGAATGTGCCGGAAGTTCCAGTTTCCGCGCGGCACTGTAAGCGCAGTGATAATAATTTTTGCAAAATTCAACCAGAGTATCGTGATTCAGTTTATTATTTATGTTTAAGGATTGAAGATACAACAATGCTTCCTGCTCTGCTTTGCCCGCCTGATTGCCAGAAAGATACATTTCGAATTGCGACAATAACTCCGGTTCACAGTATGTAATAGTTTGTGGAACACTTGCCGAATCAGAAAAAAAGATACCAGAACTTTGACAGATATTATTTTTCCTTTCTTCCTGCAAAGCGGCAGCTGTCCTGGACAACTCGCTTACCTGGAAAGAGGGACGTGTATAAAACGCGCAGGAACAGGAAAATTGCCTGGTAATTCTGGAATAGATCATATTTAACCGAGCATAATACACGTCTGCATCCATTAACTTATTTTCCAGGCTGTAAATAAGTATTCCAATAGACGTTTTATCTGGAAAATAAGACAATATCTGATGTTGAAACGGAGAGAAAAAATCTCTGAATATTTCTTCTGTACTTTGGCGCCATTCTTCAAAAGCTACTGGAAAGGAATGCCATTGTTGTATCTGAACCCACAAGAGATAAACGTCTGAACCAGCTGAAACCGGAATCTTCATTTCCTGAAGAAAGTGAAGCACCTGGTCAAGATCCGTTTCCTTTCCCATAAACCAGTCATTTAAAAGACCTTTCAACAAAGCATTTTTCTGGGGTAAAGCTGCTTTTCCAAAATTCAGCCAGGTCTGCTGCTGTTCTTTTTCCTGAATTCTTTTTATGCTCCGTTTAATAGCAGATTCAATGTCTTCATATCTTGCCGGCTGAAGAATATAATCAAAGCTTTCTAATTGAATTGCTTCCTGCGCATAGAAAAAATCAGCATGGGAAGTCAGAAAAATACATTCAAACTGGTAATGATTCTCCCTGCACCAGCGAAGAAGGGATAATCCACTTTCCTTTGGCATCTCAATATCTGTTAACAGAATATCAATAGGGTGGGAAAGAATAATTTCCCTGGCTTCGGATGCATTTAACGCCGTATAAACATTATGTACCAAAAGAGCACTCCAATTCAGACCTGATTTTAATGAAGAGAGTACACTTGGCTGATCATCTACTAATAAAATATTCATGATTCTATCTTCCTTTCCCGAAAAGGTATCAGAAGTTCCACACATCCCTGGTTTTCTATGTTATAAAATGCCAGAGTGCTTTGATTTTCGTAAATCATCTTCATGCGATAATATATGTTATAAATTCCTACATTGTAGTCTTTATACAAAAAATCATGTTCTTCCAGATGGTTCAGTGTATTCAGAGCCTCTAAAGGAAAACCTCCGCAATTGTCTGAAATTGTAATATTCAGATAATCCTGCTGCTCTATAGATACATGAGCAGTCTTCAATTGTATCTTAATATGAGATCGATCCTGACAATGCTTGATACTATTTTCTACAAAAGTAAGAATTGACAGAGGAGGAACCAAAACATCTGTTGTATCTGCCGAGATATCAATTCCAAGCTCCGGCCAACAAGAAAAATATAGCTGTTGCAATTTAATATAGCTGGATACAGAGTGAATTTCTTCTTCCAGACTGACCAGTTCAATGTTATTTCGAAAGATATAACGGAAATATTCTGAAAGAGCCAGAATGCTTTCCTGGATCTCGCCGTATTGTTTCTTTTCTGCCATGCCATACAGGCTTTTCAGACAGTTGAGATAAAAATGAGGACGGATCTGCAACTGAAGATACTGCAGCTGTGCCTGCTTTAAATCCAGTTTCTTTTCATATGCTTCCAGTTTTAAATCATTGATTTTAGTCAACATTTCATTAAAGGTCTGACCAAAGCGCTGCAGTTCCAGCAGATCATAATTGTCATTTACACGCAGCGATAAGTTTCCGTTTCCAACTTTTTGCATAGTTTCCATAAGCGTATTAATTGGATAAATCAATTTTCTGTACAGATACATTCCGATCAGGGATATTGAAAAAAGCAATGCGATCATACAAGAAATCAATACTTTCTGGAATAAATTCATATGTGACCAGATTCCCTTGTATGGAAAAATGCAGCAAAGCTGTAGATTATATTCTCCCACTGGTGAACTGATAAACTGATATGTTTTTTTATCAAGGGTTATTTTTCTGACAGGATTATCTTCATATGGAAATAGCAGTTTCCTGGTGACAAATTCTGAGGTATAAGGTGTTCCTTCCAAAGATGCATAAAAAAGATGCATATCCGAATCAGACATACCCGCGAACAATGAGAAATTATCCAGAGACGGATCCACCATAACAGCACAAATAGTAGTGTCATACCCGATCATCCGGATCAGTACCACCCGGTCTGAAAGCATAAATGGAATCCAGCGATTGCGTTCTTCTGACAGATGAATCGGCTGCATAAAGTAATCCTTGAGCAGTTTCTGGTCTTCATAGGAATAATGTTGCTGGAAGGAAGGATAATAACAATTATCACTTTTTTCTTTGCTGTACAGAAAAAATCCTCCAAGGCAGGAATCCTGCGTCAGAATCGGACGCAGGATCTGTAAGATTGTATAGGCATTCTGGTACTTTTCCAGTTGCGTGTTACTATAATGGAACGAATGAAAAGGAGAGCCGGGTACAACAAGATTATTAAGCTGAGTTTCCGATCGTTTCAAAACTTCTTCCATATGAGTTGTAACCTGCGACAGCTGGATTTCCGTATCTGACTGATCCGCATGAATCTGCCTGCTGATAGTATAGCAGGTCAGCACAAGAAGCAGGATAAGAGCCGGGATAGATACAGAAAGAAAAGAAATATTGAGAATCTGTTTAATTGTCTTCGGATTTTGTTTCATAATAATCTCCTCCTTTCCGGTTCCCACTTTTTCTTTCGTGAGGATTCCAAATTATGGGGTTACCTTGCTGGTCATATCCAGAAGATGGCTGACTGCATTCTCAAGCTCTCTGCGAGTCACACGCTTTTCCTGTACCCCCTTTAATATCTGGGCAATTACAGGAGGGCCTCCTGGCATGACAATATCGTTTCCAGCAGCAACAGCATCTGCTCCGTCTGTTACAATATCCATATCCCCCCAGTCGGTTACCACAGCTCCCTCAAATCCCCATTCTTCACGAAGAATATGGGTGCACAGATCTTTATTTGCTCCTGCAAAAATACCATTTATCTTATTAAAAGATGTCATAATACACGCAACCTTAGCATCACGAACCAGCATCTCAAAGGGCTTTAAATAAATTTCCCGGGCTGTGCGCTCTGTCAGGATCGAATCTACTGCATCATAATTTTTTCTGCTGCTTCCCCTGCGGAATGTTTCCTGCTCATTTACTGCAAAATGCTTCGGACATACCAGCACCGGATGATTCTCCTGTACACCCTTGGTTATCTCACAGGCACATATTCCAGTTAAATAAGGATCTTCTGAAAAATATTCAAAATTTCTTCCGCAAAGAGGATTCCTGTGTAAGTTTACAGCTGGTGCAAGCCATATATCCACTTGCTTTCTCTCGCATTCTTCCCCTATAGCATTTCCAAATTCATACCAGAGTTTTTTGTCAAATGCGCAGGCGATCAGCATTTCCGTTGGCCATGCTGTCTCTCCGATTCCAGCTGGTCCGTCTTTATAAAAAACAGACTTGATACCCTTTTCCTCAATCGCAGGAGAAACATATCCGGCATATCCAACCGGATGGCTGTTCGTGGTCAGAGGTGTCCCGTTTTCATCTAAAATTGTAGAAGGTTTACTCAGATCTCCTGCTGCTGCAAAAGGAATTCCAGGTCCGTATCCCACACAAAGGGCAGCCAGTTCTTCTATGGAAAATCCAGAAAAATTTCTTGTTTGCACTTTACAGTTATGTACTTCTGCTGCTTTTTTCTGTTGATTTCCTTTTTTAACTGTATCTACTCTCTCTGTTCTCTCTATTACGTCCGCTATTTTCGTCGTTCCATCAGGTTTTTTATCCTTTGTTAAAAATTTAAGCTTTCCACAGTTACAGGATGCTAACATCAGGCAATTCTCACATTGCTCCAGAACATAATCCTGTTCTGTTTGCATAAATTTTCCACAGACCGTATTTCTGGAAGAGTTTCCCACACGCAGTGCATACTCCCCTTTTTCCAGCACCCATGCGGCTCGCTCTTCTTCATATACCGCCAGTTCTTTCCATGGAATTGTAATGCTAAGCACTTCCTCTTCACCAGGAGCCAGCTGAGAGGTTTTTTCAAAACCTCCCAGAGCCTGCATCGGATGCTCACATCCTTCCTGATCCATTTTTGACCAATAGACCTGGGCTACTTCTTTTCCCGGCACAGCTCCTGTATTTTTCACACGGACAACAACTTTTATACCGTCTTTTTTCTTTTGGGTACCTGTTTCTGTAATTTCAAATGTCGTGTATGATAATCCGTATCCAAATGGGAATAACACATTTTTCTGAAAAGTATCAAAATACCGGTAACCTGCATAAATGTTCTCCCAGTAAACCGTTACAGGACTTTTCTCAAATCCCCTGCTGCCATTTTCCTCTGCGGATAATCCATAATCCTCATACGTCATGATCTGATCCGGATGTTCCTTATCCCATGAAAAATGTGCAGATGAAGGATAGTCGTTATAATCTTCTGCAATAGTCACTGTCATTTTTCCAGATGGGTTCACTTTTCCAGAAAGAATTCTGCCCAGGGCAACCGCACCTCTTTCCCCGGGAATTCCAAGAAACAATACACTTTTGATGCTGTCATACTTTTTCAGCCATGCCAGATCGATCAGACCATTTACATTTAATATAACCACAACTTTGGTAAACTGACTGCATACTATGTCTACCAGTTTTTCTTCTTCCCTTGTCAGGTAATAGTCTTCTGTCAAATGCCGGTCACATTCCTCACCACCGGAATTTCTTCCCAGAACGATCACTGCGGTATCTGTTTTTTCCGCTGCCTGTTGAAGCAGATACTCTGGCACTTCATATTCTTTAAGCGGAGCACGGTACTTTCCAAATATTTCATACATGATTCCACAGTTCATAGCCTCATTTACTTTCGTCCAGTCAAAAGTATCCTCTTCAGAAACCTTTTCCTCTTTCAGCTTATATGTGTAGAATCCCTTTAATAAAGCTTCCGGAATAATACTGTTTTTTTCACACTCGTCAAGAATCGTAGGACAGCCGGCAATATGAGCCCCACCTGAACCGTTTCCGGAATACAGCATTCCAATCTGTGCTCTTCCGAAGAATGCCACATCTTTCTGTCCGACAAATGGAAGAAGATTATCTTCGTTTTTTAGCAGTACCACAGATTCTTCTACTATTTTTTCTGCAACTTTTTTTTGATTCATTCTCTCTATTGCTCCTTACTGGTTACTGCTGTGAAATTTTCACTTCGACCTCATGCATCTTTCCATCTCTGAAATCTGGCAATACAGATTCCAGGCACGGCTTTCCATCTACAAAAAGACTTCCTTTTCCGTTCTCCACATGCTGTGGATTTTGAATCACAATGTGATAATCGGCTCCTCTGAAATGTCTTGTCATCTCTGCATTTTCCCATTCTGCCGGAAAACAAGGAACAATTTTTAAGCCTTCATAATCCCTCTTCACACCCATGATTCCTTCGTATATTCCCATCAGGCACCAGACAGATGTTCCTGTAGTCCAGGACTGATAAGACTTTCCGTAATATCCTGGATGTGTAGAGTAGCAATTGGTAAAGACATAAGGTTCAGCACCGGAACGTGAAGAAGGATTTTTCTCACTGTCAGGCATTATTTTCTTTAATGTCTGCAATGCTTTTGATGCTCTTCCCACCTTACAATCCATCAGAATCTTAAATCCTGTTGCGTGACAATAAACACCGCCATTTTCAAACAATCCGGGAAGCATTCCTGACATTCTTCCTACATGGGCATCGTAAATCTGGTAAGGCGGATCGTTCAATGGAAATCCAAAATCCCGCTCCATTTCATCAACGGACCGAAGCAGTTCTGGCAGCTTTTCATCATCTGCTACATCTGCCAACACAGCCCAGGTCTGGGCATTCAAATAGATTTTACTGCCTTTACTGTCCTTGGTACCTATATCTCCTTTTCTACTCAAAGCTCTAGCATACCAGTTTCCATTCCATGCCGCCTGATTGATACTGCATTTCATTTTTTTGTACTCTTCTTCCAGGAACTGTGCATATGTATGATCACCTGCATATTCCATCAGATTTTTCAGTTCCCGAAGTGCCAGACAGAACTGATGGGAAAGCATCACAGATTCTGCCTCTTCATCATCTGTAACATTCAGTGCGTCGTTCCAGTCTGCGAAAAATATTTTAACCAGACCGTTTTCACCTTTATCTGCAATCAGTCGGTCAACAGCTGCTTTCACATGCTCCAGCACTGTAGCTTCCCCACCATCCTGCCAGGCTGTCTTTTTTTCCAGCAATGCCAGATTACCAGTTTCTTTGATCAGTTCACATACTGCCCAGATGATCCAGAATGGCTGATCTGAGTAACGGGTATCATCATAAGGATACCAGGTCAGTACCGCATGCCCATCACGGAACTGATGTCTCAGACACTCTATAATCTCTTCTTCTGCTTTTTCCTGTCTGTAGTTCAAAAGTCCGACTGCGATCTGCAGATTATCCCGGACTCCTTTTTTCCCGACAATACAAAAATCAGCCTGCTTTTTCACCCAGTTATTCATAATATGGTTTATTTTTTCATCCGGTGTCTTAATTGACAGAGAACTGATTTTTTCATAATTGTATGCTGCTGCTTTTTCAAATTCCTGCTGTACTTTTTCCGGGTTTGATCCGTACTGTTCTACTACTTCAATCGCCTTTTCACATGACTGGCTGATTCCGAACAGCACATGAATTTCTTTTTTCTCACCTGGCTGTAACTGAATTTTATGCTGAAGCACTCCTCCAAGGATAAAAAGTGCAGCTTCTGAATTCGTGCAGTCTCTTCCCTGTACCACTACATCTGGCCGCTGAAATAACGCACATGCAGATGCATCCGGCATTGTTAAGGTCGATAACGAGCCACAGAATTTCGTCAAATCTCCATCATAAGCATATACTGGTTCCGTAGAAGCCAGAAATCCGTGATAATACTCATGTGGGGCAAACGGATGTGCGGAATCACAGTAAATTCCATTTAATTCTGACTGAAAACCAGTATTCATACAACGGTACATTTCGTAGTATCTTGGATAAGAAAATCCTTCCAGCGAAAAGCTGACAGCCGAAAACATACTGAGATTACGTTCCTGTTCTCCCTTATTACAAAGCGTCACTGTCCACATTTCATAAAGTCCCTTTTGGGGAACAAAAATTCTCCAGGAGCCTTCTATTTCATCTTTTTCTGATCGTATTTCTGAGTAGCTGATGTTGTGTGTACAGCTGTAATTTTCAACTTCCGCATTTAATGGTCCTTTTCCAATGTTCCAGCAGCTTCCACTTTCATCATCTCTTAAATATACATATCTGGCATCATTTTGATTAATCATGCACATATCTGCTTTTTCGCTGAGGAAATAGCTCCGGCCATGACCGGTCTGGGAAATCTGGGCACAATACCGGTCTTCATTCCATAAATAATTATACCAGTGTCTTGGCGTTGCCGGATCTAGTATCTGACAGCTGTTTCCTTCATCCGTAAACTGATACAGATCAGTGTTTTCCAGCATTTCTACTGATGTCTTCATAGCAATTTCTCCTCGTATTTCTTATCTTTTTACAGTGAGATGATACTGAATTCCTGGAATCGTGCCATTTACCGCAAACTGTATCTCCCCATTTTCCTCTATTCCTTCAAGCTGTGCGATTACTTCTCCAACCGGACTTAGTACCTCAAGCTTGGCTTCTTTTGCCTGTACATAAATACAGCCTTCCAGTGTTTCTGCAAACAGCTTTCCTTTAAATTCTACAGCTGTAAATTCATATGGCATTCCGGGTATTTTCTGTCCAGGATAGTATCCGGTTTCATCCATCCCAGTCTCTCCCATTGCAGTAAGAATATATTCCTGCGCCTGATCAAGATTGTTTTCTTCTTTTGCGATAAAAGCCAACGTGATCCGTTTGTTTTCTGCTTTTACCTTTACCATATCAGATAACGAAATCAATTCTTTCGGTGCCCCGCTGTAATATCCACAATAAGGAGTCTGAACCGCATAGCAGGCATTTTCCGGATCAAATATAATTTCCCCGGTCTCAGATATTAATTTTCCATCAACATAGCCAGTTTCCTTTGGAATTACATCCCACTCCTTCATCGCCTGATCCATGATGCGCGCAAAATTTCTGTAATCTCCCTCTCCTGCAATCTTTGCAATATCATTAAACACAAGCGCCTGCTCCCCAAGATGAACGCCCTGCTCAATCAGCTTTGTTCCCTTAGCAGCTCTTTCCAGCCGGTTTTTATCTTCATATCTTCTTCCAATATCCCGGTACTTTGACCACGCATAATAAACACTGTGTTTTGCCTCAGATAATCTGGCTCCGTTTAAAAATCCTGCATTTACTGCAATATCTCCATTTCCCTGGTAGGTGTCACCAGAATCCAGAAATACGTTGCGCATTCCTGTTATATATGGGAAAAACATAGTCGGCATAGCATGAAACTCAGGCAGTGTTTTCAGATCATTCTGGGTATACACAATATCAACACAATGCTTAGCCTCAGATACCAGACCTTTCAGAAACATCGATGCCATAAATCCCCACTGACAGATCACCGCCGGGTCATTATACACATCAAAGATATTCCGGATTTCATCTGCCGGCTGATCATCCCAGTTCTCTGAGGTATGATGATTGTAAAGAATCAATCCATCCCAGTCATTCAGGCATGCATAGGCAACTGTCTGAACAAGTGCAGTGGAATGGAACATATGCTCACCATATTCGTTCCATTCGCTTAACATAAAAGGCTTTCCTTTTACGATTGCTACAGATGCCAGACTCAACAGGGTAGTTGCCATGGAACCAACGCCTCTCTGCCAGGTCAGAGGATTGGTGGATACATATTCTACCGGTCCATTTACCATATAAGTATTGTTCATATCAGGCAATAAAAGCGGATGATTGAAATAGCTGTTGTTTTCCATCAGATCTCCATCTGTATGTCCATACACATCAGCCGCCCCTGCGATCAGATTACTTGTAACGATCGGAACCTTAACTCCCAAAGAAATAAGATAATCCTTCATATCCCGGTAAAATTTCCGGTTCATATAAATACCAAACTCCATAAAATCTGCATATCTGGCCGGACTTTCTTCTGTATCCCAAGAACCATTAGGATCGTTAACCGGCTGATAAAAACCGCCTGCAATACCACGTACCGTTCCTGCTGCCGGATCTTCCTCTTCTCCTAGCGCACAGCAGCCTTCACAAGTCCATGCTTCTGCAAGTCTTTTTCTTGTATGATATTTCATTAACAGAAAATGGTTGAAACGAGACTGCACTTCATCCCTGTATGGCTTCATCTGCTCATCGGCATCAGCTCCCATGGCCCATTTGATTGCAGAATCCTCGTTGTTGATCTGAACTGTCACAACAGCCGGATCATCTGCAAGTGAGAGTCCTGTATAGGGATTTACATGACAAAGCAGCTCTTTTGCATATTCCTTCTGCAGCTCTATCATGCGCGCATTATAAATGGCATAACGTTTAATACAGGACGGTGCTCCCCCTGGATAATCCATTTCGTCACCTGGCTGAAATTCTCTTGCAACAATCAGGTCAACATGCAGATAAATTCCTTTTTCTTTTAATTTCGCAATAAAGTAATCAAAACGGTCCAGCCCTTCTGGATTGAATTTCCTGCTGTTTCCGTCTGCATAATCCAGAAGTGGGTTATTTACACAGCTGCTCCAGCTTCCAGGTTGCTCACCTACAGGCGCATCTGCTGCATGAAGACGAATCAGGTTTACTCCCATGCTTGCAAAACGCTCTGCCATTTTTTTCGCAGTTTCATGATCAGGCGTATTGGAACGTGCTGCCACATTAAAGCCAAGAAAACGGGCTCTTTTTCCATCTTCGAAATACAGATGTCCGTTTCTTGTCTCCACAAATCCGTGTTTTCCGGCAGGTGCGTCTAAAAGGTGAGAGTAATCCAGAATTCCCTTATTAGGTTCTGCTTTATGTATTCTTAAGTGTTGTCTCATGTTCTGTCTGCCTCCTTGTAAGCTTTTGCATAGAATCCCCTGTCTGTTCCTTCCAACCAGCCGTCTTCTGTAACCTTATACTCATCTTTCAAGCGAATATCCTGGGATGAACTTCCCACTTCCACAAGAAATGTTCCTTTTTCCACTTTCCACTGCATATTCATGTCCAAAAATGCCATCTGACTAGCCTTTACTTCGAATATAACTGTCTGCTTTTCTCCTGGCTCTAAAGTGATTCGCTTAAATCCTGCCAATTCTTTTACCGGTCTTGCCATACTTGCATAAAGATCTCTCAAATACAGCTGTACCACTTCATCGCCGACCCTGCTGCCCACGTTCTCTACATCCACTCTGATCTCAATTGTTTCAAAAGGGCCAATTTCCTTTTTGGAAAGTTTCAGGTCGGAATAGGAAAACTGTGTATAGGAAAGTCCGTGGCCGAAACAATATCTTGGTGTGTGTGGCAAATCCACATAATTGGCAAATCCGATGCTTCCAACCTGATCCCAGCAGGAATTGTACTGATGATTGTAATAAACAGGAATCTGTCCTGCATGATAAGCAGTTGTAACAGGCATTTTACCTCCTGGGTTATATTCTCCAAGCAATACGCTTACAACAGCCTCTGCTCCGGTTTCTGCCGGGCTCCATGCCTCCAGGATTCCATCCAGATACTTATCCGCAATATCACTTGAGATCGGTCTTCCGTCAAAATGTACTCCGACCATTGGCTTGCCAAATGCAGCTGCACGTTTTATAAATTCGTCCTGTCCTTTTGGCAGATTAATATTGCTTCCATCTACACCTTCTCCCATAGAAGACATGGAGCAGGTTCCGTGTTTGCCTCCTAATGTAAGGATTACCAGATCTGCCTCTTTTATCTTTTCCAAGGCTTCCTCAAAATGGGATTCATCTTCTCCTGCAATATAATAACCATAAGAATAGCTTACCTCTACATCTGGCAGCTTTTCCCGCAGTTCTTCTAAAAGGCTTCTGCAATCCGGCTTCTGCCTTCTCAGGATCTGATCAAACTCCTCTGTTTCATCTGACTGGATATTCGTTCCTGGAACTGTTTTGATTTCCTCTGGTTTTGCAACTTTTACCCCACTGACTCCTGCAATGGAATTCGCTATGGCATAAGTGGATTCCATCATGCACATATGGGTATATCCACCAAAAAACTTTCTTGCACAGTCTGCATGAGGACCGATTACTGCTATTTTTTTTACGTCGGAGCCAATTGGCAATACTCCGTTATTCTTCAGAAGGACCAGCGATTCTTTCGCGGACTGCAGGGATACTTCTCTGTCTGTCTTCTGGGAAAATACACCTTTTAACTCCTCTCCCTGCAAAGAAAACGGATGTTCAAATAAGCCCATACGGAACTTTGCAGTCAGCACACGCAATACAGCCCGGTTAAGTGCACTGATATCGGCTTTTCCAGTCCGGAACTTTTCCAGAAACTTCTCTCCAAATCCACTTGGATTCGGAAGTTCCATATCCATTCCGGCTTTCAGGCAAAGCAGTCCGGCATCTTCCAGCGTCTCTCCAACATGCTGGGAGCCATGGGTATTACCAACTGCACCATAGTCACTGATGCAAAGTCCCTGAAATCCCATTTCATCTCTAAGAAGCTTTGTCAGAAGTCCATAAGATGCAGATACCGGTTCCCCATTCACAGTGCAGTAACAAGGCATGATTCCCAGAAGGTCAGACTCCTGGATTGCAGCCTGAAATGGTTTTCCATAAATTTCTTCCAGAAGTCTTGGCGGTGTATCACTGACAGCTCCGTGGATTCCTCCATTGGAATTATGGAAGGCCAGAAAATGTTTGGCAACACTTTCTGTTTTTCTTCCTGCTGTTTCCTTTTTCTGTATTCCTTTTGTATATGCAGCTCCCATTGCAGAAGCAAGGGCCGGATCTTCCCCATAGGTTTCTCCCTGGCGTCCCATACGGGAATCTCTGGAGATATCCAGAACAGGCGCTAATATGTGGGTAATTCCGCAGGCAGCTTCCTGCCGGCTTACAATTTCTGCGATCTTTTCTTCCACTTCCGGATCAAATCCGGCACCACGTCCGATACCTGCCGGAAAGCTGGTGGAATCCTGAATAAATGGGCCGCATAAGCCTTCCATGTGAAAAATTGCAGGAATGTGATGTTCACTGTTTTCCATTACAATTTCCTGGACTTTTTTCTGCCACGCCGCAACTTCTTCCAATGTCTCCATCCGCCGCATTTCCAATGTGCTTACTTCTCCAATACCATGCGGTACTCTTTTTGAAATTCCGTCAAAATCTTTATATTCTTCGTCAAAAGGAAAAACACCGGTCAGCTGTGCTGCTTTTTCTTCCAGACTCATTTCTTCCAGCAGTGCCTTAGCTCTTTTCTCAGGTGCCAGTGATGCGTTTAAGTATTCTTTACTCATGCTTGTTCTCCATTATCACATATTCATATTTACCGTAGTCTGCTTCATGACAGCTGCCATCTGGCAGTAAAATTTCTGCATGGGCATTCGCCGGGATTTCTACTTTTATTCTGCAGTTTTCTCCCTCATACTCCCAGGAAGATTTAATTTTTCCAAAAGGTGAATCGTAAGATGCTTTCACATATCCAATCTGCCTGTCAGGATAGGGCTGAATCCTGATTTTTCCTTTTTCCACCCGTATTCCGGCAACACGATCCATCAGCCAGCCGGCAAAAGTTCCGAAAGAATAGTGATTCATGGAATCTTTCGGTTCTCTTCCTGCTTCCATACCTTTCCAGTTTTCCCAGACTGTAGTTGCATCATACTTCAGCTGATACAGCCACCCCGGATATGTGTCCTGAAGCATAAGCTTCCATGCCGTATCTCCATGACCATAATCAGTCAGCACATGAAGCAGTTCATATGTGCTTAAAAATCCGGTATTCAGATGAAATCCGTTTTTCACGATCATTTCATTCAGCTCATCACAGGCAATCTTTTTTTCTTCCTCTGAAAGCATGTCAAACATGATCGCGTGAACATAATCGCACTGTCTTTTCTGCTTCATATGTCCATTTTCCATACAAACTTCCCGGTAGGCCAGTTTGGTAAACTTTCTCATTTCACTATAGAATTCTGCTTCTTTCTGGTATCCAAGAGCTTTTGCCATTTCTGAGGCGATATAGCAGCCGTAAGATAAATGTGAAGTGCAGACTTCCGGTGCACCATGTTCATAAATATCTCTCAGGTAAGTTCCACCTGGATCTTCTGTGTTTATAAATCCGTTCCAGTCCGGTTCGATCCATTCTCCCCAATGCCAGCCTGTATCCAGCAGATAAGAACTATACTTTTCGTTTTTCCCTTTTTTTCTTCCAGGATTGTCCTTTTTTGCACGTTCCAGACAATAAGCCAACCATTCCTTTACTTTTTCATAATTTTCTGCAAGTATTTCTGGATTATTGTAACGAAGATACATTCTCCATGGAATCAGATCTATGGCATCACTCCATCCAGCCGCACCGTCAAACAAATGTCCCTGTGATGCCGGAGCTGTCTGGCTGATACAACCACCTTCCAGTTGTACTTCCCTTAATTCACTTAAAAATTTCCGATATACCGGATAGCATTCCATCAGGTACATTCCTGTGTTTACAAATACCTGGGCATCGCCTGTGAAGCCGGTTCTCTCCCTTGTAGGACAATCAGTAGGAATTTCAAGGAAATTCCCTTTCATGCTCCACACTGCATTTGAAAACAGCTGATTGATTCCCGGATGTCCACATTCAAATTTTCCTGTCTGTGGCATATCTGAATAAACAGCAATTGCGGTAAAATTCTTTTCTGTCACTTTTACATCTGTTATAGCCTTAATATAGCGGAAACCAAATATGGATTTTTCCGGCTTATACTCATTCCAGCCTTCTTTACAAATGTATTTTACACATTGCTCTACCCGGTGCTCTGGTGCCTGGAAATTTTCCTGCGTAAAATTGCCATTCTGATCCAGACACTCTCCATGATAAAGCGTAATGCACTGTCCTGCCTGTGCATAAAATCCAAACTTCACGTAACCAGCTATGTTCTGACCAAAATCAATAACAACCTCTCCATTAGGTGTATGAATCTGCTTGCCTGTATAGTTTTCTTTTTCAACTACATCAAAGCTATTGGAACAAACCAGGTTTTCATAGCCGAATTGTTTTTCTGTTACCGGATGCCATTCACAGATGTTTTCTTTTCTTGCATCATAACACTCGCCCTGCATCAGATCATTTAACCCAAGCGGTCCCTCCTGGGATGCACTCCAGCTTTTATCACTTATCAGAACTGTTTTTCTATCAATTTCCAGCTGACACAGAATTGCCAGATCTGTCCCAAAGCTATTTCGTACTCCACCGTATCCAGTATCGCCTCGCCACCAGCCATCTCCAACTGTAACAAGAATTTCATTTTTTCCGACGTTTAAAAGCCCACTCACATCGTATGTCTGATATTGAAGTCTGGCATTATACTGACTTGTACCAGGGGCAAGAATAAAATCACTGGCTTTTTTCCCATTTATATACGCATTATAAATACCATGGGCAGTTATATAGAGTCTGGCATTTCCGGAATTCTCTACCAGAAATTCTTTTTTCAGATAACTGGCAGGCTGTCTTTCCTCTGGTTCATGAAAAAGTTCCGGATCAATCCATTCTGCCACCCAGTCTTTTTCATCCAGAAGTCCTATTTCAAAGCTGCTTTTTTCGCTCCATTCTCCACAGATATCCTTTTCATCCCATAAACGGACTTTCCAGGTCACCTGACTGCGGCTTTTTAATTTTCCTTGATATTTATGATCCATTACAGAAGATCTGACTTTTCCAGTGTCATATATCTCCTGACCATCCACACTGGCTTTTACCTGATAGGCCGTCTGTGTCTTTGCTTCTTGTACTTTCCATAACAATTTTGGTGAAACAATATCTATAGTTGGATTACCTGTTAAGTATTCAATTTTCAAATCCGTTGCTTTTATCATTATGACTCCTCAGTGTAGGTATTGCTTTTTGCTATGATCCGTAAAATTCTTTCTGCACATCCACGTAATTCTTCCAGTGTAATCGGATATTTTACAGTTCCCTCTTCTGCATCAACAGATGCAAGTATTTCCTCTACGTCCTCTTTGCTTCCCGGCATAAGCAGGTCATTTCCTGCCTTGATGCAGGCTGCCGCGTTGGAAGGTCCATATAAAGGCATTCTGCCTTCCAGATCCGGTTTGGGCTCTGCGGTAGTACCCCAGTCAGTCATAATCAGCCCTTCAAAGCCCCACTCCTGACGTGCAGCTTTTGTTAAAAGATCTACCGAATTCGCAGTATGAATTCCATTCAACATATTGTAAGATGACATCAAGGCCAACGGCTGTGCTTTTCTGATTGCGATTTCAAATCCTTTCAAGTAAATTTCACGCAGAGTGCGTTCTGTCACGTGACTATTATTGTATGCCCTGTTATCTTCCAGATTGTTACATGCGAAATGTTTAATTGTAGTACCAGCTCCAGGGTGAGACTGAACGCCTTGGGTCTCAGCAGCTGCACAAATACCGGAAATAAGCGGATCTTCAGAATAATATTCGAAGTTTCTTCCACACAAAGGATTTCTCTGGATATTCATTCCCGGTGCCAGCCAAAGCATGATTCCAAATTCTTTCATTTCGGAACCGACAATATCTCCTGCTTCGTAAAGAGCCTCTTTATCCCAGGTCTGTGCCAGCAAAGTTGCTGTAGGAATTCCAGTGCAATACTGATAATAAGTAACTTCCTTCTCTTTCAAAGGCCGATTATCCTGTTTCATAAAAATATCCATAAAATCATTTCCAAGGGCTGGTTTCTGCCAAGTCACATTCTGACCGTCATCCACTGTAAAGATTGGTGACAACCGCAAACCAGCAGGTCCGTCAGCCAGAATAATATTATGTATATTTCTGCTTTTAATAAGACTTGAAGTCGTTTCTCCTGCAGCTCCAGGGCAGGCTCTGCTTGCCGCCCCTATTGTCGAAGTTTCTTCTTCACCGCCTCTTGCTGTTCCAACACATAATGCAGTCAGTTCTTCTTTTGTTAACTGCTGTACCAGATCGTACAGACTGCATTTTCCAGAGAGCACATCTTCCATTCTGTAGATTTGAGATGCTTGAATTTCCGTTTTCTTGTCAGGAACCTGTTCTGATTTTTTTATTTGTTTTTCCAGACAATTGTCATTTTTCTTTTTTGTCAGAAAACTTTCTACAAACAAATCTGGAGCATTCTTGATTTCTTTTTCTTCTTCCGGATATGAATAAAACAGCGTTTTATCCCCATGGATGCATTCCATTTCACAATCCAGCGGCAATAATTTTTCCAGTTTCTGATAGATACATTCTTTTTCCAGGTGAATAACTCCGGTCACCTTTGTTGCTCTGGAATGTTCTCCTACACGGATAATATAGCTGCCTTTCTCCCAGATCCACGCTTCCTGTTTCTCATCATAAGAAGCCATCCGGCTTACCGGAAAGGAAATCGTCATATTCTCACTCTCACCAGGCTGTAGGCATTTTGTTTTTGCATAAGCTGCCAGTTCCTGATAAGGCTTTTCCAGCCGTCCATCCGGTTCTGATATATAAATCTGCACTACTTCCCTTCCAGAATATTCTTTTCCTGCATTCGTAACCTGTACATTTAATACGATTTCAGAATTTTTAAGTAAAATATCCTTTGTTTCAACCAAAAATGTAGTATAAGATTTTCCATATCCAAATGGATATGCCGGAACTTTTCCAAAAGAATCAAACCAACGGTACCCCACATAAATTCCTTCTGTATAATATTCATCATCCCGGTTTCCGTTCCTATATCCAAATGTATCTGCATTGGGATAATCTTCATATTCTTTTGCCCAGGTCGCTGCCAGATGTCCACAGGGATTTACTTTTCCACTCAAAACATCTGCAAGTGCATCTCCCCCTGAGCTGCCAGCCTGTCCCATCAGAACAACAGCTGAAATATTGGACAGCTCATGGAAAAAGGAAGTATCAATCACGCCGCCAATGTTCAGTACAACAATAACGTGACTGTAATGGCTGCACAGAGTAGTCAAAAACTCTTTCTCTTCCTGATGCAGCTGATAGTCACCAGGCTCATTTCTTCTGTCTGCACCTTCACCGGAATTTCTTGCAAGTACATAAATTGCAATATCCTGGTCTGCCTTGGAAAAATCATTTTCTTCTGTAGGAATCGTCAAAGGGTTCCGATGGGCAAACATCGCCCAGAATGCCAGTTCCGGAGAATCGGCATATTTTTGCTGCATTTTTTCCTTATAAGCTTCTTTCTTCTGCACTGCCGCAGCATCGTATCTGTCCAGCCACGCTTTCGTGGTAATGACAGCACCTGCGTGCTCCAGCCCTTGTTCTACAGAACTGACTTCTCTTGCATTCACTTCTCCTGAGCCAGTTCCACCTGAGACGGTATGTCTGGCACCATTTCCAAACAAAGCGATTTTTGCTTCTTTTAACTTGAGCGGCAGAATACCGTTATTCTCCAGCAAAACCATTCCTTCTGCTGCAATCAGGCGACTTCTGTTTCTGTTTTCGATTTCGCGTCGGCTTACATCCGGCGAAACTGCTGCGTAAATTTTTTTCATGCCCAACACTCCAGATTCTAATTGTAAATTATGGATTTATACTTTACGACTGATGCTATGCTAATTGGTGTTTGTTACCAGTGAACAGTAACTGCTGTTTTACTGCTCAGTGCTTTTCTGGCTGCGTCTTCTCGCCAGTTCTTCATGAATCGCCGGAAGCTTTTCTTCCAGATCAAAGAACCGGAACAATACAAATAATCCAAGATTGATAATCAGTGGAAGATAGTTTGAAAATGCATAAATTGCATATCTCATAGAAGTAGTTGCCACTTCCAGATCCGGATTGTAAGCGCCCAATGCCAGACAAGCTGTAAGGATTACAGAACCTACACCGGAACCGATCTTGGTTCCAATTCCAATTGCACCTGATGAAACACCTACCATTTTGTTGTAGTATGTATATTCGTTGTAATCGATAACCATAGCCAGAAGAACTCCGTACAGACACATCAGCGGAATCTGAACAAAGCTTCCGATTACACTGACTGCAATATATACCTTAAAATTAGTCGGGATAATACAACGAATTAAAGCAGTAAATGCAGCTCCCAGTACACCGAAATCAATTGTTTTACGAACTCCCAGTTTTGCAATAATCGGTTTCGACACGACAAAACCAACAAGAGTGGCAAAAAATCCCAGGGCTCCAGCAAGTGCTACCAGATTATCATTTCCGAAAATCCATTTACAGTAATAAGTACCAGATGTAGCAGCAATTGAATTTGTGATCTGTGTGATCAGATTAAAAAGTATTAAAATAACCCAATATTTATTTTTAAACAACATTGGAATAGATTTCTTTAACGGAATTGCTTCTTCCTCATCCTGACTATCATTTTCACTAACTTCATCTACAAGTTTCGCTTTGCGACCGTTCATATAACAGATAGAAAGCATTAACAGAACCAGAAGCGCCATAATAAAACCATATTTTATCCATGCATTCTGATTGCCGCCCAGGGCATTTGTAATCGGAATTGTAAGAATCGCGATTACCATTCCAGAGCCATATGCACCAACAGCCCTGCATACACCCATACTTTCACGTTCGCTCTGGCTGTTTGTTCTGACAACCATAACAGCAGACATTGGAGTTCCCATCAGGGTTCCGCATACTGCTGACAAAAGAATGTTTGTCACACATGCATATATCAGTGCAGGAATCTGTCCTGCCTTAATTGGTACGCAGAACAGTAATGCTGCCAGAATGGAATATGGAACCATCATTCTTAAAATCCAACGATAGTATTTTCTATTTCCACCTTTGGAGTGATCGATTATATTTCCAAACCACAGATCCGTCACTGCATCTACAATCTTTGCGATCAGCATTACAATACCAATGCCGCCAACAGCCAAACCCACCTTATCCGTATAGAAATAAGTAAGCTGGCCAATCAGATTGGCTACCAGATTCATGCCAAACTGCCCTGACATATCTGCAAGATAATCACGTTTGCGCATCATTTTCTGCACACCATTTCGGTCAACTCCCAGACCGCGTTTTTCTTTTCTCATGTTTTCTTCTCCTTTTTGTATCTAATACTTTTATAGCTACCAGGGATCAGTAACTTTTTATACCTCAACTTTATCATTCTTAGTTTTTTCTGTATTGTAATTTAAGGTTTTATATTGTAAAATTCAACATATAATTTCAGATTTTTAACATTAACAAGCCCCCAAAAATACTGTCAAATATAGATTTAGAAAAACTTGAGGAGATGCTTTCATATGAATTATGTATCTTTTTGCAGAATGTATTTTTCTGTTACCCATATTCCAGTCAGTCTTATGAAAAAGAACGAAGCCATTTATTCTTCTATTGGTGAAGTATGTTCCGTAAAGGCTGCGCGTTATTGGGAAATGGCACCGATTGATGACACCCCTAATTTTTACCGATATTCACCAGATATTGAATATGGAGTTGTCCATATCCTTGGAACCGATTACGCAATTGTTCTCGGACCAGCTTTTAGTGTTCCGGTTACTTCTGAAATTATCAGAACTTATATGCATGAAAATGCCATTGCATTGGAATACCAAGAGGCAGTCGCAGAATTTCTCTGTACTATCCCGCGAATTACTTACCAGCAATTTTCCAGACATCTCGCATTAATTCACCTATGTCTGAATCAAAAAGAAATAAGTGTCCAGGATCTTTTTCAACAGGACAATGAGCACGTGAGAAAACGTGAAGAACAGAACGTCAACGAAATTGCCAATAATATCGAGAATAATAATTTACACGACTCCTACTATTTTGAGCAGGAATTATATCAAGCAGTAAAAGAAGGAAACCCTGTCAAACTAGATCATTTTTTGAACACAAACAAGTTTCAATCCATAGAGGGAAAAATGGCCAACACGCCTTTGCGCCATGCAAAAAATCTATTTATCGCGACAACAACAAAAGTGGGAATGCTTGGTGCCATTCCAGGCGGTCTGGATATTGAAAAGACCTATCAGCTTATGGATCTATATATTCAGGAATGTGAACGACTGCAGACGATCAGTGATGTAAAATCCCTCCAGTATTCCATGATACAGGATTTCTGCCACCATACAGCTAATACTCATATTCCAGAAGGAATTTCCTCTGAAATATACAACTGTATGAGCTACATCCGCTGCCACACCAACGAAAATCTAAGTATTGAAGATATCGCAAAACAGATTCATCGCAGCAGTTCCTACACCATGAAGCATTTTAAAGAAGAACTTGGAATTAATATAGGGGCATACATTGTCCGCTGTAAGCTGGAAGATGCCAAGGGACTGTTGACTTATAGTGATAAAAGCCTGACTGAGATTTCGAACTATCTTTGTTTTTCCAGCCAGTCTTATTTTCAGAATGTTTTTAAGAAAAAATATGGGCTGACACCTTTACAGTATAGAAAAAAGACACAACATATATAAAAAATTTTTCACCATCTTAGAAATTAATGATAATTTTTTTCAGCTAGTTTATCATTTTCGTAACGTCACGAAAATGTCTCAAACTACATAATAACCTATAAAATATAAAAAGGCTGCTTCTTATAAAGATATCCCTTAGTCAAATTGGATTTCTTTATTTTCAAACAGCCTTTTAATAAATTGTGAACTTCCAGAAATTTTACAACTAAATCCAGCCTATATCCATTCATCGGCATTCCGAATCAAGTCAATGATTTCATCCAATGAACGCTCACTTTCCACGTATACATCATACAACGCCTGTTTTGCCCTCTCGATTTTCCGTTCCGGGTGTCGTTCATCCAGCAGTGTGGAAAGCTCCTCAGCAAGAACACTATATTCCTTATGTTTTTTAATTACTTTTTCCTGAAGTCTTTCTATTTTTCTGTCCAGAGCTTCTATGTGTTTCCTTTCTTCCTGCTCCTGTTTTTCCATGTCATTCTTCCTCTCTACTGTCGGTATCCGTTTTTCCTTGTATAAAACTGAGGATCTCCTCATAGCTTTTTTCGCTTCCTGCAATAGCTTTTAAAATTTCTTCATTCAAAATCGCTTTTTTCTTTTTATGCAGGTCTTCCAGTTCCGCTGTCAGGCGGTCATTCTGTTCACGGTTCCGGCTGATTGCCCTCTCTGTTTTTGCTATTTTCTGTTCAAGTGTTTCCCTGTTCATGTTTCTTGCCATCACTGTACTCCCTTCAAGATTCTGCTGATATTTTCTGCACGGTATTTCACATAATTCCAATCCATGTCAAAAGCACTTAAGATCACTTTCTGGGTTTTGGTTACTGCATGATCAAGCCGGTACACCTTATCCAGCTGGCGTGTCATCTCGATCTTTTCCAGTTCCACGATTTCATAGGCACCTGTTGCTGCCAGGTAAAAGACATATCCGGCATATCCAAATCCACATAGCACCAGATAAATGGTCCATAGTACAAACCCGGTGGATTTTTCCGCCATTCCAAATGTACATCCGCAATATAAAATAACCAGGCAGATCAAAACAGTGTTCACAATCCGTTTCTGAAAAAGCCAGGAATCCTTTCATACCCGATCTGGATTTTTTCCAGGTTCTCATACAACTGCTGCCATCCTTTCTTTTGCTTCAAGTCCGCCTTCCTCTCTGATACAGCTAATCACAAGCTGTTTCTTTTTGTACAGGGAAACTAAAATGCGTAAATACTCCTGGCTGACCTGTTCTAAAATCTCCTCTTTTTGTTTTTCTGCTACCGGAACCTTTTGAGTTTCTTTTTGTAGGCTGCATAAATGATCGGAAATGGTTCCATTTTTCACGATCTGGGTAAAGACCTTGTGTTCTTCATAAGAAAATGTAGGCTTTTGAAATGCACGAAGGGCAAACTTTATTCCTTTTCCCATGGCCAGGCTGTCGGTAAAGTTTCGCATCCGGTCAGAAAAAGAATAACAGATTGGCTTCAGTACTGCCCTTTGAAAAAGGAAAAACAGTGCTTCTTCTTTTGTCTCTCCCTCGCATCTGGCTACCAAGCCGCGCCGTACCAGACGGTTTAAGCAAAAACGAAAATCCTCTTCATCCGCCCATTCCATCGCCTTTTCTTTTCCAAGGGCAATACATAAAAGCCGGTACATCTGGGAGTGTACATTTGCCTCTTCGCATACCGACCAGGTAAGGGCGGCCCAAATCATGGTCTCCATCTCAGAGAGTACCTTTTCCTGCTCCCCAACCCGTACCACAAACCTTCCGGAGTCTTCTTCCACCCGGTTTCCCACTGCTGTATAAAAAATCATTTAAAGTTCCTCCTTAAAACAGCTTCATCACTTCCAGAAGTTTTGGAACCACATAGCCAAGAAAAAGGGCTGCCAGCAGACACATTCCCGTATTTGGCTTTCGAAGGTTCCTGACCTCCTGGTTTTTGGTTCCGATAATCCGCACCCTGCCAGGAACATTCCACCGGAGCTTTCGGTAAAAATGGATAAAATCCTCATGGTCAAACCCAAAAGATCGGACACAGAAGATATTTCGCTTTTGCTCTTCATCATCCAATAGAAAAAAGCTCTCCCGTTCCTGATCCGTTTCTCTTAACACAACATAAAACTCCGGGATTCCACGACGGCTCCCTTCCACGATCTTGTCTATTTCCGGATAAAAAATACGGCAGGACTCATATCTTCCATTTTTCTCCGGCTGGCAGACGGCAAGGCTATCTGGTTCCAGTTCCATATAACAGTATTCCGATTCCATGATTCGTCTGCTGATGCCGGCAGTCTGCCGCAAAAGAAATATGATACTAAGAGCCAGTGCCACACACAAATAGGCAAGATCCCAGGCCCTTATTCGAAAGATGAAAAAATAAAGCGCGATTCCCTCCAAAAAGCTGCCAAGTCCAATCAGAACTGAAAACCACTCTTTTAGATCCATTAAATGGTAAACTTCATCTTCTTTTGCCTGCAAACGCACCTGATACCTCCTTTCTTTCATGCAGCAAACTTATTTTCCTCATAGGAAACCGTTTCGATTTTTATTTTGTTTTGTTCCATAAGTTTTTTGCATTCCCGAATGGTTTCTTCACATCGAAAATAAGAAAATTTTCCGATATGCATTTCTGTTTCTGAAAGGCAGAGCCGGTTCTGCAGCCAGATATAAAGCCCATGTTTGGTCATAACCCCTGCGTTTATCACTTCGTTTAACGCCCGGTGTGCTTCGATCCGCTTGTGGCGAAGATTCCCATCTGCCAAGGTTCCCATAGGACTCAGGCTCTTTTTGTGAACTCCTATGTAGGAATCACATGCTGGATACCCGCCACAGACATACAGATAATTTTCCGGATCCAGGTTCCTCTCCCCATACACGTACATTGCAGGGCGGAGTACTGCCTGCCGTCCACAATAAGGACAATACAGTCTGTTGTCCTGTTTTTTCTTTTTTCTCATGTTGCACCAGCTCCTTTCCTGTTTGAGCCGATTGTAGAAAAATCGCTTTTTCTGTGTCAATAGGATTTCATTACTTTTTTAAACTTTTTCAGACACAGCGTTTGATTAGTCGTGTAATAATTCCCTCTGCCACCTCATAATTGTCATTGATACGCGTCACCACCAGCCCGATCTTGTCTCCTTTGGATGGAAGGGTGGTCATGTTGCAACTATGTGCCACTGCATTAACTCCGATATCCAGGCGCATAAAAAAAATAGGTTCCTTTATAAACTTCTGTAATGATACCTGTATACTTGCCCTGACGGTGGCATTTCCGCAAATTGTCCTTGTTGGTATTGGCCGTCGGGCTTTTGGCATCCACTTCCACGCGAATCTGGTCTACCGAATCCACTTCCACCTTGTTTACCATAACAAGGACCAGATCTTCCACCTGGAATTTTTCTCCGGCATCCCCCATCCATTCCCAGGCCATATCCCTTGCGCGGACGGAAACTTCCACGCCAAACACTTCCAGGCGGACTGCCTTTGGTGCAACCGCAATGACTCTTGCCTCTACGATCCTGCCCGGATACAAAAGAGGCTTTTCCCCTGTTTCCCCAAAGTAGAATGTTTGTCTTTTCCGGAGCATGGCATCTTTTCTGGAAGCCACCACGCTGCGGCTTTTGGCATCCAGATCCTTGATGATAAAATCAATGTCACAGCCAAGCATGTTGTTGGCAATCCGGACCTGGCGGTTTAAGGTATCTGCGTTTTCCCGACCATCCCCGCTTAAGTTAATCATCATTTCATTCATGGGGATGATGATACGGAAACCGTTGTAATAGGTAACCGCAACCATCCAACCGCTTTCCAGCTTTTCAATGCCGCCAAGCTGCCCGGTCAGAACCTTTCTGGTACGATGTGCATTTAACAGTTGGTGCCATCTGGCATCTTCCTGCTCTTCCATGCTTTCCACCTGTGCATCCACATCAATGGTAAGCACCCCTTCGTAAGCGGCCCGGGGTATTTCTTTTTCTGTGGCTTCCTCTGCAAGTGCTCTTTTTGTGTTATCCATGTAAACCCTCCTATTAGTAATACGATTAAAAAGGCACAAAAATAGCAGCCTGTGCGTAACAAGCTGCTAATTGTGCCTTCTTTTTACAAATACCATTCTATAATGGATGGAATCGGAAGTCAATGTTATAGAGGTTGCAATAAAGTCGCATTTTGGTCGTAAATTGCATTCTCCTTCATTATTTAACACGCGTCGGTTTCATTTCCAGATTTCTTCACTTCTGTAGAATTGTATCCTGTCTGTTTTTTGATGTCCGAATCTTTTATTCCTCTTCTTCCATCACAAATTTAAACACCAGCTGCTCCTTATTTTTATTTTCTTTCAGAAGTGATTTCCGAATTCCGGTTGTATCTGCGAAGGTTCCCCCATAAGCATCCACCTTAATCCATTTTCCATTTGCCTTTATTTCATTCCACTGATGCGTCCAGCTTCCTGCATTCACATGTCTTACCGGAATACCTGCTGCCTCACAGAGTAATTTGTATGCCCTTGCATAGCCGGAACAGGCCGCCTTTTTCAAAATTAATGCCGCATAAGCTTCATTTCCGTAATTCTTTTTATAAGCTTCTGTAGACTGATTAAGTTGCCAGCAACAATGCTCAGTCAGATACTGAAATAGAACAAAGGCACGTTCTTTCGTATTCAGATTGGAAATTACATATTTCTTTACAATTTTCCTTGCTTCCTTTTTCGCTAGATTTAATCTCTGAGCATTACTTGGTTCCTTCACTGTAACTTTGCATTTCAAAGTTTGTTTTCCAACCTTTGCATAAATCACTGTCGTTCCTTTCTTTTTCCCTTTTATCTTCCCAGAAGAAGAAACAGACGCGACCGCCTTTTTGGAACTACTCCATTTTACTTTCTTTTTGCTGCCAGTTACTTTTAATGTTTCCGTACAACCTTTATATACGGTAACTTTTGTTTTGTTAAGTTTTAGCTTTGCCGCCTGAACATTGACGGTTCCCATACTGATGCTAAGTAACAATACTGCCAGGATCCATCCCCATAAGATTCTTCTTTTCTTTTGCTGTAACTGTTTTTCTTTCATTGGTAACCCTCCATTTTTTGATTATCCTCTGGTTTCTACTGCGAGTGTAGCAAGTTGGTTCTTTTAGTTTCAATAGGATTTTGGAAAAAAATAAACTTTTTAATAGAAAAAGAGTACGAAAAGGAATTTCCAAAAGGGAACTCACTTTTTGTACTCTTTCTGCAAATTTTATTTTATAATATTTCAAATTTTGAAGCAATTTCTTTTTTGTAGAAATAAGAATGCAATTTTAACACATATCACTTCCAGAATAATCTC
The DNA here is from genome assembly GCF_003460605.1 of Ruminococcus sp. AF31-8BH. Classification (GTDB taxonomy): domain Bacteria; phylum Bacillota; class Clostridia; order Lachnospirales; family Lachnospiraceae; genus Blautia_A; species Blautia_A acetigignens. The sequence goes on from NZ_QTVN01000015.1 coordinate 31,416, forward strand.
TATTTATTCCAGAAATTTTATGATTCCTTGGATACAGTTTGTATTCCAAATAGCTTCCATACAAGCTTTACTCGTTTCTTAACAAGCTTTCGAAATATATGCCACGCTCATGATGGCAAGCAGTATCGATAAAAGAAAATTTCGCAAAATATCTCCAGCGTGGTACTGATACGGCGATACAATCTGGAAGCAAATACAATCCCTTGCATTAGATAATTCTGTTTCTTTGACACCCAGCACCCTTTTTTCTTTATAAAATTCATCTTCAACTCCTCTTTAAATGAATTTAACATTAAATATTCGTGCAAAGTATTGTTTTCTTCGTGCAAATGACATATACTATAATTGCCAGCAGAAAGGAGCTGATCGTATGGCTGGAAATACTACAAACATCAGTATCCGCATGGACGCAGATTTGAAAGCGCAGGCGGACGCACTGTTTACTGAACTTGGCATGAACCTGACTACGGCATTTAACATCTTTGTGCGCCAGTCGCTTCGTGAAGGCGGCATTCCCTTTGAGGTAAGGCTAGAACAGCCGAACAAAGAAACGGTTGCTGCCATGCTGGAAGCGGAAAGGATTGCAAAAGACCCGTCTGTAAAGGGCTACAATGACCTTGACGAGTTGTTTGCTGATTTAAAAAGATGAAAGAAACAAAATATACCGTCAAGTACACCACATGTTTCAAAAAAGATTATAAACGAGCCATAAAGCGTGGCTTGAAGATCGAGCTGCTGGAGCAGGTCGTGACATTGCTGGCGATGGGCGAACAGTTGCCGGATAAGAACCGTGACCATGACCTGTCAGGCGATTGGGCAGGTCATCGGGAATGTCATATTCTTCCGGACTGGTTGCTTGTCTACCGCATTGAGGATGATGTTCTGGTGCTGACGCTGGCTCGCACCGGCACACACAGCGACTTGTTCGGGAAATAAACAGTCTGCCGCTGTATGGGGAGACCTGTACAGCGGTTTTTATGTATGCAAAGGAAGTCATCTTTGAGGTTGATACCATCACTTGCATTGTTATCACAGTTGATGTTGGGGTCTGCATCATAGAGAATATGAATAATTTTCCCATCATATATCCAGTTATCAGAGATTTTGTCATAGGAAATTCCAAATGTTGTATAGGAATCAAGGCTATTATCACAATAACTTGGATCACCCAATTCAAAGCTTCGTGATCAGCACCCACGTTGACAAAAATCATATTCACAATCATATCATCTTTAACGCCGCAAGCTTTGTTGATCATCACAAGTATGTTTCCAATAAGCGGAGTTACCATAAACTCTGCAGAATCAGTAATCGTATCTGCCATGAAAATGGACTTGCCACCAGTATGCCAACTGGAGAAAAAAGTAAAAGCTATAAACTCTTGTTGATGTTCCTTTAGATATGGAAGAGCCTCCTCAATGGTCATGCCATCAATTCCTGGCGCTCCCTTGTTTGCCTTAACTCTCTTATACGCTCTGTTAAAGTTGTCTTTATACAGTATCGCTTCCAAAAGTCTCGGCTGTGCACTGTCTCTTTCTTTCCATATCCGATTGAATGACCTAGACGCTTTCACATACCCTTCATGTTCCGCATTATCTCTTTGCAAACAGCCATTGTTTTCAATGTTTTCTGCCATAGACGGTCATTCCTCCTTTCTCGTTCATACTCAAGACTCCTACTGATTCGGTCCTTCACCTCTCGGCTACTATGACCTCTGCTGACTTCTGTGCGTTCAGCATTGCTTTATGCAATGGTTACCTCTTTCAAGGCGTACCGCACAGACCTCCCTAGGTACCACACGTTTCTTCCTCTCCATCCGTCTGCCTCATTTATCATGCATGATTCCGTGTAGTTATTGGGCTTCGATTTGATATGCAACCTTACCCTCATGCATAACCTCATATAAGGTTTCTGTCCGTCAGACCAGAGATTTGCCCATGAGTTAGTATGTTCCTCACATCCAGCTTCCTTCAGATTCCATCTCACGATGGACACCCTTGCTTTCGGCTATATCCTTCCCACTACCGGGCGGATTCGGGACTTTAACCCGTTAGAAACGTGCGCCGCTAGGCGCACATATGAAAAGAAGCTCGTATCAGCTATTGACCGATACGAGCTTCTCCGTTTATTCTCTGTTTCCGGTAATAAAGTAGTCGCAATACTCTCCGCCATTCGCCAGCGTCTGTTTTCTGTGCAGCACGCCGTGCTGAAGCGTGATCATCACTTCATCAAGTTCGCAGAACAACGGCATGAGTTCGGAAACACTGAGTTTCTCCGTGTAAATGCAAATCGGGCAGCGGGTAATGCGGTAGTAACAGGCACCCTCATACGGCTGCCCGACAAAATCCACCTTGAAGGAGGTCGGGTATTTCGCTTCCTTTTCGGGCGTGTACCATTTGGCGTATTTGACAACGCTCTTTTTGTTCTCCGCCTTGCCCTTGTCGGTATTCAAGTCGGTCTTTGCAAAATACCACTTGATATGATAGAGTGAGCGGCGCATCATTTCCTGCACGACCGTTGGCGGAATTTTCTTTTCGCTTGCCACATAGGGCGCAACGAAGGCAAGGGCGAACAACTCGTTGTATGCCATAGGGTTATCGTCACCGATGTCGTCTGCTTTCTCGACAAGCTCACGATAGACCTTTTTGCTCTTTTTCATAATGTCGGCGGCATATTCCCTGCCGTACTTCTCTGCCAGAACCTTTTTCATCGGGCTTTTGAACATCCAGAAATAAAAGCCGTTGTATTTCATATCACTTTTCCTCCCGTGATTTATTTACAGGCTTAAGAAACGTAGCCTAGCCGCCGAAGTGATAGACCATCGTCGCGTCCATATATAGCCCGGCAGTCTTGCGGTCGGTACATTCCGCCATGCTCCGGCGGTAGCTGTCAAACTGTGCGGAGATCAGCTTTCCATGATGCCGCGCCGATTACTTTCTTCCCACCAGCAATGTTCAGCCGCAAAGCATCAGGCGTCCGGCTTCCTTCGGCGTCATAAAGCTGCCGTCGGTCGTGTCGATCAGCTCTACGCGCTCATAGCCCATATCCCTGAGCTTTTGGACAAACTCCTGCATATCGCCGTATCTGCGAGGCGACATCAGGTCATGGATGGCAAACGTTCCGCCCTTTTTCAGCACGCGCAGCGTTTCCAGCAGAAGCGCCTGCTTGTCCTTCCCCGTGATATTGTGATAGACATAGTTGCTGGTCACTGCGTCGAAGCTCTCGTCGGGGAAATCCAGCTTCACGGCGTTTCCACGCCGGAACGAAGCGTTTTTCACGCCCTCCGCAGCGGCGTTTTTTTCGCACAGCGGCAGGCTGAAGGAGGCATATTCCTTGCCCCAGCGGTCAATGCCGACCATTTTCCCCTGGGGATTGCGCTTTGCGCAGGCAATGGTCAGCGCACCGCTGGGTGTACTTTGCACAAACGACAAAGGCAATGCCGAACACCACTCCCAGCACGACGCGCAGCTTTCCTCTCACACCGATGCCGAATACGCCGAAAACGAGCAGCAGCGCAAGGGACAGCACCGTTCCCGCGATGAGCGAAACCAGCATTCCCTTGGGGATCCAGTTTTTGTAATCAGGTTTCATGTTCAAGACTCCTTTTTTATTGAGTGTGACTTCTCTCATAAACCGCAGCCGCAATGCACCAGATCATGATAGCACTGTTCGTGCTGCTCTGGCTCATCACGGACATCCATGTAGACACCGGCATCTGCATTGCCTGCGCAATATCCGGTACTGCAGCCAGCAGAAGGTTCCATGTGACCGGATGGAAAGCAAGCATCCACTTTGGATAGCGCGTTTTTCCGGCAAGCAGCATCACAAAATGGATACCAAAAACCAATAGCATCGGAACATACATGGGGAGGATCGCGGGGAGCATATCGTCCTGATAGGCCGTAACCGCCGCAAGCGCGGCCTCCGCTCTGATACGCGGCCCCAGATAGGTGGTAAACCATGCCATGGTGGCCACCCATGTATGGATGGTCAGAGCGATCGCAACGGTGAATATCCCGCACAGAAACTGGATGGTTCTGGTCTTTCTATATTTTTCGTCGATGTCCGCATTCAGTGCTTTTACCACAAAGTAATAGAGAAAGCCCCCAATCGCTCCCAGTCCAACGGTAAGCACGGGCCTCCACAGCCCATAAGAGCCAGACAGATAACAGGCTCTGTTGAAAAGGCCGGTGTCGGTTTTCTGAAGCGGAACGCACCCCAGCAGCCAGTCCCCGGCAGCCATCAATCCACATCCGATCGCGCCAAGAATGCACCAGTGGATGAACTGTTTTGTTTCTTTCGTCTTCATTTTCTTCATTCCTGCGTCCCTATTTTATGATCTTCATGCAAAAGTCGCAGCGGTCATCGCCGCGCCCCAACGTCATGCTTCTCTCCCAGATCAGCTTCGGATGCAGCCCGACGTAGCTGATGTCGTCACTGTCGCAAAAGCAGCGGCACAGCTCCGGGTAGCCGTATTCTGCGCAGGTGTCGTGATAGGGACATTTCACCATATCCACACGCCATATACCGTTGCCGACCTGCAACTCCTTTGGGTCAAAGCCCGCCGCCGGGCCGAAGACGCTCCGCGTGGATTTGACGAAAACGCTGGGAACAAGGCGGTAAAGCCCCGGTATGAGCAGCAGGGTGGCAAGCTGTTTGTGACTCGTTCTCGCCAGCCGCTCCACATAGCCATGAACGATTTGCAGCGCCTCCTCTTTCGGCATGACCCGCTGCAAGGTTTCGTAGGCCGCAATGCCCGGTAAGATCTGCCGCTTGAGGTGGTATTGCTTCTCCTTGCTTGCATCTGCATTTTCAGCCAGCAGCGCATTCAACCGTGTATCAAAAAAGGCCTTCAGCTCCTTGGCGTGCGAGGAAAAGCGCTGTGCCGCAGTCTCCCGAAAATCACGGGAGAGATAGGTTTCCTTCATCGTCCGGCCTCCGTCTCAGGCTTCACGAAGCCCTTCTTTTTATACCCGCAGTCGCAGTATGGGCCGCCGGAGGCGAGAGTGTACTGCCGCACGAAGTCGGTCACGCCGCCCGCTTCGCTCATGGTGTAGTCCAGGCGGCACAGCGCCGGAGTGAGGTCATATAGCCCCAGCTTTTTCATCAGCACACAGATGCCGCATTTGGTGAAGCGTCCCTCGTATCCGCTGCCGTCGGGGTATTCGTAAAACTCCATATTCCATGAATACGGGTTGCGGTCGGCGGCTTTCAAGGCTGCGGTCGCCTTCATGCCGGAAATGTCCTTTTCGGCAAATTTGCTCTTTCCGCTCTTGCGGCAGAACCATTTCATCGGCTTTGTCATCATGGATTTTGCGTAATACTCCGTCAGCCACTCCACATCCGGACGCTCCGGCATGGAGAGAACGAACGCGCCGATCATTGCGCAGTTGACGATGTTCATCTTGAAGCGATCCGCTTTTTCAAACTCCGGCAGGTCTGCGATGATTGCTTTGTATTTCGGCTTTGCATTTTTCGTGATCGCTTTTGCCGTATCGGTATCGTAGCCGAGCACCTCTGTCAGCTGCTTTTGGAATGAGCCTGCAAACAGCGCCCACATTCCCATGGGCATACCTATGTATTTCATTGCACTGTCTCCTTACATTCTCCGCATTTTGCCTTCTCCCGCAGCAAAACCAGCCCCAATACCAAAACCAGCAGGTGTCCGGCGGATTCCGTGCCGTGATCGATCTGATCCAGCGGCCACGGCAGAAGCGTGAAGAGATTTCCCACAATCCCCGTAAAAACGATGGGGTTGCAGAAGGATGCCAATATCCGCTGTGCTGTGTTTTTCAGCGGGAGCATCCTTTTCCAGATCATAACGAGCATCACGACGGAAAGAAGTACATCACACAGGATATATGCTGCCAGCAGCGGCGCGGCGTTGCAGTAAAAAACCTTATTGGCGATCTCTGCTGCCGCCTGCATATCGCCGTATTTCTCAAAGGTAAACTTGAAGAACAGCGCCATGTTCGTAAACATAGCATGGACATAGCCCCAGCAGACCGTGCCGGTGAGATAGGCGATCTGAAACAGCTTGACCCACTTCTGCTGCTTTGGTTGGGTGAGGTGCCGCTTCAGGAGCTTCCACATCTGGTGAAAACCGATGTAATAGAGTGCCGTTCCGAGAACACCGCAGATAATGCTGACCACCATGCGCCATGTGGCCATATCGAGATAGGCGACTTTGACCATCAGTCCGATGGATTCCGTGCTTTGGGTTTTCCCGGTCGCCGCAAACAAAAAGTCGCCGATCACATAGAGCAAGCACCCGATCATTCCCGCAATAAGCGCTCGTTTTTCTTTACTCGATTTCATTTCCTGCCTCCAAATCCGATCTTCACGATCTGCATTTTCATCATGCCGTTGCCGACCTTTGCGAGAAAACGGAAAAAGCCGCTGACGGATGGGTCGCGGAGATCGTTGTAGCCCAGCATATAGCCCCGACTCGTGACCTGCAAACGGCTGTCCCACAGGGAAAGCTCGCTTTTTGCGTTCGAAACCGCAAAATACGCGCCCACATCCTGGATCTTCGCGCTCTTGAGCCATGTCTTGGCAATCATCTTTACCGCCGTCCGGTTCGCTGCGTCAAATACCAGCACGCCGCCGGGAAAAGCGTCTGCCATTTTTTGAACCAAAGCCTTGACCTGTTCGGTCAAAAAGTAGTAAAACACGCCGGAGGCAAAGAACAACGCGCCGCCGGAGGCATCAATTTCCTTAAACCACTCGGTATTGTTCAAATCACAAGAAATGCTTTCCTCCCGCTTTCCGGCGGGCAGCAGTTCATTGCGCAGGGCGATCACATCGGGAAAGTCCAGATTATAAATCTTGCAACTGCCGTTGTCGCAGCTTCTCCCTGTGCTGTCCAGTCCGCAGCCCAGATTGACCACCGCCGCATTGGGGTGAGATTTCAGATAATCCCGCACCTCAAAAGCAAGGTCATTCTGCCGCATGGCCACCTCCAGTGAACCGAAACGCTGCATCAGGCTGCGGGATTTTTTCTCCGCCTCTGAAAAGTCGTAGTCGATCTCGTCAATCAGGCGAACCGCTGTTTCGTCCCGGTAAAGATTCGGGTATAGTTCTGAGCAGACCTTCCGCGCATACAGCGGAATGATCAACGTCTCCTGTACGGTGTTTTTCTCGATTTTATATTTCATATAGGTATCTCCTTCAGTGAATAAATACCGACATAATCGCCGCCAGTGCTGCCGAAATGACCGCCATACCAACTGTGCCGAACAGCCACTTTTTGCCCTTATCCTTGGCTGTAATGTAGGGTTTCAGGTCTTCCGTTCCCGGAACTTCCCATGCGTTCGTATGTCCTACCCAATAGCCGTCAACCCAAAATCGGTCTATGAGATTCATAACGGACAGTATGACCAGCAGCTGCCAAAAGCCCTGAACGAAGCCCTTTGCGCCGTTGAGCGCATAGACACACACCAGCACATAGGCGATGTAACCGGGAACGCAGACAGCTTTGAAAATCAAAGCATTTCGCTTAATTTTCGCGTGTGTTGTAAGTCCTAGCGTTACGCACCGCTCCTGCACCTCCGGGCTGTAAAGATGCACCATGCCCACCGCGCCCTTGCGGATACCGATGGCGCAAACCAAAATGAGCAGAACGCCCAGCCCGATGCCTTCCAAAATCACCTGTAAAAGCATTACCGATTCCTCCTGAAGCCCGCCTCATCCCGATATTCGGGATGTTCCTTTAAGTATGGGTCTTTATCGCCGCAGATGGTATAGTCGCACCGGCAGCCGTCCACGCAGGTGGTCGTCCGCACCAGCCTTGCGTGCAGCAGTTCTATGGACGCAAAGTCCACATTACACAGGGTGGGCATAATATCCGTAAGACCGTGCTTGATAGCAAACTCCGCTGCCGGGCACGCCGTAAATTCATAATAAATAGGCTTGTCGGTTTCATAAGGCGCAACCGCCATCTCGTAATCGTGCCATTTATCGCAGCCGCTTTTCGCACGAACAAACGCCTTGTACATCAGCTTCCGCCAGAACGGCTTGTTGCAGTCCACAAATTTCAGCTTGCGGAAAGTCGGAAGAATCAGATTTTCCTCCATCTCTTCGATTTCACGGAACGAAGTAACTGCTTTGCAGACCAAATAATAGCTCATGATGGCGATGCAGTCGTAGGTGCCTCCTACGTCGTTGTGGAAGTTCTTTTTGCCGCCCAAGTCGGTGCGCCAGTCGGAGAGAAAGACCACGTACTGCCGCTGTACCTGTTCCCATATCGCCTCCCGCTCTGCTTCCGGGTAGTGCAGGGCGATCTTCGCCCGTATCTCTTTCTTGCAAGGCTTTGAATACAGCACATGGCTTTTGCGGTCGAATAGAAGCTCGTTGTCCTTCATCTGATTGCCTCCCTCCTTGTTCTTTCTTGCGTGCATGAGACCATCTCAGATTTAACCCGCTTTTCGGCAGACAAACCATGCCATGCTTTTCAGGTTTCCCATGTCCACATCCGTATACATTCCATCCAGCCGTGCTTTCAGACTGGAAACCGTTTCATAGGGCGGTGTGAAAAACTCTGCCTTTTCATAAGCATGCCGGACAAACCAATCCGTCCGCTTGTGCTCGCTCTTCACATAGAAGCAGCCGCAGAATGTCTCGCCGGGTCTCAAAACCCGGAAAACCTCCCGATAGGCGGCTTCCTTGTCCGGAAAAGCATGAAAGCCGTTCAGCGACAAAACGATGTCGAAAGTATCGTCTTCATAGGGAAGCGCCCCCACATCTCCCTGCCGGAAGGTTACATTTTTCAGGTGCAGGCAGTCAGCCTTTTCCCGTGCCTGCCTCATCATATCGGGCGAATAATTGAGACAGGTAATGTCCGCCTCCGGCATAGTCCGATAAACCGGCATGGTCAGAATCCCTGTTCCCACCGGCACTTCCAACAGCTTGCCGGAGAAATGCTCCGGAATACCGGACATTGCCTTTTCCAGATAGGCATCGTTTTCCGCCTTGTTCATTGCCCACACCAAGCAGCACACCGCTTTCCCGCTCAGGGTAGAGCAGGTGATCATGATGCCATCATAAAAATTATTGCCGCCCGTCATTCGGTATGCACTGCGAATGGCTTCTTTTCGTTCCATGGTTCTTCCTCCGTGTTTCAATCATCACACGACCGTTTCCGATTTCATTTTTTCAAAATGTCCACGATTTTCGCAAAGTCCTCTTTTGCCTCCTTGAAGATCGGCAGCATACAGTAGCAATGCACCATCTTCGGGCGGGCGGACACCGTATAGGGGACATTTGCTCGTTTGCAGGCTTCCTCAAAGTCCGGCAAAGCACCGTAGAGCACCTCGTCGGCAGAATAGAAGAAGTGAATATCGCCTACGCCGGTAAAATCTCCCCGGGAGCCGGAGAGCATATAGTCCGGCACATTCTCGCAGCCATGCCGCATGATTTTTTCCACTGTCACCATAAAGGCATAGTCGATGGAAACGTCCCGTTTATTGAGCGCCTGCATCCGCGCCTTTTCCGCATCGTTCCACGGCACTTCACCGGGGGATACAACGACGATGTGTCTCGGCTGCGGCAGCGGCTCGGGCTGCGCGTTGTTGTGCGCCGCGATCCCCAAAGCCAGCGCACCGCCAGAGGAAAAACCACAGGTGCTGACATTTCCGCCGCCGTACAGTGTAATTATTTTTCGATAACATTCGTACACCATCGCGTATGTTTCAGTAATGCAGTGTTCCATGCAGAGCGGGTAAAACGGAAACCACACATCACAGCCGGTCTCGCGGCAGAGCTTGCGCATCACAGGCAGGTCGCCCTTATCGGGGCCGATCACCATGCCGCCGCCAAAGAAATAGAGAATAGCGCGCTCGGACGGCTTCGGATGCTCTCGCACGATCAGGCAGGGAAAGCCGTTTACCGCGATCGTTTCATAATATACCTTGCGGTCGGTGGGCGTAAAAACGCCACGATGCCGGTTCTGCTTTTCAATTTCCTTTCGCAGTGCATCCTCCGGCAAGGCGAACGCCTTTTTCGCACCGGAGAGCTTGTATACGCTGCGTAAGATAGATGCAAAGATACTCATGATTTAGCCCCCCTCATTTCCGTGCCGTGATGCACAGCCAGCTTTTCTTTTTGTGTATCTGCACATCGTGAAAGCCCGCCTGCTCCAGATACGCCTTCAGCTCGGCGTCCTTGTAGATGGTCATGCCGCCGATGATCTCCGTCCACTTCTTGTCCTTGTCCGTATCGCCGTTGCTTTCGTTGCAGATGAGTAATTTCCCGTCGGGCTTCAGCACCCGGTAAACCTCCCGGAAGCACTGCGGCAGATCGGGCCAGAAATAGACGGTTTCAAAGGCCGTTACCGCATCGAACCAGTCGCCTGCAAAGATCATATCCGCCACGCTGCCTTGCAGAACGGTGCAGCGGCCCTCCGCTATGGCGGCCTCGTTGACCTTTTTGGATTTCTCCACACTGACAGGGGAATAGTCAATGCCCTTGACAATACCCTCCGGGCATTTTTTCAGAAGTCTCTTGATGTTCGCCCCTCCGCCGCAGCCGCAGTCCAGCACCTTGGCGTCCAGAGTAAGCTCCAAAAAGCGAAGTCCCCACCGTGCCACAGGACTGTGCCCCAGATTCATCATGGCGACCATGATTTTCCCGCCAAGCCCCACAGGCTTTCTGGTGTTCTCAAAAAATGACATCTTATCACACCTCCGATTTCACACATTCCGCATAGGTCAGCGGGAAGGATGCCTTCAAAACAGCGCTTTTCCGCACCGTCCAGCCGTTCTGCCGCAGAAAAGTCAGATATTCCTCGCTCGTCCACTTGCTGCGGAGAGGAAAGCCTGCCATCCTCATAAAAAATGCCCTGACCATGCCGGAAAAAGAGTTTCCGGCATGGGTGAAGGTCGGCGCAATCAACACGCCGTCATCCTTCAGAACCCGCTTGATTTCTTGCAGGGCTTTCTCCGGCTGCGGCACGATGTGCAGTGCGTTTGACACGATCACCACATCAAAAGATTCATCCGCGTAGGGCAGGCGGAACATATCCTGCACGGAAAAGTGCAGCTTCGCCGAGTGATTGTCCCGCTTGGCTTCCGCAATCATTTCCGCAGAAGCGTCCGTCGCCTCGATGTGTGCCGCTGCGTTTACGATATGTTTTGCGATTAGCCCCGTGCCGGTCGCCAGATCCAACACCGTTTTTGCTTTCACCACCGGCCGGATGTGCGCACACATCTCCTCATACGCTGCCCGATCCTTTCGCATAAAGCGGTCGTACCGACCGGCATTTTTGTCCCAGAAGTTCTTGTGTTCCGGCATCGCTATCATTCCTTTCGATATTAGATTCGCCTAACCGATACGCACAGTCGTGTAGTTAGAGAGTGCTAACCGCCGTATTTCGGAAAAGCCGCATCTCTGCGGCCTTCCGTTTATTTAAATAACTCCCTGCAAGCGCCGTACACCAGCGTTTCCAGCACCTGCGGGTACAGTTCTCCAAACTGCTCCTTGTGGGAAACAGTCAAGATCAGTCCCCGTACCGTGGCGGCAGCCAAAGAGATGCCGCGATTCGGCGCAAGGTCATATTTCTCCAAAAGTAGACGAATGTGCGTCTCGTCATCGTGGTAATGGACATTTTTGATGTCCTCCGGCAGTCTCTGCAAAAGCAGCTTCGCATCGTTTTCAATGAAAACCATGTCGCCGGTATCGGACAGCCGCCGGCAGACGGCAAGAACCGCCTTTGCCGCACGCTCCGACGGCGGCAAGCCGTTTGCTTCGCTCAGTGCATGGTCAGCCACTCCGTAAAGATCGGAGTGAACGTTCTCCAAAACCGCGAAGAAAAGCATTTCCTTGGATTCGTAGAATTTATAGAACGAGCCCTTTGAAATGCCGACCGCCTTCGTCAGCTGCTCTACGGAGGTTTTCTTCATCCCCAGCGTGACAGCACAATGTCTCGTTTCCTTCAGCAACGCCTTGCGGAGCTGCTCAGTTTCGTAATCGGTAAAAGCCAAGGTCGCACCCTCCCTGAAATATGACCATTTCGGTTCTTCTGGTCATATTATACCGCGCTTCTTTCTGGTTTGCAAGAGGTGCGGAGAAAAAAACGCTAATCAAAAGGGGGTGCAGTGTTGTAGAAAGAGACGCTGGAATTCTGGTAACCGGTAATCGCTGTTGCCGCGGTAAAAGAAACTATATCGTAAATAGGGTAGAGGGAAAATAAATATTTTCGCCCCTCCCATTGAACCGTACGTACGGGTCTCGTATACGGCTCTACAATTTATATTCCAACTTTAACTAAGTAATAGGATAAGGGATTGAGCAGACCAGCTCCATCTTTTATCCTGTTTTCAAGTAAATCCTTGCTGATAATGAAATTCACCACGTTCATTCCGCTTCTTTTGTACCAACCCAGTCTCGAATTTGCAGCTTTAAATATTTCTTTATTGCTAAATCTGTTCTTATGTTTCCAGTTCAGATAGCTTAGATTCCGATAAATGGTTTTGGTTCTCTTCCATTGCTTCATGACAATTACTCTGATTTTATGTCTCAGCCATTCCCCGAGTTCTTTCACAAACTGTTTCATCTTTCCAATTCTGAAATAATTTATCCACCCTCGTACAATCTCGTTTACCCTTTTAATTGTAACTGCAAGTGGTCTCGCTACTGCTTTTCCTCTTTTCAGATATTCGCTCAGCTTCTTTTTCAGTTTCTTTTTCTTTTCATTGGTCGGTCTGACTTTCCATTCTGAACCATTCTATAGTATCGTAAAAATTTGTCTTTTAATACATACTTATCATTCCGAAATACAACCGTGACAGGCTTATCAAAATGTCCACGTTCTTTATAATATTCAATCATAGAATCAATTTTCTTTTCTGCTGGCCTATTCTTTTTAAAACATGGTGGAACTTCAATTTGATTTATAGGAATGCTTCTTATCCCATCAAAGTATTCTGGTTGTGTCGTTGTGATTTTTCTGTGCTTTTCATTTTCACTATTTCTAAGATAAATCTCTGCATTCTTTATATCCATTTCAATTTCATGCTTTTCTGATTCAGATAATTTCTCTGTAGCCGCAATATAAAAAGCACATTTTTCATCTTGCACACACCTTTTTCCTACATTTTCAACACAGTTAATATTATAGCACTTATTTTTCTTCTCTTTGTATATACAGGATATCTGAAGTAATAGATTGCTTGATTGTTGTCCTGTTCAAGTTCATTCAACACTTGCCAAAATGTCGTAGCAAATGCTGAAGAAAGCTGTCGAATCAAAAAGGGGCGTGGACAGTGCTTTGACTGTCCACGCCCCTTTATCGGGCAAGAGTATTCGATTGTGTAGACCTCCTTCTTGGGGAGGATGCTCAAAAGGATAATTTCCTCATAGGCGGCCATCTTTTACTCTTTTATTAGCTGTCTGTAACTGTTCTGTTCAAACATTGGAGAGATTTTCAGCAAGCATCATAAGGGCCAAAAAACTCTTTTTACTAACAGCATGTTCCATACGGCAGGCATCATCCATAGCGGTTTTTTCATCCACACCGAGGCTCGTCAATAAATCGCAAAAGATATTGTTACGAGTACACTCATCTGATTCATTTTCATTGACTCCCTTTGTCATACCTGTCTGCATTGTTTTCTGATTCCCGAAGCTCTATCGATGTACCGTCTGTGCTTCAGCCAAACGATAGAACACTCCCTTTTTATTCAGAAGTTCCTCCGGCGTTCCCGTCTCTGCGACGCGGCCCTGTTCCAGGACAACAACCTTATCGACGTTTGCAATCGTCCGCATACGGTGCGCAATAACCAGTACAGTTTTCCCCTGCAGCAACACGGACAGTGCCTGCTGAACCAAGTTCTCATTCTCCGCATCCATGGAAGCTGTGGCTTCGTCCAAAATAACTACCGGCGCATCCTTCAGGATCGCCCGGGCGATAGAGATACGCTGCCGCTCGCCTCCTGAAAGGGCGCAGCCATTCTCACCGATATTGCTGTAATAGCCGCCAGGCAGACGGGAAACAAACTCCTCGCACTGAGCTGCCCTGGCTGCCGCCAGCACTTCCTCATCTGTCGCCCCCGCCCGACCAAGGCGGATGTTCTCCATAACGGAATCGTCAAAAAGGGTCACATCCTGAAAGACGATGGCATAATTCTTAAACAGCGTTTCCGGCTCCACAGTCGTCACGTCCACGCCACCCAGCAGTACCTGACCGGCATCTGCATCCCAGAACCGGGCTGCCAGACGGGAAACAGTAGATTTTCCGCTGCCGGAAGGGCCTACAAGCGCAGTGATCTGCTCCTGTTTCGCTACAAAGGAAATCCCATTGAGTACAAGCTCATCATTGTACGAAAAAGAAACATCCTTAAACTCAATGTCGTACCCATTGTTCTTACAAACAGGCTGACCAGTCTGCTCCACTGTCGCTTCCATCTTCTTCGTCCGCTCAATGCTGACAAATGCAGAAAACAGTTCCGCCATCAGCATAAAGCAGGAACCAAAGGGTTCATAAACACGGCCTGCTACCAACAGATAAAGAATAAACATATTGACGGACAGCATATTTTGAGCTACCAACAGACCTCCAACCAGCAGAACTGCCACCAGCCCAAAGCGTACTGTCAGCTGCGCCAACGTCACAGCAGTACCTGGAGCCAGCTCATTACGAAACGCACACTTTACCACATAATCCAGTTTTTTCTCAACTCCATCCAGGTATTCCTGTTCCAGACCGGCGGAGCGAAGCTCCTGTATGGTATCCAGATATTCCTGCACCCCATCATAAGCGGCACGGTGAGCGTCATAATTGCGGCTTTCCGCTTTTGTCTGGGCCTTTCTGGCCACTATCAAAATAAGCGCAGCTACCGGTACCGGCAGAACAATGCACAGCCCCATGCGCCAATCCATGATCAAAAGCCCCACGGACACAATCACAAACATAATGACTGTTCCAAAGAGACTGGGAACCGCATTGGAAAAAATTCTTTCCAGTTTAGAGCAGTCACCCATCATGGTTGTTGTCAGATCAGACAGATCACGCTGATCGAAAAATGCCAGTGGGAGCCGCCGCAGCTTTTCCGCCAGGGTAATTCTCCGGTTAGCGCTTTCTTCGTAAGCCACTTTATAAGTCAGGTTATACTGAACCCATTGGGTTATGAAGATCAAAAGTAAGAGAACCGCCGCCATCAGAACTATCACTCCTGGCTGCATTGTCAGTCCAGTCTCCCCGCAGAGCCTGTTCAGAAGTCCCATGGTCACCAGCATCAAGAGGGAAATGGGAGCCATGATGCACAAATGTCCTATCGTAGTTGCCACAATCCCGTGCTTTAATTCCCGTTCCCCCTGATCGCTTAATGCGAATAATTTCTTCAGCATGGTTTCACCTCCTCTTTCCGGTCAATCTTCCAGGCGATTGCCTGATTGTAATCTGCCCACATATGGGCATACTCGCCATTCTTACCAAGCAGTTCCTGATGCGTTCCCTGTTCTACCAGACTCCCTGCTTTCATTACCAGGATCTGATCCGCATCCTGAATGGTGGACAGCCGGTGCGCAATCATAATGACTGTTTTTCCCTTTGTCAGTTCCTTCAGGGCTGCCTGAATCTGTACCTCATTTTCGGGGTCGGCAAATGCCGTGACTTCATCCAGAATGATGACCGGTGCGTCCTTCAGAATTGCTCTGGCAATAGCCACCCGCTGTACTTCCCCTCCGGAAAGATAGACGCCTTTCCCGCCCACGATGCTGTCAATGCCCTCCGGCAGCTTTGCCAGAATATCATCACACTGTGCCAGACGGGCTGCCCGCAGGATATCTTCCCGGCTGGCATTTTTGCAGCCGCCGCGGATATTTTCCTCCAGTGTTGTTTTCAGTAATTTGGGATTCTGGAAGACAAAAGCAATCTTTCCCATGACTTCCTGTCGGGAAATCTCAGAAAGTTCCACGCCGCCCAGCGTAATACGCCCCTCCTGCACATCATAAAAGCGGGGGACCAGGGTCCCGATGGTGGTCTTGCCGGAGCCGGAATGTCCCACCAGTGCCGTAACGGTTCCGGCTTTTGCTGTAAAACTGACATCTGAAACCGCAGGCTGTTCTCCTGTGGGATAGGTAAAGGTCACATGCTCAAAGCAAATGTCGCTGCCCTGTGCCATTTGCGGCTCCTGTGCCTCTGACTGCTCTCTGGCAAGCAGAATTGTGTCAATCCGCCGCATAGATTCCATAGCCTGCATCTTATAGTTGCTCATGTACATGATCTTGTTGAGAACAGATGCGCATGCAGGTGCAAAAATCAGATAAAACAGGAAATTCTCTATAAAGGCAGTCAAATCTCCCGCCGAAGTCATGCCGATGAGTGCGGCAGGGATCAGCACAAGAAAAGCGGCATTGACCACAGTATTGAAGCCCACATATCCGGGCTTGCAGGCCATAGTAAAGGCCAGTGCGTCATCCCGATAAGCATTGATCGCTTCCTTGAAGCGCCGTATCGAATGTACCGACTGTCCAAATACCTTTATCACGGAGATTCCCCGGACATACTCCACCGCCTCGTGGTTCATTTCCTCCTGAGCGTCCTGATAGCGCTTCATGAAATTCATGGTTTTTTCGCCCATCATTGTCATCTGGCAGGCAAAGCTTGCAAGCATCAGAACGATCAGTGGAAGGCCAATGCGCCAGTCCATAGCCAGCATCAGCACAAGGCTGGCAACCGTCGTGACCTGAGCGCTCACCAGATCCGGCAGCTGATGGGCAAGGTAAGTCTCCATTTGGGCGCTGTTTTCATCAATGATTTTTCTTAGCTTTCCGCTGGGATTTTCCTCAAAATACCCCATTGGCATCCTGGACAAATGACGGAGCGCTGCCATTTTTAAATTCTTTTCTGTATGAAAAGCTGCGGTATGGGAGCACATAAGTGCCGCAAAATTAATGATCAGCCCGGCCAGTTCCAGCGCCAATGCCCACACGCCCCACTGCACCAGGGACGAGATAGCAAAACCTCCTCCGGTCAGTCCTGTTAAAAGCACACGGGCCGCAAAATAAACACACACAAACGGTCCCAGAAGGAACAAGGCGCTGATGCCGGACAACAACTGCGCAGCGCCCAGTAGGGGACGATGCCGTCCTGTAAACTCTAACAGGCGCGGAATACCGGTTTTCTGCGGCTTCTTTGTCTGCGCATCCTCTCCAAATACCTTCTTCATATAAATCACTCCTCTCTCATCAAGCGGTATAAATTTCTTTACTTCCCCTGCGTGGATATGCAGAATATGGGTCGCACAGCGCAAGATCAGCTCCGGATCATGTGTCACGATCAGGGTACTGGCTGCCTGTTTATTGGCTGCACGGATCAGTTCCGCTGTCCGCAGCAGATTTTCTCCATCCTGACCGCTGGTCGGCTCATCATAGAGCATCAGTTTTCGCTTCATGCAAAGAGCTGTTCCCAGAGAAAGCCTTTGTTGCTGACCTCCGGAGAGGGAGCCAGGGTGACGGTTCTCCATACCATTTAAGCCCAGCGTTGTCAAAACCTCTTTGCCCTTTTCTTCTGACAGTGCCGGATTATTCAAGGTCAATTCACCCAATACCGTATCGCTGAACAGTTGATGTCCTGCCTCCTGCATGACCAGGTAGACCTGCTCCGGCAGCTTTTTATGCGCGATCTTCTTGCCGTCGATCCGTACTGTACCCGTATGCTTCAAAAGACCTGCCAGGCAAAGACTGAAAGTGGATTTCCCGGCACCGTTTTCTCCGATCACCGCTACGATTGCCCCTGACGGTATTTCTAAATGCGGCACATTCAGTACCTGGCGCATCTGGCGGCTAAACTGAAGCCCATCTATTTCCAGCCCGGTACTCTTTTGTTTTATCAGCCCCATATCGGGCCTCAGCTCATAAAGCTGCTCCCGCTTTACGGCCCTGAGTCCCAACGCTTTGCGCTTCTCCAGCGAAAGATCGGCCGCTGCTTCCGGCGTAAATTCCTGCCTGATCCGGCCATCCTCCAGCAGCACATAACGGTCAGCGATTCCCTCCAGATACCACAGCCGATGCTCTGAAATCAGCACAGTTCTTCCTTCATCCTTCATCATGCGGATCAACTTCTGCAGTTTTCGGATGCTCTCCATATCCAGATTAGAAGAAGGCTCATCCATAACGATGACCGACGGTAAAGCCGCATAAACGGAGCCACAGGCGATCTGCTGTTTCTCGCCGCCTGACAGTTCAAAAATATTCCGGTCCATCAGCTCCTGCAGGTTCAGACGATAGGACACCTCCTCCAGACGCTTCTTCATCTGCGGGCGGGGGAGATTCTGATTTTCCAGATTAAAAGCCATCTCTCCGGTCGTATCCAGATGGAAAAACTGGGTACGGGGATTCTGGAAGACACTTCCCACAATCCGGGACGTTTGGGGCAACGGTGTCTGCTGCATTTCCTGTCCGCCTACAAGGACATTCCCCTCCAGTTTCCCGGCATAAAAATGTGGGATAAGACCGTTTACCAGGCGAAGCATGGTCGTCTTCCCACATCCGCTTTTCCCACAAAGTACCACACATTCTCCGCGTGATGCCTGAAAGCTTACATCAGACAGCACCTGCATTTCATTTGCTTCCCCGTTCTGGTAAGAAAAGGAAACATGATTCAGTTTGATCAAAACATCTCCTCCCTTCCTCAGAAACAAAGATTCCAGAACAGCAGTCCGGCAGAAACAGCTATTATACACCAATCCAGAGCCTTCATCTGAACCTCCGCATAACTGGTTCGCGGCATATTTTTGTCAAACCCCCGCGCCATAACAGCAGCTGACATCTCATCCACGATAACCGAGCACTGCAGCAAAAAGGGAACCAGCATATATTCCATCATCTGCAGCGGACGACGAAAAACATTTTTCCATGTCAGCGCCATCCCTCTTAATCGGAGCGCCTGATTCACCATCTGCCATTCTTCCTGGATAGTCGGGACAAAACGGAGCATCACCGCCAGAGGAATGATGACCTCGTTTGGCAGATGCATCTGAGTAAATGCACTGATATATTCCCCAATCCTGGAAGTCTGTGTCACAATATAAAAGGCTGCAAACATCGGTAAAATAAACCGGCAGAAATGACATGCCAGCATGATGATATTCTGCAGTATCCCTGACAATCGCGGTGCTAGAAACAGATCGCAAAAAAACATAACTGCAAAGATAAGACCGGTATAAAAAGCCCTCTTCCATTTCTGGCACAGAAGCGTTATCCCCACACACAGGGCAAGAAGGACAAATTCCTGCGGATGTGTCAACCCGGAAAATGCCGAAAGGCAGGCGGCAATAAATACCGCCAGCTTACTTCTCGGATCCAAAAGACCACTGGAAATCTTTTCGCGGTTCACGCTGTAATACCGGCTTTCACAAAATGTTTTTTCAGGATCTTTCTTCCAAACAGACCGCCAAGCAATCCGCCCACCAAAGCCAAAGCAATCAGCACAAGAACAATCCAGCTAGGCGTCAGCTTATCCAGCGTTGCGATATATTCTTCTCCATAGTACCCTGCACAACTTTCTAAGAAGGCATCCTTTGCCAGAATAAGGGCAAAGAAGGGACCCATAGAAGTCAGGTTGAACACACAGTAGCTGACTGCCAGAGCACCTGCAGATTTGCGTCTTTTTGCGGTAATGAGTTCAGCGATTAATCCCCATACAACTGCAAAAATCAGCGGATAAATGGTTGCCATGGACGTAATCAGCCCCACCAGGAGCGCCAGCACCAGGATTGCACCGGTGCGCGGCACCTTGGTGGCATACAGCATATACACAGTTCCCAGTATGATGCCGGCAATCAACGGCGTTGCCAGAAAGAGGATTGGAACAATGGTCAGGACTGAAGACAACACCGTGAGCAGCACTAAATAAATTGCACCAAAGGCGCCTGCGGTAATTAAATCCTTTGTTGTAAGTTTTGTTTTCATATGTATTTCTTTCCTTTCTGCATCTTTTGTTAGTCTTTACTAACTCGTACATATTACCATGTGAAAGATTCTTTTGCCACTCCGAAAAGCCATGCCTTCTGCAAAATGCTCCAAAAAGCCAAAAAATGACACCTCCATTCGGAAGGTGTCACTATGATTTTCTTCTACTTTTTTTCCTTTCGATAGGCACTTGGTCTGCAGCCTATCACCGCATGGAATGCCTCTGAAAATTTGCTTGGATTCTGATAACCCATTTCCAGCGCAATTTCGCTGATTTTTTTATCTGACTGGCGCAAAAGCTGTGCCGCCCGATGCATTTTGTAACTACGCAAATATGCATAAGGTGATTCGCCATAAATTTGCCTGAATCCATCTTTTAACTGTGTCAGACTTAAATTGTGCTCCAATGCCAGTTCCTTCAGATTGGTCCGGTGTTCCATATCCTGTACCAGATGCTCCCTGACATGCTTGATCCGCTTCACGGTCACTCCCGAAATATAGTGCTGGTTCTCCTCAAAAAGAGTTTGTCTGAATTGGAAATGATAAAGGAGCTCCAAAATCTTCAGCCGCAAAAAGGGCAGAGACGGACGATCCAGATGTGTATACAGTTCCTGATATACATGCTCTATTTCCGCATTGCGGCGAAATACCGGGGATCTTGATTCAAGAGAATATTTCTCTGTGATTGCCTCCGCACTGATTTGAAAGGCCTGAAGCTCCGGTACATCCTTCATGACCTCCGGAAACAAAATAATAGTGGACCCATAAAAGTAGTTCAAGGGGAAGGAAGACGCGATTGGCGGGTGCATCTGGCTGTTCAGGGTAATATCGCCTTCTCCCAAATAGAGATAATTCCGGCTGTCAAACGCACATTCAAACCGCCCCTTCCGGCAATGATTGATCCCGATTACATTCTGCTTTTCACCGCTTCGGAAACAGCTCTCAGAAGAAAAATCTACAACCATGAGCTGTACTCCCGGAAAAATGTCATACAGCCACATATCGGCGGTGCCATCCTTTACCTGAAAATCCACATAGGTCACAAAGGATTCCTTCCCCGGTATTTTTTTGTCCTGTCTTAAATAATTCAATTTCTCCATGGCTGACGCATCTCCTATGACAAAGCTGAATGGCAGTTTATATCTATCCTATTTTCTCAGTATTACCAGCTTGTTAGAAAGGTTTTTAACAGGCTGTATCCATCCAAGCAACTTATAGACAGGATACAGTTCCTTCATCCCTTCGACCAAACTCACATCCTCGGCCCATGTAAGCCCCGACACCATGTTCTCCAGTTCCTTCCCGCTTTTCAGACCCCAGGTAAAACGAGCCTTACTGGCCTCAATCGATTTCTCCTTCATGTGCCGCATGATAAAAGGATTCATAATCTCCATAATGATCTCCGTATGTTCGAACCGGCTACAGATAATGAATAGAATTTTCTTTATATCCGCCTCGGTTAAGTACATGACTAGCCCTTCGATCACAACAAGCACTTCGCCCGTCGGATCTTCGATTTCCGCTGCCCAGCTCTCATCCATAGCGGACTTGGCGATCATGGAGATACGCCCATGTTCGTTCAGAAAACGCCGCCGGATGTCGATCACCTCCGGCAGGTCCAGATTGTACCAGCGAACCTGTCCATTATCCAGCCGGTAGACCCGTGTATCCAGGCCACAGGCGATATTAACAACAGTTGCATCCGGATGTTCCTCTAAAAAGGCACCCACCATCTGATCCAACAGAATGGTGCGGGCAATCACACCGCTGCTCATGGCAGCATCCTTCTCCGCCTTGGAAAAGTCATAGTCCAGCTGCTTCACGATCTCTATAGCCTTCGCATCATAAAATTTATGTTCCTTCTTCTGAGAATGGGCCGCCCGGGCAAACAGAGTCTGCATCATGGTTTCCGGGACGCCATGAATCTTTACTTTTTCCATATCTGTCATGTATGAGCGCCCTCCTTATAGTATAGTTAGTCAAAACTAATCATAGTTTACAACACCAACCCGGAAAAGTCAATTTGTATTCCTTGTGTAGCCAGGGCCATGATGGATCACACCATGAATGGAGGTTCAGCCGTGGCCTTTTTCTGTTTTTCTTTGCGGATACAGCCATTTTTCCACCTTCTAATTGTAGTATTAGTAGAGGGAGAAATAGAAGGTAGGGTTTCGATAGCAAGCGAGTACCCGCTTGCGATTTTTCGGATTTTCAGGTCCATTGCCCGAAAATGAAAAATTCTTCATCCATTGTTAAAAAGCCGCCTTCCCGCAAAACCTTCACTGCGTGGCTAATACTCGGTTTGGAGAACCCCATATGTCGGGCAAGATCAACGGAGCGCACCATACCTTTGTTTTTTGGAGCATGAGAATAGCCTCCAGATAATCCTCGCCCGACGCACGAAGTTTTATTTTGTTTCTCCTGTGTAGGTGCTATGCAATACTCCAACCCTCGGCCTGTTCACGGATGTCAATGAACCGACGATACAAGCCGTTTTGCTGAATCAGTTCAGTGTGTGTTCCTTGCTGTACGATTTGCCCTGCATCTACGACTAAAATCTGATCTGCGTGTTCTATCGTTGCCAGCCGATGTGCAATTACAATAACAGTTTTACCGACTGTAAGTTCACTGATAGCCTGCTGAATTAAATGCTCATTTTCCGGGTCGATACTTGCCGTAGCCTCGTCCAAGATAACAATAGACGCATTTTTTAAGATAGCCCTGGCAATGGAAATACGCTGCTTCTCGCCGCCGGAAAGGGTTGAACCGCCTTCGCCAATGACCGTGTTATATCCATCCGGAAGCTGTTCAATGAAATCATGGCATCTGGCTTTTTTTGCAGCTTCTACAATTTCCTCATGAGTGGCCGCAGGATTACCAAACCGGATATTATTTTCAACTGTATCATGGAACAAATAAACCTTTTGAAATACCATAGAGATATTTGACAACAAGCTATCACAGGTCATTCTACGGACATCCACGGTTCCAACAGATACAGTTCCTGCGTTTACATCATAAAATCTTGCAATCAAATTGCAGATTGTAGTCTTGCCGCTGCCCGACGGCCCGACAATCGCGGTTGTACTACCTTGTGGAATTTGAAAGCTGACATTTTTCAGTACGGGCTTTTCGTCATACGCAAAGGACACATTATCAAATTGAATATCAGCGTTTTTCAGCTTAATATCCTGCCCATCTTTATCAATGACATTGGCATTTTCAATTCGTTTCAGTTTTGAGAGTGTTGCGTCAATAATCTCCAGCACATGAGCAGCATTGTTCATGGCCTCTACGCTACTGAAAATCATAAAAGAAAACATATCCATCATCAACATGACCGGCAAATCCATACTGCCACAATAGGTCAGCCATGCAGATACTGCAACAACGGCAATGGAAACGGCTTTCAGAGAAAAGAGGTGCAGACAGTTATATGGCATATATTCCTTTTCGATTTTTATATTGATTTTTTTGCTGTCGCTATAAGCCTTGCGAATACCCTCGATGGCAACGCCATCCTGCTTAAATGCCTTTACTACCTGCATACCACGCAAATACTCAATCGAGCTTTCCACCATATCATCTTGTGCCTTTTGATGAACAGGTGCGTTTTTGTGGCTGTGTTTTTCCAGAAGATTTAGAAAGAGCGCAGACAGCAGCACACCGATCAGCGAAATGAAGCCCGCAAGGGGGCAGTAAAACGCCAGACACAAAATCAGAACAATCACCGTTATATAGCCATTGACAACTGTATTTATCATGTTCGTGGCAAACATCTCCATAAATGACAGATCGGTAGTCACGGCAGAGGATAATTTGCCCATATTATTCTGACTGAAAAAGCCGAGGGACACACGTTTCAGAATATCCCCCAATCGGATTCGTTCTGCTGCGGTTGCTTCATATCCTACGCTGTCTTGTGTAATGGCCCGTAAGTAGGAAAACAGAAACCGCCCAAGTACGGAAACAATCATAGCAATGAGCAGGAGCCATATTGTAGCGGGATTTAATTCTGACTTCCCATTAAAATCATCCAAAACAGCACTTAAACCATAGGTCGCCAGCATAATCGGAATAGCGGTGAAAATGCTATGCAGGAAAGCATAGATGAAGCCTATATAAATACGCTTCTTGTATTGTCCAGTCCAATCAATCAGACGTTTTACAATCTTGAACATATCTGTTACCTCCCTTCCTTTGACCCGGCAGACCAATTCTTTGCACCAATATGCGCGTTCCACATATCCCGATACAAGCTATTTTCCGCAAGCAATTCCTGGTGTGTTCCGCTGGCCTGCACTTCGCCCTCTTTCAACACAATAATCTGGTCAGCATTTTTGATTGTAGAAAGGCGGTGAGCAATCACAAGCAGGGTTTTCCCCTTTGTCAGTGCCGCGATTGACCTCTGAATTTTTTCTTCATTCTCCTGATCGGTAAATGCTGTGGCTTCGTCCAAAATTACGATAGGCGAATTTTTTAAGATCATTCGTGCAATAGAAATTCGCTGTTTCTCGCCCCCGGACAGGCGGTTTCCGGCATCACCGGCCATTGTGTCATATCCGTGTTCCAGATTCAAAATAAACTCGTCACAGCAGGCGGCTTTAGCGGCAGCGAATACTTCTTCGTCACTGGCCTGCGGATTCCCAAGGCGGATATTCTCTTTGATAGAGCAGTTAAACAGGAAATTATCCTGTGTAACAAAGCTGACGGTATCTGCCAACTGCGACAGGGGAATTTTGCGGATGTCTGTTCCTCCAATCGTAATGCTCCCGTCCGATACATCCCAAAAGCGGGCAATCAAACGCGCAATCGTAGATTTGCCGCCTCCAGAGGGGCCAACCAAAGCCGTAAATTTACCCTCTGGAATATCCAAACTGATATGTGACAGGACGTTATTTTCCTGTGTCTGATCGTAAGAAAAGGCCACCTCTTGTAAATGAATGTCATAGTGGGTCAACCTTACATCTGTTTTTTCATCGGGCAGTTCTGATACGCTTAACAGCTTGTCAACATCATGTACGGCATACTCCACAGTTTTCATTTCATTCACATAGGTAGTAAAGTTCATAAGTGGGCCAACAATGCCAAGGGACAGAATCAAACAGATTACTAAATCCTGCGGCGTAAGAGTGCCGTTGTAATAAAGCAATAGGCCAACGGGAAGTGTGCCTAAAAATGTGGATGGCAAAACCGCACTTCCAAAATTCATCAGTTTCCAAGTGCTTTGATACCATTTCAACGTGTAGTCCTTAAAAGACTCGACAGCGTGTGCAAATTTTTCATAGGAAGTGGAGGACTGATTGAACGCTTTAATGACTTCGATTCCCTCCACATATTCAACAATTACGCCATTGACATAATTGTTGGATTCCATATAGTCGGCGTATTGCTGATTAAAGTTTTTCATCATCATCGCGTAAGCAACAAAGGCAATCGGAACGGTAATCAGCATAGATAGCGCCATACGCCAATCAACACAGACCAAATAAATGAATACTGCAATGGGGAGCAAAAGATTTGAAATACATTCCGGTATCATGTGGGCCAGCGGAAGTTCAATCGTTTCAACGCGGTCTACCAATACATTTTTCAGCTTTCCGACAGATTCCCCCAAGACCGTTCCCAGAGGTGCTTTCATCAAGCGCTGAGCCAGACTTAAACGAATATTTTCTAAAATCGTATAAGCCGAGATATGCGAAAGTGTTGTGGAAATTCCATAGAACACAAAGCGCAAGGCATAAGCGCCCAAACCAATCCAGCACCACATCCAGACGGTTTCCATTATTGGCGCACCGCCTATAAATTGCGTAATGATCTGATATACGCTCAAATATGGAACCAGCCCTGCTATTACAGAGATAATGGCACATAGAACAGATAATATTATTTTCAGCCTACACTGGGCAGCAAAAGAAAACACAATACTAATCCAGCTTTTTTGCTTCATTGGTGCATTTCCTCCTAAAAAAAGAATAGAGAATGTCATTTCCTGACACTCTCTATTCTAAAATTTTTTTTGATGCTCTGCCACTCCACGCAGTTTCGTTTCACTCTAATTAGATTTTGATTTTTCGATATTCCAGCGGTGTTTTTCCCTTTATGCTCTTAAATGCTTCCGAAAATTTGCTGCTATTGGCATACCCTACCTTACCGGCAATAGACGTGATGGATTCATCCGTTTGGGTAAGAAGTGTGGCAGCCATGTCCATACGATAATTTCTCATATATGTAAAGATGGCAGTTCCATAGACACCCTTAAAGCAATGTTTTAACGCAGACACAGATATGTCAAACTGCCCAGACAATTCTTCCATCGTGTAATGTATTTCTGGATTAGCAGTCATTAGCGCCATAATCGCCTTTACTTTTTCAACCTGGGTCTTATAAAAATAGGGTCTTGTTTCCCCAATCGTGGATGGGTCAATCATCTTTAGAGAGATCAGCAATTCCAATATTTTCACCCGAAGATATTCTTTGCGGATGTATTCCGGCACATGATAAAGTTCGTTAAAAATATGGTCTGGAAATATATCTCCATGCATAATAAATGGCCGCGTTGCCAACTGGAACACTTTTTCTATTTCGGATAAGTCAATAGAAAACAGATCAAGCAAATCACTCATACTATCTGTGGCTTCTGGAACAGAAATCGTAATAGTAATGCCGTGGCAGACAAATAACACACTTATCATTGCTTAAAACTCCTTGAAATGCTGTATTTACGCTGTTTGCAGGCATTTTCCGATAATCTTCAATCCTGTCATTTTCCTGTATATCACAGCATAAATTCGTATATTTTCTTATCCAAATTTAGTAACTTCTTAGTAATAATCAGCCTGGAAAACAGGCTTTCTAAGAACCTTATAATCAGATTATTCTTAATTCTTTTTTCTATTATTTTATCATACTATGCCAGTTTTGCAATCCTATTCATCTCTTCTTTTGCATCAATTAATCCCAGATGCGTATATACATTTAACGTAACCCCTATATCAGAATGTCCCATTAAATATTGGAGTGCTTTCGGATTCATTCCAGCTTTCGCCATATTGGAACAATATGTATGCCTGCATACATGTGGATGTGTCAAGTATAGGACAAAAAAATTTTATTTTTTTCTGCCGAAGACTATCTGACGCTTCCATCAGGTAGTCCCAGCACCTTTATTATCTTATGATAAGTCATTCTTGTCCTGCTCAAGTTACCTCTGTTCCGAAAAAATATCGTCAAAATTCCATTCGATTTCAATTTCATCCTGACTATGAACACGAATCACCTTGATAATCTCACGCAACTTCTCTGTATCGAACTTCTGAATTCCCAAGAAATCTTTTAGTTTTATTTTATCAGAAAGTTCGTTTTGTTCAAGAAGCTTTTTACTATTCTCTGCATCTTCTATCTTTCGTTTTATTTCATCCAGCTGTACACTTATCTTTTCAGCTCTCTGCTTATACAAATCACGATCTATACGACCATCTTTATAATCATCATAGAGCTTCATCTTTTCCGAGGTCAACTGTGCAATTCTGAGGTATTGATCTCTTTGTAGTCGCATTGCCTTTTGGCAGATACTTTCTTTTCTTTTTCCAACATTGACGCTGCATACTGATGAACAAGCCCAAGGATATTCTCCTCCAGCGGTTCCCGCCGGATCACCAGACTTCGACACACAGGATCACCATTGGTTCGGGCATCTGAGCATTTCAGCAGATGCTCTGTTTCTTTTAACAGAGAATGCCCACAGTTGGCACATAGCAGCAATGCCGGCTGTTTTTTACGTCTTTCCAGAGTAAAATTAGTGCGTGATTCCGCAACACTTCTCTTCTTTTTCGGATGCATTTCATTTGCTTTTTCAAACAATGCCCTGTCTATAATTGCCGTATGATGATTTTCCAGGCGAACCCATTCTGTTTCCTCATTTAGAACTGCTTTATGACCGGTATGCATACTGCAACGTGTTTTTCCCCAGATTCTGGTTCCAATATAAATCTCATCCCGTACAATTGCCGCTACTGTCGTAGGGCTCCAGTGTTTCTTTTTGATCGTGTCAAACCTCTGGAACTGCACCTGATCCCCTCTTGATAATTTCTGCTCATCACAAGTGGCAATCGCCTGTCTGTTCAATTCCCTTGTAATATCTGCAAAACTTGTTCCCTCTGCTGCCATCTGAAAAATCATTTTCACAACTTTTGCAGCTTCCGGATCAACTTCCAGCCTTCCATCTTTTCCTTTTTTATAGCCATATCTGGCATTTACCGGAAGGCGTGTGCCGTTTTTTGTTCTTGTCTGCATTGCTGATGAAATTTTCTTGGACAAATCCAGACTATACATATTGTATACCAGATTCTGCAATGCTACATTCATTCCACCAGTCATTCCGCTGCTTGCTGCACTGTCATAGCTGTCATTAATCGAAATAAATCGTATTTGTAGAAGTGGGAAAATATATTCAATATAAAATCCAACTTCCAGATAGTCTCTTCCGAATCTGGAAAAGTCTTTTACAACTACACAGCCGATTTCTCCGCTTTTCATGTCATCCTGCAGCTGTTGAAATCCATGCCGTTTAAAATGAGTACCGCTGACACCGTCATCCACATATTCCAGGATGTCAGCCTCAGCTACACCCAGCTGATCAATCACAAATGATTTTAACAGAATTCTCTGAGAAGTTACACTGTCGCTCTCTTTTTTGGCTCTGCCATCTACATTGTCATCTTCTGCGGATAAACGGATATAAACAGCTGTTTTTCTATGATCTGTCATCTTGACTGCGCCTCCTTCTCTTTCTTTAATTTCTGTAAATCTGCAAACTGATCGTCATATACCAGCTTGATCTCATAATCATACTTACCATGGATAATAATTGAATCCACAAAGGCATCTGCCATTTCTTTTGTCAGCTTACGCTTTGACATATAAGTATGTATCACATTTCCCCAGCCTTCTTCAATGTGGTAATTCTGGGAATACCGAACCTGTGCCGCCAATACAGTGTCCAGACGGCTCTTGATATTCTCAATTTCATTGGAATAGATCCGAGAAAACTGTATGTACTCTTCTTCTGTAATCAAACGTTCTGAGTAATCTTCATATAAATCCGATTTACGCTTACTGATACGGCTCAGTTCCCGTCGAAGTTTCCCCACCTCTTTATCCAAAAGCAGGTACTGTGTCTGATTTTTGGAAGCTGCATTCATTTCCTGAATCATTTTTTCTGTATCCAATACGGTTTTCATATGCGTTTGAATCAGGCGAAGAACATCGTCATCCACATATTCTTTTCTGACTCTGTGCCCTTTGCATTGCTTTCCTCCGGATTTATGGTTAGTATTGGCTCCGCAGATATAAAAGAATGTGCCATTTCTTTCTCTGGACAACGTCATGCGGTTGCCACAGCCTCCGCACCATATCTTTCCTGTATAGAAATTATGGTTTCTAATAGCTCCATTGTTCTGCTGATGTTTCTTCTTATAAGCTTCCGTATATTCCTGGATTTTAGATTGTACCTGTTGAAACAACTCTCTATCTATAATCCCTTCATGCGTGTTCTCCACATGCACCCATTCACTCTCTGGTCGATTTCTCTGTTTATTTCCCTGGAAAACACTTTGCTGATATTTTCCAAATACAGAATCACCTGTGCAATGAACATCCTGAAGAACTCGTTTCACTTCATAATTGTTCCAGGGTTTTGACTCCGGAAGCGGCTTTTCACCGGTTTTATAGAATTTTCTCTGTAAAGTCGGCGATAAAACTCCATCTTTATTGAGCTGTCTTGCAATATCACTATAGTTCCCGCCATCCATATACATAGAAAATATACTTTTCAAATGTTCTGCAGCTTCTTCATCAACGATCAGCTGATGATGGTCTTCTTCTGACTTTCTGTAACCATACGGTTCCCAGGCACTTGTAAATTTTCCTTTTTTCCAAAGAGCTTTTTTTGCGCTGCTGCTCTTTTTGGCAAGGTCTTTCGAATAGAACTCATTGATAATATTCTTCAGTGGAACTGTAAGATCCACACCCTCTCTGAAGGAATCGAAATCATCTGTCACAGCCAGGAATCTTACATGAAAAAACGGAAATACTCGTTCAATATAGTTGCTGGTTTCGACATAATTTCTTCCAAGTCTGGACAAATCTTTTACAATAACACAATTGATTTTTCCATGCTTGATATCTTCCATCATCTGTACGAATCCAGGACGGTCAAAATTTGTACCTGAATAGTCTGAGTCCTTATAAACTTCCGCAACCGAAATATCTTCCGTATCTGCTACAAAGTTTTTCATCAATTCCACCTGGGTTTCTATCGTCCCTCTTTCTAATGTTTCTTCTGTTTCCATTGAAATTCTGGCATACAATCCTGCCCGGAATGGTCTTCTCACCTCTGTCTGGACGGTTTCACTGCCGACTACTTCCGGAATGTTTTTCCTACTCTTTCGTGCCATTTTATACAACTTCCTTTACCTTGACCTGCAGATTATTATCATCATCTATTACCGTATCAACTCCCATAGCCGGTAATTGATTCAGCAATGTCTGATAACAATCATCAAAATCAAAAGTGATCTCTATATTCTTTTTATCATATACTCTGATTTTCCTGATCAGTTCTACCACCACTGTGCGGGACAGTTCTTCAATATCCTGATATTTCACAAAATAATCCAGCCAGGTATTGGCATTGTCTGCTTTTTCCAGCTCACTATCCATTTCTTTCTGGATTGCACGGATACTCTCTTCCGCATTTCTAAGCCTCTTTCCATAGGCTGCATGAAGCTCTACATAGTCTTCTTTTGATACAATGCCCTCTTTCATATCCGAATAGAGCATCATCCGTAACTCCTTACAACGTTCTGTCTCCTGTTTTTTCTTCTCCAGCCTGTCCTGCAGCTTCTTCATATTGATCTCCTGAAATGGCACAGTACCAACAAATTCCAGGACTCTTTTCAGGTGCAGGATATTCTGGATATGCTGTTTCAGCATCACCAGTACGGCATCTTCCAGATCCTTTTCCGGTATTCTATGACTAGAACAGCGTTTTGTTTCTTTATTTGCGGAACATAGATAATAAGCATATTTTTTCCCTGCCACAGTAGAAACCTTTCTTGTCATAGGTGCACCACAATCCGCACATACAGCAATTCCAGATAACAGATATACTTGCTTTTGGTCAGGCGAAGTACGTGTATCCATGCCCAGAAGTCTCTGAACAATTTCAAAATCACGGTCACTCACCAATGGCTCATGATTTTTCTCAATCCGGATCCAGTCATCTTCCGGTTTCACATAAGTCTGCTTCACTTTATGGTTCGGTGTCGTCCTTTTTCCCTGCACAAGGTTTCCGATATAAACCTCGTTTTCCAGTATCCTGCGGACGGTAACGGAACTCCAAAGTGCCTGTTCTTTCTGCCGGAAGCCTGTTTCATAATGACTGCCACTGCTGATTTTATACTCAAATGGGGAAAGAATACCCAGTTCATTTAAACGATTAGCAATCGCATCCTGACTCATTCCCTGCAGCTTCATCTTAAAAATATCCTGTACTACACTGCCTGCAGATGGATCAATCTCTAATTTATGCTTATCTGTCTTTGTCTTCCTGTATCCAAAAGCTACAAACGGAGTCACGCATTCGCCTTTTTTCCTCTTAATCTCAAGATTACTCCTGATCTTAATAGAAATGTCACGGCAATAAGCATCATTGATTAAATTCTTAAATGGGATAATAATTTCGTCTGCCTGATTCTTTCCCTTGAGACTGTCATAATTGTCATTGATGGCAATAAAACGCACACCAAGAGCCGGGAATAATCTCTCGATATACTTCCCAGAATCAATATATTCCCTTCCAAATCGTGATAAATCTTTTACCACTACGCAATCTACAATTCCACGCCGGATATCTTCCAGCATTGCCTGGAATGCAGGACGATCAAAATTAGAGCCTGAGTAGCCATCATCAACTCGGACTGAAACAACTTTTATATCTTTTTTGTCTTTCAGGAAATCCAGAATCAAAGCTTTCTGGTTAGAAATGCTGTTACTTTCCAGTTTTGCTGAACTGGAAATATCGCCATCTTCTTTAGATAATCTGACATAGATGGCGGCATGATAGATTTTATTGATATTCTGATACATATCTTACCTCCTTTTATTACGTCAGAAAATCCATGTAATAAAAGGGGGCTGCATAATTTGTCCTTACCGACATTCTAACACAGTCCCCTCAATCTTGCCAGTACTTTTTCAGACACTCAGAAGCATATTCTCAAATGCCTGCTCCATAGATATACCGTTATTGGCAAATCTGACTTTTACTTTCATATTGCCGATCCGGACCAAATATGGATTTCCTACTTTATTCAGAAAAATATCTCTCCGTTCCTGAAGCGATTTATTTCTGTCTGCTTTTATCATCCGTAGATCAGTCATTTCATTGATATCTACATCACTGAAATCCTGCTCCAGATAGTTTCTATATTCCTCTGCCGTCATGCCCTTCTCCTTCCATTCCCATCTGAATCTGTACTGCTTTCAGTACCCGATCCAGGCTCCACTTGTTCACTCTTCCGCATTTCTCAATAATACATTTCGTAGAAATGCTCATAACCTGTTCAGCCAGTGCCAGGCTTCCTTTTCGGATTCCCGTCATATCATATTTGCTGATAAATACATGTGTTGGCAAATACCGTTTCTTATAAATTCTTGATGTCAGCGGAACTACCGTTATGACTGAACTGTATGTATTGGCTTTATTATTACTCACTACGATCACCGGTCTTACTCCACCCTGAACAGATGTTGTAGGAAACATACCGAGATCTGCCCATAAAATATCTCCTCGGCGGATTGTCATTTGTCCTCTCTCCAATCTATTATTTTTATTTGTAAAGCATCCATAGCGCTATATTGGCTCCACAGGAATACGGCAGAGTTTCTTTCCCATAAGGAAAGCTCTGCCGCATTCCTGTGGAGCCAATTTGATTATTAAACAGTGCTCGCTCGATTCTATTTATCCTCGATACCCCGAATCGTTACTCCCGCATATGCAGGAAGGGAATAATAACCTGCCCGGATGCATACTCCGGACCACAACCCGGAAACTCTCGTTTCCAGGCTCCAGCAGTTCATAGGTTTACCAGTTACAGACTTCTCAGGATCTGCAAGTGTATCGCATCTCATACATATCATCGCATCACCAGCCTGCCAGCTGGCTTCGGTCAGTGCTTTTTCGCAGCATTACAGACTGAACTAAAAATCTTGGTTTTGTCTTATAATCCTATAGCGGCATCTTCCTCGTGCTCTCTGCATGAAATGTCACGTCAGTTATTATTGGATATTCAGTTATCATGGTTCATTTTAGGAAGTCCTTTAACTTCCTCTAATTACTAAAGTCAAATGACTTTGGCAGATGCAAAAGATTTTAAAAAATTTTTTAAAAAAATTTATTCATATACATTTCACGCATCTTATTAAGAGTGGATTTCAGCTTGTATGACAGCATCTGTCTGGAAATCCCCATAATCTCCGCCATCTGTGTCTGTGTCTTGTTTTCAAAGAAAATGCCATAAATAATCATGCGTTCCTCTGAGTTCAGCTGATTGATCACTTTGTGAATATCCTGCTGTTCCATTTTTGTCAGTACACAGTGCTCCACATCGCAGTTCAGATCTGGAAAATCCTCAATCATGAAGCCTTCTCCATCAATGGACTGACCGCTGTAAGGTACTTCTCTCAGCATCTTATCCACAACCTCACCCAGTTCGTTCTTAATCTCAACTTTTTTTGCCTTGCTGCTTCTATAAAAATTATTCATCGCATACGCAACTTCTTTTGTAATCTCGATCATTTCTCCATCAATATTTGCGTAATACTTTCCTTCATAAAAATATGGGTGTTCAATATACATATCCGTTCCTCCTGAATTTGAAATCTTGTTGCTCGTTTCAAATCCAGAAGGCGGACCTCTGTTTAGGATCATGCCTGCTCCGCCTTTATCCTGCCGGGATACGCCCGCAGTTATTGGCTGAGAAATTCAGGCACGAAAAAAAGCCCCAGTAGTTTTTTCTTAACTACTGAGGCTTTCGTCTCTTTCTTGTATTCAGTTATCTATGCCTTCTTTCATCAGCATAATCATTGTATCAGGATAAAGTTCACAAAGTATCCGCAATACGTTCCCATAAGTTCATGTCATTATTGAAATCGTACATATTTCAGTATAAAAAGTTCACTATTCAAATTCTGATTATTTATAGTTAATATGGTCTATCAAAATGACTATTTCCTGTTTCATTATTTAACTTAACAAAACAATTCCTATGCTAAAAGGCGGAGTTCACTTTACATTTTCCCCATATATTTTTCTGCCATATGTACTGCCATAGCACCATCTGCCACAGCTGTTACTATCTGACGAAGTAACTTTGTTCTGACATCTCCTACAGCATAAACACCTGGAATACTCGTTTCAGTATTTTCACCTGCTACAATATATCCTTTATTATCCAGTTCTATCTGATTATCTAAAAAATCTGTTGTCGGTTTTCTTCCTATACTCACAAACAGCCCGTCACATTCTATAATGTTTTCTTCTCCTGTAACTGTATCTTTCAACCGCACACCAGTCAATCGTTCTCCATAAATCAGTTCATTTACTGTATTATTCCATCGAAACTCTATATTTTCAGTTTTCATCAGCTGATCATGGTAGATCTTCGTTGCACGTAATGTATCTCTACGATGAACAATGATGACTTTCTTAGCAATTCGACTTAAAAGAGCAGCATCTGATACAGCAGAATTCCCACCACCAACAACCACCACGATCTTATCTTTATAAAACATACCATCACAGGAGGCACAATAAGCAACCCCATGACCTATCAATTCTTTTTCTTTAGCGAGACCAAGTTCTCTTGGATTTGCTCCAGTAGCAATCACTACTGTTTTCCCAATATAAATTCCCGAACTAGTTTCTACTCTCTTAAGCTTTCCTGTTAAATCCATATTATAAACTTCTGCATATTCACTTTTAGCACCATATTTTTCCGCCTGTTTTTGCATTTTCTCTGCCAATGAAAATCCGTCAATTCCATTTTCAAAACCAGGATAGTTATCAATCTGCCAGGTCAATGACATCTGACCACCTGCAGATAATTTTTCTATAACAATTGTATCAAGTCCTGCTCTGGCTGCGTATAATGCTGAAGTATACCCTCCAGGTCCTCCCCCTACGATAATCATATCGTAAACATGATTTTCATTCATACAACAGTCCTCCTATTTTATTTTTCCAAAGCTTCATTAATAAAGTTTTCTATCATTTTTTTTGATTCGGGTGCAACAATAGAATCTATTGCCTTTCCATCTCGATATAAAACCAGCGTAGGAATTATCTCAATCTTTTCAGCTTCTGCAATCTGTGGTTCTTCATCAATATTTACTTTTCCTGCAATAAGAATATCGCTGTATTCTTCACTTATTTTTTCATAAGCTGCTCCAATTCTACGGCAATAACCACACCAAGGTGCCCAGAAATCAACCAAAACCGGTTTTTCTTTATGAATTAATTGTCCAAACTTTTCTTTATTTATATTTATTGATGTCATATTTTTCAACTCCTTCTCCTGTTTGAACTTAATATACCTCATAAAAAGTCTTACTTCAGTGATGATATCACGGAAAGACAATTTACTTTATTACACTTCTTTTTATTTCTATTTATGGCATATGCCAGTTATATAATTGACGCATCTAAAAAAAGCAAGTATACTATGTTCGTAAAGGAGATAACGGTTATGAGCTTCGAAAATTATTTTCCAGTATGGAATGAATTAAATACAGCACAGAAAAAACTAATTTCAGACAATTTAATCACACAGGTTGTAAAAAAAGGAACGATCATTCACAACGGAAACTTGGACTGCACTGGATTATTACTGGTTAAATCCGGGCAACTTCGAACCTACATACTTTCAGATGAAGGACGGGAGATTACACTTTACCGTTTGTTCGATATGGATATGTGTCTTTTATCCGCCTCATGTATCATGCGCTCCATTCAATTTGAAGTAACCATTGAAGCAGAAAAAGATACTGATCTTTGGATTATCCCTGCTGAAATCTATAAAGGTATTATGAAGGAATCTGCTCCTGTCGCAAACTATACCAATGAGTTAATGGCTACCCGTTTTTCTGATGTCATGTGGCTGATTGAACAAATCATGTGGAAGAGTTTGGATAAGCGTGTTGCTTCATTTCTTTTAGAAGAGACCTCTATTGAAGGTACAAATGAATTGAAAATCACTCACGAAACTATCGCCAATCATCTTGGTTCTCACAGGGAAGTTATCACTCGAATGCTTCGATACTTTCAAGGCGAGGGGCTTGTCAGACTCTCCCGCGGCAAAATCACAATCCTTGATTCGAAAAGACTGGAAACTCTACAAAGATCATAAAACTGATTTCTATAACATCTAAAGAATCCTCCATTTATCAGAATTATAAAAGTCATTCTAATAAATGGGGGATCTTTTTATACTACGAAAAAATTATAAAAATGTTTTGTTTATTTCTAATAATCCATACCACATGCATATGACTTTTCAATCAGCGTACGGTCATTGACCACTGCATCATAGAAACGAAATCCGCCGGAAAAGTTATATGTTTCATATCCATTTCCTTCCAGAATACGACTCGCAATATAACTGCGCAGCCCACTCTGGCATACCAGATATACAGGTTTTCCTTTCTCAATTTCATTGATCCGTTCCCTCAGTTCATCTACAGGAATATTTTTGAATCCATTAATATGCCCCCTGCTAAATTCACCTACAGTTCTCACATCCAGCAACACAACACTTTTATCTCTAGAAATCTTATCCATATCTTCCAGATGCCATTGTTTTAAGGTACCTTTTGCTATATTGTCTATCATGAATCCTGCCATATTTACAGGATCCTTGGCAGAGGAATAAGGCGGTGCATATGCGAGATCCAAATCCTTCAGCTGGGTTGCCTTCAGCCCTGCATGAATTGCTGTTGCCAGCACATCAATACGTTTATCAACTCCTTCATATCCAATAATCTGAGCGCCAAGCAAACGATAGGTCTCTTTTTCAAAAACCACCTTCATGGTCATCACTTTTCCACCAGGATAGTAATCGGCATGACTCATAGGAGAAAGAATTACTGTATCTACCTCTAATCCTGACTTTTTGGCATTGGTTTCATTGATACCTGTAGTGGCTGCTGTCATATCAAATACTTTGATAACGGAGCTTCCCTGACTGCCCAGGTAACGACTATCACCACCACAAATGTTATCCGCGATGATCCTGCCCTGTTTATTAGCAGGTCCCGCTAAAGAAATCAGCGCATCATCACCCGTAACATAATGTTTTACCTGAACTGCATCACCTGCTGCATAAATATCCGGTACAGAAGTTTCCATTCTGTCATTCACTACAATACTTCCCTTGATGCCAAGTTCCAGACCAGCTTCTTTTGCTAATGCTGTGTCTGGTGTGACTCCGATTGCTAGCACCACCATATCAGCCTGAAGGGATGGATTATCTTTTAATAAGATCTCCACTCCATTGTCTTTTCCTTTAAATCCTTCTACTGTATAGCCTAGTACCAGTTTTATTCCATGCTTTCTCATTTCATTATGGATCATGGATGCCATATCCGGGTCAAATGGATTCATCAGCTGCTTAGGCCGCTGGACAATCGTAACATCCATGCCAAGCTCCCTCAAATTTTCTGCCAGCTCTAAACCAATAAAACCGCCGCCAGCCAATACAGCCGATTTTGGATGATTCTTATTTATATATTCCTTTATCCGAAAAGTATCTTCTACAGTACGAAGTGTAAATAGTTTATCAATACCTACTCCAGGAAGTCTCGGCTGTGTTGGCTTTGCACCTGGAGAAAGGATCAGCTTATCGTAATTTTCTTCAAATATTTCACCGTTTTCTAAATTCTTCACTGAAACAGTTTTACGTTCCGGATGTATGGAGATAACTTCATGATGAATTTTCATATTAATACGGAAGCGTTTAAAAAAGCTCTCAGGTGTCTGTAGTGTAAGTTCTTCCGGATCTGTGATCACGTCTCCAATATAATATGGAAGCCCACAATTCGCATAGGATATGTATCCGGATCT
Organism: Ruminococcus sp. AF31-8BH; assembly: GCF_003460605.1. GTDB lineage: Bacteria > Bacillota > Clostridia > Lachnospirales > Lachnospiraceae > Blautia_A > Blautia_A acetigignens. The sequence continues at coordinate 69,505 of NZ_QTVN01000015.1, forward strand.
TTCAAACACAGTAATTTCTGCATGTTCATCCAGTCTTCGTATTCTTGCAGCAGCTGTAGCTCCTCCGGCTACACCTCCTACGATTATTACCTTCATCTTATTTTTCCACCTTTCCTGAATAAGCAGCAATGCCACCGATATTATTTACTTTAGAATATCCCATTCGTTGCAACAACCCTGTTGCTTGACGACTTCGGGCTCCGGAATAACAGTATACAAACAGTGGAATTTCTGTATTCTTCACTACTGAAACAACATTGTTAAGTTGTTGTAACGGTACATTTTTACTTTCTGGTATATGCCCTTCCTGATATTCCTGCGGAGTACGTACATCCAGCAGAACTGCACCAGCAGTCCTTTTATATTCCTCTATCCCTTGATTAATATTCGCCTGTTTAAGGAAATCAAAAAATCCCATTAGTGCACCTCCTCCTTAAAGCATTTCTAAAATTGCATTCTTAGGTCTCGCACCTGAAACCTGTTGTACGATCTTCCCATTCTTCATAACCACCAAAGTTGGGATACTCATAATACTAAATTCACTTGCCAGTTCAGGCTGCTCATCCACATTGATTTTACCAACTCTGATATCAGGGCGTTCACCTGCAATCTCCTCTATGATAGGAACCACCATACGACAAGGAGCACACCAAGGCGCCCAAAAATCCAAAAGGACAGGTTTATCAGAATTCATTACTTCACTCTGGAAATTATTTTTATTGATATTAATTGCAGTCATTTTATAATCCTCCCTATCATTTCTTTGTGGCTTTATTATAATCTGATTTTTATTTCTTTTCTGTGATGACATCACCATACCACATTGACTTAACTTCTTGCCATACCATCTACACTTAATATAACACCTGTAATGTAACTCGCCTCATCTGAAGCAAGAAACACAAATGCATTGGCAATATCTTCTGGCTGTCCAAGACGACGCAATGGAATTCTTTCAATCATAGGTTCGATAACTTCCTTTGGCACGGCCTTCATCATATCAGTTTCTGTAATCCCAGGTGCAACAGCATTAACACGAATACCTTTAGGTCCTAGTTCTCTTGCTAATGATACAGTCAATCCGTTTACTGCAAACTTCGATGCCGGATAAGCAAACCCACTTGGCTGTCCCGAAATACTCACCATGGAAGAAGTTGAGAGAATGACCCCCTTGCCTCTTGCCACCATACATTCTGCTGCTACACGAGTAGTATTAAATACTCCTTTTACATTTAGATCCATGACTTTATCAAAAGTCTCCTCTGTATAATCCATAAATGAGGTGTTTTCTGAAATCCCTGCATTATTTACCAGTATGTCGACACATCCATATTTTTCAGTTGCCTCTTTAAAAGCCTTTCTGACAGACTCCATGCTTGCCAGATTTGGACTAATTCCAGCAACTATTGCATTGGGATATTTTTCTTTTAATTTATCTACAGCAACGTCTGCCGATTCCTGTGAACTTGCTGCCAACACAACTGAAGCACCTTCCTTCAAGAATTTATCAGCTGTAGCAAATCCTATACCACGGCTTCCACCCGTAATGATTGCAACTTTATCTTTTAATCTCATTTAGACTACCTCCTTACTTTGTTTGTAGTTACATTATAAGCTAAAGGTAAATCATTTTCTGTGATATCATCACAAACTATCGCAATAAAAAACCCTGTTGCTCACACACGCACCAGGGTTTTTGTTTATCTATCCGTATTTAAATAATCAGAATTTTATTCAACTTCTGAAAACTGATCTTTTCCAACATTACATAATGGGCATTCAAAATCTTGTGGAACGTCCTCCCACTTTGTTCCTGGTGCAATACCACCTTCTGGATAACCTTCCTCTTCATCATATTCCCATCCGCAAACGTCACATACATATTTCATTAGTTTGTTCCTCCCTTTACCTTCTCCCTGCATTTTTGGCAAATACCTTTAAATGAAATATCCTAATCCAAAAATTCGATTCCATGAGTGTTATGAATTCTTTCCAGCAAATCCGGTATTTCATCCATATCCACATCTGAAACTTCACCGCATTTTGTACACCTGACATGGTAATGATTTTTCAATGAAAAATCGAACCTATTCGCTCCATCCGGAACTTCAACCTTCCTTAACGAACCCTCATCTACCAATATATCAAGATTTCTATATACAGTTCCTTTTCCGATTGTAGGATATGCTGCTTTTATATCTTGCGTTCGATTGTTTCCAACTCCCGCCGTTTTTTTCTATCAGTTTTTTCTGATTTAACAACTTATCTTCTATCACGTCGATGTCTCTGTTTCCCAAAAACTCTCCAATCTGACCCAATGGCATATCCAAAACGCGCAAGTAACGAATCGTATTTAAAACCTCAAACTGACGTGCACTATAATAGCGATAGCCTGTTTCCGGATCTGTGTATTCTGGTTTCAACAGACCTGCCTGTTCATAATGCCGCAGGCTGCCAACACTGATATGAAACATTTTTGCCACATCACCAATCTGGAATAATTTTTTATTCTCCAAGCTGTTTCTCCTCATGAATTATGTCTGTCATTTTCTGATCAAAACAAGCATCAACCTGTGAAGCGATTTCTCCATCAAGCCATCCTTTTTCTACCATATCATTTAAAATACCGTAAGCTTTTTCATGTGGCATTCCCTGTTTATACGGGCGGCTTTCTGTCAGTGCCTGATAAATATCGACACACGCCATGATGCGTTCCTGTGTGTTTAATTCAGCAGCTGTTTTTCCAAATGGATAGCCTGTCCCGTCCAGTCTTTCATGGTGAAAGGCAGCCCAGTCACATATCTCTTCAAAATCATCGATTTCTGACAGAATAGAATAAGTATATGCTGCATGGTGTTTCATAACTGCAAACTCATCATCCGTCAGTCTTCCCGGCTTCTCCAGAATTTTGTTACCTATGGCAACCTTTCCAATGTCATGCAGCGCTCCTGCAAGATACATTTTCTGCATTGTCTCCTCATCAAATCCCATAAATCTGGATAATTTCTCAGCATCTGCCGCCACACCTATGGAGTGTGTACTCGTAAATGGTGATTTATAGTCTACGATGCGTGCGAAAAATTTCGCCAGTGCTTTAATCTGTTCAAAGCTAAGATCTTGTTTTGTACGCGGCACTCTGTTCCATAAACGAGTCTCCACATCTTTTTCTCCAAGTGACAGAAAATGTTGTTCAGAAAAAGCATGTCTAAATGCTTCTATACATTCTTCATCCGCTATAGAACCTGTGATTTCCTGAAGAAATGCTTCTACCTTCTGCCAGGTGTCTGAATCAAAAGAATCACTGCAGCAGACCTGGTCAAGCAGATCGCATAGATGGATAATTCGTGCAAAAACCGGTACTTCTGTCCATTTTTTTCCAAAAGGTCCACTTCCATCTGCATTCTCATGATGATACAAAATGACATTCTTTATATCCGTATGGGATGGAATGTCTTTCATGTTCTTCTCACCTGCCGCACAGTGAATTCCCAGCTCCAGTGGAATCGCCGAACCTATTGCACTTGCAATATCATTGTGTAATTCTTCCTGAATATATTGAGTCAGTGCATTATCATGTAACAACGCACCGGCTGTCAGATCCTGCAGACTCTCCCCCTGAATTCCCATCTGTTCTGCCATGCAGACACTCATATATGCAACACGCTTCGCATGCTTATCTGTTACATGCACTAACTCTGCTTCCACACAGTCCAATGCATAGGAACACGCTCCCAACAATCCCAAAACATCTAATTTCATCCCCTTTTGTCTCCTGTCTGTATTATATATCTGACTGTTATTTTATCACAAAAAATTTATATAAAAAAGGTTTCATTATTATTTATACAAAAATAACAGGCAAATCTTTATCTGCATAATTATCAAATAAAAGACGGGATTGTATATCATCATTATTATATTGTCAATAATATAGTAATAATTCTCATTATTACTAAAAGATGCTCATGCTGAGCATCTTTAATCTAAATCATTGTTCTATTTTTCGTTCAAAAACATATTCAGTATCTGATGATAAATCAGACCGGAATGAATAACCAAGTCTGTCGAATTTCTTAATATCCACTGGATTCTCAATATTATTTTCTGCCATAAATCTGACCATTTCACCACGAGCCATCTTGGCATATGTACCTTTTGTTACCATTTTATCTCCAGAAGCTTCACAAAATGTAACCGAAATATATCTGTCCTGTGGTGTCAAATACTTTTCTATACATTTTGAGTATTCTTTTGATGCAAGATTAATGATAATCCTGCTGTCATCTATTACTGAACGGTATAACAAGTCACCCCAGTACTCATACAGATTTTTGGAATCTCCAATCCTGATCTTTGCCTGCATTTCCAAACGATAAGGTGTCACACCATCCATTGGTTTCAGAGCACCATAAAATGCAGACAATATTCTCAAATGATTTTGCACATACTCAAGCTGCATATCTTCAAACACAGATGGTGCCATATATTGAAAAGCAATTCCTTCATATGATAAAACAGCCGGACTGAGCATCTGATAAAGATTCATATTTCCCAATCTATTGAAATTTTGTTCTGCAATCTTGTCATTACATTTCCAAATTCCTTTCAGTTCCTCTTTTGACTTACTTTTCAACCAACTTTGTATCTCTGTCGTCTTTTCAATAAATTCAGGCAATGCATCCGGTTCAATACTGTCAGTATCTGTAATCATCTTTTTAGCAGGGGATAATATTATCTTCATTAATCTAATTCCTTGAGCATATTTTCAGGATCATCTGCAGCCTTGACTTTATCATTTGCCTTTATAATAATCCCCTGTTCATCAATAAGATATGTGGTTCTTACTACTCCCATAGAGACTTTGCCATAATTTTTCTTTTCTTTCCAGACATCATATGCTTCAATAACTTTACGCTCCGGATCTGCTAATAGAGTAAATGCCAGTCCGTATTTTTCTTCAAATCTCTTGTGAGACGCTACAGAGTCCTTGCTTACTCCGAGAATAACAGCTCCCTTCTCAGTAAACTGTGGATAACGCTCAGAAAAGCCACATGCCTGCTTCGTACATCCTGGTGTATTATCCTTTGGATAAAAATATAAGATCACTTTTTTTCCTGCATAATCGCTTAATTTATGCACTTCTCCGTTCTGATCCGGCAATTCAAAATCCGGTGCTTTTATTCCTAACTCTAACATTTACTATTCCTCCGCTTTTGTATTTTTCACCTGTTTTCTTGTTCTTTTATTACCCGAAATCATTTTATGACCAGAATAGACTGCCATAATCATACATATCAGAGAGCCAAATGCAAAGTATTTGTGTGCTGCTTTTAACCCTTTATATCCTGTATAAAAAGTTCCAATCATTGTGATTAAAGCTCCTACTGACCAATATTTATGTGCTTTCATGTAATTCCTCCATTTTTTCAGTGTATTCAATTCTAATTATATGCTACCATATTCCTATGTCAATTTGATAATAGAGCATTCCTATAAAACTTTTTCAAAATATCATTGTCAAAACTATGTATTGTTATCCTTTAATTTTTCTTTGAAATAATTGACAAAAAGTTTGCTTTCAGGAGATTACTATTTAATCTTTTTTCCATCTATATATAGTTGAAATTTATCAGGATTATTGACAACATCATAGTCCTTTCCGTATTCTACAGGTCTATATTCGGCTGTCATTACCGATTCCCCGTCTTCAATATCCTCTTTCCATAAATAGATGTTCATATCAATGCTCGTCGCATATCTTCTGTCTGTGGAAAATTTTGTCGAATGAAAAGAATCATCCTTGTACATCTGCAAAAGTTTTCTTGCAAACGCTTCTCTATCCTCTATATCTTCCCTATTTGCGACCACGGTTATATTTTCATCCCGATTTACAGAAAAAGTTCCAACTACATCTGGTTCGCCTTCTTTATGACTGGATTCAAATTTCCCATAAATACTTCCTGCAGCAATTATCAAAATTGCTGTTCCTGAAATTACTGCAATTATCTTTTTCTTCATATTTTTAATTTCCTTTTAATTTTTTTACTGCGTAATTGATTACTTCTTCCGGTGTGGGCTGTCTCCTTTAAGTGTCATTTTCTTCCATTCTTCCTGTACAGCCGGGTCAGGATTATCAAATCCTGCATCTATGGCTATCTGCATTTCTCTGCGTACTTCTTCTGGTGTTGTGTTATACTTTTCTGCAATCTTCTCATATATAGTTTTCTCTCTCATTCATTTTCCTCCGATATATAAGTGGAATTATATCTTGTTCTATAAAATCAATTTAGCATATTTCTGTTGGCATGAAAAGAAACTTTACAACTTAAAATTGGATAAAAAGGACAAAAAAGAAGAGCTGCTTGCTCTTCCCATATAGTAGTAAAATAATATGTCATGCCGGCGCAATATATTACCTAGAATATCGTTATAACAGGAAAGGGGCTGCATTGTGACAGCCCCTAGTTTACTTCATCACGTTGTCTACATTCTGAATGAACTCGTTCCCTGGTTTATTTTAGCATTGGTCTGGATTTTGTTTCATAAAGATAAATTTTGCCACAGAGCGGTCGTATGTTTTAATGTGTCCAAACAGCCAGTCGATTACATTTTTCTGTACAAGTTCACTGAACCGATCTGTCGGTCCTTCATACTCCTGAAGGTATTCATACAGTTCCTGAATTGTCTTTCTAAACTCTTCATGTTTTTCATAATGTTTTTCACGCTCTGGATAACCGGATTTTTCCTGAAGCTTTTCCTCTTCTTTGAAATGAAAGTCAGTATATTCATCCAGATAATCCAGCATTTTGATTGCTTTTACTTTGCTGTCACCATTTTGACAGGCAGTTACAAAGTTCTGGATACGGTCGATCAATTCTTTATGCTGGGTATCAATTGTTTCATTTCCTGTTACTAAATTGTCATCAAAGGTAATGTTTAAATCGTAAGTCATAATTTGACCTCCATTTCTTTTATATGTTCTCTTAGGATCTTTTAATGTCTGGCAGTTTCGTACCTGCATTTTCTGCTTAGTCTTCTACAGGAACGAAAACATCTTTTCCTAATCCGCAGATTGGGCATGTCCAGTCATCTGGAATATCCTCAAATGCAGTTTCTGGCTCGATACCAGCGTCTGGATCTCCTACTGCCGGATCATAAATATATCCACATGGTTCACATTCATATTTTATCATAGTCATTTTCCCTTTTCAATGTCGATTTATTTTTGTTACCAAGTTCCTAACAATTTTTCTAACACTTTGTTTCTTGTATATTTGTATTATACATGATAATTATTCTCTTGTCAATAATAGTAATTATTATTATTGTACTTAGCATAAACTTATATTTGAATTGCAAATTTACATATTGTATATATCATGGGAATAGTTGAATAAAAAAATGAACTCTATTCATTAAAGACAGAGTTGCTGGAAATTATTTCTCTCCAACAACTTTTTCGTCTTTAATTCCTTGAAACACAATACTGTCCAATCAGATTCATCCAACTGTTATATTTATTCTTTTCACACACCTTTCGGCAAATTTCATTTTCCATCAATACACAGAACATCTTATCATAATCAAATGCCCAAACAGCACCATTCACATGGTTTTCCACTGCTTTCTGATCTATGTTCTTTAAACGTGTGACCATTTTTTCAATTTCTCCATTTCTCAAGTTACCGATATTTTTGCAGATAAACCGAAAGAAATTCAACGTTGCATATTCGTCATGCCAATGGAACTCTTCTGGATTGTTTTTAATTTTACTGACTCGCTGCTGTTCTTTGATTATCTGATCAGCTACACCTTTCATCGAATCTTCGTATCTCATATTACTCACCTACTCTTCCTCAACGCCCAGTGACGGTTTAAATCTTTTATCCTTTGCCTGCGGTACCACGATCTCATAAAAATAAAATCCTAAATATCCAAGTGCCTGCTTCTTCATTTTATAAAAAGAAGTCCTGCCTATTCCTAACTCCTGCTGTACTTCCACATCTGTCTTATTATAATGACTGCAAAAACAGGAATGAAGGATCTCACTGAGCATCACACCATTCGGTGCATAGAACTTCACCAGTGTCATTCCACGATAGATCATATCTGACAAACCATAAATGATCATCAGGTTATTCATTTCCCGGTGCATCTTTGGCACATTCAGCTGATTGTTATAAATGCTCAGATAACTCAACGCATATGCCATATCTTCATTGATTTTCTCCTGGCACTCCATATCCAGTTCTTCTAACACAATCTGATTTTCCAAAATCAATTTCTGATAGCTTGTCATCAGTTCTTTAATATCAGTATAATGTCTTTCGATTGTAACTTCCAGATAATCCTGCGCATGGCTTGCCATCTGGAAGGTAATCTCTTTCATTGATTTAATTGCATAATCTCTGTCTGTCATCAGTTTCAAAATCTCCTTATCATCATCACACTAACTGGCGGTCTTTCAGACCAGTTCGCTTTCCCCATGATTTTGATGGGAAGCAATTACTTACTACAATTTGCAGAAGCGGATATCCAAAAGGCATTGTGGGAGCTGCCTTTGCTGACCAGAATCCCTCTTCTTATGTAAAACCTGCAGGAATATAAAGGGAAAGTGACTATCCCTGCCGGTTAATAATCCAAATAATATCGTCTATACCAATCTCTCCTTATGCTGTTTTTCTCTCCATAAACCATTTATCCACTTCGTAAAACAAGTGGCTTTCCTGCCCTTGTATCATACAGGTGTACATCATTCCTACACCGCCTGCTTTTCTGCTGGCGCATCGCTCGATTTTCAAAATTCTGTCAATGCTATACTTTCTTCCATCCTCCCATGTAAAAAATATGGGAACCAGCTGTCCGTCTTTCCGAAACTCTGCTACTACATCTACATATACTTTGTTCATGCCGACACCTCACTATAAAATCTCAATTGCTCTTGGCGATGCCGGGATTCTGCGGATATATCCATTTAACTCCAACTGCTTGATTCTGGAAAATGTTGATGATGTTGATTTCACCCCGATCAATTTTCCAAATTCCCGAACTGTCGGCGGGTATCCATGCTCCTTCGTATAATTCAAAATACACTGATAACTTTCTTTCTGTTTTCTGGTTAATACTTTTTTCAAATCTATCCCTCCAATTACCCATGAAAATAACTGTGTGGATGGATCGTGTGCGTACCAGCGTCTAAGTGGGATAAGACTTTATCCTGATACATTGCCGCTCGCTGTATACTGAAATATCCAAACCGTCGTCTAATCTCATCTACAGTACGATCCAGCTTCTCTAACTTTTCCTTTTTCTCCTGATTTCCAAATAAATCCAACTGCACGGGAATATCATCTAACACAAGATCCGCAGCTCGGATTCCCAGGCTTCTAATGGGATGTTCCCATTTGTAATTATCTTTAAATAGCTGAAATGCTGCAGTTACAATCTCGTTTGTAATATTCGTTGGCTGTCGTAAATGTATCTGTCTGGAAAAACTATACAATCGATTATCTCGAACTGTAATTTCTACTGTTTTGCATTTAAATCCATGTTTCCGCAATCGTGCAGCTACACTTTCTGCCAATGCTATTTGAATGATCCAGACATCCAGATCATTTTCCAGATCTCTCGGTGTTGTAGTGCTATTACCTATCGACTTTACTGGTGCTTCATATCCTTCCTTGCAAACCGGATCTTCATCCCAGCCATTTGCGAAAGCCCATAATACATTTCCTATTTTTCCAAAATGACTCTCTAACAACTTTTCGTCTGATTCCGCAAGTTGCCCGATTGTCCGGATTCCAAGTTTTTGCAATTTCTTATTTGTCTGTCTTCCGACATAAAGCAAATCTGACGCTGGAAGCTGCCATATCCTGTCTTTATAATTTTCTCGATTAAACTCTGTGATTGCATCCGGCTTTTTATAATCTGAACCAAGTTTCGCATAAATCTTATTCCAGGAAATTCCAATACTTACCGTTACACCCAGTTCGTATTTAATCCGATGGCTGATTTCTCTTGCAATCGTCATTCCGCTTCCTTTCAGATTTCTGCTGTCCGATACATCCAGCCAGGCTTCATCAATTCCATATGGCTCGATCTTGTCCGTATACTCCGAATAGATTTCTCTTGCCATCTTTGAAAATCTCAAATACAAATCCATCCGTGGTGGTACAAATATGATTTCCGGACTAATCTGTTTTGCCTGCCATAATGCCATTCCGGTCTTTACACCTTTTTTCTTGGCAATATAATTTGCTGTCAGTACAATTCCATGTCTGGCTTCCGGATCGCCACCGACTGCCAGAGGCATTCCGGCAAATTCCGGATGATGTAGCATTTCTACACTGGCATAAAAACAGTTCATATCACTATGCAGGATCACACGCTCACTCAAACTTTTCACCTCCCAGCTGTTTCCTTCAACATGATGTCTTATCAATTTTTGTATGTTTAGTATATATCGACATTCCGGAGATAGTCAAGTAACATCTTGGTTGTATTTTCTCCATTTTGGAGATTGTTGTTGATTTTATTTCTAACATACAGTATAATGCATGTAGAAAATTCAAATAGAAATGAGGCGAACAAATGCGTGATTTCGGGGAAATATTAGCAGAAAATAGAAAAAAGAAAGGATACTCTCAATCAGATCTGGTAGACCTGCTTTCTCAGGAAGGTATTCAGGTCACTACAAAAGCAATCTCCAAATGGGAGACCAATGCACGAGAACCAGCTTTACATGTTTTCCTGACACTTTGCCAGTTACTTGATATCGAAGATATATATGAATCCTTCTTTGGAGAAAACCCATATAACATTATGAGTGGATTGAATGAAGAAGGCAGAAATAAATTGATTGAATTTGCTGATATTTTGAAAGCTTCTAAAAAGTTTTCTCCACTGTCTGCAAAAATTATCCCATTCCATCATCCTGTAGAAATTACCTGGGAACCAGTTTCTGCTGGTACTGGAAATTACCTGGAGGATTCTGTAAAAGAAACCTATGATGTAGGACACCTTGCTCCTGAGCAGACTGACTTTGGTGTACGGATTTCCGGTGACAGTATGGAGCCACTTTATCATACAGACGATGTTGCATGGATTCAGAAAAAAGATTCTCTTGCTAATGGTGAAATTGGAATCTTCTATCTCAACGGCAATACTTACATCAAGGAATTACACGATGAGCCAGATGGTGTTTATCTGATTTCTTTAAATCAAAAATATCGTCCTATCCAGGTTTTGGAATCTGACTCTTTTAAGATTTTTGGAAAAATAATCGGGAAATGCAAAGGTGCAGAAATTCCGGGATTTCATTAGATTTCAACAGCAGGTTCATGATCCTGCTGATAACAATAAGCAAAGGAAGTGATTGAATGGCAATCAATAATACACTAAAAGATATTCGTGAAGAACGGAATCTCATTCAAGCAGATTTGGCTGAAGCCATAGGTTCCTGCAGCCAGACTATAGGCCGCATCGAACGTGGAGAACGTAATCCCTCTCTTGAGATTGCAATCCGGCTGGCACATTACCTGAAAGTGCCTGTAGAAGATATTTTTCAGGTTGAAGACTGAAACACAACTGCCAGAAAACCGAGGAGTAAAATCCCCGGTTTTCCTTTTTGCTCAAAAATTAGTGTAATCCTTTTACGAAGTCCGCTGCGTTTTTCATATCTTCTTCATTAGGATGGTCTTTAGCAATACCTCCAACCAGTTTAAATGGTCCGAATGTGTCATACCCTTTGCACCCAAATTTTCCTATCACTTTAGAATGCTTCTTGTCCAAAATCTGCTCTAAGGATTTATAATTCGCACTTCCACCATAAGTACAAATCAGAAATATCTTTTTGCCATCCGGTAGGTTCTTCTCTGCAAATCCCAATATCGACTGATGAAATTTTGAAAAAAAGATTCCTGATGCAAATCCAATCATATCATAACTGTTCATATCTGCATTTGGCTGTTTTACAGCATCAATCAAATCGACCTGGCACTCTTCTGCTATGCTTTTTACTAATTTTTCTGTATTTCCATGATGGACAGATGCATATACGATCGCTTTTCTCATTTGTTTTCCTTTCTGCCTGCTCCATCAATCAGGTCATAACTCATATCCAAAAAGTCCAGTATCTTTGCTTCACTGACCGAACCTTCCAGTAAAATCGTGATCCAGTGCTGCTTATTCATATGGTATCCTTGTAAAAATCCATAAGTCTGAATAATCATGCTGATCATTTCTGGATCGCACTTTACGTCCATGATGTCAACCAGATCATTTCCCTCTAATCCCAATTTCGATTTTTCAACCGTCATGATCACTGCATACCATTTTCCATTTTCATGTCGGAGTACTGCACTGTCCGGTAGTTTACTCCATAAATATTCCGGAATCGTGCCATACTGTTTCTGCACATATTCAAAAATTTCTTCTTTCTTCACAATCTATTCAACTCCTAATTCTTCTGATATCCTGCCCATAATCATACCACATTTTCGTATCCCGTACTACCTGCAAAATTCTTTTGCATTTTCCCGGTTCTCCTGACTTTAACTAATAGAGGGGTAAAACAGCAAGGACAGGAAGTGAGGATACACTTCCGGAAAATCCCAATTTAGGGTACCCTGCCCTAAATTGAAAAACGCTGAAAGCAACGATACAACTGCCCTCTCAGAAAGGAGAACCCGCCAATGGCTGAAAGAAAGAGAAACAAAGAAATCCATTTCTATGTCACCGAAGAAGAACGTAAGTTTATCCGCAGAAAAATGATAGAATCAAAGACAAAAAACATGGGAGCTTATCTTCGTAAAATGGCAATTGACGGTTACATCGTCAACACCGATACCACTCCATTAAAAAAACAATATGAAGAAATGCATAAGATTGGTGTGAATATTAATCAGATTGCCAAAAAAGTAAACAGCACCGGAGATCTGTATCCGGAAGAAATGCAAGAATTGAAAGAGATGGTGAAAGAATTATGGCGTATCTTAAGATCTTCCCAATTAAAGTAACAGACAAGAAAGCTCTGGACTACATCACGAATCCAGATAAAACAGATGAAAAACTGTTAGTCTCCAGTTTTGGCTGTTCCCCGGAAACTGCAGATCTTGAATTTTCTATGACAAGAGAACTGGCAAAAAAGAATGGAATGGACAAAGGCGATAACCTGGCATTTCATCTGATCCAGTCATTTAAACCTGGAGAAGTTGATGCCGAAACTGCCCATCGCTTAGGACAACAATTTGCAGACGAAGTACTGAAAGGAAAATATGAATACGTGATTAGTACCCATGTTGACAAAAACCACATTCATAACCACATCATCTTTAATGCAGCAAGTTTTGTTGATCATCACAAATATGTTTCGAATAAGCGGAGCTACCATAAAATCTGCCGGATCAGTAATCGTATCTGCCATGAAAATGGACTTGCCACCAGTATGCCAACCGGAGAAAAAGGTAAAAGCTATAAAGAGAACATGGAATATCATCGTGGCACGAGTTGGAAAGCCAAACTACGTGTTGCAGTTGATAAGGCAATCTGGACTTCCATCAACTATGAGGAATTTCTACAAAAAATGCAGTTAGCCGGATATGAAGTCCGCCAAGGAAAACACCTGTCCTTCCGTGCACCGGAGCAGAAGAATTTCACTTATATGAAATCTCTCGGAAGCTATTATTCAGAAGAAAATATCCGCATCCGCCTAGCTAAAAATCGTAACAAAGTGAAAACTCCGAAGCATCTGTCCAGAGAAGCTCGCCTGTATATCAATATTTCCACTTATGTTACGACCGGCAATCGAGAAGGATTTGAACGATGGGCAAAGCTCAATAATCTGAAAGAGGCAGCCCGCACCTTTAACTATCTTTCCGAAAATAACCTGTTGAATTATGAGGATTTCAAGCAGCATGTATCTGACATTGAAGTTTCTGTGAAAGTTGCCGACCAAAAAATAGCACAAATCAACAGTGATCTGAACACGCAGAAAGTCATTCAGAAACACTGCGATTCTTACCGGCTCTGCCGAAAAGTGATTGAGGATTGCAAATTTGCTAAAAATCCAAAAGATTACCGTACCAAGCATCAGGCAGAATACCATCTCCACGATTCACTAAAAAAAGAGCTTCAGGATCTCGGTGTCACCAAAATCCCAAGTTCTAATAAAATCCAGAAGCAAATTGAAAATCTTGAATCTGAACAGGCTGCTACCGTCCGAGAAAAACAGGAGCTGCAGAAAAAGCAAAAGACACTTGATATCATTCGGCAGAATTTCACATCACTGCTTAATGCTCCAGAAATACAAATTCCCGTATCAGAAAAAGAGCCAACTCTTTAAACAGAAGAGGTACCTACTTAACGGTGCCTCTTCCCAGATTTCCTCCATATCCGCCTGATAGGGGGAGCCTCCTGCATTGATCCGCTTGGCGATCTGATTGATATTCCGTCAGATGGCGGAAAGCTCCGCGGTGAACGCTTTGATATCCGCCGTATCGGTGTAAATGATATATCCGTCAATCGCCATCTTGCAGAGGTAGGCACCATAGCGCCTTGTGGGGAGCTGTGCCATCTTCTCGTCAATGAGCCGTTTTTCTTCCTCCGTGATATAAAATTTCATTTGAACGCTCCGCTTCCGGTTTGCCATGCTCCGCCTCCGTTTCTCATAAGAGTCTGGGATATCCCAGCAAGCATTTTTCATTTTCGGGCAAGGGACCTGAAAATCCGAAAAATCGCAAGCGGGTACTCGCTTGCTGTGCTTGCTATCGAAACCCTACCTTTGTTTTTCCCTCTGTTAATACTACAATTTGGAACGGAGATTTTGGCTGTTCGGAAAAGATATATCGTATAAATTGACAAAGAAAACGCCAGAGAAAAAATCCCTAGCGTTCATGATGTTATTGCTTATGTGCCATCTTCCGATAATCTATCGGCAAAATTCCTGTGCTTTTACGGAACAGCTCCGCAAACCGGCTGGATGTAGAATATCCAATCATTTCCGCAATTTGTCCCATCGTAAAATCCGTATCTATCAACAAGTGTTCAGCTTGGCTCATGCGACGCTGTTGAACATATTCCGTGATCGTGCAGCCTTGTAATTGCTTGAAAGATGATTTCAACTTGGTTGTTCCCATGCATGCAATCTTGGCAAGTCGTTCCAGCGGAACGTCAAAAGCATAATGGTCGTTCAAATAAGCAATCACATTTTCCAGTTGTGCTATATCCTGATCGGTTAGCTGTTTTTCCTTGCGAGTGAGAAGCTTTTTCTGTTCTTCCACCACAAGAGAAACCGCCTCGGCAACCTTAGCTTCATAAAATAAACCTGCAGCAATACCATCTCCTCGATAGAGTTTTACTTCATGGAGCAACTTTGCCATGGCTGGAAAATCCGTTGTCTGATCCACCTGCTTGAATGCAGCAAGAGGATTTATATAATCACTCGGATACTGCTTTTTCAGATAGCCCTCATAATATGCAGGCATGACCTCAATACCGATGGAATAAATGGGAATCTTCTTGTGGATCAATGCCTTATAGGGCTTGTCACCTCCGATAAAAGTCTTGATACATCCGGCAGAAAGACGCCGATATGGATTCAGTTCTTCGCCGGAGATTGATTCGTATTGAGTGATACTCAAACATTCCGGCAAATTAAATTCCATGAAAAAATCATCGTGGAAATAGAAGTCGTGAATCTTAATATCATACAGGTCTTTTTTTGCATAGACCCAATAGAAGCCTTCTCCAAACTCATGAGAAAGCCTCCAACATTGTCCAGCAGAATTAAAGCTGTTGTTGTCATCTGCTGGAATAAAATGATTATCTGTTAAAAGCGGTTCATAGTAGTCCGCAATAATGCTATTGTCCAAATAACGGCCTCCTTTGAAACGATTGGACGAACCTTTGCAATGAAAGGACGAACATCTCCCTGAATTATTGCATAATCTTCGTCCTATGAGTATTATAGGAACGTAGTTAGCAGTAACTAATCATACTATAACAGATTCGGGGCGAAAGGTCAATCGCTCCTGAAACAAGGAGGAAAATTTTATGAGCAATCAAGAAACTGTGAGAAAAGGATTGTCCGTCAAGGACTTGGTAACGACAGGAATCTTTACGGCGCTGCTGTTCGTTTTCACGATGGTGGGCGGTGTTTTCTTTGCAACAAACCCGGTACTTACATTCTATATGCCGGCAGGCAGCGCCCTGCTCTGCGGGCCAATCTACTTATTGATGGTCGCTAAAGTGCAAAAACGCTGGAGCCTGACGATCATGGGGGTTCTGATTGGCATTGTTTGGTTTGTGACGGGTATGCATTGGGCTTTTGCTCTTGGGTATATGCTTATGGGTATCATCGCTGATTTTGTCGCTGGTGCAGGACAGTACAAAAGCAAAAAATTCAATATCATTTCCTACATCCTGTTCTCCCTCGGTGGAACAGGCTCGTATCTCGTGTTCTTTGCAGACCCGGATGGATGGGCGCAAACAATGTTAGGAAACGGGACGGAACAGGGCTACATTGATACCATGCAGGCAACGGCAAATACCGGGATTCTGATTGCAATGTTCGCAGCTGTGCTTGTGACGGCCACAATCAGTGCCATAGTAGGAAGCCGGATGTTAATAAAGCAGTTTGAAAAAGCAGGTATTACAGCATGATGGGTGAAAACCGTAAGAAAGGGTTCTGGCTCGATCCACGGGCCAAACTCTTTCTTATTCTGATGTGTGTACTGGCGTCCATGGTTGCTCCGTCACTCGGATATCAATTTATACTTGTACTTCTGATTGCATTATTAGGAGTATTGTTCGGAAAGTGGAAGTATGCTGTAAACGCAGTGTGCTTCTATGCTGTTATCTGTGTTTTGACGGTGTGGATCATGACAGAGATGACTGGCACGTTGCGGACAATGTTTGTGGCGTTTCTCGGTCTGTTCCATAAGGTTTATGCCTGTGGTATGTTGGCCGGAATTGTCTTGTCAACAACGAAAGTCAGCGAATTTTTATCAGCAATGAACCGGATTCATGCACCCAAAAAGCTGGTTATCCCGCTGGCGGTCATGCTGCGCTACATTCCAACTATTCAGGAGGATTGGCGCTTTATCAAAGACGCTATGCGTATGCGGGATGTTTCCCCAACGCCAGCCGGGTTTCTTAAAAATCCGGGAATGACAATCGAGTGTATTTATGTACCGCTGATGATGGCAGCTTCAAAAGCGGCAGACGAACTTTCCATCGCTTCTATTACTCGTGGCATTGAGAACCCCAGTCCCCGCACTTGCCTTGTTCAGATAAAATGTGGGGCTGCGGACTGGATCGGAATGAGCGTTGCTGTTGCCTTTTTTGCACTCGAATTGTGTTTGCAGGGAGGTGTGATTGGTTGATTGAATTTGAAAATGTGTCTTTTTCATATCAGGGACAGGAACATAATGGCCTGCATGAAATCAATCTGAAAATCTCAGACGGCGAATGTGTCCTGTTCTGCGGACGCAGCGGATGTGGGAAAACGACAATTACAAGGCTGGTAAATGGTCTGATTCCGCAGTTTTATCAGGGTGAGTTACAAGGCCGCATATTGGTAGACGGGCAGAAAATCAGCAATCTACCTATGTATCAGATCGCGTCAAAGGTCGGTTCGGTTTTTCAGAATCCCCGGACGCAGTTTTTTAACGTGGATACTGACAGCGAGATTTCTTTTGGAATCGAAAATGAGGCACTGCCTCCGAAAGAGCTGGCAGAGCGTGTAGATCAGACAACGGATGATCTGAATATTCAAAATCTGCGGAACCGCAATATTTTTGAGTTGTCTGGAGGGGAAAAGCAGAAAATTGCATTTGCGTCAGTCTATGCAATGAACCCGGAAATCTATCTGCTTGATGAACCTTCCTCTAATCTGGACATGACTTCGATCCAGGAATTAGCGGGACATCTGCGACTGATAAAGGCGCAGGGCAAAACCGTTCTGATTGCCGAACACCGTCTATATTACCTGATGGATATTGCAGACCGCATTGTGTATCTGGATAACGGCAGGATTACAAATATTTTCACGCCGGAGGAATTGCGGCGGTTGCCTCAGGATATGCGAGAACGAATGGGACTTCGGGCAGTGGATTTGCAGGAGGTTCGTCCATTGACATGTCAGCCTGCATCTGGAAAGGAAATGCTGAGGCTATGTGATGTGGCGCTGCATTATAAGGAACGGTCGATTTTACATAATATCAATATTTCTGCTACAAAGGGTGAAGTGATCGGAGTGGTCGGTCACAACGGAGCCGGAAAGACTACATTTTCCCGCGCCATCTGCGGGCTTCACAAAGACTGCGAGGGACAATTTCTGTGGGAAGGTAAGCCGATGGATCGTAAGGCAAGGCTGAAACGTTCCTATATGGTTATGCAGGATGTAAATTATGAACTTTTTGCTGACAGTGTGGAAGCAGAGTGTTCCTTTGGTATCCGCAATCCAGATCAAACGCTGATAAATGCGACTTTGGAGGAACTGGGGCTTGCCCCATACCGAGAACGCCATCCAAACACACTTTCCGGCGGTCAAAAACAACGGGTGGCGGTAGCCGTCAGTATGATTTGTGGGAAAGACCTGCTGGTATTCGATGAACCGACCAGCGGCCTTGACTTTGACAGTATGACACAGGTGGCAGGACTGATCCGCAGGTTGTCCAATATGGGAAAGGTTATTTTCATTGTTACCCATGATTTTGAGTTTGTCTGCCGTACCTGCTCCCGTGTCCTGCATTTTGACGAGGGCGAAATGCCCGATGATGTACAAGTTACAATGGATGCCCTCCCGAAATTGAGAGAGCTGTTCTCTGTTTCAGATGGAAAGGAGAGGTAGTCTATGAAGCAGAAAAAGGAAAACAGAGTGGCTTTGCTGCTCCACTGGGCCGGTGAGCAGAAAATCTGGCTGTTTCTGGCGATTTTTCTATCGGCGGTCAGTGGTCTCTGCATTATCGTCCCTTACATTGGGATTTACAGGCTGATGGATGCCACATTTAACAATGCCTGCACAAAAGAACTTGTGGTACAGACTGTGGCAATGATTGCCGCTGCTGTCACCCTGCGTTTTGCATTATTCGGCTGTTCCGGCGTGGCAGCCCATAAAGGCGCATACGGCGCACTGTTCAAAGTGCGCTGCATGGTTGCGGAACACATAGCCAGAGCGCCTTTGGGGGCCTTGAATGAACGGCGCACCGGGGATATTAAAACGGTTCTGAATGAAGATATTGAAAAGCTGGAGTTGTTCCTGGCCCATAACCTTCCTGACCTTGTGTGCTATCTGGTTGGGCCGGTAGTCATCTTTATTTACCTGATGACCGTCAATATTCCTCTGGCATTGATTTCCCTGGTTCCGCTGATCCTTGCTGTTGTTGTAATGGGGATGATGTTCCGCAACACGGATGACCTGATGGAACGGGCCAATCGCTCCATTACCACACTGAACTCGGTTATGATTGAGTACATCAGCGGTATGAAATTGATTAAAGCCTATAACATGGGGAGCAAATCGTTTCAAAAGTTTTCAGACGCTATCCAGGAAGAAAACGCCATGTGGAATGAAACTTCCCGGCGCATGGGGCCACCTTATGCGGCCTTTGTTGTTATCATCGAATGTGGGATGTTGCTGATGGTTCCAATCGGCGGAATGTTTTTCCTCAAAGGCTCACTGGCAGCCAGCGCATTTTTGCTGTTCGTCTATGTAGGTTCCATGTATCTGGCGGAAATCCGCCCCCTGCAAGAACTGGGGACTAATTTTGCCAATGTACTGAACGCTGTTACCAAGACCAAAGAAATCCTGGATATTCCGATTTATGAGGGTGGAACGGACTTTCCCCAAAATCACGATATTGAACTTCGCAATGTCCGATTTTCCTATGACGGCAAGACCGATGTACTGCAAGGTGTCAACCTCAAAATCAATGACGGGGAACGCGTGGCTCTTGTGGGACAGTCTGGTGCCGGTAAAAGCACTGTGATTGAACTGATCTCCCGCTTCTATGATGTACAGGAGGGCGAAGTGCTGATTGGCGGAAAAAATGTCAAGGAGCTTGACTACGATACCATTCTGAAAAATGTAGCCATCGTATTTCAAAAGACATTCCTGACCCGTGACAGCGTTTTAGAAAATATCCGAATGGGCAGCAACGCCACTCTGGAAGAAGTGCAGGCTGCTGCAAAAGAGGCGCAGATTGACGATTTTATCATGTCCTTGCCAGATGGATATGACACGAAAGTGGGCAGCTTTGGCTCTCGCTTCTCCGGCGGTGAAAAACAGCGGATTGCCATTGCCCGCGCTATCCTGAAGAACGCCCCCATTTTGATTTTAGACGAAGCCACAAGCGCCTCTGACCCGGAAAATCAGATGGAGATTGACAAAGCCATTCAAAATCTCTGCAAGGGAAAGACCGTCATTGTGGTAGCCCATCGTTTGAGCGCGTTGAAGATGTGCGAGCGTGTAGCAGTGGTTGAAAATCACACAATTACCTGTGTCGGAACCCATGAGGAAGTCCGAAAGAACAATGCTTACTATCGGAAGGCGTGGGAGAACTACGAAACAGCTCGGAATATTACTTATCAGTTGGAGGGAGGCAAGCAGCATGAGTAAGCATGATGTATTGAAAAAGAACCGTAATTTTTATATTGGCGTTGGCGGGACTGTTCTGGAAGGGCTTCTCTCCGGCAGCTTGTTCATGCTTCTTTACTCTGTCATGCAATTTCTGTGGTCAGGGCAGTTTGACATGAACCGGGCATTGATATTGACTGGTGTAATTGTGGTCATTTTCCTGCTTCGTATTCTGATTTACAGCTATGGTTATACCAAAGCACAGATTGGCGGCGCAGAGGTCAGCAAAAACATCAGACTTTTTATGGGCGATCATTTAAAGCGTATCCCGCTATCCCGGTTTACCCAGGGACAGACCGGCGATTATATCAATACCATCACAAGCGATGTAAACAACTATGAAAAAATCCTGACCCATAAGATCGGTGATCTGGCAAAGAGTTTTGCACTGTCGCTCATGCTGATTATTTTTGTGATGACCATTTATGTGCCTGCCGGAATTATCCTGCTGATTGCCGACCTGCTTTTGATCCCTGGACTGTGGCTTTCTTTCCGTATGGTTCGGAAGTATGGTAAAGAAAAGAATGATATTTGTGCGGAGAATATCAGCAGCATTGTGGAGTATGTGTCTGGTATTCAAACTTTCCGGGCCTATGGCGTAGGTGGTTTGAAGAATAAAACCGTTATCAATGCCATGCGGGAGTTCTGCCGGATCAGCTTTGTGTACGAAGCAAAGGTACTGCCTATCGGTGCTGGATTTGGCATTTTAAGCTGGCTGTCCTGCCCACTGGTTATTTGGACAGCGTATGCGCCCTGGGCCACAGGGACACTGAACACGGTAGACTATCTTTTGATCTGTATGCTGCCTTTGTTCTGTGCAAAGCTGGCAAACTCTATTTTTGTAGACCTCACCAGCTATAAAAACCTGATGATTTCCAAAAACAAAATCCTGGGTGTTATGGACGAGCCGGAAGAAACAGGCAGTATGGAGACATTCCAAACAGCTACACATGAGATTCGGTTTGAAGATGTGGATTTCTCCTATGTCCCCAGAGAGCCTGTTTTGAAACACGCTTCCTTTACGGTTCTCGATCAGAAGTTGACCGCCATTGTCGGTGATTCTGGAAGCGGAAAGTCTACAATCTTGAATTTGATTGCAAAATACTATGAAGCTGGCGGTGGTACAATTTCCATTGGCGGTAAGCCGATAGATCATGTGGCAGCAGAGCGGGTACTGGAACAAATCTCTATGGTGGATCAGGATGTATTTCTGTTTGATGATACCATCCGTGAAAATATCCGTCATGCCCGTCCTGACGCTACGGACACTGAAATAGAGGCGGCTTGCCGGGAGGCGAACTGCGACGGATTTATTCGTAAGATGGAAAAAGGGTATGACACGCCAACCGGCGAAAATGGCAATCTGCTTTCAGGTGGTGAGCGGCAGAGGATTTCGATTGCCCGCGCTATCCTGAAAAACAGTCCTATCCTGCTGCTGGATGAAGCAACAGCGTCTCTTGATATTGAAAATGAGCTGGCTGTAAAGCAGGCAATCGCTAATCTTCTGAAAGAGAAAAAGACCGTAGTTATGATTGCTCACAAATTGTCCATCGTGAAAAATGCAGATCAGATACTTGTTGTGGCGGACGGCAGAATTGCAGAATCTGGCACACATGACGAGCTTTTGACGAAAGGCGGGAAATATGCTGCCATGTGGAATGCAGAGCAAAAAATTTCCGCATGAACTTGTGATTACTGGTAATGATTAGGAAACGGCGAAGCAGGATGCTTGCCGGATAGAACATGCAATCAGTGATACAGCTTTTCAGAAGTTGAAGAAAAAAGTACAGGGAACCGAATAGCGCACGTCGGCCCTGCACTGCATAATGAATTATCTGCCCCCGAACGGGGAAAGAAAAAAACCGTTGGTCTGGGCAGATAATTTCGTGTGCCCACTTTGGGAATACCATGCTTACCGGCGGTTTTGAGAGAATCAAGGTCGCCGTTTCTTTTACCCTCAAAAGGGATGACGCGCTGACGCTGGCACTCACGGCGGCTTACAAGGAGGGAGCCGCACATGATACAACCTGACCGCCGACAAATTCTAACGATGTTCTCGCAACAGTCAAAAAAATCCAGATCGCCAAATGGGGACAGTCTAACTGTGGTTGCGAATTTTCCTCTGTTCCTAATGGCAGAATATCTGAATATAATAATTTCATCCTGCACCCCCTCGTACACTTTCTGTATATAATTCTACTGCAAATCAGTTAATAAATTTAGAAGAGAAATCTCCGTACACATAAAGGCAATTTATTCCACCACTTCATCTAATTAAAAAAAAGGCCAGAAGCCACCTACACCAGTGACTTCCAGTCTTAACTTTTACCTATCTTACACCCCGATCATCCCCTCTCTCCGGCTTATCTTTTCCCTGCTTTTCTTGAATAATCCTCTTATTAATCTCAAGCCGTTCATGAATGGATAATTTCTTCCTTTAATCCGTTTTCCTTTCCTAAAAGTTAACTATTTATTCTAATATACCTCTTACAAGCTCGATTCAAAAACTCATAGTCATGTGTTACAACTATAATAATATATTTTTCTTCTGACAATTGTTTCATCAATTTTTCCACCTGACACATATGCCTAAAATCCAACCCACTGGTAGGTTCATCGAAAATAAGCAGCTTTTTTTCACCCATAACTGCCTGGCAAATAGCAAGCCTCTGTCTCTGTCCACCAGATAATATCATCGGATGATATTCTGCATACTCTTCCAAGTCAAATTTTTCAAGTAATTCCCTGATTTCTTGTTCAGAGGCTTCTTCATTTGCAAGCATACATTCATTTTTCACACTATCTGAAAACAACTGATGATTGACTTCCTGCATAACCATCCCGAACAGTTTGGTCCGGGCCTTTTCCGACAGCTTTTTCCCTTGATACAGAATCTCGCCGCCTTTGGGCTTAAGCAGACCGCACAAGCAATTGCAAAAAGTAGATTTTCCGGCACCGTTTTTCCCTGTGATACCGATGATGTCTCCCGCTCTTGCAGATAAACTAATATTCTGAAAAATCATCTGTTTCTTTCTCTTACATGAAAGGTTACAAATCTGAAGTACTGCGTCTTCTGAGTTTCCTGTAATCTCCGGGATCTGTATCTGTTCAGGAACGATACTTCTGAGCCCCATTTGTTTTCGTTTCAGATCAGACAAAGCCTTAAACTCATCTGATGTAAATTCTTGTTCTATACGTCCTTCTTTCATATAAATAATTCTGTCTGCGAATTTCTGGATCCATGCCAGACGATGCTCTGCCACAACTACAGTATGTCCCTTCTCCTTAATTACCTTCATTCTTTCACTCAGCTTTTCCATCGCTGCTATATCCAAATTCGCTGACGGCTCATCCAGCACATAAATCTGCGGATTCATGGCATATACTGATGCAAACGCAAGAAGCTGTTTCTCACCACCTGACATGGAAAATACATCCCGGTCTTCCAGCTTCTCTATATCTAATTCATTTATTGTATTCTTAATTCTTTTTCGTATATATTCCGGTTCCACGCCTCTGTTTTCCAGGCCAAATGCCATCTCAGCATTAGAATTCGTATAAAAAAACTGAGTTCTTGGATTCTGAAAAACAGACCCTACAAGCTCTGCAATCTCATACATAGGCATCTCTGCAACATTTTTCCCGCAAACCGTAATCGTTCCATCTACGCTGACATCCCTTACAAAATGCGGAATCAATCCATTAATCAGTTTTGTCATTGTGGTTTTTCCACATCCACTTTCCCCGCATATCAATACGAACTCCCCATCCTGTATCTCCAGATTTATATCTGACAGAATTCTTTTTCCTTGCATTGTTACATTTACATTTTCAAACTTTATCATTTTTTTATCCCGCAATCACCACTATAAGTATTCCAAATGTTACCAAAATCATTATCAACCCGTCTGAAATTCCCATGTGAAGTGTTATTTCACTAGTCTTTTTTCCTGGGTTCTCGATTCCTCTTGCCACTGCCGCCGCTGCTATTTCATCCGATGTATTGACTGCAGACACGATCAATGGAACTACCGTACACTCCAAGCGGGATGCCCATGAGATATTCTGAAGTTTCATAGCAGCATTTATATGTACGAACTCCTCTTTCAAAGCTGGAAAATATCGAAGTGTCGTAGACATTGCTATGATAAATCCTTGTGGTAGATGCAGTGTATACATGGCAGCGATCATTTTCTGCATGGACGATGTTCGAAGCAGCAACAAACCTGCCAAAACACACGGCAGCATACGCAATGAATAATTAACTAAAACTGGAAACACCATATTCATCCATGCGGGGCACTGCGGAAATACATACATTAGTAAAAGGTGAAAAGAAACAAGTAAAACGATACCTTTACCTGCCGCCTTATATAGTCCATGCACCAGCATAAGCAGGAGAAATATGCCTGAAAGCATACTCCCCTGCTCAGAATTTTTCTGACAGAACATACCAATATTTGCCATTAAAAGCAGCCACAGCCCAGCTCTTGGATCAAGATGATTGATGACTGTTCTCTTATTCATCAGACAATCCCTGCTTTCTTAAAATGCTTACGGAATAAACCTTTAGCAATCAACGCTCCAATCACGCCTCCTATGACTGGAGAGATACAAAGTATAATCAGCATTGGCGTAGAAATCAATCCCGATAAAGACCGGACATATTCTGCAGACATTCCATTTTGCTGAATCTGCGCCAAAAAACTGTCTTTATACACCCATATTGCCAGTGGAGAGCCAAGCATTCCATAACAGAAAAACACAAACGATATCATCATATGTGTAAAACTGTTATCATACTTTGTCACAGACCTGTACAGTTCCGACAATATACATGCAATAGCAAATGTAATCAGTAACAATACTGTAAACTGACCAGTCACGAAATAAAGCAATGCAGTAATTGTTCCCATAATAAATACTGCCCCTGGTTTTCTCACTTTAGCTGTCATAAGCAGGAATGGGATTCCGGTCACAATTCCTGTCACGCCCGGTAACAGCAGCCACAACACTGGCACAAATCCAGTAAACATAGCTGCCAGATTGAGCATAAAATAAATTGCAGAGAAGATTCCTATTGTAATAAGATCCTTTCCTGATAATTTTCTTGATTCTTCCATGTCTTTCGTTCCTCCTTAGCCGATTTTCCAGCCTTCCGACTGACTTCTAATATCTACAAAATCCTTATATTTTCCAGGAACAGCCACAAGTTCTCTATGGGTTCCTCTCTGAATAATCTGCCCATTATCTACCACCAGAATCTGGTCTGCCTGTTCAATCGTCGCCAGTCTGTGTGCAATGGTTACTATGGTTTTTCCTTTTGTAAGTTCCGATATAGCTGCCTGGATCAGATGTTCATTTTCCGGGTCTACACTGGCTGTTGCTTCATCCAGTATAATAATTGGTGCATCTTTTAGAATCGCTCTTGCGATGGAAATGCGCTGTTTTTCTCCACCGGACAGGCTCCCTCCGCCTTCTCCGATGACAGTATCGTATCCTTCCGGTAATGCCATAATAAATTCATGGCAACATGCTTTCTTTGCCGCTTCTACCATTTCCGCTTCTGTTGCATCCGGTTTTGCAAAGCAAATATTATTCCTCACTGTATCATGAAACAGATATACATTCTGAAATACCATGGAAATGTTGGATAACAGACTGTCACAGGTAAATTCTTTCACATTATGTCCTCCCACACGAACACTTCCACTGTCTGCATCATAAAACCGGGCAATCAGATTGCAGATCGTAGATTTTCCGCTTCCGGAAGGACCCACGATTGCTGTAACTGAATACTCCGGAATTTTCAGATTCACATTATGGAGCACCTGTCTTCTTTCCTTCCCTTCCCCGTAAGAAAAATTTACATTCTGAAATTCGATATCATAGTGTGCAATCTCTATCTGCTGTCCATCTGCATCAATGAATGACTCTTTTGTCAATTCATCCAAATGCTCCAGGGCGTCATCAATGACAGCCAGTACATGAGCACAGTCTGCAATCGGCTCCAAAGAACCAAACACATGAAATGACAGCAGAATCACAAACATCATATAAGTAAAATCCAACTGTCCGGAAAATCCCAGATAAAACGCAGCAATTACGATACACACACTTGCTGTTTTTAACGCCAGCAGATGCAGTGCATTATAAGGAATATATCCCCATTCTATTTTCAGATTAATGTCACGGCTGTCCCTGCATGCTTTTTTCATTGACTCCATAGAAGCTCCTGCTTTTCCAAAGGATTTCACTACAGAAAGTCCTCTCGCGTATTCCAGGGTTGCTCCGGTCAGATCCTTGTTTGCCGCAGCAAGGATTGGTGCATTTCTTGTACTGTATTTTGAAATGATGAACAGGAATATCAGGGAAACAGCGGCACCCGTTACTGCAATCAGCCCTACTCTCCAGTTCACACAGGTGAGCCACAAAAGGATGCAGATAAAATTCAGATAACCTCCTACAAAGTTATCAATCATACGGATTCCCATTCCTTCCAGTGTATGAAGGCCTGTCGTGATGGAATTAAGAATCGTACCTGTATTCATGTTCTGAAAATATCCTAAAGATACACGCTTCAGCGCATCTCCCACTGCCAGTCTGTCTCTGGCAATCAATTCATAGCTGATCGACTCCTGAAATCTTGCTCTTAAATAATCAAACAGAAAACGCAAAAAGATGAAAAGCAGCTGAATTACGATACTTTTCCCAATCCAATCCGCTGAAATAGTTTTTCCCTGCCCCTCGCATTCTACAAGCTTTCCGATCGTATATGCCGCCCATATGACCGGCATTGCCGCAAACCAGCCTGAAAAAAAGGAAAAAACAAAACCGATATACAGATTCTTTTTAAAACTGCCACACCAGTCAATGATTCTTTTTACAGTGCCAAACATGAGTCTTCACCTTCTTTCTGACTTCCCACTGCCCAGTGTCTTGCTCCCACATGAGCCTGCCACATTCGCTGATAAAGCTGACAATTCTGAAGCAGCTCTTCCTGGGTTCCCGCCCCTTCTATACAGCCATTTTTCAAAACAACGATTTTGTCTGCATCTGTGATTGTGGAAAGTCTGTGTGCAATGACCAGCAATGTCTTGCCTTTTGTCAGTTTTTCTATACTCTTCTGGATCTTGTTCTCATTTTCCGGATCCGTAAATGCAGTTGCTTCGTCAAGAATGATGATTGGTGCATTTTTTAATATCATTCGGGCAATGGCAATCCTCTGCTTTTCTCCACCGGATAACCGTTTTCCTGCTTCCCCTGCCGGGGTATCATAGCCCTGCGGCAGCTTCTCTATAAACTCCTGGCAGCATGCCTTTTTTGCCGCTTCCCGCACCTCTTCATCCGATGCAGTCGGATTGCCGAGACGTATATTTTCCAGAATGGAACACCGGAACAGGAAATTATCCTGTGTCACAAAACTAACCATTTCTGAAAGCTGTGACAATGGAATTTCCTTAATATTCACACCACCTATGGTAATACTTCCTGATGTCACATCCCAGAATCTTGAGATCAACCTTGCTACCGTGGATTTACCTCCCCCGCTCGGTCCGACCAATGCGGTAAAACTTCCTGCTGGCATTGTCAGGTCAATTCCATGCATCACCTCGTCCTTTTCCTCACCGGTATAAGAGAAATGCACATTTTCCAGTTTCACATCATAGCTGTTGATATTTGCATATACAGAAGGCTCCGGCAATTCTTTCATCGTAAGAAAATCCTGTATTCTTTCGATGTTATATTGCATTTCACGAAGATTTTCAGAGAATACCTCTATTTTTGCAAAAGATGTCACCATGGACATGGACAGCATGACTGCCAGCACAAGCTGTGATATGGTCAACTGACCATGCATCGTCAGATACAGTCCCACAGGCAAAGTTCCAAGCAGTGTCGATGGAAACAGGGCGAATGTCATTTTCATGGTAATCCAGGTGGAAGACAGCCATTTCACAACGAATTTCTTATAATCCAGAATTGCTTTTGCATATTTCTCATAAGAGGTTCCTGCCCTGCCAAATGCCTTAATAACCTCTATGCCCTCTATGTATTCCACAATAGTACTGTTCATATGTGCATTGGATTCGTCGTACTGAGTGAAACTTTTTCCGCTGATAATCATGGTAAGTGTCATAAATACCAAAGACAATGGAACGGTTACAAGAGAAGCCAGTGCAATTCTCCAGTCCAGCGTAAGCAAAGCGATAAAGCTGATTACCGGAAGCAGGATATGTCCGCTTCCTTCCGGAATCATATGAGCAATGGGTGGTTCCATATTTTCGATTTTTTCTACCATAATGCTCTTGATTTCACCAATACTGTGCCCTTCCACATCTCCTAATGGTGCTTTCAGAAACCGGTCTGTCAGGCGGAGCCTTAAACCCTCCAATATGTGATAAGCTGCTATATGGGAAATCCATGTGGATGCGGAAAAGCTTACGATTTTTATAGTGTAAAAGAGTAAGGCATATAGACACCACTTTAAAATTTCCTGCATAGGAGCCTGGTTCAGATTTCTTATATACAAATCAATGCCACGGTAAATGCAATAATATGGCATGAGTCCACTGATAATACTGATAACAGATAAAACAACGGATATTCCAAGCCTTTGCCCGCTTCCTTCGGTATAGCCAAGCAATACTTTCAGCCAGCTGTCTTTTTTTTCTGATGTTTTCCTATTTCCCATCTAATATTTCCCCTTTCCGAAATCTGTACTCTACAGGTGATAACCCCATCACACTTCGAAATGCAGATGAAAATTTTCCCGGATTTTCATATCCTAAACAGGAGGCGATCTCCTGTATTTCTTTCGCCTTATCCTGTAACAACATATTTGCAGCCAGATTCATGCGGTATCTCTTCTGATAAGAATAAATAGAATCTCCATAAACATCTTTGAAGCATTTTTTCATAGTTGTCAGTGGAATCTCATACATAGAGGAAAGTTCTTCGATGGTAAACCGTGTCTGAGGATTCCCTGTGATCTGCGCATGAATCCCTTTGATTTTTTCCATCTGAGTTTTGTAATAATATGGTCTGACTTCTTTCCTGTCTTCTACGGTCATCGTGTTTAAGTACAACAATAATTCCACGACTTTTATCTGATAATATTCTTTTGCTTTTGCAAGTTCCGGATGTGCCATGTTTTTCTGGTAAAATCCGGAAAGAATTGACCCCAGTTCCTTATCTCCACGAATTACATAAGGTTTCTCTTCTGAACAATAACGGCTTCGAAGCTCCTCAATAGATACGGAAAATCCATGAAACATTTCATCAAGTGCCTTCTGAACTTCCGCAACTTCCATGAAAATACTGACTCCATGATAATGCTTCAACGGATAATAAGTCGTCCCCTTATGATTTTCTCTGTTATCCAAACGGAGTTCATTTTCCTGCATAATACTGAACACACCTGGCTTTACCTCCATCTCAATTCTTCCCTCCCGGCAGTGGTCAATACAGAATATTTTTCTGTCATTCTTCAATTCAAATTCAGATGCGCACTGTTCCATGTGCATGTCTGAAAAACAAATCATCACACCTGGCATTACTCGGTAAACCGTCATAACGCCCTCTCCTGTCGCATCATTTAATATAAGAACAGAGCAATTCTCATTCTGAATCACAGGCTTCACATTACTTCCAAGTCTTGCAATTTCATTTATATTCAAATTTCTTCTCCTTTCACATAGTGGTATTTCTTTGTGTTAGTTTTATCTAACCTTTTCTATTATCTTAACATGAGAATCGAGCATTATCCAGACCTGAACGGACAGCAATAATCCATTTAGACAAAAATAAAGTTCCAGACTTATTATCTGAAACTTTATTATAAATCCAGCATCATTGCATTACTTCACACAACGGAAATATACCATAGAACCGTCAACATAGATATCCGTTTCTTTATATAGTTTTTGAAGGATATCTCTCAGCTCTTTCTCCGTCTGAAATGGTGGAGAAAACCACCCTTTCTTTGCAAGAATATTTTTTACCAGCCAGTCTGTCCGTTTCGATTTTCCCCTGATATAAAAGCAGGCAATAAAATTGCCGCCTGGTTTCAAAACACGCCATATTTCATGAAATGCTTTTTGCTTGTCAGGAAATGCATGAAAACCATTCATACTGACAACAGTATCAACAGATTCATTCTCCATTTGCAGATTTCCCACATCACCCTGAATACATTTGATATGTGCATGACTACCAAGTCTTTTTCTGGCTTGTTCAAGCATATCCATGCTGTAATCAATACAAGTAATATGTGCATTTTTCAGAGAACTCCATTTGTTTTCCGTAAATACAGCAGTTCCAACCGGAACATCAAGAAGATTTCCTGAAAAGTCATCAGGAACATATGATAAAACTTTTCGTGCTATATCATTATCATCAGTGCCACTCCAAAATAACTTAATATACAGTTTGCTGAAAATATTTCTTTGCGTAAGAACATCGTCATATATATTTTTTGATGTTTCATAAGCATTTTGTATTTTGTCTGCCATATTACCCTCCAAATTTAATTTTAATTCTAAAAGCTTAAAACTATCGTTCTCTAATCTTCCTGACATTATGATTCATGAGGTGTCTTCCAATATGTCTATAAGCAAATGCTTTAAAGGCTGAAATTTCTTGATGATGTTCCTTCAAAAGTTCATCTGGACAATCATAAACACCAAAATCCTGATTGATTCCCTCGCTTTGAATATAAGTATTGTTCCTATCAAACTCAATACTGAGATTTCTGAAATCCTTGACTGCTACTCCATAACCGCAAAATGCACCTGTACATTCCGAATTTTGTTCCTGTAACTTCTTTATGTAGGTTTTATCCAAAATGAAAGCTTCCAGTTCGTACCACTGATTTTCGAAATTAATTTCTACCCAGCTATGGAAAATACTTTTTGGAGCATTACGGTAAACAAGCCCGGTCATAGCCCCTTTCTGCAATCTTTTATCAATCGTAAAACCATGTACTCTGCATGGAATATTGCAGGCACGTAAAAGTGCCATAAATAAAGTTCCTTTTGTATTACATTGTCCATAACCATCTGCAAGTACTTTTGAAGCTGAAATTCCGTCATCAATATTATATCCAAATAAAACATCATCTCTTACATAGTTGTAGATTGCCTTAATCCTTTCAAATTCACCCATTTCCTTCCATTTCATATTTTGAATAAGTTTTTGAATTGCCGGATTAGAAAAATCAACCATTCGTGTTTCCCTAAGATACTTATCTTTCATTTCCTATCGCCTTTCCCATAGGTTTTCTCACAACACAATGCATTCGCATACCTTTACGAATTTCAAATTTTTCTACTTTTAATCCTGCTTTTTTGCAACATTTTATGACCACATCTCTTGTTGGCACTTGGACATCTCCATGTCCGCATATATTTGCCAACGGCATTTCCAATGTATTCATTAGCCATACCAATACTTTATTGTCACTGGTCACATCTCTCAGTATCAATCTTCCATTTGGGCGAAGACATCTCTTCACACTGTCAAAAAATGCCTGTGGATTCGGATAATGATGGAAACTCATAGAACAAATAATTGCATCAAATGAATCATTTTCAAAAGGAAAGTTCTCACAGTCTCCTACAACAAATGTTGCATTTGAAATATTTTTCTTTTTTGCCTGTTCAATCATGGCCGGAGTCAAATCCAGTCCTGTATAATGTCGGTCTGGATATTTTTCTGCTAATAAAGAAATCATCGGAGCAGGCCCACAGCCTGCATCTAATAAATCTCTAAAAGGCTCCTTCTCTAATTCTTCCAGAATATCCGGATAATCTTTCTTGCACATTTCGTAAATACCAGCATGGCTACTTTCATATCTTCCTGCTGCTTTTGTAAATTCTTTAATTGACAATTTTTTATATTCTTCATTTTTCATGCTTTTTCTCCAATCACAGTACCTTTTTCGTCTTGCATCCGCATTTCTTCATTCTTTTAATATAAGCATAAAACTGCTTATGTAATTCCCTCATTTCATCTGGTGCCTTCATAGCATGTTGATACATAAATTTATCTCCAAAACTACTTCCAAATGTAACTGCCAGCATAATCGTCAGAAATGACAATGGCAAAAAGCAAAAAATATTCATTTTCCATGGTGACAGTTTACCCTTTTGTTTTCGCAAAAAATTAAAATTTCTTTTCAGCCTTTCTGCTGTTTTCCTCATGATTTTCCATTCTTTTTCTACTTTCTCCGGATCGTCTGATTCATAATACGCATCCGCAATCGGTACCACCATAGCAAGATGACAAAGCTGCCATAGATGCATATCCGTTACTTTCTTGTATGGTATATGAGCATGCCTTAATATCTCTGAAAACTGCTTAGTTCTTTCGGATTTATTTCCTGATATT
Organism: Ruminococcus sp. AF31-8BH; assembly: GCF_003460605.1. GTDB lineage: Bacteria > Bacillota > Clostridia > Lachnospirales > Lachnospiraceae > Blautia_A > Blautia_A acetigignens. Next base: position 102,530 of record NZ_QTVN01000015.1, read on the forward strand.
TCTGCAAATGTTGTCGGCTGAATCAACCTTGGAGTAAGTACTGCATCAAGGATTCCATCATCATTTATACTTCCGCCTGCTCCTGGAAAAGCTGGTAATATTCTTCCTTTTCCAACAATGTCTTCCCATTTATTGTAACTGTCCAGTGAATTTATCATTGTAACAATCGTATTACTTTTATTATTTTTCAATTCAGTAAGTGCTTTATACAGTTGGTTTTCCCGGACAGTAAGCAAAACAAAATCATAAATATCATCGTTTGGTAGTTCTCCAAGAATCCTAATTTCTGCCTTTATTACTTCCTGATTTTTCTTATATTGCAATCCATTATTTCTTAAAGCCTCAAGTCTTTTACCTCTGGCATAAATATTTGTATCATAACCGGCTTCTGCAAATAAAGCCGCATACAAGGATCCAATCACACCAGCACCATAAATCAATATTCTCATAAGAATCATTCCTCTCCTCTTATCCCAGTGCCACATCCAAGATCATCATCAAACTAAATCCAAGTGCAAAGAAAAGCGTACCGATATTCGAGTGCTGTCCCTGAGACATTTCCGGAATTAGTTCTTCAACCACGACATATAGCATAGCTCCTGCTGCAAAGCTGAGTAAATATGGTAATGCCGGGATTACCTGCTGTGCGACAAGAATCGTCATTACTGCTCCAACCGGTTCAACGACTCCTGAAAGTACACCTCCCAGAAATGCCTTTCTTTTACTTTCACCATCTGCCCTAAGCGGCATGGATATAATTGCTCCTTCCGGGAAATTCTGGATAGCAATTCCAAGTGATAAAGCAAGTGCACTTGTTGCTGTAATCTGTGCATTTTCAGCAAGAAATCCTGCATACATAACACCAACTGCCATACCTTCAGGGATATTATGTAACGTAACTGCCAACACCATCATCGTAGTACGGCCAAGTTTGCTTTTCGGTCCCTCTGCCTGATCACTTCCAACATGAAGATGTGGAATCAAATGATCAAGTGCAAGTAAAAACAATATACCAATCCAGAACCCAACAACTGCCGGAACAAACGATAAAGTTCCCATATTCTCAGATTGTTTAATTGCCGGAATCAGAAGACTCCAGATTGAAGCAGCAACCATTATACCTGCTGCAAACCCTGCAAGTGCACGTTGTAGTAACTTGCTAAGTGTTTTTCTCATAAAAAACACGCATGCTGCACCTAGCGTTGTTCCAACAAATGGAATCAGTATACCTTCAAAAACATTCATTAGCATTATGTATTCCTCGGTATAGTCAAAAGTACTTTCACATCGTTCTGTTGTTAGTTTTAGCTAACTACTATGTATAAAAGAAACCGTGCGAAAAGCAAACTGTAATTTCACACGGTTTTCCTTATGTTTAAGTATATCACTTACGAAATCATATAACAATATAATTCTTTTAACAATTTACAAAAAGCCGAAGGTCACAATAATCTTCATGACCTCCGACTCGTTATACTTATTCTACACTGTCCTTACACCCAAATCAGCTCCTCTCTCCGGCTTATCTTTTCCCTGCTTTTCCTGGATAATTCTCTTATTGATTTCTAAGCGTTCATGGATTGACGGTTTCTTTTCTTGGCATTGCCTTTTTCTGTGCTACTGGCTTTCTTTCAGCTTTCCCTGCGTCCTTAACTGCTATATTTGCTTCAACGCCAGCTCTTGGCACAGCTTCTCTGCTCTCATTTTTCTCTGCTACCTGCTGTTCTCGTCTCTCCTGCACACCTTTTTCTTCCAGACTGCAAAAGCTCTGCAGATACGGCAGTACATGATTCTGCATATCCGTCAGATCTTCCATATACTTCTGATATTCTTCATTGCCTTTTCCCTGCTGATAGCTGATCCAGCTTTCATCCGTCAACTTCATTTCATTCTGCATCTTTAATTGACTGATGATGCCGCCATTTCCGCTACCAATACAATCAATGATGACCGCATCATATTGATCTTTGATACCATATAATATCTGTTTCAATACATATTCCCTGCTCATTGCATTTACCAACTGTACTTCTGTACCTGCCAGTCCAATGTTAGAACAGATAATGTCTATTCCCTCTGCCTGATGTCTGATATGACAGTCGGAAGGAATATCTTCATCTTTCATTACTGCATCCATAAGAGCTGTAAGTGTTTCATTACTGTCATCACAATCACGATATCCAAATCCTGCGGATACATCAGACTGTGGATCTGCATCTACAATTAACACTTTCATATTCTTTTGTGCCAATCCTACTGCTAAATTAGCTGTACATGCGGACTTTCCCGTTCCCTCTTTTTGGTTTACAATAGAAATAATTTTAGCCATTTTTTCATCACCTTTCAATCAATAAAAATGACCGAATCAGCTAAACAGATTTTCATCCATTACGAGCTAATTCGGTCCTGTTTTACTCTATTAAATTGTAATATCACCACTTTCGTGATGCAGTAAAAGCATTTCCGATAAAAGCGGAAATTTTCTTTCATCTGAATAAGGTTTTTATAAAAGATAGGCCTTTCCTTCATAAATTTGTTGATTCGTTGCAAGTTTTTTTCAGGACCAAATCGACTCAACCCCTTGTATTTACTGGGTTTCCGTTGATTTAGTCTTATTTTATCATCATCATCCCCTGGCTGTAATCCACAAAATAGAGCCAGAAAAAATTCCAGACGGTGTGGGCAGGGCGCCTGATACACCGCTTCTAAAAAAAGCCTGGTCTGTTCCCTGGTATAGAGAGATATCATGGGCTCTGGCCTTTTTTTGCGGACTGGAGGCAAAACCAGCTCCTGCTTCAAATGTCCCTGCTTCCAGGCGGACTCTGTAACCGAACACAATAATTCATAAACAGCGTGTTCGGTACCTTTACAATATTTCTGACAGGACCGGATCAGATCTTCCATATATCCGGTATCAACAGTTTGAATAAGTGGGTCCGTTTCCATATTTGGCAGGATGACATTTTCAATGATCCAGCGATATCTTACTGCGGTGTTTTCACAGGTGCATGCTGGAAGGTATATTTTGTGAAACCAGTAATCGAGATATTCGCTAAGCAAAAAAGGACAATGACTGGAATCTTTCAGGGCCGCCAGCTCTTTTTGAAAAAGACGGGTTGTTTCTTTGTAATCCTTCTTTGCTCCGGAACGGGTAAAAAATCCAGTATGTATACATAAAACAGCCACCTGGTTCTCATGGTTTATGCGTTTCGTCTGACTGCACCATAAATGGTCGTGTGACAGAAAGACATTTTTTTTATCTTGATTCATAATAAGATCCTCCTTGAAAATCTGGGTAAAAGGAATGCATTTACAGGGCTGCCAGGATCCGGTCTATTTCAACACCGCCGGTAAGTTTTTGGATGGATTCCGGACTGCAATTGTTTTCCAGCATGGTCCAGACGAACATGTCGCGGAGATCGTACATGGAAATAAGGGGAAGACCACAGTCTTTTGTAATATGCTTCAGTCTCGTATTCAGGGTCACCAGTGTTTTTATGGAGCCGCGGCTGCTGACACAGAATGCCTGCGGGTCTTTCTTATCCGGATGCTCCAGGAAATAATGGTTGTTTTCCATCTGGCGGAGTGAAAGCTCGTCCTTTACGAAAAGCGGTACCTTCAGGGAACGGAAACGTTCTTCTTCCAGATCCTTGTAACTGTATCTGGAAGAAGCGTTTTCAGTGGGAAGAACGCCGTCTTTTGTATACTGCTTATGGATATCCAGTTCCCCGGTATCCGGGTGGAAATTTTCATAGGTCAGCCCCAGGATCTCGCCCGGACGTAAGCCGCAGAACAATGCAAGATCATACTCAAGACGGTGGGAATAAGGATCATTCTTCACTGCCTGCAGGAAAACTTTCGTCTGCTCTTTTGTATAGATACATACGTTTGAACGGGGTTCCTTGCGGGGAATAAGTGCAGAAGCAAGGTTATATGGGAGGAACCCGTTCATCCATATGGAGGTGGCGATCCTGTACAGCAGTTTATAAACCGCATATTCTGCACTTGCACAATATTCTTTGCAGGCATCTATCACGGCATCAAGATAGTCTGCATCGATGTGGCCAAGCGGTGGGTCTGTTTCAATCCTGGGCAGGATAAGGTGGTAGATGATCCAGTGATACTTCACTTTTGTAGTGCTGCTGATATCTGACGGAAGTTTCTCAAACCAGTCTTCCAGGTATTCCGTGAAAGTACAAAAGCAGCTGCTGCACATCTTCCTGTTTTTCCAGTCTTTCTGAAAAACAGTTTCTGTTTCTTCTAATGTTTTTTCGGCTTCTGTCTGGGTGGTAAATCCGGTGTGGGTATGATACTCGACCGTCCCTGATACAGCATTCAGCGTTCTGGTACGGCAACACCAGAGCTCTTTAGGTGAATAAAAAATGGATAGTTCTTTGAGTTTGTTCATAACGTTATCCTCCTGAAAATTTTGGGGTGGGAAATGAAAGGGCTCTTTCCCATCCCGCTTTTGTTGTTCGAAAGCTTCGATAGCTTTTTAAGAATATATTGTCAGAAGAACGGAAATTTTCTGCTGTTTTTTGAAAAATTTTAAAAAAAATCAATGTTTTGTTTTTATCTGCTATGGGTACCGGTTTTTAGCAGCTTTGTTTTTTATAAATATGTATGATTGGGGTCGGAATAACGTTTTTTATAAGAACATTTTTTTAGAAAAATTGATACAAAAATTCCCCGGCTTATCTGTGAGTTGTAATGAGCCGGGGATACAGAAATGAAGAAGAAATGTTAAAGAAGAAATTTAATCATAGAAATAATTCCGATAAGCAAGAGCATCAGGAAGCTGGTAGGGCCTCTGTTCCACACTGCCCTGTTTTTTCGGTAAAAGATGATGGGTCAACACATAATCTTCGATTATTTTTGAGATATCATAGGTTTCCTGTTCCTGGAAGGCTACATAAACCCTGCTTGTGAATTCTGGACTGGAATGCCCCAGGCATTTGGAGATCGTTTTCGTGTTGACCTGGTACTGGGCGAGGATCGTGGCGTAGGTATTCCGGAATTTTCTCCAGGGCAGCCGGGAGATTCCGCTCTGTTCCATCAGGCGGTTATATGGTTTGATATAAAAACTGCGGTTATGGCACTGCCCGTTTTCATGGCAGCAGATGTAGCCCAGATCCAGGAACCCTGGATCAGAAGCTTTGCGTTTTTCGTAGCGCTGCCGTTCCAGGAGGATCTCATCCAGGACAAAATCAGCCAGTACTACTGCTCTTTTGCTGTTTTTGGTTTTCAGTGGGAGTTCACTGCACAGTACCGGCCTGTTTTCCTGCTGTTTTTCCATGTACAGGTCCTTTCCAAGCTGTCGTTCCACAAAAAGTTTCTTGCCAAGGAAATCAATATCGCTGTACCGGAGTCCGGTGATCTCGGAGAACCGCAGGCCGGCAGTGACGGCAAGGAGCATGGGCAGATAGATCATGGGTTCCTGCTGCTTACACAGATATAAAAGATGGGCAGCCTGTTCCACGGTATAAACCTGCTGCCGGGTATCCGCTTTTTTCTTTAGGCATGGCTGTTTTACTTCGGAAGAGATTCCGGTATAGATATCCCTGGAAAGACAGTTGTGTTTCAGGGCGTAACAAAGGGAACCTGTGACCACACCGATTGCAGTTCTCTGTACTTTCTGATACGGGATAGCAGATAATGCATTTACCAGGTCTTTTCTCTGCAGCGTATCCAGCATTTTATGACCAATCGCAGGGAGCAGGTAGTTTTCTATGATATTCCGGTAAGCGTTGTAGGTATTATAAGTGATCCTTTTTTGCCCGATCATATGATGGTAAAACCAGAAATCATAAAACTCTTTCACGGTATAAGAAAAGGGGATGAAACTGCCTTTTGCGATTTCCATGAGAGTCTCATCCCTTTTCTGGCGGGCCAGCTGCTTGTTGGAAGAGGCGGCCCGCTGTACCATCTTCACATCGCCGGATTCAAAAACAAGTAAAAGACGAAAACAGTATTTTCGTCTGGCTTTTACATATATAACGTCACCAAGGGATTTCCCAGAGATGAGCCTGCCATAAAGGAAGGTTTCCTTTACCTGCATCTGGGGATAGATCTCATTCTTTTTCACAGGCTATTTCCCCCTCTTTTTTTCAGCACCAAGGACCGGATCCAGGGAACCTGCAACGACAGCACCAACTTCAGGATCCGTACATGGAATCCTGTTACAGAATGCCAGTGTTGTAGTCTGTTTTGTGTGGCCAAGGATACCAGAGACTGTTTCAAGGGAAAAATCCTGTTCGAGAAGAAAACGGGCGAACATATATCTCAGATCACGCATGTTCAGTTTTGAAAGGCCGGTTTCTGTGGTGATCGTTTTTAAAGCGGCTCCTAATGTAACAGCAGATTTTATCTTTGCAGTGGGACCGAGGCAAAGATAAGATTTATATTCTGTAGCAGAAGGATATCTTGCCAGAAGTTTCCGGTTTTCTTTTCGCCGGGTAGAAAGTTCTGGAAATAGAAAAGAAGGGATTTTTAATGTTCGGTTCTGTTTGGTCCCTTCCAGTTTTTTTAACTGGCAGTTCTTCCCGGAATCGTTCGAGGTACAGATCCTCTGGATTGTGATGGTCTGCTCATGACGGTTGAAATCCGAATACTTCAGTCCAAGGATTTCCCCAGGTGTCAGGCCGCAAAAAAGAGCCAGTTGAATCTCCAGGTAATGGTTGGAATTGGAAGCGGCAGTCAGGAATGTGCGAAGCTGTTCCGGGGAATAGAAAACCGGATTTCCGGGAGGCTCCGGATAGTGTCGGATCTGCTGGAAGTCCATATCCGGAAGATAATTGTTTACGCGGGCGTTTTTCAAAGCGTTGTGCAGCAGCTTATATGCATAATAGCCTCCGTTGCAGCAGTAAGCCTGGCAGGATTCCAGAACCCTATTGAGATAATCAGGAGTGACACATCCCAAAAGAATATCTTTATGCAGATGGGGCTGGATGATCAGTTTTATGATCCATTGCTTTTGAACCAGTGTACGGCTGCCATTAGAACCCTGAGCACATACATCATTCAGCCAGTAATCCAGATATTCCGAAAAGGTAAAAGGCATATCCCGGTCCTTTTTCAGTTTGGACAACTGATCCTGGTAAGAAACCAGGGAACGCTGGAAGCTCTCTTCTGCTTCTTCCCGGGATGAAAACCCGGTACGACGGCCGTATTCAATGGTGCAGATAAGAGGATTTACCAATTTGGTCAGATGAGCCCAGGTACCGTTGTCTTCCTGAAAGACGGGGGTTTTTGCTTGTTCTTTCATTGATTTGTTTTCTCCTTTGTGTGTTTGATATGCTTACAGATATTTCTCTATTACGAAACATTATATGAAGTTTCTCGGCTATTATCAATACAAAAGTTTCTTAATAACGAATTATTGATGAAAGTAGGGAATATCATGCAGAAACTCAGACCGGATATGAACATTGGCGGGAACATACAGAAAATACGGTATAGCCGAAAGCTTACACAGGATCAAGTGATTGCCAAAATGAATCTCATGGGGATCCAGATCTCCAAAAGTACCTATGCGAAGCTGGAAACAAATCGGATGAATATTAAAGTAAGCGAACTGATGGCCATGAAGGAAATCTTTGAATGTGAGTTTAATGATTTCTTTGAAGAGCTGAATGAGTAATAATATAGATAAAATATTATTCGGGGAACTCTCTTATTATCTAGGTATATGGCAAAACATAATTATATAAGAGGGTTCTCTGTCTTTTTATATAAGATAATGTCGTATGTGACAAAATGTTTACAAGAAGGTCAGAATTTTTAAATTCCTGATTTCTCTTAGCTTATGCGCCTATATCATATTGAAATTTCGCATATATAGAATGCCGCATTTTTTCATATAATTGCTTAAAATTTTCTTCTGCATAGTCAGAAGAGATAGTATTTGAAGTGATTAAGGCACTTTCGAGCCGACTGCTGTAATTAAGGGCAAACTCAGGGTATTTCAGAAATGTATCCAGGGCAGCAGATTCCAGTTCCTCTCCTGCTTTCAAACGTTCCAACTGAATACTATCAAAAAGTTCTTGTGTCATAGGTACGATCCCGTATATTGCAGCCCATTGAGTCTGAGTGAAATGTTTCAATTCTGCCGGCAATGTCAGTAATTTTTGTTTTTGCTCCAAGGTCAATTCGTTGAATAAACTTTTTTCCATAATCAAAATTTCCTCCCATTGGAATAAGTATGTGCAAGTAATTACAGTAGAGATTCTACAACTTATAATTCAATTATATATTAGTTATCCTATACTTACAATCTCTGAATAATATTGTAGTTGAGGGTAATGGTATATGGAAGATCGTAATTATGGAACTATCCGGATTAAATTGGATGAAATGATAGAAAAGCAAAACATCAGTAAGAACAAATTGGCTCACCGCGCCGAAATGCAAAGGACCCAACTCAACCAGTTTTGTAAAGGAACGGTAACACGGCTGGATACCGCTGTTTTAGCCAGGTTGTGCTGTGCATTGAATTGTAAGATCGAGGATCTGTTGGAGTACGTTCCACCAGAAAATAAGGAAAAATAAATATATCTCATAAGCTAAAAAGTGCAGAGAAGTATATTATACAGTTATACGTCTCTGTACTTTTTTGCTTATGATGGTCATATCCTTAATGAAATCATTGTAGGTAACCATCCGCTATGTTTTCACTCATGTGTGAGATATACCCCAACAACCTATATTCCCTTTCATTTTTCCAGTCACAGATCATGCCATCAGCAAAATTAAAATCTATACCTCTTCCTTTTGCAATATTCATACTTCTTGTAAATGTATTGTATAATCCTACTGTAGCCCATGAAAAAGCTGTATCCATGAAAAACACAGCTATCTCATAAGTGATATTGAATCCACAGCCAATCGTGCTACAATAAAATTATACATTTCAATATAAGAAGGAGGTCATTCTATGGCACTGCAAGAAGATTTCAATCAAATAATAGATTACGCACATTTTTGGAACTGGGCTCCTGATTGGGGAGAAGTGCAAAGAATATACGAGAAATTCCCTGATTCCTTCTCCGTACTTACGCCCTTTGCGTATTCCTATTTGGAAGAACTGATTAGAACTACAACCTCCGACTATGGACTTCCTTTATTCGATCGTAATGGGCAACCAGTTAAGGTCAATGTTGGCATGAAGTTGATTTCTTTGGCAATAGCAGAAAATCAAAATAATCAGGAATATGTCAAGGTTCTGGAAGTGCAAATTACGTTCAAACGGAATGCCAGTTCCGCTACTGCGGAACGGCTATT
>NZ_QTVN01000016.1:0-66920 GCF_003460605.1 Ruminococcus sp. AF31-8BH
AAAAGCACTTTTGATACTTTGTAATCAGGAAGGAAAGATCTCATTCGAAAAAAAGCCTGAAGGAATCCATGCGAATCATGTGTTGAAGCACAGGAATAATGGGGGAATACCGGGAGATCACTCTGTGAATCGACCAGCATATATAAATCATATCCATGATAGAAGCAGTCGCGAGAGGAATCCCAGCCGATGTCACAGTCAGGCTGAGAAAAGTAACAGTCTTGATTTTACTGGGCTGAAGATTCCGAGAGATTATATCTATGATATGGAGGTGACCTCAGAGCATGACATCCCACTGATTGTAAAATGAATCGTAGAGGCTGGTGGTGATGTGTATCATGTATCAAAAGAACAGCTTTCGTTGGAGAAAATCTATTTTTCTCTGATTGACCGGGAACATGCAGAAACGGAGTGTGAAAGATATGAATAACGGACAGTTCGCTTTAATAAAGAAAGATATTCGGAGCATTACATCAAATAAGCAGATATTCGCGGTTCTTCTTATCGTGCCGCTTGTGCTTACCATTGTTCTGCCGTCGATTTTTGTACTTGTACTGACGCAGGCTCCAGATGCTGCTTCAGATTTTCAAAAGCTGCTGGATATGATGCCCGTTACAGATGGGGAGTATAGTCAGCAGCAGAGGATATTGGGACTTATATTGAATAACATTATGCCGCCCTTTTTTCTGATTGTTCCCATCATGGCATCCTCTGTTATGGCAGCAAGCTCCTTTGTGGGAGAAAAAGAAAAGCATACCTTAGAAACATTGCTTTATTCGCCGCTGTCCCTGCGACAGCTGTTCCAATCCAAAATACCGGCTGGATTTTCTGTTGGGATGATGGTTTCCTATATTTCGTTTGCTGCCATGCTGTTGGTTGTAGAAGTGGAAGTATTCTTTCTGACCGGCAATCTGATTATCCCAGGTATAAGCTGGCTGATCAGTATGCTTCTGATTGCTCCGACATTCTCGCTCGTTGCGATTGCTGTGACAGTGCGTAGTTCTGCAAAGGCTAAGACCATCGAGGAAGCACAGCAGCGGGCTGTATTTCTGATTTTCCCGATTCTCGCACTGGTTATTGGACAATTTACAGGCATCCTTTTGATCAATTCGTGGCTTCTTTTGGGATTGGGTGCCGTCTTGGTAGTGCTTGATGTACTGCTTATGAGGAACGCTGCTGGCCTGACTGCCTGGATCGTCAATCATCAGGACGTGATCCCAGGTTTTGTGAATCGTCTGGCGCATCTGTTCTTTTTTGTTTTTATGGATCTGACCATTATCATTACGGCAGAATACATGTATGAACAATTGATCGGAATTGATAAAAACAAAACAAAAGCTCTCTTTTTGCGGAGAATCCCAGGTGTGCTTTCTCTCCTTCTGATTACGGCAGGAATCGGGAAACTGGGGTACATCCGGGGCAGGACTACCTGGTATTCTATGGGCTTCTCAGTGTATGTCTGTTACGGGACAATCATATTTTATTATGGAATGATTCTGTTTCTGGTGATAACAAGGCATCGTTTTCTCCCAAAAGAAAAAGTAATGGGAACATTATCCTTTATCCTGATTGCAGGACTGATACTGGCTGTACAGATCCGTTTTCCGGAAGTACTTCTTACTTCCATATTCCCAACTGTACTGCTGCTTGGAATTTATATTGATTTTGAGAATCCATTTATACGGAAGCAGACTGTACATAATGAAGAAATGCTGGATGGGTTTGCTACTATGGTAGAAAACCGGGACTATAACACAGGTGGACACATTAAACGTACAAGGGCATATGTAAATCTGCTTCTTGAAAAAATGAGGGATGACAGATATTACCGGAACATTCTGAACAAGGATTATATGCTAAACGTCATTCATGCTGCGCCTCTGCATGATATTGGTAAAATTGCAACCCCGGACAGTATCCTGCAAAAGTCGGGTAAGCTTACAGCGGCGGAATATGAGATCATGAAACAGCATGCAGCAACTGGAGGAGATATCATTCTGCAGACCTTTTACAATCTGGATGATGCAGACTTCCGGCAGATTGCCTACGAAGTAGCCCGATTTCACCATGAAAAATTTAATGGAAAAGGCTACCCAGACGGACTGGCAGGGGAGCAGATCCCGCTTCACGCAAGAATCATGGCAATCGCAGATGTATTTGATGCAGTTTCCCAGAAACGCTGCTACCGGGATGCCATGCCGCTGGAAGAGAGCTTTTCTATTATTGAAAAAGGAAGCGGCTCAGATTTTGATCCCAGACTGGTCAAAATATTTCTGGCTGCAAAGGAAGAAGTAAAAGAACTAATGGAAGCCATTGAAAGGAAAGGGGAAGAATAATGTTAAAAATCAGCCATGTCACAAAGTCCTATGGAGAAAAGAAAGCAGTAGATGATTTGAGCCTGCACATTCAGCCGGGGGAAATTTATGGGTTCATTGGTCACAACGGAGCCGGAAAAACTACTACTTTGAAGTCGGTAGTAGGGATTTTACAGTTTGACCAGGGAGAAATCTATATTGATGGAAAATCCATAAAAGAGGATCCTCTGGGATGTAAGCGTGAAACAGCCTATATCCCAGATAACCCGGATCTTTACGAATATATGACCGGAATTCAATATCTGAATTTTATTGCGGATATATTTGGAGTGGATGCAGATGAACGCCTGAAGGATATCCGTAAATATGCAGACCGTTTTGAACTGACACAGGATCTTGCACAGCCTATTGGAGCATATTCCCATGGAATGAAACAGAAGCTTGCCATTATTGCAGCGTGGCTTCATCATCCCAGGCTGATTATTATGGATGAGCCATTTGTGGGACTTGATCCGAAGGCAGCCCATTTGTTAAAAGAGATGATGCACGAGGTCTGCGCTGGAGGCAGTGCCATATTTTTTTCCACCCATGTGCTGGAAGTGGCAGAAAAGCTGTGCGATAAAGTGGCAATTATCAAGGGAGGACAACTGATCCGCTCCGGAACCATGGATGAAGTAAAAGGTGATGATTCCCTGGAAGATGTCTTCCTGGAACTGGAGGAAGAAAAATGCTGAAGGTTTTAGTAAAAAAGCAGTTGATAGAGATTTTCAGAAGCTATTTTTATAACGCAAAAAAGAATAAGGCATACTCAAAGGGTGCGACGGCTGCGTATGTTGTATTGTTTGTTATGCTGATGGTGGGCGTGCTTGGTGGAATATTTACCGGCATGGCACTTATGATCTGTAAGCCAATGGCGGAGGCAGAGGTAGAATGGTTTTATTTTGCCCTCATGGGATTGACAGCCATACTGCTTGGAGCATTCGGAAGTGTATTTAATACATTTTCCAGCCTTTATCTTTCAAAAGATAATGATCTGCTTCTTTCCCTTCCCATACAGGTTTCTGTGATCATGATCTCAAGGCTGATGAGTGTATACCTGATGGGGCTGATGTATTCAGGTGCTGTAACACTTCCGGCAGTGATTGTTTACTGGGTTACTGTGGAATTCTCTGTAAAAGCAGTGGCAGGTGGTATTTTATATCTGGTACTAATTTCCATATTTGTAATGACACTTTCCTGTGCCCTTGGCTGGATTGTGGCAAAGATCAGCCTGAGGCTGAAACATAAAAGCTTTATCACTGTGATTATTTCCCTGGCTTTCTTTGGTGGATATTATTTTATCTCTTTCCAGGCACAAAGGCTGATCAGCGAACTGCTGGCAAATGCAGCGGTATATGGAATGCAGGTAAAATCTTTTGCATATCCGGTATATTTACTGGGAATGTCTGGTACAGGTGATTTGGGAGCATTGTTTGTGGTGATGGCGGCAGTTCTGGTTTTTTTCGCTGTTATGTGGCTTATGATGTCAAAAAGCTTTTTGAAAATTGCAACCTCCACAGGAAAAACGGAGCATAAGGTTTACCGGGAAAAAACAGTAAAATGCAAAAGCATTCCGACAGCACTGCTTGGAAGGGAAGTCCTTCATTTTACCTCCAGTCCCAATTATATGCTGAACTGTGGGCTTGGAATTATTCTTCTGCCTGTTGCAGGTATTGCATTTCTGGTAAAGGGAAAAGGTTTATGTATGATCTTGAACCAGGTATTTTGGGATCGGCCGGGCTCGGTTATGCTGATCCTTTGTGCAGCCCTTTGTGCCCTGGCATCCATGAATGATATGTCAGCGCCATCTGTTTCATTAGAGGGGAAAAACCTCTGGCTGATTCAGTCACTTCCCATTACACCCTGGCAGGTACTAAGAGCTAAACTGCTCCTGCATGCAGGGCTGACAGGGATCCCTATGCTGTTCTGTGTTATTTGCATGGCAGTGACAGGAATCTGTCCATGGGAACAACTACTTTTAAGCTTTGTACTGGGTTTGGGATTTTTATTATTGATGGCACTGTCAGGACTTTTCCTGGGTCTCAAAATGCCAAATCTAAATTGGACCAGTGAACTGGCACCAATAAAACAGAGTGCCTGTGTTGCGGTTAATCTTTTTGGAGGATTTTTATATACGCTTTTGTTTGCAGCCGGTTATTTAATGACCGACCTGTGGAAAATGGGCTTTGCAGGATATACAGGAATATTCACAGGAATTACTTTCCTTTTATGTCTGGTTTTATATAGATGGTTGAAAAAGAAAGGAAGCCAGATACTGGCGGAGCTGTAATATGTGAGTCGGTGCATTTTTTTGCAAGGATGATTTTCTAAAAAACAGGCAATTCTGGAAGCAAAAGAAGAGACCAAAAAGTAATATTCCAAGACATAGTTAGGGAGCCCTAATCGTAGAATTGATGGTCTGTGTGCTCCAAGGGCTGCACCACACCTGGCTGATCAGCGGAATGGGGATCACGCTGATGACCCTGACTTTTTACCTGACCCTGGAGAACCCGGACATTATCCGCGCAGAGCTTACAGAACAGAAGATGTCCATGCTGTACCTGAAAAGCCAGGTCAATCCCCATTTCCTCTATAATACCCTGGATACCATCCGGATCCAGGCAGAACTGTACTGATTTATAGGAAGCAGTTACTGGGTCTTTTGTTTTACTCTAAAATGAACAAATTAGTAGATTGGAGCAAAGAGTATGTATCAGTCAGATTTACAAAATAAAACATCAAAAGTGATAATAAAGGAGTTGAAAGAAATGTTTGACAGGATTGATTTCCACGTCAGAGAACCGGAAACAGGAAATTTCCACATCCCTGCATGGGCAAAAGAAGAACATATGGAACAAAGTGTTTCAGAAAAAGAATTTTGGAGTTATGAAATAACAAAAAATGAGGAGACAAGATTATGAAAAAGTCAGTATTGTTATTAATTTTAACAGCCATGGCCATTACAGCAAGTGCCTGCAACGGATCTGATGTAACAGGCACCATGACAATGAACAGCAGTGCAAAGCAGGAGGCGAAAAGCACAGAGGCTTCTATAGCTGGGAATGAAACCTCTCAAAATACCACAACTACCTCTTCTGCCGTTACAGAACTGGACAATATGCTGAATGAAATCAACACGGATGTCCAGCCTGGAACAGCAGGCAGTTCCTTAAAAACTGTAAAAGTGGCAGCCAATCTTCTGGACTGGGGAACCGAAACCAGCCTTAGTCAGGAAGAAATCAAAAGTGAGACTGTCCGGTGGCTGTCGGATAAAGGAAACGACGAACAGGCGGAATTTTCCCAGAAGATGGCAGATGTATATGATGCATACCAGGAACTCCTTGGAGAGAATGCTGAAGAACTGCTTTCGTCAGCTGGTTATACTGGCAAAGGGTATCCATGGGGCAGCTCAAAAATTGAGGCAATTGAAACTATCAAAGATGTGGTACAGCTTCCTGAGAATCGTGAGGATGCTGTAGCGATGGAACCTACAGAAACAGATGTGACGAGCGGTCAGGACAACCAGGATGGACAGCCGGATGCCGGGCAGTCATCTGATTGTAATTATCAGTCCCAGACAGAACAAACCGACTTCCCAGGACCAGATACTGCCATGCTTGTAAATCTGAGGGGTGATACCACAACAGTTTATAAACTGGCTGATGGCAGATATATGGACCGGACCAATACGGTATATACCTTTGATGGCGTAGACACCTGGATCGATGAATCCGGCGTAGAGTGGAATGAAACAGTCCAGACCTCTGAGGCAGAGGAAAATGTACAAGATCCTTATGATCTGTACTCCTGGGATCCGGAAACCGGAACCTATATCCCATATCAGCAGTCAGACGGAAATGGAGAGCCAATCGGAAGAGGAAATGGCTGGTACTATTATGATGACGAAGCCGGAACTTATATACTCTGGTAAAAAAGCGTGAAGGATATCCATGAGGCTGAGGATCTGATTTGGATGTAAGGACTGATTAGAATAAGCACAACGAGTCGGAGGTCACGGGTAGCAAAGTGGCTTCCGGCTTTTTTTGGCATTAAGGCGGTGATGTTTTCCTTGTGTAAAGTGGAGTAAGGGGGGTATAATAAAATCAGTTTTTTGCATAATTTTAAAAGCTATAATAAGGAAATCAGCAAACCAGATGAAAGTCTGGGACGCAAAGCTACAGGGCCTGTAAAATGGCAGCCAGTTGCATGAAATGAGGTGGGGCTGTCTGTTTGGCAGTGCTTTTAATTTGTATATCTAAAGATATTATTCGAGAGGGACATGTTTATGAAAAAGTTGAACGATGAGGATATACAGGCATATTTTCAGGCAGGAAACTCTGGATTCTGGAAAGTAGAGTCTGAAGAAGGAAAAAAGACAAGACTGTATACAGATGAAATCACAGATGAACTGTTTGGAATTACAGAAGATTTGTCTCCGGAAAAATGTATGGAGTATGTGGCAGAACATATTTATCCGCAGGAGAGGGAGTGCTTCTGGGATTACATGGAAGAACTGAAAAGCCATGAATCAGAAGCTGTTTACCGTTATATGCATCCTGTAAAGGGAGTCATTTATATACGCTGTACAGGAAGGAGAGTCCCATCTCCAGACAACATGATCAGGATTGTGGGCTATCATCAGGAAGCAGGAGATATTGTCCATTTTGAAAAAGAAAAACTTCTGGAGAACCGATTGCTGCAACAGAACCAGCATTTAAAGGATGAAAACAAAAACCAGATTTCTTATTATAAAGAACTTCTGGATACGATAAGTGTTGGAGTGCTGTCCTATACCTTGCCAGAGCATGAGCTTGTCCATATGAATGCAGAAGCTATGCGCATCTATGGAGTGGAGACAGTTGGGGAAGCACAGGAAAATCTGGGCAGGCTCATAGGGGCTGTGTCCTATTTAAATCAGAATGTAATTGAGAAACTGATGGATATGCGGTACCATGACGGAGCTGTTTCTTATGAATGTGTAATCCCTGACGGAAAGGGACATCTGACACCGGCGATTGCGAAGACGGAAATTTTTTATACATCAGACGGGAAAAAAACAATACTAACCACATTCCTTGATATTTCTGAAAATGTTACTCTGAAAAAATCACTGAAAGAAGCACAGGAAAGCAATGCAGTCATATCCGCAATTTCAAAGATTTACTGGACGATTTATTCTATGAACCTACGAACAGACAGTTTTGAAGAAGTTGTCGGGGGCGAGGTGATGCATCGGTTGACAGGCAGTCACGGATGTGCTTCAGAAGCATTTCGTACCGCACGGAAAAGTGTTGTTTCCAGAGAGGATCAAAAAACCATGCGGGAGTTCTTTGAGGTTACAACGCTGGCAGCCAGGCTGCAGCAGGAAGAGACGATTGCGAGAGAATATCTTGCTGCAGACGGGCACTGGCATATGGGACGATTCATTGTGAAGCAGCGTGATGCAAACGGAACTGTTACGGAGGTGCTTTATGTAGCACGTGACATTACGGAAGAAAAAAAGCAAGAGTTCGAATATCAGGAACAGTTGAAAAGAATTGCCCAGGAAGCGGAAAAAGCGAATATTTCAAAAACTGATTTTCTCAGACGAATGAGTCATGATATCCGGACTCCAATCAATGGAATCCGTGGAATTACGCAGATTGCAAACCATTTTCCGGAAGATCTGCAAAAACAGCAGGAGTGCAGAGATAAAGTCCTGACAGCATCTGGATTTCTTCTGAATCTTGTGAATGATATCCTGGATATGAATAAAATGGAATCTGGAACATTGCAGCTGGAAGAAAAAACTTTCGATTTACGCAAGGTGCTGGGAGAATCGACCGGTATTGTTGAGATGCAGGGACATGAAAAGGGAATTTCACTGAACCTGGGAGCTGTCAATATCATACATAATCAATTGGTTGGAAGTCCTCTTCATCTTCAGCAGATCCTGCAGAATATAGGAAGTAATGCAGTAAATTATAATCATGTGGGTGGCAAGATTATTGTTGGCTGCCAGGAAATCAGTTCTGATGACCGGACCGCAGTATTCGAATTTACCTGTACAGATAATGGAATTGGGATGAGTGAAGAGTTTCAGGAGCATTTGTTTGAACCTTTTACACAGGAAAACAGACTGGAACAGAAAGCAAATATGGGAACTGGTCTGGGAATGACTATTGTCAGCCAGTTAGTAAAACTGATGGGAGGGCAGATTTGTTTTACCAGTAAAGTGGATGAAGGAACTTCATTTGTGATTACATTGCCGTTCCAGATTTCCTCAGACAGAGAATCAAAAATGCCAGAATCATCCGTTGAGAATGTTTCACTGAAAGGAAAAAGAGCACTTCTTGTTGAAGATAATGAATTGAATATGGAAATTGCACAATTTATATTGGAAAATGAGAACATGCTGGTTCGCTGTGCATGGAATGGAAAAGAGGCAGTGGATATTTTTGCCCGGGCAAAGCCAGGAGAATATAATTTGATATTAATGGATATCATGATGCCGGTTATGGATGGCCTGGAAGCAGCAAGACAGATTCGGGCGATGGATCGTCCTGATGCAAAACTGATCCCTATTGTAGCCATGTCTGCAAATGCTTTTCAGGATGATGTGGAGCGCAGCAAAAAGGCAGGAATAAATAAGCATATTGCAAAACCATTGACGGGGGAAAGTGTAATCAGGGAGATTAAAAGTATGCTATAGATCAACGAATCCAGTATAAACATTTTGTGGGGATATTTTTCCAACCAATGATGCACCAGTATTGTACATGGCTGGATTCTGTGATTGGTAAGACAAATTCCTATTGTAAAAGAGTCATGACCAAAGCGAGATAACTAAATCATGTAGATAGCTTATGGCAACAACAGGTTGCTTTTCAGACTGCGGATTTATCGATATGATAAAGACAACGGAGGTGACGACTATGGAAACAAAAAAGATAATTCTTAAACTTAGAACAGAAAGAGGAATGTCACAGGACGAGCTGGCAGATAAAATTATGGTTACAAGGCAGGCAGTATCACGCTGGGAAAATGGTGATACCGTTCCCAATACTGATACACTTAAGCTCTTATCTAAAGAATTTGATGTTTGCAAGTTATGGGATGCAGGAGAAAAGGGACTTACATTATCTGCTTTTGAATGGGAGAAGGATAGAAAAACGCTGATATATGGGCAGGTAGACTATATGTATGGAGAAGCACTTTATAAGCCTGAAATGAAAGAAGGAAATCCTATAAGGTTATATAGTTTGGATGAAATCACGGAGATATTCGGTAAATTAGGACTTCGTATTTGTAACAGCTTTGCTGATTTCAGTGGAAAGTCGAGTTCTGATAATGATATTCAATTGATGGTTTATTCCATACGAGAATAAAAATAGAGTAGACGAATTATTTAGCAATCTTCATCAAATCTTTATTTTTTTCTGTTAGGTTATATTTCAGTAAGAAATGAAATATGGAAGGAAGGATAGTAAAGATGGAAATGATGTTGCAGACACAAAATTTGTGTAAATATTTTAGAAAGCAGAAAGCGGTAAATAATGTTTCACTTAATATAGAAAAGGAACAGATTTATGGACTGCTTGGACCGAATGGTGCGGGAAAATCTACCACATTGAAAATGTTGACTGGTATGATGAAACCAACTGCAGGAAAGATTTACTTTGATGGAAAACTTTTGGATAGGAAAGATTTATCAAAAATAGGAGCGTTAATTGAAAATCCGCCTATTTATGAAAATCTTTCCGCCAGAGAGAATTTGAAGGTAAGACAATTATTGCTTGGTACAGATGAAAACAGAATTGATGAGGTCTTGCAGATTGTATCACTTACAAACACCGGAAAGAAGAAAGCAGGACAGTTTTCTTTGGGAATGAAGCAAAGACTAGGCATTGCAATGGCATTGCTTGGAGAACCGGAACTTTTGATATTGGATGAACCTACGAATGGATTAGATCCAATAGGCATCGAGGAATTACGAGAGCTGATCCGGTCTTTTCCGGAACAGGGAATCACTGTAATTCTCTCCAGTCATATTCTCTCAGAGGTACAGTTACTTGCAGATAAAGTCGGGATTATTTCAGGTGGAATCTTAGGATACGAAGGAGCATTAAAGCAGGGAGATAATCTTGAAGATTTGTTTATGAATGTGGTAAGAAAAAACCAGAAAGCAGGTGAAATCCATGGTTAATATTATAAAAGCAGAACATCAAAAAGCCAAAAGAACCATGCGAAAAAAGTTTATCTGGGGATTTCCTCTTCTTACATTTGTCATGGCATTTATATTTACTCTTGGGATGACAAATGCTTATGCAGAAAGTGTTTGGAACTGGTGGTATACACTTTTGCTGCCGGGGATGATTGCTCTATTTTGTTATCTTTCTGTGGCGCAGGAGAAAAAGATAAAATACTATCATTTAACGACTATTCCCACAGACAGAAGAAAATTGTTGCTGGGGAAAATTATTTATATTGGGTACATGATTTTGTTTTCTAATGTGATTGTGTTTGCAGGAGCAACGCTTGGAGGCTTTCTTCTAACGACACATGTTCCAGTTGGAGGAGCGTTGATTGCAGTATTGTTTCTGACGGTTTCTGAGTTATGGGAGATTCCGGTAGCTTTATTTTTAAGTGAACGATTTGGAATGATTGTAAACCTGTTCGTCTGCCTGTTTATTACCGTCAGCGGTGTGGTAATATCACAAACCAGAATCTGGTATGTACTTGTCTCTGCAATTCCTATGAGGATGATGTGCCCGTTGCTTCATGTTTTACCAAATGGACTTGCCGCAGAAGCAGGGAATCCTCTTTTGGATACGGGAGTCATTGTTCCGGGAATGTGTCTCTCAATCATCTGGTTTGTTTTTGTAACGGTTCTGTTTTTGAAATGGTTTGAGAGAAGAGAGGTGAAATAAGATGATTGGAAGATCTCTGAATGCAGACTTGCGAAAGATGAAAGGAACATCTGTGATTCTGGCACACTTACTGATTCCGATTCTAACCAGCGTTATATTTTTAATATATTACTTTTTTTCACCATGGAATGAAAATGTGAAAGTGATTGCATTTTATCAGGCAATAGGAGCAGGACTTCCGGTACTTATTGGAATTTTTACAGCAAGTGTGATGGAACAGGAACAAAACGCAGGTGATTTTCAAAATCTGTTGTCTTTACCGGATAAACCTGCAGCATTTTTATCGAAACTGTTGATGCTACTGGTTTTGTGTCTGTGCTCTATCCTATTGACAGCAATCATATTCGGAATTGGATTTGGAAGAATCGCATCAAGCGATATCGAAATCATGAAAGGATGTATATTTGCAGCATTGCTGCTGTGGGGAAGCAGTGTTCCACTTTATCTGTGGCAGCTGATTCTGGCTTTTCAGTTTGGAAAAGGGGTATCCATTGGAGCAGGGATTATATCAGGACTAATTAGTGCATTGATGCTTACCGGACTTGGAGATTATGTGTGGAAATATGTATTTGTCTGCTGGACGGGAAGAGTACCATATACTTATCTGCAATCTGTATTGGGAGAAACTAGTGTAGGTGAATGGTTGTCATTCATACCAGGTTGCTTAATATTTACAGGGATTAGTATGGTATACTATTTTTGGTGGGTAAACCACTGGGAAGGAAACAGAATATCGGAATAGAATCGAGGGAAACTATGGCAAAAATACTGGCAGTTGATGATGAACCGGCAATTCTGGAAATGATAGAAAGCATTTTGAATAAGGATGGACATCTGGTTACTAAAGTAAGTAATCCACTGAAACTTAATATGGAAGAATTACATCGTTATGACCTGATTTTACTGGACATTATGATGCCTGGAATTGATGGCTTCGAATTATGCAAAAGAATCAGGATACTTGTGGATTGTCCGATTTTGTTTCTTACGGCAAAAACGGAGGAAAACAGTCTGGTAAACGGACTTTCTTTAGGAGCAGATGATTATATTTCAAAGCCATTTGGAGTGATGGAACTTCGGGCAAGGATCAATGCACATCTTAGAAGAGAGCACAGGGAACATTCTGTCCGGATGGTTTTAGGGAGAGTCTGCATTCAGATGTCTCAAAAGAAACTGTTGATGGATGATAAAGAACTTCCGTTTACGAAAGCAGAGTACGAAATCTGTGAATTTCTGGCTAAAAACAGAGGACAGGTTTTTTCGAAGGAACAGATATTGGAAGCGGTCTTTGGTTTTGACAATGAGAGTAATGACAGTACTATTATCACGCATATCAAAAATATAAGAGCAAAATTTGCGGATTATGATTATATACCGATAAAAACAGTCTGGGGGATTGGATATAAATGGGAAGAATAAAGAGAAGCAATGCACTCAGCAGGATTTTTATGAGATATGTACTGGTCATGCTTGGATCATTAGTTGGTTTGGTGATTGTTGCTTATCTGCTGCTGTACCTTTTGATTAGTGTGGGCTGTATTTATCCGGCAAATTATGCAGAGCAAAAGATTAATGAAGCATATGATACGATTCTACGTGCAGATAAAGTGACTGCTGAGATGATTCCCGCACTTTGTGATTATGTAATCTTTTCAGAGAATGGAGAGAAAATAGGTGGAGATCTGTCAGAACAATACGAACAGATAGCATGGAATGTTGCAAAGTACGGAAACGCATCCGGGAAATATTTTTATAAAGTAATTGTAAGGGAAAATGAATATGTTGTATTGCAATATCGCCTGACACCTCAATATCATTCAGCTTTTTTGAGGGAGCATTTTATAGGACCACAGAATGTGATGAGTTTTATGTCTGTGATTGGAGCGGTAGCGATTATCATCATTCCGTCCATACGTTTTGGAAAAAGAATCAAAAAGCAGATGCAGCCTGTATTAGACGCAATCGGACAAATAAAGGATCAAAATCTGGAATATGAGACATCCTGTTCCGGTATCAAAGAGTTTGATGACTGTTTATCGGCAATCGATGATATGCGAGATGCATTGCGAGAATCTTTAGAAAAGCAGTGGAAAACAGAGCAAGAAAAGAAACAGCAGATGTCTGCTTTGGCGCATGATATTAAAACACCTCTTACGATTGTACGGGGAAATGCAGAACTACTTTCAGAGACTGAACTGACCACAGAACAGAAGAATAATATCACTTATGTTTTGAACGGCACAACGCAGATACAAAGTTATGTAAAACAGTTGATAGATGTCACAAAATCATGGAATTGCAGTGATGTTACCTATACAACGGTGAGGTTAGAAGATTTTTTCGCAGATATAAAGGAACAGGCACTCGGACTGGCAGAAATCTATCACCAGATAATAGATTGGAAGGCGGGACAAAGTGATAAAAAGGTAACGATTGCTTATGATCCAATGTTTCGAGCCGTAATGAATATGATTCAGAATGCAGTGGAGCATACAAAAGAAAATGGAATCATTTATATTGACGCAAAGGAGCAGGATGAACGGCTGACATTCATTGTGGAGGATAGCGGATCAGGATTTACAAAAGAAGCATTATTGCATGGCACAGAGCAGTTTTTTATGGATGACACAAGCAGAAATGGCGAAGCTCATTATGGGATGGGGCTATTTTTTGCAAAAACTGTGGCTGAAAAATATGGTGGAGGTATTAAACTTTCAAATTCTGAAAATACAGGTGGGGCGAGGGTAGAAATATTTTTCCTGAGTAGTCAAAAAACAGGCTAAATAGACCACAATTAAGCTATGTAAAAGAAATTTTATATGCTTTTATCTAATATGTAAAAGCCTTTTGATAGACGTTACTACTACGTTTGCTGTAATTTCATGGAAAAAAGAGGTATACAGAAATATGATAGCTGATAAAATTAAAAATGCTCGTACTATAAAGAAACTTACACAGGAACAGGTTGCTGAAGACCTCAATGTTTCCAGGCAGACTATTTCTAACTGGGAAAATGGTGTTTGAGTTATAATAGGACCAAGTTAGATGAAAGCCAGTAAAATCAAGGGGTTATGCCTAATTTAGTCCTTATTTTTATACCAATTTAGCGGTAGATTAAGGCAGCGCTGTTATATCAAAACCGAAAATCCAAGTCAGTATCACAGATGTCCGCAATCAGTCTGAGAGTGAATCTGTGTGCTTAGATTAGGTACAATTTTATATCAAAACATTTAGTGAGGACTAAATTAGCACTTGAGATGGAATATTCCATCAGCTGGTTTGCTCCTCTTTTTATTTGAGAGGAGTGGTCGAATGGGCAAAGTGTTAATTTGGTTCGTAATCATTATTAGTACAGTGGTACTCTATTGTCTTATGAAAGTTAAGGCAGAGAGTGATGAACTGTATGAGGAATTAATCGTGTATATCGGGAAGGCCTAGAATATAATGAATTTACAGGCCAATTGAAATCCATCATTATGCCAGTATACCAATCCGCACAAAATTGTGGTTTTGGAAACTGGATTTACGAGGTGAGCTAGATGAAGGTACATAACAAATTAGTTAGAGATAAAATACCGGAAATAATAGAAAAAGACGGAAAGACTTGTGTAACTCATATTCTCTCAGGCGAGAAATATATAGTAGCATTGGAGACGAAGCTTAACGAAGAGGTGGCAGAGTATCAGGCTGATAAGAACCTTGAAGAAATGGCTGGTGTACTTGAAGTTCTTCAGGCGATATGCGTGGCAAGAGGTTATAGCTTGGATGAGCTTGAGACGATGAGAGCAAAGAAAGCTGATGAACGTGGTGGATTTAAGGATAAAGTATTTTTGGAATATGTTGAATAATGGGGAATGATTATGCATGAGCAGGTTGCAGGCTTTAAGGACATTCATACAGATATGCATTTCCTTCAATATCAACGGGAATATATAGTTTTCCTGTTGAGTTGGCAGCAAAGATTGCGGTACATACAGTAAACCGGTTCTTGCAGGATAATCCGGATTGTTTTGACCTGGTGGAATGGGTGCTATTTGATACTCATACTGAATCAGTGTATGAAGATGAGGTTGATAAGATATATTAAAAGATTAATCGGTTTAAGATTGGTTTGATTTACTCTGCTTAAACCGATTATTTAACCAATCAAGACTCCAAAATGCTATAAAATAGGGCTTATGATTGGTTTAATAGGGTCAAATTTAACTGATTTAAAAAGTTGCAATCTATTTACGGATGAAATAGGACATTTCTTCCTAAAAATAGTATGTTTATGGTATACTAGTATAATCCATTTTAGATAACAAACTATTTTAATACATATTCCTATTATGGTACAATTGAACCATCGGAGGTGCCAATTATGCCACATATCACATATTTGGCGTATCAGAAGCATGAAGCATGTTTCGATATTCCATAGGCGTACATCCGTATTTCTTGCGGAATAGCTGAAAGAAAAAGCTGGTATTCTGATATCCGACGGCAAGGCTGATATCATTTGTGGAAAGTGCGGTGCTCCTTAACAGTTTTGTCGCCTGAGAAAGCCGCTGTGTCTGGACCAGCTCTTTGTAAGTGGTTCCGGTATGCTGGCGTATGTAGGAAGAGAGATAGTTTGGGTGCATATTAAAAAACTCAGCTGTAGAAGAAAGGGTACAGTCCGCAAAGTTTGTTTCGATATATCGGAGTATGGTATAAATCTGATCCACAGAGGCGTGATCCAGAACCATATCGTGCTGGAAAAGATTAATCATCTCGCAGGTAATCAGCGTAAAAAGACTGTCTAAAAAAGGTCCGGATGTTACGGACGGAGAATAAAATTCACAGAGAAACTGGTTGGCAAGATCTGCCAGCCGGTTTTGTTTTTGTTCCGGGGAAAAGACAATATACCTGCTTTCCTGCATCGTGGTGTTCAGAGCCTCAATGAAAAAGTGTGTAAGGTAATTATCCTGAGACAGGCGTTCAAAAAAAGTACCGTTCAGATATTCGCGCGTCAGCAGAAAATTGATGATAATATCATTTTCTGAACATCTTTTGACAGAATGAGGGGCATTCTGGCTGATCAGAACCATCTGCCCGGCTTTTAGCCTGAATGTAGTCTTATTTATCGTCATTGTGCAGGAACCAGAATAAATATAACTCAACTCCAGCCACTCATGGATATGCAGAGGTACGTTTTCAAAACGATCCTGTTTTACAACAGCGAAGTTGTAATAACTCGGAAGAACTTTCTTTGAAAGAAATAAAGAACGCAGATCTTCAAGGTTCGTATCAAAACGGTAACAGGGTGTATCAAACTTACCGCTGGCAACAGGAAATTGTGAATAATCTTTCTTTACACCGTTCAGACGATGGGTTTCTTCGGGAGTGTGCTGCTTCAGAAATTGATTCAATGTAGATAATGTCATCATATATATTCTCTCCTTTTCGAGATATGAATGAACTGTGATTATGGTCATCAGCAGTTTATTTAACCTGTCTAAAATATACCATATTGGGGGCAAAGGTGTACAGAGTAATCTCGGATATTTATTAAGTTTGGTCGGTAAATCACTTATGTTTCGTTGATGTAATTTTAGTCTGTATAAAGTAAGATATCAGTAAGAAAAGGAGGCATAGGTTAGGATGAAGATATTTTTTGCAGTAGTGGTGATTGTTTTATTATTTGTAATCGGTGCGACATTATATGTCTACAAAAAAAGTGCCATGTTTTTGCCGGCACTTCTTGGCATCTGCGGATTTCCAAAAATAAAGGAAAGCAGCTATTACGATGAAAACGGACATTTCCGTCCAGGAACGGGGGAGGACAAAGTTGGATTTTTCATGCAGCATCCGGTATTCGGCGGTTTTAAACATATGTTTTTCAATGTGGAGGACAACGTGCTGAAAGCTATTGCGCCTGTAAAGTATAAGGATTTTTTAAAGGCGCAGGGTCGTGAGGAACAATTGGATGCAGCCTTGGAATCTTTCCATTATCTAACCGGACTTGTTGAGAAAGGTCAGGCAAGGCTGGTGCCGGATCTGTATCCTGCGGAAGCAGTGAATAGTCATCCGTACAGGTCACATCTGACGGGAATGTTTTATCAGGGACAACAGGGAAAACCACTTGCCATTGTAGTTCCGGGAGGCGGATTTATCAGTAATGTAACTGATTGCGAGGGGTATCCTGCGGCGATGAAGCTGCATAAAATGGGATATTCTGTTTTCGTCATAAGTTATCCGGTCGGCAGGCAGCTGGGTGAGACAGAACAGGTGAAGCAGGGACAGGCTGCCGCGAGGGAACTGACACAAGTGATCCGATATCTGACGGAGCATCAAAAACAGTTTTATGTAAACATGGATGATTATGCCATCTTTGGTTTTTCAGCAGGAGGACTTATGACCACGGCGTATTCATTTGCAAATTATGAGGACTGCTGCCACAAGAATCATCTGCCAAGACCGAAGGTGATCTTCCCTATGTATGGTCTGGACTGGAATATCAAAGCTTTGCCGGAGGACAAAGGACTGGCGGTATTTTCTATCGTAGGGCGGGGTGATGAGTTCGGTTTTGCAAATGTGGAAGATAAACTGCCGGAATTAGAGAAGGTACTGGGCAAAGAAAATGTGTCAGTTAAAATCATTGACGGTCTGGGACATGGATTTGGCATTGGATATGAAACAAAAGTGAAAAACTGGCTTCAGGAAGCGGTATCCTTCTGGGAAGCCCACAGATAACAGAGGGTAAGATTTATTTAAGGAGGATTTCATAATGAGTAGAAACTTGAAAGAATTAATCAGAGAGATGACGCTGGAGGAAAAAGCAGGACTTTGTTCGGGCGCGGATTTCTGGAACACAATGGGAATCGAAAGATTAGGGATTCCGTCCGCTATGATGACAGACGGCCCGCATGGTCTGCGCAAACAGGAAGGAGCGGCGGATCATCTCGGCCTGAATAAAAGTGTGAATGCAGTATGCTTCCCGGCAGCCTGCGCCACGGCATCCAGTTTTGACGTGGAACTGATGGAACGTATGGGACAGATCCTTGGTGATGAGTGTCAGGCTGAGAACGTGAGCATGCTCCTCGGTCCTGCGGTTAATATCAAACGAAGTCCTCTCTGCGGAAGGAATTTTGAATATATGTCCGAAGATCCTTATCTGACAGGTAAGATGGCGTCAGCATATATCCGGGGCGTACAGTCGAAAGGCATCGGAACCAGTATGAAACATTTCGCCGTGAATAATCAGGAAACAGACCGTATGCAGATATCGTCGGAAGTATCGGAACGGGCTTTCCGGGAAATTTATCTGCCGGCTTTTGAGGAGGCGGTGAAGAAAGCGCAGCCAAAGACTGTGATGTGCAGCTACAATAAGATCAACGGAGTATTTTCTTCAGAGAATAAGAAGCTTCTGACAGATATCCTGCGAGATGAGTGGGGATTTGAAGGATATGTGGTCAGTGACTGGGGAGCTGTAAATGACCGGGTGAAAGGGCTGAAAGCCGGTCTTGATCTGGAGATGCCGGGATCAGAGGGATATAATACAAGAAAGATTATCCGGGCAGTGGAGAATGGAGAGCTGGAGGAGGAGATTCTTGACAGAACGGTAGAGCGCATACTGAAAGTAGTCTTCTCCTACGCAGATAACCGGAAAGCAGAGACTGTATTTGATAGGGAAAAGGATCACAAGGCAGCGGCAGATATCGAAACAGAGTGTGCCGTACTTCTGGAAAATAAGGGGGCGCTGCCGCTGAGAAAAGAACAGAAAATAGTCTATATCGGGGAATTTGCAAAGAAACCGCGCTACCAGGGCGGGGGATCGAGCCACATCAATACGGACAGCGTAGTGTCAGCTCTGGAAACTGCGGTGAGAAAAGGCAGGGCAGTGGAGTATGTGAAGGGCTTCTCGTCAGAGCGTGACGAAATGACAGAAGAAGAACTGAAACAGGCGTGTGAAGCGGCTGCGGGAGCAGATGCAGTTGTAATCTTTGCCGGACTGCCGGACAGCTTTGAATCGGAAGGATATGACAGAACATCCATGGAACTGCCAAAGTGTCAGAATCGTCTTATAGAGGTTGTGGCTGAGATACAGAAGAATGTGGTGGTGGTCCTACATAACGGAAGTCCCGTAGAAACTCCGTGGGCTGAGTCTGTAAATGCCATTCTGGAGATGTATCTGGGAGGAGAAGGCATCGGGGAGGCCAGCGACCGGCTGTTATTCGGGGAGGCGAACCCGGGGGGACGTCTGGCGGAGACTTTCCCATATCGTTTGGAAGACAATCCGAGTTACCTGAATTTCCCCGGAGACGGCAGGACTGTTCTCTATGGAGAAGATATCTTTGTCGGATACCGCTACTATGATGCGAAGAAAGTACCGGTGCGCTGGGCATTCGGACATGGTCTGTCATATACGGAATTCAGCTACAGCAATATGAAACTCTCTTCTGTAGAAATGAAGGATGGAGATGTTCTGAGGGTAAGCATTGATGTGGAGAATACAGGAAAGATGGCAGGAAGTGAAGTAGTTCAGCTCTATGTCAGCGACAAAGACAGCACCGTGCCAAGAGCAGTGAAGGAACTGAAAGGGTTTGCGAAAGTATTTCTGAATCCGGGTGAGAAGAAGACGGTTACAATGGAGCTTTGTGCGAGAGATTTTGCTTACTACGAGACAAAGATTCACGACTGGTATACTCCGTCAGGTACATATGAGATCCAGATCGGACATGCCAGTGATGATATAAGAGAAACTGCCAAACTTTCATTTACTACAGATGTATCGCTGCCGTTTACTGTAGATATGACCACGACAATGGGAGAGTTAATGAGCCACCCGAAGACAGCAGGAAAAATGATGGAGTATCTTGAGGGGATATCACAGGGAGAAGAATCAAAGAAAGAAGAAGGAGAAGTAGAACTTGTGACTCCGGAAATTATAGCCCAGATGCCGCTGAAGTCATTTCTGAGTGTGATTCCAGGTGAAGCGATTGAACAGATGATTGTAGAGTTGAATTCTCTGTGTGCAGAAGAGGGAAAGTGAGAATAAAATATGAATCAAGATAAGATAAAAATGAGAGAAAAGCTGTCATTTGCAATGGCAAACTTTGGAAACATTCCGATTATGACACTGATCAACGGATATTTACTAATTTTTTATACCAATATATGCGGCTTGAGTCCTGCTGCATGTGCGACACTGTTCCTGATCGCACGCTTTCTAGATGCCATTAACGATCCGTTAGTTGGATTTATAATCGACCATCTTCCGACCAGAAAAATGGGACATTTCCGACCGACATTGATTCTGGGAACAATTCTGTGTAGCGTCAATTTCCTTCTGCTTTGGTTTGGACCTATGTTATCAACATCGGGGAAACTGGCAATCGCATATGTATCGTATATTCTGCTTGGTGTGTTGTTCCCAGTCATGGATATTTCGCTGAACAGTCTTCTGCCGGTTATGACAGAAGATATGAAAGAAAGGAACAGCTTAAGTACAATCAAAGGGCTTGCATATGTGATCGGGGCGCTTGTAATCGGTGTGGCAGCTCCACTTATTCTTGGAGATACTTCTAACAAACAGGGATATATTAATCTTGTTCTGATCATGACAGCAGTGATTTTTTTCTTCTCTATTATAGGAACCATGGGAGTAAAAGAACGTGTAAAACCACAGATGGAGAACAGCTATTCTGTAAAAGAATTATTCAAGATTCTCAGTCAGAAGCCGGTGTACATTACATTCCTTGCTGTACTGTTATATTCGATTGGAAGCAATATCGTGAATGCAGCAAATACATACTTTTATACATATATTTTTGAAGACCTGACGTTGGCGTCTATTATTACGCTTATTACATGTGTTGCTGTTTTTCCGGCTACAATGGTCATTGGTAATCTGATTGGAAGGTTTGGAAAGAAGAAAATGTATGCGATTGGACTTGCACTTGCAGGACTTGCACCAATCATCCGTCTGTTGGATGTGAGGAGCATTCCCCTTCTTATTGTCTCTGTATTGATTGCAGGAATAGGAGCCGGCTTTGCAGCACCTCTTAATTATGGAATACAGGCAGATAATACAGATTATATCGAAGTGTCTATGGGAATTAGGGCAGAAGGTGCTGTCGCATCTCTTTCCAGCTTTGTCTCCAAGTGTGCAATGGGAATCGGTGGTGCGATTCCGGGGTATCTGCTGCAGTTAGCAGGATTTGACAGTAAGGCGGCAGTACAGAATGACGATGTGATTAATGTGATCGTCCTCTGTGTGCTAATATTGCCGGCAATCGTAAATGTGGTGGCCATTGTGATCTTCTCAAAAGGTTATCCTATTACCAAGGAAAAATTGAATGAGCAGACATATCTGTTGAGGGAGAAACGGTCAAAAGCGGGAACAAGTGAATAAGAATGATAGAGAAGGAGTATCAGCATGGGAAAGATTTATGCGGCAAAAACAAATCATATCACAAATCCGATAGGGTTTAATATGGATACTATTGCATTTTCATGGAAAGTGAAAGGATGCAGGGGACAGAACCAGAAACATGCAAGGATTGTAATCAGCAAGAATAAAACCTTTACAGATATCTGTTACGATACAGGTGAAACAGAGTTGGACAGCCTCTCTACAAGAGTAGAATTTGAAATACAGCCGTATACAAGATATTACTGGAAGGTCATTGTTGCAACAGATGTAGAGGAAGTAATCGAATCAGATGTACAGTTTTTTGAGACTGCCAAAATGGATGAACCATGGACTGGAAGATGGATTACTTGTGACAGCAGTCAGGAACGTCATCCGATTTTTTCAAAAAGGATTGAACCGAAAAAAAAAGTGAAAAGAGCAAGGTTGTACATTTGCGGTCTGGGATTGTATGAGGCATATTTTCTGGGGGAAAGCAAAGAAAATCCTGAGAAAATCGGTGATGAGTATCTGACTCCGTACTGCAATAATTATGACCAGTGGATCCAGTATCAGACGTATGACATCACGAAACAGGCAGAACAAGGCGGTGTGCTGTCTGTTCTTCTCGGGAACGGCTGGTATAAAGGCAGGTTCGGTTTCAATGATCCGGAGCGGGAAGCATATTACGGTGACGAGTGGAAGCTGATTGCGGAGATTCACATAGAGTACAAAGACGGAACGAAAGATGTGATCAGTTCTGATGAAACCTGGTCAGTTACAAGAAGCAATTTGTGGTTTTCCAATATCTATGACGGTGAGAGAAGAGATGATACGCTGCCGCCGGTAGAGGAGTCTCCTGCGCGGATCGCAAAGGTTCCGAAAGGCCGGCTTATGGAACGGTTATCTCTTCCGGTTAAGGTACAGGAGGAGATGAAGCCGGCAGAACTGATCCATACGCCTGCTGGAGAAGATGTATTTGATCTGGGGCAGGAGATCGCAGGGATCTTCCGACTGCGTGTACATGAGCCGGCGGGGACAACTATCAGGATTCAGACGGGAGAGGTGCTTCAGGACGGATGTTTCTATAACGAGAATTTAAGAACTGCACTTTCGGAGTACATTTATGTTTCTGATGGTACAGAAAAGGTGATTACGCCTCATTTTACATACTATGGCTATCGATATGTGAAAGTGACCGGGATTAGGGATCTTTCATGTGAGGATTTCACGGCGCTTGTTCTTTACAGCGATTATGAGAGCATCGGGGCAATCGAGACAGGGAATGATCTTGTGAACAAATTGATCTCCAATATCGAATGGGGGATGAAAGGAAACTTCCTGGATGTGCCTACAGACTGCCCGCAAAGAGATGAGAGAATGGGCTGGACAGGGGATGCACAGGTATTTTCTGCGACTGCAAGCTATCTGGCTGATACCTACGCGTTTTACCGGAAATATTTATATGACATGTATCAGGAACAGCTTCTGGCGGACGGAATGGTTCCGGAGATTGTCCCCACATTCGGACCGACAAAATGTTCCTGCGCATGGGGAGACGCTGCGTGTATCATTCCGTGGAACGTATATCTGTTCAGCGGGGACAAAACAATCCTGGAAAGCCAGATTGAGAGCATGAAGGCATGGGTTGATTATATTCGCAGGATTGACGGAGATCATCACGGATGGAGACAGATCTTCCATTATGGAGACTGGCTGGCTCTCGACCGTACAGGCGCTGCCGCGAACAGTGTGTACGGGGCGACCGATGAAGCATATATCGCGGATATCTACTATGCGGCAAGCGCCCAGACAGTCGCAAAGGCGGCGGACGTGCTTGGACTGGAAGAAACGAGACAGGAATATCAGGAAATCGCAGACCGTCAGTGGCGGGCAGTGAAAGAAGAATATTTTACTTCCACAGGAAGATGTGCGGTGAAGACGCAGACAGGGCTTATCCTTGCGCTGAAGTATCATCTGTCTGAAAATGAAGAACTGACAAAGCAGATGATGAAAAAACTCCTCCGGGACAACAAAAATAAACTGAATACCGGGTTTGTGGGTACGCCGCTTCTGTGCAACGTGCTGACAGACCACGGGATGACGGATGCGGCGTACCGGCTGCTTTTGAACGAAGAATATCCGGGTTGGCTTTATGAAGTGAAGCTGGGGGCAACGACCGTGTGGGAGCGTTGGAATTCACTGGATGAGAACGGCCATGTCTCCAGCACGGGAATGAACAGCCTGAATCATTATTCATATGGCGCCGTACTGGAATGGATCTTCCGCCATGCGGCCGGGATTGATGTGACGGAACAGAGTCCGGGAGGCCGGGTGATGCGGATCAGCCCGAAAGTGAATCGCGGACTGGGATATGTAAAAGCGGTTTATGATTCAGCATGCGGATGCTATCAGTGCGGTTGGGAGATATCAGGGGATAATAAAATCACTGTCACTGTTACAGTTCCGTTTGGCGGAAGGGCAGAAGTGGTTCTTCCACTTGCGCCGGAATCTGTATATGAAGATAAAGAAAACCCACTGTTTGAAGATGTAGAAAACGGAATTTGCCGTGTGAAAGCCGGAGAATATGAAGTCACTTATGAGGCGTCACAGCCTTTAAAGAGGAAATACAGCATAGATTCGACAATGGAAGAACTGCTGAACCATCCGGATATTCGCGCGTTTCTTTCTCAAATGATGGAAGTGGATATGATTCCGGATATTGCATATGGACTTTCGCTTAGAGATGTCGCGAAAACATTCGCAGGAGAAATCAAACCAGAGGAAGCACAGATGCTGGATATTGCACTGGCAAACTTCTAATAAGGAGCAGAGAGATGAAGAAAGAAAATTAGAAAGTAAAATTATCTGAAAAAATAGGGATGTTGATGGTATGTGCAGGAAACATACCGCTTATGACACTTTTATCCGTATATTTTATGATCTATTACACAACTGTGGTGGGACTGGATCCCAAGGCGCTTGCGACCTTGTTTTTAATCTCTAAGGTAATGGATGGAATCAGCGATCCTGTCATGGGCTTTATTCTGGATAGATTTCCCGTAACAAAAATGGGAAAATTTCGCCCTATGCTGATTCTGGGAACCATTATCTGTGTCATAAACTATATTCTGCTGTGGTTTGGCGCTGTCTGGAGTCCTGTAGGAAAATATGTGATCGTTTATGTTACCTATTTGCTGTTGGGATGGACCTTTGATATCATGGACATCTCCAAAAACAGTCTTCTTCCGGTTATGACTACAGATGATAAAGAAAGAAACAGCCTGTCTCTTTTCAACGCATTAGGATCGATGATTGGAGGAGCGGTGATTGGAGTATTAGGACCTGTTATAGTAGCAGATGGAAAACTGGAAAGTTATTATGTATTAATCTTCGGATCTATGGCTCTGACGCTCGTTCTTTCCATCTCAGGTGCACTCAGTGTTAAAGAACGTGTGGAGTTCGGGGAAAATAATGAGGAAAAGTACAGTTTAAAAGAGATGCTTCAATTTCTGAGATATAAGCCTATATGGGCAGCGTTTGCAGCTACTTTAATAGTAGGGACAGGAAGTTCAATAGCTGGCGGAGCAGGAGCATATTTTTATACATATGTTTTAGGGGATATGAAACTGATGTCGGGAGTTTCTATTATTGGCTTAATTGCATCACTGGTTGGAATTGTGATGGGACCATATCTTGCCAATCGGTTTGGGAAAAAGAAAGTTTACCTGACCGCGGTCATAATATCGACAGCGCTTAACCTGCTTCGACTGCTGGATGTGACGTCTATGATTTTAATATATATCAGCGCTCTTATCGGAGGTGTGGCAGGAGGATGGATGGTTCCGGTCAGTACCAGCATACAGGCGGACAATACCACTTATGTACAGTATAAAACGGGTAAACGGGCGGAAGCAGCCATCGCTTCACTCACATCCTTTGTCAGTAAGGTCGCGCAGGGGCTGGGAGGAGCAATTCCAGGGTATGTGATCGCAGCATATGGATTTGTTACCGGCGCATCTGTCCAACCTGAGAGTATCAATACAGGCATTATCCTGTGCGCATTGATCCTGCCGCTGATATTTGGAATATTAGGGTCGCTTATCTTTGGCACACAGTATACGCTGGATCAGAAAGCAGTAATAGAGATGGACGCTAAAATCAACAGGAATAACTAATCCGGCAGGGAGGTTGCTATGGAGCTTACAAGACTTAAGGTAAACAGTCAATACAGACCATGCGTGGACGAAGTACCTTATTTTTCATGGGTGATCATCAGTGACAAAAAGAATGTGATGCAGACATCCTATCATATTACAGTGACAAGTCTGGGAGAAGTAGTGTGGGATTCCGGGGTGATAGAAAGTGATAAAAGCACTTTTGTAGAGTACAACGGGAAACCATTGAAAAGTCTCAGTGACTATAGCTGGACAGTGAAAGTGACGGTTAATAACGGAGAAAAGGCGGCGGCATCCTCATCCTTTGAGACGGGATTTATGAAGAAAGAATGGACGGCCGAGTGGGTGAAATCTCCGTTCCCGATGAAAAAGGTAAAACCTGGAACCGGCGGGCAGAATCCGGCAGAATATTTCCGCAAAGAATTTGACGCACGAGACGGTATAAAACGGGCACGCGTCTATGCCACATGCCACGGAGCATATCAGCTCAGCGTGAACGGAATACGTCCGGACGACAGAGAGTTTGCTCCGGAATTTACCGTCTATTCTAAATATCTGTGTTACCAGACTTATGATGTGACTCCATTCTTGAGAGAGGGAAGAAATGTCATAGGAATGTTAGTGGGGGACGGCTGGTATGACAGTGCGAACTTTAAACCGAGAAGCAGGAAGTTTAAAGCCGAACATTCTGTGTTATTTCAGATAAAGATTGATTATGAAGACGGAACGAGTGAAATTGTTCTGTCCGATGATGCTGTGAAGGTTTCGGAAAGTCCGGTCCGGTCTTCCGATTTGTTTGCAGGCGAACTCTATGACGCACGGATGGAACAGGAAAACTGGAACTGCTGCGGATTCGATGACAGCAGCTGGAAAGCAGGTATCCCATGCGGAAAATCTTACGCGAACCTGGTAGCTCAGTACGGGGAACCGGTGCGCCCGGTAAAGGAAGTACCGGCAGTCGGAATGACAGTCAGCCCGAAAGACGAGACGATCATTGACTTCGGGCAGAATCTGGCGGGGGTTCTGCGCGTAAAAGCGAAACTGCCTGCCGGAACAAAAATGGTATTAGATCATTTTGAAACTCTGGATCAATATGGAAACTATTTCAATAATATTTTCATGTCAGAGAAAACAGGACACAAACAAAGCGATATTTATATTTCAAAAGGGAAATTTACAGAATATATACCGCATTTTACATATCACGGTTTCCGCTATGTGAGAGTGACATGCAATCAGCCGGTGAGTCCGGAGGATTTCACAGCGATTGTCCTGTCTTCTGACAATGAGGATCTGGGAACTTTTGAGACGTCCAACGAAGATATAAACCGGCTTTACGAAAATACAAGATGGTCTCAGCGGTCGAATCTGTTCTCAATCCCCACGGACTGTCCGCAGAGAGAAAAAGGCGGATGGACCGGAGATATCCAGATTTATGCAAGAACAGCCATGCTCAACGAAAATGTAACCCCGTTTCTGACAAGATGGCTGCGTAATATGACCTGCAGCCAGCAGAAAAACGGAGCGATTCCCAATGTGATCCCCCTTACCGGAATCTATGAATTACTGGAGAAACTGAATCGGATCGTATACCGCAATTTTGAACCGGTGGGAGAAGCGGGATGGGGAGATGCCGCTTGTATCGTACCGTGGAGCATGTATCAGCTTACAGGAAATATCAGGATACTGAGAGAGCAGTATGACACAATGAAAAAGTGGTGCGACTATATCATCAACACTGCAAAGAAGCGTAGAGGCAAGATGAAACATCCAAAAGAAATTGACCAGTATCTGTGGAATACAGGACATCAGTACGGGGAGTGGCTCATACCGAGCCAGACAGTAGACGGAGCAGACCAAAGCGCTGCAAAACCTATCAATACTTCTGTATACTGCGCGCCAATCTTTGGATGGAATTCCTGTCGGATCATGGCAGATACAGCAGCACTCCTCGGGCATACATCAGACGAATTATACTATGATGACATTGCGTCCAGAATGAAATCTGCCATTCAAAAAGGACTGATCGATGATGATGGGAAGATGCCTCTTGATTTTATGGGCAGTTATGTGCTGGCAATCGCATTTGATCTTGCTCCTGAAAGGAAGAAAAAAAGTATCGCCGGACATTTGATCCGCAAGATAGAAGAAAACGGGGATTGTCTGGATACAGGATTCCTGACGACACCGTATCTGCTGGATGCACTCTGTAAGATCGGCAGGATGGACAAGGCATATAAAATCCTGCTCCAGACAAAGTGCCCGTCATGGCTTTATGAGGTGAAGCAGGGAGCGACAACAATCTGGGAAAATTACATTTCTTACAAGGAGGACGGGTCTCCGGTTATGACAAGCCTGAACCATTATGCCTTTGGATGCGTGGACGACTGGATGTTCCGGAAGATAAGCGGCATTGATATGGCTGCTTCCGGATTTAAGAAGATTGTGATTGCGCCGGAGCCGAATAATGCGTTTACAAGTGCAAAACGTACCTATATGAGTGAGTACGGTAAAGTAGGGGCAGAGTGGAGTATGGAAGAGGGGAAATTTAAATTGAAAGTGGAGATTCCCTGTAACACAACTGCCACTGTAAAACTGCCGGATGGCAGATTGTATGAGGTGGGGAGCGGAATATATCAGTTTGAATAAAAGTATCAAAGGAAATAAAATGACAGTATTTGTGAGAACTGACCGGCAAAAGCAGACGGTCAGTTTTTCTTAATACGAAAGTTGAAAATAATACGAGGAGTTTAGGATTATGAAAAAGAAAATATTGAAGATTACCTTAAGTGTCGTTTTAATTTTGATTCTGGCTGTGGGTATAGGTCTGGCATATTTAGTAGGGGCGGCAGGCGGTGGTGGACCGTTTGATTTTGTTTGGAAGAACAAACTGAAAAAAATGCCAGGAAACGCAGAAAAATATAGTCTGGAAAATGTAGAACCCTTAGAAAACAGTCCGCTTGAAGGAAAGCGTATTTGCTATCTTGGATCGTCTGTAACTTTAGGGCTGTACTCAATGGATGTTTCCTTTGTAGATTATATCTCTTATAGAAATGGCTGTGAGTATGTAAAAGAGGCCGTAAGTGGTACTACTTTAGTGGATAACGGAAAGACGTCTTATATCCAGAGGATGAAAAATAATATCGGTACAGATGAGAAATTCGATGCATTTGTCTGCCAGCTTTCCACGAATGACGCGTCGAAGGAAATGCCGATAGGAGAACTCAGCCGTTCAGAAAATTTGGAAGATTTTGATACACAGACGATAACAGGAGCAATGGAATATATCATTGTATATGCAAAGCAGACATGGAATTGTCCCGTGATCTTTTATACTGGAACAAAATATGACAGTAAACAGTATCAGCAGATGGTAGATGTATTATTTGAGCTTCAGGATAAATATGGAATAGGCGTGATCGACCTTTGGAATGACGAGGAGATGAATGACGTTTCTGAAAAAGAATATGAAGTTTATATGGCAGATCCGGTTCATCCGACGCAGGCAGGATATCTGGAATGGTGGACGCCTAAGATGGAAGAATATTTATATTAATTTTTAGAAAGATGATTATTATATTAAGTTTCGTCGGTAAACCGCTTATATATCGTTGGTGATTTGCCCTTTGGGATTATTTATAATTGAATCAAACAATGAAAGGACGGATAACGAAATGGAAAATGCAGTTACAAAAAGAGAAAAAATCAGTTATGGTTTGTATTTTATGGGACAGAATGTATTCTATGGACTGATAGGATATATGACTACATATTTTACAGATATCGGCATAACGGCAGCATTGGTTGCGATCGTGGCGCTGATCACGAAAGTGTGGGATGCCATCAACGATCCGATCTTCGGTATGATCATGGATAAGGTAAATTTTAAGAAAGGGAAATTCCTGCCGTGGCTTCAAATATCTGTCATAGCGATTCCGGTGGCGACCATTCTTCTTTTTACAATACCTACCGGGATTCCCATGATGGCTAAAATCATATGGGCAACACTTGCTTATATGTTATGGGATACAGCCTATACCCTTTGTGATGTGCCGATTTTTGGTATTGTCACCACGATGACAACGGACCAGAAGGAACGTATTTCACTAAACAGTATAGGAAGGATGTTTGTTATTTTTGCAGGTATTGTTACAGGAATTGTCCTGCCGTTGGTACGGCAGCGGTTAGGCGGCTGGGCGACAACAGTAATTGTGTTATCTCTTTTGTCAGTTGTTATGATGATTCCAATCTGTCTGTTCGCAAAGGAGAGAGTAATTGAAAAAGAAAGAGCACTGGACGAAGGGGCAGAAGATAGTTATACGCTGCGCGATATGGCAGAATGTCTGCGAAAGAACAAATATTTATTGATTTTCTTTGCGGCTCCGCTCATCAGCAGCCTGCTTAATGTTGGTGCAAATTGGGGCTTATATGTTGCCCGGTACTGCCTTGGCGGTGAAGAAGCTGCCTCATATGTTTCGATGACGGTGATTATTCCAACCTTAATCGGTGCGGTTATGGCAGTAGAATTATGCAAGAAATATGACAAATTTAAAGTCTTCTATATTTCATATGTTTTCGCTTTACTTCTGGGAATTGTAAGATTCATTGCTGGGTATGAGAATATGACGGTGTATGTGACTTTAAATGCCTTAGGAGGAATTCCGCTGGGAATAGCAGTTATACTGCAGTATCAGTTTACGCCGGACTGCTACGAGTATGGACAGTACAAGACAGGATTAAAAATGCGTGGTGTAACGTTTGCAGCGCAGACATTTTTTACAAAATTAAATGGAGCGGTCGCAACAGCAGTCAGTGTGTTTGCGTTAACTTTAATCGGCTTCCGGGAAGGAGAAGGCGTTGTTCAGGCGGCAGGATTTGCCGATAAATTATGGACATTCAGCTGTCTTGGCAGCATTATCGGGGGGATTTGCACTCTGCTTATGCTTCGCCTTTACAAGCTTAATGACCATGATGTCCAGCTGATGGCAAAATGCAACAATGGTGAGATTAGCCGTGAAGAGGCAGAGTCACAGATGATCAATCAGTATTAAGAAAAGAATGGAGGACTTTTGCGATGGACAGAATAAAGGAACTGATTTCAAAAATGACGCTGGAAGAGAAGGCAAGTCTCTGCTCGGGCGCTGATAACTGGCATACGAAAGAAATCAAACGACTGAACATTCCGTCAGTTATGATGGTGGACGGCCCTCACGGACTGAGAAAGCAGGAAGGGGAAACGG
The DNA here is from genome assembly GCF_003460605.1 of Ruminococcus sp. AF31-8BH. Taxonomy (GTDB): domain Bacteria; phylum Bacillota; class Clostridia; order Lachnospirales; family Lachnospiraceae; genus Blautia_A; species Blautia_A acetigignens. The sequence continues at coordinate 31,057 of NZ_QTVN01000016.1, forward strand.
ATCATCTGGGATTGAATGAAAGTGTGAAGGCCGTTTGTTTCCCAGCAGCCTGTGCAACAGCCTCCAGCTTCGATGTTGACCTGATGGAACGGATGGGAGAGACGCTGGGAGCGGAGTGTCAGGCCGAGAATGTAAGCATGCTGCTTGGCCCGGCGGTGAATATTAAAAGGAGCCCGTTATGCGGGCGGAACTTTGAGTATCTGTCGGAGGATCCATATCTGGCAGGTAGGATGGCATCGGCATATATCCGCGGAGTACAGAGTCAGGGCGTGGGGACAAGCATTAAGCACTTCGCACTGAATAACCAGGAAACACTCCGTATGACGATATCTTCCGAGGTGTCAGAACGTGCGCTCAGGGAAATCTACCTGCCTGCGTTTGAGGAAGCGGTGAAAGAATCAGCTCCAAGAACCGTCATGTGTAGCTACAACAAAATAAATGGAGAATATGCTTCGGAAAACAGATATCTTCTGACAGATATCCTGAGAAAAGAATGGGGATACAAAGGCTGCGTCGTCAGTGACTGGGGCGCTGTAAATAACCGTGTGAAAGGACTGCAGGCCGGACTGGATCTGGAGATGCCTTATTCCGGAGGATACAATGACAGACAGATTGTGAAAGCAGTACAGGAGGGAAGACTGGACGAAGCTGTGCTGGATGAAGCGGTGGAGCGGGTATTGAATGTTGTATTTGCCGGTGAAGAGCAGCATTGTCCGGAAATTATATCTGATAAGGAAACAGATCATAAAAAAGCAGCGGATATTGAGACGGAATGTGCGGTCCTGCTAGAAAATAACGGTATACTTCCGTTGAATACAGACAGAAAGGTTGCCTATATAGGGGAATTTGCCGAAAAGCCGCGGTATCAGGGCGGCGGCTCCAGCCATATCAATCCGTTCAGGGTCGTTTCGGCATTAGATGCTGCCGGAGAAAAAGGGCGTAGCGTGACTTATGCAAAAGGATTTTCTATGGAAAATGACGCGATGACGGAACAAGAGCTAGAAAAAGCGCTTCGGACTGCTGCAGAAGCAGACGTCGCGGTGATCTTTGCCGGTCTGCCTGAGATATTTGAGTCGGAAGGGTATGACAGAACATCTATGAAGCTGCCCCAATGCCAGGACCGTCTGATCGAAGAAGTGTTGAAAGTACAGCCTAATGTTGTAGTTGTACTCCACAATGGAAGCCCGGTAGAACTGCCCTGGGCTGATAAAGTAAGCGCGATCCTTGAAATGTATCTCGGAGGTCAGGGCGTTGGCGAAGCCTGTGACTGGCTGTTATACGGAGAAGCGAATCCGTCCGGCAGGCTGGCGGAGACATTCCCGTACCGGCTGGAAGATAATCCGAGCTACCTTCATTTCCCAGGAAATGGAAAGCGGGTGTTATATGGTGAGGATATCTTTGTCGGGTACCGCTATTATGATACAAAGAAGGTTCCGGTGCGGTATGCATTCGGACATGGGCTGTCTTACACGGAATTTGCTTATGAGGACTTGAATTTGTCATCGGCTCAAATGACGGATGAGGATATCCTGACGGTCTCCTTCAAGGTGAAAAATACAGGAAAGACAGAAGGAAAAGAAGTCGTACAGCTGTACGTGGCTGACCTGTGCGGCATATCGGAGAGACCGGTCAAGGAATTGAAAGGATTTGCCAAAGTTCATCTCCTGCCGGGAGAGGAAAAAACGGTGTCGATGGAAATTTTGGCGAGGGATCTTTCCTATTATGAAGAACGTCTCGGGGACTGGTATGCGCCATCCGGAACATACCGGATCCTGATCGGCCATGCTTCTGATGACATCCGATTACATGCTGATATTGTATTTGAAACACAGAAAGAACTGCCCCTTCGCGTAGATTTCACAACAACGTTCGGAGAATTATTGGATCATACGAAAACCGCTCCCGTTATTACGGAACTGCTGGCTCCATTGGCAGCAGCAGCCGCATCAGCAGAAGGTATGAGTGACGAATACAAGAAGCTGGGAGAGCAAGTTATCCGGGAAATGCCGATGAAATCTCTGCTGGGACAGATGCCGGGAGAACAGGTGGAACAGCTGATCGGTCAGTTGAATTGCTTACTTGCACAATAGGATAATTGAGGAAGGATGTTCAAAAAATGAAAAAAGAACACGAAATTTTATTTGAACCATTTAAAATTGGAACGGTAATGATTAAAAACCGTTTTGTTTTGGAACCAATGGAAGGTACAAACATGATAGACTGCTTACCTATTTTTAAAATTGGTGAGGATATCTATGATTATTATGTGGAGCGTGCAAAGAATCATGTAGGTTTAATTATTCCCGGAATGGTTACTCTGCGTAGTATGGTGGGGAAACAGTGGCTTTATGAGCAGAAAGAAATATTCGAAGGACTAAAGCCGCTTTTAGCAGAAATTCATAGTTACGGTGCAAAAGTGTTTTTGCAGATTGGTGCAGGATGGGGACGAACATTTACCATGCCGCTGGCATTAAAGGAACTTTATGAAAAAGAGAAGGAAACCGGACAAAAGTCCATGTTTGACTGGGATAATCTTCTTGTAGCCCCTAGTGAACTGCCTAACCGTTGGCTTCCAGAAATTATACATAGACCACTGACGGAAGGAGAAATTCTTGAGTATGTGGATGCCTATGGTAAGACAGCCAAACTTTGTATGGAGACAGGGTTTGACGGTGTGGAAGTGCATGCCGTGCATGAAGGCTATCTGCTGGATCAGTTTACAACGAAGTATACGAATCGGAGAACAGATCAGTATGGGGGGACTTTTGATAACCGCTACAGGTTTGCGAAAGAAGTTGTAGAGGAGATTAAGCGACAGTGCGGTGACACATTCCCTGTATCCCTTCGGTATTCCGTAACCAGTAAGACAATCGGCTTTGGTATCGGGGCAGTTTATGGTGAGAAATTTACAGAAGCCGGCAGAGATCTTGAGGAAGGGCTGAAAGCCGCAAAATATCTTCAGGATGCAGGATATGACATGCTTAATGCGGACAATGGGACTTACGATTCATGGTACTGGGCGCATCCGCCTGTATATATGCCTTTAAACTGTAACATGGCGGAGGTGACACGATTAAAAGAAGTGGTAGAAATTCCTGTGGTATGTGCAGGAAGAATGCAGCCGGATGAAGCTTCAGCATCTATATCAGAAGGAAAACTGGATGCTATGGGAATCGGACGTCAGTTCCTGGCGGATCCGGAATATATTGTAAAACTGGAACAGGAGAAATTTAGCGACATTCTTCCTTGCATTGCATGTCATAATGCATGTCTTCCGATTTATCATTATGAAGGCGTTGGCTGTGAAATCGATGAAGAGGATGGAAAAACACAAGGGCATTGTGCGTTGAACCCTAGGACATTCTGTGAGCAGAAATATGATTTTGAGAAAAAAGCAGCTGTAACGAAAAGTATTGCGGTCATCGGCGGGGGTATCGCTGGGATGACTGTAGCCCGAATTGCGGCAATACGAGGTCATGAGGTAACTATTTATGAAAAGAGTGACCGGCTCTGTGGTGTGTTTAATGCTGCAGCAGCACCTGAATTCAAAGAAAAAGATAAAGAATTTATAAGATGGATTCAACAAGAAATAGAAAGCCTGCCGATTAAAGTGGAATACAACTGTGAAATTACAACTCTGGCTGAGCTGACAGAAGATGAAATTATCATTGCTACGGGCGCAAAACCTAGAAAGCTAGATGTTCCGGGACAGGAAAAAGCTATTGAAGCAACGGAATATCTGCTGGGGAGAAAAGTAGGAAAGGACGTCGCTGTAATCGGCGGAGGTTTGACGGGCTGCGAGATTGCCTATGACCTTGTGCTGAAAGGAAAACGACCGGTTATTGTGGAAATGGCAGACGATATTTTAAAGACCAAGGGACTCTGCATGGCAAACTCCAGTTGTATGAGAGACTTATTGCGGTATTATGAAGTTCCTATTTATAAAAACGCAAAGCTCTTAGAAATCATTGAAAATGGAATTGTTATTGAGACAGCGGAAAAGACAATACAGTTGGAATGCGACGACGTGATAATGAGCTGTGGTTATATGCCAGACACGAGGCTTGTTGACGGCGGAACACAACAGGGGAAAACGAATATTCATATAGTCGGCGATGTTAAAAAGGTTGGAAATTTGAAAACAGCAATCTGGGAGGCTTATGATTTAGCATTTTCTTTGTAAGATTAAACTCTTAAGCGGACAAAGAGGCTTTTAATATATTATAGAAACACTGCTATAAGAATTATTGATACCATTAGGCTGTCGATTTTTGAGGGATGTCATATACAGAATTATACTGACTAATATTAAGTTTTAATCGGTATTTCAATTTGTGTGATGTAATCATCAAAGGAGTCAATGAAGAGTTCATTGATTCCTTTTTCATATGCAAAATCGCAAAATGTAATACCATGCTTGTTGGGCCGGCTCTATCAAAGATGATAAGCCCTTTTTCCTGTCTCAGAAACCTGGATAGGACTTAGATTTCTTACCCAGTTTAAGATAGTTGACTTTGCTACGCCATATTCACTTGATAACTGAGGAAATGAGTAATTTCCTGTATTGTACAAATCCACAATTTGTTGCTTAAACTCTTGTGTGTACTTCTTTTGGTTTTTTGCCATGTTGAACAGCTCCTTTACATTATTATGATTATTATAGGCTATTCAACTTTTTATGTCTATGGTTATATACTAACACCAATAAAAGCCAAAAGAGAAGGCATAACAAGACAGGAAGCAATAGAAAAAATATTGGCATTACGGGAGAATGGTACATTGTAGTAGTTGAATTTGATATGTGAAAGGAAATGTAGGTATGAGAAAAAAGAACGATATAAAGGAGGAAAATGGGAAACTTCTTCTTTCAGTAAAAGAAACCTGTGAATTAACTGGGTTATCTGAAAAAACAGTTCGTACTATAATGGCTGAAAATGATTTCTGCGTCCGAATTGGGCGCAGAACACTTGTACACAGAAAAAAATTTGAACACTGGTTGGAGGAACAGGACACTTGAATATTTTTTTAGAACGTGTTAATATTCTGATGTACTTGAAATCTGGCCTGGAAAGGATGAATACAGTATGGGAAAATCTTTGAAAGGCAAAGAATTAGGAAGTGGACTTTCGCAAAGGAAGGACGGACGTTATCAAGCCAAATATTATATACCAGGTTCCCCGAAACCCAAATATTTATATGATAGAAATTTGGCAAAACTAAAGAAAAAACGTGATCTGGAAAAAGCAAAATACATTCTGGGTTATAATGATAAAGCGAAAAAATATAAAGTTTCTGAATGGTTTGATGTATGGATGAAACTTTACAAAATTGGGCGAATTAAAGCTAATACGGTTCGTGGATATGTAGATGGATTTGAGCGGGGTGCAGATTTTATTGGCGCTGTGAGGCTTGATTGCCTCACACCTTCTCATATCTACAATATGGTTGAAGGAATGCAAAACGATGGCTATGCGGAATCATCAGTTGTCCATACTTTATCAATTGTAAAGCAATTACTTCAAAGTGCGGTAGATAATCAAATGATTCCAATGAATCCCTGTAAAGGGATTGCAATAGAAAAATCCGAAAAAGTAACAGTTGATCCAATATTGGAGGATGAAAGCAAAATACTTCAACCAGAGGAAATTAAAACATTTCTTGATGCAGCAAAAAACACGAGATATTATGAACTATTTTATATTATTTTGAATACTGGAATGCGTATTGGCGAAATTACAGCACTTTGCTGGTCTGATATTGATTTTGAATGTCATCGAATTCGTGTATATAAAACACTGAATAGAACGACGATTTATTTTGATGAAGGAAAAAATCGATTAGAAAAACCAGAGTCAGTTAAACAGATAACGACGCCTAAGAAAAAGGCAAGTTATCGTTGGATTCCTATGACAGAGGGTGTTGAATTGGCATTTCACTCTTGGGAGAAAAAGCAGATTGCGGATAAAGAAAAAAGCGGATCATCATGGGGAAAGGAAAATCCTTTCCTCAAAGATTTTCCGGATCTGGTATTCACAACACAACCAGGAGGGGTTTTTCTTCCTCAATATGCAAACGCGGAATGTTCACGTATTATAAGCATAATTGAAAAAAAAGAGATCGAATTAGCTGAAAAAGAAAATAGGGAACCTCGTCTTTATGAGGTATATCCCCATAAATTTCGGCATACGTTCGTCACCAAACTGAATGAGTCTAATATGTCTCCATTTACGGTGAGTAAGATTGTGGGACATACAAGCGTAAATATGACGAACTATTATACACATCTGGAACAGGATTATGTGGCAGATGAATTTAGAAAATTTGCTGCAAAATACGATGAGGGAAAAGTTCCGGCGGTGCCAGAAAAAGAATAAAGGAAAATTATGAAGAATACTACTGATAACATACAAAATACTAACCGGGGGTCAAATGGGGGTCAAACTACTATTTCAGGTGCTTCAAACCCGCATAAATTAAGGGATTCAGCGCAAACCATGAAACTGTCGCCCATACTTGACCGGTGTTTTGTATAATTGATGGAAAAGATTAAAAACACTTGATTTTGCGGTATTTTTTGATTACTCGGAGACTTTTAAGAGTGGCACAAAATAGTAGTAAATAGCATGGTTTATTCTCAAAAACAGTGTAGTGTTCAGTGCAGTAAAACAACCTAGAAAAAATTTTTTAACACCAGATCTTGAGTACAGTTTGGTTATAAGAACATGAGAAGTGGGCCGGATTTTACATTTATTTATGTAAAGTTCGGTCCTTTTTGGACGCTAAAATAGAAAAATATTATTGTTACAGTTGCAACTTTAGAGTATAATAACAATATAGTCGAAGAACAGATTTGATATACTGTAGAAAGGGAGAATACCGTTGAACACAGAGATTAAAAATTCAATTCTTACGACAGATAAAGACGCACAATATGATGAAAGTGCGAAAAGGTTACTTGGTCAGAAAAGCATCCTGGACAAGCTATAACGATATTAAATGCGTTTATTCTATTTGGGTTTGTATGAATATGACTGAAAATAGTCTGGAACATATTCATCTAGTAAAAGAAAGCATTGTGAATTTACATGCCTGGAAGGGAAAACTTGATTTGATCAATATTGTAATGATTGGTCTATCGGAAGATATTCCTATTCATGAAGAAAAATATGAGTTACATAAATTACTGGGAGCTCTGTTGTCTCAGATCTATCTGTAGATGAAAAACTGGATATTATAGAAAATGAATATAAGATTCCGATTGAAAAAGATTTCAGAGAGGATGTGAGTGCCATATGTAATTTGAGTCAGAAAATTAAAGAAACTGGAATTGAAATTGGTAAACGAGAAATGATTATGAAAATGTGCGATAAAGGCTATACAATCGCTCAGATTGCTAATGTTGCAGGAATGGATGAAAAACAGATTGAAGATACTATAAAAAATGCTGAATTGCTATCAGTATAAAAGATTAAACATGACCTAAGCAAACAAATTATATTTTACAGAGTAGGAGCCTGGCGGGATGTTACAGTGAGCATCTCGCCACTTTATTTATTTGACATGGCTTGGCGAAATATCAGAAAATTCTGCGAGTAGAAGAAAATTAGTTAGAATTTATTACAAAATAATAGTGGGGAGTGAATAAAGAACACATATGAAGTTTAACATTGTAAGTAGAAATTGTGTGATGACCAATTCAGAAATCGTTTATTTGACAAATGATAATTGGAACGATTATTTTGAATATCGAACTATGTACCAAATGTATTATAAAAATCAACATATTGGTGGAGTACGAATTGGTAGGATTGGACAAACAGAAGATCGCCCAGATATTCCAGACGAATTTGAAACATTACCTACAGATTATTTTTCACTTGGTGTAAGTTTGGAATATTATAAAAATCTTAAAAGAGAAGGAATTCCACGTGTAGAAATTCTAATAGCATTGCATGATATAGCGTATGATTTGAAGTTATTGGAGACTGTTCGCGAGGAACGCGTTACTCAGCGCTCTCTTATGAGAGACTTTTCATATTATGCAGTCAAAGAACAGTTTCATAGAATTGCGGATGGTGGCGCTGTCCTGACAGATTATGATTTTAAATACATTTTGCCTGATAAAGACATTACTACTGGCGAAAATTTAGAGCTAGATTTTTATGTGGAGGGAGAGAATAATACCCCACCAAGTAATATTTATGTCCTTATAGGAAAAAATGGAATAGGGAAAACTACAATTATAAAAAAAATGCTTAAAACTTTATTATGTAATAATGATTTGCATACATATGGAGAATTCATTACTGGCTGGGGAGGAAACTTTTCAAATATTGTTAATATTTCTTTTAGTATGTTTGATGATCCCATTACTGAAGTTGATGTCTTTGACAAAATGATATTTTATAAGTATATTGGATTGATAGATGTACGTTATGAAAATGATATTCGGAAGCGAAATGTAAAATATGATCAATTGCCAGATATGTTTTTTGAAAGCTACTGGAATGTGATTAAAAGCATTACCAAAAATGAATTATGGAAACGCTCTGTTAAAATCCTAGAAACAGATTCGACGTTTAAAGAATTAGATATAGGATCTTGGATATCTCAAGAAAAAAGTAAGTTAGAGAAAATGATACTTGCAACAGAAAAGTCAATAGAAGAAAAAAATAATATTGAAAAGAATTTCTTTCGCGAAATTATTAATAATCAGTTTTCAAAGTTGAGTTCAGGACATAAAATTATTTTGTTAACGGTTGTAAATTTGGTTAATTTTGTAGAGGAAAAAACACTTGTAATCATGGATGAACCAGAAGAGCATTTACATCCACCGCTTGTATCAGCTTTTATTCGGGCATTATCAGAGTTAATGAGTTACAGAAATGGAGTTGCTATTATTGCAACCCATTCTCCTGTTATTGTGCAGGAAGTGCCTAGAAGATGCGTATGGAAAATTAGGGGACATGGGAAGTATCGAAAATTTGAACATCCAGAAATTGAAACTTTTGGAGAAAATCTGGGGGAAATAACTACAGAGATTTTTGGCTATGATGTTGGAAGCACTGGATTTCATACAATTCTAAAGAATGTTGCTAATAGGAAAAACTCATATGAAAAAGCTCTCAACGAGTTTCAAGGAGAACTTGGAAAAGAAGCCAAATCAATACTTCGAGCGTATATGTATGATAAGGAAAACACTTAATGAAAAAGTTAGAAAAGCCACAGTTTGATATGGAAACGATTATAGATAATTGTTTGGTTCATATGCAAAATCCTCGAAAAAAGAGAATCACATTAGTTAAGGAAAAAATAAAGAAAAAAACAGAAGAATATGATGAATTAGCTCAGCATGGACAATTGCATATAATACCTGAGCATGACACAATTGACAATATTGCAACTAAAGAAGATATGGAAGCTCTATATACGCAAAGATTTGTTCCGAAAAATCAACCGAATAGAGCATTTTATGATAAAATCTTAGCTTTGGCACCCTATGGAAAATGTCCTTATTGTCAACAAAATTTAGTAAAAACAGTGGATCATTTTTTGCCAAAATCAAAGTATGTTGCTTACACTGTTACACCTTATAATCTTATTCCAGCTTGTTCAGATTGTAATACTGGAAAGTTAGATTCAACATTTCATAATCGTGTAGAAGAGCCATTTCATCCATATTATGATAATTTTGATGACTGTGTGTGGCTGAAGGCAAAACTTATAGAAATGGAACCGGTTTCATTTCAATTTTATGCAGATCCACCAATTGATATATCTGAAGAGAAAAGACAGCGAATAAGTCATTCGTTTTCTGAACAAGGATTTTGCTTGAATAATATATATAAATTGCATGCAGCAGAAGAGTATTGCAGTCGGGAAACAAGATTAAAAGAATGTTTTCAAAAAGGAAAAAAGGAACTAGCTGTTGAAGTTTTACAAGATTTGATTAAAGATGAAAAATCCATTTCACTTAATTCATGGAAAACTGCGTTATATCAATCAATTATTGATAGTGAGTGGTACTGGAATGAATATTTGCCAGAAATATGTAAAGGAAAGGACTAATTTCAGCTATTTGTAAGGGAAGAAATAAAATTCAGATGAGGAAAGATAAAATGGAAAATTTTGAGATACTGCCAACAGAGGAAAATTTAATAAAAACATTGGAAGCGGATCTGCTGGGGCGAAATCAGCAATTATCATATTTTTATAATCTGTTGCTTGCGCAGAAGGGAGCAAGTACTATTGCGGTAGATGGAAAATGGGGAAGCGGAAAAACATTTTTTATAAAACAATCTACGATGGTGATTAATGCAAAAAACCCTGTAAGTATAATTGAAAAAGAAAAAAGAGAGAAGATACTATCAAAATTATTCTTGACTGAAAGTGATAATTATGATGATTGTAATCTTGCTATATATTATGATGCATGGGAAAATGATAATGATACAGATCCTATTGTGTCACTTGTATATGAAATCGCGAAGCAGTTGGGGATGACCTATACATTTGATCCTGATACAGATTTTTTAAATTGGGCGGTGCAGTTTTAGATGTTTTTAGTGGAAAAAATCTTAAGGGAATTATAGAAAATTTGAAGAGCGATAATCCACTCTCAAAATTCAAAGAACAAAAGGCGTTAGAAGAAAAATTGAAAGATTTTTTTTCAGAAGCATTGAATGAGCGTGGAAATCGATTAGTAGTTTTTATTGATGAATTGGATAGATGTAAACCCAGTTTTACAGTTCGATTATTAGAACAAATAAAACATTACATGCACGATGAGAGAATTACATACGTATTATCAATTAACACAGAGGAATTGCAGCATACAATAAAAAATTATTATGGAGATTCATTTGATGCGTGTAGATATTTAGATCGATTCTTTTATTTAAGAATTAACTTGCCTCCGGTTGACAAAAAGAAATTTTACATGAATATAGAGTTAAATGGAAGGTACTATTTAGAAATAATTTCTAGACGTATTATTGATGTTTATAATATGCAATTAAGAGAAATAACTCGTTTTTATCGGCAGGTACGAACTGCGGCCTATGTTCCTACACATGATGATGAAAAATGGAATTGTATATTTCCAGATGGAGAAGCTAGACAATTTATGTTATCTTGTATAGTTCCAATTATTATAGGATTGAAAATGGTAGATATATCAATGTATGAACAGTTTATTTCTGGAAAAAGTGGAAAACCTATGGTTGATATATTAAACACTAAAGAATTTAGTACTGGACTACTTTGTCGTTTCTTAAAAGAGGATGAATCTTTTTCTCAAATAGAAAAAAAGAAATTGATTACACCAGAAGAAAAAATTCTTGAGATTTATAATGCTATATTTGTAAATAAATATTCTGGCAATGATTACCAAAAAACAATAGGTAAATGTGAATTTGATGCTGATTCAAGAAAATTTGTTCTGGTGGCAGCAAGTATGTTATCTCAATATGCGAATTACGAAATATAAAGGTATAAGTATCAGATAAATTATATGTAGACCAGAGGGGCTAATCAATTAATGATTAGCCTCCTGCTCGGTGTCGATTTATTGGTTACTTTTCAGCTAGGTTATAAGCTTCCAGGGACCAAGGAGAATTCAACTCATTCAATCTCAATTCCAAAAAGAATTCACTTTCCGTTCCGCAATGTCTTTGGAAACGTTGCATTTTTTTGCAACATAGGAAACTGTGTCTGCGAAGGAACGGCCAAGTTCCTGTGAAAGTTCGACGATGCCTTTTACCTCTGAGGTGAATTTTTCACTTGTAACATAATCACGTAAAACTTCTTCCTGACTATATAAGGTTACCATAATATCAATGACCTCCTTTTCGTGATTTTCAAGATATTCTTTTAAAATATTTTTATCCTTACAAATACGAATAGTTTCTGTAATAGCTGTTTGCGTATTATTTTTATACAGGTTTCTTTGTTCATCAATGACCTTGGTAAATAAAACGTATTGGGTAATAATATCGTTGTTTTTACCGGTTATTAGAACCTTTACCTTTGCATCAATTGCAATTGGTTTTCCAGCAAAAAATTCTTCAGAAAGAGAAATTTCGGTTTTGCTAATTGTTTTGGAACCAGTATATAGAACATATAATTCTGGTTCTGGAAATTCCAATTTCGTCGAAGCGTAAACGCTTTGTTTGGAAGAAATAAAATAATCTTTCCAGGTCTGAGCCAGATACATAATACATCTGACAATAATATTTTCTGTCCAGGTTGACTGTGCTTCTACGAGAATCATTAAGCGGGAACCAACTTTAAATCCAAGATCATTATATGGGTTATTGGCCATTACCTGTTGGAGAGTGACATATTCCAGATCTGATTCCAAGACGGTAGTATCTTCAGGATGCAAAGCCTGGTAAAGTTGCAGCAGATATTCCTTATTTGAAAATAAATCTTCAAAAACACTGGCTTTTACAGTTTGTTTCATATAGTGATCAGATTCCTCATTTGTATGATTTTGAGTATTGGCTGAAAAGTTTATTTCGGCACCTTCTTTCAAGTTAAGTAACTGGATCTTTTTCAAAGTTATATTTTCTAATATTATATTATCATAATGGAAGCGGATTTACAATAAAGCTTAAACTCTAATTATGTCAAAAAATATCGGTCAGTTACTGCTCAGAAGTTAGCTGGACTTGAGAAAAACGAAGGTGCAGACTAATAATTGTCAAAGCCATCAGTTTTCTTATCTGAATATCCCGGACACTCTGTCCAATTATTCGCTGGTTCTCCCAGCCGCATCAAAACAAACATGCTCATGCATTGACAGAGATAATCGATACTTTCGAAACTCCTGAATGTTACAGCCTGCGCCTGTTTCCGCTTATAGCTTCTTAGACGCCTTTCGGCTTCATTATTAGTGGCAGGTACACGGGAATCATGCAGGAACATCAGATTGTTCTGCATATATTTCTCCATTCTCAGAAATAAGTTATACCCATCCCTGTAATACTTGTTTGCTGGAACGTTTCCGTATTCCGTTCTGACTGTTTCCAGTACCTCCCGGTACCTTTTTTCTAATTCAGAGATCTTTACCGGATCTGGTTCCAGAAATGGCTGGCATCCGTTGCAGAAATGAATCATATCCTGTAACAGCGAACGTATCTCTTTGTTCCAAGTGCGGTCAAGCTCATTATCTATACTGTCCTTTAGGTAACGCAGCACATGGGCAAGACATTCCTGGTGATCCGCTCCATAATTATAAACGGTAATATCATGGCCATGGACAAATTCCTTCTTTTGAGAGGTTTTAAATACATAGCTTTAGTTCTTTTGCTAAAGGAATTTTCCAGCTGCCATTACTATCTAATTGAATATAAACAATGCCAGAAATATCATTTGGTAATTCAATATCACCTTTGACTAATGCACACACATTATTTCTACCTAATTTACCAATTAAGTAACCATGTTCAAATACAACATTTTGTCTTGCCCTGGCCTTTTTTTCTTTCTTCTTCCCTTTTACATATCCCAAGTCGCAAGGGGTATATAAAACAATTCCAAATTCTACATCTGAGTATTTTTCAATTTTCTCTATAACTGTCATTCCACTGTTTACTTGTTCGTGCAAAATTATAGGCTCAAGTCCAATTTTTTCTATGAAGCGGGCAACTTCAAGCTTTACTTCATTATCGTGCCCATGAACAATAAAAATTTTTTTCTTTTTACTTGGAACAACAATATTATTAGAAACATTATCAGGAATACAAATTGTGCCATTATTGGTGCTACTAGATTCAATAATCAAGTTTTGAACGTTTATCGTTTTTTCATTTATAAACGTTTCAGGGGGGATTTCAATGCCAATTGATATGGTGTTCTGAATAGTTATGTTATTATCCATTTTCGTGTCCTTTCTGGGAAGCATACACAGCGGTCGTTATGATTGGACACCCATTGGCTTAGATTTTTAGTCTGGATAAGAAAAAAACACACAGACAAGGGGTGTCTACACAATCCGCTCATCAGACTTGCTGTTATCATGTAATTTACTGTCTAAGTGCTGAATTGTTATAAACTTCCACTGTCGTATGCATCCGACTTTGAGATATTATTAGTCTTCAAGGCAGGGCATGTTATAATGCATCTTTTAGAGAGTGTGTGGCATTGTGATATCTCATGTCCTTGTTCCCTTGAGGCAAGCTTATAATAATTCAAAATTATGTGCCTTAACAGGACATGGCATGGTAATTAAATTTTCATTCTTTACCTGCTTTTTTCGGGTATTTCATCGCTTAACAAGCTCCAAAATAATAAAAAACAGACATACCGTGAAGTAGTTATCTGTTTACCTAGGACACGGCATGTCCGATTTTTCAAAAATATTTTCAGTTTTTCTTAATATGATTTTGCTTTTGGGGTGATTTCTTTCTCTTTGTTAAGCTTGTGCATAGTATGGTTACTTATATATTTTCAGTTTAAATCACAGTACCTCAAGATATCGTAAGGATACAGAAAGTGAATATTTATCTCTTGGAAGATAATACCATGAATGGCACAACCACTGACTATAGGTAATTACTTACGCAGTTTTTAGCCCAACAGTTTTTCTAAAAACATTCATCATTGATTTCAGCATTTCTGTGTCCATTCCAGCTAAACTGCTTACATAAGAAATAGTCTCTGCTGGCATCAAATCTTCCAACGTACATTTGTAAACCTTACAGAAGCTAATAAGCTGTGTTAATGAACACATGACTTCTCCATTTTCATAACGCCGAATTTTTCTTGGATCGCAGTCAAAGATTTCAGCGACATCTTCTTGGGTTAGCGGGGTGTTAGCCCTCGCATTTTTTAGATTAGCACCGATTTCTTTTTTGAAATATGTACTATCATTCTGGGCGTTAAGTAGTTCACGGTATCTTTTCAGCTCATCATCCGATAACACTCACAACACCCCCGGACTCCAGACTGCTAAAAATAGCAGTAGAAGTCGGAGGAGTAGGAAGTGAAAGAAGCATCGAATCAGTTACACTGCCCGTATTACTTCTCCCTACATTTGTATTTCTGTTCAACCATGCAGCTCGTATCATCTCACTGACACGTTTTATTTTCAATTTTCTTAATTCACGCAGTTCTTTTCTGCGCTGCAGTAGTCTTTCGTATTCGTGGTAGAGTTCCTCTATGTTCAAATCATATTGAAAATAATCATAGAATAAACCAAATTGTGTTGAACGTTTTACTGTAACAGGCATACCGAATATAGTAGTATCAACAAAATCTGCCGTAACTACTATTGTTTTTTCGTAATCTGTCGTTGGAATGTAGGTAACAGAAATATTGCGCTCATTGTAATCTTGTAAAAAATTGCAGAAACATATACTGGTGAAAATACCAGAGAATAGTTTCGACATGTTTATTTTTGGCTCTTTTATATACCGACTAGCCCGTACATTTCCAGTAGCTAATATTGCAAAATTACGCAACTTTTTCTCATTCTTCTTTTCTTCTTCACGAATGATTGATTTGCTGATGGCATCAACAATCTTGGTCGAATCTAATTCTATTTGTATGCCATCCGGTTTTTTTATACTCACTGAAATAATAATCACCTCTTTTTTGAATATTCCGTTTATCCTCTACTTATAAACACCTCCTATTTTTGAATTTAAGGCCTTTAAAATTAGGTCATGCGAAGGAATAATTCGGTGTATTTATTATAACAGAAAATCTAAGCATACTAAAGAGGAAAGAGAATACACAATTTTATTTTAGGAAATATATCCATGGTTTAAAAATGGATTGCTGAAATAAGTTGGAAGATATATAATATTAGTAGAGTAAAAATTGTGAGATAACAGGAATTAGAAAATATGAAAAATCAACCGCTGAAACCATGGATAAAAGGAAATGAAAGTATAACACCAAATAATTTTTTTTCAAATGCATTGCCCAATTTAGAATATGGAGCTTGGATTTCTTTGGATATTGCAGTGGAATTGTATAAAGCGAATACTATAGATACGGGTTATTTAAAAAAGTCTTGGAATGAACATCATGAATATATAGAGCAAGTCTGTTTATTAACAGGTATCGATGAAGAAAACGGATATGATTTAGATAGGGAAGAAAAGTGGTGGGTGTTACAAGAAATAGGTGAACCTCCATTTGGCTGCTATAATATTTATTTTATTACTATTTATAATGAACATGAAGAAAAACTGGTATATATAGGAAAGACGGATTCTAAAAAAAGTCGATTTTCTAATGGTCATTTGGCAGCATTAAAATTACATAATCCCATTTATAATGGTTACAATAAGCGAGTATATTTTGGAACGGTTATGTTTCTAAGTGATGACAAGGAATATGTGCCACTTGAATTTATTTCGCCTTATAGTAGAGCTGAAAGGTATTTGAGCGAAATGGAAGCATATTTAATTGAAAGATTAAATCCGGAATTAAACAAAAAAAAGGAGCCATTGCATTTGTTAGAAAATCTGTCAAGTGTGCTGATTCAAAATTTTAGTGAAGAGAATGCGTTTATGAAGGATTTCTTTGTCTGATAGAATTGCTCTGAACATGAAAGGCTATTCACAAATAAGTTGCAAAGCAACTGAGTATGTACTGACTTCACCGAAGTTTACTTTGCAGTGCTTGAAATATTAGTAAAATCAAGGATATCTTATGCTGATATATAAAATGAGCATTGCGTAAATGGTATAGTTTATCGTATTTTTGCGCAAAATGAAAAATAAATCTATTCGGCAATGTTGATATAAGTTTAGCATTGGCTTTGTTGTGATTATATTTATATGGCGCAGTAAACTTTTGTGATAAAATTGAAATCTCAATAGTGTCTTATAATAATTTCTTTTTCTATTGAAAAAATCTTAAATAAATCCCAATTTTTTTTATTTTTTTACACATTTCGACAATTTTTTCCATTATTTATAATAGGAGAGTATAGTACCACTCTATAATTCAGAAACGGAGGAAGCGAAAATGTGGCATTTTTGGCTCTTTTTCTTGGCCTTGCTGGCAGTGGTTATTGTACTAATGTATTGCTGCCTTGTTAGAGCTGGAAAAATGGACGATGAGATGGATGAGGCATTTAGAAAACTAAATGAAAAAAGAAAGGATGAGACAAAGCTGTGGCAAGGGGAAGATCAGGAGTAATTTCAAAGGAGTATAAGGGGGAAGATAATACCGCATATCATGATGTAATAAAGTTATTTAAGATATACCGGGTGGTAAACTGGCAAATGCAAATTAAAATCAGCCAGGTAAAAAGAAGATTCCATATGGAGTATGGCACAGATGTGGATGAATTCTTAGACACCATTTATCAGGCTGGAATGGATGTGGAAAGAGATTTAGCATCCGAGAAAGAACGGGTAGAGGCAATCAGCCGATCAAACCAGTATCTACGTTTAATTGATGAAGCAGTCGATCTTATGCGAAGGTATCATCCGCAAGGCGAGCGATACTATTGGGTGCTCTATTACAGCTATCTATCCTCAACAAAACTGGAAAATGTAGAAGAAATATTAGATAAATTGGAGCCTCATTTTCCGCAATATACCAGAATCCATAGAACTACATACTTCCGTTGGAGAGAACAGGCTTTTGAAGCTGTTGGAAGCATATTATGGGGCTATGAAGGGGAAAGCGAGCGCATATTAAAACTGATATGCAAAGATTATGAAGAAAAATAACTATTTCAGAAATCCTATTGACACAGATTTTCCAAAATCACTATAGTGAAATTGCAGAGACGCATACAAGGCGTATAGTAATTTTACATTTGGTTTTGAAGGGAGAAAAAACAAATGATTATTTCAGTTGATACCGGTAATAAGCAGATGAAAACAGAAAACTGTGAATTCAATTCTGGAGTAGAAATTTTAGATACACTGCCAGGGGAATTGGAAGAAGTGATTGAGTATGAAGGAAAATATTATAGGACAACTAATAGAAGAATTTCGTATATGGAGGATAAGACCGCAGATGAACGATATTTCATTTTAACATTGTTTGCTATCGCAAAAGAGCTCTCTTACCAGCAAAAATATGAAGGTATGCTTCCTAAGAACTTGGAGGAAATTGAACTTCTGGTAGGATTGCCGCCAGCTCATTATGGGAAGCAGCGCAAAAAATTCAGAGAATATTTTTACCGAAATGGCACGATAGTTGAGTTTGGCTATAGGGGAATTCCATACAGAATTGTTTTCAAAGAGGTAAAAGTTTATATACAGGCCTATGCCGCATACTGTCTTCTTGCAGTGAAGAAACAGTTATCTGTAGTGCCAAAGGTTTTATTGATTGATATTGGCGGTTTCACAGTTGATTATATGGTCCTTAGATTTGGCCGTCTGGAAATGGAATATGTCGACTCGCTGGAGAATGGAGTAATTCATTTATATAACAGTATAAAAGCATCTATCCGGCAAAAATATAGCATTCTTTTAGAAGAAGAGGACATTGATAATATTATCTTGGAAAGGGGAACTGGCTATAAACAGGAATTGAAAGAGCGGGTTCGTGAAGTGGCAATTGGTTATGTGACGGAACTGCTTGGCAGGTTTCGTGAACTGGGTATTGATTTTAATACGACGCAGACAGTGTTTCTGGGTGGCGGTTCAATATTGACTGCTGAATTTATTAAAATTGTATGGAAACGATTTGGTGGCGAATACTGCATTATCAATAATACAAAGGCAAATGCAAAAGGATACCGATTACAATATCTGGCAGAAAAGAAGGAGGAGCGGAAATGAGTAAGAAAAATGAATTCCGATTTAATCTCCGATTCGACGAAACCGATGAAGACCATCGAAAAGTCTGTCAGTTTCTGAATGACTGTTGTGGAAGCCGAAAAAAAGCACGTTATATTGTAAAAGCGGTATTGTCCTACTGGAAATTGGAAAATAAATCTGTAGAGGTGATGAAAAAAAAGCAATCCATTTTGGAACTGCCAAAGGAGCAGGTGCTTCCATTGGCAGAAGAAGATGAGAAAGATACAGAACAGCATTTTGTGGATTTAGATGGCAATTATGAAGCGGATGATGCGGAGGTTTCCTTAATGTTGAAGAATTATAGAATGTTCGATCATCCAGAAGAGTAAAAAAGAGGTGTAGATAGGATGAAATTTAAAGCATTAGGTTGCATTTGCATTATTGAAATTGCTGGAACTATCGGGGCTGTTATGAAAAATCCTGCTGCTGCAGGTATTTGCTTAACAGGAACGTGTTTCCTAACCGGATATACAGCTTATTTGGAAATGAGAAGAATGCAGATAAAAATTTGCCCGGAGTGTAAATGTGAAATTCAGAAGTCTTATAGAATCTGTCCGGAATGCGGGCATTTATTTCAAACTGGTATTTCAAATGAAAAGTTGACGGATTTCATTGAAAAGGAAAAAGAAGCGGAAATGACATCTGCCCAGATTGATAAGGACTTTGAAAAAATTGAGACAATTTCTATAGAAGATGCAATTACATACGAAGAGGAATTAAATGACATATTTCAGAGAAAGAATATATAAAACTTGTTACAAGATGTAATCTTTCAAATTGTACATACAAAACTAAAAGATAGTGCATATATGTAAAAATATGCATAATTATCATATGCAAATATTGTGAAAAATACATGAAAATATAGAAGCATTGTGAAATTGCTACCATTTTGAATCGTATAATATTATATAAGAAATATTATGCGATTCTTGGTATATAAAAAATTTAAATAATTTTCTGATTTATGAATTTAGCGGATTATAGGAAGGAGACATCACTATAAAAAAATGCAAATATACAAAAGCTTGCCAGAAGCTCGTAAATTACCGGAGAAATCTTTTATGGATTTATCCTGCTGGAGCCGATAATTGTAAAATTGATTTGGAAAGAGCTCCTCCGATTATTTAATATAATCTATTAAACCATAGGAGCTATAATGCCAGATAAAACAGAAAGAGAACTAAAGAGGAAATTCGGAGCGTATTTAAAAGTTGCAATACTGAATGCCAGAAAAGAATACTTGATAGAGCAGAATAAAATCATAAAAACAGAGATTTCTTTGGATGAATTCGAATTCATCAAAGATGAGAACGCAGAACATATGCTGGAGAATGTTGCCTGTATAGACTATAAAATTAAAGATGGAGAAGCTCTTCATGCAAGAGATGTGTTAAACAGCATTGATGATCCAACACTGTATTCTGCTATTTCTGCTTTAAATACACTTCAAATCGAAGTATTAGTGCTACGCTGTATCGGAAAGAAAACTTTTCGCGAAATCGGAGAACTGACTGGAATCAGTGATTTACATGCAAAAGATATTTATTTCAATACACTTGCGAAACTACGTAAAAATATAGGAGAAAAATAGATATGGGATTTAGGGAACTTCTTAACAGAGCAAAAATGATGGATGAAACTGCAATGATTCAGATTATAGAACTATATAATCCACTATTATATAAATATGCCAATATGAATAGCAAGTTTGATTCGGATTTGTATGAGGAGTTTATATACCGTTTGATCGTTTGTGTTGTGAAGTTCCCATATTGATATAATACGATGCAATAATACAATATATTGTATATACAGTTGACAAAGTTACTATATATGGATATTATAAATGTGTAATTGTTTTGTTCCTGGATTCAGGAACAGATATTTTGTCCAGGCTTATTGCCTGGAGACAAGTTTTTAGCAAGATTATGCACAAAAAATAAGCATAGAAAGACATTGATTTATTTGAAAAATGAATGTCTGTTCTGTGCTTTTTTTGTATACAAAAAGGAGGTGGACAATTTGATAAAACATCAGGAAGGAGGAAAACGAATGAAATTTAAGCCTACGGTGATGCTTCATGGATCTGTGCTTAAGCCATTGAAAGAAGGCCAGAAAGCTCATTACTGTCAGAATGGTTTATGGCACTCTACAAGTAAAGTTATGCGTGTCCTGGAACAAACGAATGAGCATGTAAAATTTGAGACTGAAGCAGTTTGTTACTGTATTAATTTCTATGGCGATAGTGCCGGCATAGTAACACTGGCTGCATAGGGGAATGCTATGGGTATTTTATTAATACCCATAGCTTAATGGAAGTGAATAAATATGTATGCAATACATCTGGAGAATGTTTGTGGAATACCATCAACGCCAAGAACGGGTAGGTTAATTGAAATTTATCTAAAATGCTGTTTAAAATAAAAATAGCCCGGTAGTTATACAGGGCTTATTCTGTCTCTATACCTTCAAAAAATGCATCGAAGGAACAATTGTATATCTTTTTTAATCCCAATAGAACACTAATCTTAACATTGAGTTCTCCATTTTCATATTTTGCGTAAGTGGTTCGACCAATGTCACAGCCATTTCGTTGGAGCATAGCACATAACTTTTCTTGGGAGATTCCGTAATTGTGGCGGAGCTTCTGAAGATTTGGACCGATGCTGATATCACATCTTAGTTTTTGTTCCATAAAGCCATTCTCCTTTTTTTGACCAGTATAGGTATCAATCGTGTTGTTTCTATTTTATGAAAAAAGTAAAAATTATATTGTCCGTTATACTGGTCAAAACGGCAAAATAATGATATAGTTATAAAAACATGTAAGAGAGATTCAGTTAATTAACATTAGCTGTGCACGGAGAGGAACATGGTATTAAAAGTATTTTACAGGGAAGAAAATGAAGCGGAATTGAAAGAAATATTAGAAGAAAAGCATATAGATAAAAACGGAATGCCTTTAGATAGGTCTTGTGATCTATTAATGAAAAAAACAGACTTAGAGCGTTCTCAGTACAAAATGGTAAAAAGTGAAGCCTGCTATGATTTCTTGCTGGGAACCCTTTATCCGAGAGCAGCTGAAATCGCAAAAATTCAGGGTGGAGATCTGACACTTACATTAGAGGAAGAGAAACATACTGGGAAACTGGAATATAGTGGTAATTTTTTGATCAGCACATGTGGTGATACACTTCTTACGGATTTTCTAATTTCTGCAATGACAATGGCAGATCAGTATACATTCGAGGGAAAGGATTCTCTTGTGCATTTGGAGTTTTTTTTCGAATCATGTAATCTGACGAAGATGAAGGATTATTCTAAAGAGATTGAAACGCTAAGACAAAAAATCTGCCAACTAAACCAGGATTAACAGCTTGCTATCAGAATGAGTTAATAATGC
This sequence comes from Ruminococcus sp. AF31-8BH, assembly GCF_003460605.1. Classification (GTDB taxonomy): domain Bacteria; phylum Bacillota; class Clostridia; order Lachnospirales; family Lachnospiraceae; genus Blautia_A; species Blautia_A acetigignens. The sequence goes on from NZ_QTVN01000016.1 coordinate 53,239, forward strand.
GACTATTATGAAATTGACATATGATTTTGTAATGTATAGAATAATACCATAAAGTTCTGTGCATGCGGAACCTGGTGCATGAGAGAGCCAGGAACTTTATGAAAGTATGAAAAGACAGCCATTAGAAAAGTGGTTGTCTTTTTTTCGCCCGGATTGCACAGAAGGACCTTGTAAGAAGCAGATCTTCCGGAGCTTAGTTGAAGGGAGGAAGTCTATGGAAAAACAGAAAGTAAAAGATGAAATTGCTGCACGTTTTAGTAAGAAAAATTGGCTTGTGAAAGCGCTTCCAATTGCATACTGCGCTATAGGTGTACTTCTTATGACCGTAGTACCCGTGTATGCGGATGACATTTTTGCAACTGCGAAAAATGCAATGCAGACGGTTTATACAGACGTAGCTGGCATTGCAACTGTGGCAGCTGTGGTTTGTGCGGCAGTATGCCTTTTTCTAATGAATTTTAGCAAATCGGGACGAACTGTGGATGAATCCAGATCCTGGTTAAAAAGGATTGTTATCTGTTGGGCGGCACTTATGACATTGGGTGCGATTGTAACGTATCTGGAAAAGATTATTCCACAGAGCATGTTTACGGGATGATCTGAAGAAAAGAAAAAGCCGGAGCTCTCCCGGCATAAAAGGAGGGTATCTATAATAGATATGAATGAAACATGAGCTGGCTGCTGGATCTTTTGGTAGATGCAGTCAAAGAAATGGTATCTCAGTTTATCATTGATATGATGGGACTGATTACGGATGTATTTACAGATTTACTATCCTGTAACCTCTCCCTGTTTGAAGAACTGTTTTCCGTGGTAGGAAGCCTGTACCAAAACGTGATTGTTCCTATGGGAATTGCGCTGTTGCTTATGATTCTAATCTGGCAGCTGTTTAAATCCATGTTCGGGAAGGTTGGAATAAATGCAGAAGAACCAATCGAGTTAATTGGACGTTCTTCCATCTGCTTGTTCTTTGTGGTTGCCTCAAAGCCTGTTATTAATTACATATTGAAAATTGCGGGAACCCCATATCAATGGGTGATTGGAACTGACATCAAGGTGCAAAGTTTTTCGGAGTATGTAACTGCCTTAGAGGGGATTACAGCACCGCTTGGGCTTGGAACAATCAGCATAGCAATCTTAATGCTCATTATGCAGTTTGTAGTTGCGTGGAATTATTTTAAAATGCTGTTTGTAATTGCGGAACGGTATGTCCTTCTGGGCGTGTTTTCTTATACAGCACCATTGGCATTTGCAACAGGTGGTTCAAAGTCCACTAATAATATTCTTGCATCCTGGGCGAAAATGTTTGGAGGCCAGGTAGTTCTGATTATCTTAAATGCCTGGTGCCTAAAAATGTTTTTGTCTGGTTATGGAAACATGATGGCAAGCAGCTATGGGTTCACGAAGTTTTTTGTAGCAACTTTGTGTCTGGTGGGCTTTTGCAAAATTACATTCAAACTGGATTCTTATATGGCGGCGTTAGGCGTGAATCTTGGACGGCCTTCCCCAGGCACGGGAGCACTCGGAGCAGCCATGGCGGCACAGCGAATTTTTTCACAGGCAGGAAGGGCATTTTCTGGAACAGATGGAAGCGGAAATGGTACTGGAAGCTCTACGAATATGGGAAACTTAGGTAGCGCAAATGGCTTTACCGAACCTACGGGGCCTATCCCTATGAATCCCTCTGGAGGAAGTGAAGTGGATATTGAATCTTTGTTTCAAAGTGGTGATTTTGATACGGAATATCCAGAAAAGCATGAAACTGCGGCTGGAGATACCAAGAGTATGAATGCTTCAAATACCGCTTCAGCAAATGTACTTGATGAGCTGGGAATTCGTGCAAATGGAACGGAGACTTCTGGTACATCTTATGCTTCTGGGACAATTGAAAATGAGGCAACATCTTCGAGTGAAATTGAGCCTGTGATGGAATCCGATGATTTTGTAGAATCAGAAGGGACTGTAATGGATCTGAATGCGGGAAGTTTACCGGAATACCAGAAAGCTTCAGGAACAGAGGCGGTTTCTTCAGAAGGTGTTACTACAAACGAAACTATGGAAGATGGATTCTCTGAAGCACTATCAAGTGGAAGTAGTCTGGGTGAAATGGAGAATCCAGGAGAACCTAATTTCCCGGATGGAAAAACCACAGCCCGGAGTGATCCTATGTCTTTTGGAGAGCAACCATTTGAAGGAGCATCTGCATTTAACAGTGATAATGGCATTATGGCAGAACTGGGTGAATATCCGGCTTCGGAGACAGGCATGGGGCCTTCGGATTATGCAATGGAAACGGATTTTGGAGGTGGCATTGGTAACAAGAGCCAGGAGGCGGACAGAAATACATCTTCAGAAGAAAAAGGTGAACTATCTTATTCTGCCAGTGGTTTTGAATCGGATGTATCTGGTAGCTTAAATGACAGGTATTCAGGTTCAGATGAAAATGTTGCAGGTGAAAACGGAGCTTCTTTTGATTCCAGTGCGGATTTGGGAATCCTGGACGCTGTGTCTGGAAATGAGAGTGTTCATACAAATCCAGAAATGGATGTAAATGGCGCGAATAGTTTTTCGGAAGAGGCAGGAAAAGTTTCTGGTAACATGTCGGATGTTCCCCAAATGGAAACGCCTATATATTCGAATTCTGGTATTTCTGGGAATATAGAAAGTGAGAACCAGCTTACAAACATGGGAGAGCCTTTTGCACAGGAAGCAGAAGCCGGTGGCTTCGCGAATTACTCTACAACTGGAAATTCTGAGATAGACAGTTTTACTGGAGTAAATGATTCTGAAGATAGTTTTGTTCAGGAACCGGACGAATATCTGGAACAGGATAATCTGGATCCAATCGAAGAGGCAAATGACAGCTTTACACTTTCAGAGGAAATAAATGGTATGGAAGAAATCCAGACGGAGGATGCACAAATGCCTATGAATATGGAACTGCTACGCAATCCTCATAGAATTCGGGAAATTCCGAAATCAAGAAGTAAGTTAAGAGAACAGAAACAGGGTGCCAGAGATACTGGAAAGTGGGAGATTTAAGCCTATGGATGAGGAGAGAAAAGAGAATTCCCTGCTTGATGGGGAGTGTGAAATGATTGCTCATTCGGCACAGGCTGCTTATGCGGTATCGGCTGCTGTAAAAGCTGGGGGAACTGCTGCTGGTGCGGCAGCCGGGACTGCCATGGCAGGACCGCTTGGAACATTAGTAGGAACCTTGGCTGGCAGCAAAACAGTTTGGAAGGTGTTTGGTGCTATATTTCTATTTCTTTTTTTGTGGATGTTTATTATTGCAAACATGATTGGAATTATATTTCATTATCTGGGTTTTGCCAACGCGGATTCCTATGCAAATGAGGCACAGTCCAACCAGCTTGCAAATATCAGAAGCAGAGCGGAGCAAATTCTGCAAAACGCAGACTATCAGAATGAGATATTGCAGATCATAGGACAGCAGAGGGATTTACATTTGCAGGAAATCCAGGCAGACCAGATGGAAAAATATGCTGATGCTACATTGGTTGTGGTGGATGAGTTTGAGACAAAACTAAAAAGAAGCTTATCCTATTATCTGTCTGTTATGCTCATGGATAAATGCGACAACAGCACCATATCTTCTTTCCTTGGATATTCAAATGTCCTGGGACTTGATATGGACACTAATCTTTCCAGCCCTTATGATGCCTATTTTCAGGAAGCTGCCAGGATCTATAATGTACCTGTGGCGCTGCTTCTTGCAATCTGTAAAACGGAGTCTGATTTCAGTCCGAATGTGGTATCAGGTGCTGGGGCAATAGGCTTAATGCAGCTTATGCCGGAAACGGCGGCTTCCCTTGGAGTATCCAATCCTTATGATCCGTACCAGAATATTATGGGCGGAGCCAAATTCATCAGCCAGCTGGTAGAGCAATTTAAAGGCTATTCCAATGGCTTAGAGCTTGCAGTCGCTGGATATAATGCAGGACCTTATGCAGTTATCAAATATGGTTATCAAGTACCGCCATATTCCGAAACCCAGGCCTATGTCAAGAAAGTGTTAGGGCTTGTCGAGATTCACGATAGTACATCCAGTACTTCCACAGAAACAAAAACAGATCAGGAGTCCCTGGAGAAGTCATATCAGGTGTTAAAGGAGGCTGTCGCACAAAATGTGGACAGCTTTTTTTCGTGGACTGTAACAGCTGAACGGGACGGCCAAATGGAACAGAAAGTCTACTGTCTGGAAGTGAATGGAAGCCGGGCAGAGACAGATGAACAGACTTATCGGCAGGTTCTGGAGCAGGGAGGCAATGCCTGGGAAGAAAAGCGGACGGTAACGACAAAGGTTGTAGAATACACTCTGGCATTGATCTTGAACACACAGCTGCCAGGCAGCAGCGGCTATCAATATAAATATGTGACAAATGAAAGCACATTCAATTTTGTATTAAAGCTGTTGGAATATCTGCAAAGCGGTGTAGAAGCTGTCAAAAATGCCCTTTTCAATGTCTTTCACTGGACGGACTTTCTGACTGGCGGAACCAGTGGTGGTGATACCTATATCGGCAATATTGACGCGACCGGGGATATTATCATCTATGATACGGTGGGAAAAGGTGTCAAAAAGGTTGTTTATTATAACCAGGGAGAAGATCCCTGGGCAACTATGTCTTATGGTCCTAGTACAATAAAAGCATCTGGCTGTGGTCCGACTTCTCTTGCTATCGTAATATCAACATTTACAGGACAAACCGTAACACCGGAAATGACCTGTGCATACTCCATTGCTAATGGTGAGTATGTATATGGCTTAGGAACCGCTCATTCCTTCCCTATGAATGCCGCTCACCACTGGGGACTTAACTGTGAAAGAGTGGGAAAAGACCGAATGGGAGATGTTGTAAATGCCTTGAAAGACGGAAAAATAGTGGTGGAAATTTGTGAGGCCTACACGATCACGGGCAGTGGAAGCGGGCATTTTATTGTTCTGACTGGTGTTACCAAAGATGGCTATATCACCATTGCCGATTGTGCCAGCAGGGAACGTACTGGAAAAGTGTACAGTGTGGAAACGATTGCTTCTTACGGCCGTGACCTGGCAGATGGAGCCTTTTGGATCATTTGGAAATGAGAGGGTTGAGTATGGACGGACACTTGAAATATGGATTGCTTATGGGACTATATTCTTCTGCATTACTGGCAATGCCAATTACGGTACTTGCAAACACTGACACGCAGAATGCTACAGATCTTCCACAGATTGTATCCTGGGATGACGGACATGGATATCTGGAAAGTGGAGAAATGCTTCGGAATGGCTGGGGCTATGATACCGTCAATCCAGCTGGAAAATATGTGCTCTTTGATGAAGAGGGCGCTATCCTTAGACGCTCGGAATCCATGGAAGCAGAGTTGGAGGATAATTATACAGGTACCGAACAGGTTCCGGCAGTCATTGCATTTCGGGCACGGGTTTTTGACGGATTTGCAGGTACGATAGAGGTTGTTTTAGAAGAACAAAATGGAGTAACCCAAACTGTATTCCTAAATGCGGACAACTTCTATGAGTGGAATCTGTCCACTGGAAGTGGAACTTATCGGATTCTGTCTGTAAGTGCAACAGAAGGAGATCTGTCTTTTGTAACAGAGTTTTCGAATATGTATCAGAATCTTCCAGAAGAAGGTCTCCTGGTGCAAAAGATTACAGTAACAGAAGTCGTTTTAGATAATATCCATGCAGCAGGGGAAGAATCTCAGGTTGCAGAGAAAAATGAAAATCCTATTGATGAAATGAATGTGCTTCAGGAGAAAGGACAGGAAGAGGAGACAGAGGGAATTTTAGAAAATCAAGCACAGGAGGTGAATATCGTGGATGCAGTAAAACAGAAGAATCCATTTATACTGCTCGGTATAGGGGTGGTTCTAATTGCCGCAATCGGTGGCCTGATATGGTCTAAAAAGAGATAACAGGAAAGGAGTTTCACAAAAATGGCACAAAATGACCATTCAGAGGTATATATCATTCCACCTAATTTTGTAAAAGAAGCTATATGCTGTGAAAGGGGGATAAGAAATCGCCCATAGAAAGGAGAGTTTTTCAATGAAAGCAAAGAAAACGGACAACGGCAAGATAACCGCACTATACGAGCGTCTTTCCCGCGACGACGACCTCACAGGCGACAGTAACAGTATAATCAATCAAAAGAAGCTGCTTGAAGATTATGCAAAGGAGCATGGATTTACGAATTGTGTCCACTTTACTGATGACGGCTGGTCTGGCGCAAACTTTGACCGCCCTAATTGGAAACGCATGATTGCAGCCATAGAAGCCGGAGAGGTTTCCCATGTGCTGGTAAAGGATTTAAGTCGTGTCGGCAGAGATTATCTGCAAGTGGGATTTTACACAGAAGTCATGTTCAAGGAGCGGGGCGTCCGTTTTATTGCCATAGCAAACGGAGTTGACAGCGACAAGAGCGAAAGCAGCGAGTTTGCCCCGTTTTTGAATATTATGAACGAATGGTATGTGCGTGATAGCAGCCGAAAAATAACAAGCGTTCTCCACGCAAGAGGAATGTCCGGCAAGCATACAAACAGCCATTGTATTTATGGCTATAAGAAAGACCCTAATGACAAAGACCACTGGATTATCGACGAGGAAGCCGCCGAGGTAGTACGCCGGATTTACCGCATGGCGTTGGAGAGCAAAGGCCCGTATGAAATTGCCCGTATCCTTGCTTTGGAAAAGGTTGAAAGACCGTCCTATTATCTTGCACAGCGCGGCGTGGGGAAACATCAGTCTAATTTTAACCCCGCTGAACGGTACACATGGCGTGGCGGCACAGTTGCCGATATTCTATCCAAGCCGGAGTATATGGGGCATACAGTAAACTTCCGCACCTATAAAGAAAGCTACAAAGACAAACGCTCCAGAATGACACCCAAAGAGGATTTAGTCATTTTTGAAAATACGCAGGAAGCTATTATTGACAAGGAAACATGGGAGCGCGTCCAGAGCTTGCGGAAAACGATACGCCGGACGGACACCATAGGCGCGGCAAATCCTTTAACGGGCTTGATGTTTTGCGCGGATTGCGGGGCTAAGATGTATAACCACAGGGGCGGGGCTGGACTGGCGCGGGACTGGGCGGGGCGACCCAACGGCAGGAAGCGTCCAGAACGCGACGAGTACAACTGTTCCCGTTATGATTTAGGCAACCAGCACTATAATAGATACTGCACGACGCACCTTATCCGCACAGCCGTTGTAAATGAGCTTCTGCTTGAAGCTATCAAGGAAGTATGCGACTACGCGCTGAACAATGAAGCGGCATTTATGGAGCAGGTCTGCTCTGCTTCCAGCGAGCGGCAGGTGAAAGCGGCAAAGGCAATCCGGCAGAGAAAACAGCGCAGCGAGAAACGAGCCGACGAATTGAGCCGCTTAATCCGCAAGCTCTATGAGGACAATGTAAACGGCAGACTTTCTGATAAGCTCTTTGAACAAATGCTGCATGATTTTGAAGCGGAGTTAGAGAGTTTAACCGAGAGCGTTACCCAAGACGAGCAGGAGCTTGACCGTATAAGCCGGGAAACCGTCAACGCTGAAAAATTCCTTACTCTTGTCAAAAAATATACGGATTTTTCCGAGCTTACCCCCGCCATGATAAATGAATTTGTTGAAAAAATCCTTGTCCACCAAGCCGAGGGAAAAGGGGCGAGCCGCACACAGGAGGTTGAGATTTTCTTTAACTTTGTCGGCAAGGTAGAAATCCCCCATGAGGAAATCGTACTGACAGAGGAAGAAAAAGCGGCATTGGCAGAGCAGGAACGGCGCAGAGCAAAAAAAGCCGAATACAACCGCCGCTATATGGAGAAAAAACGCAGAGAATGGAGAGAACAGCGGGAACGGGAGCAGGAGCAAAAGCCCCATAAACTTCCCCCTGTCGCAGACGAGAAAGGAGAAAAGAGCGCATGAGAAGATTGATTGACAACGGTACTACTTCACCCGCCAGACCGCCCTATATCGGGCATTATGGACACTTGCGGAAAGCCTATCTTGAGGGCTACCGCCCCGATCTCTACAACGCCCTTGTCGCAAGCGAAACCCTCTATGAGCATTGCGCCGAGATTGAAGCCGCCGTCCGTCGCCGCCTTGACCTCATTATCCCGCAGCTTGCCGAGGGTGCGGGCGCAACCGAGGAACTGAAAGCCGCAGACCCCATGCAATGGGTGGGGCTGATGAACACCTGCAAGGCGCAAGCGGAGGAAATCGTCAAGTTTGAGCTTATCTATGTATGAGCGTCAAGAGCCGGAAAAATCCCATATTTCACGATAGAAACGCTCTGGACGAGGAATGTATCGCCGGAGCGTTTTCTATTTGAAAATCCTCATTTTCCCCAAGTCAAGAGCCGGGAAAAACACCCGAAAAATGCCCCTATTGCGTAACAGGGGCGCAGAAAGGAGAGTTTATGAGAACAGGGCTTACGAAGCAGGAAAAGACCACCGATATATGGTTTGACGAGAAAGACCCCCTTATCCATATCCGCACACACAACACCGACTTAAAGAAGCGGCTTGCCGCCTACTCCGGACAGTACCCCGACCAGTGCCGCCAGACCGACGCAGACCCCGAAACGGGTTGCATGGAGTTTGAGATTGTAAAGGGGCGTTTCTCTTTCCGTCTGACCGCCCCATACAGCGAAGAACGGAGGAACGCCGCCAGCAAAGCGGCAAAGAAACATTCCGGCAACTTGACACACCCTATTCAAAAAGATGTGCTATAATTTTTTTGAAAAAGTTTCGGATTAGATGTAGTATTTGCCGCTGAAACCGTAGTACATAGGTGAAGCCCGAAAGGAGGCGGTGAGATGATAGACGACGAAAAAATCATAGAAATGTTTTTTGGACGTTCAGAACAAGGCATACGAGAGCTGGATATAAAATACGGAAAGGTCTGCCACAATCTTTCCTACCATATCGTAGGCAGCAGACAAGACGCGGAGGAATGTGTAAACGACGCTTATTTAGGCGCATGGAACGCCATTCCCCCGGCACGACCTAACCCGCTGCTATCTTATCTTGTTAAAATCGTTCGGAACATTTCACTCAAAATCTATTGGAGAAAGGAAGCAGCCAAACGGAGCAGCCATTACACGATTGCTTTGGAAGAAATTGAAGCCTGTATAGCAGCCCCGAATACAGTAGAAGCAGAAATCGAAGCCAAAGAGTTAGCCCGTATCATTGAAGCATTTTTAGACACGCTGACTACCGAAAACCGCGTTATTTTCATGCGCCGCTATTGGTTTTCTGACAGCTACAAGGACATAGCCGAGTTTGTAGGGCTTTCAGAGAAAAACATTTCTGTCCGGCTGACCCGTATCCGCGAGAAGATGAAGCAATATTTGATTGAAAGAGAGGTATTCATATGAACGCAAAGAAGTTTTCCGACGCTATGAGCGAACTTGATACAAAATATGTCGATGAAGCTCTCAACTACAAGAAGAAAGCCAAAAAGCCCATTTGGGTAAAGTGGGGGGCTATTGCAGCTTGCTTGTGCTTGATGATACCATTGACCGCATTTGCCGTTGATATAATTCAATATAATGCAGCGGTTGATTATCTCAATTCTCTCGGCATTGCTGTTGAAGATTTGAGCGACTATTCTCATAAAGAAATAAAAGAAGCTGCAAAAACGATTGACGCAGGAGAAAGTAACCCGTTGACTGAAGAAATCCTTAGTCTAATACCAGAAAACAAAAAACCGCTCGATACACCGACGCAGGTAACATCTGAGCAAATTAAAGAACTAACACCGACCATGACAAGAGAAGATGTTCTTTCTCTTTTAGGTGACACACAAGATGTTGGCTCAGGCATTTATATATATCTTTACGAAGTAGACCAACAATACCTGCTGCGTATTCCTTTTGCAAGCGATGAAGCACAATTAGGTGTAACAGGAGAAGATTTGCTAAAGGCATTGGTTCCCATTTCTGGAGATATTGCTCCTATGGTCTATGTAAATGATACGCTTTATCAAATCGTTGACTCTCAACCCAACTTCGCAGATGAAAAAAGTTCTTTCAATTTGTTAGGAAAAATCGAAAACACAGTTAGTTCTTCGGAAGAACCAAAAGAAAATTTCCAAGCAAATGATGATATTGTAGGGGCTGCGGTTTATCAGTACGGCGATAACATTGTCGTTGAGTTTGAGGGAAAATACTGGTTATATGAACACTATCATAACACAGACTTTGACGGAAACTCAGACTGATATGCCCCACGCCCAAACAAGCCATACTTCTGATGAAAAAGTATCCGAACAAAACCTTCTTGCAGAGTAAATAAGTTTTCTATTTTACAAGGGCAGCCGAGAAAATCGACTGTCCTTTTTCTATGCTTATGAGCAGAAAGGAGCGCCCAACCATGACAAAGCCAAGAGAGAAAACCCGCGAAGAACTGCAAGCCGAGATTGAGGACGGAAAGAAGAAAATCCGGCAGTTTGAGAACCGAGAAAAGGTGTTGCGTCAAAAGCTGTCCCAAGAGGAACGCAGGACACGCAGCCACCGCCTTATCGTCCGGGGCGCGGTCTTTGAAAGCATTGTGCCGGAAGCAAAGGACATGACCGACGAGGAAGCCGCAGCACTTCTTAGGCTTGCACTGACGAGTGAGCCGGTACGGGAGTTTTTGAGAAAACGAGCCGAGGAAACGACAAGCTGAAAATCCCTTAGGAACTAAGGGCGCACTTATACACCCTTACGGGCGTGTGCGCTCTGCCGAGGGCTTATCTCCGCACAGGGAGATTTCCCCGCGCTCCGATTGGCGGCTTTGCCGCAACAAGGGGCTGCACCCCTTGCGCCGCTTCGCGGCTATCCCTGCACACCCACAAAAACAGTACACCCGCCGTTGGCGTCTGTACCATTTTTGCGGGTTTTATTATCCTATCCGGGAGGTGATACCCATAGCCATTTACCATTGGAACATCGGCATTGTGAGCCGAGGAAAAGGCAAATCAGCCGTTGCCGCAGCCGCCTACCGAAGCGGCGAAAAGCTGACAAACGAATGGGACGGAATGCCCCATGACTACACCCGCAAAGGCGGCGTTGTCCATACAGAGATCATGCTGCCGCCCCACGCGCCACCCTCATTCTATGACCGTTCAACCTTGTGGAACAGCGTGGAGCTTTACGAGAAAGCCGGGAACGCCCAGCTTGCGCGTGAGATTGACGCAGCGCTCCCCATAGAATTATCCAGAGAGGAACAGATCCGGCTTGTCCGGGAATACTGTTCCTCTCAATTTGTTTCCAGAGGAATGTGCGTTGATTATGCCATTCACGACACCGACAAAGGCAATCCCCATTGTCATATCATGCTGACCATGCGACCACTTGACGAGCGCGGAGCATGGGCGGCGAAATCCAAAAAGGAATATGACCTTGATGAAAACGGCGAGCGTATCCGCTTGCCAAGCGGCAGATACAAAACCCACAAAGTTGACCTTACAGGCTGGAACGACAAGGACAACACCCTCTTGTGGCGCAAGGCATGGGCTGACTTTACCAACAACTTTTTGGAGAGGAACGGAAGCCCGGAGCGTATCGACCACCGCAGCAACGCCGAGCGCGGCATAGACGAAATACCCACCGTCCACATGGGCGTGGCAGCTTGCCAGATGGAGAAGAAAGGCATCGCCACCGAGAAAGGCGAACTGAACCGAAATATCCAAAAGGCAAACCGCCTTATCCGTGAAATCCGGGCGCAGATTGGGAAGCTCAAGGAATGGATTGCCGACCTGTTCAAAGCGCGGGAAACCGCCCCGAAGCAGCCGCCGCAATCTCCCAACCTTGCAAATCTGTTGATGAAGTATTTGAGCGTTCAGAGAGAAAAGAGCCGGAAGTATTCGCAGCGTTGGCAACAGCAGCATGCAACCGATGAATTGAAAACCATAGCGGCGGCGGTCAACTATCTTTCCGAGCATGGTATCTCTAATCTTGATGAGCTGGACGCTTCTCTTTCCTCTGTCAGTGATAGAGCCTATTCAATCCGGGAGGGAATGAAAACCGCCGAGCAGCGCATGAAAGAACTGCAAAAACTCATGGAGTACGGCAGAAATTATCAAACCTACAAGCCCATACAGGACGAGTATCGGCAAATCCGCTGGAAAGGGAAACAGGAGAAGTTTGCGGAAGCCCGCCGAGCCGAGCTTACCCTATGGGACGCGGCAAACCGCTATCTCCATGCCCATTTGCCGGAGGGCGTGAAAACCCTGCCGATCTCCGCGTGGGAGAAAGAATATACCGCCCTCAAAGTACAGCGGGAAGCGGAATATGACACGCTGAAAGAGACCCGCGCCGAGGTTGCCGAGCTTCAAAAAATCCGCAAATGCGTGGATATTGCACTCCGCGCCGACCAGCCGGAGCAGACGCAGAGCCGCACCAAGCGGCACGAACAGGAGCGATAAAGAAAAGGACGGGCAAGCCATTTTGCTTGTCCGCCCTAAATGCTTTCTGATAAACTGGAAGTTGTTTATCCAAAATGAAATGGAATAACCATATCAAGTAAAACTGCAAGAACTATACTAATCGTTCCCATTAGCGCAGAACTCCTCAATGTGTCTCTCCTCAAAACAATAAGTCCAATAATAAAGACTATCACTTCCAAAACAGATTTTGCATTAAAATACCAGCATCCATATACAAAGCACATATTGAACAATACTGCCAAAATCAGTGCTGATAGTATAAATGCCAGTTTGCTTTTCCCCTTTGCATACCAACAGACAAAAGCCAATAATGGAGAAACAGCTGTAAATCCAAACCAAATCATCGCATAACTTCTTGGGAAAAATCCTGCAATATAGTTTGAATACAAATAGTAGCTTGCAACCATACCAACAAAGAATACAAAAACATTGATGCTTGCTCTTATTGCAGAATTGCTATAAATAGAAATACACAGTGCAATCAATATCCAGATTGCAAAACGCCCAAGAAAATTACCAATATCTAAGACTCCATTTATTGCCATAAGCACACCTGGAAGTTCAGTTTGACGAAAATCCAGATATTTTGAGAAAGTTCCCAAAGCTATTCCGAGAAACAATATCGCTATGGTATTTATAAGTTTTCTATTATTGGATATTGGATTTTCTGCATTCCTTATATCATTCAAAAAATTTATCATAATTACCCTCACAAATTCCAATTGAACAAAATCGCTGCGCGATGGCCTGCCAAGGCTGTGGCGCAGTTTTATTTTTATTAAAAAGCAGTGGAATTACTTTTCATAATCCGTTATTGTTAAGTTACCACACGAAACAACTGAACTAAGAAAGCTCCACTGCCTATGATAAGAATAACATTTTCTAGTCTCTTCCGCAATCGGAATTATGACGCTAACGCACCTCCGAATAGGTAGATGTAATTATTAACACTACTTATTCTGGAGGTTTTATTATGTATAAAGATATTTTTGAATCCATCCGCAATGAAGCGGAAAAACGTAACCTGCGTGAAAGAACTATTCAACTGTATTGCTCTGATGTCAGTTACTTCCTTCGTTGGATCGAAAAAAATGTTTCTGATCTTACACTTGAAGATGCGGAAAGTTTTCTTACTGCCAAACGTCTGGAAGGCAGGTCTCCCGAAACTCACAATCACTATCGGTCTGCAATCAAGTTCTTATATAAAAAGGTGCTGAAGATTCTT
>NZ_QTVN01000016.1:66930-106044 GCF_003460605.1 Ruminococcus sp. AF31-8BH
CAATCAAGTTCTTATATAAAAAGGTGCTGAAGATTCTTTGGGATGATGACACTGTTCCGGCTATGAAAAGAGAGCGAAATCTTCCTGCTGTTCTATCCCGCAATGAAATAAATGCAATCATTGACGCCACTCCGAATCTGAAGCATAAAGCGATTATTGCAACTATGTATTCTTCCGGATTACGTGTATCAGAGGTTGTTCATCTTCATTATGATGACATTTCACGTACCAACATGACAATTCATGTTCGTGAAACCAAAGGCAGAATTGACAGGTATACAATTCTGTCTCAAAAAAATTTAGACCTTCTCACAGAGTATTGGTACAAATGTGGTCGCCCTAAAGATATCCTTTTCCCAAGTTCCTGGTCCGGTGGATATCTTGATATAGCCAGTGTTAACCAGTTCTTTAAGAAAAGTGCTAAACTCGCCGGCATTAACCGTCATGTTTCTTCTCATGTGTGCCGTCATAGTTTTGCCAGCCACCTATTCGAAAGTGGTACAGATATAAAATATAGTAGAATTTTTCTCTCTCGCACAAGATGAATAGAAGCCCGTTAAGGGATAGGAAAACGCCGAAAACCCGCATGAACACTACGTTTTTGTGAGTTGTCGGCGTTTCTTTTACCCTCTGTTTTCATGGTGCTTTTTCCGTAAATGGTGCCCAAATGGTGCCCAAATTCCACGCGGGCATATAAAAGGTTGTAAAGAGCAGTAAAGAGATACAGCGGTTAAAGGTCTATTTCGCTGTGTTTTTTCTTTGCTGCCCGTTTTCCTTTTTTCGGCTCGGCTTCCTTTGGTTTCTCCGGGGCTGCTTTTTCCACCGCGCTATGGTAAGCGTCCAAAACTTCTTTTTTTCGTTCAAGCCGCACGTCCACATAACGGGCGGTAACAGCTTCAAAGTTCATGGAAAGCCCAAGCGACGCGCCGATACCCGCAAGCGTATGCCCCAAGACTTCGCCAACCGTATAGAAGTCGCCTGTCAGTTGGTGCATATTGGTCGCTGCCGTATGTCGTAAATCGTGAAAACGAATGTGCGGCATATCCAAATCTTCAAGCAGCTTTCCAAATTGAGAGGACACCCACGACGCGGCGATAGGTGCGCCGTCCGGCTTTGCTACAACAAGGTCATTGTCATAGTAAGGCTTTCCGTCTTTTGCTGCCTGTTCTTTCTGTACTTCCTGCATGGCAAGCTGTTTGAGGAAGAACGGGCGGGCAAGCTCCGTAATGGGTAGCTTTCTGCCGTTGGATTTCGGCGGTGCCATTTCTTCAATGACTTTTGTTTTTGGCGGTACCTTGAAAGGTAGCTGCTCGGTAACATCAAAGGTGTTGTTCTCCAAATCCACATTGCGCCAACGCAAGCCTAAGATTTCAGAACGGCGCATACCGTAAAGCCCGCCCAAGATAACAGGCATTTCCCCAACAGTACCCTCGACGCGCTGCATTAAGGCTTTCACCTGTTCCGGCGTGTAAGGGTCAGGGGTCTTGTCGCCTTTCCCAAACTTCGTAAGGGTATCTTTTGCCGCGTTGGTTTCGATATAGCGGTATTTGCGGGCATGGCTCAACGCCACACTCAAAACACGTTTTGCCCCGGCTGCGGTGGACGGCTTCAAGCCTTTGTCTATAATCTGCTGAAACATCTTGTCTACCATAGCAGGGGTAAGCTGATTGAGGGTAACGCCGCCGATATACGGATTGATATAGTTTGCAATCGTCTTTTTATACCCGTCATAAGTAGAGGGGCGCAAGTTCACTCTTGCATAGCTTTCCACCCAGTCATTGAGATAGGCAGCGACAGTCTGTTTCCTCTGTGAAGTAATAGAAGCAACTTGCCCCGGATTTTGGAGCTTCGTTTTCATTTCCGCTTCATGCTGTGCTGCTTCCTTTTTGGTGGCAAAGCCCTTTTTTGCATACGACTTCTTTTTTCCGTCCGGGGCGGTGTACTTTATGTTTACGTCGTAGACTGTGCCGGGTCGTCCGGTCAGTATGCCGTTGCTGTCGCGTTTGTTTTTTACCTGTCTTGTTGAGATTGCCATAACTTAACCCCCTTGCTCTGCCGGGGGCTTTACGGCGGTTTTCGCTCGCTCGTACCAATCCCATATAGCGGTATCGGCAATCAAGCGGCGGTTTCCGTTTTGAACGTATTCCAGTTCGCCGTTATCCATAAGCTCGCGTAATTTATTTTCTCCAATACCGCTAACCTTGCTCATTTGCTCTACTGTTTTCAGCATAGGCAAAACAGGGGCGGCATGGTTTGTAGTTTCCTTTTTAGCCATAGGAATACCCCCTTTCAAAATGGCTCAAAGGTATGTTTTTGAATAAAAGGGGCTTTAATCGAACGGCTATTAGCATAGCTCCACGAGAATTTCACTCCTGCGTGGTTCTCACGCAGCCCTACCCATTGCCTGCGACGCTTCTAACGCTCGGACTGTGGCTGTAAGGGAGTATCATTATCCCTCTTGTGTGTCGTCGCCCGCAAGCTGCTGACTTGCTTTGCGGTGTAGTGTTGTTCGCTCGTTCCCGAAAGGGAAGTCATGGCGCACCCGCCGTATGGCTCGGCACAAAAGGAACGTATCCGATTTGCCCTATACTGCGTCGCCGTTCTTTTGCGCCGCTTTCTTTTTCAAAGAACAAGATGGCTGTTCTGCTTGCCGTAAAACGGAAAAGGGGTTACAAGACGTTTTACGGTCATGCTCAACTATTCATCAGCCCGAAATGTGAGGATAGCCCTCATCAGTCTTGCTTGCAGCCGTTCCCGTATGTCCTCGTCAACGCCATAGTAGACGTTGCCGCGCTCGTCGTAGAGCTTCCGCATGGACAGGCTCGCTATGTAGCCGCTGAAATGCTGCAAGACTATTTTCATAGCGTCCGGGTCGCCTTTGCTCGCCGCCACAATGACGGGATAGGGAACAAGGGCGATTTCCGGGTAGTCGGATTGTTTACCATTCTTCCCATTCATCAGCGTGTCCCTCCAAATATTTCTTTAACAGTTCAAAAGAGCTTGTCCGTCTGTACTGTATCGTGCTGCGCGACGTATTGAACATCTTTCCGATTTCCACGTCGGTCATGCCCTCGAAATAGTACAGCAGGATAGCAGTCCTTTTTTCCTCCGGCAAAGTGCGGATTGCTTCAAGCAGCAGTTTCGGGGTTATCTCTTTTCCTGCCATTTGATAACGCGGTTCAGCTTCTTCGTCTTGAAAATACTTGTCAACGGTGTAAAGCTGCCGTTCCTCATGCAAGGCAAGGTCGCAAAACGATACTTCCCGTTTCCTGCGTCGCCGGATTTCGTCGTGGGCGTTGCACGCTTCGTTGTGCAGCACCCGTTTACAGAAACTTTGAAAGGCACATTGCTTTTGAAATTCTCTGCGATTAGGTTCCATGTTCTCACCTCCTTTCTGTCGAAAGGTGGTAGTACCTCCCCTTTTCGCGTGATAATACAGACGACTTTTTCAAACGCCGGACGAAAGCAAAAATTTCTTTGAAAAAAGTTCTGTAAAATGCAAAATGCGCCCATCTGCAAGGCGCAGACAGACGCAAAGGAAACATAAAAAGTATTTAGATGATGTGATTGTTCATCTTTATGCCCGAAATACCCCGTTGCAGGGGATAGACTTTTTTTGATAATTGGGGGAATGTCGATTTGTGTCGATAAGTTGATAAGTGCATGGCGGCTACCTCCTAAAGCCGCCATGCCTTTACATGGTAGAGGGTCGTCGTTGGAATTTAGATGGATAAAAAGAAACGGCGGCTCTGATAATCAAAGCCGCCGAAATAGAGTAGGCGCGTGAAAATGTGTCTGCTCTGCGACGGCTTTTTTTCTTTTGCCGTCGTCCGGCAGATGAAATCATTTAGTTAAATAGTCAGATTCATCTATTGTTTTAAGAATATAATTCACATCATCATATCTTGAAGAATCCGATTGAGAGCCTAAACTACATATTAAAAATTCCTTTCCATGTTGTTGATAAAGAACAACTAAATTATAGTCATTAGATAAGGAACCTGTCTTGATACCTTTAACATTTTCATTGTAATATTCTGATGTTTGGTCAAGAAAAGTATTAGTATTCCTCCATGTCTGCGTACTTCCGTCAGGTAAAGTAGCTGTATAATTACTCTTTGAAACAATATCTCTAAACCATTGCTTCTCTAAAAGGTGAGTAGATACTGATTTTAGGTCTGAAACGGTAGTGAGAGCATTGACATCATATCCGCTTGGGTCATATAAAATTGTGTTTTCATACCCTTGATTTTGTAAGTAATTATTTAGATGTTCCATAAAAACATTAATACGTTCTTGACTATTCTTAGCTTGTGGTGAAAGAATAGAACCACAATAATCCGCGACTACATAAGCAGCGTCATTTCCAGATGGAACCAACATGGCAGCAAACAAATTGTGGAGAAAATATTTTTTCGCGTCTATATTCGCAACAGATGAACCAGGTTTAGTTAATTGGATTGCTTCATAATTTGCAGGAACAATACTATCTAAATCCGCAAGTGTTGCTGCGTATTCAATGACAAATAATTTGGCTAAGCTGGCAGGAAGCTGTTGCTCGTTTTCTCGCTTTGAAATAAATATATTGTCATTAGAAAGGTCAACTAATATGAGGGATTTTGCATTATAAAAATCTTGAAAGAAAATTCCATTCAGCCAAGAGTTGATTTTATTCTTCTCATTGCGAAAATTGTCAGGTTTCATTGCCCACGGTATGAAAAATACACCTGCTATCGTTACAGCAGTAAGGAAAACAAAAAATATTCCGAAACGAGACGTCCTTCTCTTGTATTTTCTTTTCATAAATTGCACCTCCGACAGTAATCAGTCAGATTTAATAGGTAAATCTAATTGGCATAATTTGCTCTTATACTTTCTGTAAATCCAGAGGGGTCACCTAATTTTGCTTTATCTATATTTTCGCGCAAATAATTACGAGTTGCGTCATCACACCGGTCTATTCCCATATATGGCATGTCGAAGGCTTTTTCCAATTCTTCTAATGCTTTTTCGGCTCGCTCTGGATCTGTATTATAAGTATCAAGCCATTCTTTCATCCATGAATATTCCCACAAATAAGAAGCTCTCGTTTCTCCATAACCAACCTGAAAGGAAGCTCCTGTATCTTCATCTTCCAGTTTATCAGGAAGTGCAATGCCATCAGGCCAATTCAAACTGTCAATGGTTGCAAGATATTCTTCTTCAATGTGTGCAAAATCCGTGAGTCCTCTTGAAGTAGAATTTGTTTCAGAATTTGAACAACCTGTAAACATCAGACATACCAATAAAGAAAGCATTGCTCCTAAAAAAATCGTTGTTTTCATAGATAATATTTTCATGTTTTTCCTCCAATTTTATAAAATTTATTTTATCTAAGCGCCAATGCAGGTTCAAGCTTTGCAGCTTTTAACGCTGGCAATAGTCCTCCAAGCAACGCTACAACAACGGATGTTATAACAGCTACCACTGCCGAAAGAATAGGATATTCCAGTGCCGCTACGGGAGAATCCACAGGCAGAAATAACCCCATGCCTTGAACCAAGAAAAAGGATATCAGGATTGAAACAATACAAACAAACACTGATATAGTTAATTGTGCGCCTAACACTAAAGTAACAATATTCGCACGAGAAGCGCCAATCGCCCGTCTAATTAGTAATTCGTGAGTACGTTGTTCCAAGGATGATAACCCTATGTTAATTTGTCCTAATACAGAAACAAATAACAATAAAAATGATGTTACCAAAAGTCCTAATTGAAGTACAGAAAGTACGGAATTATAAGTATCTCCAATATCACTTTTCCCTATGATATCCAAATTTCCTCCTATTGTATCTTCTAAAATGTCATGTAATGACGAATACATCTGTCTCATGGTAATTCCCGCTTCTGAATGCCAATGAACAGTTGCATTTTTTACTTTCCACATATTCGGAACAAGTAGTTCTATTGAATGGGCGTCAAGATATACAGTTGGTATATCTGTCCCGTCATTCACAGTACCTACCACATTAAATGGTGTTAATGAAAGACTACTTTCTACATTTCCAACAGCATATGAAGTATCAAAATAATTCTGTGCTGCTTTATTTACTACCATGCACAGAGTTTTATTTATTTCCGAAGAATCAAACCAATCCCCTGATGACATAGGCAAATTATAGATTTTGTTATATGTGCTTGTAGTAAAAACAACATCTACGGGTACAGTCTTTTTGTAAACAGTGTCACTTATGTCTTGTAGAGAAGAGACAGACGCTACTGGAGCAACTGTTATCTCTTCCAGCATGGAAAAGGTAACAGCCACAAAATGATCAGTATTGTAAATTTCTCGAAAAAAATTCTCCATTTTAATGGTATCTTGAAAATCTGATCCTGTAATTGAAAAAGAATATGTAGGACTCCATCCATACATCTGTGCATTGACAGAAATCAAATATTCTTTACCAAGCGTTCCCACCAAGACAGAACTAATCATTGCAATAATTCCTACAAACATCGATATACCTGTTAAGATATTTCTTAGAGGAGAAATACGAAGGTCTTTAAGAATCATATTTAACACATTGAAGCCTCCCTCCGTCCATTTCAAAAATTGTATTACAAGTCTTTGCAATATCGAGGTCATGAGTTACTATTAAAAGCATAATGCCATTTTTAAGCACAACTTGATGTAAAAGGTCCATAATTTGTTTTCCGGTTTTTTTATCTAAAGCACCAGTAGGTTCATCACATAAAATGGCTTCCGGCGATACTGCAAGTGCGCGGGCAATCGCCACTCTTTGTTGTTCGCCTCCTGATAAATTAGATGGATAATCATTTTCTTTTCCTTCTAATCCAACACTTTGCAAAAGATTTCGTATTGCTTCTTTCCGCTGTCTTGTATTCATTTTCTTTTTGGAATAAAGTAAAGGAAGCTCAATATTTTCCCAAACTCTTAAATGTTTAATTAAAGAATAGTTTTGAAAAACAAAACCGATATTACTTGCTCGAAGCATAGATAGCTGGCTATCTGTTAAAGTGGAAACAGACATACCATTATAAAGAAATTCGCCTTGATATGAGTGGTTGAGTAAACCTATAATTGATATAAGGCTTGTTTTTCCTGAACCCGATTTGCCTACAATAGCATAGCTGTTTCCTCGCTTTAGTTCCATATTTGCTTTGTTTACAGTTACTAAGGTATCACCATTATTCAAATTAACAGTCGCTACCAAGTTTTTTATTTGAATTAAATTTCCTCCATTCGTTTTTTCCATGTTACAAATTACTCCTTACTCCTTGGGTCAAGGTTTGGGGGAATAGAAGAAATTGTATCGCCCTCATTTACACCCGACAATATTTCTATATATGCACCATCAGTTGCACCCAGCATAACTTCTGTTTGAATTTGTTTTCCGTCATTTATTACGGTTACCATTCCCTTACCTTGTCTGCCCGCAATGACTGAAAGTGGTAACAAAAGCACATCTTTTCTAGTTTCGGCTGTTATGACAACGGTAGCACTTTGTCCGGGTTTTACATCAATATCTTTTCCAATTAAACATTGCAATGTGCTTTCTGCATTTTCTGATACTGGTACTACAACTGCAATCGCTTCCGTAGGTCCCACACCATCAACTACTTGAAACTTTGCTTTTAATGCTGCATTTTCCGGCAATATTTTCAAAAAATTTTCAGCTTCAATATTGAGAGCAAAACCTGTGTACTTAGCTGTTGCTAAGGGATAATTTTTGGGAACACTCTCATTAGATGAGATAATAGAAAGAATCGTTGCGTCAACTGGGGATTTTATTTCTTCTTCAGATACTTTCCCAATCACACCACCCTCAGTAATTTTGTTGCCGGCTGAGGAACAGGCTTCAAAAGTACCCTCAACAGAAGAACATAAAACAAAATCCAAAGCCGGAATAATAGTTGTGTGAGCAGATACCGTTGGAGTAAGATTACCGCGAGTAACGGATACCGTTTCAACGGATTGTACTTTTGGATTTACGTTACTGGTTTCATTTTTCTGCTCGTCAAAACAACAGGCAGATAACACAATTATTATCATACATAGCATAGGTAACGCCATAATTCGATTTTGGTATTTCACCAACATACCTCCTTGTTATTGTATATTATATTTCGTTTAAAGATAAAAGGCTTTCACCTTGATACAATAATTATATCAAAATAAAAGCCTTAATTTTGATGATTGTTCGCAAGAAAATCCTCTTTTTTGCTACGGAATTTCTTACGATTTTCCTACGAAAGTGGAAGTGTAACTATAAATTTTATACACTCGTCTTTACTATGAGCAACAATAGTCCCCTTATGTAGTTCTACAATATGTTTCGCAATCGCAAGTCCCAATCCGGCACCACCACTTGTAGTATTTCTTGATGTGTCAACTCGGTAAAACTGCTCAAATATTAGTTTTAGTTTTTCTTCTGCGATAGGATTCCCAAAATTTTCAAAAGTAATTACAATAGTGTTCTCTTGAAGTTCTGTGGTTATTGCAACTTCTGTATCTGTATAACTGTAAATTACCGCATTACGCAAGAGATTATCGAACACACGTTGTATTTTGTTTGCGTCGCAATGTAGCATAATGTCGCTTGTACTATTGAGAGTACATTTCAAATTTTTTTCCTTTAATATGGGCTTAAATTCATAGATAAGTTGTTCTAATAAACGGGTCAAATTTATGTTGCTGTATTGTAATGTTATGTTAGATAAGTTAAATCGTGTGATTTCAAAAAACTCGTTTATCAAATCTTCAAGACGTTCTGCTTTATCAAGAGAAATAGAAAGATACTTTTCTCTTAACTCCTGTGATATTTGTTGTTCATCATCATGCAGTAGTGTTAGATAGCCAATGACGGAAGAAAGCGGCGTTTTCAAATCATGTGCAAGGTACATAATCAAATCATTCTTGCGCTGTTCATTTTCCTGTGCAAGTCGCGCATTGTTTTCTGCTTCTTGCTTTAAGCGATTTATGTTGATAGCAATTTCGCTTAGTTCCGGTGAGAGTTCAATATAATCTACTGATTTATCAAATAGTTTTCCTGTTGCAGCTTGTAACTCGTAGACATAATTAACAACCTTTTTCAAAAGTTTATAAGTCAAATACAAAATGCAAACTACCCATAATATAAGCCCTACCATATAAACATAAAGTCCCCTATATATCAGGTAGTAATGTTCCACATATCTATCCAGTACCCAAGTAAGTCCCATATCTAACGAAACCGTACACACTAAGATAATTCCCGAACAAATTACACTCTGTAAGATATAACTTTTAAACAGGATTGTAAGCAGATAATTTTGTTCATTTTTATTCAATTTCATAACCTACCCCCCAAACTGTTTTGATAAATTTTGGATTTTTGGCGGGTTCATTTAATTTTTCTCTAAGCCGCCCTATATGTGCCATTACGGTGTTGTTATTATCTAAATATTTTTCTTTCCAGATATTTTCAAATAGTTCCTCAGTTGAAACAACTTTGCCTTGATGTTCACATAAATACCAAAGGATTGAAAACTCGATAGGAGTTAAAGATATTTCTTTTCCGAACAAAAAGCATTTATGCGTGTCCTTATTGATAATCAATCCTCTAATGTCATATTCACTTTTTGGAAAAAACTGCTTTTTTGTTGGATTGTTGTACTTCTGATAGCGTCTTAACTGTGTTTTCACTCTTGCAATGACTTCAAGGGGATTAAAAGGTTTTGTTATATAATCATCGGCACCTATTGTTAGCCCCATTATTTTATCGCCATCATCAATTTTAGCTGTAAGCATAATAACAGGGAAATAATAATTTTCTCTAATTTTTTGGCAAATACGGAATCCGTCTATATCAGGAAGCATAACGTCCAATATCGCCAAATCAATTTCCGTTTTCTGAATACATTCCAATGCTTCAATTCCATTGTAATATTTGTGTACTATATAATTATCGTTTTTAAGATAAACTTCAAGTAAATCTGCTATCTCTTTTTCATCATCTACAACTAAAATTTTTTCATTCATTGTCTACACTCCTTTTTATCCTTTTATCAAATGGTTTTACTGCGCTCTTGGGTATCAACCACATATAACCGATTTTTGAAACACCAGGTATTCGATTTTCTTTACAAAGTATCTGCACACGCCGTTCAGAAATACCCCATTTTTCCGCTGCTTCGGGACAAGACATATATTCCATATCGTAACCGTCCTTTCTTCAAACATTATCAATATAATTATACTCGGATAACCGAATAATAGCAAGTACATGATATGCTCTATTTCTATCCATACTATGATGTGTGTAATCATATCTTGAAAGAGAGATGAAATATACAATGTAGTTGGGTGAAATGATTATGAAGCAGAGCAAAGAAAAGTTTGATTTTAAGGCTTTCGGACAGGCTATCAAAGCGGCAAGAAAAGCAAAGGGAATTTCCCGCAACCAGTTAGCGGATAAGCTGAACATTGCGCCGCGATATATCGCGTCCATTGAAAACAGCGGGCAGCACCCAAGTTTGCAGATTTTGTATGAGCTTGTAACCCTGCTTGACGTATCGGTAGACCAGTTCTTTTTCCCGGAACGGGAACAGGAAAAGTCCACACGCCGCCGTCAGCTTGATACCATGCTCAACGGCATGAGCGAAAAGGATTTGAAAATCCTGTCAGCTACCGCAAAAGGGATTGAGGAAGCCAACAACGAAATAACGGGGGAATAAAGTTCCCTCGTTTCTTCATAGAAAAAGCAGTTTGAAACGTCGCAGTTTGCGGCGTTTTTCTTTTGTCCTGCTTTGGCAAAATCAGATTTTCCATGTAGTAGGGATAAAGGGAGAAAGTTTCTTAGCAAGCATAGGAAAGGGGTACCCTTTCCGTATTTTCGCCCTCCTGCGCTGCGGCGCGTCGGTTGAAAATTGCTTGTTGGGAAGTGTCCCAAACCCTCGGAATGGAAAGGAGTGTGAGCCGATGAACGGCAGGAAACGGACAGTACAAATTAAATTCAGAGTAACAGAGGAAGAACGGGCGTTCATTGAACAGAAAATGCAGCTCGTCCCTACCCGGAACATGGAAGCCTACTTGCGGAAAATGGCAATCGACGGGTATATCATTCAGATAGACCATGCCGACATAAAAGCTATGACAGCGGAGATACAGAAAATCGGGGTCAATGTCAATCAGATTGCAAAGCGCGTCAATGCGACGGGCAGCGTCTACCAAGAGGATATAGAAGAAATCAAGGAGGTGCTTGCGGAGATATGGCGGTTACAAAGATTAAGCCTATTAAAAGCACGTTAAAAAAAGCCCTTGACTATATCCAAAACCCGGACAAGACGGACGGGAAAATGCTGGTGTCCTCGTTCGGGTGCAGCTATGAAACGGCAGATATTGAGTTCGGATTTACATTGTCGCAAGCTCTTGACAGAGGAAACAACCTCGCACACCATTTGATACAATCTTTTGAGCCGGGGGAAGTCGATTATGAGAAAGCCCATGAAATCGGAAAACAGCTTGCCGACGCGGTAACAAAGGGGCAATATGAATACGTCCTTACCACTCACATAGATAAAGGGCATATCCATAACCACATCATTTTTTGTGCGGTAAACTTTGTAGACTACCACAAGTATGTTTCCAACAAGCGCACCTATTACGGAATACGCAACATCAGCGACAGGCTGTGCCGGGAAAACGGCTTGTCCGTCCTTGTGCCGGAGAAAGGCGGCAAGGGAAAGAATTATGCGGTGTATAAGAAAGAGAAAACCGCCAAAGCAAAATTGAAACTTGCCGTCGATACCCTTATCCCCCAAGTGTCCGACTTTGAAGAATTGCTCGCGCGGTTACAGGCAGAAGGCTTCACAATCAAACGGGGAAAATATGTGTCCTGTTTGGTTCCGGGACAGGAACGGTTTACCCGTTTGAAAACCCTCGGCGCAGATTATACAGAGGAAGCAATCCGGGAACGGATAGAGGGCAAGCGTACCCGCACCGCCAAAGCTCCCAAGACAGAACGCGGCGTGTCCCTGCTCATTGATATTGAAAACAGTATCAAGGCGGCGCAGAGCCGGGGTTATGAACAATGGGCGAAAATCCACAATCTGAAACAGGCAGCTAAGACCATGAATTTTATTACGGAACACAAGATTGAACAATACACCGACTTGACCGCAAAAATCGCAGAGATACAGACAGAGAGCGAACAGGCGGCAGACGCATTAAAGAGCGCGGAAAAACGGCTTGCAGATATGGCGGTGCTTATCAAGAATGTTTCCACGTTCCAAAAGACAAAACCCGCCTATGACGCATACCGCAAAGCAAGAAATAAGGACAGTTACCGGGCAGCCCATGAGCGCGAAATCATCTTGCATGAAGCAGCGGCAAAGGCATTAAAGGCGGCGGGCGTTTCCAAGCTCCCGAACCTCACCGCGCTGCAATCGGAATATGAAAAGCTCCAGGAACAGAAAGAAGCCCTTTACGCCGACTATGGCAGACTGAAAAAACAGGTCAAAGAGTACGACGTTATCAAACAGAACATAGACAGCATTTTACGGCAGCCAAGAGAACCGGAACGGGAAAAAGGAAAAGAACGTGGGGAGTAGCTTTGTTCATACTTGTATGATATAATAGTTCCTATCAAAAACAGTAGTTACATACCAAAGTGATACATTTTCAGCAAAGGAAGTGTCAGAGAATGGAACAGGAAATGCCGGACTATGAAACGATACGCGCCGCCGTTGTGAGCGAAAAATGGGCGTTGGAAAAAGTGCTTGCTTGTTACGGTGACGAAATCAACCGCCTTGCAATGGTAAAAAAGCGTCAGCCGGACGGAAGCGTAAAAGAGGAAATCGACGACGATTTACGGCAAACGCTCATACTGAAACTGTTAGAAGCTATCCCACAATTCCCAATAGAAAAGGAGTGATACCATGACACGCGGGGAAATTTGGAAAGACTTTTTTAAGAGAACCGTTTTGCCCGCCGTTATCGCATTGTTTTTATTCTTCATGTTTAAGAACGTCTTTACAGAGGACGGGCAGACCAATTACTTTTATGTGTGGCTGTGCTGCGGTATTCCCTTTGGTATTCGCCGTATGTTCGTATGGCTTGTACCGCATGGGTATGACATAGCCGGAACGGTGGGTATCATTGCCCTCAACTTCATTTTGGGCGGCATTATCGGTGGGGTCATTTTGATATGGCGGCTCGTCGTGGCTGCATGGTATATCCCCCTTACGATATACCGTTTACTTACCACAGATAAGGGCGCAACCCCTCAAATCAACATGGAAAAATAGCAAAGGAAAAACCGGGACGCAGACAGTCAGTAAAGACTATCCGCGCCCCGGTTTTCTTATGGGTGCAGTTCTGAAATGTTACGCAGTAGAACGCCGTTTTTAAGGGAAAAGGTATAAAGCCCTTGCCCTATGAGGAAACGGTTGTCAGAAGCCTGTAAAACAAGGCTTTTTTCGCCCTTACCGCGTAACAAGAGCGCGCCGTTTTCTCATGCGCTCGGCTGCCTGTCTGCGGGTAATCCGCTTCCGACAGTCCGGGCAGTATTTGACGCTGTTAGAGGTGGACGCAAAGAACGCGCCGCACACGGTACATTTCTTTCTGTCCTCGGTCTGATAGAGTTCCGCATAGAGCAGCTTATCAAGAGGAAGTACGGCAATCCGAAACCACTTACAGAGCAGGGAATAGGAAATGAGCTGCGGGCATACGCAAGTGTCCCCGTCGTCCAGTAAAATACAGTTGCCATTCTCGCAGTTGCAGCACTCCTTTTTCACAAGGGTGTTTACCTTGCGGCTTTGTCGCGGCGACAGCCGCTTAATCCCGGTCATACTTCATCAGCAGGATAAACGGAAAGTTCTTTGTACTCGGCGTCGGTCAGCGCGTTCACTTTGGAAAGGGTGCGCTTTGCAAGCTCCCGTAATCCCGCGTCCATGTAAGGCAGCGCAGCGGTCATGTTCTCTATAAGCTGCGCCTTGCTTCCCTCATGGTAAATGCTCAAAAGGTTTGTTTCCTCAACAGTAAATCTATTCATGCTCATACCTCCAAATCGTGATTTTTTCTTTTTGCCGCTGCCTTTTTCGGGGCGGTTGTTTTCTTGTCTGCGGTAAGCTGCGCCCGGACAGAGGGGCGCGCTTTTCGGATATTCCGGCTTCTGTCCTCGCTTTTGTCTAAAAATGCAAAAGTGCCATGCCTGCCCTCAATCTTAGAAAAAGAAAGTGTTTTGTATGGCAGCATAGCAAACAGACGGTCGGTGTCCTTTGTAGAAGCTAACTGCATAAAGTAAGGCGAAAGCTCCACCATGAAATGTGTTTTGTTGGGGCTGTTAGGGCTGTCCTGCCGCTTCATTTCCGCTACAATGCGCTGTGCTTCGGCTTCAATCCGGCTGTCATGCAACGCGGTAATATGCGCCTTGAAATCCCCCGGCTTTAAGCGGTCATAGCTGTGCTTTTCCTCCCGCATGAGAAAATGCAATGCTTCCGGGTCATTAGGCTGCGCTTCAAAGCGTTCAAACTTCCCAAGCTGCGGGTCGGGGTTGCCGTCAAAATACATTCCGGCGGGCTGCACCCGTTCCCCATGCTCATAGAGCAGCGTGTAATTATCGGCGGGCAGAGATTTTTCGACTACTTCCCGGAAGTGCTGCGGATAGTCAAGCTCATAGAGATTGCCTTTGATTATCCCATTTTCTTTCCCGGTCAGCTCCACCGCATAGGCAAGGATTTTATCGCGGGTCTGCTCCCCATAAAACCGCCATGTGTTATGCTGCCTTGTGTCCTTTAGGAAAACGTCGCGTTCCCGGAAGCAGCACGTCCCCGACGGGCGGGAAAACCATAGCAGCCGTTTTTCTTCAGCAGCGGGTCTTGACGCTGCTTCTCGCAAAATCCGTTTGTCTATCTCAAAATCACTCTGATAGAAAGCGGTATTCTGTTTCATAATCGCTTCAAGGGAAGCGATAACGTCCACATTCTCAAACTTACTTAATTTACCCAATCGGTCAGCTCCTTTCTAAGTCCTGCGACTTGCTTTTTTGTGGTTTCTTCTGTGCCTTTTCCTTATCTGCTTTGAGTTGCGCCCGGATAGAGGGCTTCTTTTCCGGCTTTGCTGTCTTTCCCTGTTCCTTGTCGGCTTTGATAGCGTCGGCAAGGTCAACAAGGGAGATAACCTCGCCCGCCTTTGCTTTCTGCTCCAGAGCGTCCACGGTCGGCGTCTGCGGCGTGTTGTTGATGATACCGTCAAAGTTATTGTCGTTCTGCTCGATAGTGTCCTCGATATGTTTTAACGGGTTAGCTTTTTCCGGCTGTTCGGCGGCAACGGCAAACGCCCGCGTACTGTTTCCCATAATCAGATATTTCCCGTCGTCGGATTGATGATGAAGTCCATACCCGGCTTCTTTCATCTGTTCAACGCTCATATCCGATACATAAAAACTGCCGCGCGGCGTTCTAATCTGTTTCCCGGTCAAATGCTCGTCGGGGATAAGCTGCGACTGCTTCTCCTGCAAAAATTCCGGCACATTCCGAAAACTGCCGCTGTCTACATAGTGGGCGGTATTTTCGCCGTTCTGATGAAGCACCACAATATCGGAAACGGAAAGGCTGTGTCCCTTAAAATCTTTCGGGTGGTCGATATTGAACTTTTCCCAAATGCTGTTAAGGGTAACGTCTGCCGTAAGGGGCGCGGTATAGATAAGCTCATAATTCGCCCGGTCTACGGTGTGTCCCGTCGCCTGCAGGCGGTCGTAAGGCTCAAAGTACAAGTCCCTTGTGGCGTCGCCGCGGGCTAACTGATAAATCCCGTAGCTGTCCTCCTTGCCGTAGAGTAAAAGGGCTTCCTTTGTCGGCACACTTTCCCGTAGCTGCTGCTTCATGGCGTTGTATTCATGCAGGGCTTCCCAAGTTTCCTTTTCTACACCGAACAAGCCGCCTTTTTCTGCGTGTTCCTGTAAATCGGTCAGACTGGTAACGGCTCCCTCGGTGCCGTCCTCATAGATACGGAAAACCTCGATACCGTCCTGTGTAAACAAACGCTCGGCGGCTTCCTGTTTCAGCGGAAACATACCGTCCCAAGAATAGCCGTAGTCCTGCATTTCCTTTACGCTGATAGTGGCGTCGGGTACGGGGATTTCCGGCTTCTCCTGCGGCGGCGCGTCCTGCGTCACTTCCTGTACCTCGGAAGTCTGCGCCTGTTCCTGCGTCTTTTGCAGCTCTGCGATATGTTCATCAATGCTGTTGATGATTTCCGCTGCGGTGCTGCGGATTGTTTCAAGAGAGCTTTTCAGTTCAGCAAGCTCCCGTCCGGCACTCCACCCGGCAACATATCCAAAGGAATAATCAGAGGTATCAAGCCCGTAATGCTGGCACACGGTATAGGCGATACTTTCTGCCTGTACCTCACGGGTGCGGCGGTCGGGTCTGTTCTCCAAGTCCTCTAAAGGGGCGTTTAGGTCAATGTCGTGCAGCTTCGCATGGGCGATTTCATGGATAAGTGTCTTTAAGGTTTGCAGCTCGCTCATGCCCTCATCAAGGGCAATACGCTTGTCCTCCAAGTGGTAGTAACCATGTGCGCCGCCCTCGATTTTTTCAAAGCCGACAGGAACAGGAGAAGTCTTTTCAAGGGCAGCGAAAACCTCCTTGTAATGCTCCACGTCCCCGGTCAGCATATTTACGGCAATATCGGGGATTTCCCTGCCCTCGGTCTGCGATACGTCAAAGACCGATACCACCTTAAAGGCGGGGATTGTGATTTCCTTTTCCTCGGTTACGGGCTTTCCGTCTTTGCCGATAATGGCTTTCTGTGTCTGCGGGTCGATTTTCTCCATTTCTTTTTTAATCTTGAACGGCGACGGGGCAAGGATTTTGATACCCTTTTGTCCTTTCATCACGTTTCGTCCAAAGTTATTTTTCCATGCGGAAAATCCGGCGATAAGGGAAGCGTCGGGCTTTTGCATGGCGATCAGCAGCGTATTGTTAAAGCTGTAATTATGAAACTTTGACATGACGCGCAGATATTCCTTGTAACGCTCGCTGTCGAACAGTTCCGTAATGCCTTGCTCCAAGCGGTCGGTTATCTCTTTGAGCTTTTCGGCGGGCTTCTCGGAAGTTAAGACAATGGGGATAACCGGGCGCGGCTCCTGCGGCGTTGCTTCGGGAACAGTCGCCTGTACTGCCGGGGCTGCGTCCAGTTCGACGGTTGGCTGCGGGTAGCTCATAATGCGGTAGTCCTCCGGCACATCGCGCCCCTCAAAGTGCTGCTCCCATGCGTCGCCGCTTTCCACAAGGTAGCCGTATTCCGTAAAGCTGCCTTTTTCCTGTGCGGCGGCGTTTCGTCCAAAGGCGATAAGGTCAATGCTGTTTTTCCATTCAGCGGGCATTTGCACCATGCCGGATTTGTTAAGGTAATAATCGCCCAATTCGCGGAGATTATGTACTTCGGGGATATGCACGAAAAAGTCCTCGTTATAGGTAAAGTCAATGAGCTGCCCGATATTCTCAAAACCATTCCTGCGCTGCGTGGCGGCGTTCAGCGCGGTAATCCCGGAAGCGTCAAGGGTTTCCAGTCGTGCCGCAAGGAAATTCAGCTCGTCCACCTGTGCCGCGCATACCATGTCATACGGCAGGGCAATGTGTCTGTCCTCCCGGTCAGAGTAGCCGTGAATGAAAAATTCCTGCGGATTGTCTGCGGTAATGCCGACGCTTTGCATGGCTTCGTGAAGTTCTTCCTTTGTGGCGGGCATGGATAACCAGCAGCCGCCCGGTTCTCCCGTTTCAAAACGGGTGCGGCTGTCAATAAGGATTGCAAACTGTTCCGTATCCTGTCCCGGTTCGGTTCTCGGTGCAGCGGCGGGAATGTCGGCAGCGGGCTGCTTGATTTCCTCGCCCTCTACGGTATAGCCCGGTAAGAGCTGCCCGTTTACCTTAAACTGCTCCGCGTATTCCTGCGGGATAGCCGGGGAGATTTCCGTAAAAAGTTTTTCATACGCCTTGATACGCCCATTCAGATATTTTTCCATAGCTGCCCGGTCAGCAAATACCTTTCTGTCCTGTCCGGCGATTTTCGCCTGTCCGTATCCGTGGGGGCTGTTGGTGTAGACGTTCCAAGACAGCGTATAGGAATACGGGATAGACTTCTGTGCTGCCTTGTCGTAACGGGTATTTTCGTAAACATGGTAGCTCATTTTATATACCCGGTTGCTGATGGTGTGGCGGTCGTTGTCCTCGTCCTGCCACTTGTTCGCCGTATGCTTCACTTCGGGTATTCTCGCATACTCAATCGCCTTGTCAAATAGCAGGGTCTTTCCCGCCTGTTCCTCCCATGCGGAAGCCTGTACTTTTAGATTTTCAAATACGGTCTGCTCCGCAGCCGCGCTTTCCTCCCGCAGCTTCATAAGCTCGGCAAGGGGTAAGGCGGTCAGCGGGGAAATATCCGCGTCTTTCGTTTCAAAATAGATACCGCGCTCAATCTTCATCTTGTCGGCGGCGTCCAGTCTGTCGCGGTCGTATGAGGAATAACCTGTTTTCCATTCGTCCATTTGCTCGCTCCTTTCTTTTTCAATCATGCGGTGCATAAGCTCGTAGTCCTCAATGCTCATGCTTCCGTCAAATATATAAGGGTCAAAATCTTCCCCGTCCCGGTAGGGCTTTTCGGAAAAGGGAAGCCCCGCTGCATGGGCGGCGGCTCTTGCTTCCTCGATAACCTCCGGGGGAAGCCTGTCGTCATGCGCCCCGATAAAACCGTCAAGGTCGTTCATGCTGTTTTCATAGTGATAGCGCACTCCGGCGGTCAACTCGTCAAGGCTCATATTCTCGCCTAAATGCCCGCAGTAGTAGCCGTTTAGAATAACGGCGGTGGGGTCAGCCGCTTTGATTTCTTCTAACCGGCTCCTGTCAAACGGTTCTAAAGTACCGTCCACTTCAAGATGAAACAGCTCGGCGTTCCATGAACGTCCCTCTTTCCAAAATGCTACCCATGCAATACCGTCCCTAAGTTCCTCTTGATAGTCCTTTACGCTGTCGCGCAAACTTGCCATGTGTAAAACCTCCTTTCGCGTATGGCAGCGCGGACGCTGCGTTTGTGGTTACATAGTCCTACTACGGTGCGCCCGCATTTCTGCCAAAGATTTTTGAGGATTTTTAGAGGGTTTGGGAAACTTCCCAACAAGCAAAATCCCCGCCAAGCTCTACATGAGTGGCAGGGATTTTACGGAAGTGGGTACCCGCTTCCTATGCTTGCTATTCCAGTTCTTTGTCCTTTGAAATGGTTACTTTGTAGTTCACATACTTACCGCCCGTATCAGCTAAAAGCACCGTTCCGTCGTAGGTTTTTCCTGTTTTCGGAGAATACAGCTTTTTGACTGTTGCCTTGCCGGATTTCAAAAGTGCTGCGGCAATCTTCGGGGTAAAGACGGTTTTCCATTCCTCAAAGAAGCGGTCATTTTTCCACATGGCAAAGCTGCACTCTTTGTTGGAACAGTAGTAGTTTTTCTTTCCCTCATAGACCGGGGACTTGCAGCGGGGACACTTTCCAAGCTCTGTTTTTTCTGTCTTGAAAAGCTCCTGTTTCTCGCCTAACACGGAAGCATAGGTTTTTACAAGCTCCTGTGCCATAGTTTCGATACCCTGCATGAAAGTGTCCGGGTCGGCGTTGCCCTTTGCAATCTGCGTCAGATTGTTTTCCCATGCAGCCGTAAGCTGCGGAGAAGTTAAGCTGTCCGGCAGGACGCAGACAAGATTTGTCCCGTCTTTGGTGGGAAGCAGCTGCTTGCCCTTGCGCTCCACAAAGCCGCCTCCCACTAACTTTTCAATGACAGCGGCGCGGGTAGCGGGCGTACCAAGCCCCCGGCGTTCTGCGTCCGGGTCGGTGTCCTCATTCCCGGCGCGTTCCATAGCAGAAAGTAAGGACGCTTCTGAAAGCTTTTGTCAAGGGGGTGCGTGGATATTTTTCATATTACTTACGCAGATTCTCTCTCTGCTTCTGCCTGAATAATGCGTTTCAACCTGTCCTCCGCAGTCAAACCGCTACTATGGTCAAAAAACACTTTGACTTTATAATTTGTTTTGCCTTGCTTAATCACAAAAACTCCATCCGGTTTGTTTTTCTCCGAATGGTTATTTGGGGTGGGTAGTGTACTGTTCACAATATTTGTCATACGATATTCCTCCTTGAATGAAAAAGCCCGACAAGGAAAGGTCTGACAACGAAGTTCCGACAACGGACATCAGAAAACCTTTTTTCTTTATCGGGCGATACTATCTTTTTACTATTTCCTTTTTCTTTATAATATTGGTTGTCATGGTTGTCAGAGAGGGAAAAGTGCCGCAATATCAAGGCTTTCGGGATTTTTGCCCGACAACCAGACCGACAACCGGCTCGACAACCGAAGCGACAACGGGCTTTTATTTTTGCTTCAACCATTCTTCCGGAAGTCCTAACTGTTCCATTTCCTCTGTCGGGATTTCTTGAAAACCATCCATGCTGTTGTCAGGCTCGTTGTCATTCCTGATACGCTCCCAGCCCTTTTGTCGGCGGTAAGGCTCTGGAAAATACCTCGGATTGCTGAACGCCCTCCAGCCTGTGACAGCGTTATTCATAATGTCGTTGATCTCTCGCAGCTCCCATTGTTTCGGTTCGTCATAATCATGCCCCAGTGCTTCCTTGTAAAGCTGCTTAGAGCAGACTATGCTGCCGGAATAGCGTTCCAAATAGTCTAAAATCTGTCCTGCCTTTGTGTCCTCCGGCATAAAGTCCTTTTGGTGGGCTTTCAGATAAGCGTTCATAGCCGGACTGAATCTCAGACGGAAATTGCCACTTCTGTAAATCTCCATAGCTTCTGCCCACATCTGATTGATATACTCTCTGGAAGCCTGTTCATCTGCCAAAATATGAACCTCAGCCCTTTCAGGATAGACCATAACCGGAACGAAGCGGCGGTTGCCTGTTCGGTCAAGGGGAAGAAAGTCAAGGGTATTAGAAGAACCTCCAAACACACATTGTCTTTTTCTGTCTGCCGGATGTGTTTCATAGGGTATCTTATAGGTTTCCTTTTGGCGGCTCAGAAAGGACTTGATTTCTTCAATGCTCTTAGCGTTGGCGGTTGCAATCATTTCCGACATTTCAATAATCCAATGCCCCTGCATTTTGCGGTACACATTTTCATCATCCAGCTTTTTCAAGTCATCAGAGAACCAGTCATCATTGACCGCAAGCAAACGGAAGAAAGAGGACTTTCCGGCTCCCTGACCGCCCACAAGACAGAGCATAACCTCAAATTTGCACCCCGGCTTAAAAGCTCGTGAGATAGCACCCAGCAGAAACAACTTCAATGCTTCATAGGTGTAATCATCTGTATCAGAACCGAGAAAGCGGTGCAGACAGAAGCGTATGCGCTCTGTTCCGTCCCATTGCAAGGCATTGAGAAAATCACAGACAGGGTGGTAACGATTTTCATTGGCAATAACCGCAACTGCGTCTATGATTTTCTTCTCTACGGTCAATCCATAGTTTTCTTCAAAATATAGGAGCAGATATTTCACATCCACATCCGTCAATGTCGGGCTGTCACGATACCAACCGAGGGGCTTCACAATGTCGATTCTTTCGGTCAGAAGATTTTTTCGGATAGCCCCTTTCAAAAGTGGGTCATATTGCAGAACACGCTTATAATTTGCGGCAGTATTATAAACCTTACCTTTCTCGCTCTGCTCTAAGCTGTTTCGGATTTCTTCTACTGTGCATGGTTCTGTCTGCTGACAGTTCTGCAATTCGCTGTTCAAGTTTTAACACCTCCTTTCTCTGTTCTGCCACAAGTGCTTTTCGTTCCTCCAATGAACCATACAGAAGAATATCAAGTAGATATTCGATATAGTTCTTCTTATACAGTGCTTCTGCAAACAGGGGATTCCATTCCTCATCCGGCTGTTTAGGAGCGTATTTCTTTTCCCATTCTCTAAGAAGATGAAAATAATCCGTCAGCACCTTGTAGCAATGATTTTCTTCTTTTTGATACTTCTGTTCCGGTGTCGGCTCACGAATACGAGGGCGAATACTGGGCTTTTGTCGGCTGTCATAGTTAAGACCAAAATCTTCAGCAAGTTTGACAGCAGCTTCCCTCAGCCCGATACCGAATAGCTTCGCTGTCAGATCAACAGCGTCTCCAGTTGCTCCGCAGCCAAAACAGTAATAGCGTTCATCCAGCTTCATACTGGGGGACTTATCCGAGTGAAACGGACAGCACGCCATACCAGTGCGACCCACTTTCAAGCCATAGGCTTCTGCGGCTTGTCGGGCAGTAACATTTTCTTTTACAACTTCAAATACATTCATGTGACTCCTTTCCAGAAACGAAAAAAGCACCTGTCATTTTCAAAACGAAAATAGCAAGTGCCTTAAAGTTCCATATCCTGTTTTTTGCTTTTCGCCGGAATTGTCCGGCTGACTTCACGCTCTGCCATTTCCTTCTTCTTGCGGCTCAACTGCTCTATAATGGAACTTTTGGCTTTCTTCTTGATTTGCTCCGTTCCGGCTTTTTTGACCTCCGGTTTCATCAGCGTAGTTTGGATTTTCTGAATAGTTGATTTCATAGCATTTGTGATTCTGCCAATCACGCCATCCAATCGTTTCACTGCATACTCAACTTCTTTCTTTGAAGCCTTACGCTCAGGGGAGAGAACCCACGCCTTAGACTGCTCCACCAGCTTAATATCCTCCTTGTGCGTTTCCAGTTTTACAGTATCAGCAACGACCTCAACCGCCTTGTCATAGGCAATATCGGCAACCTCGTCCACCAAAGCTTCCACATCTTCAATCTTCATCGTGAGTTCTTCCAACTTTTGCTCCTGTGCTGCCAGTTGCTCCTTTTGCTTGAAAAGAATATAGTCCTGTTTTTCCAGATATGCACGACCACCATATTCCGGTTCTTCTTCCAGTTGTAAGCCATGCTTTTTCGCCACATCAAACAGCAGCACTCGGCAAGCTGAATCGAAAGTCATCTTGCGGTTGTTTTTTCTTCCGACTGGCTTCTCCGGTTCCGGCAGTTCAAACCCCAATGCTTCCAAAGCCTTTTCCTGTTGTGGGGCAATCTCTCCATATTGATTTTCACAGTCGAACACATGACGCTCGTGAATATGAGGGGTGCTTTCATCCAAGTGCAGCGCCCAATTCAGGATATGGACATGAGAGCCGAAACGCTCATTTGCGATTTCCATAAATTCTGTGACGATCTCAATGAGCAATTCCGGCGGAACATGATTGTCAAGCGTTCCAATCTGATAGACCGTTTCCTCTGGACAGGTCTTTTTGCTTTTGAGTAAATCTCCAGTTTCCTTATTTCTTTCAGGGTGTCGGTTCTTCACATTTCTTTCATTCTGTCCTGTTACAAAATCATGATACCGCTGACGATAAAAAAGCTGTTCCACATCTTCAAAAGTGGCAGACAGCTCATTTTCCTTTTCGGGATTTTTGAAATTGCGAAAGCCATTGTAACAGTCCCAATAGAGATTTTGTTTGGCTCGTTCTTCGTCAATGTGTTCGCTGTTGGCAATGTCAAAACTGCGGTCATTGTGCTTCGGGTTATAAACGCCATTCTTTCCGGCTCGTCCATTGTGTCTTGTTAATTTCACATGAGTTCCTCCTTTTCTTTTTGATTTCCCCGACAGGGGAGAAGGGCAGCGAAGCTGATTCCTTGCGGCTTTCTGCGTCAAGTAATACCCAGTATTAAGTGGCGAAACGCCACTTAACTGGGCAAGGCTGCCGCCCTTGACCTGCACAGGGATATTGCATTCCCTGTACCCATGCACAAAGGGTTGCACCCTCCGTACTCCCGCCCGAACAAACTGACTTCGCCCCGTCCCAAGCTCTGTCAGTTCCTTCGGTTTTACAAAACAGTCCACCGGACTATTTTGCAAAAAGAAAAACCGACGCATGATCGCTTTACGCTCAATACATCGGTTTCTTCATCTGACCTTGACGGTCATATTCAGTTGTGGCAGATTAGCCAATTTGAAAAATTACTCTGGCACATCTA
The DNA here is from genome assembly GCF_003460605.1 of Ruminococcus sp. AF31-8BH. Taxonomy (GTDB): domain Bacteria; phylum Bacillota; class Clostridia; order Lachnospirales; family Lachnospiraceae; genus Blautia_A; species Blautia_A acetigignens. Next base: position 90,951 of record NZ_QTVN01000016.1, read on the forward strand.
CTGAGTAGCTCAGACAATCGCCTCTTTTATTGCTTTTCAAATCGTTATAATACCACATATACATCGTTCTACCATATTCTTCATATTCTATAATCCCATCTGGCTTTTGACCTTCTACTTCTAATGAGTAAATTTCTTTATCATGTGCATAGCCAAAAACGAATCTGGTATCCGGATAATTTGGATTTAAGTCTTGTTGAATATCACTTATTGTTAAAGATAAATGGATAAATTTTTTGAAGTCTCCCCCATAAGTGGTATCTGGTGTAGTGGTAGCTGGTGTAGCATTTACAAACGCATATTGTGTACTTTCATTTTCTATCTTTTTTTTGCAGCGTACAATCACAAAACCTTGAACGGGATCGTTATCACTTCCTGCCCGATAGAAAACCGTATCATACTGTTTGCCATTCCATATATGCAATATTTCATCAACATGATTAAGAAAATCTTCTGGAGCTGATAAATTTTCATGTTCTGCTTTTAAGGGGGAATTCAAAATAGCTTCTTCGATAGAGTTATAATATGTAAGTTTAGAATCGTCTTTGCCATTATCTGTCAACTTAAACTCAATATACTCATTTCCTTTGTTTTCTTCTTCCGGAACATAAGTATAACGACCATTTTCAATATGGTCATCATAATCAACAAACAGTCCAATACATATCAGCGCTGCAAAAATTAAAAAAACTATTCCTATAATGATTAGCAATATTTTCAAAAATTTTTTCATACAAAAGTCCACCTTCTTGCTTCATTTCAGTAAATTATATCATACCGACATGAACAATTCAATTCACACTCTATCAAGTAGTTTTTTACTTACCCGTAACGCGCATTTATGCAAAATCCATAGTCACCGATACTTTCCTCACGGGTGATATACAGTCGGAATTCTGTCAGCTCATGTAAGAAAAACCGACGCATGATCGCTTTACGCTCAATACATCGGTTTCTTCATCTGACCTTGACGGTCATATTCAGTTGTTTAACATCGTACTGTTATAAAATCTATGTCATTTACGATTTTTCTTATGCTGATTTGCCCAGTAAGATTTTACAGGGATTCTTCTTCTCTCTATATCCTCCATAAATTCACTATCATCAACACCGCTGTCAATAGTGAATAATTTTTTGCCATTGACATATACACGAATAGAATTTCCCTTCATCTCGCAATATGTAATATCTTCAAAGCGAAAAGTTCTCTTTCTTCCAAAAGTTGAACGCCATGTGATTTCATCTCCGTTCACTTCCAATTTCCACATAATCATGTTCAATGAGCCGATTAAAGAAACAATAAAGAAAATACTAAAACCAATTGGTGGCAATAAATCATCTTGTTGAATAGCACTGGCTACCGTAGCTCCCCCAAAAAGAAACACCGCCAATACAAAAAACATAGTAAGTACTTTTTCGGTTTTTATTATATAATGCGTCCTAATTATTCCCTTTTTCTGTTCTTCCTCTCGTTCTTTAGCTCTCTTTTGTTGAAGATTTACAAGATATTTCAAAAGAAGAAGTACAACTAAATAGGGACCTATTTGTGTAATTATATTAAAACACATTCGTAAAAAATCATTCATTTTGCCCTCCATAGTTCCAGATATATAAAAATGATTGTTTGAAATCGAGCATTAAAAACCTCAATTTTTCATATTTCATTATACTTCATCAACTTAACGAATGGAAGAAAAATTTGTGTGCAGAGTTCCTGTTCAAGCCTTGTAACGCACATTTCCTCAAAACCCATAGTCCTCGATACTTTCCTCACGGGTGATATACAGTCGGAATTCTGTCAGCTCATGAAATAAGAAAAACCGACGCATGATCGCTTTACGCTCAATACATCGGTTTCTTCATCTGACCTTAATGGTCATATTCAGTTGTGGCAGATTACAAATAGTCTGTAAATGGATAAACAAAAACGACCAACTATGCAGCTGATTATCATTTATGTGGAATATAAAGATTATTTATTCATTCGGTTTTAGCTTATATTTTTTTATCAAAAAGTACTTCACGAAAAAAAATATACTCATTAAACATAGTAACGAAAGAACATAAAATCCCAAACCTGCTATCCTAATCATGGATATATATGGTATTTTAGAACTCATTATTTTAGCGACGGATATTCCGAGCATTCCAAAACAAACGAAACTCCAACCTCCCATAACTTTTTTATTAGAATCTGAATTATATATATCCTTTTTTATGAGAAACATAACTAAACATGTATATGCTATCGCACTTATTATATATACAATCAATAAAATAGCCATATAAGAACTATAATCTTCCTTTTCTAATGTTGAAAATATGAGAATAGTTCCAAACCAACCGAACAAAATGCCCATTCCTAAACCTTGAATGCCATGAATCCAAAAAGTTTTTTCGCCAGTCACATCTGATTTTGAAAATGTAGCAATTACGAAAACAACATAGAATAGTATTAAAAAAATTCTGTAAAAAGAGGGCGACGGAGTTGAATCTGCTATAAACATTGCTAAAAAACAGAGAAAAAGTATTGCTCCATCAAATTTATAAATCTCTTTCCTCTCTATTTTATTTTCAACACCATATAGTATGAAATTTTTGGTTTTTTCACTAAGTTTCATCATATAAAAATTACCCTTTCGTCATTATTTATTGCTATTCTAACATATCTCCATACCTTAAATCTACAAATAAGTGTTAATAATTCCGAAGTGGCATTAAATTTTCACAGCTTTTTATCTTGCTACCCGTAACGCACATTTCTGCAAATTTCATAGTCCCCGATACTTTCCTCACAGGCGATAGGCAACGGTCAAAACATCAGGTCTGCACCTGACATTTTAACCGCATATCAGCCCTGATTATCACACTATCCCTGCTGACTGTTCAGCCCATACTTTTTCGCATATTCGCTGGCTTTCTGTCTGCGTTCCTCACTGTAAGGCGGCAGGAAGCGGATAGACAGACGGGACTTTGCCAGCTCATAAGAAACACCGCCTTGAACATTGGATTTTTCCAGTCTGCAAAGGTCAGGGTACTTCTTAGCAAAAGCAGCCAACCTCTTTTTCAATCCGGCGTTGTGGGTGTAGATATTTGCCTTGTCCTCGCCCTCATTAAAGAGAACGATTGTTTCTTTCTCAATCTTCGTCAGTCTCTCCATAGCAGCCCTCCCTATGGTTTTTCAACACACGCAGCTTGCAGTAAAAGCAGCAATACCACCTTTCAACTCCCTCAGCACTCAGCTTGACGGAAAGCATATAAAACAGCTTCTTCGCCACTGGATCGGGTGCAAGGGCAGCTACCATACGCAAACGCTTGACAGTTGCTTTCAGGTTCGGACAGCCAAAGGCATAAAGGGCTTCCATTTCATTCCGGTTCATCTTCATTGTGTTTTCCTCCTTAAAGTTTGATAAATGAAAAGCGACAGACACTTCATAAGGAAATACCTGTCGTTTCGTTGACGATATAAATTTGTTGGTTTTGGACTTGATAAAATCAGCAGTAAATCATTTCCTGTCTGATGATTTCTTCGGCTCGGTTACGGATAGAGTTCATGGACTGTACCCACAACATCTGATTGTCTGCTTTCATGGTTTCGGTCACACCCTCGGCTTGTTTCATCTGCTCAATGATAAGGCTGCACCTTTCTGCTGCCTGTTCGTTCAGGTCAGCAAGGTAAGTATGCAGTTCGCCGGATAAACAGAGGGCAGATAACCTTGCAGGGCGGTACTGCTCCAAATATGTCCTGTGCAGTCTGCCCCACATACCGATAGGGCGATGTTCCTCCGGTAGCTTCAAGTCCGGCACATAGTAATCGCCCACAAGAACATAGTCCAGACCGTTACATTCATCATGGATTCGTGGTTTCAATTCTGTCATGCTATTTTTTCTCCTTTCACTTTTTGCCGATTTGATTTGCTTGTGGCGTTCTGTTCAACACACACATTGCTATCAGAGCTTTTTTCTTCTGCTATACGCTCATGCTCCGCAAATTCTTTTGATTTCTCACGAATCTTTTTCATATACTTACGATTGGATTCTCGTTTTCTGCGAAGTCGTTCCGCCTCTTTTTCAGCAGCAATCCTTTCTTCCTCTGTTGGTTCATGCTGCTCCACAGGTACTTGAAATTGCCCGACATAGTTAAGATATATCTCCACCTCTGTGGTGCGGTCTGCACCTTTTCCTTGTGGCTCGTGAACCAGTATTTTGTCGATAAATTCATTTATCATGGCAGGAGTAAGTTCTGTAATGTTCTCATACTTTTTGACCAGCTTCAGAAAACGCTCCACATTATTTTGACCGCCTATAATCCGTTGCATATCAGCGGTGTCAGTCTCAATAATCTTGTTCAGCTCGTTCTGCTCATTTTCATAATCAGTAAGCATACTCTGAAAAAGTCTGTCCGGCAATCTTCCAATCACATTATCTTCATAGATTTTCCTGATAAGCATATCCAGTTCGTGAACTCGCTTCTGATTTCTTTCAATGCGGTTTTTTACAGTTTCAGAAACAGCAATATCTTTCATCGCCGATTCTTCTTGCAGAGAATAGACAAACTCCTGCTCATTCAAAGAAACATAATGGCAAGTCTCTTGTATAGTTTTCAGAATGATGCTTTTAAGTGCTTTTGTTGAAATATGGTGGCAAGTACAGTGACGATCATACTTCTGATAAGCAAGATTATAAGTGGAACATTCATAACAATCTGCCGGATTGGAATAACTTGTCCTTTTTTCGCCTTTGGCAGTATAGTATATTCTTTCTCGCCCTTTCCGCTGCCTGTGATTATACATCGGCGCACCACAATCAGCACAGTAAATCTTTCCGGTCAGAACATTAGGCTCGCCCATAGGATCTGCTTTTCTTACATTCTGTCTTAACTTTTGAGCAAGCAGCCATGTTTCTTCATCGACAATAGGCTCTTGTGTATCATCAAAAACCACCCAATCTTCCTTGTCTGCCCTTTTCGTCTTTTTGTCCTTATAGGAATTTTTGAATGTCCTGAAGTTGACAGTCTTTCCGATATACTCTGGTCGGGCAATCAGAGTAGTAACCTGATTTCCTCGCCACATATACGGATTTTCTTTGTCATAGTTGCTTGCATGATTTCCAAGTCCCTTTTTTCCAAGATAATAAGACGGTCTTTCTATTTTTTCTTCTGAAAGTTCTCTTGCTATCTGATAAGGTCCTTTTCCCTCAATAGTCATGCGATAAATTCTGCGGACTACTTCAGCAGCTTCTTCATCAATAATCCAATGGTCGGGGTTTTCGGGGTCTTTCAAATAGCCGTATGGTGGGATATTACTTGTATGAGCGTTGCCGGAAGAACCTCTGGATTTCAGTACAGCTTTAATTTTCTTACTTGTGTCCCTGACAAACCACTCATTCATGATATTCAGAAAAGGGGCAAACTCACTGGTTTCTTGACGGTCACTGTCAATACCATTATTGATTGCTATAAATCGAACTTCCTTTTCTCTAAACAGAATGTCAGTGAAAAAACCCACTTGCAAATGGTCTCTGCCGATTCTGGACATATCTTTGCAGATACAGGCAGTGATTTCTCCGTTTTTAACACCTTCAACAAGTCTGTTCCATGAAGGTCTGTCAAAGGTCGCTCCACTCCAACCATCATCGGTAAAATGAACAAGATTCGTAAAACCATGTTTTATAGCATAATCTTCAAGCATTTGCTTTTGATGAATGATACTGTTACTCTCTCCAGCATTATCGTCATCACGAGACAGTCTTTCATACAAAGCAGTAATGCCATTGCTTCTATCTTTTTTTCTTCTCATGCTGAACTCCTTTCTTCAATTCCTATCCACTCCTTACGCTCACAAAATATCACATCATTGTGGGGCTTCGGCGGCGTCGTTTCATGCTCCGTAACCTTTGCAGCAGGGTTTTCAAAGGTCTGTCCCTCGGTAAAGTCCGGCACATCTAAAACAAGTTCGTTTTCGTCGTCGCTGTCCGGCTTCTTTTTGAGGGTAGCCCGGTAAAGCCGTTCAATGTTTTTCCACCCGGCAGCGATTACCGTCTTGCCCCTTGCCGTAAATTCATGGTCGGCGCAGGAGAAAACCGCCGTTACCGCTTCGTAAACGTGCGGCTCTGCGGTCGCCATAAGCAGACGCGCCCCGGTAAGGATAAGGATATTTCTTTCACTTTCCGGCAGCGTAGTAAGGTCAGTTTTTGCAATTTCCATAGTGGGGATAATGGCGTGGTGGTCTGATACTTTTTTGCTGTTCAGAACGCGGGAAATACTCTGTTCATAGGCTGCGCTCGCCATAAAGGGCAGCTTGCCGCAAAGCAGCGATACGATACTCGCCGCTGTGTCGCCCATGTCGTCGGTCAGATAGTTGCTGTCCGTTCTCGGATAAGTAAGCAGCTTCTTTTCATAAAGTGTCTGTGCAAGGTCAAAGGTCTGCTTTGCCGTGTACCCGTAGATACGGTTTGCTTCCCTTTGCAGAGAGGTAAGGTCAAAGAGCTTCGGCGGTATAGCGGTTTTATTTTCACGGGTCAAGGAAGTGCAGACAGCCGCCGACGCTTCGCAGGCCGCTTTCAGTTTGCCCGCTTCATCAGCGGCGCAGATCTTCGCGCTTGCCGCTTCTGCGCCGGGGAGCATAAGGCGCACATGGTAATATTTTTCTTTCTTGAAGTTCATAATGGCAGCGTCCCGGTCTACAAGCATTTTTAGGGTTGGGGTCTGAACGCGCCCCACGTTCAAGGTTTTTCCATACAGGCAGGAGAAAAGGCGGGTCGCGTTAATGCCGATAAGCCAGTCAGCCTTTGCCCTGCATAGTGCGGAATGATAGAGAGCGTCATACCTGCGCCCGTCCTTCAGATTGTCAAAGCCGCTTTTGATGGCGTCCGTTTCCATAGAGGAAATCCAAAGACGGGTAAAGGGCTTCTTGCAGCCCGCTTGATGATAGACAAAGCGGAAAATCAATTCTCCCTCGCGTCCTGCGTCGCAGGCGTTCACGACTTCCGAAACGTCGCTGCGCTGCATGAGGTCTTTTAAGATTTTGAATTGTTTTCCCTTGTCGGCTGCTACGGTGTACTGCCATTCCTGCGGCAGAATGGGTAAGCTGTCATAGCTCCACTTTTTGTACTGTTCCCCATAGGCGGCAGCTTCCGCAAGTCCTACCAAATGCCCGATACACCAAGAGATAACATAACCGTTCCCCTCGATATATCCGTCTTTCTTCTCCCTTACGCCAAGGGCGGCGGCAACCGCCGCCCCGACGCTGGGTTTCTCACAAATCACAAATTTCATTCTTCCTCGTCCTCCTGTTCGGTATCTGCGCTGTCAGTTTCTTCCTCCGGCTCGTCCTCGTCGTATTCGTCAAAATCAAACTCGTCAAGGTCGGTGCTGCCTTTTACGCTCTGCTTCGGTTTCATAAACTTAAAGTAGTAGAGGGCTGCGCCGCCGCCAAGAAGTCCCACAACAAGCAAAATCAAAAGCCCGCCCATGCTGTTTTTCGGTTTCTCCGGCTCTGCGGGAGCTTCCGGCTCGGCTTCTTTGCCTGTGCAGTTATTCATAGTTACAGAGCAGACAGGACAGGCGGTATTGACTTCGCCCGCCTTGCATTTTTCGGTACAGTTGCAGACAGCCGGGGGCTGTTCGGTCTGCTCTTCCCCGATAATCGCCATAAGGTCGGTTTCGTCTACTTGATTTAAGAAGTGGACGGAACTTTCCCCCTCGGCTGCCCGGTCAACGATAATGTAAAAATAGTTGCCGCCTTTGCTTTTCACGACGATAAACTGCTTATCCTCGGCAGCGTCCCCGTCAATGTCGTCCACAAGGGTCATGTTGCCCTCCGGCGTTAAGGGCTGCGGCTCGGTTTCCACGATTACGCCGCTGTCATCGGTTTCTTCCGTCGGAGTCTGTGCATAGGCGGTAACGGAAAAGCCGCCCACAAGAACAAGGGCGGCGCAAAGTGCGGTAATGCTTGCAAGGATTTTATTCTTCATTCTCGGTTTCCTCCTGTTCGTCATAGTCTGCGGGGATAGAGGCAATGCCCGGAATACCGCCGTCTTTCAGCATGGTGTTAAGCTCCTGCGGGGTCAGACGCATGGAGCGCACAAGCTGAACGATTTGCAGATTTTCCGCTTCGGTTTTCTGTGCTTCCAGTCCGCGCAGCTTGTTCTGATACTCCGTGATTTTCTCACGGGTCTTTTGGATTTCCTTTTCTATTCTTTCGATTTTACTCATAGCCATAATGATTTTTCTCCTTTCGATTTTCAAATGTGTTGTTGTATGTCAGTTCCAGTTCATCAGCCCGTACCCTTTGATACAGGCATAGTCAAGGGGATAGCTCTTAATCTTGCAGGCGTCGCCGGAATTGCCCTCCACGGTGTAGACACGGTTTGCGTCCCTGCCGATGACAAGCCCTACATGGTCTGCGCTTCCGTCTAAGTCCCAGTCAAAAAAGATAGCGTCGCCGGGGGCAATGTTTTCATAGCCCCGCGCTCCCCATTGTCCGTGAGAGGTAAACCACGGAATACCCTGCGACTGGCAGGCGGCAAAACGCGGCTCGGAAAGTCCCATTTGCCCGTAACACCAGGACACGAAACAGGCGCACCATTCCACGCGGCTGTTAAAGCCGTACCAGCTCCAATAAGGATAGCCGCCCACATTTCCGACTTGCCGCTTTGCAAGGTCAACAATGGCGGTATTGCCGGGGCGCGTTCCGTTTACAAAGTCCACGCCGCTTAAATCCTCGGACGCGGAAGTATCGGGAGAGCCGCCGCCAAAGATAAGGGGCTTGTTCCCGCTTGTCTGCAAGTACACCCGGTACATTTCCAGTTGTTCCGGCATCAGATTGTTTTCTGCAATGGTAGATAGCGGGGTATTCGTCAGCTTGATATTGAGAATGTAATAGTTGTAAGGTACTTCAACCTCATATTCGTAGGTTTCAGTGGTCGTTTCTCCCGTTTCCGGGTCGGTAACGGTGGTTGTGCCTGTCCGCGTTTCCGTCCGATAGCGTACCTCGATTTCTTCGGTCAAGGTCAGCTTGTATTGCTGCTCAAAAATCCGCTGCAATTCTGCCTGTACGTCGGCGCGGGTGTAGCTTTGGTATTTTGCGGTCAGATAGGACGCTAATTCGTGGGGGTTATGCCCGATATTCGCAAGGTCATAGCGGTACTCGTCATAGCCCGGATTGTCGCGCTCGATATTGTCAATCCTGCTTTGCAGCTCGTTTTCCAATCCGGCGTAGCTGTTTTCTACTTCCACAAGGTCGCTGTCCTCGGAGGTATAGGACGTTCCAAGCACCCCGTTTAACGCGCCGGAAAACATAGCTCCGCAGGAGGACAGCCCGGACATAACCATGATAAAGAGCAGCAGCACTCCGACAGCGATTGCCACACCCGCCGGGTGCCTTGCCACAAATGCTGCGGTCTGTTTTGTTTTCTCGGCGGCTTTGGCTGCCGCCTTGCGGGTGCGTTCTGCCGCGCCCTTGATACCCTTTGCGGTATTGCGGGCTTCCTTTGCATACTGCCGCTTGATTTTCTGCTTCTGCCAAAACCGGGAAATGGGGTTAGAGGTAAGCTGCGGGTTCTCATGCAGGGTCTTGTGATACTGAAAATCCACGTTTGCCTTGAAAGCCGCTTTTTCTGCCTTTGCCGCTTCCCGGTAGGGTTTCAGCTTATGGCTGCGGTAGCCCTGTTTGATTTTCCGCGCCCCGTACTTCAATCCCCGTTCTGCGGCTTCCTCGCTCTTGTGTGCGCCCTCCACGCCGGAATTATCCTTTTCGACAGAATGGATTTTGTTATGTACCAAAATCCCGGCTTCCTGTGCGGGGCGGGATAAGGGGCTGTGTTTCTCCTTAAATCCGGGCGGCTTGTCCTTTTCCTCAAAGTGCAGGCGGGTCTTGCCTTTCCCGGCAGCTTCGTCAAAGGTGCGCTCTTTTACAAGTTTCTTTTCTTTGGGGATAGCTGCCTTTGCCTTATCCAAGCGGTCAGCGGCTTTGTTGGATTTCCTGATGTATTTTTCAAGTTCCGGGGTGTTAAGTTCTTCCTCAGTAAACTGCAAGCGGGAAGATTTCGTTTGTGCGGTGGCTTCCTCCTGTGCCCTACGTACTGCCTTTTTACTTGCCTTGCGGGTGTGGGCAGCGTCAAGATATTCCATGACGCGCTCCGTTTTGCCTGTGTCCGCTTTGGGGGCAGCTCCCGGCGCATGGGGAAGCGGGATTGTATCAGATACCGGGTTAAGCTGTGCCGCCGCGTCCTGTGCTGTCTGTTGCTCCGGGGATTTCTGAAAATCCGCGTCCTGCGTCCGCTTGCTGATACGTTCCGTGTCTCCCGTGGTCTGATTTTCTGCGATAGCCCCGTCGCGGGTCATTTTCTGCGTGATTTTATCGCGGGGCTTTAAGGGGTCTTTCAAGTGTTCCCACCTCCAATCCGCGCCCCTGCAAGGGCGCAATACTCGGCGTTCAGTTCAATGCCGATATAGCGTCGGTCAAGGCTTTTCGCTGCAAGCCCGGTGGTGCCGCTTCCAAAGAACGGGTCTATCACAACGCCGCCTTTCGGACAGCCCGCAAGTATGCACGTTTCCGCGAGCTTCGGGGGATAGGCGGCAAAATGCCCGCCCTTGTACGGTACGGTATTGATAAGCCAAACGTCCCGCTTGTTTCTTGTGGTCGGCATAAGGGCGTCGTCATAATAGCTGCCGCTGCGGGGCTGATTGATACCCTGTACCTTGCCCTGTCCTGGTACTTCCTCGGCGTATTTGTGTCCTGCGCTGCGCCCTTGCCTGTAGCGCGCAGCCGTTCCCGGCGCGATCGGCTCTGCAATGGCGGCAGCGTCATAGTAATATTTCTTTGATTTCGTCAGTAAAAAGATATGCTCATAGCAGCGGCTCGGTCGGTCGCGGCAGCTTTCCGGCATAGGGTTTTCTTTCAGCCAGATAATATCGCTGCGTAAATACCACCCGTCAGAGCGCAGGGCAAAGGCAAGAAGCCACGGAATACCGATTAAATCCTTTTGCTTGCAGCCCGCTTTCATGCCGCTGCCGCAGTATGTGTCTGCGATATTCAGCCAAAATGTCCCGTCGTCTTTGAGTACCCGGCGCAGCTCCCGGAACACTTCCACAAGCCGCCCGATATACTGCTCCGGCGTGTCCTCACGTCCAATCTGCGCGTCAAGCCCGTAGTCCCTTAGTCCATAGTAAGGCGGGCTTGTGACGCAGCAGTTCACGCTTTCGCTCGGAAGCTCCCGCAGGGCATAGAGGGCGTCGCGGTTGATGATTACGTCTGTTTTCATGGCTTGCTCACTTCCTCCGGCTTTGTCGTAAGCAGACAGTAAAGCTCGGTGTCCGTCGGGAAGCGGTCAATGAACGGCAGCACCACATTCCCGTAAAAGATAAGCCCCTCGCCCGCTTCGGTGTGGGTTACATACTTCATCTGCTGCGGGGAGATGTTAAGCTGCTTTGCAAGGATAGCCCGGTCGCCCTGTGCCTGATTGAGCATGAGGACAAAATCGGAGTTTTCAAAGATATTCTCGACTTCGCGGCTGCTTAAAAGGTCTTTGACGTTCTGTGTGATAGCCGTCGGTATGCCGCCCCATTTACGAAAACGCTTCCAAATCTCCACAGAATAGGCTGCGGTCTGTTCCTCTTTCAAAAGCAAATGAAATTCGTCCATATAGTAACGGGTTGCCTTTTTCTCGGCGCGGTTGACGGTCACGCGGTTCCACACCTGGTCTTGCACAATGAGCATACCTAATTTTTTGAGCTGCTTTCCAAGCTGCTTAATATCAAAGCAGACAAGACGGTTTGAAAGCTCCACGTTGGTACGGTGGTTAAAGACGTTCAGAGAGCCGGAAACATAAAGCTCCAATGCCGCCGCAATGCGGGCAGCTTCCGGCTCCGGCTGTTTCAGCAGTTCGTTGTAGAGGTCGCCCAAAATCGGCATTTTTGCCGGGTCGGGGTCTGCAAGGAAAGGTCGGTACACATTCCTAACGGCGCGGTCAATGACGGTCTTTTCCACGGGCTGCAAGCCCTCTTTGCCGCCGATAACAAGCTCGCAGAGGGAAAGGATAAAGTCGGATTTCAAGGCAAGCGGGTTGTCGTCCTCGGAGTAGTTGAGGTTAATATCCATAGGGTTCACATACTGGGGCTTGCCGTCCATGCCTTTTCCGGCAGGCGACAGACGTATCACTTGCCCGCCCAAACGCTGCACAAGGGAAAAATATTCTGCTTCCGGGTCGCAGATAATAATATCGTCGTCGGTAATGAGAAAGGCGTTTGTCATTTCCCGTTTTGCCGCAAAGGATTTACCGCTTCCCGGTGTTCCAAGAATAAGCCCGTTGGGATTTTTCAGTTGCTTGCGGTCGCAGAGTATCATGTTGTTACTAAGGGCATTTAAGCCGTAGTAAAGGGCTGCACCCCTTTGGAAAAGCTCCTGCGTGATGAACGGGATAAAAATAGCGGTGCTACTGGTCGTAAGCCCTCTTTGAATGGGGATAAGGTTCTCCCCAAGAGGAATAGAGGACATAAAGCCCGCTTCCTGCAAATAGTCAAGGCGGGTCAGAGCGCAGTTGTTTTTCTGTGCAAAGCCCGCCGTAGCAAAGATGTCATTATCCAGTTTCCGCTTCGTGTCTGCCATGTTTACCACAAGGAACGTCAGCAGAAACATTCTTTCATTTCTGCTCTGTAAATCCTGCAAGAGATTTTTCGCTTCGCTGCCGAACGTGGCAAGGTCGGACGGAATTATATCCATATCGTACCCGCTGCGTACCGCCTTTTTCTGTTCCTCAATCTTCATCTTGTCGAGGTCGGTAATTTTGCGCTTGATAGTCTTGATTGCTTCGCTCTGGTCGATACTGCGGATATGCAGATTGACGATAATTCCGTTTTCAAGGTCGAGAATGTCCGAAAGCATACGGTCGTTCAGCTCCGGCGCAAGGATTTCAAGGAAGCTAACAGCACCGAGCTTGCGCCCCATGCGAAACGTCCTGCCGTCGCCAAAGCGGAACGAGGACGGGGCGATAAAGTCCTTTGTGGTAAGCCCGGACGGTACAAGCCAGTCCCAAGAGAAACGGAACGGCTCGCCCTCCGGGTGGAAAATCCCATGCAGTACGTTCAAGCGTTCCTGTCCGTTCATGGGGCGGGCGGTTACACCAAGCACCTTAAAATTATTGAGTACGTCGGTTTCGATACGGGAAAGGCGGGCTTTTGCCGCCGCAAGATTGTCCGCTTCAATGGAAAAGGTAATGTACTTGCACTTTTCCAGTCCGTTGTTGCCTTTTTCAAGCTGATTTTTAAGCATATCCGCGTACTCCCTGCGGATAGAGTTAAAAGCGTCGTCCTGCGCCGGAATTTCGATAGCCGCCTGTGCCTTTTCCTTTCTTGCACCCTGATTGATGAAAGAGAGCTGCACCGAAACGGAAGCGTCAAAGTAGTTGAGAAAATCGCACCAGTTTTCAAAAATGGCTGTCTTATCGTCTGCCTGTGCAAGCTGATAGTTAATATCTTCAAAGACAAGGCTTTTACTGTATTTCTTTTCCGTTACCCTGCAAATCCCGTCCGGGTACATCTGCAAGTAGGGAATGGTCTGTTGTGCGGTGCGGGGCTTCCCGTCGCCCTTTGCCGCCTGTATCACGGCGGCGATTTCTTTCTTTTCTGCGCGGGTCAGCTTACGCTTCACGGGATTTTTTACCGCGCGGGTCATGGTTTTTCGTTCTGCCATTGACAATAGCCGATACCTCCTTTTCCAGTTTTCGTTGTTTTTCTATGACGGCATAAAAATTTTCCGTCTGATAGGGGCGTTCCTTTGGTCGGATAAACTTTGTCTGAATGACGTTCTTTATCACGATTTCAAGGGGCTGCCCGTGTTTTTCATACATTGCCAAGAGGAAGCAGGGAAGCATAACGACAATCATTGCAAATGCCGCCATGCTTGTTCCCGCGCTGTCTTTGAGCAAAAAGAAAAGCGGTAGTCCCATAGCGAGGGCTGCCGCAAAACATATAATCTGCCGCTTTGTCAGATTAAAAGCGACTTTCGTTTTGATTTTTGATAAGTCTTTGGGTACGGGTACATACGCCAAGTGAAAACCTCCTCCTTTCGGTCTTTAATGGGCGTTAAATATTGACTTCGCAAGTGCGCCTGTTTTGAATAGGGAGAAGCACAAAATCACGGTGTAGGCTGCAAGGGAGAAAATCGCGCTGTGCAGGTTGTCCGCTACAATCATGCTGCCAACCAAAACCGCATAAATGCCGACGCATATCATTATGAGGAAGCCTTGAAAACCGAGGGCGAACAGGGCTTTTAAGTAGTTGTTGCCTATCTGCCCCCACTCTCTGTTGGTCATAGTTGCAAACGGGATAGGCGATACCGAACAGTAAAGGTAAATTTCTATCATTCTGCCGTACAGGATAACCGTGATAAGCACCGACATGATTTTCATGCAAAGGCTCACAAGGCTTGTTTCCATAACGAGCAAAAGCAGTTCGGGGATTTCCATAGCGTCAAGTCCGGCTTGCATGGACGAGAGGGCGGCGTCAACGTCGATATTCGTATTGCCGCCGATCACGCCCGCTGCGCCGGAAACAACGTGCTGCGCCATATCGAACACCGCCATAGTGATAGTAAAGGTGTGGGTAACGAGATACACCGCTACCCACGCCTTGAAAAACCACTTAAAGAACATGAACGTGTCAATATCGTGCATATTGTTCTTTTCCGTTACCATGCTGATAAGCTCCACGCATAGAACGTAGGTAATGACAAGCCCCGCAATGGGTACAATCACATTTTCCGACAAACTCTGTATCATGGAAAATATGCCTGCGTTCCACCCCTGCGGGGTTTGTCCTACCTCTGCGGCGATAGTTCCGACTTTTTCGTTTACGTCCCCGAACATAGTTGACAGATTACCGTTAATGGCTCCAATGAGGATTTCCTTTATCCATTCGTTAATCGCGTCAAGTATGCTCTGCATAGGCTAACCCCGCCGCTTAACCGAACAGGCCGGAAAGCAGAGGTACAAGGGTGCCACCGATAAGGGCAACGCCGCCGCCCGCCATGAGCTGTTTTATACCCAATTAGGTGTAAAACTCTGCTCGATGGCGGGCGGCGGCGTACAAAAAATC
>NZ_QTVN01000017.1 GCF_003460605.1 Ruminococcus sp. AF31-8BH
TTGACAGTTTATTTAAGAATACCTTGCCGCATATTTATTAACTCCTTGTATAATACTGAATCTAATTATATTCCTTAACCCTTTATTTGTCAAGCTGACAAACTAAAGCAGAAAAAGCGGCAGGATTTCCCCCTGCCACTAATCATCTGTTTATGCAAAAATAATTTCCTTTTCCACAATCTCCCTCGCACAAGCCCTTATGTTATTGAGGCATCCTGTCCATTCTAAGGCGTTTTCTGCCTTTAGCTGTTCCGTTATGCCCTGTGCCTGTTTCATACCCTCTATGAGCCTTTCAAAGCGTTCCTGTGCCTGTCTGTTGATGTCGGCAAGGTAGGCGTTTAGCCTGCCGCTTGTAAGAAGATTGGTGTATGTAACTTTACGGTACTGTTTTAGATAATCTAAATGCCGTTGCCCCCAGATGCCTATTGCCTGTTCTTCTTCGGCGGGTACAGTTAAGCACGGTATCAAATAATCCCCTTGCCTTTCGTATTTGCCGCCCAGTTCCTCAAATAATGATTTTGCCATTGTCTGTTACCTCCACATTCTTTTTTATTTTGAATGTCCGCAAAATCCGTCCTACATCTGACGGTTTCCAGCCAATATCCAGATGATGCAGGGCGATCAGACGATCCTGCACATTGGTACCGGCACCCATCTTAGCAGTGGAACCAATTAAAAAACGAACCTGCCCGGATTTTACTTTTCCAAACAACTCCGTTTTCTTTGCTTCTGTATTCGCATCATGAATAAAGGCTATTTCCTTCTCCGGCACTCCTCTCTCGATCAGCTTCTGCTCTTCCAGTTCTCTGGAACACTGTTTCATAGCATACACAGCCTGACAGATATCATGGATTTTTTCGCAATCTACAGATCGCAAATGCTGATCCAGAGTTACTAAAAATCTTTGCCAGTCATCCAGTTTCTGGCTGACCTGCATCATACACTGAAACAATTCTGCGGCTTCGCACGCTGCAGATAACACAACATTCTTATTATTGATACTCCCATCGGCATTTCTCATATGACCGATCATATACGCCTGATCTACTGAAACCATCTTTCCTCTCCTCCTATCTAAACGGCATTTCCTCTTCCATACCCTCCGGGATCTCTAAAAATCCCTCAGCATCTGCCGGAAGTGGTGGTCTGTCTGACATCTTTGCACCGGCAAATTCAATCCGGTTGGCATAGATTTCCGTGGTATAAACCTTTTTGCCAGTTTCTTTATCTTCATAGTTTCCAGTAACAATCTCACCTTCGACCATTACTTTTGTTCCCTGAACCAGATAGTCCCTGGTAAATTCCGCTTTTTTCGCAAAAGCTTTGACAGGAATAAAACTGACATCATCGGAATAATTTCTTCTCACCGCCATAACAAATTTGGCAATCTTATGAAGTCCTTTCTCATTTTCGACTTCGTTGTATCCGGGATTTCTTACCAATCTTCCCGAAATAATTATTGTATTCATTGGCTTCTCTCCTTCCTACGCTTTCATTGTTTTATAACAGATTCCAATGCAGGGACCGCATTTGCCATAAGCACAGCCGTAGCATTCATCTTTTTCCAGTTCTTCCTGCTTCATTTCACCAGCAAACATGTCAAGCAAGGTAGTATATACCTTTTTTACAGCCAGATATTTTTCTTCTGCCTTTTCCATCTTTTCCCTGTAAAATGGAATCAATCTTCTAAGAAGCGGATGAAAATGTTCCTCTTCATCATCCCAGGCACAGGTTTTCATCATACAACGTGGCTGTTTCTCATAGCTTCCCAGATAATATGGGCAGAATGTACATCCCCGTTCCTTCAACATATCTGTCGGAATAACCGGCATCTGTCCTTTAATTTCCTTTGTAACATGCTTGTTCTCAATTCGTTCTCTCATGTAAATTCCTCCTAATTTCTATTGCAAAAAGGATTTTCCCTTGTATTGCCTGCTTTTGAGCACAAAAAAAGAGGCAGACTTACGATTTTTACTTCGCAAGCCTGCCTCTTATCAAATAATCACTTTATTTCTGAACAATATATCGTATAAGAACATATATTGCCCGAATCACATACACCGGAATCATGATACTTCCAATCAATGCTCCAATGATGACACTTAATGCAGCCATACCTAATATTGCTGTGGTATCCATCCCTTTCGGAATTAAAATCAGCCGCATTTTATGTATTCCAAACGGAAGTCCGGCAAGAAATATCCACCAGAACCAATCTGTTTGTCCACTGACTTTCATAATTATTTCTATCATCCAGAACCAGAATACCATGAAGCTTAATGGTAAAAACGTCTTCTTGATCACATCCTCGATTGTCATTTTCCTATTCCTTCTTTCTACCTTCTTCTGCCACCTCTTGTTATCCATAACCAGATTGTTTGTTTTTTCTACATACATCAAATACCGTATCAACGCTTTCTGATGTATACTGTCAATTTGATTCTCCACTCTTCTCTCTCCCCTCTGCCCATGTTTCCAAGAGCTTGAAAATCACTTCTTCCATTTGTTCCTTTGAATAATCAACCGGAAAATACTTTTTCAACTTTGTTTCAGGAATTTGTACCTGAACTTCTTTCTCCTGTTCTTCTCTCATACAAATCTTGTCTATCGTAAGATAAGTAAGAGCTTCCTGTTTGGATATTTTCTTTAATTGTTCTGCCTGTTTCATTGAAGGTACCATGTTATGGGTGTTCATATATTGAATCAGTAGCTGCTGTTCGTCTTTCTTTAAGTAAGACAACTCAACTGCCGTATTAAATGGAAGTTTCTTGATATCCGTCAGATACAACAACTCAGTAATCAATTCTGTCAGATGAATATATCTTAAAACCTGTCTGGCACTATCTTCCGTATTTTGACTGACTTCTTCAGCTGCTGACTTTTTGCCAACTCGACAAGAAGTTAAATCAGTTCGTTTCCCTTGTCGTTTCAAAGCATCATACTTCATCTTATAAGCAAAGGCTTTTTCGCTGAATAATAGTTCTTCCCTCTGGATATTTGAGTCAACCATGATTACCGTAGCTTCATCATCCGTAAGATCTTTGATGATCACAGGCATTTTCTGTATCCCTGCGATCTCACAAGCTCTTCTACGGCGATGCCCGGCAACCAGTTCATATCCGCCGGCAGATCTCATTCTCACAATTCCCGGAACTAAGACTCCATATTCGGTTACACTCTTCACCAATTCTTCCATTTTCTTATCATTTTTCACCTTAAATGGATGATTTGGAAAGGAGTGCAAACTACTGACAGATACTTCGCAAATCCCATTTGCACCATCTCCGGTCGTTCCAAATAATTCATCTAACGGTTGCAGTGAAATAGGTGTTGTATTCTTTTTACTTGACATCAGCAAGAACCTCCTCCGTCAGTTTTTCAAAAGCCAATGCAACATTCCCTCCTGGTTCATATTTATAGATACTTTCTCCCTCTCGAACTGCCTCTTTCATTCTGACCGAAAAAGGGATATAGCTCTCAAATATGCGGAGCTGACTGCCATAAACATTATGAAGTAAATCCATATTGTCTCTGGCGTCTTTTGTTCTGGCATTTACCAGGCTGAAAAGAATTCCTGATATCTGAAGTGTTGGGTTGATCTGTCTTCTTACTTTTCCGATTGTTTTCAATAACTGCTGCAACCCTTTAATTGGAAGATAAGAAGCTTCCACAGGGATCAAAACTTCATCTGAAGCCGCAAGAGCATTGATTGTAATCATTCCCAACGAAGGCATACAATCAATCAGAATATAATCATAGCGATCTTTAACTGTATTGATTATCTGTTTTAAGATAAATTCTCTGCTCATCGCATTAACCAGCTGAACCTCTATTCCTGCAAGTTCGATATTAGAACAGATGATGTCTATTCCTTCCTGCTGGTGACGGATGAAACAGTCCTCCGGAATATTCTGATCTCTCAGAGACATTTCCATCAATGCTGTCAATGTCTGATCACTATCATCACAATCACGATATCCAAAACTGGCTGATACGTCGGACTGTGGATCTGCATCCACGATTAACACTTTTTTATTCTTGCGTGCAAGTCCTGCTCCCAGGTTTGCTGCACATGCAGATTTACCTGTTCCACCTTTTTGATTAACAATAGAAATAATTCTTGTCATCATTTTTCCTTTCCGGATCTAAAAGAAAAATAACAAAAATTTCTTACGAAGATTTGTACGAAAATTTATACGATAGTTTTTACGAAAATACGAAAATGAAAAGTTGCATTATAAATCGCTTTATAGTTAACTACCGAAATCGCCACATTTTTCTTAAAAATCATGCGAAGTTTGCGTTAAGAAGTTCGTACGCAGGTTTTACGAAAACCATGACGAACATTTTACGAAAATCCGCTTAAAAAGTTACATGAATTTATAATGCAATACATGAAGTGGTGTATATAAGAAAAACCCTTGAAAATACTGGATTTTCAAGGGTTTTAAGACTCTTTTTAAAGTTCTGCAAAAATCAGATTACTGTGCCATCTGCTTTGCAACTTCCTCAGCGAAGTTCTCTTCCTTCTTCTCGATTCCGTCGCCGGTCTCGTAACGAACGAATCCTTTGATAGTGATCTTAGCGCCGTTCTCTTTAGCAACCTGTGCTACGTAGTTTCCAACGGACTGTTTTCCGTCTTCTGCTTTAACGTAAACCTGGTCAAGAAGGCAGATCTCTTTGAGTTCTTTCTTGATACGTCCTGTGATCATACCCTGGATAACCTTCTCTGGTTTCTGGGATTCCTTAGGATCGTTCTGGATCTGAGCCATAAGGATTTCTTTCTCATGCTCGATATACTCAGCACTTACTTCGCTGTCGCTTGTGTAAAGAGGTTTCAGAGCTGCAACCTGCATTGCAACGTTCTTAGCCATCTCTTTCACAGCGTCGTTTACAACGTCTGTCTCAACGTCAACAAGAACGCCGATCTTTCCGCCCATATGTGTGTAAGAAGCAACGAAACCGTTCTCCTCTTTCATCTGAGCAAATCTACGGATGTTCATGTTCTCGCCGATAACTGCGATCTGAGCTGCAAGAGCTTCTTTAACAGTCTTAGTGGTATCAAGTGTCCATGCCTCTGCAAGGAATCCCTCGATATCAGCTGCTGTAGTTGTCAGAGCCTGAGCTGCAACATCTGCAACATACTGCTGGAATTTCTCGTTCTTAGCAACGAAGTCTGTCTCGGAGTTAACCTCAACAACAACTGCGCTCTTTGAGTCCTCAGCAACAAGTGTCTTGCAAAGACCCTCTGCTGCAACACGGTTTGCTTTCTTCTGAGCGGTAGCAAGACCTTTCTCACGAAGGAACTCTACTGCTTTATCCATATCGCCTTCTGTAGCTGTAAGAGCTTTCTTACAGTCCATCATACCAGCGCCGGTCATCTCTCTTAACTCTTTTACCTGTGCTGCTGTAATAGCCATTTTACATTTCCTCCTGATTGATAATGTGTGGTAAGAATCCGGCAGGCAGCCATGAATCACTCATGGCTGTCATCCGGGAGTTTCTTAAATTATTCCTCTGTAGCGAACTCTTCAGACTCAGCCTGGATCTCGCCCTCAGCGTCTGTCTGTCCCTGGTTTGCTTCGATAACTGCGTCAGCCATCTTGGAAACGATCAGTTTTACAGCACGGATAGCATCATCGTTACCCGGGATTACGTAATCCAGTTCTTCTGGATCACAGTTTGTATCGCAGATTCCGATAAGCGGGATTCCAAGTGTATGAGCTTCCTGTACGCAAATCTTTTCTTTCTTAGGATCTACTACGAAGATAGCATCTGGAAGTCTCTTCATCTCTTTGATACCGCCAAGGTTCTTCTGCAGCTTGTCTAATTCTTTTCTTAAAGCGATTACTTCTTTCTTAGGCAGAACATCGAATGTTCCATCAGACTCCATGGTCTCGATCTCTTTCAGCTTTGCAATACGGCTCTGGATAGTCTTGAAGTTGGTAAGCATACCGCCTAACCATCTCTCGTTTACATAGAACTGTCCGCAGCGCTCAGCCTCTGTCTTGATAGCGTCCTGAGCCTGTTTCTTAGTACCAACGAAAAGGATGTTTCCTCCGTTAGCTACGATATCAGCGATTGCATTGTAAGCATCGTCAACCATTCCTACAGACTGCTGTAAGTCGATGATGTAGATACCATTTCTCTCTGTGTAGATGTATGGAGCCATTTTAGGGTTCCATCTTCTTGTCTGATGTCCGAAATGAACACCTGCCTCTAAAAGCTGTTTCATTGAAATAACGCTCATGTCTTTTTCTCCTTTTGGTTAAATTCTTCCGCACAGATCTCTTTCCTATCGGACCCAACCTCACACCGTCAGGGCACCATCCATGGGAATCTCTATGCGTGTTTGATGGTTTACAACTTTTGCATTATAACATGACAAAACCCTCCGTGTAAAGAGGGTTTTTGCAAAATTTTCCGCTATTTTCAGGCTTTTTTCCTTTTATGCAAATATTCTGCCGGGCAGACTATCTGCCTTCTTTCAGAGCTGCCAGTTCCTCTTTTGTCAATTCCCGGCACTGACCTTTCGGGAAATCTTCCGGAAGCACCAGCGGCCCCATGGACATTCGCTTCAAATAGATCACCGTTTTGCCAAGCGCTTCCATCATGCGCTTCACCTGGTGAAAACGGCCTTCGTGGATGGTAAGAAGAATCTCGGAACGCCACTTAGCTTCTGATTCTGTGCTTTTCACCGATGCAGAAGGCATCTGTACTTCCCAGGTTTTCAGGATCTCCAGCTTTCCCGGAAGGGTCAGCTCCTCGTCTCCGATATCCACGCCTTCCCGGATCTTCTCTATATCCTCCGGCACCACTTTACCTTCCGTCACAGCGAAATAAGTCTTGTCCACATGCTTTTTCGGGGAAAGCAGCTGGTGGGCCAGCTGGCCGTCATCTGTAATAAGAAGCAATCCTTCCGTATCTTTATCAAGGCGCCCTACTGGAAAAAGATTCCGCCTGCTATCCTTTGGAACCAGCTCCAGAACCGTCTTCTCCCTGGTATCCTCTGTGGCGCTCACATACCCGGCTGGCTTATGCAAAAGATAGTACATAAACTCTGCCCGTGCCCCAAGGCGCTCTCCGCCCAACTCCACCACATCGTTCTCCGGGTCCACCTTCAGTTCCGGCTTTTTCACCTTCTCACCATTTACCTGAACCATTCCCTTCTGGATCAGCTTCTTCACATCTGTTCTCGTGCCGGCTCCTGAATCCGCCAGAAATTTGTCCAGTCTCACTGCTTTTCCCATTTATTATCCCTTACCTTCTATCCTTTATTCCTCTTCTAAAACTTCAAAAGACAATGCCCTCTGTGAATCTTCTTTCATAAATTCCGGAACATCCTTTTCCAGAATTGCCCAGGATGCCTCCGATTCCACACCACCAATCACAACCTTCAGGCTGTCCCAACTTTCCTCTTCTCTTTTTTCCCAGAATGGTACCAGCTGATAACATCTCAGAACTTTTTTCAGTTCCTTCAGCTGCTCTGGCTGATCGTAAACGATTGGGGATGAAACTTCATTGTGGTATTCATCCATATAATATTGTACTTCCACAGAACTCAGATCCACATCATCCATAGAGATAGGATACCCTGTTTCCTTCAAAATTTCAACTGTCCTTTTGAACTGCGGAAATACATAGAAACATGGGGAAAAATAATAATTTCCTGTCTGCCCCGTTCCCATAGCGTTCACACTTTCCACAAACGGCACACCAGAATAGCCAATACTCAGGCCTGCACAAGGTTCCCCTGTCAGCACCTCTGAATCCGCTTCTTTGATATCCTGTCTCAAAGCATCCACCAGCAGCTGCTTCTTCGCCTTATTATCCTGGAAAAGGGAAATCGACTGTCCCGTAATAAAATCACATTTCACCTCATCCACATATTTGTCATCCAGTTCCAAAATGGAATAGTACTCTGACTTCAGGGTTCCCTCAGTCATGCCCTCTTTCCACAAATTCTTGATATCATCCAGGCCCACCATATATTTACGATAAACAACACTTCCGGATTTCAGATTATACCGCACCTTGATTCCTAATGTATTTCCAGAAGGATCCCACAGATTACTGGACCACATGGAATGGCTGTCCTGCAAAATTTCTTTGTAGGCTGCCTTGCTCTCTTTTGCAAGTTTTTTCATGATTTCATAAATATTCTGGTCAACACCCAGATCATTTCCCACAGAATCCCCTGAATCCAGCATGGTGACAGTGCCGTCCTCATTTACTTTCACGTTATAAGCAATTTCCCAACTGTTATCTGCAGATCCGATCGCTATATTTTCAATCTTATCATAGGAAGGAATATATTCGTCATATCCAGTCAGATCAAAAAAGAACACACATGCCACAAGGGCTACACAAACTCCATTCACTGCAAACTGAAGCTTATGGGAAAAGAATTTCCGGAAATCCCTGTAATAAATAATTTCCATAATACCGCCAGAAAGAATCGTTCCAAGAATCAATCCAAAAATCCACCAGATCGTTCTGGAACTGTCATTTGACAGCATATAGAAAACAAAGCCGATTCCAAGACCGCCTGAAACCACCACCAGGAATTTTACAGCAGTGCCTGCCCAGGGAAAAACAAATGCCATCCCCGTTCTTTCTGATTTTCGGTGTACAAAAGCGCAGTATCCAAGGCCGCCAAGCACAGCTGTCACCAGAAGCACCGCGATCAGCATCCCGCCATAATTTCCTTCTGCATATTTTTTCACAAAAGTATAGGCAAGGGCAACTGGTGAAATCAGTTCTTTCAGCACCTTCACAAGGCAATAGGAACTCTCACTGCGGGTATAATAAAATGCCCTTTCATAAAGATCCAGCAGCACAGAAAACACTGGCCCATAAGCTGCCGCAGCCACCAGAAGCAACGCTCCCATAAGCAGATGTCCTGTAATGCAGATCACCAGCACAACAGAAAAATACAGCAGCAGATACAGAAGCAGATGAAATACCAGCATAACAAATGCCATTCTCATCAGATGCAAACTGAAAAATCCCCGCATTGCCCCGATACACACGCTGAAAAATTCCATCACCAGATAAGGGAGCAGAAAGTACAAAAGGGACTGCAGGCTTTTGTACCAGAACATTCTGGAGCGCTTCACCGGAAGACTGTGGTAAAAATCAATTTTCCTAGGGGAATACAGATACCAGAACTGGCTGATCCCGTTAAACAGCGCCGCAAGAGCAGCCACCGCAAGACCACTCACCATAAAGCCATTCCGCCATAAATTTTCATAGAGGAGGCTGATCTGCTCGGCGGTGTACTCCATTCCGAACCAATTTCCCAGCATGATCAGCTCCGTCACCGGAAACGCCAGCAAAAAGCCGATGGTGACAAATGCCGGAATCCAGATCATTCCTTTCGATGAAATTTTCATATAACGGCTAGAATAAATTTTTGATTTCATAGCCAGCCACCTCCGTTTCGCTGATAAAAATTTCCTCCAGAGTCAGAGGAAGCACCTCCATGAAAAGAGGATTTTTCGCCTGGACTTTCTCCACGATTTCTGATCTGGTTCCCCTTGCCGTGATCATAAGAAGGGAGCCCTGATGCTGTACCTTCAGCACCTGAAGTTCTTTTTCCAGTTCCTTCTCCTGCTGCCTGCCTCCAAGAACGCACTGGATCTTGTGGATATGGAATTTCATATCCTCCAGGTCTTTGGAAAGAAGGATTCCGCCCTTGTGCAAAAGCCCCACATGGTCGCAGATGTCCTCCAGTTCCCGCAGATTGTGGGATGCGATCACAGGAGTAAATTCCCGGTTCATGATCTCTGATGCAAAAAGGCTTTTCACTGCCTGGCGCATCACCGGATCAAGACCGTCGAAGGTCTCATCGCAAAGGAGATATTTGGTGCCGGCACAAACGCCGATGATCACAAGAAGCTGCTTCTTCATTCCCTTGGAAAATGAGGAAATCCGCTGCTTCTTTTCCAGATGGAACTGATCCATCAGTTCATGGAAAAGCTTGATGCGAAACTCCGGGTAAAAGTTCCGGTAGAACCGTACCATATCCACCGCTGTATAGTTCGGTGGAAAATAGCTGTCATCTGAGATATAGAAAAACAGCTTCTTGGCTTCCTCATTCTCGTACACAGGCAGATCGTCGATAAGAATTTCTCCCTGATCCGGTCGGATAATCCCTGCCATCATCCGAAGCAGAGTGCTTTTCCCGGCGCCGTTGCTCCCTACAAGACCGAATACTTCCCGGTCTCCAATGTCAAGAGTTGCTTGATTCACAGCCTTTGTCTGACCAAAGGCCTTGCTGCATTCCCTGACTTCTATCATGACATTCCCTCCTTGTAACATTCCCTGATAATGTAGATCAGCTCCTCTTCTTCCATTCCCATTGCTTTTCCTTTCTGGATCAGGGATTTCAGTTCTCTTTTGTAAGCATCTACGCTGGCCTTTCGCACTTCCTGGCTGTCTGCAATAAAATTCCCCTTCCCTTTCACCGGGTAGATCAGGCCTTCCTGCTCCAGCTGCATATAAGCCCGCTGTATGGTGTTGGGGTTGATGGATAAGTCCATCGCCAGCTGCCGGACAGAGGGCATCTTCTCCCCAGGCTTTAGCGCCCCGTTCAGGATCAGATGCCGGAATTTCTCCACGATTTGTTCGTACAGCGGTCTTCTGTCCTGATAATCCAAAACGATCATAGACAGGCTGCCTCCTTTTTCTCTTTTTAATAAAGTCTCGGTGTGCTTATGTGTATTAATACGTTTAGTACACTTAAGATAACATATTTGCTGGTACTGTTCAATAGGTACAGTTATTAAATATTTATAAACACAAAAACTCAGAAAAAGCTTTCTGGCGGAACGCAGCTGCGATGGCTGCGAAACGGCAGGAAAGTTTTTCTGAGTTTCTGTATGATTTTTATATTTTTCTAGTACAACCTCTCTTCTGGTACTTCCTGTAACAATACCAGATTCCGTAAGTTCCCGCCAGAACCAGGAACACATTCAGTACCATAACGGACATAGTTCCTGTGTGATCCAGCATGTACAGCATCACATCACTTACGATCAGGCTCCAGATGTTTGCGCCCATGTGAAGAAGCACACTGGTGAACAGCTTCCCGCTCCATTCCAGAAGCAGCGCGAAAAGTGTTCCCAATATCGTGGCGTAAACGCCCTGGAGCAGATTCATGTGGTAGATTCCAAAGCAAAGGCCGGACAAAAGCGCGGCGGTTACCACGCGCATGTTGTCACGCATGCGAAGAAATACCAGCCATCGGAAAATAATTTCCTCCGCAAGAGGCGCGATAATACCCATCCAGAAAATTAAGCTCCAGATGCTTTTTCCATCAGAGATCAGGGACTGAGTTTCCTGGTAGACTTCCGGGTTTAAATACTGCTGGAAAAGTCCGACGAGAATATTTCCGTACTGTCCCAGGAATGCACCGATCACAAGGAACATGATCATTTCCGGAATGTGAAGATGTCCGCCTATGAGGCTGGAGCAAGATACATTCTTTCCGCTTCCAGCACCAAAGTCCTGTATTCTGCCATCTGAAATGCTGGCAGGCGTCAGTTCTTTTCCCAGTCTTCCCAAAATTCCAGTCAGGCTTCTTCTCCTGTAATCCCCCCGGTATAGCCAGATGCAGGGCACAGATGCCAGGATTCCAGTGAGCCCGGTGAGCAGAAGTGCCTGTTGGTAATAAGCCGTAATATCAGCTCCTGTCCGCCACACCAGAAGATACATTCCCAGATAGGACAAAACCTGGGAAATAGCAAAATGGATTCCTATTGGGTACAGGCATTTCCATGCCAGCACAGGAGGTTTTTGCTTTCTTCTGGGGCTTAGGCGAAAAAATCCAGGATCTCTTCTGCGGAATTTACAATCTTATAGGGATGAGCGTTTTCCAGTTCTTCTTCGGTGCCATAGCCGTAGGAAACCGCAATGCACTCAAGCCCTGCACGTCTTGCGCCAAACACGTCATGCTCTTTGTCGCCAACCATCATTACCTGATCCCTATGTTCAGAAAGCCCCAGCCGTTTAAGTGCTTCCTCAATCACTTCCGTCTTATTGGTTCTGCCGCCCTCCGGCTCACTTCCTACCATCTCATCAAAATAAGAATCAATGTGAAAATGCTCTGCTACGATTTTCACAAAAACCTCTGGCTTTGAGGAGGCAATGGCCAGTTTATATCCCCTGTTTTTCAGCCCGGACAGCATTTCTTCGATTCCAGGGTACAGCTCGTTTTCGAAAATACCAATGGGAGCGTATCTCTCCCGGTAAATCTCCACTGCCTTTCTTGCAGTTTCCTCATCGATTCCTGCATATTCTTCAAACTGCTCCAGAAGGGGCGGTCCTACGAAAATACGCAGCTTCTGAAGATCCGGTTCCGGCTTGCCGATTTTCTCTAGTGCGTACTGTACAGATTTGGTGATTCCCTCACCGGAATCTGTAAGGGTTCCATCTAAGTCAAAGAAAATTGCTTTATACATCTATATGTCAGCCTCCTGTTTATCAAGTATTTTGAAGCGTATGACTGCCAATGTACCAGACGGTTACGCTTTTTCTTATATGGTTGTTTATTATATCATCATTTTATTCTATCGTCCAGACTGGCATTTTCACGATCTTCTTTCCATCTAAGACAGCCAGCAGTTCTATGAAATTGGTTTTCTTCGTAATTGGCTCATCCAGGATAAGAGCATCCCCCTCCTGGTGCCAGGAAGCTTCTTCCCCGTTTAAGCGTAAGGACAAAATTGTGACATCCTGATTCTCTTCTGTTTTTACAAGCTTTATTTCGGGATATTCATTGATAGGGACAGTTTTTGCGTGATGAAAATATATGGTTTTGTTATAATTTTCATCCGTATTTTGTGTTTCTTCTTTATTTTCATGATTACTGTTATAAAATTTAAGTTCCGGTGAGTTTTTTGCCATGCCAACTGCTGAAAAAACCGTGCCAAGTGCTGTGATCTTATGCACAGAGGGAGCGGCTGTGGGACTGATTTCCTTGGAATCTTCTTTTGAATCTTCTTTTGAATCTTCTTTTGGATTTTCCTCTCGCTTCTCTTTTGCTTTTTCATCTGTAGTTGAAGCTGACTTTTTTTCTTTGGAAGCTTTATTTCCTGTACCATCACTGCTTTTTTTCGATTGACTATTTAGAGCGTAGCTGGGGTTGGTATTCTCATTATTTCCCGCCCCGCTGCTGTTGTCGTTGCTGGCGCAGTATCCTTCACTGGCACCCGCATTTTGCTCATAGTTTTCTGTAGGACTATTGTTGTTATGATTCCCATAACTGCTTTCACCACTGCCATTATTTCCCCCATAGCTGTTTTCATTACCATTAGGATTCCCCCAGGAGCCGCTTTCATTGCTGCTGGTATTCTCCCCTTGGCTGCCTTCACTGCTTTTATTACTCGCTTCGGGATTGTTTACGCTACTATTATTATTTGCTCCAGAACCACTTGCGTTGCTATTATTATTTGTTCCAGAACTGCTTGTGCTATTGTTATTATTTGTTTCTGGGCTGCTTGCGCTGCTGCCTCCATTTGGACTCTGCTCTGGCTTCGCTGGTTCCTGGGGCGCTTCCGGTTCTTCTGTCCAGTCATCAAATGTACCCCCATCCCCTCCAATGTCAATATCGAATCCGCCGAACTCTCCTGCATAGATTTGGCTGTGAATATCGCCGCATATGATACCAGCCATAATAATCACAATCGCTCCAGCTCTCCACCGTTTCACTTTCTTTTCAACCGTTTTTCTCATATCTTCACACTTCAACTGCCTTCCAGTTATTTTTCCATAGCTTCACGCTTCAATCAATTTCCAGCTGCGTTTCCCATATTTTCACGCTTTGACAGTCCGTTCCGTCTGCCCCGCTTGTTTTGTATAAAGCCAGAAGCTTTCTGCTGGAGCTTCGCTGGCCTCTTCGCAGAAGAAACAGGCCATATTTTCCATAGCCTTCTGCATATTCCGGTGCGTATAAAAGCAGCTGTTCATAATATACCGCTGCCCGTTTCCACTCTTTCTGCAGTTCTGCATTCGCCGCCAGCAAAAGTAAAATACGCCTCTGCTCTCTGTCTTCTTTATATTCTTTTTGTATTTTCTGCAATTCTGTCTCAGCCCTTTGGCACAAATTTTCCCAGGATTTGCCTACCTGCGCATTTTCATCAGTGTTTTTTTCTGCCAAAGTGTCATAATAAAGCGTCGTTACTTCTGTCAGCGCTTCCTTAAAGGAAGGCTTTCTCTCCCGCACTGCAAAAAACATGCCGCCAGCAAGCAGAACTGCGGCCGTTCCCAGCACTACTGCCATATTCTTTCTGGTCCGCCCTCTTCTTTTCCCTATGTTAAGAAGCATTTTCTTTGCCTGTGCCGCACTTTGCAAACGTTTTTCTTCCTGCAGCTGCACACAGCGATGCACAAACAGCCACAGCCCCGGAATCTTCCACAAAATTCTCCCCCAGTTTCGCCCGGCCAAAGAGCGGATGGTTTTTCCAAGAGCAAAAAGATCACTTCTTTCACTGACTTTTCCCTGATACTGCTCCGGCGCGGCGAAGCCCTCCGTTCCCATACAGATTCTGGGCTCATTTCCAAATCCCAGTACTGCACTTCCAAAATCCACCAGATACAGCCTGCCAGTCTCCGACAGCATCAGGTTATCCGGCTTCAAATCCCCATAATAAATGGGCGGCTTCTGATTATGTAGATATTCCAGCACCTGAAGCACCGTATCTGAATAACTCAGGATTTCCTCTGCTGTAAATACATGCCCCACTCTTTGCAGCTGTCCCAGGGACTTTCCCCGGATAAATTCCATCACAAGATAGCAGGCTTCTTCTGTCTCAATATAGTCCACCATCCTTGGAACAAAAGGATGTTCCAGCAGACGCAAAAGCTTTGCTTCCCGTTTTTTGGAGATGGGAAGTTCCTTCACTGCCCAGTAATTTCCAAGCTCCATATCCCTGGCAAGGTACAGATGTCCCTCTCCCCCGGAGCCGATTTCCTCCACAACGCAGTAACGCATTTTTAAAATCATGCCTGTAAGACTGATCATGACCACCTCTTTTTTATGTAAAAAACTGTCTGGAAATAAAAATTAAGTGAATAAAACCAATGATAAATCAGATAAAATTAGAGATTATGAAATGCCCGCGTTTTCCATCTGGGCATTTAAGAATGTAATCGAAATTATAACACTAGAATCCTCATCTGAAAAGTACTTTATAAAAATTTCAGAACTGCATAAAATCTCAGCAACCGACCATTTATACATTCCTTTCCAACTATTTTTCCATAAAAAACTGCTATATGATCACAGAATAAGCTCTTCCTTAACTTCTGTTTTCATACAGCAGTTATAGCTTTCTCTTAAATACTGATAGTTCTTCCCAACTCCGCCGATGTTCTGTGGGAAATGGAAATCACCGTGCGATCCTTTGCCACACGCTTCAGTGCCGCCAGCACACTTTTCTCCGTCTCGGCATCCAGGTTTGCGGTGATCTCATCCAGAAGCAGCATTTTAGGTTCGGCCGCAGCTGCCCTGGCAATGGACAGCAGCTGCCACTGGCCCTTGGAAAAAATCTCCGGTGTACAGATCGTGTCATACCCATTTTCCAGTCTTTCAATTGCCTCCTTTAATCCGGTAAGCTCTGCAACTGCTTTCACCTGACGGTCAGAAATCCGGTTATCATACAGAGTGATCTGATCCCGAACCGTTCCTGGAACCATGTGGAAGGACTGCTCCACATAGCCAAAAAGCTTTCGTCTTTCCTCTGCCCGCACTGCAGCTGCCGGCATACCGTGGATCAGCACCTCTCCCTGATCCGGCTGGTAAAGTCCAAGCAGCAGCTTTAATATGGTACTTTTTCCTGCACCGGTACGGCCAAGAAGCGTAACCTGGTCGGTGTCCATAACTTTAAAATTCAGGTGTTCCAGCACCACATGCTCATCATAGCCAAAGGTCACATCTTTGAATTCTACGAATGGAACTCCACTCTTAGAAACAGACTTCTTTGAAAAATCTGACAGGTTTTCCCTATCTCCTGCATGCTCTGCAAATTTCTCATCCTTCAGCACTTCCATATTTCCTTCAGCCGCAACCTGGCTCTTCTCTTCCAATGCCAGAAATTCATTGATCCTGTGAATACCAGCCACAGCCGACTGAATGGTCTGAATCTCCATTCCAAGGCTTTCTACCGGAGTAAAAATCTGGGAAATGTAATTGATCACAGCCACAGCAGTTCCCGCGGACATTCCAAAGAAGGTCAGTACAGACTGATTTCCGGACGCAGAAAGCAGCATCACAACCGCAACCACAATCGCATTCAAGATCAGAATTACCGGAGAATACACCGCATCATAGAAATTGGTCCGCTCCATTGCCTGATAGCTCTCACCAATATAGGTGTCATAACGCTCTTCCATATATTTTTCCCTGGCAAGACAGTGGATGGTGCGGATGTTGTGCAGGGTCTCAGGAACATGGCCGGAAGCTCTTCCCACTGCTTTTCGGTTTTCAATCTGAGCCGTCAGCATGTTTTTCTGCACATGTCTGGTGAACCCAAACAGGAAGGGCAGCATTACAAGAAGCACCACTGTAAGTCCCTTATTTTCAAACCAGATTACCACCAGGATACTGATAATCTTGCAGGCATCTGCAAACATACTAATGATTCCTGATGTAAAAAGATTCTCTACCGTATCAACGTCCCCTACAAAACGGGAAACCAGGGTGCCGGGTTCCTGCCTGGTCAGGTTATCAGAGGTAAGGCTTACGAATTTTTCCATAAGACTGCTTCGAAGAGCATGGGTAATCTTCTGTCCGAATACAGTCAGAAGCCCTTCCCTTGCAGATTCCATAAACCCGGTAAATGCAAGCATTGCAAAATAAAGGACCAGGATATAAACGGCTGCCTTATTTCCGCCTGTGATGGTATCCACGATCCGGGCCAGGATCAGAGGCGGGATAAGCGCAGTCACAACAGCGCCGACAACGGCCAGAATAATTCCAAGGGACAGCCATTTCTGCTTTTTCACAGTCTGCCAGATGACGGTTTTTACCTGTCTTTTTGGGGCTCCCATAGCTTCCTTATTTTTCTTCATTGCCTGCGCCTCCTTCCTCCATAAACAATTTTTCATATTCCAGCACCTTTCTCAGAAGTTCCTCATGGGTGCCTGTCACTGTTTTTCCATCCTCCATCCAGATGATCTGATCCATCTGTGGGAACAGATACAGACGGTGGGAAATCAACAGAACCATATTCTCCCTAGACTGCTCTTTCAGATTTGCAAAAATCTGCTTCTCCGTGCTTTTATCCAGGGCAGAAAAAGGATCGTCCAGAATCAGCACAGGCTTCTGATAGCAAAGGGTTCTGGCAAGGGCAAGACGTTTTCCCTGACCGCCGGAAAGACGTACCCCGCCATTTCCAACCAAAGTCTGTATGCCGTTGTCCATTTCCTTTACTTCCTCATCCATGCAAACCATTTTAAGGAAATCTTCTGCATTTTTCTTTGTTCCCATAAGAACGTTATTTTCCACGCTGTCATTAAACAACTCTGGATCATGACCAAGATAGCCTATGATACCCGTACGCTTTGATGGTGTCATCTTTTGAAGTTCTTCGCCATCCACCAGGATCTGTCCCTCATAGGGATATTCGCACAAAAAAGCTTTTCCCAAAGTAGATTTTCCGCAGGCCACCGGACCGGTGATTCCGATCATCTGGCCTTTTTTGATCTGAAAGGAAATATCGTTCAAAATCTGTTTACCATCCGGGTAAGCAAACTTCAAATGGCCGATCTGTAATTGAGTTACATTTTCTAAACCAGCTTCTTTTCCTTCTGTATCCTGTCTTTCAGAATTTTCCCTTGCCTTGGCCCCGTTCTCTTCTTCCTGCTTTGTCAAAAGCGGCTTGATTCTTTTCCAGGAAACCTGTGCCTTATGCACTGCATTAAACAGCTTCGCCGCACTGGAGGACTTTACGGACATCTTCACAAAACATGCCAGGAAAGTCGTAAAGGACGCAATGGTCCAGGTGCTCCAGCCTGTTCCAAGAACATTTTTCTGGCCGAAATACAGGATAAACAAAACTCCGACCATGGAAATAATCCGATACACCGGCGGCATTACGGAATTCCAGATATTGGCCTTTACTGCTGATTTTTCATAAGAAGTGAGGTTCTCTTCGTAAGCAAGCTGCCGCTCCTGTTCACATCCAAAAACACGGTATGTAATGGCATTTTCTGCCCTGTCCAAAGTGGCATTGCTCAGATATCCGGACTGCTCTTTGTATGCAGCCCCTGTCCTCTGAATCATCTTTTTCATCTTTTCCGCCGTCATATAGGAAATTGGCGGGAAAATCATGCAAAGCAGTGCCAGCCGGAAATCATACCACAAAAGCATTCCCGCATAAGCAGCCAGGGCCACTCCTGTATCAAAAATCTCCGTGGTAAACTTACGCATTCCTTCCACGCAGTCATCTACGTCCAGGATTGCCTTGGTCATAATGCTTCCCTCGCCCTCTTTCCGAAGGCTTGCGCGGCTTTTCCTTACCAGGCCTGCATACAGGATTTCTTTCATCCGGCGGTTTACATTGTTGGCAAAACGCCGCACATAAAATCGTTTGATGTATCTGGCAATCTGGACAACCGCAATGGCTGTCACATATCCAAGCACCAGAACCAGCATGTCGGAAAACTGTCCCAGCCCTCTCAGAATTTCAACCAGACAGCCGGTCATTTTTCCCTCAAACCAGGGGCCTGCCAGAAGTCCCAGGTTATAGATCAGGCCGGAAATGGTCACGATCAGAAGAACCTTCCATTCTTTTTTGAAATAGGAAAGCACTCTGTCCGGCTGAAAGGTTTTGTCACTTTTCTCCATCTTCTGCTCCCTCATCTTTGTGTTCCATTACCTTTTGTGTCACATCCGGGAATCCAGCCTGGCGCTGCCGCTTTGATTTCCAGTAAAGGGTATCTAAAGTTTTGCAAAACGCTTCTTTTTCCTCTTCTGGAAGCTCTGATAAAAGCCATTCATAAAAAATGGTCTCGATCTGTGCTTTGGAATTTTTCAGTTCTTCTGCCTTGGGTGTAGCGTATAAAAGCTGGCTTCTTCCGTCTTCCGGATTGTGCTTTCGGATCAGGTAGCCTTTGTTTTCCAGGCTTGCCACCCGCTTGGCTGCTGCCCCTTTGTCAATTTTCAGGGACTCTCTCATCACAGTCTGGGTCACTCCTGGATTGTGCCGGATAAAATGTATCACATCAAATTCCGCTGTCCCGATGCCGTCTTCCTTCATCATCTGTACGGTGAATTTGCTGATCTCACGGGCAATTTTTGTCATTTTACGCTGCGTGCTGTCCATGGTTTTCTCCTTTCCCGATTACTTATTTCAAATTAATTAGTTGTATGTTCAACCAGTTAGATGATAGTACAACTAAATTATTCTGTCAAGAACTAGAGCCTGTTTGAAAAAGGGCTGTGCCCTGCCGAAATAACTTGGCAGATACACAGCCCTGTAAAATACGTTTTCTTTATGCGAAATAATCTCAGGAAATTTTCCTTACAAATCCCATCACATCTTATCCGGTGCTTCAAATCCCAGAAGATCAATGCTTGTCTCAAGCACTCTCTTGGTCAGCAAAAGCAGGCGGATATAGGATTCCTTCTGTGCCTGGTTCTCCTCGCTGAGAATCTTGGTCTCGTGATAGAAGCTGTTGAATGCATTGGATACTTCGTAAATATAAGCGCAGATCTTGTGAGGTGCCTTCTCCTCAAATGCACTCTCAATCATGCTGCCAAATCCGGAAAGCTGAAGCATCAGGTTCTTCTCGCTTCCATTGGAAGCCTTCAGAAGCTCTCCAGCCTCAAGGTTTCCGCCGGCTTCCACATAGCGGTTCAGGATGGATTTGATACGAACAATGGTGTAAAGGATGTACGGACCTGTATTTCCCTCGAAGGAAGTGAAACGGTCTACATCAAAAATATAATCCTTGGTTGCCTGGTTGGAAAGATCACCGTATTTGATTGCAGCCAGACCTACGATCTTGGCAGTATCTTTGGCATCCTTATCGCGGACGCTTCTGTTCTCCACGATCTTATTAAACATTTCCTCGTCAATGTCTGCGATCAGGTTCTCAAGACGCATAACGCCGCCTTCTCTTGTCTTAAACGGCTTGCCGTCCTTACCGTTCATGGTACCAAATCCAAGGAAGGAAAGCTTGGTGTCATCCTCTACCAGTCCGGTCTTTCTTGCACAGCGGAATACCTGGATGAAGTGCAGCTCCTGACGCTTATCTACAACGTAAAGAATCTCATCCGGGTGGAACAGCTTCATACGCTCTACAATGGTAGCAAGGTCTGTAGTTGTATAAAGAGAAGCTCCGTCAGATTTCAGAAGCATGCAAGGCGGAATTTCCTTGGTATCGGTATCTTCCTTTACATCTACAACAAGTGCGCCCTGATCCTGGTATGCGAAGCCTTTTTCCTTCATCATCTCTACCATATCCGGGATGTATGGCTGGGCATCGGATTCCTTTTTCCAGAGGTCAAAGGATACGTTTAAGTTGGCATAGTTTCTCTTAAGGTCTGTAACAGAAACATTCATAATGTGGTTCCACAGAGCCATGTATCCTGGCTTGCCCTGCTGAAGAAGGTGAGTGGCCTCAAGTGCCTCCTGGCGGTATGCCTCATCCTCTTTGGATTTGCCGCTTGCACATGGATAGATTTCTTCCAGCTCGCTGATGGTAAATGGCGCTTCTGTTGGATATTCTCCTGTAAAGCTGTCATCAAAATATACAAGCTCCGGCTGTCTGTGCTTCAGCTCGGTGATGATCAGTCCCATCTGAAGTCCCCAGTCCCCAAGATGAACGTCACCGATCACCTTGTGTCCCACGAAACGGCCGATTCTCTTAATGCTCTCGCCAATGATGGCAGAACGAAGATGTCCTACATGGAGCGGCTTGGCAACGTTTGGTCCGCCGTAGTCGATCACGATGGTCTTCGGCTCTTTGGCTGTGTCTGCACCAAGCTTCTCGTCCTTCTCCATCTCCTTCAGATAATCTGCAAGGAACTCCTCGCTGACCTTCAGATTAATAAATCCAGGCTTTACCATTTCTTTCATGGAAAAGACTTTGGAGTCTGCCAGGTTGGCTACTACGTCGTCAGCGATCATAAACGGTGCTTTTTTATAGGCTTTAGCTCCTGCCATGGCACCGTTGCACTGGTATTCGCAAAGATCCGGACGGTTGGATACGCCTACTTTTCCGTAGGACGGATCATATCCTGCTTTCTCGAATGCAGAAGAAAGCTCTTCCGCCATATAGTCTGTAAGTTTTTTCATAAATCCTCCTAAATTCCCCGAGGGGATGTTATTTCTGTTATCATTTCTGCAATTTCTGTCACCCGGCAGTTCAAAAAAGTTCATTCACAGAACTATTTCTGACTCTGTAACTCCTGTCTGTATATTACACGGTCACTTTACGTGAACATGCAATTGCCAGGGAACCATGTCCAATGTGACATGCCACGCTAAGGGACAGCGGATCCATGTGAATCTCCATTCCCGGGAATGCCTCCTGCATCTCCTGCTTCCACTCCTGTGCCTCTTCCGGGTTGCCGGTGTAAGCAGCCTGAAGACACATCTCTCCATTCTGGACAAACTGGGCAAAACGTCCCTCGAAGTCTGCCTTCATGGCCTTCAGCATAGTACGTCTGGCCTGCTTCTTGCCTCTTACCTTGGCAAAAGCATCTAGCTTCTCTCCCTGGAGCTGCAGTACCGGCTTCAGGTTCAGAACCGTACCGATTGCGGCTGCCGCCGGGGTGATTCTTCCGCCCTTCTTCAGATATTTCAAAGTCTCAAGGGTAATATAAATACTGGAATTGAATTTCTCCTCCTCCAGGATCTTCTTAATCTCTGCACCGCTTCTGCCTGCCTCACGAAGGGCAATGGCGTCCTCCACAGACTGGCGCTGGGTTACGGAAATTCGCTGATTATCTACCACATGCACTCTGCCCTCATATTCCTGGGCAAGTCCCATTGCAGTGGCGCAGGTAGCACTAAGTCCGCTGGACATAGGGATCTGTACGATCTCATCATATTCCTTCAGAAGGGTATCCCAAAGTCCCATGG
Organism: Ruminococcus sp. AF31-8BH; assembly: GCF_003460605.1. Lineage (GTDB taxonomy): Bacteria > Bacillota > Clostridia > Lachnospirales > Lachnospiraceae > Blautia_A > Blautia_A acetigignens. Next base: position 22,095 of record NZ_QTVN01000017.1, read on the forward strand.
TCTCTCCCGGGCTTGGCTGGGAGGTAGAAATCAAAGCGTCGCTCTTCAGCCACTGATAAAATTCCTCCTGGCTTAAGGTGATTCCTTCCAGATACATTTTCTCATTAATAAAAAAAGGCATAGGGATCACAGATACTCCAAGTCTGCGTCCTTCCTCCTGCGTAATGCCGCTGTTACTGTCCGTTACAATGGCAATTTTACTCATTCAATCTCTCCTTATCTCTTATAAAAAGTCGTCACTGTCCTGCCCTTTCTTCGGTCAATCCGGCTCTGATTTTCCAGATCAAACAGCAACTGTAAATCTTTATTCCCGTTCAGGGTCTTACAGTCTATTATAATACCTCTGGTCCCTTCTGGCAAATACTTTAGAGAAATCTCTCACGAAAAAATGTACCAAAATATTCCTTTTCCCGGAAAATTCTTTTGGCAAAAACAGGAAAAGGACGTCTGGTACAGCATTTTATGTATGCCCTACCAGACGTCCGCAATCAGCATGATCACAGTTGCTGCCGCACATTTTAGCATGCATCCCATGCCTGCGCACAGACGCTCTGCCTGGGCAGCTGTTTTGGGAAGCATCACATACCACCGGAAAAGTTCCATTTCTTTTTGGATTTTTTCCGGCCAGAAAGAGAAGTCGGACCATTTATCCGGCAGCCAGTCGTAGGGAAAGGTAATCCAGCCTGAGAGAAAGAACAGGCATCCTCCCCACAAAAAAGCTGTCAGGATCCATCTTAAATAGCGACTGCCTTTTACCAGCCTGCCAAAGATTCCCTGAATACAAAAGGCTGCAAGCAGAACAAACGCGGCGGGAAACCATGGAGTCAGATTTTCAAGCCAGCCGTCATCCACCAGTGTTCCAAAATAGCCGTTGCTCATGAGGAATCCGGAAGCTGCATTTTCCTTACTTTGTCCTTTTGCCGGACGGACCAGCACCTGGGTGTAAATGGTGTCCTTTGCATCGGGGTGAATGAGAATCCGGTGCATATTCCAGGATGCCGCCTGGCGAACCAGATAGGTTTTGTCGTTCAAAACCACTGCTCCGCCAACACAGTTTCTGCTTCCAAATAACTCCACTGCTGTTTTTTCATCTATAATGCAGCCTTCCTGGTCGTTCTCATCCAGGGCCATGCCCTCCCGGTCGTACAGAGATGCCTTTCCAAGAACACCAGTAACTGCCACCTGTGTCTGGCGAACGTATTCGGGATTTTGCAGATCTGTCATTCCGCCATTCCATACAAAACAAAGATCTGTGAACTCCTCTGCTTTTGCACCGGACAAAAGGATTTCTTCTGCCCGTTTCTGATCGGGGTATGTGCCGTAGAGTTCAATCACAGCTGCATTGCTTTCTTCCATAGATGCATAATTCTGAATTCCCGAATAAAAAAGCAGGGCTGCGATGATCCACAAGCAGATATTTTTCCAGTATTTTTTAAGATTCATTGCTTTTCCCCTAATCTTCTGTCAGCCTTACCCGGCTGCCATCCTTCAGTTCCCGGTTCGCCGAAACGATCACCTGCTGCCCGGAGGATATGCTTCCGCTTTCCAGGGCTGCCGTTGTCTGGTTTTTGTCCTTGACTGTCACAAAAACCTGACGGGCCACCAGCACGGTTCCAAGCACTGTATTTTCTGTGTCCGTCACATACACATAATTCTGGCCGTTTTCCTCATAAAGCGTTGTCAGCGGAACACAGCAGTCATAAGGACCAGCGTCCTTTGATATGGAAAACTGGGCGGTCTGTCCGATGGAAAGGCTGCCCTTTGGAAGCAAGATGGAAAGATTTCGTATGTCAGGATCGTTCTCATCTTCTGTGATACCCTCTACAGTTGCGCCAGATATATCATTATTGTTATTATCTTTGATCTGAACATCCATACCGGTATCAATGTATTTCAGGTTTTCTTTGGAAATGCTTCCGGTCATTCGGAAATCATCGTCAAGAAGATAGAGGACTGCAGCAGCGCCCTGCCCGGTAATGTCTCCCGTCTGTACGGACAGGCTTTTCAGGACACTGTCGGAGGGTGATGTTATGATTCCTCCCGTATCTTGAAGCAGGGTCACTTTTTCCAGATCTTCCTTTGTGTTTTCCAGCTCCCGCTTTGTATTTTCCAGAGTACTGTCAGAGGCCTGGGGTGCGTTGGCATCGGATATATTTTTGCCGGCACTGGCAAGAGTCTGGTTTCTTCCTGCGATTACCTCGTTTAAAGCCTCCTGCTTGGCGCGAAGGTCGTCCTGGAGGGCTTTTTCTGTGGCGGAATCATCCTGGGTGGAAGCAGCGTCGGAGCTTGAACTTGTCCCGGAGTTTTCCTCTAACTCGCCGTTATCCGATAGCTGTGAACTGCCATCTAAAGTCTCATTGCCAGATTGCGCCGCGATGCTATAATCGGTATTATCTTGCTGTGCTTCTTCCTGAGCGGTCTCCGTCTCGCCTCCGCTCTCAAAGCTATTTACAGAAGCTTCTGACTCTCTAGCCCCGTCCTCTGCCTCCCCGGTATCGCCGGAGGTAAAGCCTGCCATTTCATTTTTTTCCTGCGCAGCTGCTTCTCTCTCCTGATAAAATTCCTCCAGGCGCTGTCTGGCAACATTCACCTCTGCCCTTGCATTATCCACAGAAACATTTCCGCTCTGCGCAGCAAGTGCATAGGAATTCTCCGCCCAGGACTGCTCAGACGCCCGTTTCTGGTTATCCACACTTTTCTGGCTTTCCAGATCCTTCACCTGGCCTTCCAGGGTTTTGATCTTATTTTCCAGTTCCTTTGCGGCAGATGAAATGCTCTCGCCTGAAAGCTTCATAAGGGCATCCCCTTTTTTCACCGTTTCCCCGGCATGGACCAAAACCTGCTCCACCTGCAGGTTTTCCTGGACAAATACAGCCATCTCCTGGCTGCCCTCCACTTTTCCGGTGCCTGTCACCTCATGGGTCACCATCTGATTCTGGGGATTTTTTACCTGGATCTGTATCACATTCACAGAATCCGCCGCTCTTGATAATATAGTAAAAATCAGCATCACGGCAAAATACATCCCCGCCGCACCAATCAATTTTTTCTTCATGTCAATCTCCAATCTTCCTTTTCCATTTTTATTCCTTCACAGCTGTAGAGACAATTCCCTGCTCCAGGTAATCCTGCCCGGCAAAAAACACCAGTACAGCCGGAATCAGGGCAACCATAGACGCCGCAAAAGCGGTGCCTGCATGATCCATGTCAATATTGGGCAGATACAAAGACAGGGGCCACAACTCCTTTGTCTTCAGAAATACCATAGGCTGCTCAATCAGGTTCCAGTATTCCAGGAACCCAAGAACCATGGCAGAAATGACGCCAGGTGAACCTAAGGGGATGGCAATCATAAAAAACAGCCGAAGTTCACCTGCGCCGTCAAGTCTTGCCGCTTCCAGAAGCGCCAGAGGGATTCCCTCAAAAAAGCGGTACATAATAAATACGGGGAATGTGGAGAAAACCGCCGGGAGAATAATTCCCAAAAGCGAGTCCAAAAGCCGTAAATCATCCAGCACCAGATAATTGCCAAGGAGCATAACCTGAAATGGCATCATCATCAGTGCGATATACAAAGTAAACAATCCTTTTTTTCCTGGAAAATCAAACTTGGCAAATCCCCAGGCCGCAGGCATTCCTACAAGAAGCTCGCCTGCAAGTGCTCCTAATGTGATCTTCACGGAATTCCAGAACATGACGAAAAATTCCGGGGAATCTAATAGCACCTCCACGTAGGATCTTAAAGTAGGATACTCCGGGAACAGCTTCCAGGAGGCATAGCCTGTGCTTCCTGTTTTTAAAACAGGAAGAAGCAGATCCGTAAGCTCGTTTTTTCCCATCAGGGAGCCCACTGCAAGGAACAGAACCGGGAATACGAAAACAAGGGCCAAAAGGGTAAGCAAAAATGCGGTTATCTTTTTCATCCTTATGCATCCCCTTCCCAGGCCCTCTGCAAAAGCAGGATCAGTGCCATGATCACAAGTCCCGTGATCACAGCTGCCGCGGACATTTTGTCTATGGCAAGGTCTCTGTACCAGTTATTGAACAGATGCTGAAGAAGATACATTTTTTCCTGTGGATAGTCTCCTGCTGCCAGATAGGCCTCGCGGTACACCTTAAAGCCATTTAGCAGAGACAGTACCACAATGGTAAAAAGGGAGGGGAGAAGGTTTGGCATGGTGATACAGGTAAAGCATTTCCAGGTTCCTGCCCCGTCCACATGGGCAGCCTCATAAAGGGACTCCGGAATGGCAGACAGCCCCGCCAGCCAGAGAACAATGTCATACCCCAGGTTTCTCCAGATATAGCTGATCACAAGCACGCCAAAGGAGGCGCCTGTATTCATCCAGTCCACGTTTTTCAGGGACAGCATGAACAGTAAATGGTTTAAAATTCCCTGTCCATTAAACAGAGCTCTCCATAAAAGTACAACCGAGGCAACCGGGATTGCCATGGGAAGTAAAAAGGCTGTTTTCAAAAGCTGTCTGTGCATTTCCTTTAGTCCATTTATCAGTACAGCTGTTATTAATGACAGAAGCACCAGCAAGGGAATACAGGTTCCGAAAAAACGAATGGTATTTTCTCCAGCCAGCAGAAATGCCTGATTAGCAAAAACGGTCTCATAATTTTTCAGTCCTGTAAACGTCCCTCCCACTGCACTGAAAAAGGAGCGGCGGATCACATCCATATAAGGAAGGAGCCAGAACAGGCAGACGCCTGCAAAGCTTGGCAGAATAAATAAAATGCCTTTGAAGGCACGTTTTCTTTTCAAAGATAAACCCTCTTTTCATCACTCATTGTCTGGAGGAAATGATGTTTCCTGATGAAGTAAAGATAACAGTGGAATCTCTATTTTTTCTCTAAATGAGTGATTTTTCTCTAAATGAGTAATTGATTTTTTTAGAAATTTTTTTAGAGATATTTTTTAGATTTCTGTGGTACAATGAGAAAAATGCCAAAATTGAAAATAGATCAGAAAGGTTTTTGCAATGCGTATTTTAATGATAGAGGATGATAAAGAACTGGCGGAGATTACGAAGCTTCGCCTGGAGAAAGACAATTTCACAGTGGATGTGTGCCTGGACGGCGCGGAGGGGCTTTATTATATGCAGGAAAACATGTATGACCTTGTGATCCTGGACCGCATGCTTCCTTCTATGGACGGCACCCAGGTTTTAAAGGAGGCGCGGAAAGCGAATGTATCCACACCTGTGATTTTTCTTACGGCACTTGGAGAACTTGAGGACAAGATTACGGGGCTTGACTGCGGTGCAGATGATTATATGGTGAAGCCTTTCGCCTTTGAGGAGCTGCTGGCGCGAATCCGCAGCATTATGCGCCGTCCTGGCAAATGGGGCGATCTGGGGCTTTTGAAGCTTGGGGATGTGTCCTTTGATCCGGAGTGCGGACGGCTCTCTAAAGGGGCGAAGGAATGCACCCTGTCCAAGCGGGAAAGTACCCTGATGGAGGTGTTTCTCCGAAATCCAGGCCAGGTACTCCCCAGAACCCTTCTTCTCTCCCGCGTCTGGGGCCTGGAATCTGATGTAGAAGACGGCAACCTGGACAACTACATCCACTTCCTCCGTCGCCGCCTGCACGCCGTAGACAGCAGTCTCCAGTTAAAAACCATCCGCGGAGTTGGGTATCAGATGGAGGTGTATCACTGAAAGGGGATTTAGTGAATCAAGGGGAACGCTGGCTATTGAAAACTATTCCCGCGATCTGCATGCCCCACTTTGCGATATATTTTGCAGAAAGCCTTTTTCAAACACGCTCTAGGAGTAACAGGTGCCCAGAGGCTGTGCATCGCTGGAATTCCCTTAGTGCCGGTCAATAGGCATCGGGTTTGCACCTGGAAACAGCAGAGCCTTAGAGTATGTGTATCTGTCTGAATTCCCTCCCAGCGCCAGCGAAGAAGTATCGTTTTAGCACATTCTCTTTGCCAGTAACCAGTGAGTTCGCAATGTATATTCGTGAGCAGGTCATTCCAGGAGCGCTTTTAACGGAGACGAGATCCACTGTCTACGAAGACTTAACATCGAAGGCTCTCCTGAGATGTTTAGTCGCAGTTGACAGTTAGCTCGGCGAAGTGTTGCGACGACCTGCGATGAATATACATTGTGAACTCACGTCCTGGTAACAACTGCTTCACTAAATCCCGCCAGACCTGCATAAACGCAATCCCAAAAGCCTCTGTCACTTCGGCAGCCGAACCACAAAAGTAGTACCCCCTCCTTTTGTATCCTCAATCCGAATGCTTCCATGATGTAGCGTCACGATCTCCTTTGCAATGCAAAGCCCAAGTCCAAAATGCTGCTTATCCTTCCTGGAGGAATCTGCCCGGTAAAATCTCTGGAACACTGCTTCCTTATTCTCATCCGAAATCCCCGGTCCATTATCCTCCACATAAATCCTAAAATATTTTTCCTTTTCTTCCACACCGCTCCTGATTTTTCCACCTGCAGGAACATAGCTGGCACCATTATCCAGAAGGATTCCCAGAACCTGACTGATCCGTCCGCCATCGCATCTGCACGGGGAAAGAGACTCATCTGGAAGCTCCACGTTCATGGAAATTCCTTTTTCCCGAAGCAACGGCTCATACTTCTCATACGTCTCCAAAAGCAAAGTATCCAGCTCACAGGGCGACTTCATAATACTCCAGGACTTATTGTCCGCATTTGCCAGCGCCAGCATATCCCCGATCAGCCGGGACATCCTGGTTCCCTCACTTTTAATAGTGGAAAGGAAGCGCCTGCATTCCCCCGGATCCGCCTCTATGGCCTGAACGCTTGATAAGATCACAGCCAGCGGTGACCGCAGCTCATGGGAGGCCGAAGCAATAAACTGAGTCTGCCTTTTCCGGTTCTCTTCCAGCGGCAGCAGCATTTTCCCGGTAAAAAACCAGGAAAACACAACCAGTGCCAGCACCGCGATCAGCAGCAATCCTCCCCACAAAATCCTCTGGTGAAAAATCTGTCCCTTCAATCCGTCAAGGGGATACACCAACACCAGGCTTAACACGCCGCTTCCCTTTGGAATCAGCGCCGTACATGCATAAAAATCTGCTGTCTCAAAATAAACTTCTTTGGGAAGGGAAATGCTTCCCGTATACTCTACATCCAGCCCTTGCTCCTCCCTGGAGATTCTGGCAGCCTCCGCCATCATATTTTCCACAGAGCTTTTCCGGCCATTTTCCCCTGAAGCATTGGAGCTGCTTTCCTCATTCAGCTTGTCAAAAAACAGCCTTTTCCCATTATTCAGGATCCGAAGCTCCACTCCATATTCCTGCTTGGCTTCCAGGATCCATTTGTGGGAAAGCACGCTCTGGGTTTCCAGGTAAGCTACACAGGAATTTCCATTATTTAAAAACCTCTCATAGCTGTTGCGGGTAAGTCCCCGCTCAAAAATCACAAGACTGGCAATTGCCATCAAAATCAGAATCCCGCTTGTGATCAATGCCGAAAATATTGTCATTTGCCTGTGCAGCTTTTTAAACATTTATACTCTCCATACTGCGCTGCAGCTGGTACTTTCTCCCCAGCTGCAGCACCCCTCCTGTTAATTACAATCAAATTTACTCTGCAAGATACAGATTCACCTGCTGAATCACTGCATTTGCAGCCTCATCCAGTCCGATTTCCCCGTTCAGATAGCGCACGCCAGCCTCACTGACCGCACTGGTAATAATGGCATTATCCAGAATCGGAGTAGTCAGTGTTTTTCCAAGCTGCTTCAGTGCGTCTACCTTATCAGCAGACGGAACCACAATCTTATATTCCACTCCCTGACCGGTTTCGCTGTTGTCTCTATAGCCGCTGCCAAGAACCTTTCCTTCTTCGCCCTGATTCCAGTAGTCCTCTCCATCGTACACGCTTTCCACTACAGGGAATCCGTCCTTCTGCGAAACTGTTTGCCCCTCTTCTGAAAACAGATACTGTACAAATTTCTCTGCTGCCTCCTTCTGGGAGGCCTTGGAGCTGATTCCGATTTTGTTCACCGGGATAAAGCAGTTTGCAGCCTGTCCATTCCAAATTCCATAGGACAAGGAAGAATCGGTGTCTGCCATGGAAGTCACATATGCAAAATCCATAGGAGAATAGACACCGCCCACAGCAAAGCTGCAGTTCCCGTTTAGCAGCATTATGGTCTCCCCTGAGATGCCGTAAGACCTGTCATACTCTGCCTGCTGACCCTCATCAAAGGCCTGCGGATAAGCAGATTTTAATTCCTCGATGCCATCCTTTCCAGCCTGATAAATTCTTCCGGCCTGCTCAAGGAACTCTTTCACTTTTTCTTCATCCAAGGTTCCGTTTTCTTTCACCCAGGCTGCTGAATTGTCATCTGCCAGTTCTTCCAGAAATGCTTTCGGATACATGGAATATGCAAGAGGAAGCTTACAAAATGTTTCTGTAGAAAGCCCGTATTCCTCTTTATGTTTTTCCGTCACATCTGCCAGAGAGGTAAGATCCGTCACGGCATCCACATCCTCTTTCTTTCCTTCGATCATAGGGACTCCAAATTTCACAGGCATCTCATAAATGCTTCCATCTTCACTTTTATACGCCTCTTCAATATTGGAAAGCAGTCCCGCAGCTTTTAAAATACCGCTTAAATCCTCCAGCATTCCCTGCTCCACATATGTCTCAGAAGAAATTCCATCCAGGATCAGAATATCCGGTCCTTTTCCAGCCATAATCTCTGTATTCAGGGTTTTCAGCGCGTCTGTACGGGTCACGCCATCATCCCCGGACATTCCCGTTTCCAGAGTCAGATAAATATCCGGATATTTTTTTTGGAACATGGCCACAGCCTGACGAATGCTGGAATTGTCTTCCAGAGAATAAATGGTAAGCTCTGTATCCGGCACAGTTGGAGTGTCTGCTGAATAAGTATAGGAATACAGCTTTCCAGACATTGTACTGGAATTGTAATCGATTTCTGCTATATAAATTTTTCCGTCAGGACCTAATACCATATCTTCAAAAGCCTTATTCGCAGAGCTAATGGTATTCAGACTTCCATCAATCACCTGTTCGATCACATTGCCCCCAAAAGCATACCGATACAGACCGGTGCTGTCCACATAAAATACGGTTCCTTCCTCATCTCCGTCCATAAACATCAAAGAGGTACCAGATGAATTTCCAAATTCCAGATTGGAGGGCGTCTTTTTCAGCTGTTCCGTAAGAACATCACCACCCTCGGCAGGTTTACCGGTGGCCACATCATAATAATACACCTCACCGGCTGAAACTATGATCAGATACTCAGAAGTGACACCCATATAATCTGTAGAACTTCCTTTTTCATATTCATGAACGATGCTGCCATCCGTTGGATTGATTTCCTGAATTCCGTTTCCTGAAAACTGCAAAAACAGATTCCCGTTTGCACCGATCTTCATCCCCCAGGCCAAACCATCTGCTGCATTTTCAAATTCCAGCTTTCTACCTTCACCGCCAGCCGGACAGTAATAGTAATCCATGATTCCCAGGCCATTTTCATCCTTAGCTTCTACATATACGCCGCCCAGAATGCTTCCATCCTTTCCCAGGGCTGTTTTATAAAACAGCTCCCCATTGGAACTCTCCAGTCCAAAAATACTTGCAAGCGTCACGCCTTCATCCCAGTCTGCTCCCTGATCTGCTGACTTATACAGGCACAGCACGCCATCTCCATTTTGTGCGATCATTTCCATGCTTCCGTCTTCCAGAATCTGCAGACTGGAAATTTCCATGCAGCCCTTTGGCACTGCCAGTTCTTCTTCCAGATAGCGTCCCATTGCCTTTGACTCCCCGAAACCAGATGCGTCCTTTTTTTCTGCATTTTCATTACCTGACTGACTGCTTCCACTGTCACCGCCACTGCATCCTGTCAGGCTGGCTGCTGTAATTGCCATGCACGCGGCTGTGGATACAGATACAAGCCGCTTCCATTTCTTATATTTTCCCATATTAAAAAGTCTCCTTCCATTGTTAAGGTTTCTGTCAAGAATCCACCTGGAGCTTGTTTGAAGCACCACACAGATTTCTATATTTCCCACTTTAACAAAGGAATCTCTATTCAATCTCTAAATATTATAACATGGCCCATTCCTGTTCTGCAAAAGCTTTAACGAGACAGCAGGCCGCAGAACGCAGCATATGAAAAACCTCCGATGCAAAACAAGAAGCAGCCAGAACACGAATCCTCTCATTCACATTTCTGACTGCTTCTTTTAAAACAATTTTATCTTTTATTCACTTCTCAGCGCGTCAATCGGATTTAAGTTGGCTGCCTTCACAGATGGAAGCAGACCGAAGATAATACCAATGAGCATAGAGAACACTACAGAACCTACAATAGCAGGAACGCTGATAGCGGTAGGCGAGCCCGCCACCTTGGATACCACCTTGGAAAGTCCGATTCCAAGGATGACGCCGATAATACCGCCTACACTGGTCAGTACAGCTGCCTCTGTAAGGAACTGGTTCAGGATGGTCTTCTTCCTTGCCCCAATGGCTTTCTTAAGACCAATCTCCTTGGTACGCTCGGTTACAGATACCAGCATAATGTTCATAACACCGATACCGCCAACCAAAAGGGAAATACTTGCGATCCAGATCAGCTGGGAGTTGGTGCTCTCACTCAGTTTCTGAAGATCCTGTACACGCTGCATCACATCATCCGCTTTGTATTTCAGATTACTGCTGCTGTTCGTGTTTGTACTGCTGATGGATTTGTTCAGGATCTTGGCAACTGCGGAACCAGCAGCACTCATATTATCAGTGCTGTCCACACGGATAATGGCATTCTCAGGCTCATCAAATTTGTACGGGATTGCCCAGCACTTATTTGGAATCAGCACCGTTCCCATAATGCTCTCATAGTAATTGTAAAATTCATTTGGAGAATCCATATTGGGAAGACTGTCGGAAGCCTGCCGTATAACCCCTACAACGGTAAAGGGCTCAGAGCCGATCTCGATAATTTTTCCCACCGGATTCTCTCCTGGAAAGATAGTATCTGCCGCATAGCTGTCCACCAGCGCAACCTTGCGGAAATCATCGTAATCCTGCTGTACAAAGCCTCTTCCCGAGCGCACCTGATAGCCGCAGGTATCCAGATAATTCTTGTCTACGCCATACACCTTTCCGCCGGAAAAGCTGCTGTTTTCATAGTAAACATTGCTGTTGTAATCTGTTCTGCTGTAGAAAAAGGTTGCATTCACAACATGGTCAGCTTTCAGAACCTCGTTCTTCAGCTCCTGGCTGAGAAGCGGGGTAACGACAGAGCTGTCGCTGTAATAGTCCGCACTGTAGGCACTGTCGCCCTGGGAAAGGGTGATATTCACCGTATTGTTGCCGGAACCGATCAGATCCTCCTTGATCTGCTCACTGGTTCCCTTGATGGTGGACACAATTGCAATAATGGATGCAATACCGATGATAATACCCAGCATTGTAAGGAAAGATCTCATCTTGTGTGACCAGATTCCCTGGAATGCCAGACGTATATTTTCAAACATGAAATCCCTCCTTAACCGATGCCTGAATACGAGGTGGAATCATATCCCATAAACGTATCCAGAGAGCCTTCTTTTGTCTTCACGCCTTCCTGTGCCGTTTTGGAATATGGGAAAGCAATCTTGTCTTCCATGGATAATCCGCCGTTAATCAGCACATACATGCCGCCGTTTACATTCTGCGTCACCTTGACGATCTGTTTCTTGAGGACGCCATTTACGTCCTTATATACATAGCTGACTCCGTCCTCAGTACGGACAAAGGCCTTGGAAAGCACAATTCCCTCTGAAGCCTGTTCCTGCTTCTCAAGCTGGATGTCAACCCAGTCCCCTGCGCTTACCTGCGCCGTATCGTCTGTAATCTTGGCTGTAAAGATATAGGAAGATACATTGGGGTTGGTGTCCCCGTAATAATAATTGTTATCTCCGGACACTGCATAGTCAGACACCTGAACCACTTCCGCCTCAAACATGGCATATCCAAATTCCCCGTAGGAGCTGCAGCTGATCATAGTGCCTTCCTGAACCTGATCCAGCATAAGCTCACTGACAGTTCCCTGTACATAATAGCCGTCCTTGCTCTTTACTGCCAGGAAAGAATCAGATTCCGAGTTGGTGCCTGTGGCAGCATCTCCAACTGTAGTCACAATACCGTCAAGCTTACTTGTGATCAGCTGTCTGCTTGCTTTCTTCTCAAGCTTGCTGATGCTGATCTCGCTCTCCTGAACGTCCAGCTCCAGGCTGGAAATCCTGTTCTTCTGAATCCGGATCGCTTCCGCACGGGTCAGGGTGGAAGTATCTCCTCCAGTATTATCACCGCCGCCGTTGTCCGGGATTTCCGGATCATCACTGCTGCCGTTGTCATAATGAAGGGCATCCTCCAGTGTGAAATCCAGTTCCACGAAACGGTCTACCGGATTGGAAAGCAGGCTTCCCTCGATCAGGTAATAGCCTGTGCAGGACTGCTTTCTGTTCTCATAATCCGCAATGGTATCGTTCTGATGGAACTCAAGAAGATACCAGTATCCGCCTGGATGAATGAGCATGGTTCCGTCTGCATTGTAGCCTGCCATCTTATTGAGGAAGGCTCCTGTCACGGTTACCTTGCCCTTAGCGCTGGAACACAGATACAGATACGGATTCTCTTCGGTTCCCTCTCCCATAAAGGGTTCTGTATCATAATCCAGTGTCTGATAGAACGGTTCGTCTCCATCCACAAACCCTTCATTTTTATTCAGGGAATTGTCTCCATCCTGAGTAGGATCTACGTTATTTCCATCTGAAATAAAACCATTCTGGTCGGATGCAGACGCATCGCTGCTGAATCCGCTGTCATCCTCTGTTTTTCCATAGTAGTCAGATGCAGAGGTGGAATTCCCACCTAGATCCTCACCAAGGTCTTCGCTGCCATCTGCCATATCGGAATCTGCCATTCCCAAATCTTCGCTTCCTGCATCTGTCACCTCAGCTGCAGCTTCAGCACTTTCCTGTCCGTCCCCGAAGCCATCTGCAACAGCAGCCAGCAAAAGAGGCTGCATGGCAACTGCCAGATAATGATCGGATGCGGTTACATTGGCAGATGCCATATCATCTGCACCATCACTTCCAGAACCAGTTCCGGAATCGGAGCCAGAGCCCGAATCAGAACCGGAATCAATCAGGCTGTCCGCAGAATTGGCATCGGAATCCAGGATCGGACCACCATTCTGCAGGCTTGTAAGACGCTTCTTTGCTGTTGCAAGATCCTGCTGCTGCTTCTGAAGCTTCAATTTGGCAATATTCAGCTCCATATCCACAAGGGTCATATCAAAGGAAATCAGCTTATCTCCCGGCTTCACCTCGTCTCCCTTGCTTACAAAAATATCCTGAATGATCATGTCCTTGTCCACCGTGATTCTCTGGGTGGCATTGGCATAAACATTTCCGCTTAACGTGTTATCGGAGCCGTAGTTCTCTCCTGCCAGATCACTGACGCTTGCCACAAGAACCTCCTTCTGGCTCCCCTTGCGCACATACAGAAGTCCGCCGCCGATGCCGGTTCCCACAAGAGCTGTGACAACCACGCCTATGATTACTTTTTTTACTTTGCCCATGGGATCACCTCTTTTCCTGCAGCTCACCGTCACGGATCATAACCACCCGCTTGGCATGGGCTGCGATTTCCGGATCATGTGTGATCATCAGAACTGAAACGCCCTCGTCATTCAGCTTCTGGAACAGCTCCATCACCTGCTTGCCGGACTTACTATCAAGAGCACCCGTCGGCTCATCTGCAAGCAGAAGCTTGGGGTTGTTCACAATGGCCCTGGCAATGGCAACTCGCTGCATCTGACCTCCTGACAGCTGATTCGGCCTGAAATCCACACGGTCTGCAAGCCCCACTCTGTCAAGGGCTGCAAATGCCCGCTCCCTTCTCTCCTTCTTTGGCACATGTGCATAGTTCAACGGCATTTCCACATTGGAAATGGCAGACTGCCTTGGAAGAAGATGAAAGCTCTGAAATACAAATCCAATCTTGTTCAGACGGATATCTGACATCTCATTCTCAGAGCATTTGCTGATGTCTTCTCCATCCAGGAAAAAGGTTCCCTTGGTTGCCTGATCCAGACAGCCGATAATATTCATCAATGTGGATTTGCCAGAACCGGAGGGACCCATAATTGCCACATATTCCCCCTCCTCCATGGAAAAATTCACATCCTTAAGAACAGGAACGGTCATTTTTCCCTGCTGGTAATCCTTATAAATTCCCTTCAGTTCAAGAATCATCCTGCTGCCTCCATATCATCAGAACCGTACTGCTGTGGTTCATCCATGTTCTCATCCGTGAAGCCTTCCATATCCTCTTCTGTATAGTCCCCATCCATAGAAGAATCCTCTATGGCGGCATCCATGCTGTCATCTGTACCGCCTTCTATGAAATCAGCGGAAGCCTCTCCGTCCATTGACTCCATGGTATCTCCATCGGAGTATGCTTCATCAGGGTACATTTCATCAGAAAGATCTCCGTCTGCACTGCTCTCCATATCCAGCATATTGGCGTAATCCTCATCTGTCATATCCGCCATGTCCTTGGTGCTCATGCCTTCCTCAAGGCTGTCTGACGGGAATGCAATACTGTCATCCTCAGTCAGACCGTCTGCAATCTCATATTCGGAAAGCTCATCATCATGCTGTCCAAGGATTACGGAACGCTTCTCCAGCCGTCCCTTGGAATCCACAGCCCATACATAAGGGTTCTCTGTGTCTGCATCTACAATGTAATAATCTCCGATCCACACGCCGGTCTTCTTGTCTTCCTGGCCCTCGTCCATCTCTATGTATACATGCTGTCCAAGCATAAGCCCGTCAGAGGAATCCAGAGTTACATAGAATGGATAGCTGCTGGAGCTTGTGGTGTCATCGCCGCTGGAACCTCCCCACATATAGCTGTTGCTATTGTTGCTGCTGGATGCACTCTGCTCATCTACAGCTCCCATAGTGCCGCGCCAGATCTGATTCTCGTCTACTCTGGAGCGCACGATCACAGCGGATCCCGGAACAACGGAATTACGGTTCTGCTCATTAACCAATCCCTTGATTCTGTAAGCACCTGTGCTCAAAATGGTAATAAATGAATTATCGGAATCAGAGCTTCCGGAATCAGAGCCCATGCTGTTGTCAAGAGTATCTCCATCTGAGCTGCCAAGCTTGCTGGTATCAATTTTCTGGATGACGCCATCGATCTCGCTGCGCACCTCTGTATTGGTGGTGGCTGCCTGCAGATTGTCAATTTCTGCCTGCTTGCTGATCTGGTCATATTCATTCTTCTTGAGATTCATCTTATTGGTCTCAATCTCAATGGTGTAGGAAAGCTGGCTGCTCTTGTTGGCTTTCTTCTTCTCTTTCTCAAGGGTGGCAATCTGCTCATTCAAACTGAGCGCCTCATTCTTCAGACGGTCAAGTGCAAGCTGTGCTTCCTTTAAGCTGTCCTGGATGCTGCTTAAATCGTATTCAAAAAGCAGCTGGCCTTTCTTGACCTCGTCACCGGTTTTCACCTTTACCTCGGTAACGGTTCTGCCGTTCTCAATATTTACCTTCACAGTATCCTGAGGCTCTACCACTCCGGCAAACCGATTCACCACACCGGAATCCTCTCCAAGCAATGTGCTGATCTTAGTCACATAAGCCACCTGCCCGGATGCGGCGGATGAGTTCGCATAATTCTCTTTATAATAATACCAGCCGCCAGCGCCTGCCGCTCCAGCCAGTATAATAATTCCTCCGATGACAAAAAATTTTTTCTTCATAGTTACCTCCCGTACGATAACTGGAATGTAACTGTTCAGTACCTTCACAGTTACACTGGAATTATTCTTTATATCATTTGCATTATAACAGATAGGTACATTCTCCTGTCATCTGCATTTACCTAACTAATCATAACAGATTCTTTCCCAAAAGAAAAGCTTTCCTGGCAAACAAGGGTCTTTTTCAATGCAATTTTCACAATTTTTTCACTCTTTTTTTAGAAATATCGTATATGTTTTAGGGATTTTTGACTTTTATACCGAAAAATGGTATAATGCACCTACTTATAATGAAAGGAAAAAACTGTATGAAGTCAGTCAAATTTCTGCTTCCTCTTTTGCTTCTGTGTGCAGTTCTTTTTTGCGGCTGTACAGGTAAAGAAGAAAAAAAGATTGACGAAGTAGTAAAGCGGGAACTGGATCTTCTGAAGCATCTGGATTCCGACACCACACAGAAATACATTTCCTACCAGGAAATTTTCCCCGGCGACCTGGAAGACGCCGCAATGTCCTCAGATGTTGAGGAAGTTTTCTCCCTGTTTTTCCAGGATTTCGATTACAAGATTCTGGATACCTCCGTGAACCGGGACAAAGCAATTGCCAAAGTAAGCCTTCGTCTGTTTACCTTGGATGCCCGGGCACTTGCCGAGGATTTTTCCAAGGCGCTGCTGAAGCATGAAATTGCGCTGGCTGCTTCAGATGATACAGAGGATGACCAGACCGTCACCCTGGAAGACCGGTACATGCTTCTGAACCAGCTTCTTAGCTCCAACAAATACCAGACCGTAGAACGCAACTGTAGCATCACCCTTACCGCCTCCGAAAAAAATGAGGAAACCATATGGGAGATCAAGCGTACCACCACACTGGAAAATGATCTGGTAGGCGGTCTTATGAACTATCTGTCGGATCCCGATATTCTCTCACCTGAGGATACCCTTCTTGTGTATCTGGACACGCTGAAAAATATGTCCACTGAGGAACTGGCCAATTACCTGAATGCCGACTCTATTGTAAGCACAGAGGATCCCAACAAGATCAGCCTTGCAAATGCCCTGGTGGAACAGGTTCATAACATTTTTAACTACAGCATCGGGGAAACCTCTGTTTCCGGCTACCACGCTTCTGTAAAGGCGGATATCACCACCTTTGACAGCGAGGCGATTTTAAACAGCTATCAGTCTCAGTTAGATGATTACCTTTCCTCTACGGATGCGGTCATCGACGGTGCCCAGAAGCGCTATAACAAATCCTACCAGCTTCTGATCGACTCCATCAAGGAGAACAAAGAAGAAAAAACAGTGACCACAACCTTTACCCTGATCAACGACGGAGCTTCCTGGAAGCTTGAGGACGCAGGCTCTGTATTCGGACAGGCACTGTTCGGAACCTTAAGCTCCAGCCCTGTAGAAGACAGTGAAGAAGATTCCTGATCACATAAAAAATCCCGCTCTGGCGATTCAGTCAAAGCGGGATTTTTTTATAACAATCATAACATTTCTGCTGTCTTTTTTATTCTTCTGTCTCTTCTTTTTCCACTTCCAGTCCAAGCTCATTCAGCTGTGCCTCGCTTACGCGCTGGGGAGCCTGAGTCATCAGACAGGATGCATCTTTCACCTTCGGGAATGCGATTACGTCACGGATGCTGTCAACCTTGGCGATCAGCATAACCAAACGGTCAAGGCCATAAGCCAGTCCAGCGTGAGGCGGAACTCCGTATTTGAATGCATCCAGAAGGAATCCGAACTGCTCATGGGCAGCTTCCGGTGTAAATCCAAGTTCCTTGAACATTCTCTCCTGAATATCATCCTGATGGATACGAACGCTTCCTCCACCGATCTCATTACCGTTCAGTACGATATCATAAGCCTTGGCACGAACTGCGCCCGGATCTGTGTCAAGAAGCGGGATATCCTCGTCCATCGGCATGGTAAATGGATGATGCATAGCTGTGAAACGGTTCTCCTCCTCGCTCCACTCAAGCAGCGGGAACTCAGTTACCCATACGAAACGGTACTCGTTCTTGTCCAGAAGATCCATCTGTTTTGCAAGCTCCAGACGAAGTGCGCCAAGAACATCATAAACCAATTTCTTCTTGTCTGCTGCGAACAGAAGCAGATCTCCTGCCTTACCATCCATAGCAGCTACCAGCGCGTCCATCTCCTCATCTGTCATGAATTTGGCAAAGGAGGATTTTCTTGTGCCGTCTTCTGCGATTGCAATGTATGCAAGACCCTTTGCGCCGTAGCCTTTTGCAAATTCTACAAGCTTGTCGATCTTCTTACGAGGCATGCTTCCCTGTCCCTCAGCGTTGATACCGCGAACGCTTCCGCCGTTCTCAAGGGCACTTGTAAATACGGAGAAGCCACAGTTCTTCACAATGCCGCTTACATCATGAAGCTCCATGCCAAATCGCATATCCGGCTTGTCGGAGCCGAAACGGTCCATAGCTTCCTGCCAGGTGATTCTCTGGATTGGAAGCTTCACATCGATGCCAAGAACTTCTTTGAACAGATAAGAAAGGTATCTCTCGTTTACATCGATTACATCATCAACATCAACGAAGGAAAGCTCCATATCGATCTGTGTGAACTCCGGCTGACGGTCAGCACGAAGGTCCTCGTCACGGAAGCATCTTGCGATCTGGATGTATCTGTCATATCCGGAGCACATCAGAAGCTGTTTGTACAGCTGCGGTGACTGCGGAAGACCATAGAAGCAGCCTGGATGTACACGGGATGGTACCAGGTAATCTCTTGCTCCCTCTGGAGTACTCTTGCCAAGCATAGGAGTCTCGATTTCCAGGAATCCCTCGTTTGTAAAGAAGGACCTGGTAAGCTGCATTACGCGGCTTTTCAAGATCAGGTTTTTCTGAAGGTCCGGACGTCTTAAGTCAAGATAACGGTATTTCAGACGAACGTCCTCTTTTGTTTTGCTGTTCTCCTCAACCGGGAACGGAGGAACCTCTGCCTCGGAAAGAACACGAAGGGATTTTGCTCTTACTTCGATCTCACCTGTTGCAAGGTTCTCATTGACAGCACCGCCACGTTTCTCAACAGTACCGGTTACTGCGATTACAAACTCGCTTCTGAGCTTGCCGGCTTTTGCAAAGCCTTCCTCATCAATGGAGCCATTCTCGAAGATCAGCTGCATGATACCGCTGCGGTCACGTAAGTCTACGAAAATGATTCCTCCTTTATCTCTAGCCTTCTGAACCCATCCCATAAGGGTTACTTCACTGCCAACCATCTGTGTGGTCACTTCTGCACATCGGCAGGTTCTGTGCAGTCCCTGCATACTCTCAGCCATTTTGCTGCCTCCTTTATCTCTTGAAGAATTCCACAAATTCTGTATAGCCTTCTGCAGCCATCTGGTCTTTCTGGAATTTCTTGTTCTTTTTCATAATGGAGATGTTAACCTGGATTCCAGTCTTTCTCTCCTCTTCCGCCTGGCGGAAAATCTCGATCAGCTTGTCAGCCGGCATATTTTTCTCAATGAGATATGCCTTCTTGGTCTTCGCTGTGGGGATCTGGTAGCCTCTCTCCAGAAGGAGCATAACAATACGCTCAAATCCGATGGAGAAACCGCATGCGCTTGTATTGTTTCCGGTAAATTTACCGATCATCTCATCATAACGTCCACCGCCGCCAACGCTGCCGCCGAACTCATCCATAGAAATCTCGAAGATCGGACCTGTGTAGTAGGACATGCCTCGTACCAGAGTCGGGTCAAATGCCATCTTGAAATCAGCAGTTTTCACAGCTTCTACTGTGGAAATAATGGTCTCAAGATCTGCTGCGATCTGCTTATCCAGCACACCAGAGAGCTTCTCCTTGCAGTATCTTACACCCTGGATGTCAGAGCTGATCTCCTTGAACATCGCAAGGTAAGTGTCAATGCTCTCTTTTGCAAAGCCCTCTTCCTCAAGCTCTTTGGCTACACCCTCAAGACCGATCTTGTCCATCTTGTCAAGGATGATAAATACAGTGTCAAAGCTTTCCTTCGGGAATCCGCTGTACTCAGCCATAGCCTTCAGGATACGGCGGTCATTGATGCGGATGGTAAAGTTGTGAAAGTCAAGCTTGCCAAGAAGGGTGGTGGTTGCAAGCACCAGCTCGATCTCAGCCATATAAGTGGGCTCACCTAAAATATCAATGTCACACTGCATAAACTGACGGAAACGGCCTCTCTGAGGACGGTCAGCTCTCCATACATAGCCCATCTGCAGTGCCTTAAACGGTCCCGGCAGCTCATTGGCGTTGTTGGAGTAATATCTGGAAAGGGGTACTGTCAGGTCATAGCGAAGACCGGAATCTACAAGATCTGCCTCCTCTTTTGCCTGGTCAAGCTTCAGCTTCTCGCCTCTTTTGAGGATTTTGAAGATCAGCTTCTCATTGTCTCCGCCCTGCTTGCTGCAAAGGTTCTCAATGTGCTCCACGCTCGGAGTCTCGATTGAAGTAAATCCAAAGGAGCCGTATGTCTCGCGGATCAGTCCGGTAACATAGTTACGGATTTCCATCTCCTTTGGTAAAATATCTTTCATGCCGGTAACCGGCTTCTTCTTTAATGCCATGTTTCCTCCTTCATCAACCAGTTTTCCTGGTATGTACTACTCTTTGAAATGCAAGAAATACTTCCAAATCAAAGTTTTTTATTTCATCTATCATCAGTTCCATCACGGTGCGCCGGTCAAAGGCCTTGCGGTAGGAGCGGTCCTGGCTCAGGGCACAGAACACGTCGCATACCCGCAGGATCCTGGCGCCGATGGGAATCTCTTCCCCTGCCAGATTGGACGGGTAACCGCTTCCATCGTAATTTTCATGATGATAGAGAATACTCTCAAGAACAAAATCTGAATAGCCCTGGCCCTTTAGTTCCTCGTAGCCAAGAGTGGAATGCATACGGACATATTTCAGTTCCTCAATCACAAGAGGGTTCTTCTCCTGTCCGTTGATGTAGCTTCTCAGCTTCAGCTTTCCAATGTCGTGAAGCATTCCGGCTATGGCAAGGTCATAGCACTGCTCATGGGGAAGGCCAAGCTCCGTGGCAAGGGCATAGACCAGATTGCTTACTGCAATTCCATGCTTCAGCTCTGCAGACAGGTCAAATTCCAGAAGTCTGTCCGTTCCTTCTGACTGGGTTTTCGAAAGCTCTTCCAAGAATTTTCCCTCCCCTCTATAACCAGGTTCCGATTCCTGTACGCTTTCTTTCGATCATCTCATCGATGCGGGCAATGTAGCTGGTTACATCCTTTACATTCTCCACGCGCTCGATCCGTTTTCCATGGTCAAACACCAGCTTGGAAGAACCGCCTGCTCCAAGAGCGATGATGGGCTGTTTTTCTTCCATAATCAGTATATTGTAAATCCCGGCTTTGTCAACCTTTGCATAGCCTACATTTTCAAAATTTCCCTTCATGTTCTTCTGACGGTACAGATAGTAGGGGCCCATTTCCATGGAATAAGCTGTCTGCTGGGTCAGATCCATGATCTCCTGATTGTTCTCAAAGGTCATTTCCTGATATTTGTCACGGAACATATTCAGGCGGGCTGCACGCTTCACAGCCAGGGAATGGACGGTCAGGCTGTCCGGGGAAAGTTCCTTGATCTTATCCAATGTGTTTCTGACCATGGAAATATCCTCTCCAGGCAGTCCCACAATAAGATCCATGTTAATATTGTTATAATCTAATTCTCTGGCAAGCTGAAATGCCTCAATGGTCTGCGCCACTGTATGGCGTCTGCCGATGATTTCCAGAGTTTTCTGGTTCATAGTCTGAGGGTTCACGGAAATTCTGGTCACAGGATATTCCCGGATGGCTTCCAGCTTCTCTCTTGTAATGCTGTCTGGTCTGCCTGCCTCGATGGTAAACTCCACCAGCCCGTCAAATCCGAAGGATTCTCCCAGCTGATCCAGAAGCCGCCTTAGCTGATCCGGCTCCAGGGTGGTAGGCGTACCGCCGCCAATGTAGATGGTGTCCAGTTTGTAGTTCTTCATCATCTTAGCAGTTTCCCGAATCTCAAGACACAGGGCATCCAGATACTCATCCACACGCTTGTGCCAGATCTTCAGCGGGTAGGAACTGAAGGAACAGTACAGACAGATACTGGGGCAAAAGGGAATGCCTACATAAAGGCTGTAGCCGTGCTCATAATCAATATCCTGGAGAAGTGCCCGCTCCCGGTTTGCTATGGTGATGGCAAGCGCTGTTTTCTTGGCACTGACCAGATAGTGATCCCGCATTACCTGAGCAATCTCAGTATTCTTCATGCCGCTCTCGATCATCCCCATGGCAAGCTTGGCCGGGCGGATTCCGGTAAGGTTGCCCCATGGAAGGGTTCTTCCGGTAAGCTTCACCAGCACATTGTAGAGAACATATTTCAGGCCGTCCTTGTTGGCTTTGCGAAGCTCATGGGCATCCATGATTTTGGGACTTTCCTGTGCGCCGTCCTCTGGCTTCTTGGCCTCACTGCTTTCTTCCTTTAAATCTGCACCTGTGATCACAGCCGCCCGCGCTGCACCTTTTTTGTCCTTTGTCTCATAACGGATGATGAAATCCTTCTCATCCCTCTCCACAGTAAAGAAGATATCGTACTCCTCTTCGTCCTTTTCGTAGAGGCTGTGGATATCTCCTTCCGGATAAAACGCTTTTATTAATTCATATACATCATGCTCGAAATCCCTGTCAAGCAGCAGGATTCCTATTTTACACAAATGGATTGTACCTCTTTTCGTAGCCGATTGTTGTGGAAGTATCATGTCCCGGATACACACTGGTGTCATCCGGCAGAGCGGCCAACAGTCTGTGCAGGCTGTTCCGGATCTGGCTGGCACTTCCTCCCGGAAAATCTGTCCTGCCTACAGAGCCGCAGAACAGAGTATCTCCGCTGAACAGAACGCCTTCCTCTTTCAGATAATAGCAGCAGCTTCCCTTGGTATGTCCCGGCGTATGGATCATCTGGATGGAAAATCCCGCCGCTTCAAATACCTGCAGGTCATCCAGAAATACATCCGGGCGGATGGAGCAGGATTTCCCCATCTGGTCTGTCATATTCACAGAAGGCTCCCGGAGCATTTCCTCTTCCTGACGACAGGCATAAACAGGAATCTGATACTTTTCCCGCACTGCCTCCACGCCCATAATATGATCGAAATGACCGTGTGTGAGAAGCACTGCCACAGGCCTTGCGCCCATAGCGTTCACTTTTAATTCTATCTTGGAAGGTGAATCTGCCGGATCGATAATCAGCGCTTCACCTGTCTCTTTATTTTTTGCAATATAGCAATTGGTATATACAGGGCCAAGAACGCACTGCTGTAATTCAAGTTTGCCCATATTCTATCCTTTCACGGCATCAGCCTGTAGTTCTCTCCACATCTAAAACGCTCTCCAGCTGGCGGATCTTCTCAATGAGAGAGTTCAGTTCCTCCTTGCAGCTGACGTTAAAGCTTACGGAAATCGTCGCCTTCTCCTGCTTACTGGTGCGGCAGTTGATATTGCGGATATCGATCTTGCGCTCGGTAAAGATCTTGGAGATATCCACCAGAAGACCGGTACGGTTGTTGGCATACACATTGATCTCTGCCATGTAATGCTCATCCTGCTTGGTCTCCGGCTGCTGCCACTCTGCCTCCAGAAGACGGCTTCTGTCCATCTCAGACATATTCATCACATTGACGCAGTCTGTTCTGTGAATGGTAACCCCGCGGCCTCTTGTGACATAACCCACGATCTCGTCTCCAGGGATCGGGTTGCAGCACTTGGAAAAACGCACTGCCACATCATGGATTCCACGCACTACAATGCCGCTCTTGCTCTTAATGTGATGCTTCTTATCCTGATTCTCTGCAGCTGCTGCCTCCAGAACTTCCTCATCTGTAAGGTTCTTCTTATTCTCCTTGTCATAAGCCTCTACCAGCTTATTAAATACCTGGCCTTCCTTCAGGCCGCCATGTCCAATGGCCGCCAGCACGGAATCCCAATCACGGAAGCCATACTTGTGAAGAACCGCATCCATATACTGAGGCTTGGCATAGTTGGCAAATTTAAAGCCCTTGCTCTTGGCATACTGAGCCAGCATTTCCTTGCCTTTCAGAATATTATCTTCCTTCAGCTCTTTCTTAAACCACTGATTGATCTTGTTCTTCGCCTGGGTACTCTTTACCACCTTCAGCCAGTCACGGCTTGGTCCCTGGGAGTTCTGGGAAGTGATGATTTCAATACGGTCACCATTCTGGATCCGGTACTCAATGGGAACCAGCTTGCCGTTTACACGGGCGCCTACCATCTTGTTTCCTACAGCACTATGTACGCTGTACGCAAAGTCAATAGGGGTAGAACCGTTGGGAAGGGTCTTTACATCTCCCTGCGGGGTAAAGCAGTATACACTGTCCGCAAACAGATCCAGGTCATTCTTAAGAAGGCTCATGAACTCTTTATTGTCGGACATGTCCCTCTGCCACTCCAGGATCTGGCGCAGCCAGTTTAATTTCTCTTCCTCACGGTTGCCGGAAGAGGCCTTGCCGTCAGATGCTTCTTTATATTTCCAGTGTGCAGCAATACCATATTCCGCAG
Organism: Ruminococcus sp. AF31-8BH; assembly: GCF_003460605.1. GTDB lineage: Bacteria > Bacillota > Clostridia > Lachnospirales > Lachnospiraceae > Blautia_A > Blautia_A acetigignens. The sequence continues at coordinate 46,465 of NZ_QTVN01000017.1, forward strand.
TCTTATGCATCTCAAAGGTTCGGATCTGGATCTCAAAAGGCTGTCCGTTTGGTCCGATCAAAGTGGTATGCAGGGACTGATACATGTTTGGCTTAGGCATTGCAATGTAATCCTTGAAGCGTCCCGGAATGGGCTTATACATCTCATGGATCACGCCAAGAGCCGCATAACAGTCCTTCACGGTATCCACCAGAATACGCACTGCAAACAGATCGTAGATCTGGTCAATAGTCTTGTTCTGGTTCACCATCTTCTTGTAGATGCTGAAGAAATGCTTCACACGTCCGTCTACCTGTGCTTTGATGCCTGCTTCCACCATATGCTGCTTCACAGTCTTCACAATATTGCCCACAAATTCCTCTCGGACGCTCTTGCGAAGGGCTACCTTCTCAACCAGATCGTAGTACACATCCGGCTTCAGGTATTTCAGGGAAAGGTCATCCAGCTCTACCTTGATCTTGGAAATACCAAGACGCTGGGCAATGGGCGCATAGATGTCCATGGTCTCCCTTGCCTTCTCCTTCTGCTTCGCAGGAGTCATATACTGAAGGGTACGCATGTTATGAAGACGGTCTGCAAGCTTGATCAGGATCACACGGATATCCTTGGCCATGGCAAGAAACATCTTGCGAAGGCTCTCTGCCTGCATCTCCACCTTATCTGTGGAGTAGGACAGCTGTCCGATCTTGGTCACGCCATCAACCAGAAGAGCCACCTCAGGCCCGAATTCCTTGGTGATCTCCTCGCAGGTCATCCAGGTATCCTCCACAGCGTCATGGAGAAGTCCTGCAACGATGGTCTCCTTATCCAGTTCCAGATCTGCCAGAATAATTGCTACGCATAACGGATGAATGATATAAGGCTCCCCGGACTTTCTTTTCTGGTCCTTGTGGGCCTCCCGCGCAGTCTCATATGCCTTCTGGATCAGCGTAATATCTGTAGAAGGATGATATTTCTTAATGCTGGCGATCAGCTCATTATATAATACTTCAGGGCTTGTAAAGTCGTGCATGGATTTCACAGCTGCATCTGCCTTCTTCACAGACTCCAGCTTCTCCATATCCTCCTTGGACATTTCAGGTGTCCCGCCCCTTTCTGTAATAACATCAGCCATAATTTACACCTGCCTGTTTCTATACTATCTGCGTCAGCATTTGCCCTCATGATCCATGACAGGCATCTGGCGAAACAGACTCATCCATTTATTTGCCTTCGTAGCGGATTACGGAAGCCACATCATATTTCTCCAGTTTCTTACGTCCCTCAAGGCCTGCAAGCTCCATCAGGAACACGATTTTCACAACCTCTCCTCCAAGCTGCTCGATCAGCTTGGCAGCAGCCTCAACAGTACCGCCTGTAGCGATCAGGTCGTCGATAATTACAACCTTCTGGCCTGGCTTGATGGCATCCTTGTGGATTTCGATCTCTGCCTTGCCGTATTCCAGATCGTAGCTTGCGGAAATGGTCTCGCATGGAAGCTTGCCTTTCTTGCGGACTGGAACAAATGGTTTGTGAAGATTGTATGCGATAGGCATTCCAAAAATAAATCCGCGGGATTCGGTACCTACGATCACATCTACGTCAACGTCCTTCAGGCAGTCCTGCATGGAATCAATTGCAAGCTTCAGTCCGTCTGCATCCTGAAGGATACTTGTCACATCTCTGAAAATAATTCCCGGTTCCGGAAAATCCGGTATGCTTCTTACATATTCCTCTATTTTTTTCATAAAGAGCCTCCTCAGATATAGGGATGTGGGGAAAGCAGCAGCCACCCCCGGCATCATAATTATTTTTCAGTATACCACTTTTTACATACAGAATCAATGTCAAACCGACACGCTCCCTGCAAATACCGCATTTTTCGTGGTTTTACATGATTATTCACTGATCAGCAGTAATTTTGTATAACAATTTGCAGAGATTCTCTTCCCATATAGGAATTGATCCTTGGGTAATAGGTCACGGAAATGGTCTCATGAGACCTGGCAAAATCCGCGAATTCCTTCGCCTCGCCCCAGTAAAGGCCGTCCATCACAGCACCGGACGGGTCCCTCAGCTGCAGCTTCACTGTATTCTGAGTCTTTCCATATATTTCCACTTTTAAAACACGAAGATTTTTCTGGGCAAAAAGAGGCTTGGTGTTTCCCTTGCCAAAAGGTTCCAGAATGGAGAGCTGCTCTACCAGTTCTTCGTTAATATAGGAAATAGGCATAGGCACATCGATTACGATTTTGGGAATCATGTCCTCTTCTGTCAGGGTGCAGTTGTCATTCAAGGTCTGGCGGAATTTTTCCACATTCTCTTCCTCAATGGAAAGGCCTGCTGCCATAGGATGGCCGCCATACTGTACCAGAAGGCTGTCACATTTCACCAGTTCCTCGTACATGGAATAGTTTTCCGTGGATCTGCCACTGCCTTTTAAGGACTTTTCCCCTCTTGTAAGGACAAAGGTGGGCTTATGGTACTTTTCCCGGATTCTTCCAGCTATAATTCCGGCAAGGCTTTCGTGACATTCCGGCAAAAATACTACCATTACCCGGTCGTTTTTCAGGTTGCTGCTCTCGATCAGCTTGTAGGCTTTCTCCGTTCCTTTTTCCGTCAGGGCCTTGCGGCTGTCGTTCAGGGCTTTCAGATCTCCCGCAAGCTTTGCAGCCTCTTCCTCATCCTCCGACTGCAAAAGTGCCAGGGAGCGCATTGCGGTATCCAGTCTGCCGCTGGCATTGATGCAGGGGCCAAGACGGAATCCAATGTCGTAAGAGGTGATTTTCTGGTCTTCCAGGCCGATGGCCCGGATCAGCGCTTTCAGGCCTTTGTTTTTGGTAAAAGGCAGACGGGCAAGTCCCTCCTTTACCAGAATACGGTTTTCTCCCTGAAGGTCCATAATATCCCCCACTGTAGCGATTGCCGCAGGCTCCAGGAAATCTTCTTTTTCTTCTTCCGGAAGCCTGTATTTCTCATAAAGGGCAAAAACCAGCTTCATGGCTACCACAGCCCCGCAGATATTTTTGTTGGGGTATGTACAGTCTGCCTGCTTGGGATTGATGATGGCGTCCGCCGGGGGAAGGATGTAAGTTCTTCCTTCTTCGGTATCAGTAAAAGGCACCTCGTGGTGGTCGGTCACCACCACAGTCATCCCCAGTTCTTTTGCATAGGTGATCTGGCTTGATGCGGAAATGCCATTGTCACAAGTCACAATGGTGTCGATGCCGTCCTCCATAGCTTTTTTGATCAGATGGTCGTGAATTCCATAGCCGTCTGCCACACGATCTGGAATGTAAGTGTCCACATTTGCTCCAAGGCGCTTAAAGCCTTTCAAAAGAATGTAGGTAGCTGTCACTCCGTCAATATCGTAATCCCCGATAATCCGCATTTTGGTTCCTGCATCTATTTTCCCGGAAATGATTTCCACGGCCTTGTCAATGTCCTTCAGAAGTTTCCAGGAGGGGATATCTGCCAGGGTTCCATTCAGATATTCTTCTATAGCCTCATCACCTGTTATGTCTCTGTTGCGGATGATCCTTGCAATTACCGGATCAATCCCATATTTCCTGCCAATTCCCTGGAAATCAGCCTTTTTCGCGGTTACTACCCATTTTTCCATTCTTTTTCTCCTCGTATCATATGGTCTTACGCAATTTTAATATGAATTCGGATAAAAAGCAAGCCGGGACAGGTTTTCACGCCTGTCCCGGCTTAACATCTCTTTTATTTATTTTCTTCGGAAGAACTGTTCTCGGCATTCTTTGCAGCTTCCTGTGCTGCAAGACGCTCCTGAACTCTCTTGCGGTTTTTCTTCTTCGGCTGAGCCTGTGCGTTGGAAGCCGGAGCACTCTGTGTATTTGCACTCTGTGCTGTCTTCTTAGCAGGTGCTGCAGCCGCTGCAGCTTTCACAGTATCCTGTCCTGCGCCGATTTTCTTTTTCATTACCAGCCACAGTGCACCTGTAATGCATACGGAAGAATATGCACCGCAGATAATACCAACCATCAATGGTGCAGCAAACTCACGGATAGAAGAAACACCCATGATATAAAGAACTGCTACCATGATAAAGGTAGTAAGGGAAGTATAAATACTTCTGGTAAGTGTCTGTGTAATACTTCTGTTGACCACTTCCTCAATCTCATCCAGACGTCTGCTTCCGTGAAGGTTCTCACGGATACGGTCGAAGATAACGATTGTAGCATTGATAGAATAACCAACGATGGTCAGCATACAAGCGATAAAGGTATTTCCTACGGAAATTCTGGAAATCGCATAGAAGGTAAGGACAACCAGAACGTCATGGAGGAGTGCAAGTACTGCACTGCCCGCAAAGCGGATATCCTTGAAACGGAACCAGATATAAAGAAGCATGAAGATAGTAGCAACGATAACGGCAACTACTGCATCTCTTCTCATCTCATTGCTGACAGTAGCGGAAATGCTCTCTGCCTGGATCAGAGACTCATCTACATCAAACTTATCCACAAGTGCCTTGTTCAGAGCTTCACGCTCATCCAGAGTCAATGCGCGAGTCTTAATGATAACCTGCTTGGTTCCAACAACCTTGGTAGGCTGTACATTCTTATCTCCTGTTACTTCTTCTACAACAGGTGTAACCTCAGAATCAATGGTCTTAATGTCCAGATCCTCATTAAAGGTAACATTGGTAGAAGTACCGCCTGAAAACTCAAGGCTGTAGTTCAGGGCTTTTCCGCCTGTTGTACTGTGGATCAGCATGACTGCCGGTCCTGCAAGAATCAGGATAATAGAAAGAGTAAAGCAGAATTTTCTCTTTCCAACAAAGTTGATAACCTTCTTCTCTTCTGTCTTTCCGTAAAATTTCTCATCACGTACTCCGACTGCATATAATGCATTAATCACAAGTCTGGAGAATACCAGTGCTGTGAACATGGAAACCACAATACCAAGTGCCAGAGTGTAAGCAAAGCCCTTAACAGAACCGGTACCCAGCCACATCAGCACGAATGCTGCGATCAGAGTTGTGATGTTTCCGTCAAAGATTGCAGAAAATGCTTTGGAAAATCCGGCTTTGATTGCGGCGCGCACGGTAGAGCCTGCGCCGATTTCCTCACGGATACGTGCATAAATAATAACGTTGGCATCTACTGCCATACCAATGCCCAGGATGATACCTGCAATACCCGGAAGCGTAAGGGTAATGTCAAATGCATTTAAGGTAAGCAGAATAGTTGCTGTATAGAAAATCAGGGATAAGCCTGCAACCGCACCAGGTACACGGTAAGCAATGATCATGAACAAAATGACGATGATCAGACCGATCATACCTGCGATAAGGCTGGTGGAAATTGCTTCCTCACCAAGCTGTGCTGCTACAACACTGGAACGAAGCTCTGTAAGCTCAAGGCTAAGAGAACCGATACGAATATAGGAAGCAAGCTCCTGCGCTCTCTCAACACTTTCCATACCGCTGATCTGTGCCTTACCGCCTGTGATGGCTTCATTTACTCTTGGAGCACTTAATACGCCGTTATCATAAATGATGGCGATCTGTTTGCCTACATTGTTCTGGGTAGCTTCTGCAAATTTGGTCTTTCCTTCATCTGTAAGAGTCAGGTCAACTACATATTCCCTGCTGCTGGAATTCTGCTGCTGGATCGCACCGCCTGTAGCATCTGCCACGTCAGTACCTTCCAGTACCACACAGCCTGCCTCACGGATTTCATCCAGGCTTCTTGCCAGGGAGTATCCGGTCTCGCTGTTAGCATCAGTCTGGAAGTTTGCGTTTCCGTCCTCATCCTGCTGTGTGATAAAGCAAAGGGAACCTGGCTGGCCAAGTTCTTCCAGAATGGCATTTGCATCTGTTACACCCGGAATTTCAACATTGATACGGTCGGAGCCTTCCTGGTATACCTGTGCTTCTGTGCTGTACTGTTCAACACGTTTCTGCAGCTTGTAGACAGTATCCTTCATGTCCTCACTGCTTGGGTCGCTGTCTTTTGCCTGATAGGTAATGCTCACACCACCGGCCAGATCAAGTCCGGTCTTAATGTTCTTCGCAGCTCCGGTTCCTGTAGGACCGATGCCTACTGCGGCTGTAAAGCAGAAAAACACTGTGATGATGGCAGTCAGAATCAGGACTAAGATTCCTCTTGATTTTTTCATTGTTCTGTCCCTTCTTTTTGGTTTTTCGCAAAAGCAGGGCTGACAGAAATCTTCGCAGCTGGCGAAGAGCTATCAGTCTTCTGCCAGTGCGGCTTTTATCATGATGGCGCACTCCACACGCTTCCTCTGGAGTTCACATCCGATTTCATAATTACTTCTGATATCCTGATGAGCATGATATCCGTTGGCTGCACACCCGCCGCTGCAGTAGAATCTTGCAAAGCATTCCTTGCAGGCTGGCTTGGTATAAACATTGCATCCGCCAAATTCCTTCTGGATGTCTGTCCTTACCAGTCCATCGTCTACATTTCCCATCAGATATTCTTCTTCACCAACAAACTGATGACAAGGATAAAAATCTCCCCACGGAGTTACAGCAAGATACTCTGTACCGCTTCCGCATCCGGAAAGTCTCTTATATACACACGGACCACCGGTAAGATCAATCATAAAGTGGAAGAAGTTAAAGCCTTTGCCTTCCTTCTCGCGTTTGATCATCTCTTTGGCAAGGAGGTCATATTCTTCCATAATCTTCGGCAAGTCCTCCTCACGAAGTGCGTATTCCTCTGCAGGATCAGCTACCACCGGTTCCACAGAAATCTGCTTGAAGCCAAGATCTGCAAGATGAAGCACATCCTTGGAGAAATCAAGATTATGATGAGTAAAGGTTCCTCTTACATAATACTTGTCCTGATTTCTGGATTCTGCAAACTTCTGGAACTTAGGCATAATAAGATCATAGCTGCCGGCACCTTTGCGGAACGGGCGCATGAAATCATGAACCTCCTTGCGGCCGTCAACACTGAGGACCACATTTCCCATTTCTTTGTTACAGAATTCCATTACCTCATCGTTGAGCAAGACACCGTTGGTGGTAAGGGTAAAGCGGAATTTCTTATTATGGATTTTCTCCTGCTCGCGGCCATATGCTACCAGATCTTTTACAACCTGCCAGTTCATAAGCGGCTCGCCGCCGAAAAAGTCAACCTCCAGATTGTGCCTGGAGCCCGAATTGGCGATAAGGAAATCCAATGCCTTCTTGCCCACCTCAAAAGACATAAGGGCACGTCTTCCGTGATATTCCCCTTCTTCTGCGAAGCAGTAACGGCAGGCAAGATTACAGTCATGTGCAATGTGCAGGCAGAGGGCTTTCACCACTGTCTGACGGTTCTTTGTAAATGCATCAATGGCATTCTCGTATACATCCTTTGTGAAAAGCATGCCTTCTTCCCTCAGCTTCTCACATTCTGCCACTGATGTCCTAATATCTTCCTCTGAAAACTGATTTCCCAGTTTTCCTACAATGGCTGCTGCGTCAAGGCCTTCTTCCATATAAGGAAGCACTTCATAGGTGACCTCGTCCACAACATGGATACATCCGCTGTTAATGTCCAGCACAATGTTATAGCCATTGTTCTGATAACGGTGAATCAGACTCATGTTATTATATCCTTTCATTTTTCCTATTGCATGAATAAGCAGCGGCTGTTACACCGCTGCTTACATACGTTTCCAGCTGCTTTAAATAGAAATGTCTCCTACTTATTTGTTCTCGCAGCTCTGGTTTCCTACTGTACAGGATGTCTTGCATGCGGACTGACATGATGTCTGGCACTCGCCGCATCCGCCCTTCTTTACAGTGTTCTGCAGATTCTTTGTATTTAATGTTTTGATATGCTGCATGATATAGCCTCCTTATGTATATTATCTTCGCCTAGTATATCATATTTTTTTTTATTTTTAAAGTATTTTTTTCACGAAAGCATTCCTCCCAGTGCGCCGCCCCCAAGACACATGAAAAATGTGGTCACAGCGTGCATCAGGCTCATATCCCATTTGCCTTTTACCGCAAAGGAGACCGTAATCAGAAGAAGGTAATAAAAGACTCCTACCAGGATTCCCCAGAGATATTTGTCCTTTCTTATGATTTTGCCTGCCATAAAGCCTCCAAGCAGACAGGACAGGATATACACCGCCACAATCCCGGCGGATACCGGCTTTTCCCCCAAGTCAAACTGAAACAGAAGAAACGCCAGAAGCAGCAGGAAAATTCCTGTTACTGCATAAGAAAAAAGCAGTGATCTCAAAATCGCTCTTACTTTCATAAAAACAGCCCTCCTATATGGAATATATGGGAGGGCTGCTGTGGTTATTCGCCTGTAAGCTTATTCATTTTCTTTTTATTCATTTTCTTTTCTGCGGATGCCAAATACGGCTGCCACCATTCCAGCTGCTGTCATCAGCAGAAGGACAAATGGAAGGACTGTAGTCTCATCACCGGTTTTAACTGCGTTGGATGTCTGGATCTGTCCGTTATTGTTTGCAGTGCTGTCGGAGGACTGGCTGTTTCCATTGCTGGAACTGCTTCCGTTTGCAGAAGAGGTTCCGCCAGTTCCTGTGCTGCTGTTTCCACTATTTCCGGAAGTGCTGTTTGCATCGGAAGTATTTCCTGTGTTTCCAGATGTGCTGGTATTTCCGGAATTATCAGCTGTGCCAATTGTACTGGATGCTGAACCGCCATTGCTGCTGTCTGTTCCGGTTCCGGCTGTTCCATCAGTGCCGGTTCCTGTGGTTCCGTTTGTACCAGTCGTTCCGCTTGTTCCACCAATTCCTGCACCTGCGGTTCCGGTAACGGATGGGGATGGTGTCGGTGTTCCGCTGATAGTCACGGTAGGTGTGGGAGTCGGAGTTCCGTTATCTCCATAAGCGCCGTTGGCGATCTCATCTCCGATGATCGGGCGGAAGCCTGCAATTCCAAATGGGCTGAAGGAATGGGTACTGAATACCATTGTGCTTCCATTCACGCTTGGAACGATTGTCTCTGTTGCACCGTTGGCAAGCAGATGCTCGATGGAATACTCATAGCCCTCTTTTACCGGAATGGTAACACTTACATACTGGCCATCCGGAATCTCGTACTCGGTATTGTTCTTCAGATCCCATAATTTAAACTCATAGGACTGGAAAATATTGGCTTTCTCTTCGTTCTTGAATTCGTAGCTCTCGCCGCTTTCCACCTGGAACTGTACATACCACGGAAGGTCAATGCCAGATACGGTAATGCCCTCGCAGGTATGGTTCTCTGCGGCTCTTGCAGCCTGCTCTTCCTCTGTCAGATCGTCCTCTGCGGTATTCGGTCTCGTGTCAGAAACAGTGAAATCTGCCGGATTGTCAAAAATATTTTTCTCATCGGAAGAAGTATCTTCCTCTGTAGCTTCGTCCGTATTCTCAGATGGCTCCACTTCATCCAGCACAGTTGCTCCTGGCATAAGGTCTCCGAATTTATCGTTCAGCATTCCGCCTGCGCTTTCATTCTGGGCGGTATCCTCTGCCGGCACCTCGGAAGCTGCAGGTTCTTCGGCCTGATCCGGTGTGCTGTCTTCTTCAGCTGCTTCTGTAATCTTAGCGGAGGTGTCCTCTTTGGTCTCTTCACCGGAAGCAGCTGTCAGTGCATTGTCAGCTTCTGTCTCATCTGGCAGGATTGCATCTGCAGCGGACGGAGCTTCTGTAACAGGCGCATCCTTTAAAAGATCGTCTGCGGTATTTCCTGCCTTCTCTGCGGTATCAGCGTTCTCCGGCTGGTCAGCTTTGTCGGAGTTCCCGGTATCCTCTGTACTGTCGGAAGCTGCCGGAACATCCGGGTTCTCTGCCGCTGGCTCCTGGGACGGAGTCTCTGCTGGAGTCTCTGTCGGTGTTTCCGCAGGGGCTGCTTCCTCCGGGTTCTGGGTTTCTCCTGCATTTTCTGCCGGAGCCTGGGTATCAGAAGAACCATTCTCCTGGGATTCCCCGGCAGACGGAGTCTCTGCCGTGTCTGATGAATCCTGAGTATCATCAGCGGTATCCTCCAGACTGCTTACCACAACATTGACGGTGCCTTTGACAACCTTCTTCTGGGCATCCCATCCCGGAAGATAAGAAAGATCTACATTCTCAGCCGGCTTAAAGATTACTTCGCAGGCCTGCACTCTCTTATCCGGTACGAAGGTTCCATCCGCCCAGGAAAGAGTTCCGTAGTCGCTCTTTGGCAGTGCCACCTGAGAAAGGGCTGCCGGCTGGTCAATGGTTACATTATCTGGAATAAGACTGGATGTCTCAAGATTCGCTTCAATATTTCCAATTTCTGCAAGGACCGGATAAACCTGTCCTGTCATCAGCACTGCTGTCATGGCAGCTGCTGCAAGTAGTGATACACTTTTTCTGTACATAACGTTTTTTTTCTTCTTCATCCTGGCACCTCTGTTGTATGTATATATAAAATTATATTTATCATCAATGGAACGGTGTGTTTCTGCCTGATCCGGCAGAACATTTATGTTTTTTTGCGCCCATATTTATACTATATCAAATCTTTACTCTTTTGTAAATGTTTTGTAACATTTTATTTTATTTTCTACCAAATCGAATTATAACACAGTTCCCGTTTTTTCGACACCCCTAAATTCTACTTTTTTACATATACTTTTACATTTTGTTAAAGCTGGCTTTTTCGTTTGTCTTCCAGTCCGGATGTTTTCCTAAAGTCATTTATTGCCAACATTTTTTCCTTGCTTTTTCCCACTGAATCATGTATATTTTTCTTATTATAATTATCAAAAAGGAGTGAATATAGTTTGGATTCAAGTGTCCCTATACAGGCGGTCACCATACTGATTCTGGTGTTGCTGTCCGCCTTCTTTTCCTCTGCGGAGACGTCTATGACAGCTGCCAACCGCATTCGGATCCATTCCCTTGCAGAGCAGGGGAACAAGCGGGCCATTACGTTAGAGAAGGTTATTTCCAACTCCAACAAGATGCTCAGCACCATATTAATTGGTAACAATATTGTAAACATTGCGGCATCTTCCCTTGCCACTACCTTTACTATGAAGGTGTTCGGAAGCATGTACATCGGTGTCGCCACAGGTGTTATGACTCTGCTAGTGCTGCTTTTCGGCGAGATCACCCCCAAGACCATTGCCACCCTTAAGGCCGATGACCTGGCACTTACCTATGCAAGACCGATTTATGCACTGATGGTGGTGCTCACCCCTGTCATCTACATTGTAGGGAAATTAGCCAACGGCATTCTTTTTGTTCTCCGTGTTGATCCCAATGCCAAGAGGGACACCATCACCGAGCACGAGCTTCGTTCCATGGTAAATGTAGGCCAGGAAAACGGCGTGATCGAGCGGGAAGAAAAGCAGATGATCTACAATGTGTTTGATTTCGGTGACTCTGCCGCCAAGGATGTGATGATTCCCAGAATTGACATGACCTTTATTGAGGTAAACTCCACTTACCAGGAGCTGATGGATATTTTCAAGGAAGACATGCACACCCGTTTCCCAGTTTATGAGGACAATACAGACAATGTAATCGGGATTATCAACATCAAGGATCTGCTTCTCTACCCGGAGAATGAGCAGTTTTCCATCCGGAAAATTCTCCGTGAGCCTTATTTTACCTATGAATATAAGCGTACCACAGATCTGATGATGGAGATGCGCAAGGCTTCCGTGAACCTTGCCATTGTACTGGATGAATATGGTTCCACAGCCGGACTGGTCACATTGGAGGACCTGCTGGAAGAAATTGTTGGGGAGATCCGGGATGAGTATGACGAGGATGAAGAAGAGCCGATCTGTGAAATCCAGCCTGGAAGAGAATATCAGGTGCTTGGTTCTGCCAAGTTAAGCGACCTGAACGAAGCCCTTGGAACCAAACTGGAATCGGAAGACTATGATTCCGTCGGCGGCTACATTATCGAGCAGCTGGACTGCCTGCCCCGTGAAGGCGAATCCGTCACTCTGGAAGACGGTATGCGGCTGGTTGTAGAAGCCCTCGACAAGAACCGCATTGAGCTGGTTCATATCTGGCTGCCGGAACGCAAAAAGACCGATGAGAACCAAGAAGACTGATCATATCCCGATACACGATCCACAATTATATATTTAAAATGCAAAAAATCCGAACCCCTTTCGATTAAAATGGGGATTCGGATTTTTGTTTTCGAAATCACATTTTAACGCCCCTTATCTCCCAGCATCAGGCAGAACTGTTTCACGATCCGGTCAATTTCTCCAGTGACGGCTTCCACCCCGACTTCCGTTTCCCGCCAGTTTTCCCTGGTGATTCCATCCGGGCAGGCCGGGCAGACCAGAATCTTCGCCTCCGGGTACAGGATCTGATAATACATCAGAGAACGTCTGGCATGATAGGTCTTGCAGCACAAAATTGCCTTATTCACCTGAATTCCCGCCCTGTCTGTCACCTGTCTGGAATAAATGGCATTTTCATAGGTAAAGGTTGCCTGGTCTTCCCGCAGGATTGCCTCTTCCGGAACACCGTTCTTCATAAGAACGCTCTTTAAGAATTCCCATTCCGTCTCATATTCTCCGTCATAAATTTCCTGGTGAGACTGCACTCCCACAAATTTCCCCAGGGTAATGCTGTATCTTCCGCTGGGCAGAATATAAGGAGCATAGCCTTCTTTATATAACTGCGCCGCACGCTCAGCCATCTGGGGAAACCCGTTTCCCGGCACAAAAATAATATCCGCCTTCTCAGGCTGATCCTCTGCAAATACAAAATCCTCTGCTGTTCTTAGAAATTCACTGTAATCCATTCTTTTGTTCCTTTCATAGCTCCTGCCAGCTTTTACCAACGAAACAGACATATCTGATCATGCATCCATTCCTAATTTAAAAGCCTGTGCATGTTGTTATCTGCATTATAATGTTTTTCCAGCTATTTTTCCACCCAGGAAATCTCTCCCGTCTTATTTTGTCACGATCAGGGTGCTGTAGCCATCATCCCGCAGCTGCTGTTCCATGCGGATCGCATTGTCCAACTGCACGAAAGCCCCGACCTGCACTTTATAGAATTCCCCATCCTGCAGAATATACGCTGGATATCCTTTTTCCTGCAGCATATACAGCATGCGGTCCGCGTTTTCCCGTTTGCGGAAAATACCGGTCTGCACCCGGTAATACAAAGGCTCCTCTCCCTGCTGCTGATCCAAAGTTCCAAGAATGGCGCCGGCAATCGCCTGGGCAATCTCCTCCTGCTTCTCATCATAAAGCTGATTGTCCTCATCAGAATTGATAAACCCGGTTTCAATCAGAAGAGCCGGCATCTTGGTTTTTCGCAGCACTACAAGCCCCGTTCTTGCCTGAACCCCGATTTCCCGAAAGCCCAGTTCTCCAAGGGCACCTACAATATTCTGTGCCATCTCATATTTCACACCGGATTTGTCGTAAACCAGCACCTCCACTCCATTGTACTGATTCACCTCCGGGCTGCTGTTCCGATGAAAGGAAATGAAATAATCCACCTTCGCCTCATTGGCAAGTCTTGCCCTCTCAAAGGGGGAAATGTAATCATCCGTAGTTCTGGTATACAGCACCTTTATCCCATTTTCGGAAAGAATTTTCCCAACAGCCATGGCAAGGGTGAGATTGTCATCCTTTTCCCTGCGGCCTTTATATACAGCTCCCGGATCCGATCCGCCGTGCCCGGCATCTATCATAATGGAATATGGCATGTCAAAATGACCTTCCTTACACTCTTTCTCTATTAGAATATGTAAAAAACTGCCAAAAGCTACTTGACTTTTACGCTTTAAAGCGGTATTATTTTGTGCAGACAGTACTTTAAACTACGAAAATGTTTTTAAGGAGGAAACAAATTATGAAAAGAAAGGTTTTATCCGTAATTATGACCGGAGCTATGGTAGCAGGTCTTGCAGGTACAGTAACCGTACACGCTGAAGAGCAGCAGACATACAATATCGGTATCTGCCAGCTGGTTCAGCATGAAGCACTTGACGCCGCAACTGAAGGCTTCAAGGATGCAGTCAAAGAAGGTCTCGGCGAGGAGAACGTTACATTTGATGAGCAGAATGCACAGGGCGATTCCGCTACCTGCAGCACCATCATCAACAACTTCGTATCCAGCAATGTAGACCTGATCCTTGCAAACGCTACTGCTTCTCTTCAGGCTGCAGCAGCAGGAACAAGCGATATCCCGATCCTTGGCACCGCAGTAACAGAGTATGGCGTAGCTCTTGATCTTACTGATTTCGACGGCACTGTAGGCGGAAATATTTCCGGTACATCAGACCTTGCTCCACTTGAGGATCAGGCAGCAATGCTTAACGAGCTCTTCCCAGATGCAAAGAACGTAGGACTTCTCTACTGCTCCGCTGAGCCGAACTCCCAGTACCAGGTAGACACTGTTAAGGCTGCACTTGAGGATCTTGGATACACCTGCGAATACTACGCATTCTCTGATTCCAACGATATCTCCTCTGTTGTAACAAACGCAGTTGCAGACAGCGATGTCATCTATGTTCCAACAGACAACACAGCAGCTTCCAACACCGAGCTGATCAACAACATCTGCCTTCCGGCAAAGGTTCCGGTAATCGCAGGTGAAGAGGGAATCTGCTCCGGATGCGGTGTTGCTACTCTTTCCATCAGCTACTATGACCTTGGAAAAGCAACTGGAGAAATGGCAGTTAAGATCTTAAAAGACGGCGAAGACATTTCTACAATGCCAATCGAGTACGCACCTAACTTCACAAAAGAGTACAACGCAGACATCTGCGCAGAGCTTGGAATCGAAGTTCCGGATGATTACGTTGCAATCGGTGCAGACGCTGAATAATACATATTAATATTGATTTGACAGATTATTTGGACATTTAGCTGTTTCAGACAGCATAAACACAGACAGCGGGAAGGGAATCCTCTCTCGCTGTTTGTGTCGTTTCTAAACAGACTTGTCCTTAAATAAAAATCAGCTGTATTGCGCCGCAGCGCTGCCGCAGCTTGGCATGCAGGAGGAAAAAAACATGCAAATCGCAAACTTAATAATGGCACTTCCAGGTGCCGCTGCCCAGGGACTGATCTGGGGTATTATGGCAATCGGTGTATACCTTACTTTCCGTGTTCTGGACATCGCCGATCTGACCGTAGACGGTACCATGTGTACCGGAGGTGCTGTCTGTGTCATGATGATGATCAGCGGACATAACGTATGGGTATCTCTTCTGGCAGCAACCTTAGCCGGTATGCTGGCCGGACTTGTCACTGGTATTTTCCACACCTTTATGGGAATCCCAGCCATCCTTGCCGGAATCCTGACCCAGCTTTCCCTTTACTCCATTAACCTGAAGATCATGGGAAAAGCAAACCAGGCCATCAACGTTGACAAGTATCCGATCCTGATCTCCCTAAGACGAATCAAAAACGTGCCGATCACCCAGAACACCATTCTGATCGTTGCACTGTTTATTGTAGTGATCATCGCAATTTTGTACTGGTTCTTCGGAACCGAGCTTGGCTGCTCCCTTCGTGCAACAGGATGCAACCCTAACATGTCCCGTGCACAGGGTATCAACACAGATTTCTGCAAGGTTCTTGGCCTTATGGTTTCCAACGGACTTGTTGCTTTATCCAGTGCTCTTCTGGCTCAGTACCAGGGCTTCGCAGACGTAAACATGGGCCGTGGTGCGATCGTAATCGGACTTGCTGCCGTTATTATCGGCGAGGCGATTTTCAGCCGCATTTTCCGCAACTTCGCACTCCGCCTTCTGTCCGTAGCATTCGGTTCCATTCTCTACTATCTGGTACTTCAGACTGTAATCTGGATGGGTATCGACACAGACCTTCTGAAAATGCTGTCCGCACTTGTAGTTGCTGTATTCCTGGCAGTACCTTACTGGAAGGGAAAATATTTCGCAAAACCAGCAAAACGTGGAGGTAAGAACAATGCTTGAGATCAAAAACATATACAAAACCTTTAATCCGGGAACCATCAACGAGAAGGTAGCCTTAAACGGTCTTTCCCTGAAGCTCAATGAAGGTGATTTCGTTACCGTAATCGGCGGCAACGGAGCCGGAAAATCCACAATGCTGAACGCAGTTGCAGGTGTATGGCCGGTAGACGAGGGCCAGATCATCATTGACGGAACAGATGTTACCAAGCTTTCCGAGTACAAAAGAGCCGCATATCTTGGACGTGTATTCCAGGATCCTATGACCGGAACTGCTGCTACCATGGGAATTGAAGAGAACTTAGCTCTTGCCAAGCGCCGCGGCAAAACAAGGCTTCTCCGCCCCGGAATCACAAAGGCAGAGCGTGCTGAGTACAAAGAGCTTCTGAAAATCCTGAACCTTGGTCTTGAGGATCGTCTGACTTCCAAGGTAGGTCTTCTCTCCGGAGGCCAGAGACAGGCGCTTACCCTTCTGATGGCTACCCTTCAGAAACCGAAGCTTCTCCTTCTGGATGAGCACACTGCAGCCCTTGACCCGAAAACAGCAGCAAAGGTTCTGGACATTACAGACAAAATTGTCAACCGCGATCACCTTACCACACTGATGATCACCCACAATATGAAGGACGCCATCGCCCACGGCAACCGTCTGATCATGATGATGAACGGAAAAATCGTTCTCGACATCCAGGGTGAAGAAAAGAAAAAGCTTACCGTGAAACAGCTTCTGGATAAATTCGAGGAAGCCAGCGGAGAGGAATTCTCCAATGACTCCGCAATTCTTGGATAAGCAAAATACTTTCCGAAAAAAACCCTGTATTTCCTAAAATTTCTGGAAACTGCCGTCAGACTTCTGGTTCTGGCGGCAGTTTTTTGCCCTTAAAAGCTTTCCCAGGTGATAGACGCTTTACTTTGTCTCCTTCTCGTCCTCTTCGTGGGGGCCTCCCACCTGCAGAAACACAGTTCCCTTATACACCATAAAATCCCCGGTTTCCTGGCAGTACCGATATACCTTATCTGTGAGAAAATCCTCCTCCGGCGTAGCCTCCCGTAATGTGTCCCTAAGAACCTCCTGCAGATCCTCTGGATAGGCCATACGCACGCTGTGGACCATCACCTCATGAATACTGGTAAACACCAGATAAAAGTCTCCTTTCATCAATTCCGCCAGTCTTTTTGCCACGCCTGGTAAAAACACCGCTACCGCTCCGTTTGTCCTTCTTACTGTGCTGAGACAGTTTCCCACATTCTCTCTTCGCAATTCAAATTCCTGGTTCAGATCCATAAAGCATTCTCCGTTGTACTCCGGGTTTCCGATCAGTTTTTCCCACAGGAAAATTCTGGGCGGGGAAATAAAATATGTATTCAAAAGAGCCGCCTCAAAAACCGTTTTCTCGTCAAGCCCCCAGTTTTCCAGACAATCACGACGTATTTTCATGCTGGTGGTGCATCCTTTCACCTCTCCTACCTGCATGTACAATACCAGGGCAATGTCCCCGATTACCCGGTATACCGCTTTTGAAAGCTCTTTCTTGTGCTTCTTCCGGTTCAAAAGCCGGATGAAAAGGTCATTTTTCACCTTCTCGTAATTGTTCAGATTTTGGGTTTTCTCAAAAAATCCGGCATTTTTCAGTTTGCGGATTTCTTTTTCCACTGTGTCTGCAATTTTTTCCAGAGACACACCGTCCTCATAGTCATCAAAAAGCTCTTCCGTATGGATTCCGCACACTTCTTTTCCTGCCGGGGAAGCATGGCATTCCACAAACAGCCGGTCACCGCTAGGCGTCATCCCCTGTTCATCCTGCTCCTTGAAAAAAATCTGTTCTTCTTTCAGCCCCAAACGTTCTAGTAACAGCTGGCGCAGATTCTCCACAAATGCATCATACTCTTTGCTCATATTCAGTTCCTTTCTGCTTGAAAATATCGCTTTGAAATAAAAGGGGCGAAACGCCCTGATGATCGCTGGCCCTGCTGTGCATTGCAGACGGCCTGCTTATGAAAAAAAGATGGAAGCTGTGAATTGCTTCCCTTTGAGTTGCTGTATGGATAGTATATAAGAAATAAGCAGATTTGTAAAGTAGTTTTCATCGACAGAATACAGCGAAATTTTCCACAAAAACGGGCCTGCCGCATACACGGCAGACCCGAAATCATTCAATCTTATAAAGTTAGATTAAGCCTGAGGACCAGCAGCAACAAGCGCTTTACCAGCTTCATTTCCTTCGTATTTCTTGAAGTTCTTAACGAAACGGTCTGCAAGGTCTTTTGCTTTTACTTCCCACTCAGAAGCGTCAGCGTATGTGTCACGAGGATCAAGGATGCCTGTGTCAACGCCTGTAAGCTCTGTAGGAACCTCAAAGTTGAAGAATGGGATCTTCTTAGTCGGAGCTGTTAAGATAGCGCCGCTGAGGATTCCATCGATGATACCACGGGTATCTTTGATGGAGATACGTTTTCCGGTTCCGTTCCATCCTGTGTTAACCAGGTATGCTTTTGCTCCGCTCTTCTCCATTTTCTTAACGAGTTCTTCAGCATATTTGGTCGGATGCAGCTCAAGGAATGCCTGTCCGAAGCAAGCTGAGAATGTAGGTGTAGGCTCTGTGATTCCACGCTCTGTACCAGCAAGTTTAGCTGTGAATCCAGACAGGAAGTAGTACTGAGTCTGCTCTGGTGTCAGGATAGATACTGGAGGAAGTACTCCGAATGCATCTGCGGAAAGGAAGATAACGTTCTTAGCAGCCGGTGCGGAAGAGATCGGGCGAACGATCTTCTCAATGTGGTTGATCGGATAAGATACACGAGTGTTCTCTGTAACGCTCTTATCAGCGAAATCAATCTTGCCTTCACCGTCAAGTGTAACGTTCTCAAGAAGAGCGTTTCTCTTGATTGCATTGTAGATATCCGGCTCAGAATCCTTGTCAAGGTTGATAACCTTAGCATAGCAGCCGCCCTCGAAGTTGAATACTCCGTTGTCGTCCCAGCCGTGCTCGTCATCACCGATGAGAAGTCTCTTAGGATCTGTGGAAAGTGTAGTCTTACCTGTTCCGGAAAGGCCGAAGAAGATAGCGGTGTTCTCACCGTTCATATCTGTGTTTGCAGAGCAGTGCATGGAAGCGATGCCCTTAAGCGGCAGATAGTAGTTCATCATGGAGAACATACCTTTCTTCATCTCTCCGCCGTACCATGTATTTACGATAACCTGCTCACGGCTTGTGATGTTGAACATTACAGCTGTCTCAGAGTTAAGGCCTAATTCCTTGTAGTTCTCAACTTTAGCCTTGGAAGCGTTGTAAACAACGAAATCTGGCTCGAAGTCTTTGAGTTCTTCCTCTGTAGGCTGGATGAACATGTTTGTTACAAAGTGTGCCTGCCAAGCAACCTCAACGATGAAACGGATTGCCATACGGGTATCTTTGTTAGCGCCGCAGAATGCATCTACTACGAAAAGTCTCTTGTTGGAGAGCTCTTTCTTAGCGATCTCTTTCACTGCTGCCCAAGCTTCCTGTGTTGCAGGATGGTTGTCGTTCTTATATTCGTCAGATGTCCACCATACGGTGTCTTTGGAATTCTCATCCATTACGATATATTTGTCTTTAGGAGAACGTCCGGTATAAATACCTGTCATAACGTTAACAGCGCCAAGCTCGCTGACCTGTCCTTTTTCAAAGCCCTCAAGACCTGGTTTGGTCTCCTCTTCAAATAACATTTCATAAGAGGGGTTGTAAACAATTTCTGTAGTTCCGGTAATACCATACTTTGTTAAATCAATTTTTGCCATCTTACACTTAACCTCTTTTCTCTAAAATGGAATTCATCTGCGAACGCAGATTCTATGGCTGATACACGCTGTTTCACCATAATACCTTATCGAAAATATTACTTGCGCCACCAGCTTCTATGGTACAAAACCTAAGGAATGGAACCGGGTGGATTCCTTTTTTCCTTATCATATATTATACATATCTGGTGGATAAAATCAACACAATTTTTCTGATTTTTGAAATTTTGTTAAAGTTTTATCAACATAGAAGGGGCCCCAGGGAAAATCCCCCAGGGCCTTGTGGAATGTTTTATTTTGTCTGTCCGTCTTTTGCGCTGCGTGCATAAATATTTGCAAGAACTGCACCGGAAATATTATGCCATACACTGAATACAGCTCCTGGGATGGTTGCCAGCGGATACTGTGCAAAATGTGTGGTTGCAAGGGAGGTTGCAAGTCCGGAGTTCTGCATGCCGACCTCGATAGAGATTGCACGGCATTTTGTAGTATCCAGCTTTAATGCACGGCCGATTCCGTAGCCAACACCATATCCAAGCAGGTTATGCAGGATAACAACTGCTACGATGAGAAGTCCGGATGTCATCAGCTTAGCAGAGTTTGCGGATACAACAGCTGCTACGATGGCCACGATGGCTGTGGTGGAGATCAGCGGAAGGATCTCTACTACTTTTTCTGTAAATTTCTTGAAGAAATGGTTGATCACAAATCCAAGTACGATTGGAACGATTACTACCTTTACAATGGAAAGGAACATGCTGAACATGTCTACGTTTACCTTCTGGCCTGCATATAAATAGGTAAGAAGAGGTGTTAAAAACGGAGCAAGCACTGTGGATACTGCAGTCATACCAACGGACAATGCCACATCTCCTTTGGACAGATAGGTCATAACGTTGGAGGATGTTCCGCCAGGGCAGGTTCCTACCAGGATTACGCCGATGGCAAGCTCTGCTGGAAGCTGAAATACTTTTGTAAGAGCAAAAGCTAACAGCGGCATTACGGTAAACTGTGCGATACAGCCGATGATCACATCTTTTGGACGGCTGAATACAACCTTGAAGTCGTTTGGCTTCAGGGTAAGTCCCATACCGAACATTACGATTCCAAGCAGGGTGTTGACGTAGCTGGTCTTGATGAAGCTAACCGTGTTCGGTGCAAAGAGTGCAAGTGCGGCAACTGCGATTACGATCACTGCCATGTACTTGCTGACAAAGTTTGTGATTTTTTTCAGTGTTTCCATTTTGGTTTCTCCTTCGTGATTTTGAAGGCAGTGTTGCTGTCTTCCTTGATTTTCCAAGGGATTTCACATGATGGTATTTCCTCTGTGTGAGAGGCAGTGTCAACAGCTCCGCGTTTCTGGCACAAGCGGATAATAAAAAAGCCTCTGTCTCCAGTTAAGAGACAAAGGCAAAATCCTCTGCGGTACCACTCTTATTGCTGCCATGCAGCCACTCACTACTCATCCTATAAAATGAGAAACAGGATAACGACTGTTAACCGTCCGAACTTACTCGAATAGATACTGCGCTTCTATGCTCATCAGCAGATAGGTACTATTTTTCAGTCCGAAAGCTCAGAGGTGATTTTCACAAAAGCTTCCTCGCCATCTCTCACCACCGATGGCTCTCTGTGGATTCCCCTTCTTGCTACTCTTCCTCGTCATTGCGAAATTCTTAGATTGAGGTTATTGTAGTACGGTGAAGTGGAAATGTCAAGAGGGGCAGCGAAAAAAGTTGGACAAATTATACAAGTTGGCGTTTTTATTTTGTGCAGTATTTCTGAAGTTCGGTATTGCCTTCATAATTATTGCACTTCTGTTTTTCACTTTGTTGCTTTTCCCATTATTTATAATACATTGCATCTTTTTCCTCACCTGCCACAGTTCTGTTACATTATCTTATTATATTCTTCCCTCTCGTTCCAAATATAAGAGAAATCCCTCGCATCCTTCCACCACATCCCGATAAGTAGACTCAAAGTTCCCGGTATACCAGGGATCTGCAATGTCTCTGGGATGATCGGAATAATCCAGCAAAAGCTTTACTTTGTGCTCCGGGTCCTTTCCTACAATCCGCAGGATATTTCGGATATTACGCTCTTCCATCCCCAGAATGTAATCATATTTCCCATAGTCCGCCTTGGTGATCTGCACTGCTCTTTTTCCCTCGCAGGAAATCCCATGCTTCGCCAGCTCCCGTTTCGCCGGAGGATAAACCGGATTCCCCACTCCGTTCCAGATTTCTTCCGTGCTGGTGGCTGCGGATGCAATATAAAATCTGTCTGACAAACTGCGTTCGGAAACAATTGATTTCATAATAAATTCTGCCATAGGACTGCGGCAAATGTTGCCTAAACAAACGAAAAGTACTCGTATCATATATTTTTGCTCCTATCTTATCTCATTGTGTTTCTTACATTGAATAATCTAAATATACGCTTTCCTAACGGATATTTGTTTTTACTGGATATTTCTTTAAAAAGCCTCCGAAAGAAGGCTTTAAAAGAATGCTTTTTTCAAAAATAGCTTCTGAAATGTCATGAGTATTGTCAAAAGCACATATATCATGACTTCCATTTATAACAATTTCACCAGATGAAAAGAATACTTTACTAATGAATTATAGCATTGTTCCTTACTGTTGTCTTCAGTTTCTGAGTATATAAAAAACGAACCGAATGCTTTATCCTTTGGAATCAGAAGATGCTGGCTGATTATGCCATTGGCACATTACATAAGTGTTATAGGAAATGGGGAACCCAATCATTTCACATATCCAAATTTCACCAATTCCTGTATAAATGCACTCCGTCTTGGATATCGTTTGCGATATTCTGCCATAAATGTATTTTTTTCACCGATAATTCCATGAGACTCCTTTACTTCACCATAAGCAGAAATAAACGCAGCACATTCATGGTAGTATTTTCTTCTGTTGGCAGTCATGATTCCATCTACCCGCAGGGAAATAAGCTGGTTAATTTTATTCATCCAACGTATTCTGTCTTCGTTCGAAATCTTTACCTCCTGTTTCCATTTGCAGATGATTTCCCACAATAACTCAGTACTGTTCTTTGTGCAGGTATGTCCGGTTCCTTTATAAAATTCTTCTGCCGTAAATTCATATTTTTGCTGTATATAGTTTAATAAACAGGATAATCCTGCAGGCAAATCTGTTCCCTGATATAACAGAAGTAAAAAGCTGGTGATGCCCTCCTTCATAAAGGTAAATGACCAGCCAAGTGATTCTCTTACACTCATGCCCTGGGCCATTACAGTATCAAATTCTTTATTCCAGAAAAGAAGCATAAAATATAATTCATTATCCGTTTTATATAGACCCTGGCAGATTTTTGCTGCCTGTCGTTTGTTATTTTCCCAGTTGTCTCCGCAGAAGCGCAGACGAAGGTAATGAACAAGCGACGGATTAGAGCGGAATGCTTCCAGCCAGCAATATTCGCATACTGATTCCTGATTATTTTCACATGCATATTTGGCTGTAAGCAGAGCTATTTCGCTCCGGACTTTTGTGTTTTCGGAAATCCTTTCCAATGCTTCTATACCAATGCTCATCATACGCTGATTTTTATCAGGATCAGAGTTTTGCTCCAAGATCTGCTTATATAACTCAGGACAGGTATTTGCATATTTTCTGGCTGTATCGAGAATCTGCTGTTCATCCTGAAGCATAGACTGGGCTTCTTTCAAAAGTATTTTTACACCCATGCCGCTGTGGGTCCCCAGGTATTCAATCCAAAGCGGAAGGAACTGCTCAAACTCAGGTAATTCAAAGTTTCCTGTCTGGAGAACATCTTCCAGCCGCACAGAGTAACACTGAAAATTATGGATCATGCAAAGCAGTTCTTCTGCACGATCTTCCAATCTATTTCCCTGGTATTCCAGATACAAGCATTCACGAACTGTTTTTTTCATAGAACCAGACAAAAGTTCGTGTTCATAAAGGTCGTTTATGCCAAGAGGTTCACCGCAAAAATCCTCATAATCTCCTTTTGCAGTGATCTCCAGCACAGACAGTGTTTCGGCTAGTTCGCAGCCTTCTTTATATACTGCCAGATCAATACATTTATGAATCAGCTTGATCGCGTCTTCAATTTCAGATAAAACACCCATGGAATCTGAAAAAAGAACTTCATCCGCATCACTGTTATACCAGTCATCCCATTCTTCGTTATATTCGCTATCGAGGCATCGGATACCGTTATTGATTTCTGCTAATATTTCCTGATTATGTTTCAGCTCTATAAGCAGCTGCTGATGATCGTCACAAGTTGTTTTGGGGGAGTCCGTGGCAGTGGTTTGGGAAGCTGCTGTTAAAGTATCCAAAAAGATTTCTCTTTTATGCTCTGGTAATGTTCTGGCAATTTCATGGATAACAGCTAGCAACTGGTCCTTTGATAGCTGTTGTGTAAGTTCATCTGATTTTCTTAAAAAAGTTGGTAAATTCATTTGTATTCTCCATAGTAATCTTATTTTCCATGCAAAAAACTCCTTATAAACATACTATAGCATTGTTCATTACAGTTGTCATTGGGTTTCGTGGTCAAAGATTAAAAGAACGCTTCCCCATCTGATATTACTCTGCTTTTGACTTTGCCCTGGCAGGAATATCTCCCACTCCATTTAAAACCATAGTTGGACGATATGCATACATTTTAAGTGTATCCTTTGTCGAACATCCGGAAAGAACAAGCACAGTAGACATACCGCTTTCCATTCCTGAAATCACATCTGTATCCATTCTGTCACCAACCATGACAGCCTCTGCTGAGTGACAACCAAGCATATTTAATCCTGTTCGCATCATCAGTGGATTAGGCTTTCCGCAAAAATATGCCTTTGTACCAGTTGCCATTTCGATAGGTGCGATCAACGCCCGGCATGCAGGGGCAATACCGTTCTCAATTGGGCCTGAAACATCTGAATTTGCCCCGATCAGCTTAGCTCCCTTTAAAACCAGATTTGTTGCCTGAGTCAAGGTATCCAGCGAATAGGAACGGCCCTCTCCAACAATAACATAATCCGGGTTTACATCATTCATTGTTATGCCAACATCATAAAGGGCATTTAATAAACCCGCTTCTCCAATTACAAATGCGGAACAGCCCGCTGCCTGTTCTTTTAAAAAAGCAGCTGTTGTGTTTAGGGGAAAATTTTTAGGAAGTTCACAATTTATGTTTTTGTCAACTATCACAGTTACTTTCCTCATTAATACCATACAAAGCATGTATTCTTATCCACTTATATAAAAAACGCCTGCATCTCTGCAAGCACCTTATCATATTGTTCCACAATTTCATATATTATTCTGCCTGCATTACAGCCATGAGGCTTATCCCTGGTCAATCAGTTTAACACCTTAACCTTGTTCATGGATTTCGGCACATTTCTATGCCTAAAGTAAAGTTGTCAATTTATTAAAAACGGTTTAAGAACAAAATCGTTGACCATTCAGAATTAACCGTTCAAACATAACCCAAAATGATTCACAATTGGAGATGTTCTGCAACATCATATTAATAACCCCAATTTTCGAAGGCAGGATTCGAACCCGCGACATCATGGTTAGCAGCCATGTGCGCTACCAACTGCGCCACTTACTAATTGAGTACCCCAATTTTCATCAGAATTGGTATATTCTTGTAACATAACCCTGTTACAGGGAAACTGAGTTCAGGATTTTTCGTAATGCAGACAATGCAGTTATGCAATTTCAATAAAAGTAGTCGCATTCGACACTTTAATCTGCGTATCCAATTCTGTAAGCAGAATGTTTCGCTTTTCTTCAAGCATTCCTAATTTCTTCTTTACATCCAGCGGATCAACAAGTTCAGCGGTATTCTCCCTTACATACGCATCTACAACGCCTAATGGCTTCTCATCTTTCCCCTTACTATCACGCCCCAGAATACTTAAACGCATATTCTCTGCAGTGGACTGAAGCTGACTATTCTTCATATCACAAAAACGTACCCGCTCATTATATTCATTGTTTAACTTCTCCTGAAGCTTCCCTTCAAAATCAGCATCTCCATCATAGGAATCCATGCCACGAAGCTTGCTTTTTCAATCTTATCTGTTATCTTTTTTACTAACAGGTCCCTCTCGTCCAAAGCCTGTGTCACCAGCATTGTTTCTCCCATAAAAAATCCTCCCATAGTTTATTTCCAAGTCGCTTTCTGAAAATAATTTTACAGGAGAATTTCTCTTTTGTCATTGTACTTGTAGTATAATTCTACGCTGCCTCAATTGCTTTTATTTTGCCATAATAAATACGCATTCGCTTTAACTGTACTTGATTTTCTGCTGTAAGAATTCTCTTTCTGCTTCCGCACAGCATGTCATCCACTGAAACCTGAAACAGATAACTAAGCGCATACAAATTATCTACAGATGGCATACTGATCCCATTTAACCAGTGATACACACTTTGAATACTACCCAATCTCAAATACTGCTGAACATCTTTTACTGTAAAACCGCATTCATCCATAATTCTGCGCAAATTAATTCCAGTTTGCTTTTTGTCAATTAACGGAATCATTCTTAGCCCACCTTTCTCTCTTATTTCATGATTTTAAATTCCCCCCACCGAAAACACCACAATCCTCTCCCTCTCATTCTTCCCCTCAAACAAATCCTCCGTATCGATCTCATCAAAAAACAGCAACAGCTCTTCTGTCATCAGGCAGCTGATGTATTCTTCTGAGGGATAATAAAAAAACAGCAGGATTTCCCTTGGGTTTTCGTAGTAGGATTCGTAGATTCTGGACAGGACTTTTCGGAGGATTTCTATGGAAAAGGGATTGAAGAAATAGCAGCGGTCTACGGATGTCGGTACTGGGTATTCTTCGGCGCTTGTCAGTTCGAAGGAAGTCCTTTTCCCGGATACAGCCTGTTCCTGATTGGCTCTGGCGCCGGCGTAAATTCTGTCGTCGTATTCTACGCCGATTGAGCTGCATCTTGTCTGGTAGGACAGGTAGAAGCACACTCTGCCTTTTCCGGTTCCGTAGTCTAATACCACATTTTTCTTTCTGATTAGGCCGCTGTTCGCCAGCCGTTCCAGGACGCAATACGGCGTTGGCTCATAGGGATAGCGATATTGATCCGCGCGGGAATCATCCCGGCCGGTGGTTTTTATTTTTAACAGCTTGTCCCACTGATTTTCATTTTGGTTCATAACAGCATCTCCCTTACAATCCCATCCAACTGCTTCCGAATCCCCTCAAAGGGCAAATTCAAATCCAATGTTTTCACCTCAATCTCATTTCCATGCATCTGGTAAGTTTGGTCAGGATGGATTTGGTCTTCTGTTTTGGCGTAGAGAAGAAGGCCGGAAACCTTGTGGGGTGTTTCGCCAAAAGCGTAATCTTTGTTTTTCACATAAGTAAAAATCTGATAAAGGTTGCCAGAATGCAGTGTATGTCTGCCGTAATGCTCCTGTGTGGTATGGGAATAATATTTTGCGTCAATGATCAATACGCTGCTGCCAAGCTGCAGAGTGATGTCGCTTTGCATGACGGGAAGCATGGTACCGCTTCCATCGTCCAGCGCCCAGGGAATCTGGGACGCAGTTACGGACAGCTGGGGAAAATGTTTTCTGTAATATTCCAGGATAAATTTCTCATAAAGGCGGCACATTCTCTGCTCATCAAGAAAAGCAGCCAACCTGTATTCTCCCTGCTCGGTGGTAAGCAGCAAGCCCTCTGCAAGCAGCTGACAGATACTGATCAGCATCCGGTAATTCTGATTGTTCCGCCCAAACCGTATGGCAGACCAGCGGACAGATGTTAATTCCAGCGTATCCACAGCAGAGAAAAACAGCATTTTCTTTTTCAGATCATCCTTATATCTCGCTTTCACATTCCCGTGCTTCAAAAGAAGCAAAACCGTTGATTTCAAAATCTGGTTCAGCAGATTGTTTTCGGAAAGCTCGTCAAACTCGCAGGCCAGCAACTGCCTTCTGGACATTTTGTTCCGGATGGTTCCCTGCATATTGATTTTTCCCCGCATGACAGACAAATCCTCCTGACAGTTCCGGTATTCCCGATACAGGCCCTGCTTCAGCTGAAAACCAATGCCCTTCGCCAGAATTGCGGCAAAAAGATTCTGCATATCCTCAAACTTCTCTGCCGCAATCTCCTCATAATTAGACTGGTTCAGCGTTTGAAAAGCGTAGGACAGCATATAATAAATATTTTTTATGAGAATACTTTTATCTCTCGTCATTGAAATACCCCATGGAGAATATTTTCCCAGCGCTGTACTTTATCCAGGTCGTCAAACCAGTACTCTTCCAGCATGGGAAGAACATCAAAATCCACGATTTCAAGCAGTTTTTCTGCCGTGCACGCCTTCATGCCGCAAAAATAACTGTGTCCGATGCAGAAGCCTTTTCCTAGAGATCTGTCTGCTGTGATTTCTTTGTTCAGTTCTGTTATTTTGCCAATCAAGGAGTCAAACAATTCACTGTTCAGAGCGTTCTGATATTTCACGAAGCCTTCTGACTCAAATCCCGGCTCCATCTCAAAAAAGCTGAATCTTCTCCGCAGAGCATAATCAATCATGGCAAGACTCCGGTCCGCCGTATTCATCATTCCAATAATATGTACCCGCTCCGGAACCGAAAAACTCAAGCCATTGTACGCCAGAGCCGTCTTGGTTCCCCGGTAATCCTTCTCAATCAGCATGAGAAGTTCCCCAAAAATCTTGCTCATATTTCCACGATTGATTTCGTCAATAATGAAAAAATAATCCTTGTCCGGGTTGTTTGCAGCCTTCTGGCAAAACCGATAGAAAATCCCATATTTCAGCGCAAAAGAATCCCCTTCCGGCTTATATCCCATAATAAAATCTTCATAGGAATAATTCTGGTGGAACTGTACAAATTCCACCCGGCTCTCGTCCTTTTCTCCCATGATCGAATAGGCCAATCTTTTTGCGGCAAAGGTTTTTCCCACGCCAGGGGCTCCCTGAAGGATGATGTTCTTTTTTCTCAAAAGCACGGACACAAGACGGTTGTATTTCGCCTCCGTCATATATACCTCTTCCAGGAAATTTTCTTTTGTATACGGCTCTGTCCTTTGCCCGGAAAATGCAGACGGATTGTTCTCACGAATCATATCCATAATAAAATCAAATTCTCCTTTGGTAAGCTTAAACAGGCTTCCCTGCTGATTGACAAAGTACTCCATTCGCGCAAGCTCCGGGCAGGCCTTCAAAGTCAAATAATCAATAGGCGCAGAAAGTCCCTCAACTTTTTCAAAATAGATCTGCTCTCCATCCTGCTCTGCGGTTACTTTGCAAATCGCCACCACCTGTTTCACTGGATAGGATTCGTAACCGATGATGAAATTCCCAGCTTTGGCGTCCAGGAAATTCTGAAAAATGCGGCGCTTATTGCCGTTCTCGTTGTAAAGGGTGTAGGACTGCACCTCTCCCACAGCAAGATCCGAAAAACTCCAGATGTTTGGATTGGCATTCAGCCACCAATAATGCGGCTCGTCCTCTTCCTGGGAAACAACATACAATGAAATCTGGGACAAATCTGTTTCTTTCAATGCTGCTTCCAGTTCCTCCCGCAGCTTCCAGATATATACGCCCTCTTCATCTGTGCCTGCTTTTTTTCCTATATATAGAGTGGGCCACCATTTCGTACTGCCATCCTGCTGCCAGACCGGACATCCGGTTTTCTCAGTAATGCGCTTTGCAAGAGCAGAAGACCCGGCATTATAAAAATTAGGGCTTTCTCCGTATTTCACGGAAAGCTGGGTGCAAGTAGCTTTGCCGCCATAATCCAGCATGCGCTTCATAATTTCAAGACTGCTCTCGTTAAAAACTTCCTCGTCAGCCAGCAAGCATTTCCACTCCTGCACCGTTATGCCGGGATCGTAGTCTTCAGCTTTGGGCCACCACTCATCTGCAGATGCACGGTTTCGCTGGCTGTAAAATCGGCTGATGTAAAAGCCAAGATCCATTGTCAGCGTCCTAAGTTCCGGATCCGGATAGCAGGTTTCTGTCAGCTGAGACTTCAGCATCCTTCTCAGCTCGTCCTCTTTTTTCAGTTCTTCGCACAGCGCATTGTAAAAGGCATAAAAGTTCCGCAGATTTTCCCCGTAATGACCCTTTCGGAAACTAAGATCACAGCCTAATTCTGCTGCGGCGTTTTTCACTTCACTGTATTTGTAAATGTAATATTTGTCCGGATATCTGAGCCACAGGTAGGTGGTGATGGCATTTTCGTACTGGTAATGCTGCGCTGCATCATTTCCATATTTCTCAAGCAAAATTCCCGCCTGATCCTTAAACGCAAGAATTCTGGAAATCACATCCTGAGTCTCATCAAAAAGTGCGAGATACATCGCCCGCACTTCCTCCGGTGCTGCTTTTGCAAAACCTTCAATCATTTTTCCTGGAAAATTATTCATAGAAACCAACAGATTATAAGTCTTTGCCAGCGAACGTGTAAGCATATCCGCAAAATCAGCCGCATTCACATCCCAGTTATCCTGAAAACACTTCACAGCCTCCCATTTGTACTTTTCATTCGGCCACTGCATTTGGATGAAATCCTTCTTGTAGCAGGCAATGGCATCGGTTAGGTAGGAATTATTGAACATTGGTGAATCTCCTTAATTTTCATATAGATATCTAAATTTACACTTCCATCATCTAGAGCGTGATATTTATTCAAAAATATCTGGCTCATTCTCAATCAAATCTTCCGCCAGATATTTTGCATCCATATTTTCTATTCCATAACTGCCATTTGAAATTTGTTCAGTAAGTTTACTGGAATAATAAATATCAAATGCCTTCCGCAAATCAATCCCTTTTATTTCGGAAATTGCATTAATGATATCATTTTCCAAATTTTGCTTATAAACCTCTTCCAATGTTTTCTTATCTACCATTGTTTTCCACCTCATATGCTCTTTTAAAAGTAATAAGTCGATTCAGTGTTCAACCACCCACATACTACAAAATACCACCTGTTTTGTGACTTTCTTATGCTGGAACTCAAAATAATCATCTTCCTGTATGTACGAATCCACTGCAATCAAAAGGTTTATTCATTATTTTTCATTAGAATTCCCTTCCCTAAGCGTCTTATTCGTCCTTTCATAATCCCTCAGGCATCTCTTCAGCCCATCAAAAACATCACTGAATTCCACACCATATTTTCTCGCCTTTTCGCAATTCATCCACAAATTATGTCTTGGCGGAGCATCCTGAACCGCCACCTGGTTTCCAAGCAAATCTAAAAACTGTTCTGTGATCTCATACATGGACTGGGTGGTCTCGCTTCCAAAATTATACGCGCCTCCCGGCAAAGCCATCACATGATCCATGTTTTCAACCACTTCCTTCAGATAGGTAATTCCGCGAAACTGTCTGGTACTAAACGCCGCCTGCTGCTTCGCATGTATCATATTCAGAAAATAATTCGGCTTCTTTGAAACATAGTCATACATCCACTCCGCCCGCAGCATCACGGCAGAAGGAACCAAATCCAACACCCGCTGCTCCATCTCCAGCTTATGTTCCGCATAAATATTTCCCGGCTTTACTACATCTTCTATATATGGTCCATTCTCCTCGCAGGCACTGTATACCTGATCGGAGCTGAAGCAGATCAATTTTCTGTCTTTGCATGCATGAGCCAGATACACCGGAATCTGCACATTTGCAAAATACGATGCTTCCGGATTTTTCTGACAGGTCCCGATATCAGAAATTGCCGCGGTATGAATCACCACATCCGCTTCACTTTCCTCAACCATTCGCTTTATCCTCTCCTGAGTTGCATTTCGAAGAGATGGTGCAGCGGCCGCCTGAGCATATGATTCCATGATTTTATGTCCTACAAATCCTGTTGTTCCTGTAATAAGCAGTTTCATTTTCATGATTCCCTTTTGCCGTTCTTTGAAAATAAAATAGAAAACGATTCCAGATCATCCGGGATCAGAAGATTGCCGGAAAAATAGTTTCTGCCCTCATTTCCATAAAGCTCTTTTCGGTGCGCAATATTTTTATCTTCTGTATGATACAGCAGCAGATTTTTCACATGAAGTTTCTCCGCCAGTTCGCAGGCATCCTTCACAGTAGAATGGTGTTTCTCATACGGATGGAAAATCTCCGCCTGACTGCTCATACAAAACGCTTCATGCAAAAGCCATGTACTGTTTTTCGCATATTTTTCCTCACAGGGATGGTATGGTTCATCTCCGCAGCATGTTAATTTCTCCCCATTTCCCAATTCCATGCAAAAGCCAAACTGCTTGGTCTTCGTTGACTGTATATCGAAAAAGGTAACTTTTTTGTTCAAAATCTCTTTCGACTCGCCATCTGTCACAGGTATCAGATGAAGACGCTTTCCAATAAACTCTGTGTCTTTCTTTTGCAGCAGTTTTTCGGAAAAATCCTGGAGCAAGGTGGTCACTTCATCATGTGCATATATGACTGCTTCGCCTTCGTATTCGCCCTGCTTCATGGACTGACAGATCATGCGAATCATCCAGATTATCCCGGTAATATGATCGAGATGCTTGTGCGTCACAAAAATAGTTTTTATCTTTTTCCAATCGATTCCGGCATGTTTCAACTGGTGGAGGATCTGGCTTCCTCCACCGCCATCTACCAGGAAATATTGATTGCTTTCGTGCAGGACGAAGCAGGTGTTGTAGCACTCGGTTGTTACTGCGTTGCCGGTGCCTAGGATTGTAAGGGTCATGGTTGGTTCTCCTGACATAGAAAATTTATGATTTCTAATAAAGTGTATAGGGATATTGTCCGAATTTATAAATCCTCTTATGAAAACAAAAAGGATTCATAAAATCACTATCTTTTTATAAGATATATGATACTATGAACCCTTAATGGGTGCAAGCGAAAAAGTCAAGCCGCATTTTGTTAAAGCTCATTTTTTCTTCATATCCCACCTTATTTAACGCTTATGAATAAGGTATAAATTCTCTCCGTTTTTGCATACCAGCAGCTTCAACAGCAATTTTAACTCCACGGTTCTTTTCTTCCTTAGGTATCCATTTTCCACCTTTTTTAATTTTTCCAATAATGATTTCGGAAATTTCTTTCTCCGATTTTCCATCAATAAATAACACATCTCCTATAAAAGTTAAAATAGTGTCTAATGTTGCAATTTTATAAATCGGATCAATTTCTCTGCTATGAATCGACCATGGACTTACCGTAAAATGCTGTTTTCTTTCCCAATAATATTTTGATACACGCCGTTCGAATATAAGCATACAATCTGTATTGTTTAATATACTTACATAATAATTAAAAACATTTTTTAAATTTTCTGAAGTCATTTCAATAGATGCTGAAAGACTAGATTTACTATACCTATAACCATCTTGTGTTAGACAATGACATCCAATTTTTTTCATAAAGTCTTTAATAGGCATTGTAAAAAAAATGGGTTGCTTGAAACGGTCATTTTGTATCTTAAATCGTATTACAGTACCCTTGGTTCCCAAAAAAGTTACATCCTTTTGCTTTAGACACTTTTCAAATACAAAAATATTTCTTTTAATAAATTCAGGTTCATATATAAATTGTAAAGTTTCCTCATTTAAAATTCCATTTGCCTTTTGTATATTCTCAATCACATATTTATAACCGTTTTTCAGCAACCAGTCTGCAATTTTTCTTGTACATAATAAAGGATTTCTTCTATTTTTTGCATAGCAGTTTTCAGCTCTTTCGTATAGTTCACAAAACTCATTCATTTTCAAGTTAAATTTATTAATACTTTCGCTTAAATCTCCTCCAGAAGATATATAAACAGTTCTAATTCGATTACACATAGCAATTACACTTTTTAAATCACTATGCAATTTATAAGGCAAAACCATAGGGAACTGTTCAATCTTATTATTAGCATTTTTACAGAAATCTATATTTTCGCCAAGTGCTACGTCAAATTCAGTTTGTCTAGCATCTTTTTTTACATCTCTTCTATATGAACTTACCTTAGAAATTACACTCCCTGCCCCTTTTATATCTTTATAGTGCTTCACACACTCAGATCCAACATGCAGTTCCTCTCCAGTTATACTGTTTTCGATATAACATATATATACCGTCTTTCTACTACACAACTGACAATGCACTTCATTATCAGCAATCTCAAATGATGACTTTGCGTGCCATTCATTTTTTATACGGTCCATCATCATCTTCGTATCATGATTTAAAATCATACGCGCCTTATCATCAAAAGCTATATCTTCCTTTAACTGAGCTGCCGACAAAGTATTATATGTTTTTAAACATTCATACATATTACCATATATTTCTATATTTTTCGCCTCTTCACTTCGCTTTAACAATACCAGATCTCTTTTGTGTAAAATTAGATTATTAGATGTTTTCTTTATTGACACGTTTAATTCCTCCGTAGAAAAAAGAGAAGAATTGATAGTTCCAAAAGATATTATAGAACAAACGTACGATCAAGTCAACGTTTTCTTTGCAATATATTGTGTCTTATATTTTACCGTCGTCTATATATAGTGTTTTATTGTTATGATATTTAGTTTTTTCCAAATATACTATAAACATTTTTTGTACTGCATACCTATATTTCCAGTACCATCACTCCTTATGCTGCTCTAATATCCCCTCTCCAAAATGGCATTTCTCCTACCATATACCACTCAAATGTTCATCCCCAACTCTATCATAGATTCTTTTAATTAAGTTCAAAATATATATCCTACAATTATAAAATCAAACTGATCCAATCATCAAAAAGCTATCATTAATTACAATATTATTAATGCTACTGTATGTATTTATTTCGCAATATCTATGACAAATTTCCTCTTTTATCAATAAAACACCTGATAAAGCGAATACTTTCTTACCTTATCAGGTGAATTGTTATTCTGTATCTTTCTTAATTGTCATAAACGGTATCACTTTTGATTCCTGATACAACGTTCCTTCTCTAAGATACATAAGATTCTCCAAGTCATGTTGGGAAAGATAAATTCCATATCTTCCAAATTCCCTTAATAACTCACTTACAGTAAGATATCCACCTTCAAACAACATGTCTAATGCAGCTTGAAAAATTGTATCTCCAATTTCTCCCGGTTTATCTCCAGGCTCATGTAGCCTATATCCATTCTTCGACATTATACGCATCATATACTGAAACTGATTTGCTGAGATAATATCCAGTTGTCTTGCCCTATACATCATTGCCTGCATAGACACTTTCCATTTTTTCTTTAAAGCAAAATAGTAATCTATATTTGTTGGATAGGCAGAAACAGACTTCGAAAAAGACTTTTTAGGAAGCAGTAATGCACTGGCAAACATATTAGCTTGTTTTTCTCTTGCATTAAACTCATCCCTTGATATTTCTTCGTTATCCTCTCCCCAAGTGTGCAACAATATATGTCCTAATTCATGAGCCATATCAAATCGAAGCCTTTCAATTGGTTTTGAACCAATTGCCAATGCAATTATATAAATTGTTTTTCCATCTATTTTAATCTGCTGGCTAAATGCATCTATATCACTGTCTACATTTCTAAATCCTGTCACAATTATTCCATTAGACTGCAGTGCATACTGTAAATTATCTATAGGTCCGCTTCCTAGATCCCAAAATTCACGAATTAACATAGCCAATTTTTCAATTTCATTAATTGCTTGCTCAGAATCTACATTAATAATATCTTCAGGTATATCGATCCCTGTCGTATCTGGAAGATTTAGTTCTGGAACATTCACATAATTTAAAATCACTTCATACATTTTAGATACGTATTCCAGCTTTATTTTCTGTGCATTTCGAGATTTTTTAGTTGCTGATGCCTGAGATCTAAAATACGTATTTCCCGTCGATACAGTACATAAATCCTCAGATGTAAAAAAATCAACCGGAAAGTCTAATGTTCTTGCAATTTTTTCAACATTCTCAAAGGGAGGCTTATTTCCAGCATTTGCATAAAGAGACAATGATTGCTTGCTGATGCCAGTTTCATCAGCAAGCTCTGTCATTTTTTTTCCCCTAAATTGTAAAGCCTCTTTTAATCTTTGACCATTAAATTTTTGTACATTCATATCTGTACAGGAAACATAATTTTATTTAATAACTTATTGTCGAAGAACTTATGCTTCCTTATTCTCCTCTACAGACTTCGGCAATATTTCAGTACGTTTTTTTGGTTCAGTAGATTTGCTTGCAGGTATTTTTGCTTTAACAGAGAGTAAGCTACGCACATCTCTTTTCTCTTCTGGTTTTGGCTCTACTGCTGTTAATTCCCCAAAGTTTGGTTTTAATGCTTCAAGTATCGATATTTCTTGAACTTTATCAAAATCTTTGTCCATCAAAACTGCCGATAAGCTTTTCATTACAAATTTCTCAACTTCATATGAAACTATCCAAAAACGATAACCTTCATATTCGCATACAGCCTCTTCCATTATTGAGAAAAAATCTTTTTCAAAGTCCTCCTCGCTAAATGCCGATGTAAATGTTGGATCATAATCAGCAATAGTCATCTGTTTTACTTCTGCAACCTCATCTTTATTGATTGTATTGACCATCGTCTGTGCATAATGAGGACTTCTCCTAGCTCTATTTTTGATAATCCTATTAAGGGTGTTTTTGGTACAGACAGAAAACAACGCTTTATTCCCATTGTCTACTACCAGAACCCCCTTCCACGAACTCCTACTAAACACCTTAATTTTCACATCTTCAGAAACCACCATTTTACTCAGATTCGTATTAACTTTGTCTGCCCTTACGCCTGGCATTCCATTTGTAGTAATCGTATTACAATTTTGAAAGTATGATCTGACATCTTCAACTGCACCTTTTTCAATTGCTTTTCCGATCATTGTCATCGTAGTCATAAGATTGTCGCTTATTGTCATTAATTCATTTACCTCCATAAGAGATTTTCTATTCGTATTTTTACATAAATCGCTTATTTTGTCAAGTTTATTTTGATATTTCTTTTATTTTGTTAATTTATTTTCAAAAGAACAATCTAATATGTCAACTCATATCAGATTGTTCTTAAACCTTTTTTATATTTAGTTACCTCAGCTACAACTACTTTAGCAGTATTATAAAAATTTCATTCCAAACAAAATATTTTTATCACTACATAAAAATATTGGGCACACGTCTATAAATACAGAACTTTTTTATCTTTCAAAAAACAAATTTATATGAATACCTTTCAATAATCCACTAATACCGTAAATAGAATATTTTAATTATACTGCCTTTGTCTAAAAATACTATTTTATTAAACTTTCAAATTCCTCTTTTCCAATTTTTATACCACTTGCAGCTAACCGATCAGACCTATCATAATATATTTTATCTACAACATTCATTTTTTCAGATTCAACACCATAATGTAATCGCCTATGGCATGTTGGACATAAACAAATTACATTAGCATAAATATCCAAACTATTTTGGAATCTGTTCTGGTACTTCATTGGCAAAGCATGATGTCCTTCCATATATGGTTTTCCTGTTCTTTTTGCAGTAAAAGTTTTATGGTTTGAATTTATTTCACATTTATATCCAGCTGATTCTATAGATTGCATTTTTATTATAGAAGATCTTTTCCACGTATTTATAGTAACAATCTGTTTATTCGCAATTGGAATTTCAATATCCATGCTTTTTATCTGCTCATGAATATTTTCAAATCCATCGCCATTAGCAAATCTGAAATAATGATTAAAACCAACGCTGTACATTCGATGTCCGCGTGTATCCAAATCAACAAAGTCAGGATCCTTATACAGATATTCTTTTACTACCACTAAATCATCAATATCTTTAATCTCATATATTGACTGTTTTATTTTCTTTTTTTCAACAAGAAATTTTGAAATAGACTTCAACGCTTGCAAATAATGTTTAATCGTTGAATCAGACACTTTTCTTATTTCTTTTAAATATTTTATATAATATGTCATAAGAACATACTCATTCACATGCTTCACCTCATCTGTACACTATACGATTATAAATTTCCTTCATCAAACTTTTCAGATACTTTCAAATCAAATATTGTCTCTTCTATGACCTGAATACATTCATCCGTATTTTTTTTAATGTCCTTTCCCCAGAATCTAATCACAGTCCACCCCATAAATAAAAGTTTCTTATTAATTTCATTATCACGTTCCCGGTTTCTGGAGATTTTTGTTATCCAATATTCACTATTTTTTCCATTTTCAAGACGTGGCTTCAAAACTTCCCAGTCTTTTCCATGAAAGAACTCTCCATCACAAAAAATTGCAATTTTATATTTTGTCAATGCAATATCTGGTTTTCCAGGAAGGACTTTATAATTTTTTCTATAGTGGTATCCTTGCAACGGTGTACAAAGGGAACATAATAAAAAACTTAATAATGGACTGCCAATCTTACACAAAGTACCGCCCAAACGAGACTACGGGCGGTATTTTTGTATCATGGCGGAGAAAGGAGGAACTTCCCACGGGGGCTTGACTGAAAAGTTGAGCCCCTTTTTTCATGCCCAAAAACAGGAGGTAAATGCTTATGGCAGATGATAAAACCACAAAAACGCCGGAACAGCCGGTAACGGATACCGGACCGGGCAAAGAAACACCGCCTACTCCCCCAAAAGAGCCGGAGAAGGTTTCCGTTTCCCCGGAGCCGGAAAAAAAGACGGAACCGGAGGTAAAGAACCCACAGGTTTCCGTCTATAACTTCACTGAAATTATGAAGGAAAAGAAAGCCGAGGAACGGGCGGCAGCTCCCGGCGTGGAAAAGCCTGACCCGGCAAAAACGGAAAAACCGGAAAAGCAGCCGGAGGCTCCGAAGAAAGCGGAGGAAAAACCCAAAGAGCCGGAACAGCCAAAGCGCCGGGGCCGTCCCCCGAAAGCAGATAAGGACAAGGCCGCAGCCCCGAAGCCCAAAGCCCCCGCACAGAAACCGGAAAAGGCGGTCAAAAAGGAACCGGAGAAAAAAGCAGCTCCAACGGTACAGGCCGCTTCCGCTCCGAAGGGACCCGAGAAGCCGAAGGATGCACCACGCCGGGGCAAGGAGCAGATCGTCTATATCAAGCTGAACGAGCTCCACGCCTTCAAGAACCATCCCTTTGAAGTCCGAGACGATGACGAAATGCGGGCTATGGTGTCCAGCGTCAAGGACAAGGGCGTTACCCAGCCTGCTATCGTCCGTCCCCGTGAGGATGGCGGCTATGAGATCGTGTCCGGCCACCGCCGCCAGAAGGCCAGCGAGCTTGCCGGATATGCGGATATGCCCTGTATTGTTCGCAATCTGACGGACGATGAAGCCATCACGCAGATGGTCGAGGACAATCTCAACCAGCGTGAAGAAATCCTCCCCAGTGAGCGGGCCAAAGCCTTGAAAATGCAGCTTGAGGCCATCAAGCACCAGGGCTCCCGCACTTCGGGCCAGATTGACCCGAAGGACGCAGGAAAACGCTCCAACGAAATTGTAGCCGAGCGCAATAAGATGGCGGTCAAGCAGGTGCAGCGGTATATCCGGCTCAATGAGCTGGTTCCAGACCTGATGAAGCTGATGGATGAAAAAAAGCTGGGCTTTACTACGGCGGTGGAGCTTTCCTATATCGGCAAGAAGAACCAGAACTATATCGCCGTCGCCATTGACAGCCAGCAGTCCTCGCCTTCACAGGCGCAGGCAAAGCGTATGCGTGAGCTGGACGAAAAGAAGCTGCTCAACGGGGATGTGATCGACGGCATTATGATGGAGGACAAAAAGGAGGTAGACAAAGTGATTTTGACAGGTGCGGAACTGAGCAAGTATTTCGGCAAGGAAACTACGCCGAGGGAAATGAAGGACCAGATTATCAAGCTGCTGGACGACTGGAAGGGCCAGCAGAAGGAACACGAAAAGCCGGAGAAGAAAAACGAACAGGAAAAGTAAGCCGAAACTTCGGGTCAACATGGCCCGAGGATTGCGGGGCTCTGCCCCGCGCCCCGAAGCTCTGGAGATATAAATCATTCCCCGTCGCCAGTTATTCCGTAGCATAGCCGGGAAAATCAGTCAAGGGCAGCGCCGCCGCAGGCGGTGCCAGAGGCACCCTTGACGGATTTCTCCCGGTTATGCTTTTTCCCGGTCAAGCGACGGGGATATAAATTCTCCAGAGCCGTTCCCCTTCCCGGGGGAAGGGGCGGAGGGGTTGGGCGATACCTTGCTTTTCCCTAAACCAAAACAGAAATGGAGGCTCAACCAATGAAACGACCTTTAGCGTACCTGACCGCCGCATGGAGCGGCGAGCCGGATGTTGATATGGAGCTGGCGGCCCACTACTGCCGCCTTGCTTATGAGGCGGGCTTTTCCCCAATCTGCCCGCTCTTGTATCTGCCGCTGTTTTTGAATGACAGCGTTCCCGAGGAACACAAGGCCGGGATTGATATGCGCCGGGATATGCTGCGGCGCTCCCATACCCTGATCGTCTGCGGCAGCGTTGTGGACGAGGATGTAAAAAACGATATTGCGGTTGCCGGGCGGCTGGGCATTGCGGCGACAACGCTGGAAGGGGTGCTTGCCGTGAAGGGACACGGCACCCCGGGCTATGCCGGACATTAAGCTGGGGAGCCTTTTTGACGGGATCGGCGTGTTCCCTCTGGCTGCTTCCCGGTGCGGTATCCGTCCGGTATGGGCCAGCGAGATTGAAAAAGCGCCCATCTCCATAACCAAAAGGCACTTTCCCGATATGGCGCATTTGGGAGATATTACGAAGGTGGACGGCGGGAAAATCCCGCCGGTCCATGTGATAACCTTCGGCTCTCCCTGTCAGAACCTTTCTCTGATCGGCAACCGCTCCGGCCTTGCCGGGGCAAAATCAAGCCTGTTCTATCAGGCGTTTCGTATCATACAGGAAATGAGGGATGCTACTGATAACCTATATCCAGCTATCGCTGTTTGGGAAAACGTCATGGGAGCGTTTTCTACAAATGACCGGATGGACTTTAGAGCCGTCCTATCCGCCTTCTCGGACACCGAAGTTCCAATGCCTCCTTCGGGAAGATGGGGAAACGCCGGAATGGTGCGAGGGGGAACGCCTGATGTGTGCTGGCGGCTCATGGACGCCCAGTATTGGGCAGGCTCCCGAAGGCTGGCACGAAGGCAGCGGATTTTCGTCGTGGCGGATTTTGGAGGCAGACGTGCCGCAGACATACTATTTAAGCCCCGTCCAATGCTCCCACTTCCTCCGCCTTGCGGAGAGGGCGGGTGGGCCGCCGCCGAAGGAGATCGAACAGCTTCTTTTGAAACAGGGCGGCAGATACCAGTCATCCACCCCTTTCAGTGCTTCCGTATGCGGGGAGCGGCAAAAAGGCAGGAAGAAACGGCCTTCCGAAACAGCTTCGGATTACCAACTGACCCTTTTCCCACTCTTTTAGCCAGTGATGTAACGCCCTTTGCCTTCTGGTATGAGGGCGACCCGGAGGGCGGCTGCATCCGTTTTCTGACGGAAACGGAAAGCGAACGGCTGATGGGGCTGCCGGAGGGCTGGACAAAGTACGGGGCGGACGGCATGGAGATCCGGCCTCTGCAACGCTACAAGGCGCTGGGAAATGCGATTGCCCTCCCTTGCGCCGATTACATTATGGCCGGGATCTATGAGGTGCTGGCTGGCAGGGCCGGAAAGGAGGAATAAGCCCATGTTTGAAGCCTATATAACCAATACAGCCCTGTACCCCTTGATGGGGATCGAGGTAGGGACAACGGTACATTTCCCCATGACGACACAGGAGTTGCAGGCCGCCCTTGCCAAAATCGGGATAGACGGGAAACGGTACAGCGAAGTGTTCTTTACCAGCTTTGACAGTGATGTGCTGGGGCTCTACGATTATCTCTACGAATGTGAGAACATCGACGAGCTGAACGAGCTGGGCCACGCCCTGCTGGAAGTACGGGATAAGGGCGGACTGGAAACCTTTGAAGCCGCTCTTGTCTTGGGAAACCACACAAGGAGCGTGAAGGATTTGATAAACCTGACGCAGAACCTTGACCTTTACCGCTTTTACCCGGATATTTCCGATGATGAAGGGCTGGGCCGTCTTTACGCCGACGAGCTTGGGACTATCGACATACCGGAGCACATTCAGAACTACTTCGATTATGAGGCATACGGGCGGGATGTGCGTATCAACGAGGGCGGCGTATTCGCTCCCGGTGGGTATGTGTCGGCAGTCCCGGAGGGCTTCAAGGAGTATTACCACGGGCCGCAGGACATTCCGCCGGAACACCGGATATTTGCCTATCCTGAAAAGGCCGAGCCTGTCCACTCCATTCTCGCTGCACTCAAACGGTTTCAAGAAGCCCCACCCGCTCCGAAAAAGGACAAGGCGGGGCCTTCCCATGAAGAACGGTAAGACTTCGGGCCAGCATGGCCCGAAGCATAAAGGAGGTGCATACCATCAACTTTTACCCTATCAATGAAGGAGCCGCCCGCCGGGCAAAAGAAATGAACAGCTTTTCCGACTACAAGGAAGGGAGCGCAACGGCGGAATACCGGGCAATGGTGGATAAGGCCGCCGCCATAGCGGAAAAGCAGAAATCCCGGGTGGACCCCATGTACCATGAGAAGATCGACCATCTGTTAGACACCTACGCCCGCAAGCTGGCCGAAAACATGAACCAGGGCTTTGCCATTGACGCGAGGGTTCCCTCTGTGCTGATCGCCGGGCCTTCCAATTTCCCGGTGGGAAAGAAGGAAAAACAGAACCGGGCGCGGGACAGCAACATGGAGGAATGGCGGCATATTCAAGGGCTGCTGGATAAGATACGCAGCACCGGCATGGGCGGGATCAGCGCCGATGACCCGGCAGCGATTGAAAAGCTCCAGAAGAAGCTGGACGGGCTGGAACGCTCCCAGCTCATTATGAAGGAGGTCAACGCCTATTACCGCAAGCATGGCAAGCTGGACGGCTGTGCGCTGCTGTCGCCGGACCAGATTGAAAGGCTGAAAGCAAGCATGGCGTCAAGTTGGCGAAGCGACCCGAGGCCCTTTGAAAGTTACCAGCTAACCAACAACAATGCGGAGATCCGCCAGGTAAAGGCCCGTATCGAACAGCTTTCCAAACAGGCACAGCAGGAATTTTCCGGCTGGGAGTTCGATGGGGGTCGTGTGGAAATGAACCGGGAGGACAACCGCTTGCAGGTGTTCTTTGACGGAAAGCCTGACGCGGACACCCGGGCCGAGCTGAAAAGCAGCGGCTTTCGTTGGGCTCCCAGCGTGGGCGCATGGCAGAGGCAGCTCACGGACAACGCCATCCGGGCGGCTGACCGTCTGGAATGTATCAAGCCGCTGTCCGGCGAAAAGCCCTCCCAGCTTCAAAAGAAGCCCTCTATCTTGCAGACCATGCGGGAACAGGGCGAAAAAGTCCAGACGGAGCCGGAAAAGAAAGCTCCGTCCGGCAGAGATGCCGAGCGGTAAGCCTCGGGCCACATTGGCCCGAGGTTTTCTGTTCCCCGAGATTGTACGGGGGCCTCCCGGATAGCGAGAACCCCGACGGAAAGGAGGTTTTATGCAGGAAGAAGTAAACCAAAAAACGGTTGCCCTTTCGATCAGGACAACGAAGCTCACAGGAAAAGTGCTGGCTGCCGCTCTTGGCAAGGTGGTTCGGGCGCTGCAAAAGCACCACCAGAAGGCGCTGACCCCGCAGGGACGCCAGAGCGTGAAAAAGCTGATGAACCACTATGGCGGCAAAAGTGCCATGCCCTATGTGGGAGCTCCAAAGGATTTTGACCGGATCGCGAAGGAGTTCCATGTGGACTACGCTTTCCATAAAGTGAGCCCCGGTCATTACCTGCTGTTTTTCAAAGCCAATCAGGCGGACGCTATCACGGCGGCCTTCCAGAAGTACAGCGCAAAGGTGCTGAACAAAGAGCAGGACAAGGCTTCCATCCTCGGTCAGCTTCGGAAATTCACGGAGCAAATCAGGACGCAGGCAAAGGAAAAGCAGCGGACCAGAGAGGCGGTGAAGGACGGACGTTGAGTGACAAGATCAGAAAATATGTGCTCCCAAACCTGCCGTACCTCTTTGTGTTCTGGTTTTTCTCCAAAATCGGGACGGCCTACCGGATCGCCCCCGGCACAGACTTCGGGACAAAGCTCATGGGGATGCTTGATACCTTCCCCAAAGCCTTTGAAACCTACTGGCCGGGGCTTGGCAGTATTGACCTGCTGGTGGGCCTTGCCGGTGCGGCTGGGGTGTATCTGCTGATACAGTCAA
Source organism: Ruminococcus sp. AF31-8BH (assembly GCF_003460605.1). Lineage (GTDB taxonomy): Bacteria > Bacillota > Clostridia > Lachnospirales > Lachnospiraceae > Blautia_A > Blautia_A acetigignens. Next base: position 90,421 of record NZ_QTVN01000017.1, read on the forward strand.
AGATCAGGCAGGCGAAAAAATTCCGGCGGGATGCGGAATACGGCACCGCCCGCTTTGGAACAAAGGAGGATATAAAGCCGTTTGTAGACCCTAAATTTCAGAACAATGTCATTCTGACCGGGACGGAGTTCCTTACCATGAACACCCGTCCGAAGATACCTGCCAATGCCCGGAACCTAAACGCCTGTGTCATCGGCTCGTCCGGCTCGGGAAAGACAAGGTTCTGGTTGACCCCGCAGCTCCTTCAAGCCCATTCCTCGTATGTGGTGGTAGACCCGAAGGGCGGCACCCTCGACCAGTGCGGGCGGTTTCTGCAACGGGAGAAATACAGGGTGCGGGTGTTCAACAGTATCGACTTTTCAAAATCCATGCACTACAATCCGCTGGCCTATATCAAGACAGAAAGCGATGTTTTGAAATTTGTTACCGCCCTGATCGCCAACACCAAAGGCGACGGCAAGGAGGGCGACGAGTTCTGGACAAAAGCAGAAACCCTCTTGTACTGCGCCCTTGTGTCCTACATCGTCTTTGAGGGGCCGGAGGAAGAACGCAACATGAATACGCTGGTGGAAATGATAAACAGCATGGAAGTCCGGGAGGATGACGAAACCTTCAAAAATGCGGTGGACTATATGTTTGACGGGCTGGAACGCCGCAGCCCCCAGCACTTCGCCGTGAGGCAGTATAAGAAATACAAGCTCGCCAGCGGCAAGACAGCCAAAAGCATCTTGATTTCCTGCGGTGCAAGGCTGGCTCCCTTTGATATTCCCCAACTTCGGGAGATCATGTCTTATGACGAGCTGGAGCTGGATAAGCTGGGGGATGAAAAATCGGCGCTGTTCTTTCTTATCAGCGACACGGACACCACCTACAACTTTTTGGTTGCCCTCGCTTTTTCGCAGATGTTCAACCTTCTGTGTGAACGGGCTGACAACACCTATGGCGGGCGTCTGCCCTATCATGTGCGGGTGCTGTGGGACGAGGCTGCCAACACCGGGCAGGTGCCGGGGCTGGAAAAGATTGTGGCCGTCATCCGCTCCCGTGAGATCAGCCTGACGCTTTTTTATCAGGCAATGAGCCAGTGCAAGGCATTGTACAAAGACCATTCCGAAACCATCATGGGCAACATGGACAGTATCGTATTCCTCGGAGGCCGGGAGGCTTCCACCCTAAAGGATATTTCGGAAAACTGGCTGGGCAAGGCCACCATCTCTATGCAGACCGAGGGCCGAAGCCGGGGACAGTCTGAAAGTTACAGCCAGAATATGCAGCGACTTGGCCGGGAGCTGATGACCACCAGCGAGATCACCACCATGCCCGGGGATAAATGTATCTTGCAGCTTCGGGGGCTCCCGCCCTTCCTGTCCCCGAAGTATGACTTGAAAAAGCACCCGAATTACAAGTACACAGCCGAATTTGATAAAAAGAAAAACGCCTTCCGCTTGGAAAGCCTGTTCCGCCACCGACCATTGAGACTAAAGCCGGAGGACGAATACACGGTGTACGAAGTGGACGGCTCCGACACGGACGAAGAAGCTGACCTGTTGAATTTCGATGATCTGGACAGCGACGAGTTTGTGTAACTTCGGGCCATGATGACCCGAAGCGCCGCCGATATGGGCGGCTTTTTTTGTACCCAAAACCATCAAACAAACAAAATGGAGGAACGTATATGGAATTTTTCAATCAGGCAATCGACATTCTTAAAATTCTGGTCATGGCTCTTGGCGCCGGTCTGGCGGTGTGGGGCGTCATCAACCTTCTGGAAGGTTACGGGTCGGACAACCCTGCGGCAAATGCTCATGTACAGTAAAGAAGCAAACAACCGAAAACAAGAGATAGACCGCCAGCACCACACTATTCCGAACCAAAGAGCAAACGACAAGCACCATGGAAATGTGTATAACTTGCTATTCCGTTATGGAAAAGTCCGTTCACAGAACATGGAAAAGCTAAAGAGCAGCTTTCCCACATTCTGCAAACGGACTTTCCCACAACTCCATAAGATAGCAAGTTATGCACATTACGCACAGTGCCGACTGCTGCGGAAGCCCTCTCATTTCATTATCTATTCAAGAAAATAAATTATGAATTTTTTTCTTAACACTACTGCGGTAGTGTTGACAACCGATTAAGAAAGGTGTAATGTGTAATCAAGCAGAAACTACTGCGGTCTTGTGGAAAGGAGGAAACAAATGGATATTAAACTTTTCGATTCAGAATTGAAAGTAATGTGTGTGCTTTGGAACGAGGGCGACACCACTGCAAAACACATATCCGACGTTCTGAAAAAAGAAATTGGCTGGAACATGAATACTACCTACACACTGATAAAAAGGTGTATCAAAAAAGGGGCGATTGAACGTTCCGAGCCTAATTTCATGTGCCATGCCCTTATTCCCAAAGAAGAAGTACAGGAAGCGGAAACAAAAGAATTGGTTGACAAGATTTATGACGGTTCAGTTGACAAACTGTTTGCAGCCCTGTTAGGCAGAAAAAAGCTTTCCGCTGAACAGATTCAGAAGCTCAAGCAGATTGTGGAAGATTTGGAATGAGGTGGTGTAAATGAATTTACTGCAAATGAGCTTTTCGGGGGCTGCTTTCATTACTGCGGTAGTGATTATCCGTGCGGTGGCAATCAATAAACTGCCGAAAAAGACTTTTCTTGTTTTATGGGAATTGGTGATATTAAGACTGCTTATCCCGTTTTCGATTCCGTCAATGTTTAGTGTTTATACGTTGGTAACTCATAGCATATCTTCTACAACATTGCCGGAAGCTGGAACAGATTACAACATTCCCGCTATGCAAGGGCTGTTTGTTACGACACAGGGAGCAGAACAGCCGCCAGAGAATATTTTATCATCTGTTTCCATGTGGTTTATTGTATGGTGTGCAGGAATAATACTTATCGCATTGTTTTTTGTAATATCCTATTTGCGTTGTCTGATTGAATTTCGGACAGCTTTACCCGTCCACAACCATTATGTAGAAAAGTGGCTGGCGGAACGCCCATTGAAACGTCCAATTTTGGTAAAGCAATCTGATAGGATTTCCGCCCCATTAACTTATGGCATTTTCCGTCCTGTTATTTTGGTGCCGAAAAAAATGGACTGGAAAAATGAAAAACAACTGCAATATGTCCTCTCACATGAATATGTGCATATTTATCGCTATGATACTGTAACAAAGCTGATTGCGACACTTGCCCTTTGTATTCATTGGTTCAACCCCTTTGTGTGGGTGATGTATATTCTTTTTAACCGTGATATAGAACTGGCTTGTGATGAAAGCGTCATACGACAATTTGGAGAAAAATCAAAATCTGCCTATTCGCTAATGCTTATCAACATGGAAGCAACGAAAAGTGGGCTATTGCCATTTTGTAACAGCTTTAGTAAAAATGCTATCGAAGAAAGGATAACTGCTATTATGAAAACAAAAAAAACAACTATTTTTTCGCTGGTACTGGCGTGTCTGATTGTTGTCGGGGTAGCTACAGCATTTGCAACTTCCGCCCAAGCTAATAATAATCCAATTTTTGAAGAACAGGAGTACAAACCAATACATGCTTCCGAGAATGCTTCAGATTACGATACGGCGGCAGAACTGCCCGGCGGTAATATTGACTATGGGATATATGAAGAATATGGATTGATTTATGATAAGAATAGCAAGTGCTACACTTACAAGGGAAATGTTGTCCGATTTTTTAATGACCCAGTGGGCGGCGCAAGTTTTACCAATTTCTTTACGGGAACAGTGGATATTGAAGCGGAACGGGATACAAACGATAAACTTATTGGTATTCGGGAATGCACAAAAGAAGTTTATGACAGGCATACAGAAAAGTATGAAAATTCAGGACTTAAATCAATGCCCGCTGGCACTTCTACAGAAAATGGAGATATGATTAGAAATCATGAATCTTACAGCATGGAATCTGGAGATAAGACAGAAAACATGAATACGCTCCAAGATTATGAATCCTATGGCATAGTTTATCACCCAAAAGATGGGTATTGGTACTACAACGACCAGATAATTGGTATATTCATTGATACTAAAAAACCCATCATCTATTTTAATAACAGTGGCAGTATATATCTTTCCATTGCTGAAAATAGTGAAAATGGAGTTATGGAGATTAAGGAAATTTCCGAAGCGGAAGCACAAAAACTTTTACGGGATAATAATTCGGGCAATTCTGCTTCATTCACAGTAGAAACCTTGAAATAACAAGTGTCTTATAAACCATACGCCGTATTATGTGGGAGAAAGGGGGAACTATTTATGCCTTGCACAGAAGCATATAAGGAGCATATCGAGTACACCTTTAATGCCTTTTGCAGAGTTGTCATACACTATGCAGCAATCAACGCATGGCGTGACAGGGATAAACGGCGGCAAAGGGAAATATCCTTTGAATATCTCACAGAAGAAAAGTTTTATCCATTTTGTACGTCAGACACATATTTCATAGACCCTTACAAGCAATACCCTGTTACGATATGCGGTCAGAGGGTTATCCTCACAAATGGAAATCTTGCCGAAGCCCTGTCCTCTCTGCCAGAGAAAAAGAGGGAAATCATTTACCTTTATTTTTTCGGGCGTTACACACAGCAGGAAATCGGGGAACTGTACGGACGCTGCCGGAGTACGGCGTGGCATCACATACACAGTGCCTTGCAAATGCTGCATGAAGAAATGGAGGTGCTGTCCCATGAGTAGCCTACTTCTCCCCTATGACACGATAATAAAAGCACATGAGGGCGACCCCATAGCGATACAAGCTGTCCTTGACCGATATGCCGGGTATATCCGCTATTTCTCCAAAATGAACGGCTATTATAATTCTGATATGGAGGACTACATCAGAACAAAGCTGATTGAAAGCCTGTTCAAGTTCCGGCTTGACCGATAACATAAAAACTGAATATCCCGCCGCCCCGCAGCAGCACATGAAGCAGTAAATCCGAAAAAGATTTGCTGCTTTTTTTGCGCCCATTTTTGGCAAATTTCCAAAAGTTCCGTATTAGACATTGAAGCTAAAAAGGCTGCCATTTTTTTAGACAGCGGGCAAAACGCAGCTTCCGAAACGCCTTATTGTCGGGAAAGACCGAGCCGCCGGAAAAGTTCTTGCCGGAAAGTCCGTCATTTTTGCTTTTTGCGGTGTTGTAGGGAGTAAGAGGAAGAACGCCAGCCCGCAGCCTTTTATGAAAAAGCTGGTTATAGATTTTCTGAAAAAGTGGCAGTAGGAAGTGAACGGCAGTCCGGCAGTTTCTTAGAGCAAGATTCTACCGCAGTACCAAAATTCGCTTTTCGCTCATTTTGCCCCTGCGGGAATCTTGTTGGGGAGTGCCTTCCCCAAACCCTGCTTATGCGGCTTGCGCCGCTTAAAAATCCTTCAAAATATTTTTTCGGATTTTTCAAAAACAGTTCCGCTTCACACCCCGTTTTTCTCCTATTAGTGAGAGGACACCACGCACAGAAAGGAGGTTTTACCATGCGAAAACGATACAACACACCGCACCGCAGCCGGGTAGTCAAAACACGCATGACCGAGGAAGAATACGCCGAGTTTGCAGAAAGGCTTTCTGCCTACAACATGAGCCAAGCCGAGTTTATCCGGCAAGCCATAACCGGGGCAGCCATACGCCCCATCATAACCGTTTCTCCCGTCAATGATGAGCTGCTTGCCGCTGTTGGGAAGCTGACCGCCGAATACGGCAGGATCGGCGGCAACTTAAACCAGATAGCCCGGACGCTGAACGAGTGGCACAGCCCCTACCCGCAGCTTGCCGGGGAGGTACGGGCGGCGGTTTCCGACCTTGCTGCCCTAAAGTTTGAAGTCTTGCAGAAAGTGGGTGACGCTGTTGGCAACATTCAAACATATCAGCTCTAAAAATGCGGACTATGGCGCAGCGGAAGCCTACCTCACATTTGAGTATGACGAGTTTACCATGAAGCCCACCCTTGATGAAAACGGGCGGCTGATACCGAGGGAGGATTACCGCATTTCTTCCCTTAACTGCGGGGGCGAGGATTTCGCTGTTGCCTGTATGCGGGCTAATCTCCGCTATGAGAAAAACCAAAAACGGGAAGATGTGAAAAGCCACCACTATATCATCAGCTTTGACCCACGGGACGGGACAGACAACGGCTTGACCACAGACCGGGCGCAGGAACTGGGGGAACAGTTCTGCAAGGCACATTTCCCCGGACACCAAGCCCTAATCTGCACCCACCCGGACGGGCATAACCACAGCGGGAATATCCATGTGCATATCGTCATCAACTCCCTGCGGATTTACGAAGTCCCGCTTCTGCCCTACATGGACAGACCAGCCGACACAAGGGAGGGCTGCAAGCACCGCTGTACCAATGCCGCTATGGAATATTTCAAGAGTGAAGTCATGGAGATGTGCCACCGGGAGGGGCTTTACCAAATCGACCTCTTGAACGGCAGCAAGGAACGGATAACCGAACGGGAATACTGGGCGGCAAAGAAAGGGCAGCTTGCCCTTGATAAAGAGAACGCCGCCAGAGAAGCCGCAGGACAGCCGACCAAGCCCACCAAGTTTGAAACGGACAAGGCGAAGCTGCGCCGGACGATACGGCAGGCACTTTCCCAAGCTGCCAGCTTTGACGAGTTTTCTTCCCTTTTGCTGCAGGAGGGTGTGACCGTCAAGGAGAGCCGGGGGCGGCTTTCCTACCTCACGCCGGACAGGACGAAGCCTATCACAGCCCGGAAGCTGGGGGACGATTTTGACAAGGCTGCTGTCCTTGCCCTGCTTACGCAGAACGCCCACAGAGCCGCCGAACAGACCAAAGCCATACCGGAATACCCACACACCCAAAAGGGACGCTTGCAGGAGGAAAAAGCCGCAAAAACCACCCCGGCAGACAACATCTTGCAGCGCATGGTTGACCGGGAAGCCAAGCGAGCCGAGGGCAAGGGCGTGGGTTATGACCGCTGGGCGGCAAAGCACAACCTAAAGCAGATGGCGGCTACCGTTACTGCCTACCAGCAGTACGGCTTTTCTTCCCCGGAGGAACTGGACGAAGCCTGTTCTGCCGCCTATGCCGCCATGCAGGAAAGCCTTGCAGAGCTGAAGCAGGTGGAAAAGACGCTGAACGGGAAAAAGGAGCTGCAACGACAGGTGCTTGCCTATTCCAAGACCCGCCCTGTCCGGGACGGGCTGAAACAGCAGAAAAACGCCAAAGCAAAAGCAGCCTACCGTCAGAAGTACGAAAGCGACTTTATCATAGCAGACGCAGCCGCCCGCTATTTCAGGGAGAACGGCATTTCCAAGCTGCCGAGCTATAAAGCCCTGCAAGCAGAGATTGAAACCCTTATCCAAGAGAAAAACAGCGGCTACAACGATTACCGGGCAAAACGGGAGGAATACCGCCGCTTACAGACTGTCAAGGGCAATATCGACCAGATTTTACACCGGGAGCGCAAGCCTGTGAAAAGGCAGGAACAGGAACGATAAAAACCGCCCCAAAATGTACCCGAACCTATACAGAACAAGGGGGCTGCCCCGTACCCTATCCGCAAATACCAAAGGATTTTTTAACGGGCTTATAGGGCAGAAAAACCCCGAAAATGATACCGAGATGATACAGAATTACCGCCGATACCGCCACACCAGCGGAAACGGCAGAAAGGAGCGCACCCATGCCAAGAATGAGCAAGAAACGGCGGCTGGAATGGTCTTTTTTCCTGCGGCAAGTGAAAGTCGGGAATTCCACCTGCGACCGTATCACATACAATGACCTCTGCCGGGGCTGTACCCATAGCTGCAAGCAGAGCTTCCGGGCGATTATCATACTCTGCCCCCACTACTACTCCAAACGCCGGAAAAAGGAGGACAGTGACAATGGCAGATAACCGCAAGTATTACTACCTCAAGCTGAAAGAGAACTTTTTTGACAGCGACTCCATTGTGCTGCTGGAAGATATGAAAGACGGGATTTTATACTCCAATATCCTCTTGAAGCTGTACTTAAAATCGCTGAAAAACGGCGGTAAATTGCAGCTTGACGAGCATATCCCCTACACAGCGCAGATGATAGCGACACTGACCCGCCACCAGATAGGAACGGTTGAGAGGGCTTTGGAGATTTTCCGGCAGTTGGGGCTTGTGGAGCAGCTTGACAGCGGGGCTTTCTATATGACCGACATTGAGTTGATGATAGGACAGTCCTCTACCGAAGCCGAGCGAAAACGGGCGGCAAGGCTTGCAAACAAGGCTTTGCCACCACCCCGGACAAACGGCGGACATTTGTCCGACATTCGTCCACCAGAGATAGAGATAAAGAAAGAGATAGATATAGAGATAGAAAAAGAGAGAGAGTTAGAAACGGGACAAGCCCCCGCCCGCAGCTATGGCAGATACAACAATGTTTTTCTTTCCGATACGGAACTGGACGAGCTGAAAGCGGAACTGCCCGACAAATGGGAGTATTATATTGACCGGCTTTCCTGCCATATCGCTTCCACCGGGAAGCAGTACCACAGCCATGCAGCCACCATTTACAAGTGGGCGCAGGAGGACGCTGCCAAAGGCAAGGCTGCCCCGAAACAGGGCATACCCGATTATTCATGCAAGGAGGGCGAGAGCTTATGAAAAACGAGATTGAAGCTATGATTACGGACATTACAGCCACTACCGCCGAAGCGGAGGACTACACAGGCGAGGACGGGCTTTTATACTGCGGCAAGTGCCATACGCCCAAAGAAGCCTACTTTGCAGAGGGAAAGACCTGTTTCGGGCGTGACCGCCACCCAACAGACTGCGACTGCCAGCGAGCAGCCCGTGAAAAGCAGCAAGCCGCCGAAAGCCGACAGAAGCACCTTGAAAAAGTGGAGGACTTGAAACGCCGGGGCTTTACCGACCCTGCTATGCGGAACTGGACATTTGAGCATGACAACGGCAGAAACCCACAGACCGAAACCGCCCGCTTTTATGTGGAGAGCTGGGAAACCATGCAGGCTGAAAATATCGGCTACCTGTTTTGGGGCGGCGTGGGGACAGGAAAAAGCTACCTTGCCGCCTGTATCGCCAACGCCCTTATGGAGAAAGAGGTTGCCGTCTGTATGACAAACTTTGCAACCATACTCAATGACCTTGCTGCCAGCTTTGATGGCAGGAACGAATATATTTCCCGCCTTTGCAGCTACCCCCTGCTGATACTTGATGATTTTGGTATGGAGCGAGGAACAGAATACGGGCTGGAACAGGTTTACAGCGTGATTGACAGCCGTTACCGAAGCGACAAGCCGCTGATCGCCACGACCAACCTCACGCTGGAGGAATTGCAGCACCCACAGGACACGCCCCACGCCCGTATCTATGACAGGCTGACTTCCATGTGCGCCCCCGTCCGCTTCACGGGCAGCAACTTCCGAAAGGAAACCGCACAGGAAAAACTGGAACGCTTAAAGCAACTGATGAAGCAGCGAAAGGAGAGCCTATGACAGAAACGAAACAGACAAGCACCACCAAAACAGACCGCCGCCCGGACTGTGTAACGGAAATCCGCATGGGCAATTCCGTCCTTACCGTTTCCGGCTTCTTCAAGCAGGGCGCAACCGATACCGCAGCCGACAAGATGATGAAAGTGCTGGAAGCGGAGGCTGCTGCCGGACATACGCCACCGTTCAGCGCATAAGTGATGACATGGAAAAGCGGTCACGCCGGGGAGCATGACCGCTGGAATATCAGTAACAACTTTATTTTTTCCGAAGTTTCAACTCAATGCCTTTTGGAGCAGCTATATCCTGCAACAGTTTTGCGATAACAGAAGCCTGTTCTTTCTTCCCCATACTTTGAAAATCCTTATCGGATTTAACTGTTTGCAAGATATTTTCAATTTCTTTAATCGTTAAGAGATTGACTGCAACACAGAATAGATTTTTTCTGCGCCCGTCATTATAGTGTGACAAGAGGAAATCCAATAATTTGCGCTTTTCTTCCTGTTCAGCATTATAGGCGGGAATCCCTATCTGGCTGGCTTTTTCCATGTCATTCATTTGATTATGATGAGTTATAAAAGAATCAAAATCATCTATATGAGCGTATTTGTCACAAGGGAAGCTGGTACACTGAAAGCAATATTCGATTTTCCCATGTTCAATACTGCACTTTGCGATTTTACAACTTTGATTATCAACGCCGCAACCGGAACAATGCCCTGCCAAATTCATAGGACATAATTTACAATTTAGACCACAAAGAGAAAGGTACTGATTGTTACGGACAAACCCTTTCATTGTCACACCCCCTTGTATTGATTGGCTCCATTTTACCATAAGAACAAGAGTTTTTCTACTATGCAATCCCAATCATCTGCTACACAAAAAACGGCGATTTGACCGACCATAAAGAAGCAGATTTGACGCTTTTGCCGCTATACAGACAGCCGCCCCATGTGGTACAATCAAGGTACGGAATAGTGGGGCTGGCTGTCGGAAACGGAGGATTTTATGTTAAGACAGACCAACCAACAACCAATTACCGCCCTTTACCCAAGACTTTCCCATGAGGACGAGCTGCAAGGCGAAAGCAATTCCATTTCCAATCAGAAGCGTATCCTTGAAACCTATGCAAAGCAGAACGGCTTTTCCAATCTGCGCTGGTACACGGACGACGGTTATTCTGGTGCGAACTTTCAAAGACCCGGTTTCCAAGCCATGCTTGCGGACATTGAAGCCGGAAAAGTCGGGACAGTTATCGTAAAGGATATGTCGAGGTTAGGGCGAAACTACCTGCAAGTGGGAATGTATACGGAAATGATTTTCCCACAGAAAGGTGTCCGCTTCATCGCTATCAATGACGGAGTGGACAGCGCACAGGGCGACAATGATTTTGCCCCGCTGCGGAATATCTTTAACGAATGGCTGGTGAGAGATACGAGCAAGAAAATCAAAGCAGTAAAACGCTCAAAAGGCATGAGTGGCAAGCCCATCACAAGCAAGCCTGTGTATGGTTACCTCATGGACGAGGACGAAAATTTCATTATTGACGAGGAAGCTGCACCCGTAGTCAAGCAGATATACAACCTCTGCCTTGCCGGGAATGGTCCGACCAAGATAGCCCGTATGCTCACAGAGCAGCAGATCCCCACGCCGGGGACGCTGGAATACCGCAGGACGGGCAGCACCCGCCGCTACCACCCCGGCTATGAATGCAAGTGGGCGACCAATACCGTTGTGCATATCCTTGAAAACCGGGAATACACAGGCTGTCTGGTAAATTTCAAGACAGAAAAGCCCTCTTACAAAGTCAAGCACAGCGTAGAAAATCCCCCGGAGAAGCAAGTGATTTTCGAGAACCACCACGAGCCTATCATAGACACCCAGACATGGGAACGGGTGCAGGAACTTCGCAAGCAGCGCAAACGCCCCAACCGCTATGATGAAGTGGGCTTGTTCTCCGGCCTACTGTTCTGTGCGGACTGCGGCAGTGTGATGTATCAGCAGCGATACCAGACGGACAAACGCAAGCAGGACTGTTATATCTGCGGCAACTACAAGAAACGCACCCATGACTG
>NZ_QTVN01000018.1:0-81507 GCF_003460605.1 Ruminococcus sp. AF31-8BH
AAAAATTTAGACGGGATAGATGTCCGTGTGGCGTTTTGTTTTCCGGATGTCTAGGACACGATTTTTTTACTTACTCCCTTTTAAAATCACTTAGTTCTATTTGATGTTATTTCCTACCTTTTTATCTGTATCATTTTGTATTATTTTGTGTTATTTAAGCTTAAAAGGGATTTAATAACACAAAATAAGCCTTTGACAAAAGGCCATTTTTGACCACCTTTTGCAATCACTTTCCCGTTTCAGACTTCGTATCATGCCTCTTTTATGTGACAAAATTTGATATTTTTGTAAAAAACAAGTTTTTATGCAATCTATCAGTTATCTAATAATACTTCTTATGGTTACAGTTCGCTTTCCAGACGGCTATTGCTGGTATTTTCTATTGCATCTGTTCACTCATCATAAAAAGTATCTTGTAAAGGAATTCCATTAATGTTAAGATAGAATCAGATAAAAGTACTTTTACATTCATCAATCGAAAATGCCAGGAGGTGATTGCTGTAAATGGCTGATGAAAACACCCTATTGAACAGTGATTTAGAGTCACGCTACGAAAAATACAAAGGCATTATTAAGAATTTTACACTCATGAGTGATATATTTATGCGAAACGTGTTCAAGAAAAGAGAATGTCTGGAATATGTTTTGCAGGTCATTATGAAGAAAAAAGATTTACACGTGATTGATCAGATAATCCAAAAAGATTATAAAAATTTGCAGGGACACTCCGCAGTAATGGACTGCGTTGCCAGGGATTCCACAGGCAAACAATTTGATGTGGAAATCCAGCAGGATAATGAAGGAGCTTCCCCCAAAAGAGCCCGGTACCATAGTGGACTGATGGATATGAATACCTTAAATCCCGGACAGGATTTTGAGAAACTGCCGGAAAGCTATGTAATTTTTATTACCAGGGACGATATTCTTGGATATGGACTTCCCATTTACCACATTGACCGGCAGATCAAAGAACTGAACGAAGCTTTTCAAGATGAAGCACATATCATATATGTAAATTCCCGGAAACAGGATGACACAGAACTGGGAAGACTGATGCATGATCTACACTGTAAAAAGGCAGATGAGATGCACAGTCCGATTCTTGCAAAACGAATGTATGAATTGAAAGAGACACAGAAAGGGGTTGAGCTTATGTGCCATGAAATGGAGAAAATCTATAGTGAAGGAATGGAAAGCGGAGAGAAACGTGGCGAGCTAAAGGCAAAAAAAGAAACCGCTCTTTCTATGGCAGAAGAAGGCATGAATATCCAAAAGATCGCCCGTCTGGTTAAGGTAAGCGAAAAAGATGTCCAGAAATGGATTGATGAGAATTTGTGTGCAATGAAATAAGTAGGATAATATTGTTGATGGGCAGGTCTGTTTTGGGCTTGCCCATTTTTCAAAGAACTTATTAATCTTTCACAATATGAAGATTTTTATAATGTACCCTATAAGGTGGACACAACAAGCCAAAGGGATTACTTGAAATGTTAATTACCGCTAGGGAAAATAATATATGGGCGCCACGCCAGAAGAAAAAAAGAAGCGGTTACATGAAGATTTTGATATTGCCATGACAGAAGAATTTGAAAGTGAGGTGAGAGACATGTGTAATCTAAGTAGAGCTCTTGTAGACCAGGGAATTGAACAAGGAATGAAACAGGGAGTTGAAAAAGAAAAAATGTCCCTGGCCCAAATGATGATCAAGGAAAAGGAACCTGTCGATAAGATTTCAAAATATACAGGCTATGCTATCGACAAGTTAAAGGAAATTGCATCGGCAATGGGACAGACACTTGTGTAACATATGATTTTATAGGAAGGGGCTGTCCTGAAAACGTAGTTCAGCGATAACCTATAAACAAGCATTCTAAATAAGCTCGCCTTTTGGCGGGCTTATTTCCTTCTCTTAATTATACAGTTAAAGAGATTCATTTCGGCTGAATCATTACATTTACCCCTAACTTTTCTAATGTACGAATATTCCTATTGATTATCTTTTCTTGATTGATAACGGAGTAGTAGTCCGCTCCAAGGTCATGATAAGGAACTTTCTCTTTTAGTATATGATAAATCGCGATTAACATGGTATGGGCTACTGCAATTAAAGCCCTTTTCCCACCTCTGCGCGCGGCAATTCTTTGATAACGGGAGTAGAGATAACTTTGCTTGTTTCGTATTCCAGCACGAGCACATTCCACCAACGTTGCTTTCAAATATTTATTTCCTTTCCGTATTCGTGTACTCATCTTTTTTCCGGCGCTTTCCTTACACTCAGGCACAAGCCCCGCCCATGAGCTGAAACGGGATTCATTTTGAAAGTGCTCCATTTCCACACCAGTTTCCGCTAAAATTTGTTCTGCACTTTTTCTTCCAATCCCAGGCATATCATCCAAAGCTTCGATTGCCCAATTTATGGATTCTGTTTTTTTTAATATCTGCATCTAACTCCATAATTAAAGCGGTCAGGCTTTCAATATGCCCAAGTTGATGTTTCAACATTTTTTGCTGATGTTCTGATATCCGTCCTTGTAGGGATTTCTGCATTTCTGGAATTTTATCTCTGGCTCTTCCTTCGGCAAGTTCACTTAAAACAACCGGATCTGTTTCTCCAGATACAATTGCCTTTAAAATTGTCATACCGCTTTTTCCGCTGATATCGGTAATTACACTGCTCAATTTAACATTGCAGCCTTCTAACACAGCCTGGATTCGATTTAATTCACGAGCACGTTCTTCAATTACCTCCTGGCGGTAACGGGTTATTTCTCGCAGTTCTCTTTGATCCCTATTTGGTATGTAACTTGCTTTTACTAATCCATGGCGTACCAGATCGGCAATCCACTCTGCATCTTTTACATCCGTCTTACGTCCGGGAACTCCTTTGATATGCTGCGCATTCACAACCATGATCGGTATCTGTTCTTCTTCAAATATATTATATACAGGTTTCCAATAAGAGCCCGTACTTTCCATGGCAGCCATCTCACAATCTGTTTCTTTCAGCCACGAAACTAATTGGAGAATATCTTCCGTTATTGTTGAAAACTGACGGATTTCTTTTTTTCTGACACTCGTAAAAATACAGGCTACCATCATATTTTTATGAATGTCAATCCCACAACACCGCTTATACAATACTTCCATAAAGCAAACCTCCTTCGCATAAGCCGATGCAGCTCCTTGCTTAATTGTTGGCTGTCCTGCGTCCTCATCAAAAACCGATGGAAACAAAAAGTGGTACACCTAAGGAGCTGAAAATCAGTCTGTCGGACGGGCTTGTAAGCACCAATCCCCTTCCGATCTTATTCGGCACCTTAAGTATACCACTACATAACGTATAGCTAGTATCCAGTTTTCATTTATTGTGGTGAGATTTTCTCATGATTGTCTGTCGGGAAATAGACAGTTCTAAGAGAGGGAGGGTGTGACTCATATAAACACAATTAACAAAATGAAATCAAAAATGTAGTGGGATTTGAGGAATCAAAACGACTTCCAGATGGATCGTTCTTGATTCCTTTTTCTTTACAAATCGGTTACGTTCGCAGTACTGAAATTAGTGTATAATTGTAATAGTAAAAATCACGCACAATAAAGAAATAATCGGGTTTGTGTAAAATGAAAGGAACATTATTATGAAAGCAAGAATACTGGTGATAGAAGATGAAATGGCAATCAATGATCTGCTTTGTATGAATCTGGAAGCTGCTGGTTATGAAACAGTAGGTTATCTGGATGGAAATGATGCAAGTGAAGGCGTCGCACAGGGCCATGAATTTCAGTGCGCACTTGTGGATATTATGCTTCCGGGAAAGGATGGTTATACCCTTTTACCGGAATTAAAAAAGTTTGGTATTCCGGTTATATTTCTTACGGCAAAGGCTGATGTTACAAGTAAAGTAAAAGGGTTAAAAGACGGAGCCGAGGATTACATAGTAAAACCTTTTGAAATGCTGGAGGTAATGGTGCGTTTGGAAAAAGTATTAGATCGTTATGGAACGGCACCGAAACAGATTCAGATAGACGATGTCATAATTGATACCGTAAGTCACATAGTTACGAAAAATGGAGAAGAGATATATTTAAAACCTATGGAATATAACTGCCTTATGGTGTTCGTAAAAAACCCAAATAAAGCACTTACCAGAAGCCAGATCTTGCAGGAACTGTGGAAGGAGGAATTCTGCGGAGAAACAAGAACTGTGGATGCACACGTTGGACGCATCAGAAAAAAACTAGGCTGGCAGGATAAAATCAAAACCATTCCCAGAATTGGTTATCGACTTGAGGTGGATTTATGAAGCTATTTACAAAAATTTTTTTACAGGTAATCTGCGTGGTGCTTCTGCTGTCATCTGGAATTTTTTTCTATACAACTTACAGGTGGAAAAATCAGAGCATACAGAATATCAACAGTTATGAAAATAGCAGGTTTCAAACAAATATTTCTAAGTTTGAAAACATGCTAATGCGGATTAAAAGTAAAACACAGGACACTGATGATAAAATCCGGGAAAAAATGATTATTTATGCTTTTCGTCAGGTATTCCACGACAGCGCCGTTTTATATCAGGATGGAAAAGAACAATATAATGGGACAAAATATGAGTTTGATCTGCAAAATATCAGAAACCTAACAAAAAACAAACATGATGGATTCGAAAATGACATCTATTGTGATAAACCACTGATCAGCAAAACAAATGGCAACGTATTTTTGCTCTTTTATTTTTCCAGTTACAGTTCTACAGACATGAACTATCAGATTGTCACCTACAAAGATATTACCAGTGTACAAAAACAGAGTCAGACACTGTTTTATCAGGCAGGAGGGTTTACCCTGTTTCTGGTTCTGTTTGTTGGCTTTTTCCTGTTTTTGACTTTGCGGAAAATTATGGAACCGCTCACAAGGCTAAAAGAAGCGGCTGTTTCTGTGGCAAATGGAAATTATGAGATAAAAGTGCCATCAGAAGGAAAAACGGAACTGGCACAGGTTGGGAAAAGCTTTAATCTTATGACAGGTAAAGTGAGGGAGCAGATTGAAAAGCTTTCTTCCGTAAACCAGGCACAGAGACAGCTGCTTGGAAGTTTGGCCCATGAATTAAAGACACCGATGACTGCAATCATAGGATATGCAGATACACTTCTAACGGTACGCCTATCTCCCAAGAGGCAGGAGATAGCGCTTGATTATATTAGAAATGAATGCCAAAGGCTTTCCAGGCTTTCAGTGAAAATGCTGGAACTTACCGGATTATATGAAACAGGTGAAGCAGAATTTGTTCCAGTGGAAGTTCAGATGAATCAATTTCTGGAAGATGTAAAAAAACTTGTTACTTACAGGCTTCAGGAGAAAAAAATTTGTCTTGAAATACATTGTAATCCAGAGGAGCTTAGAAAAACTTTTGATCCGGACCTTATGATGAGTGCAGTGACAAATTTTATTGATAATGCAGTCAAGGCTTCCGATGAGAATTCAAAAATCGTACTGGAGGCAACCCAAAATCATTTATCTGTTCAGGATTATGGGAAGGGAATTCCAAAGGAGGATCTGAAAAGAGTAACAGAAGCTTTTTATATGGTCGATAAATCTCGTTCCAGAGTAAAGGGAAGTGTTGGGCTTGGTCTTGCGCTATGCCAGAAAATTGCAGATATACATGGATTCCAGCTGGAAATTACAAGTCATCTGGGAAAAGGAACGATCATATCTGTTTTATGGTAAATAATTTGAATTTACAGAACAGTTACAACTTGCGGAAGATTTGGTGTAATGAAAGATGCTATACTTGTGGACATAAACAGGAAGGAGAATTTATTCAACATGAGAAAAAACATAAATAAAATTGTAGGATTAACACTTTGTATAGGAATGCTCACTGGATGTGCCCATACCCCGGAATCTTCCCTTGTAAAACCAAAAGGAAGCAAGGCAGAAGATGCTTATACAGAAGCTGAAGGCGTAGATATGGTGAAGGAGGACTCTTCTGAAAATACAAAGGATAAGAACACAGCGGTAAGAACAACTATTCGAGACCTGCTCAATGCTCCGGAAACTTATAAAAGTCAGACTACAGATGACAGTGCAAAACTTGTAGTGAACACGGATGCCACCGTAGAAATACCGGATGTAGAAAAGATATCCGCAATTTCTGTCACGCCTGCAGAAGTTACACAGGATCTTCTTGACCGTATTACAGATGCCTTTTTCTCAGAGGCAAAGCTGTATACATCGGATAGCTATTATACCCAGACAAAGGATGAAATCAAAAAAACGTTGGATGAACTAAAAGAAGATGTAGCAAACGGAAATCTGGATCCCTATAACTATGGAACAGATGAAGATGGAAATTATATTTATGACATTTATGGAGAAATTGAGATGTATGAGCAGGAATATGAGTCTGCTCCGGAAACGAAGACTCTGGTAGAAGGAAGACCTGTTGCAGGCTCCCAGGAGACAGAAAATGGTACTGCGGAAAATGAATTCTCCGGTGTTGCACAGATGCCGGATGGATCGGAATATTTTTACAAGACATCTTCCTCCGGATCCGATACCTTATCTGTCAAAATCCGAAAAACGGCAAAATCTGGCGGGGAAAAGCTGCCTGCGGATACGACCTGGTCTGAGTATACTTCTTTCAGTGAAGGAGAAAAACCTACTGAGGAGTCCATTGGGATTTCATTAGATGAAGCAAAAAAAATGGTACAGGAAAAAGTAGATAAAATGGGGATTACAGATCTGCAGTTTTCAGACTGGAGTTATGCATTGTGCAATAATCTTGAAGAGGATAATAGTTTAAGTAATCTTGGAAGCGGATATGCGATTTATTACACACGTACTATAAACGGTGTTCCGATTACTCAGACAATGGCAGATGGCGGTGCTTTGGAAGATATGGACAGCACTATGGAAACCTGGTCTTATGAAAGTCTTTATTTCTTTGTCGATAAAGATGGAATTGAAAGCATGTCTTATTCAAACCCTTATACCATAGGAGAGACAAAAACAGAAAATTTAAACCTTCTTCCATTTTCTGAGATTATGAAAACATATGAAAAAATGATGGTAGTAACCAATGCAGATAATATGGAATATGAAAAATCAAGAGTTTATGACATTGACCGGATTGTTCTGGGCTATGCCAGAATTTATGAACCATCCACAGATCCGCATACAGGTCTTCTGGTTCCCGTTTGGGATTTCTTTGGAAGCAGAAAAGTGGAAGGTGACTATGATGGGAATAGTTACTCGGACATCACAGACTATCCAAGCTGGAGCTTCCTTACCATTAACGCCGTGGATGGCAGTATTATAGACAGGGATCTGGGCTACTGATATGAAGCAGGTACTTGGAATTGTACATTACAATTTCTTTGGCTATTTTCGAAATCCAAAAGTCATTTTTACCTTCCTTCTGGAATTTGTACTTAGCTTTCTTCTCACTGGAAGAATCATGGTTGTTATGGAAAACTATGATACACCGGTACAGGCCGTAGAGCCATTTCTTTGGACCTTTGGGGATGGAACAGCAGTACTGCTCAGTTCTCTTCTGTTGCTTCTGCTGTTCTCAGACCTTCCAAAGATGACACCAGTTACTCCATATCAGTTAATTCGAACAACAAAGAAAAAATGGCTTTTGGGACAGTTTATTTATATTATTCTTGTGACTGCTCTTTATACAGTATTGATGCTGCTATTTACATCTGTACTGTGTATGAAGGACAGTTATCCGGGCAACCTGTGGAGCGAGACTGCTGCCATGCTCGGATATTCTGAACTGGGGAAAAACTTGCAGGTCCCCTCTACAGTAAGAGTCATGGAGAGTATCTCTCCGTATGGCTGTATGCTGCAGGTTTTTCTCCTGTTATTCTGCTATTCCCTGACACTTGGTTTTGTGATCCTTGTTGGAAATCTTTATAAAGGAAAAACAAAAGGCATGGTGTTTGGACTACTTTATAGTGTATTTGGATTTTTACTGGAACCCAATGTGGTAGCCTCAATTTTGCATAAGGAAAAATATGAAATGTATCAGGTGAATGTACTGATCTGCTGGATCAGTCCTTTGAACCAGGCTGTATATGGAAAACATAACTTTGGCTATGATCCATTACTTCCGACCATCTGGCAGTCCTGTATGTTCTTCGCAGGTATTTTATTTGTTCTTATGGTTCTGGCACTTCGCAGGATGAAAAAATATCCCTTTGAATTTCTGGGAGAAAAAACATAATCAGAAGGGGAAATATCTATGCGGGTAGAAACAAAACGTATGCTTCTTGGCAGGAGTTTCCTGGCGGCATGGCTGATTGCCTGCTTTTCTATCGCAGCAGGTCAGACTTATCCAAGTTTGAAAAAAGCATTAACATGTGGAACTTTTATCAGCCTGCTGGATGGTTCATTGAAAAGTCAGATGGTATCTTTTGCCATCCCTGTAGCTGCGGTACTGCCGTGGAGTGATTCTTTTTTACAGGAGTATAAAAGTGGATTTTTAAAAGCTGCATTTCCCAGGACAAACCGCAGGCTATATGTGGAAGGAAAAGTCTTTTCTGTTATGACATCTGGATTTTTAGTCTGGATATTTGCTATAAGCATTATACTTCTTGTTAATTTTGTTATATTTTATCCTATGGAAATAAAAGGCAGCTTTCCAAAGGAACAGTTTCTGGAGCTGCTTATGAAAGCTCTTAGGATGGGACTGATCGGAAGTATTCTAAGCACTTTTGGTGGAATCTGTGGTACCTTATGGAATTCAGCTTATATGGCATATGGGATTCCTTTTGTCAGCTATTATTTTGGAATTATACTTCATGACCGCTATTTCAAAGACCAGATCTGGTTTTACCCAGTGGAATGGATTCTGGCAGATGGAAACTGGGGAACGGATAAAGCGGGATTGTGGTTATTTCTGCTATTATTTTTATTGGTGTTAATGGGAATTTTGGGAGGTGTTTTAAATGGAAAAGTGGAAGAAATCTGAATTTCAAAATACCTGTGTGAAAATAGAACACGTAACCAAAAGGTTCGGGGAAGATCTGGTATTAAAAGAAGTAAATCTTACCTTAAAGGTGGGACAGGTTTACGGCGTTGTAGGAAATAATGGCTCTGGCAAAACAGTACTTATGAAATGTATCTGCGGATTCCTTCCTGTTACCACAGGCACCATCCGTGTTTTCGGAAAAGAAATTGGTCGTGATGTAGATTTTCCAGAAAGCCTTGGTGTCATCATTGAGACGCCTGGATTTCTTACCCAGTATACCGGTGTAAAGAACCTGGAAATACTGGCAGATATGAAAAGAATGATTTCAAAGGCAGATATCCGCCTGATCCTAAAAAAAGTAGGACTGGATCCGGATATGAAAAAGCCGGTTGGAAAGTACTCTCTTGGAATGCGGCAACGCCTTGGGATTGCACAGGCCATTATGGAAGATCCTC
This sequence comes from Ruminococcus sp. AF31-8BH, assembly GCF_003460605.1. GTDB lineage: Bacteria > Bacillota > Clostridia > Lachnospirales > Lachnospiraceae > Blautia_A > Blautia_A acetigignens. Next base: position 9,434 of record NZ_QTVN01000018.1, read on the forward strand.
GCTTCCTGATTCTGGATGAACCATTTAACGGTCTGGATAAACACGGCGTGGCAGAGATCAGGGAACTTTTGCTTGATTTAAAGGCAGCTGGAAAAACCATTTTATTGGCAAGCCATAATGATGAGGATATCCGGATTTTATGTGATCACGTATATGAGATGGATGGCGGAGTTTTAAGAGAAAGGACAGCCTGAAAATGGGAAAAAAATTTGTGAAAACCACATTCGCAATATTAAGTTTCATGATGCTTCTGCCGACATCTGTTTTTGCAGAAGATGCAGGGAATATGGAAGCTGCTTTTGTGGGAGAGTCTGTTCTGGAAGCAGATCAGTCAGCTTCTTATAGTGATGCAGACAGTACATTGCCTTTTGAAGAGGAAAAAAACAATCCTACAGATGAGAAGATTCCGGAAACTGAGGAACAGACTCCTGAAAAAACGGATTCGGAAAATCAAAATTCTGACCTGGATGGATTTATATCAGGAGACGCTTCTGCTGAGGACGAAAAGAAGACAATCCATGTCATAATAGAAAATGGAAATACTGATACAGATAATGGAACACAGATTACAGATCCTGTTATAGATAGTGGGGATTATTCTGCTGGAGAGTATAGTGGAGGCGGTTCTTCTGCCAGCTCGTCTGGTGAGAAAATACTACATAAACCGCAGGTTCTTTTAGAGGATAACAATCTTTCCGGACAAAATCTAAAAGCAGGCTCTGTCACAGAAATGTCACTGACATTCCGGAATAAAAGCCGTAGCCAGAATGTATTTGGTCTAAAGATTTCTATTTCTGCGGATACAAAGGGAATTGAATTTGAGAGAAACTCTTTTTATGTTCAGAGACTGACTCCAGGAGAAGCAATTACCCTGAAGCAAAAGGTCACAATAGCAGAGGACTGTACTCCAGGTCAGGCAACAGTTTCTTTTTCTCTGGATTACGAAGATTCAAAGGCGACGGGAGCGACAGGTACAGAAACGCTGTCCTTTCAGATCACTCAGCCGGCGCGTGCAAAACTGGAAGCTTCTGATATTCCTTCCGTTTTATATACCATGGATACGGTAGAAATTCCGGTGAAAGCAATGAATCTTGGAAGGGATAAGATATATAATGCAAGTGTCCGGCTGGAAGCAGACGGATTGAACCCAAAAGAGTCCGCTTTTTTAGGAACATTAGAAGCTGGAACCGCAGTACAGGGAAGTCTCCGTGTGTATGTAAAAGGAAAATCAGAAGAAGATGACGGTTCTTTTCCTGGCAGGATTACCGGAAAACTGATTCTTACTTATGAGGATGCAGCCGGCAATTCCTATGAGGAAAGTACAGAGTTTGAGTCTGAGATTAAAGAAGCTAAAATCCAGTCTTTAAAAATAGAGGATGACCAGGAAGAAACAAACAGCTGGTGGTATTCCGTTATTGCAGTTATTGCAGTACTGCTTGTTTCTGTGATTCTACTTCTTTTGGGTAAGCTTCATAAGAAAAACATACTTCTGGAAGAAACCAGAAAGGTGGATGCCCATTGAAAAAGAATAGAATAGATAGTTTTACCTGTTTTGTAGGTTTTCTTCTGATATTGGCATTATTTTTCTCTATAAAGCTTTTTGCAGGAATACAGGATGGGAAAAAACAATACTTGGCACTGGTTTCCCTTGGAGACCTTACTTATGATGATGATTTTTTGAAAAAGGCAAAAAAAATAGAAGGGATAAAAGAGATATGGCCCGTTGTGGAAATTCCAGTAACCATCAAGATTGAAGATTATACGGAAACAGCCACCTTTTTAGGAATAGATCTGAATGCGTTTGGAGAAAATCCAGAGCAGAATGATTTAGGAAATACACCGGTGTTGTTGCTTGGAAGTAAAGCATTGCAAAACATGAAAGACTCAAATAATCATTCCATTTCAAAAAAACAACAGGAAAAATTCCTGCAAATGGGAGAAAATCTAACCATTTCTTATGCACTTGCTGGAAATACAAAAGAGCTTTCTGGCGCGGCAGATCATCTGGTATCCTTGACTGGGCACGAAGAAAATGAACAGCAAACTGTTTATCTTCCATGTAAAATAACTGCCGTAACGGAAAATGAAGATATCTATATTCCTTTATCACAGGCGCAGGAGCTTTGCAGTGAGATGGGTGAGCCGCTTAAAATTACAAAAATTTATTTGAAAGTGAATGGAAAAATGAATCTGGAGAAGGCAAAAAAAATATTTGAATAAGGTATTTTTGGAAAATTAATTGTATCAATCTATGGTATTCATTTGACTAACTATTGTATTTTGTGCATGTTTTATGTAATTTTATCCATGTACTTATTTAAAAGAAAAGTATATACTTTATTCTTGTAAATAAAAGTATTTTATTCCCCTAAGGCTTGTTCCATTGTCTGCATGACAGGCAATGGAGGCCTTCTTCCAACGTATTAATCATAATAAATTGGTATTTTTGTAAATTGTACCATATAATGGAAAACTGTTAGATTGTGATCTTTTAGATACAATTTAGCAGTTTTTTATATGATGGAAATCCAATACAAAAAACCACTTTTTCATGCTATACTTCATTTATGAATTATAGCAAGATCAACACCAATAAAAAGGTCTGGGCAATCTTGCTTAATTTGATATTGTAGGGAAGTCAAATGCAATGCGGTACTTCCGTATTTGCCACTCTGAAAACCTTTGAGCCCTCGCTCCGTCATATAATTAAACAATTCGCCTTGCTGTATTTTCTGCAAAGTTCGTTGTAGGTAATGCGATTTTTTTATTCAAAAACAATACCCACTCTTGTTTCCGTTTTGGGAAAGAATGTAATTTATAGTAAATGAGTAGAAATTGCGATTGTTTTTTGGTACAATATATTGATTAGTAGTGAAATAGCTGGCGGGATTTATGCGTAAGAGTGAAACTTTTATCCTGCCTTAGCCGAAGATATCCCAGACTTTGTTCGGGAAAAGAGTGTGAATATATGGTAAAAATTATTTCAGACAGTACCTGCGACCTTTCACAGGAATTATTGCGAAAATATGAGATTGACATTCTTCCGCTTCATATTCTTCTGGGTGATAAAGAATATGAAGATGGAAAAAACATTACTCCGGATCAGATCTATGCCTGGTCTGATGCAAACAAGACAACACCTAAAACTTCTGCACCTGCCCTGGCAGATGCCATGGAGCTTTTTCGCCCCTATGCAGAGGCTGGAAGGGAAATTGTCTGCTTTTCTATTTCAGCAGGTATGTCCACTTCTGGAAATGTGATGCGCCTTGCTGCTGAAGAACTGGGGGCTTCTGACCGAATAAAAGTAATCGATTCTGCAAACCTTTCTACCGGTATCGGCCTTCTTGTAGTAGAAGCTGCAATTATGGCAAAGAATAACCGGACAGCTTCCCAGATTGTTTCTGAGATAGAGAAGTTAAAACCAAATGTGAGAGCAAGCTTTGTGGTAGATACCCTTACTTATTTATACCGTGGCGGACGCTGCAATGCAGTAGCGGCTATGGCCGGAGGTGTTTTAAAACTGCATCCCAGGATTGTAGTGGAAGATGGTGCAATGAATGCATCTAAGAAATACCGTGGAAAAATTGCTTCTGTTGTCATGAACTATGTAAAAGATATGGAAAAAGATTTAAAAAAGCGAGACCTGAACGCGTATTTATAACACATCCTGGCTGTGAACAGGAAACTGTAGAAAAAGTGAGGGCTTATCTGAAAGAACTTGACATTTTTGATGAGATACTGGAAACCAGGGCTGGCGGTGTTGTATCAAGTCATTGCGGACCTGGTACGCTAAGTGTTTTGTATATTGCAAAATAAAGAATGCATTGCGATATCTGCTATATGCTTCATTACTATAAACCCGCAGTAACACGAATATATTTCGTATTTACAGAAGCACTGGAAGAAAATGGTATTCTGACTCCGAAATAATAAAAAACAGGACAGCAAAGGAGAACAAGCCTATGCCAACATTAACAATCATTATATCACTCATTATTTTAGCCGTTTACATTTTCTTACTGGTTGCTAATAAAAGTAATCCAAAAACAAATGGAATGCTGATGGTTGTACAGGGAGCTTTATGGACTGTGATCGCAGTAAGCAACTGGGCTGAGAATACGGTTGTAAACCGGAGTTGTTACATTATAGTAATTGTTTTATCGTTTATCTGTGGAATCCGGGAGCTTATTAAGCAGCATTAAAAAATGAGAATGGCTAAAACTGTTCCTTTAGGTGGAGATGTTAAAAATGATTCATGATTTAATGTACATTGAACTTAAAACGGGATATTCAGATGATGGTCCGGCATGGATCGGATATGTGAAAACTTCAAAGAGTAAGAAAACAATCTATTTTAATAACCATGCTTTTCAAAAATATAATGGCAATTATTCCAATTATATAGATATTGAGAATGGCGACGAATATTGGATTTCCGGGTTGAAGAAGAAAGAGAGTAATCGTCATTGGGATGGGCATGGAAAAATCATGATCGACCGCAGAGCTGTTAAGGAATATCTTTCTCTGATTGGGGAAAAATCGCTACCGTTAAATTTATTTGAAGTGACTGATATTGAAGATAAATTCCCGATTGAAAGGGTAAATCGGATGTTGAACCCAAAGATTGATAATTTTCAATGTCCATAAAGCAACTTTTGATGTTGAAAGTATCTTTGAATATCGTAGACATACAATGTCTGGTTGAAAATTCGTGGATTCTCATTTTATGTCGTGGTAATTTTGTTACATATTGGTAAACTGTAAGTGGAAGAGAGGTAGAGACATGGACACAAAAAAGATCGGAGCCTTTTTAAAGCAATGTCGTAAGGAAAAAAATCTGACACAAGAGCAGCTTGCTGAGAAATTCAGAGTGTCTGCAAGAACAGTTTCCAGATGGGAAACAGGAACAAATATGCCAGATCTTAGCATACTTGTTGAGCTTGCTGAATATTACGATGTTGAAATGAGAGAACTCTTGGATGGAGAAAGGAGCCAGGCTATGAATAAAGAGATGAGAGAAACTTTGGACAAAGTTGCAATGTATGAAGAATGGACAAAACGAAAAGCACTACAGGCTGGAAATCTTGCCTTTGCATCAATGTTTGTGATTGGTGTAATGGCAATTATTATTCAAATGTTATTGACAATAAATATTCGTTTTATTTTAGGAGAGACAGTAAGTGTTTTAGCCGGAGGAATCCTGTATGCAGCTATTATGATATACAATGGAATATGGGATAAATGTTTGCCCCAAAATACTACTGTATGGAGGGATTTTCTTACCAGCGTATTATGTTCAGGAATTTTTGCTTTCCTCTATGGCGTATGCTTGTTAAGAATGGGAGCTACAGAAACACAGATAACACGATTAGCTTTTGAATTTTGGATTGGTATTACTATTGTCGCATTTATTATTCTTAGAATTCTGACATTTATCAATCGAAAAAAGAAACAAAATCCAACAAATACTCAAAATATAAAAGAAATTTCACCATTATCTAAGATGGAATATATCAAGATTTACAATGCACAAAATATGATAGAAACGGAACAACTCATGGAAATGTTAAGACAAAATGGAATAATGGCTTTTTCACAGGAGGCAAGTGCGAATGTTGCGATGCATGGGGCACCTGGCTTTGGAATATATGGAATGGATATATTCGTAAAAACTGATGATGCAGAAAATGCAGTAGAGCTGATTAAGGAGATTCGAAATCAAGAAAAGCAGTAGAAAATTGGTATTCTTGATAAAAAAAATTGGATTCAGATGACAAAAGGAGAATGGCTAAAGCTGTTCTCTTTTTTCTATGCTATAATTCAAAAAAAATATAAATTTTTTGAGACGCTCATCAAAAAAAGACGACTTTATAATTGAGAACATTTTTGAGGAGGGGAATATCATAGACGATAAAAAAATCATAGAACTCTATTTTGAAAGAAACGAGCAGGCAATTAAGGAAACAGATATAAAATATGGAAAACTTTGTCATAAAATTGCCTATAATATCCTAAATAACCTCCAGGATTCGGAAGAGTGTGTGAATGACACATATTTAGGAGTGTGGAACAAAATTCCACCTACAAGGCCGGATAACTTTAAGGCTTATATTTCCAAAATTGTCAGAAGTATTTCCATAGATAAATTTAGAAAACAAAAAGCTAAAAAACGATCCGCTGATATGGTTATGGCATTGGATGAACTTGCAGATATACTGCCAGATGAAAGGTATGCTCCGAGCAGGAATGACGAAGAGATTGGAAAATCAATCAGTATTTTTCTTAATAAACAAAAAGAAGTGGTCCGGAGAGTGTTTCATCTAAAATATTTTTATTTTGAATCTAACATAGCTATTGCAGAGAGATGTGGTTTTACTGAACGCAAAGTAACACATATGCTAGCTCACACCAGAGCCCAATTAAAAGAATATCTGATCAAGGAGGAAATCTATCTATGAACATACCCAAAATTGCAGATGCCATTGGTTATATTGATAATGAGCTTATCACTGCTACACTGGAAGCACCGCCAAAGAAAAGGCATAATCCTGTAATGAAATGGATGACGGCTGCGGCTTGTCTTACCCTATTTGTAATCGCAGGTATTTTGATTCCGCATCTTTTAAAGAATGACGCAACAGCTGAAAGCAAATATAAATATCATGTTTCTAAAACAGAACGAGCCATAGAATGGCCATGGAAATACAAGACTGCAGCTGAAAAGTATCCTGCTATTAAGTTTAATGGAAAACAGTTTACCGTAAAAAGCCAGAATCCAATCCACACAGATGCACTAGGGGATGAGATTGGCTCCTGTATAGCAGAAGGCCTTGATCCTGATACCGAAAAAAAATATACGGAAACATTTGAGGTGCGGAAGATTCATGGAATATCAGAAGAACTGATGATTGCTGCAGGGAATGAAGACGGATTTTATGTTTATGCAGCTGATGAAAGCACTGCTCCAGATACTTTAGGGAAGTTGCTGGAACTGTATGGTCTTTCTCAAAATATAGAATTAAACTACGTGACAAAATGTGAAAATTATGAGGAAAAAGAGGAACTTTTGCTGGATAATGATGATGAGATCTGGCAGATCCTTGCGGGCCGCAGTGATGCAAAACTTGATAATACAAGTGATTTCTTTGAAAGAGAGAACCGTATTTATCTCGCTTTCACTGCAACCTCGGAAACGCTGGGTGTTTATAACCGGGTGATCTACATTTCTGAAGACGGCTATTTCGCAACCAATATTTTAGACTATGAATACAGCTATTTCATTGGAAAAGAAGCAGCAGGACAAATCATCCGTTACGTACAAAAGCATTCCACGGAAACAAAATCCAGCAGCAGTGCGCCAACCATATCCGGAACTGTCACGGAAATTGGAAATGGATATATGATAGTTGATAATACAGCTTTATGTAGGAACCCCAAAGCCGGAAAAGAATATAAGGTATATACAGATGACATAAGGGTAAAAAGATGGAGTGAAAGTGGGGAGATCAAGACAGGAGATCTTGTAGCGGTTGAATATGAAGGGAAAATTTCCGACAGCTGCGAGATAACGGGAGCATATTCCATATTTACAGGAACGCTTGAAGAAAATGATATTCTAACTCAGTAATAATAAAAACAGGAAAAGGAAGGATACTGGCTTGAATGCGAAACGAATTTATTTGATAAAGATTGCCCCGGTTGTTTTATTGGCAGGCACTGCTTACTGGCTCCCGGGTTCTGATTTCTTTACATTTTTAACCTAGTGGGAGATGCTGTTTCTGTTGGGACTGGTATTTATGCCGGTAACATCCAGGATGTTTCGAGGATTTGATGATAATGGCTGGATGTTTTCCAAGGTACTGGCGGTTGCGGTATGCGGATATGCGCAATGGCTGCTGGCTTGTCTGAAGATCACTCCATTTACAGGAATCACCTGTGTGATTCTCACGGTTATCTGCTGCCTTGGAAGTCTTTTATATGGAATCAAATGTAAGAACAGGTTCCCGGATTCACTTCCCTGGAAACAGGCAGCTCTGGTCTACCGGAAAGAGATTCTTTTGATGAATACAAAAACAGAGGGGAACACATTTACAAAGAAAATCGGTCAGACGGTCTATGTTGTCCGTTATCATTTTAATGAAGATTCAAAGGAAACAATGCAGGAGAAGATTAACCGGATGCTGGTTACAGAAGTAAGCCGAATGGCAATGTATTAAAATTAGGTGGATGTAATTGAAGAAAAAATATGATATCCTATAAGTAACAAAACAGAATTTAAGGAGGAGTCTGTAAATGAAATTATCAGATTTAGCAACAGGTTCTGATTGGATAGTGTGGATTGTCTTTGTGATATTTGCCGTACTTTCTATTATTTTACTTTCTGGACACGGAAGCTGGTTCATTTCTGGATATAATACAGCTTCAAAAGAAGAAAAGGAAAAATATGATGAAAAGAAGTTATGCAGAACAATGGGAATTGGAATGTCTATTATAGCAATTCTTGCATTAACTATGGGCTTGTTTGAAAATATTTTACCTGCATTTTTTGTATATATTGCATTGGGAATTATTTTGGTTGATGTCGTGGTAATTATCATTTTAGGAAACACGCTATGTAGAAAGTAACAATTTCCAGCTTGTATGTAAAAAACAGAAAAAATCGAGAATATATGAATAAATTTTGGGGGGATTACCGAGAAAATAGTATGAAAAAATGCAAATATTGTGGCAAAAAACTAAATGACAATTTTGAATTTTGTAATAGTAATTGTGAAAATTGTTATGAAAAGATGGTGGATAAAGACAACCATAAAATTAAGTATTTTATATTAGGCATTATTTTGGGATTCTTAGTTATGTTTTATGGCATTATTTCTAACAATAATGTCTTCATAATAGGAATTGGAATTATAGTAATGGGTATAGATGTTGTTTTATTGCCATTTACAACTCCCGAAACAATATATTTTCTAGGATATCAAAAGTCAAAATTTGCAGGAAGAATATCAGATATATTGCTCATAGTAGTTGGAGTATGGATGTGTTTTATTCAATGATAGATTCCAGCCTGCAAAATTGAAAATAAATTGAAAGTCACGAAATCGGAGGAGTTAATGATTATGTGGAATGAATTAGGCATAAGCGGAGGAACTGCAATTGTTATTTTGATTGCGCTGTATTTCGTTATCAAATGGGCAGTGAAAAATGGAATCAAAGAAGCCTACAGTGCCATCACTGGAAAGAAAACGGATGAAGATGTCAGAAACGAAAAAGAACTGAAAGAACTCGGATTTGGTCAGAAGATAAATAAAAGTTTTCAGGAGATGTTTTATGAAGAAAAAAGTACTTGCAATTATGTTAGTTACGGTATCAATAATGTTGATTTCGGCGTGCGGAAAAAAAGAAAAATTGTACGAAATTCCTGACCTGTCGCAGTATAAGACAGATTATGTAGGAGATTCTTCGAACGTTATAAATATTGTAAGTGGGCAAGAGTATCCGGAGGGATACTCATATGACAGTATAGAGATACAGTCTGAAACAGAGCCTTATGGATTAACCGTTTTTCTAAAAGATGAACCGTCTGCATCCAGGATTGAAGATGAATTGCAGGTCAATGCAGATATGACATTTGACTTGATTGGTAATTTGGAAACACTTGATTATAGAATTGCAGACAGCAAAGAAATCATTGCATCGTATGAACGGTAGAGCTATTGCTCTTCAACTTCAGGTTTGTAGAATTCAAAAAATTTAATATGAAATGTGAGATAGAGCGTATGGAAATAATCTATACGTTCTATTTTTTTTGCCTTTTTGAAAAAAGTGATTAAAAAACTATTGACATTTTATTACTGGAGGTGCGAAATGGACTATATGACATTGAAAGAGACCGCCGAAAAGTGGGGCGTGGCACCTCGTAGGGTAAATTATTATTGTGCTGGTGAGCGTGTCCCCGGCGCTGTGAAAATGGCCGGTGTTTGGCTGATACCAAGAGAAGCACAAAAACCACTCGATAAGAGATACAAAGGAAACAAGAAATAGTTTCTTGTGAGGTTTCTGTGACATTTGAATGCTACACTAAGAATGAAGGAGTGTGATACAATGCGAATTTTAGTAGTCGAGGATGACCGACTTTTGAATAATACCTTGTGCTATAACTTGGATGCTGCGGGCTATGTCGTGGACTCTGCATTGACAAAATCAGCAGCCAGTAATTTTCTAACTAAGCAGGACTATGACCTGATCGTGCTGGATGTAAACCTGCCAGATGGGAATGGCTTTGATTTCTGCGGTGAGGTAAAAGAGCGCCGGTCAGATACAGCGGTGATCTTCCTGACCGCAAATGATATGGAGAGTGATATGCTCAAAGGATATGAGCTGGGAGCTGAGGACTATGTGACCAAGCCTTTTCCCATGAGCGTCTTTCAAAAAAAGCTGTCCGTGGTATTGGGGTGGCTGGCGAAACAGAGTGGCGGAGATTGCTATGAGGATGGCGCACTATCCATCAATTTCTCAGAGATGACTGCTTCCCTGTCCGGTAAGCCGCTGGTGTTCACTCCGTTGGAATATCGGATGTTGAAAATCCTGACCAAAAATCCGCAGATTGTTTTGACTAGGCAGATGCTACTTGAAAAACTGTGGGATGCCGATGGAAACTTTGTGGATGAACACGCCCTGACCGCAGCCATCAGCCGGGTGAGAAACAAAATTGAAACGGAAGGCCGCCAGTACATTAAGACGGTGTACGGCATGGGCTATATGTGGATTGGAGGGACGCTGAAATGAATATACGAAAATTCTCCATCAACAAAGCCTGTATCCTTTTGGGAATACTCTTGCTGCTGGCAGTTGGTGTGGTTTCTGCCGCTATTTATCTGCTGACCGAGAATATAACCGCTGTCGGGTATGTGTTCTTGTTCAGTGTCTTTGTGTTGCTTTGCGTCATCTGCTTTGTGACCCTGATCCGTCGGAAACTGGTCATGTTCTCCGATTCCTTTTGTGGTCAAATGGATGATATGCTCTCCGGGGATATTATGCAGCCGAAGCAGACGATTGAGGAAGAAAGCCTATTTTATAAAATCAACTACCGACTGGGGCGGTTGTACGAAGTCATGCAGGAAAATAAAAACAACATCGCAAAGGAACGAGCTGACCTGCAAGAGCTGATCTCTGATATTTCCCATCAAGTCAAGACCCCGATTGCCAACTTGAAGATAATCAACAACACGCTGCTTGAAAACGAGGTTCCTCCGCAGAAGCAAAAGGAATTTCTGACAGCCCAGGCTAGTCAGCTTGATAAGCTGGACTTTCTCATGCAGGCCATGATTAAAACTTCCCGCTTGGAAACGGGAGTCATTTCGTTGGATCAAAAACAGCAGCCGGTTTATGATACCCTTGCCACAGCCCTGGGCTGGATTTTGTTCAATGCTGAAAAGAAACAAATAGATGTACAGGTGGAATGTCCAGAGCATCTGGATGCGCGACACGATAGAAAATGGACAAGCGAAGCTCTGTTCAACATTCTGGATAACGCAGTGAAGTACACCCCGGCAGGCGGACAGATCCGTGTGTCTGTGGAAGGCTGGGAAATGTATGTAAAGATCAACATTGCCGACACCGGCATCGGCATCTCGGAGCAGCATCAGGGGACGATTTTCAAACGATTTTACCGGGAAGATGCGGTACATGATGTGGAGGGGATTGGGATTGGTCTGTATCTGGCCCGTGAGATCGTGACCTTGCAGGAAGGCTATATCCGGGTGGCATCAGAGATTGGGCAAGGCTCAACCTTTTCTGTTTTCCTGCTCCGAAAGTAGTACCGACATTCCCTCAAAATTGAAATGTCACAGACTTATGACATTTGGAACCGAATTTCTTATAAATTCTTTGTAGCTCGTGACATTTCTGTGAGGTTCGGTCTTTATGATAAAACCATCACAAAAAAAGGATGGTGTTCTATATGAGCATATTGCAGACAACAGATTTAAAAAAATATTACGGCACTGAGCCGAACATCACAAAAGCATTGGATGGCGTAACCCTCTCCATTGAGGAGGGAGAGTTTGTTGCCATCGTTGGTACTTCCGGCAGTGGTGATTATGTTAAAATAAGACTAAGTTAGCAGATTCCTTATAAAATAAGGGCTCACGCCAATTTAGTCTTTTTTCTATTATACCATAAAAGGTAGAAAATTCATAGACCGGGAATGAATTTTTCATAGTAAAAATCAAATGGCAGGGGCTCTTAAAGATAGAAACCTATTGCTACTGGTCCTGTCAAAATTATATCCATTCTCACAGGCGGTCAAGTTTGTGAAAAACCATTCGGTTACAATATATTGAAAAAAATATGTTAAGGACTAGGTTAGTTAAAAGATTCTGTTAGCTGGCTTAGTCCTTTTTTTCTTGGGAGGACAGAGCAATGATAAAGGTGATTATGATTGTTGGAATAATTTTTTTCCTCGTTTCGTTGTATGCGTGTCTGGTGGCAGGCAAAAGAGCAGATGAAGAAATAAGTGCTTTATTTGAAAAAGAAAAGAAGCAGGGGAGTGAGGAATAAACGTATGAATGGAGGTATTTATAGCACTGGAAATGAAATTGTAGATGAAAATGCAAAACTGAATATATCTGGAAATATCATTCCGCAGGTGTGGTATCGGACAATCATCAGAGAAAGTGGAAAGCCAAATCTAACAGCTATTATTATACTGGCAGATATTGTGTACTGGTATAAGCCTACAGAAATCAGAGATGAAGGAACCGGACAGGTCATTGGGGTAAGAAAGAAATTTAAGTCAGACCTTCTTCAGAGAAGTTACCAGCAGATCAGCGAACAGTTTGGGATTTCCAAAAAAGAAGCGACAAATGCAGTGGTATTTTTAGAGAAGCTGGGTGTGGTAAAACGGGTATTTAGAACCATTTCCATGAATGGGATTGTTGTAAATAATGTTCTGTATCTGGAATTGATCGTAGACCGGTTAAAAGAATTGACTTATCCAGAAGAAACAGGAGCAGATCCGGTTTCCTTTGAAAAAAGAAGAGAGAAATCCAAAGCAGAGAAAATCAGTTCCCATACAGCCATAGAGGAAGAGATACATTTTGTAGAAGAGAGGGCTGTCCCTTTCCAAAGGAAGAGGGTGTCACCATTCAAAGAGGGAGCATACCCCGACAGGGAAACAGAGCCCTGGATACCCAAAGAGGTACCTCAGACTGATAGCGGGCAGACAAATACAGAGATTACTACAAAGACTACAGCAGAAAGTACCCAAAAGAATACAACAGAAATAGGGAATGGGTATAGAGATAATCCTATCTTATCCTATCAGGCAGCAGAAGAACAGTTCAAAGATCAGATTGATTATGATGCGATATGGATAGACAGACCTTTTGACAGAAAACTGCTCAATGAGATTGTAGGGCTTGCAGTAGATGTTTTGACGTCCAATGCAAAGACCATAAGGGTAAATCAGGAAGAACGACCTCTTGGCATTGTACAGGGAATGTATAAAAAGCTGGATAAGTTTACCGTAGAGTATGTGATAGACTCAATTAAGCAGTGTACAAGGAAAGCCAATAATATCCGGGCAGTGCTGCTTACCGCTTTATACAATGCCACATTGACAGCAAACAGCTATATATCCAATCTGTTTGCTTATCAGGAAGCTATCCCTCAGACGTAAGGAGCGTGATAGAAAGTAACAAAATTAAGAAAATTCAGGACAGCTCATGGATATACACAGATAGAACTTGCGGCTGTCTTGGGTATCAGTCTTCGGACGTATCAGAGGATTGAATACGGACAGCAAAAGCCCAATGTCTATGTAGTTGTCCGACTTCAGCGGTTATTTCAAAAAGATATTAGTGAGATTATGGAGGAATATACAGAATGAGGGAAGAAAGGTTTCGTATTCAGTGCCCCAAACATTTTCTGGTTGGAGATTCAGGGCGTTTTGAAAAATCTCCACAGGGTAAGGATTCGGATTTTGTAGTAGATTATGCTCCACCGGAAATGTTTGAAGCCGGGATTGTCTTACAGGAGATGGGGACGGAGGGAGATACCTATTGCACAATGTATGTCTATTTTGCACCAGAGGAACACCTTCCGGTTTATATGGACAGCATGAAATACGACCTACAAAAAGTATCCATTCGGAAAATTTTTGTTGATACCGAGGAATACCTCATAAAAGTAAATGAGAAGACAAAAAAGTTTTATGCGGGTGAGGACGGTTGTTGGGGTTCCTATACGGAACTTTACCGGAAAGAGAATGGGGAACGTCTGACTGATGCAGTGATTGTTTTTCTGTGTATGCCAGATGAAATGAAGTTTCAGGAAATGGAAGCTGTGATGGGGGAACTGTTTGAAAAACTTCCTGTGATAGACAAAGAAAAGAAAGAAACAGGTCAAGAACCAAAGAGAACAAGATAAAATACAAACTATAACTTTCAGGAGGATAAGAACGTGGAAACTAAAATGATTATTGGAATTGATCATGGAAACCGTAACATGAAAACTGCAAATACGGTATTCTCAGCAGCAATCCAGCCTTTGCAGGCAAGGCCGGACAGCCTGGAGCACATTTTGGAATACCAGAACCAGTTTTATTATGTGGGAGGGAAAGTGCCGGAAAAGGAGTGTGTGGATAAGACAGAGAATGAAAATTATTATCTTCTTACCCTTGCAGCACTGGCGCAGGAAATGCGTTTCCGGGGATTGACAGACGCTTCCGTAAAAATGGGAGCTGCCCTGCCGCCCAGAAGATTTCAGCAGCAGAAAGAAAGTTTCAAGAAATATCTGTTAAAGACAAAGGAACTGCATTTCCGTTATGAAGGGGTACATTATCATGTGTCGTTGGAAAATGTGTTTGTTTTTATGCAGGGGCATGTGGTGATCCATACGCTTTTAGAAGCGGTTCCCGGTTACTGCCTTTTAGTAGATATTGGTGGAGGAACTACCGACCTGGTAGAGTTTGTTGACGGAATGCCGGACGGGAAGTATTCGATTTCAGATAAGGCAGCTTTGTACTGTATCGGAAAAGTCAATGAGGAAGCCATTGCCAAAACAGGGGCAGGGGTACCGGCATATATTACAGAAGCATTTATGAGGACAGGAAGCTATGACTGCCCGAAGCAGTATCAGGACGTCATAAAAAACTGTTTGAAGTCCTACGCAGAGGAAATTTATGGTATCATACAGGCAAACCATTATAATCTGGATCTGACCAAAATGGTGTTTATGGGCGGCGGTTCTTCCATTGTGGAGCATTTTGGAGCCAATGAGGGAAAAGATGTACAGTTTGTAACAGATATACATGCCAATGCAAGGGGCTGTGAAGAAGCAGTGAAAAGTATTATCCGGGCAAAACAGAGGAAAATGCGGACAGCATGATAGGAAGTGAAAACTTATGGATACGGAAAAAGTATATACAACTTCACTGCGGCTGTATAAAAGCAGACCGGTACATCATCAGGCTTATCGGTATCTGAAGGAGTATAACAAAGATATTTTCAAGACAAAAGACGACTTTATAGCAGAAGCAATCGTTTATTTTGCCAAGTATCTACAGCAGGAAGAAGAAGTACAGCAGATGAAACTATTAAATACCCTTCTGGAGAACCAGAAAGAACAATTTTGTAAAATCGTAAAAGAAGCGGTTTCAATGGCACAGGAAGAAGCCTTTGAGAAGCTAGGTGTGCTGGAAAAGGCAGTTCAGGGAGAACTTTCTGACGGTGGAGCGATAGCAGAGGACAGGGAAAAGGAAGAAGCCTGTATGGAAAAAGATTTACGGTTTGCGGAATTTTATGGGGCATTTGAAGAATAAGGAGGAAAAAGATATGGCAGTAGGAAGAAGTGTATGGGAAGTTGTAAAAGGGATTTTCATTGCAGTGGGGAAACTGCTGTATCTGACAGGGAAACTGGTAATATGTTTGTTTCTGCTGGTTCTGCAGCTTGTTTTGGCAGTGTTCCATGCAGGGAGCAGGGAATAGAAAGGGGATTGACAGGTGCATTGGATACGGGACAGACCGTATACAAATGATAGAAAAAAGAAGATAGAAAATGGAAAGCAGGCTTGTGTGGCCTGCTTTTTTTGACGAAAAAATGAAAAGGAGCAAAGCTATGATGAAAGGAAAAAAGAAAAGGCTGCTGGCTGGGACGCTGGCACTTCTTCTTAGTTGTTCTACGTTACTCAATACAGGGATCACCGCACTGGCTTCTGAACAGTCTGAGGAACATGCACAGATACAGGAAGTAAAACAGGAGGAGGCTGCTTCGGAAACATTACCGGAGTTGGAAGAGGTAAAGGAGCAACTGACAGAAGAAGAACTGGTGTATGCAGAGGACCTTACCATAAAAGCAGGAGAGCCCTTTGACCTGGAAACAGATTACAGGGGTTTTCAGAAAAATGATGAAAAAGTAAAGGTAACGTTTCTGAAAGCAGAAGGGGACTCCGGCAATTCTTTTGATTTCAATACCCCAGGTTCTTACCAGGCATTTTATTGTGTTGATCCGTTAAGCGGAAGCCCTTCCTATCAGATTATGAGAAGAATTGTGGTAGAAGCAAGGGAAAACAGCACACAGGAACCCCAGGGAGAAGTAAGCCAGCATACCGAAGATGACTCCGGTGAGGACGGTGAGGCGGACCCTGACCCGGAGATACCGGAGGTACTGACGGAAGAACCGGAAATGCCAGATGCAGGGGCAGAGTTGATTGATCTGACACCAAAAGAGGATAAGGGAATGTTCTTATCGGTTGTTCCGGCAGCAATGGAGCAGCAAAAAGGAAGCAATGTACATCTGGTACAGGGAGAAAAAATCCCATACCCTTCTAACGTGGGGAACTATTCTACTTCCTATTTCACTGTAAATGGCCATGTAGCATATTGTCTGGAGTCTATGAAGGCTTCCCCGCCGACCTCGGATTATGTAGCAAATGAATTTGAAAGCAACCCGGAATTGCAGAAAGTCCTTTATTATGGATATGGCGGTCCTGGGGACATTACCGGGGAGTATATGCCCTCTTTTGACTGGAAGACAAAGTATATTTTTACGCATTTAGCTGCCGCTTATTCTTATTGTGGCATGGACGGTTTTTATGGCTGTACCTTTGAAGATATTAAGGCAAGCGGTGTGTGGGGATATATCCAGCATATTTACAGCCTGGAAGCACCTCCGACAGCAGCAATCACGTTGTCCCCAAAGGAAGCAAAGGCTTATGAAAGTGGAAAGGAACAGCGTACCGGGGAGTTTACTTTAAAAGGTGACCATAGAAACTATATTACTTTAAAAATGCCAGAGAATGTGACTTATCACAGTGGAAGTACAAAACAGACAGGAACCGTAAAGATCAATGGGAATACCACATTCTATTTCAGCGCTCCCAAAACTGTAACGGGTACATGGAACAGCGGTAAGCTGAAAGGACAAATGGGAACCCAGTGGAAGACCTTAGTATTGTCTACGGGTTCTGGTTCCCAGGACATTGGGTATGGGGCATTTTTTGAAGAAGAAAGTGCTTCTGTGGAATTTACGGTGAAGTGGCTGGACCTGGCAAGGGTAAAGGTAACAAAAAAAGATAAGAACAGTAAAGTAAATCTGTCCGGCGCTGTTTTTGGTATTTATTCAGACAGTGCATGTAAAAATCTTCTTGTGCAGATGCCGGCCACAGACAGCAACGGTACTTCTGAGGTGGAGCTTCCGAAAACCCAGGATACGGTATATTTAAAAGAAATTTCTGTTCCAGAAGGATATAAGCTGAATACAGAGTCTTTTAATGTGAAGCTGGAAACAGGAAAAACAACTTCTGTTGCAGTGACGAATGAGGAACAGAAAGGAAAAATCACAATCCGTAAAAAAGGTGAGGTTCTGACTGGAGTAACCGGAGAAGAGGGGAACCTGACTTTTGTATATGGAAATGCGGACTTTGCAGGGGCAGAATATAACATTTATGCGGCAGAGGATATTTACAGCCAGGATAAAGTGACGAAGGTGCATAAAGCAGGGGATCTGGTAGAAAGTCTGACAACCGGGGAAGATGGAAGTGCTGTTTCCAAAGAATTGTATCTTGGAAAATATAAGGTTGTAGAACAGAAAGCACCGGAAAATCTGGTGATTGGAAAAACAGAACAGGAACGTACCCAGTTTGTAACCTTGTCCTATGCAGGACAGAATGTAGAGTTATCCCAGGGGGAAACCACTTTTACCAATGCAAGACCGGAGATTTCCGTAAATGTAGTGAAAAAATCGAAACATGATGACGTTACCCTGGAGGGTGCGACGTTTGGATTGTATGCAGAAGAAGACCTGACAGCGGCAGACGGAAAGGTTCTTGTAGAAAAGGGAAGCCTGGTGGAACGTGCTGTTTCCGACAGGGAAGGAATGGCTGTGTTCCATGCGGATATTCCTTTGAATTTCCATTACAGCGTAAAAGAAATCCAGGCACCGGATAAGTATTATATGACAGATGAGGTGTATCGTTTCTTCTATGAATATAAAGACGACAGCACCTACACATATACTTTTTCTCATGATTTTAAAAATGAGGAAGTACGGGGAGAAGTTCATGTAAGTAAGATTGATCAGGATTCCCAGGGATTTATTTCCCAGGGTGACGCAACCTTAGTAGGGGCAAAATACGGATTATATGCTGCAGAAGATATTGAACACCCCAATAAGAAAGATGGGATTGTCCATAAAAAAGGGGAACTTGTAGCGCAGGGTACGATTTCCAGTGAAGGAACTGTAGATTTCAAAAACCTGTATCTTGGAAATTATTTCGTGAAAGAAATAGAGCCGGCAGAAGGGTATCTGTTAGATGAAACAGAGTATCCCGTAGAGGTTTCGTATGAAGGACAGGAGGTACAGATTGTACACCGGGAAGTAACTGTAAAGGAAACTGTAAAGAAACAGGCCTTTCAGCTTATCAAGATCTCAGAAGACGGGGAGCAGACAGAAACAGAACTGGTAGAAGGAGCTGGATTTAAGGTATTCCTCATCAGTGAGCTGTCTGGTGTAAAAGATGGAAGTTTGAAGCCGGGAAATGGTTCTTATTATACCCCGGAAGATTTTATCACCTATGATTACAGCAAAGACGAAACCGCTTCTTATTGGGAGAATGGTAAAAAGATTACGGTACCAGAGCTGTTTACAGATAAGAAAGGATATTTAAAGAGTCCAGAACTTCCTTATGGAACCTATGTGGTGTTTGAGTCTACAGTTCCGGAAAATTTAAAAGGGATTCGTCCATTTATCGTACAGATTTCAGAAGACAGCCGGGAACCCCAGGTATGGCGTGTGTTTGATGACCGTCCTTTGCAGTATTACTTCAAGATTGTGAAAAAAGATGCCCAGACGCAGAAGCCGGTGCTGGATAACAGTGCAGCTTATAAGATTTATGATGTGGAAGCAGAAAAATATGTGGAAATGATCGTAAGATATCCGAAAAAAGAAGTGGTATCTGTGTTCAGGACCAACGAAGAGGGATACCTGATTACACCGGAGCAGTTAAAATGTGGCACTTACCGGATTGAAGAAGTGGAAGCGCCGGAAAATTATGTACAGGTAGGATTTGAAAATGCCCTCTTAAAAGACGGAAAGGAAGTTCCACTGAATGAAGTTGCAGACGGAGGCACATACCAGGAGGCAAAGAAAGCGCCGATCACTATTACCGTAAATTCTGATACTGTACACCAGGTAGAAGAGGAAACCGGTAAATTTATTGTTGTCATTGAACAGTATAATGATGAAGCAGTAGGAAGCCTTACAATCCATAAAAAGGGAGAAAAACTTTCTGGTGCTTCTAAAGTAGAAGAAAAGATCCTGACGAAGATGAAAAACGGTGTAGTAGGTTTCGTAAATCAGGTAAGCAGTTTCTTCACCGGGGAAGAAGTCATGGAAAAAGAGAAAGGTTATAAATTTGACTATGAAGAAGGGAATATGGAAGGTGCAGAATTTGCCATTCATGCAAAGAAAACCATTTATACCCCGGACGGACAGAAAGACGAAGCAGGAAACCGCATTGTAAAATATGAAAAAGATGCCCTGGTAGCCCGTATGGTAACAGATAAAGAAGGAAAGGCAGTCCTGAATAATCTTCCTATCGGAAAATACTATGTAGTGGAAGAAAAGGCAGGTCAGAACTGTGTGCTTGACCCGGAAGCAAAAGAATTTGAAATTGCATATAAGGGACAGGAAGTAGCAGTGGATTATGTAACAATGGAACTTACCAATCAGCGACAGAAAGTTTCCCTGAGTCTTCTGAAGAAAGACGCAGAAACCGGAAAACCGCTGGAAGGAGTGGTATTCGGGTTGTATGCGCAGGAGGATATCAAAAATGCTGCCGGGGAAGTAGTTGTAGAAAAAGATGCCTTGATTGAACTGGGAACAACAGATGAAGAGGGCAAGCTGGTATTTCAGGCAGATCTTCCTCATGGAAAATACTATATTCAGGAAGTAGAGCATAAGCCGGGATACCTGCCAAATGATGAGGTGTGTTCCTTTGATGCGTCTTATACAGACCAGACCCTTGAACTGCTCGCTTTTTCAGAAGAAATTTCTAATCAGCCTACTATTACGGAGTTTACGAAAGTAGATTTAACCGGTGGACAGGAAATTGAAGGGGCCAAAATGCAGATCCTGGATCAGGAAGGAAAAGTGGTAGAAGAGTGGGTGTCAAAAAAAGAAGCTCATGTAGTCTACGCACTGGCACCAGGGGAATATATACTGCATGAAGAGCAGGCGCCTACGGAACAGGGATATGTCCGGGCAGAAGATGTGAAATTTGTTGTGGAAGAAACAGGGGACGTACAAAAAGTGAAAATGGAGGACGACCATACAAAGGTTTCTATCTCTAAAACAGATATTACAGATGGTAAGGAGATTGAAGGGGCGAAGCTGCAGATCCTGGATCAGGACGGGGAAGTGGTAGAGTCCTGGACCACAGGAGAAGAACACCTGATTGAGTATCTTCCGGTAGGCACTTATACCCTGCACGAAGAGGCGGCAGTTGACGGATATATTGTGGCCAATGACGTGGAGTTTACAGTAGAAGAAACGGGAGAAATTCAGAAAGTGAAGATGGAAGATGAGCGTGCTATGGGACAACTGGTTATCGTAAAAACGGATACAGACAGTAAAGCAGCTTTAGAGGGAGTAGAATTTGTTCTGCTGGAAAAGGAAACCGGAAAAGAAGTAGGACGTTTGAAGACTGGAAAAGATGGAAAAGCAGTTTCAGAACTACTTCCAATTGGAACTTATGAAAATGGTGTTTTCAAAGAACCGATCACCTATGTGCTGAAAGAAACTGCCACCTTAAAGGGATATGAGAAGACGGAAGAAGAGTGGGAAATCGTATTTACCTATCAGAATGATAAAACACCAGTCATTGAAGTGGTAAAAGAGATCCAGAATAAAAAAATACCAGAAACACCAGGTACCGTAAAACCAGGACCAAAAACGGGTGATGATACAAACTGGTTCCTGCCTTTGCTGGCTCTTGGTGTAAGTGCAGGTATGGTAGCAGGCCTACTTTATTACAGAAAAAGACATAAAAAGGCATAGAAAATAAAAATCAGTTTTTAAACTTGGGAAAGGGCGGCTGCGGCTGTCCTTTCTTTGGCAATATGAGGTGAGAAGCATGGAAGAGAAAAAAAGAATACGGTTTATTGACAGCCATTATCATACCCTGTTCAGCATAGCAGACGGGGACTCCATAGAGATTGTATATCCAGATGGAAAAAGGGAAGAACGGGTTTGTACCTATATTGATGAATACCACACACAGGTAGGGGCAAGGGTGTTCCATATTTGTGAATTTGCAGAAATCATGGAAGCAAATGGAAAATCATATTGCCCGGCAGAATGCAAGGAAAAGGAAGAAAGAAAAGAGGCAGTCAAAGGGGAGAAGAAAACCGGAACTACCCGTATGGAAAGGAGCAGGCGTTGAGGATAGGGATTATAGATGCAGATCTTTTATACCGGAAAAGACACCGGTTTCCTAACTTGGCATGTATGAAACTTTCCGCTTATTGGAAGGAGCAGGGATTTGAAACAGAGCTTCTTTTGGATTATAGCCAGGCAGGGGAATATGACTGGCTCTATGTATCAAAAGTGTTTACGGATACCTTTGTGCCGGAACATATTTTGACGAGGGAAACAACCGTTTATGGAGGGACTGGATTTTTTTACGATAAAGCACCGGTACTTCCAGAAGCGATTGAACACCATACACCGGACTATCATTTGTATGACCAGATGGTAAAAGAACATAGCGAAGGAGAGAAAAAGAAGAAAGAGTTCCAATTTTATACGGAGTATTCCATTGGTTTCCTCACCAGGGGGTGTTTTCGGAAGTGCAGTTTCTGTGTAAACAAAAACAGCACCGGTGCAGCACCAGCAAGCCCATTGGAAGAATTTTATGACCCGTCCAGAAAGAAGTTATGCTTTTTGGACGATAACTTTTTTGCCTGTGCAGGGTGGGAAAAAATCTTTTCCAGTGTCCTGGAAACAGGCAGGCGGTTTCAATTCCGGCAGGGGCTGGATCTGAGGATTATGCAGAAAAGGCAGATGGAACTTCTGGCATCTGGAAAATTGGATAACGGTATGATTTTTGCCTTTGACCATATCAAAGATCAGGAACTTATTGTAAGAAAATTGGAACTTTTGCGGGAAGTGATCCCAGTTCCTTATCAGAAAATTAAGCTGTATGTACTGTGCGGCTATGACTGGGAAGGGACCTGGAAAGCAGATTTTTGGGCAAAGGATATTCGGGACGTTTTCATACGGATTGAGATTTTGATGCGGTATAAGTGTCTGACTTATTTGATGCGCTATGCCGCATGGGAACGGGCACCGGAAATTTATAAGGGAATGTATATCAACCTAAGTCGTTGGTGCAATCAGCCCGCCCAGTATTCAAAAAAGAGCCTGCGGGAATTTTGTACCGGACAGGGAGAGTATAGTTCCTGTTTCCGCTACCTGACTGCTTTTGAAGCTCTGCACCCGGAAATGGCACATTATCTGGATATGAAATATGAAGAGGTGCAGTATGGGAAAATTTACGGCTGAAGAAATTCAGATTGCAAAGGCAGTGGATTTAGTGGATTTGGCGGAGCAGATAGGGATTCCATTGAAAAGGAAAGGCAGGTTCTATCAGGCAGTGGGTATGGACTCTGTGATGATCTTCAACCGGTCTTCTTGGTGCCGGTTTAGCCAGGGGGTAGGTGGCAGCACCATTGACTTTCTGGAATATTTCAGAAACATGGATTTTGTGGAGGCAGTCAAATATCTGCTGGAGTTTGCCGGATATATCCGTACTGAAACCATGCAAAAATTTCAACCGGAAAGACAGACTGAAAAAATAGAAGAAACAAAACAGAGAAAAGACATACCGAAAGACCCTTTTGTACTTCCTTCAAAATCAGAAACCAGCCGCCGGTTATATGGCTATCTGATAAAACAGCGGAAGCTGTCAAAGCAGATGATTGATTTTTGGGTAAAAAAGGGGATTTTGTATGAGAGCGGAACGTACCATAACCTGGTTTTTGTGGGAAAAGATACGGAAGGTATCCCACGTTTTGCCAGCCAGAGGGGAACCCTGGATAAATATGGAAAACCCTTTAAAGGAGATGTTACGGGGAATGACAAAACTTATGGGGTTAATCTGGTAGACCAAAACAGTGATACGCTCTATGTATATGAGGCGGCCATTGATGCCATGTCCGATATGGAACTGCGGGAAGATTATCAGAACAATATCCTGGTACTTGGAATGCTTTCCGATGGTCCTTTGGAAAAGTTCTTAAAAGATTATCCTCATATCAGGAAGATACAGTTCTGTTTGGATAATGACCTGCCGGGAAGACAAGCGGCAAAAAAATTGGCAAGAAAATATACCCTTATGGAGTATGAGGTTTTTGTACGTCTTCCACCTATGGGAAAAGACTATAATGCTTTTTTGCAGTATAAAAAGGAAAACCAAGAGCTTTCCAGCCTGGTAGAAAAGGAAAGGTCGCTTTTTACTGAAACAAAAGGGACAAACATACAAAAGATAGAAAAAATGGTAGGACACAGGAACATAGTACCATACCAGATAGCACAGGCAAGATAGGAGGGTATTCTTTTGGAAAATAGCTATGATGAGGAATGTTTCAAAAAATGGGAGATCGACGAATGCGAAGCGGAGATGGAAAAAGTAGTGCAGTGGATAGGAAAGAGGAAACTGCATGGACGTGTACGGGTTGCGTTTATCGAAGAGAGCTATGAGCGGCAGGGATACCGCATGGGGATACCCAAGCAGGCGTATGTGTCCAGGGTGCTGGCAAACATCAGGAAAGAAGAGCGGTGAGAAAGAAATAACCAATCCGAAAGTGGGAGTGTTAGGAAAGGAGGTGGTGCAGACCAACAGAATTTTTGACAGAAGGATAAACTCTGGATACGGGAAGGGGTGATTCTATGATTGTAAGGTAATGCCAGATGGATATTTCGTTTGTAGCTGTGGATTTCTCATGAAGACTATAAAAAATTTAGGAGACAGGAGGAAATAAGTGAGTAATCCTAGGTAAAATGTGTAGCTACACCTCATGAAATATGAGGAATGAAATATAGTTTGGTGAATTTTTGTGAGTTTGATAAATATGCAGCAAAGAGTTATTGTGCGATTCATGGTACAAGTGAAACATTGAATCTGGGAGATATTACAAAAGTGGACGAAAGGGAGATTGAACCGTTTAACATGA
This sequence comes from Ruminococcus sp. AF31-8BH, assembly GCF_003460605.1. Taxonomy (GTDB): domain Bacteria; phylum Bacillota; class Clostridia; order Lachnospirales; family Lachnospiraceae; genus Blautia_A; species Blautia_A acetigignens. The sequence goes on from NZ_QTVN01000018.1 coordinate 34,168, forward strand.
TCTGTGGCGGAAGCCCCTGTCAGGATTTTTCCCTGGCAGGCAAGCAGGCAGGCGCAGTTTGGAAATGCCGAAGCTGCGGGTATGAGTATAACCCTCTGCAGGTACATTATTCCAAAAGGGACGCCTGCGGCATGTGTGGTTCCCATGATATTGATAAAACACGTTCTTCCCTTCTGGTGGAGTGGCTCCGTATGATACGGGGTGTCAAACCAGTATGGGGAATTTATGAAAATGTAAAAAATATTGTAGGAAAAAAATTCCGGGATACCACATTCCGGTTGTTTGAAGAAGAACTGCATGAATACGGATACCACACCTATTGGAGTGTTCTTAATGCAAAGCATTATGGAATACCACAGAACAGGGAACGGGTATATCTGATTTTGATACAGAAGGAAATGGATAATGGAACATTCCAGTTTCCGGAACCGCTGGAGTCCTTCCAGTGCCTTATGGATATTCTGGAGGATACGGTAGAGGAAAAATACTACTTATCCCAGGAAAAAGTACGCCGCTTGATTGAAGATATGAAAGAGAGAAAAGCGCTTTTGTTTGAGCCGGACGAAAAAAGCCTGAAGGCTTTTCGGGAAAACCGGGTAAAACGGGCCGGAAATATCAAAGGGGTGTTTGAACAGACTGGACGGGTTTATCTGCCAGACGGGTGCTGCCCTACGGTAACTGCCTGTGGTGGTGGCGGACAGCAGCCCAAAATTCTTCAAGTGGGAGATATTCATACCGGCTATGGTTCAAGCGGGGTTATTTATTCCCCTTTAGGAAGCAGCGGTGCGGTTTTAGCAGGGCATGACCAGCCAAAGATTGTAGAAAAATATCCAGGAGCAATCCGGGGCAGGTATGATCGGGAAGGCCGGATTGTGCAGACTTTGGAACTGGGAGAAAAAGAAGTCTGCCATACCCTTACTTCTGTGCAAAAAGATAATATCATTCTGGTACGTCAAAAGACACAGAAAGGTTATGAGGAATGTTTGGAAAATGGTGTTGTAAATCTTAGTTATCCGTCTGTGGAAAAACGGGGAAGGGTACAGGAGCATGGGGAACTCTGCCCTACGCTTACGACATCAAATGGAATACACCGCTTAGAGTCTTTGTTCCGTATCCGGAGGCTGACACCTTTAGAATGCTTCCGGCTTATGGGCTTTTCCGATGCGGATTTTTGGAAAGCAAAAGAAACAGGTATAAGCAAAAGCCAGCTTTACAAACAGGCAGGAAATTCCATTGTTGTTGATGTGCTGTACTATATTTTTCTGGAACTATACAAAGCCATGCCATATCTGTTTGAGGATATCCGGCTTTCTTCCTTTTTCAGTGGGATTGGAGCTTTTGAAAAGGCATTGGAGCGTTTGGAAGAACAGGTAAACCAATAATTTCATAAGAGAAACCCAAAGCGGCAAATGGTCCATAGAGAGTCTTCCCATACTTGTTGGAAAGAGAGAAATTGCGGAAGAAGAAGCAGCCTGCAAGGAGTCTGTGCAAAAGGCGTTGATAGCAGAATGGAAGAACTGCTGTCACATCAGACACAGGAGGCTGGCAGATTTGCTAACAGAACTGGGGTTTTGTTAGCAGAAATAGAAGTAGGAAGTGGAAAAACCGATAGCAGATGTTTTGAACTGCTATCGGTTTTTCCCTATATGGAACGCAGGTCTGCTATCAGTATCTGCGTTGTGCTATCTATTTTATCCGGGGTATTAGGGGGTGCCCCCTAACAAGATGGGATTTTGTACGGTAAAATCCGTATCTTGCAGAGGACTGGCATAGCCAGTCCGGACACCGGGAAGTTATATGGTGACCGATAGCAGGTCTTAGGAGTTGACAGCAGATAGCGTTGGAGTAGAAATCGGTAGATGAAATATGTGATAAAGATAAGGAAAGGGGGAGCATGAAAAAAGAAACAATGAAATGCAGAAAAGAAATCCGGCTGTACTCATGGGAGTTGGAAGAGTTACAAAAACAGGCAGAAAAGATGGGGCTTTCCGATTCCCAGTACCTTCGTATGCTGATTACCAACCGTCCCAGGGATTACCCGGAAATCCGTCAGGAACTGGAACGCATGAACCAGGAAATCAACCGGATTGGCGTAAACATCAACCAGATTACCCATAACAATAACAGCGCCCTTTATTCCAGGGAAGATAAACACCGTCTGTATGTGTTTTTGAAGCAGATAAAAACACTGGTAAGCCAGGTGCAGGAAAGGCTGTAGGTTATGGCAATTACAAAGTGCCTGCACATGAAACAGGCAAAAACGGGTTATCCAGCAAAACATCTGGCAAACGGTCTTCGCTATATTATGAACCCGGAGAAAACAGAACATGGCCGCTATGTCTGTGGACATAACTGTATTCCTGAACAGGCATTATCCCAGATGGTAGATACCAAACGTCATTTTGGAAAGCTGGATAAAAGGCAGGGCTACCATTTCATTCTTTCGTTTGAGGAAGATGAGGTTTCGGAAGAAGAAGCCTTCCAAGTGGTAGGAGAGTTTGTGACAGAATTTCTTGGGAAGGATTTTGAAGCGGTTTATGCAGTCCATAATGATACGGACCATATTCATGGGCACATTATTTTTAATTCAGTACGCTGTACTACGGGATATAAATACGATTATAAAAACGGGGATTGGGAAAACATCATTCAGCCTCTGACCAACCGGATATGCAGGGAGCATGGTTTATCTGTGCTGGATCTGGAAGAAGCAAAGGAAAAACGCAAACAAAAAGGACAGGAAGAAAAATCTCTTGCTGAACGGGACAGGCGGATCAGAAGAGATGTGGACCAGGCATTACAGGACGCAGGTTCTTATGAGGAATTTCTTGAAAATCTTTCCAGCATGGGATATGAGTTGCGGGGGAGAAAGCGCCTTTCTGTTCGGGAACCCGGAGCAGGAAGGGCAAGGCGGCTTGACCAGCTAGGGGAAGAATATACAGAGGAAAGGCTTCGGCAGCGTTTTGGACGCCTTCCAGTCCCGGAAATGACCGGAGAGGAGATACCGGTAGAATGGACGTATGTGTTTATCCCATACCGGGAGCGGCATTTGACCAGATACCAGAAGGAATGTTTTCTTCGCAGGTACCGGCAGGGGAAACCAATGGCAGACTCTAAAACCTGGAAATACAGGGCAGCAATCCATGAATTGAAAAAATTGCAGGAGGAATTTGATTTTCTGGCAGCTTATCGCATACAGGATAAGGCGCAGTTGAAAGCCATTTCTGATGCAACAAAGGAACAGCTTTGGGAAAACAGCAGGGCAAGAAAGCAGCTACGAAAAGAAATGGTTCCTTATGAGGAAATGCTTCTGCTTCTCAATAAGCTGCAGGAAAAACAGATGGAAGCAAAACTTTATCAGGAAGGGTATCAGGAATTTTTTCAAGACCACCAGACATACCAAAACCTTCTTGGGCAGTTAAAAGAAATGGGATATTCCTTGTCTGAGGCAGAACAGACAGACGCTTATTTCTTTGAGAAAGAGGAGCGTTTGCGGATTGAACGGAAAAAAATCTTAAAAGAAAAAAGGATTGCAGAGCGTCTGCATGAAAAAGCAGAAGAAAAAGAAAAGTTGGAAGCACAGCAGAAGGAAAAGAATAGGAAACCGTCTGCGAGGGGCAGAGGAAAAGGAGGGTAAATGACAGTAGAAGGACAACGGTATCTGGAAGAATGCCGGAAAGTTTTAAAAGAAGAACAGATGGACGCAGTTTCTATGGGGCTGGATTTTGGTCTTCCTGTTTCGGATATCCAGAAGGTAGTTAAGAGTAACCAGGAAGCCCCGGTGATGAAAGCAATCATCATAGGGCTTATGGAAGGGATTGGGGAAATCGACTTTTTATGTGAAGGAAATTATAACCAGTTCCAGGTACGGGAAATCGTAGAGGGCTTAAAAAACGGGCTGGATCTGGAAGAGGTGAAAACCTATGCCGGAAATGAACTGCCGGCCAGCCGTATGCGGACCATGCGGATACAACTGGAAGAGTCAAAGGCAAAAAAAGAAGTTCCGAAAGATGAAGAAATGCGTTCTTATATGAAAAATCTTATGGGGATCATGGAACAATCCATTCAGCAGTTTCGGGAAAGCAATGACCGTTTTACAGCCTTGTCCTCTCTGGTAAAGGAGCATGTTGTTGAAGAGAAAAACCAGGAGATTAAAGACCTGTATGAGAACCTGCAATATAAAGATAAAAACATACAGGAATTAAAAGAAAAGCTGGCAAAGAAAGAGCAGGAAATTCAGGATCTGAAAAAAGAAGCAGAAAAATACAGGGAAAAAACAGAAGCTGCTTCCAGGGAAACAAAAGTGGTATTGGAAGAAAAAAGCATACAAACAGCGGAAGGGCTACAAAAAAGTAAGCACCGGCTGCTTGGGATTGCCATGCTTGGGAAAAAAGTACCCAAAAGTGTTGTGGAGAAAATTCTGGAATATAACCTGTCCGCAGAACAGTTGGAAGAAATCCGCCAGTGCGTAGAAAGTGGGCTGGCAGATGCAGAAATTCTTCAGGTGATGGAGAACAGCCCTTCACCAGAGAGAATGAAAAAAATGCGGGAAATTATCCTTTTGATGCGGAAACGGAAGGCGGGTGTGTAAATGGCAGAACTTGAACATGTGGTAAAAACATTTTCCCTTTTGGAAACTGCCGAAAAGGAACAGCCCTTTCTTACCAGGGAGCAGAAACAGGATTTGTACCGTATTGCTTTTCATAAGGAGTCTATGGAAGAGGTAGAAAAAATTATTTTGCAGTTACAGGCGCCTCATGCAGGAAAGGAAGAAAAAGAGCGTATTCTTTATCATTACCTTGAACCGTTTTTTCAGGTTCCGGAAAATATTTTGCAGATTGAGAATTATATTTTTCAGCTTCAGTATATGACCTATGAAAAGGAAAAAGCAAACCACATGCTGGAGGCTCTCTTAAAACAGGAAAATATCCAGTATGACCTGGAAGCCATGCTTACAGAAGGAAAAATAAAGGCGGCTGTTCCAGTAAAAAAGGACAGGGCAATGGGATAGGAGGGAGAGCATGAGTGAAATACAAGATGCGGCGCAGATTATTAAAGTTTCCTTTGAAGGCGCAGAAATCATTCTGAAAATGGGAAATACAGGCTGGCAGTTTGTAAAAGATATTTGTGCGGTATTTAAAAAAGTTCTGGATCAGGAAAAACTGTCAGGGAAAACTTCTGTACAAAAGCTCCTGAAAATGGGAGGCGATTTACAGGTTTTCCGTTTTGAAACAAAAGACCTGGAGCGGGTAAAAGCCCTGGCAAATAAGTATGGGATTTTATATTCCATTTTGCCGGATTTAAATGAGAAGGACGGTATGAGTGAAATTTTGTTCCATTCCCAGGCAGCGCCCCGTATTCAGTCCATGATGGCAAAAATTGAACATTCCAATATTGGGACGTTAGATGAATACTATGAAAATGCAGAGCCGGATAAGGTAGAGCAGTTGGTAGAAGAAGTAAAAAAGCCTGCCCTGCCGGAGTCGAAGGAGTGTGAACTGGTTGCGCGGGAGCTGGCGAAAAACCAGGTGGAGAAGATCAGTGATGTCCGTTCCCGTCTGAATATGACCTGGCTTCAGATCTGGCCGATTATCTGCTACATGGAAGAACAGGGGATTTTGGAGAAAGGGAAGGAAGGTACGGTGACACTGACCAGGACACCGGAACAGGTTGAAGAATTGGTAGATTCCCAGCAGTGGAAACAGTTGTTTGGGGAAGAGGAAGCCAAAAGACGCAGCACTGGAAGCAGCCAGGAAACAGAAGAAAAGATGCAGGTCATTCGGCGTATCCAAAAGGAGAAACGGAACAATCCAGGTGTGAATGCCATTACCATAGACCAGAAGCTGGTATATGAAGAAACAGAGCATCATATCAAAACCAGGATTCCGTACCGTAAGAATGAATTTATCTGGCTGGATAAATCGGAAATTAGCTGGATTAATGACCATAAGACGATTTTTGCAGGATTGGAAAAGAAGAAGGAGTATGCAATTTTAGACCTGGAGGACCGTTTTCTTAGAAAAACTTCGGGGGAAGATTTATATAGGGAAAGCTATGACCCGGTACACAGGGAACGCGCCAGACAGGAGCAGGAAAAGATACGCAGAAGAAGGGAGCAGAATTACAGGAAGGCACAACAGAACCTGGAAGCAGGGAGAAGAACCATACAGGGGCAAAGGAGGTAGAGAACCGGAGCAATTCAGAAAAAGAAGAAACAGTCCTGGGGCATGTATCTTATTGGTGGCATAGCTTCCGGCTATGGAGGTTATCTCTTGAACGTGTGTTATCAGCCCGGAAAGGATATCAATTATTTTTTAAACCGTCTGGATCAGGTGATGGTAGCCCCGTTTGCCAATTATTGGAACGAAACTTCCTTAAAAGCAATCATTTTGGGGATTTTTGTATATGTGATTGGTATGGTCATGTATGTCACCAGCCGGAAAAACTATATGCCGGGACAGGAATTTGGTACCGCTGTTTTTGCAGATCCGAAAAAAGTGGCAAAGCAGTTTGCGGATAAAGATGAACACAATAACCTGATCTTATCCCAGAATGTCAGGCTGTCCATGAATACCAGAAAGACCAGGAGAAACCTAAATGTCCTGGTAATCGGAGGAAGCGGCGCTGGAAAAACCTTGTTCATGGTGAAACCCAATCTCCTTCAGTTAAGCAGGGCTTCCCAGATCATTACAGATCCCAAAGGGGAGATTTTAAGATGCTGCGGAGGTATGCTGAAAGCGCATGGATACCGGATACGGGTGCTGAACCTGGTGGAAATGGAGCAGTCTAACGGATATAATCCATTCCGCTATATCCGCTCTGAAACAGATATTGTAAAACTGGTTACCAACCTGATCAATAATACCACACCGAAAAACGCACAGCCCAGTGATCCATTCTGGGAGAAAGCCGAGTCTTTGTACTTGCAGGCCATTTTTCTTTATGTGTGGCAGGAGTGTGAAATGGAGAAAAGGAATTTCCGTATGGTTCTGCAGCTTTTGAATGAGGCGGAAGTCCATGCAGACGGTTCCCCTTCTGATTTAGACCGGCGTTTCCGCAGACTGGAGAGAAAAAAGGGAAGCAATCACCCTGCTTTAATCCAGTATAATAAAGTGGTCCGGGGTGCCGGAGATACGGTAAGGAGTATCATCATTTCCGCAAATGCAAGGCTGGGATTGTTACAGAACCCACAAATTTTGCGGATTCTGGATCATGATGAAATGGAGATTGAGGAGATTGGGCTTGGTGTTGACGGGGACAGAAACCGGAAGACTGCACTTTTTTGTGTAACGCCGGATTCGGATAAGAGTTATGCCTTTTTAATTGGTATGCTTTATTCCCAGATTTTCCAGGAATTGTATTACCAGGCAGACTTCCATTACAATGGAAAACTTCCCATTAACGTCAATTTTATGCTGGACGAATTTGCCAACGTGCCATTGCCAGATGACTACTGCAGCCTCCTTAGTACCATGCGTTCCAGGAATATTTCATGTACCATTTTTATCCAAAACCTTGCCCAGATCAAGGCTTTGTTTGAGAAAACCTGGGAAACCATACCGGGTAATTGTGATTCTCTGGTATATCTTGGTGGGAATGAACAGTCCACGCATAAGTATATCAGTGAGTCCCTGGGAAAAGGAACCATTGATAAAAAAAGCAGTGGGGAAACCAAAGGCCGGCAAGGGAGCAGTTCCCGGAATTATGATGTGCTGGGGCGTGAGCTTTTGACACCGGACGAAACCCGAAAGCTGGATAACTCAGAGTGTATTTTGTTAATCAGGGGTTGTGATCCTATTATTGATAAGAAATACAATACTTTTGCACACTCCAGATTTTCGGAAACAGAAGATGGCGGGGCTGCGCCTTATATCCATGACAGAATGGCTGCCCAAAAACAGGCGGTACAGATTTTAAGTGAAGAATCCCTGGATTATTATAAGAAGAAAAAGGAACAGGGAGAAGATGTTCAGATTGTGGAACTGTCTTTTGATGAAATTTTTTCTTATGAGCCTATTCCTAAGAAGATTTTTTCGGAGGAAGAGCTGAAAGAGAACCAGAAGAAGAGAACGGTAGAGGAGGTGAGGCCGCCGAAGAAAACGGAAAAACCGGTACAGACAGAGGAAGAAAAACTTTCTGAATTATTGGAAAGCCATGTTTATAATGAGGAACAGTTGGGAGAAATCATGCTTGCCATTGGTGCTGGAATTTCGTATGATAAAATCCTTCAAATGGCAGATACAAAAAACAGTGCTGAAAAGATGAAGGAAATCCGTAAAAAATTTACAAAAGAAACAGCCTCGGATTAAAGAAGGCAGATTTTTGGAAACCTGTAGTTTTTGCATTACGCAGGGCAGGTTTTCAAAAATCTGTCTTTTTGCGTAATGCGGTATTAATCACATGAAAAGGAGTAAAAAGATATGAAGATCAAAGAGGTTATCAGAAAGAAACAGAACCGCTTGAAAAAATCTCTACTGGGAGTCCTGGCAGTAAGCGCTGCCACTGTTTCCCTGTTCCCCCAGACTGTCATGGCTTCCGGGGTAAGTGACGTAACACAGCCGCTTATGAATTTAAAGACACTGGTGATCAGTATTATCGGTGCGGTGGGTGTGATTATCCTGGCAAAAAACGTGATGGAATTTGCACAGGCTTACCAACAGCAGGACAGTTCTTCTATGAACAGTGCCATTAAAGGAATTGTTGCAGGGCTTATTATGGCAGCCATTTCCTCCGTTCTTACTTTCCTGGGAATTAGCTAAAACCATTCTTCTTTTTGAGATAAGCAGATAAGAAGAGAGGTGAAGTGATGTTTAATTTAGGAGAGGCGATCCTTGCACTTTTGGAAATCGTGTTTGGATTTTGGAATAACCAGGTCAGCCTCGTATTTGAACTTTTAGGACAGTCCCCTACCGGGTTCAAAGGAGGCGGGCCCTGGGGGATCATTGAAGGGATTGAACCCCTTTTTGTTGGGATAGGCTCTGCCCTGGTAGTCCTTTTTTTCGTCATTGGGTTTTGTGCAGAGTCGGTAGATATCCGGGAAGAAATCCGGTTTGAAGCAATCCTCCGTATGTTTATCCGGGTTGCCATTGCACAGTGGCTGGTATCTTATAACATTACCATTATGAAAGCCCTGTTTACTTCCTGTGGAAACCTGGTGGGGCATTTGGGGCAAAACCAGAGTGTGGAGTTATCCATTGACCCGGCGCAGGCAGAAGTGATCAAAGATTTGGGATTTGGAACCAGTATCGTGTTCCTGATACTTGCTGTTTTCCTGTCTTTAATCGTTATTATCTGTGGTTTCTTCCTGCTGTACAATGTTTATTTCCGCTTTTTGAAAATTATGGTAATTGTACCTTTTGGGGCGATTGCCAGCAGTACCCTGGCTGGAAACCGGGGGCTTAGCAATACCTTTGTAGCCTATATGAAATATTTTATCAGTGTCGTTTTTGAGGCAGTCACAATGGCGCTGGCAATTCTTTTGTGTAACCAGTTTATTTCCTCCGGACTTCCGACCTTTACCGGAGATTATGAGGACTGGGCCAAAACCCTGATTTATTTGGGGGAAATGACCTTTACGGTTGCGCTGACGGTAGGCACTGTAAAAGGAGCGCAGAACCTGACTTCCAGGGCACTGGGATTGTAGGAGGAAAGGATTGTGCAGGAAAAAGGGATACAGATGACACTATTTGAATATTTTCAGGACGCAGAATGCTTCAGCCTTAAAGAAGCAGTGGCTTGTGTAGAACAGGTAAAAGAGGTAAAAGAACCCAGTATCCGGGCAAGAATTTATGAGGGAATAGAAAAGGGGCTTTTTTCCAGGATAGCCAAAGGAGTCTATACGGTTACCAAAGAACAGGACGGAGAAGAGGTAACTTGTATGCTGGTTCAGGGAAATGGCAGGGATTTGAGCTTTTTAAAAGATAACAGTATAGATGCCATTATTACAGACCATGCTTATGACCTGAAAAAAAGCCTGAAAGGGGGAAACCGGGATTTTGCCGCCTATGAATGTTTTCAATATACGCAGGAAGACTTTGATGAAAAATACCGGGTGTTGAAAAAAGGGTGTTTTCTGGTAGAGTTCATGCCGGAAGAAAATGGGGAAAATTATGAATACCTCTATCAGATGAAAAAAATGGCGAAAGAAGCAGGACTTGAATATTATGCAAAAGTCGCCTGGAAAAAAGGAAATTTCGTTGCCAATACGGGAAGAAAATCTAAAAATACGGAAGAGATTGCATTTTTTACGAAAGGAAAAGCCAGGAATTTACGCCCAGATGCGAAAAAGGATAAGGCGGAGCCAGGAATATCCCACTATATGTCAGGCGCCAGGGGAATGCTTCCAACGGTCTTTGACATTGAACCGCCAGGGAAAAACTCCCGTATTCATCAGGCAGAAAAACCAGTGCAACTTTTGCAGCAGATCCTTGGATTTGTAACAGAAGAAAAGGAGTGGGTACTGGATCAGTTTGCAGGTTCGTTTTCCCTGGGGGAAGCAGCACTTTTAAATGAACGGAATGCAATCTGCATTGAAATTAATGAAGAATATTTTGAAAAGGGAAAAGAAAGGCTTCTGTCTGCAAAGAGCAGGAGCCGGTAAGAAGGGAGGATATGTAAATGGAACAGGAAGAAAAACTCAGCCTGGATTTTGGCAATGGGGAGATCTATGAGGTCTGGCTGGAAGTTGCAACTTATCCGGCTGATAAAAACATCAAAGTTTGTGTGTTTACGGAAAAAGAGGAAGAGATATGGAAACTTTTTGAATTGACCACAGATATGGGAATTCCGCTGGAAAAGAACCAGACCTTTTTGCTCCCAGGCTATGATCTGGAGCAGATCGTAGAATTTATCAAAAAAAACGGGCTTGGACAGTTAAAAGAAGAAATTTGCTGTTCTGGTTGTATGGAATATCCACTGTTTGAATTTCAGGAAGAAACTTTAAAGAAATTGGACCCGGAGGGATATGCAGCCTATGAGCAGGCATACCAGGAACGGGGAGAAGTAAAAAATCCAGAATTTCAAAAGGAAATCAAAACAGCAGATTTTCAATGGGCGTATGAAACCGAAGAACTGGCATTGCGGGTAGATTATTACGCAATGAACCAGAACCTTTATGTGGAACTGTATAGTAAGGAAGATGGGGCGTGGGAACCGTTTTCAGATTTGACCGTAAACCTTCCCGGATATTGCCTGGAACCTGGAACTGCCTGTATCAGCGGTGATTTTAGTAAGGAAAATATCCAATTTATTCAGGAGCATGGACTGGGAACTTTGCTTCCCTGGAAGGCACAATCCGGTATGGGGCAGTACGCGGTGGTGAAATTTCATCTGGAGGAGCTGCGTAAGTTTGACCAGGCTGGGGTTGCCGCCTTTTGCAATCAACATGGATTACAGAAAACCATGCAGGAAGAGCGAAGACAGAGCAGATAAAAAACAGATACAGGAGGTTATGTATGGAGATTGAATTAAGTGAGGACCTACAGCATTATAAAGAATCCCTGGTTCTAGGACTTACAGCAAAACAGTTTTTGTTTTCGGCATTGGCATTGGGCGTAGGAACTGGGATTGTCCTGCTTTTGTATGAAAAAATCGGGATTACTTTGAGCTGTTATGTGGCAACCCCTTTTGTTGTACCTCTGGCACTGACTGGGTTTTATAACTATCATGGGCTGACATTCTGGCAGTTTGCAGGGAAGATGATTTATTTTTCCTTTTTTAACCGCCCTTTGGTGTATGGCTCTACGGAATCGGTGCAGGAACTGAAACAGATTTATATGGAAACCCGTCAGGAAGAAGAACGGGAAGTACAGCAAAGGAAAAAGGAACAGAAAAAAGAGAAGAAAGGTGGTGATGTCAACGTGGTGAAAAAGAAGGCAATCCGTATGGGAATTGTAACGGTAGTGATGATTGTACTTGGTGCGGCAGCAGCGGTGTGGTATAAGATGTACCGTTGACCAGAATATTCAATCAAGGCGTGAAATAGCGCCTGCTCTCCATTTCAGGAGAGGGATACACAGACATGTAGCGGCAGATGGAAGCTGCTGTGTTTGTGGTCCCATCTGCCTGAAAGGAGGAAATTAGAGATTGTCAATTTTTTCAGATAAGTTTGACCAGTTAAAAAAAGCAGATAAAGCAGTAAAATCCCCGAAATATCTTCAGGAAGTCATGGGGATTGGGAGAATTGCAGAAAATGGCATTTTTGAAGTAGGGAAGGGGATATATTCCAGGACATACCGTTTTTTGGATATTAACTATGTAACCGCAGGTGCAGAAGAACAGATGCGGATTTTAAAGCAGTATTGTAAGACGGTAAATGCCATTGATATATATTTTCTTATTACCATTTTTAATCGGAATAAAAATATGCAGGATTTCCGGGAGCATGTACTTTTCCAGGAAAAAGGAGATGGTTTTAACTGGCTGCGTGGAAGTTATAATCAGATTATTGAAAAGCGCATTGTAGATGGAAGGCAGGGGATTGAGCAGGAAAAACTGCTGACTGTATGTGTAGAACGGAAATCCTACGAACAGGCAAAAGCATTTTTTGCCACTTTTGAAGCTACCTTAAAACAGAACTTTGGAGAACTTGGTTCCTGCATTGAAGAATTAAATGCAGAAGAGCGGCTGCGGGTACTTTTCAATTTTTACCGTATAGGGGAAGAAGAACAATTCTCCTTTGATTTCAGACAGGCGTTAAAAAAGGGCGGTGATCCTAAAAATGATATTTCACCAGGGTATATGCAGTTTTACCCAGGTTATTTTGAAACGGAACGGAAAAAATGCAGGGCATTATTCATTAAAAAATATCCGTCTTCTTTATCGGATACCTTTTTAAATGAGATTACCAGTCTTCCGGTTCATAGCATCACTACAATCTGCATTGTACCAGTACCAAAAGAACTGGCAAATAAGGTTCTTCAGAAGAAATATCTGGGCATTGAAAATGATATTTTAAAGCAGCAGAGAGTCCGTAATAAAAATAACGACTTTTCCAGTGACATTTCTCATATCAAGAAAGTCCAGAAGGAGAAGATTGTAAATCTTATGGACGACGTGCGGGAAAATGACCAGAACCTGTTTTATACAGGGGTTAATTTCTTGATCATGGCAGAGGACAAGAAGGAGTTAGACAGTGTAACCGAAACCATTAAAAATATCGGCAATGGACGCATGTGCCAGATTGAAACCCACTATTATCAGCAGAGGGAAGCTATGAATACCATACTTCCAGTGGGAAACCGGCAGATCAGCACAATGCGGACCATGCTCACCAGGGATATTGCAGCCCTTCTTCCCTTTAATGTACAGGAATTAAACGAAAAGTCCGGCGTCTGCTATGGCATTAACCAGGTTTCTCATAACCTTTGCATTGGAAACCGGAAAAAACTGGCAAATGGAAATGGAATGGTATTCGGTGTCCCCGGCTCCGGAAAATCCTATTTCAGTAAGTCGGAAATGCTGCAGGTGTTCTTAGGAACAGATGATGATATTATCTGTATCGATCCGACACTGGAATATTTTGATATTGCAGAAGCCCTGGGAAACCAGGCGGCAATCATTAACCTGTCTACCTATACAAAGAATTACATCAATCCTTTGGAGATGGATGTCTGGGCGCTGGATTTAAACGATTCCCAGGGATATATCCGAGATAAAGGGGAATTTATGCTGGGGCTGTGTGAACAATGTTACGGGGATAATCTAAACAGCCGCCATAAATCCATTATAGACCGTTGTGTACGAAAGCTGTATATCGACATTGCAAAGGCAAGGGAAAAGCATATCCCTACCATGTCAGAATTTTATGAGTTATTGTTGGAGCAGCCAGAAGAAGAGGCAAAGGACATTGCTTTATCGTTGGAGCTGTTTGTAAATGGCTCTTTAAATATTTTCAATAACCATACCAATGTGAATGTACAGGCAAGGTTCATTGTCTATGGTACCAGGGACCTGGGGAAAGAGCTGGGAGCCATTTCCACTCTGGTCATGCTGGAAAATATCAGTGCCAGGATTGCAGAAAACGCAAAGAAAGGAAGGGCAACCTGGCTTTATATAGATGAGTTCCATACGGTTCTTGACCGGGAGTATAGTGCGAAATTTTTGTTCAGCCTCTGGAAAAAAGTGAGGAAGCAAGGGGGACTATGCACAGGAATCACCCAAAATTTGGTTGATATGCTGCAGAACTATACAGCCATGACCATGCTGGGGAACAGTGAGTTTATTGCCCTGTTAAAGCAGTCCAATGTAGACAGTCAGGAATTATCCACTGCAGCAGGAATTCCAGAAGCACAATTAAAATATGTAGATAATTCTCCTTCCGGTACGGGGATCATTAAGTATGGAAATACCTGTATTCCATTTGATAACCGTATGGAAAAAGAAGCCAATCCGCTGTATGCGCTTTTCAATACCAACCTTCACGAAAAGGCGTTGCAGACAAAGCAGGAGTAATGTAATCTGAAAGGAACTTTTTCTTTTATCTGTAAAGGAAAAGGTATGACAGACGAGAAAAAATTAGGCAACAGCAAAAATTATAAGTCGGTAAAGTAGAAAAAGGATAGGACAAAAAGAGTGCAGTTCTTTTATCAGGCACTCTTTTTGTATATCATGGGAAAGGTGGCAGAATGGCTGAAACATATCAAATAGAAATGAATTTAGAACAGTTGGAAAGACTTTTAAAAAATCTGCCGGAGGGAATTATGCTGGAGATTTGTTTTGGAAAGGAAGAACATGGAGAAGACACATAAAATAGATGTGGTAAGTATACGCCTGGTGGAAGAACCTCCTCTATACAGTAGTAAAGAATTAAAAAATCCCTGTGATGTGGCAGAACTCTTTCAGGATTTTTTAAAAGATTGTGACCGGGAAATGTTCTGTATTTTAAACCTTCGGACAAAAAACCAGGTTATTAATGTCAACGTAGTAGGTATGGGAACGTTAAATAGTGTACTGGTTCACCCAAGAGAAGTATTCAAATCTGCGATTTTATCCAATGCCAGCAGTATCATTTTGGCACATAACCACCCTTCCGGTGATCCAGAACCAAGCAGGCATGATATAGAAGTGACAAAGCGATTGGCAGAAGCCGGCAATCTTATGGGGATTGAGGTGTTGGATCATATCGTGGTGGCTGAGAACCGGTATTTTAGTTTCAGGGAAGAAAACATACTGCCAGAATACTTTCAAATGGAAGAAGTAGCAGCAGAGCAATCTCTTCCTTATGTAAAGAGTGAGAAAGAGAAGGTACATTAATTATTGCAACAGTGAAATACATTGACTGGTTTTGACAGAACATGTATAATAAAATAAGAAACAGAAAATAAAAGTAGCTAAATAGACAAATATCGTCAAAGTGTAAACATAAAATTCTTGACGAACAGGTTGTATTATGCTATAATCCCAAATCTTGAAGGAGTATACATGGCAAAGAAAAAAGTTTATGCTGTAAAAAAGGGTAAGCAAACCGGTTTGTTTTATTCATGGAATGAGTGTAAAGAGTCGGTAAGTGGATATCCGGGAGCAGAGTATAAAGGTTTTGAAACAGAAGAGGAAGCGAAAAACTATTTAGAGAATAGGATACAAGAAATTAAAAAAGTAGATATAGAAGAGAACACAACAAACCAGTTAGTTGTATATGTAGATGGTAGTTTTGATGAGAAAATAGGAAAATATGCTTTTGGGTGTATTATTCTTACACCAAGAGGAGAAACTATTAGAGAATCAGGAAATGGAAATGAACCGGACTCTTTAGCAATTAGAAATGTTGCTGGTGAAATGCTTGGTGCTATGTATGCAGTACAATGGGCAATTAAGAATGGTTATCATAACTTAGAACTTCGTTATGATTATGAAGGAATTGAAAAGTGGGCTCAAGGAGAATGGAAGGCAAAGAATACACTTACTCAGAAATATGCAAATTTTATGAAGAGTAAATCAGATATTCTAAAAATTTCTTATCAAAAGGTAAAAGCTCATTCTGGAGATCATTATAATGAAGAAGCAGATAAATTAGCCAAAGCTGCTTTAACAGAAGGTAATGGGATTCCTAAAGTTAAAAGAGGCGATTTTTGGTTTACAGTTGAGGGAATTTCAGATGAAGATTTGTCAACAGTTATAGCACTTGCTGTTGATGAAATTGGAAAAGACAATCTAATTATAGATGAAAAAAAGATTGCTCATGGAAAAGCAGTTTCTTTAAAATGTAACAAAAGTAAAGATAGAGTAGTTGTGACACATTATCAAAAGCATAATAAAGTAGTAATGCAAGGAAGACCAGAAGTGTTATTTTCTACTATTATTGGATATATTACTGAATTAATAGAAGTAGAAGAAATTCCTAAAATTTTTAATGACACATATAATCTTAACATAGATAAAGACGAGGTTCGCTCTGAATTTCAGTTTTATATGCCAAATGCTTATGATAAGCTACCGTCTAAGAAAATGGAAAGATCTCTTCATCAGGCTGTGTATAATTTAAAGGTCACAGATGATATGTTTGATGGAACATATTTGGCTCAGCCGGCAATTCGTGTTGTAGAAGCACAATTAAAAATAGCATTAATAGAATGTGGTATTATACCAAATGCGCAGTACATCAAAGAAAATCATTTTGATATGTTTGATAAAATAGGTGTAAAATATAAGCTGAAACCAGAGAGATATGGAAATGCAAAGCCTGAGCAGGTAAAGTATATTGGAAATATTTATACGTTTTATAACAGCAATCGCCATCCAATAGAACATTGGGATGACCCTACAGCACCAATTGATACTACAAAGATGCTGGATATAAAAGGTGCTCATGATTTGATTAAAAGAGCATTGGCGATTATTGATGAATATTATGAAGTGATTTAGAAATTAGGAGAAAGGAGTAAGTTAGATGAATAACTTTGATATGATTGTGATAAGTGAAGAAAAAGAAAATATTCTTGTGGTTATGAAGACTAGCGAGCCTCCTTTTGATTACCTTGCAGAGATTGAGGCTTCGCTAAGGGAAAAACACTATATCGGTGTAGTAATGATTGATGAATTGCTACATAGTGGGAATACGGAAGAACGGTTTATTCAGGGATACTTTGATGGTGCCCGGTTTGACAGTGGGCAATTTGCCTTTGAGCTTGTTCCGAAAAAGAGCAAATTAAGGGAACCTGTTTGTTTTTACTTGCATCAAGACAGGGAAAGCCTTGAATATTCTATTTTAACGACCAGACAGCAGAAGCTGATTGAGCATGGCTGTATCATTTAAAAAGAAAATAAGAAGTAACACAAAGAGCATTATCGCTAAAAACGGTAGTGCTTTTTTTGTGCATAAAAAGGAGGTATTGCTACGTGGAAAAAGGTGAGATGGGCGAGAATGCCACCGGACGTTTGACAACGTATTATGTGGCAGAATGTATGGAATTTAACCGCTATGGAGAATACAGGGAGGATATCCACAGTGCAGAAGAGGCAGTAAAGATCTATCAGAGTATTCCTTCTGAAAGGTTGAATGCAGGAAAAGGAATTGGGCTTCATGTGGAGGAAGAAGATGGTATTCCATTGGAATTTTCCCTGGTTTATAACGGGGAGTTGGATGTGGATCTTTTGAGAGATATCTATGATCAAAACCAATACCCAGAGGTTTTTATAGCTGCCAGGGAACTGAGTGCTTATCTTCCGGAAACAAAAGTCATTGATACCAAAGGGCTTTTAACAGAGAAAACCTTGGAGGCTACTGTTTTTGCAGATGAAATGATTAAACTGGAAAAAAATCTTGACCCTGATTTTTACCATACCTTTTATCCGAAAGAAGCAGAACATAAGGAAGCTATTATATGGAAAGCCTTATGTCAAGACGGAAAAGAGGAATACAGCAGGTGGCTGGGAAGCAAGATATTTGAGCAGAAATCAGAGTTGAAAGAACAGGCAGACAAGCTAAAGACAACACTGGAACAGGTAAAACTTATTCCGCCGGTGGACTTGAAACCCTTTGTGTATGTGCGGATCAGTGAACACCCGGACATTCCATTGGAAGAAGCCATGCCATTAAATCAAGCGGTAGAATTGTTCGGAAAGCTGGATCGGCAGGCAGTGGAAGAGAAAGATATGGCAGGTTATTACAAAACACATTTTGAAATCTGTTTTCTCTCAGAGGGGGAAGTCATGTCTTATACCGGGCGCCAGGATTTTGGTGACGGGGAAGGAAATCTGCTGGATCATGTAAAAGCATTTGCAGATTATTATCTCCATACAGAAGAAGGGCAGCAGCTTATGAAACAGACCGCCAGGACAACAGAAGAATGGGAACATGAACAACAGCAAATGAGATGGGTACTGGAGGAGATGCTTCCTACCCTTCAGTATTTCTGCAACCTGGAAAAACTGGAAACAGCGGTTCTGGAAGAACAGGAAATAGAAAAGAAAGTCCCTTTACTGACGCAGGGGGACGCATCACGAAAAGCATATCAGGAAGCCATGCTTGCCTATATCCGGGAAAGCAGGATTGCATTAAATACAGGGAAGGAGCTGCCTTGTATGCCGGATATCCGGGATTTTGCAACTGCCTGTCCGGATAAATCATACAAAGAACAGGTTATGGAAGAGATACGACAGGAAGCAGAGTCATACGGTATGACCGTAGAAGCGTATGCAGCAAATGGATATGAGCCGCCAAAAAGGGGCGGCAGATAAAATTAGGAAAGGAGGCGGAGTTTTGGCCATGTAAAAGATATCTTCCCTCCTGAAAAAAATTGGATTTAGAAAAAACAGCAATAGAACGTATCCGCACTGCCAGCCAGATGTCCCTGCAACATTATGGGCTTCCTTTGGTAGTGACGGACAGTGGAGGAAAAGACAGCGCCGTATGCAGGGAACTGGTACGGCGTTCCGGCGTGCCATTTGAACTGATGCACAACCTGACTACTGCAGATGCCCCACAGACTATTTATTATGTGAGGGAACAGTTTCAGAAGGCAGAACAGGCCGGTATAACTTGTAGTATCAATAAACCTTACTATAAAGGGCAGCGGATAACTATGTGGAGCCTGATCCCCATGAAAATGATCCCTCCTACCAGGACTATCCGGTATTGTTGTGAGGTTCTAAAAGAAAATGGTGGGGCTGGGCGTTTTATCACCACAGGTGTCCGGTGGGCAGAAAGCCGAAAGCGGAGGAAAAACAGGGGGATTTATGAAAACTTTGTCCCAAATGGAAAAAAACGTGCCATTATTTTAAATAATGATAATGATGATACCAGGCGACTCTTTGAATCATGCCTGTCAAGGGGCAAACACGTATGCAATCCCATTGTTGACTGGAGTGACCAGCAGGTCTGGGAGTATATCCAGGCAGAGAAAATACCCATGAACCCTCTTTACGAAATGGGATTTCACTGGGTTGGCTGTGTAGGCTGTCCTATGGCAGGAAAACAAAGATACCGGGAGTTCCGCATCTTCCCGACCTATGAGAGGGCTTACCGGCGGGCTTTTGCTAAAATGCTGGAGTTAAGGAAAGCTGCAGGAAGGCAGTGCAATTCCCGCTTATGGTCAGATGTAGATGCTTTTTTCCGTTGGTGGATGGAGGATCCTGGTATCCCCGGACAGTATGAATTGTCCTTTCATGAAGATACCAATGAGATTTATTATGACTATTTGTAGTGGAAGGGAGGAGGAATTATCGCAAAATATCAATTATCTTTTGGACTGCAGTATGAAGCCTGGATGCTGGAAATCCGTATTCCGGACTGGCTGGAGTTTCCTTCTAAGGAGCAGGCACTAAAATATGGTGAGCAAGCTGAGGTTTCCGTTTTCTTAAAAGCGGAAGCTATTTTTTTGCTCTTTGATGGCAGTAAGGAGAAGATTTTACCGCAGCAGACGGAACTTTATCAGTTTTCCTACCTGAAAGAAAAGACTTATGACAGACTGGGACCGCCACTTTCCCCGGAAGACATAGACCATTTGGTAGAAGTGGGGGAATTGGAGCAGGTACTGTTCAGTGAAAAATATATCCTGACAGAAGATGATTACCAGGAATTTTCCGGAAACCTTATGGAAGCCTTTCAGGAATTGGAAAAGGAGTACGGTCCACCACCCAGAGAAAAGGAACAGGGGTATCTGTTTCAGGCGCTCTGGTATCAGGCAGAAGAATTAAACCCCGGAGAGGGGGACTGCTTTGGAGATTAAGGTAAAAAAAGAAAAAGAGCCGGAGCTGAAATTAAAAAAAGAAGCCCAGGTGACGGTGCATAAGAAAAATCCTATTTTATCTGCAAAGGAAAAGAAAGCTGCTTTTACCTCTAAGCCGGTGGCCGATCTTTTAGGGCAGAGAAAGAAAAAAGAAGGGGCAGAAAAAGGGAAACAGCCGGAGCAGGGCAGAGAAGCGCTGTTTGAAAAACAAAAGGAAAAGAAAAAGCAAGCCGGGAAAGAGGCAGCAATCCGGGGAGCAGCAGAAGATAGAAAACAAAATGGAAAGGCCAAAAGCACCGTATCTGTACCGGGAACCTTACAGCCGGATCAGATGAAACAGGGGGTAGCACCAAACAGTCAGCCCTCTGCTGGTTTCCAGGCGAAGGAACAGTATCGGAGGGAACAGGCTGCAAAGCTGGCGGAAACAAAAAAATCTTCCCTGGCGAAGCAGACTGCCATAAAAGGGGTACGCCGGGGAGAGGCTGCTATATTGACCCAGTTAGAGGGCGGGGAGGAAGTCAATGATTCCCTTTATGTCATGGGGACAGCAACAAAACCGGCAGAAAAGCTGTGGAAGGATCGGAATTATAGAAAGGCAGAGCAGGAATTAAAGGTAAAACAGGCAGATGGGAAGATCACCAATAAGCAGTTTTACAGACAAACAAGAGCAGTGAAAAAGAAACAGATGGAGAAACAGAAAAAACAGGCAGTCCGGCAGAGAAAAATCCAGTATATGATCAATAAGCTCACCGGAAATGGGCAGCAGGACAGTTTGGCACAGGTGGCAAAAGATATTGTAAAGATGAAAGCCTCTGTGTTTATGCTGAAGGTGGTCCAGTTTGCCGGGGCGCTTTTGGCTCCGCTGTTCAGTATTCTTCTTGTGGTGGCAATCCCTGTAGTGATTATCTTTTTCCTCTTATACTGTTCGCCACTTGGTGCGTTCATGCCAAATCCGTCTGAGGAGAACCCTACCGTCCGAGAAGTTTTAAGCGGTTACTACATGGACTTTAATACAAAACTTGGACAAAATGGGGAAGATGGGGCAGTTACCTATCTCCATGAGAAAAACGGGAATTATGTGAGTAATTACTATGATACTTTAATGGTTTATATGGTGAAGTATGGAACCGGGGATATAGGTGTGGATATGGATCAGCGGCATAAGGACAAGCTGAAGGAAATCTTTGATGAAATGAACAGTTTTGAAAACACGACCATAACCACCACCATAAAGGCAGGGGAAAGCCTGGGAAATGTTGTCACCAGCGGTTATTGCCAGTGCAGTATCTGTTGTGGACAGTGGGCAGGAGGACCTACAGCCTCCGGTGTCATGCCAAAACCGGACCATACCATTGCAGTAGATGCACAAAACCCCTTTGTCCCTATGGGAACCAGGATCATTATGAACGGGATTGAATATACCGTAGAAGATACCGGAGCATTTGACCGGTATGGGGTACAATTTGATGTTTTCTGTGCAGATCATGCAACTGCGTCTGCCTGGGGACATCAGACTTTTGAAGCGTTTCTGGCAGATGGGGACGAAAATGAGATTACGGTAACAAAGAAGGGCTGCTACGTCAAGAACCTGAATTATGAGGACTATATTGCACTTGGAAAGCTGACCGAAAAAGAAGAAGAACTTTTAAGGGAAGTCATGAGTGAGGAATTCCGAAATGAGATCCCTTCCTTTGGCGTAGGAAGTGACGTTGCAAATCTGGCACTGACGAAGGTAGGCTGCAAATACAGTCAGGAACACCGGTATGAGGAAGGATATTATGATTGCAGTTCCCTGGTACAGCGGTTGTATCAGGAGGTAGGCATTTCCCTTCCGGCGATTGCCTCTACCCAGGGAGAATTTATGGTAACACATGGGTTGGAAGTTACAGAAGGCGAACTGGAGCCGGGAGATCTGATTTTTTACTCTTATGAGCAGAATGGGCAGTTCCGCAATATTTCCCATGTGGCAATTTATGTTGGTAATGGCAGAATGGTACATGCAGCCAACAGCAGACGTGGAGTAGTGAATGACCCGTTCAATCCGTCGAACATTGGGCTGTATGGAAGACCCAGCCGCTTGCAGTAAGAAAGGAGAAGCATGGACGAAAAAGAATATGAAGTGACCATAACAGAAGTCCTGGAGAAAAAAGTAAGATACCGGGGCAGGAATGAACTGGAGGCAACTGCAAAAGCAGAAGCAGATTATTATGCAGAAAAAATCGTGCTGGGGGCAGATGATTTTTCCTATCGTGATATTTCTGCAAAAGAACTGGTACC
The DNA here is from genome assembly GCF_003460605.1 of Ruminococcus sp. AF31-8BH. Classification (GTDB taxonomy): domain Bacteria; phylum Bacillota; class Clostridia; order Lachnospirales; family Lachnospiraceae; genus Blautia_A; species Blautia_A acetigignens. Next base: position 56,610 of record NZ_QTVN01000018.1, read on the forward strand.
TGTAAAAGAAAGAAGGAACAGCAGATGAAGCATATCACAAAAGTACGGGAACTGTATGAGGAAACCATACACTGGATTTCAGAGTCGGAGTATTCCTGGAAAAATTTCCTTTCCTGCATGGGGCGCTTGTATCAGTTGGACTTCTTAAATACCTGTATGGTATATGCCCAGCGCCCAGATGCGTCCGTTCTTGCAGGATATGATGCCTGGCTGGAAATGGATTTGCCGGTTGCCAGAGGAAGTAAAGGAATTGCAGTATTTCCTTCCAAAATTTTCGGGGAAGGAGTTACCCATGTTTATGATATTCAAGATGTAAAGGGACAGGGAATCCGGCCCTGGAACTGGCAGGTGAATGGGACAAACCGCAGACTGCTGGCAAGGGAGCTGTTCCCGGAAATCTACGAACAGGAAAAAAAGTTTAAAAATTCTTTAGACGCCTTTACAAGAACAAATGTTTGGTTTATGATAGAAGAGGAAGATGAAATTTTAAAATCCTTGCAGAAGCTGGCTGTCCTTATCGGAGAGGGACAGGAGGTAAAAGAAAACCAGATTACAGAGTTTCTTGTAAACAGTGTCTGTTATGCGGTGAAAAGCCGCTGCGGTATCCGAGATGACACCCTGGATTTTTCTTTTATCTGCGGTTTTTCAGAGAATGAGGAGGTTCTGTACCGGACAGGACGGTTAGTATCCCATTTATCTGGGCGGATTGTGTTACAGATTGCAAGGACCATGAAGAACATAGACCTTGAAAGGAGGCAGTATTATGGAAGGGATCGCAGGAATCCAGTACAGGGAAATGAATGGCGTACAGATACCAGTCTTAGAGGGCGTGATGAGCGAGGAGAAGATGCTGGCGTCCCTGAACCGTTACGGCAGGATCGCAGCACAGGAAATGAAGAGAACGGACCAGGCACAATACGAAATGATGCTCCTGTCCGGGAAACTGATGGAGCGGCTTATGAAAATCCAGACAGAAGCGGAGGAATACCACGAGAAACTGGCAGAAAGTTTTCTGAAGACCTGGACCAGGGAGGACAGGATAGACCCTTACAACACGTTGGAAATGACCAACCTTCGGATACAGGCGGATATGGAAGCACAGAAACAGGTTATGGAGGAGATCATTCAGCTCAGGATCGGATAAAACAGGAAAAAACAGAAGAGGATACAGAGAAAGGAACTGCTTCGGCGGTTCCTTTTCTGTCTGGGGAGATAGAACCTGCACAGCCGGAAAACTGGCAGAAAGAGAAAATTCTTCTGGAAATGACGGAGCAGGAGATACCATATAAAATTTATGAGTTTTACCGGAACAATCCAGAGGAAACAGACCGGGAAGCTTATCTTTATGAATTGTATGGAGATGTAAAAAGAGAAGCCCATACAAAAGACGGTATCCTGACCGCAGAAAGCGGTTCCAGTGGTTTTTATATCCTTTGGAGTGAGGGAACTTCCATGAAGGAGGCGTTCTGGTACTGGGACGAAGTTTCTTTGGAAATTGGGAAACGGATTGAAAAAGGGACCTATCTTCCTTTGTTATCTGTATCGGAGGAAGCCTTAGAAAATGGGGAAGAAACAGAGGAAGAAACCTTACAGCCAGAGAAAGTGCAGGAAGTGATTGAGGAAAAGGAACCAATCCCATTAGAAGAGATTGGCATAGCCTTTTATAAACAGAATATCCAGGCGGATATTTTAAAGAAAATGCTCTGTCTGGTCTATACGACCAATCAGCTACCGGAAGAAAAAGACCATTTTTTGAAGATGCTTTTGCTTCGGGAAGTACCGGAAGGCCAGCCTTATTATCTGGTGCGGACAGAACATGGAAGCTATGAGCTTTGTATTCAGGAAAATGGGATTAAGATCACCCTGCCGGAAAGCCAAGATTTTCTGCAGGAACTTTCCTGGGATCAGTTTGGCGGGCTTACTGCACATCTGGCAGAGGAGGACCAGATTGCCTATACCGAAGATTCAGAAACCTTAGAGCAGCAGGAGAATATGTACCGTCTGCTTCCCTGGTTTCCGGCATTATGGGAAGAATATAGCGAAATTCTTAAAAAGGAAGAGCTTTGGCAGGAAGGAAGAACCTCTGTCCAGACAGAAGGCAAGGAAGAAGCCGGAGATTATTATTACCCAGAAGGGTGGTTGCAGTTTACCGGTGGGGATAAAAGCCGGTATCAGAAAAATATCCGGGCAATCCGTATCTTAAAAACACTGGAGCAGGAAGAGAGAAATGCCACAAAAGAAGAACAGGAAATTCTTGCGGGGTATGTAGGGTGGGGCGGGCTGCCAAATGCTTTTAACAGTAAACGCCCGGAGTGGAAAAAAGAATATCAGGAATTGAAGGAACTGTTGACCGCAGAAGAATACGCCCAGGCAAGGGCCAGTGTCAACAGTTCTTTTTATACGCCGCCGGAAGTCGTGCGGGGTGTTTATAAAGCCCTGGAGCAGTTTGGATTCCAGAAGGGAAAAATTCTGGAACCGGCTATGGGGATTGGAAACTTTTTTCATGGTCTTCCGGAAAGTATGCAAAAATCCCAGCTTTATGGCGTGGAGATTGATGCCATAAGCGGAAGGATTGCACAAAAGCTCCACCCTTCAGCCAGTATCCAGATTAAAGGATTTGAAAAAACGGAATTTGAGGATAACAGCTTTGATGTAATTGTAGGAAACGTGCCTTTTGGGGATTTCCGTTTGTATGATCCCCGATATAAAAAGATGAAGTTGAAAGTCCATGATTATTTTATCCGGAAAAGCATGGACCTCCTTCGGCCAGGAGGCATTTTGGCAGTGGTAACTTCAAAAGGGACGTTGGATAAAAATGACAGCGCTGTGAGAAAAAATTTGGCAGAACAGGCAGACCTTTTAGGGGCAGTCCGGCTTCCGGCAGATTCTTTTGGAAAGAGCGCCAATACCGCAGTTACCAGTGACCTTTTGTTTTTTCAGAAAAAAGCAGAGCCTTCGATTGGGGAGCCGATCTGGACTTATACAGGGCTTACGGAAGACATGGTACCGGTAAATGAGTATTATCTGGAACACCCGGAAATGATGCTTGGGAAAATGGTCTGGTTTGACCAGTTTTTCGGGAAAGATTCCAAATATACAGCCCTGGTCAATGAAGCGGAAGACTTTGACCTGGAAAAAAGAATTTTGGACGCAGTTGGAGAGCTTCCTAAAAACTGTTATGAAGAAAGCATAGCAGAAAAAAAGAAGGAAGAGCAGGACGTCTTAGCTGCTTCCCCAAAGATACCTAATTATACGTTTACGGTGATACAGGACGAAGTATATTACCGGGAAGGGGAGTCTTTATACCGGAGTCAGGCAAAGGAAAGTGTGAAGCGCCGGATACGTGCCATGCATAAAATCCGCCTTCTGGTGCGTGAAATTTTACAGATACAGCAGGAAAATTGTTCTGACCAGGAACTGAAAAAGGCACAGGAACAGTTAAACCGTTTGTATGATGCCTTTGTGAAAACGCATGGATATTTCTGTGACCGGACAAATAAAATGGCGTTCCGGCAGGACAATGATTATCCCCTGCTTTCTTCCCTGGAAGTAGTTGATGAGGACAAAAATGTAACCAAAGCCGATATTTTTTACAAAAGGACCATACGCCCCAGAGATGTGATAGATAAAGTGGAGAATGCCCAGGAAGCACTGCATATCAGTCTGTCAGAATATAACCGGGTGGATATTCCCTATATGCTCACCCTTTATCCGGGAAACAGGAAAGAAATGCTCCAGGAATTAAAAGGGTTAATCTACCAGAACCCTGTACTGGCAAAGGAAGAAGATCCCAATGCAGGGTGGGAAACCGCAGATGAGTATTTAAGCGGAAATGTGCGGCAGAAGCTCCGTACTGCAAGGATTTATGCGCAGAACAATCCCTTGTTTGTGGACAACGTGGAAGCACTGGAAAAGGTACAGCCAAAAGAACTAACAGCGCCTGAGATCAGTGTAAAACTGGGAACAACCTGGATTGAAAATGAGGATTACGAACAGTTTATCTATGAGCTTTTGGAAATCCCGGAGAACAACCAGAGAAACTATTGCGCTCATAGTGGCCATGCCCTCAAGATTGAGCGCTTAGATGCAGATATGTCTTACCATATTGACAGGGGAAACTTTTTTGGAGGAACCATTCGTACCAGACAAACCTATGGCACAAGATTTATGGATGCAATCAGCATTATAGAGGAACTGTTAAACAGCCGGATTGTGACCATAAGGGACCGGGTGCAGGAAGGGGAAAAAGTACGTTATGTGATTAATCGGAAGGAAACCATGCTTGCCAGGGATAAGGCGGAGCAGATAAAAGAAGCCTTCCGGGACTGGATTTTTAAGGAACCAAAGCGCAGAAAAAAATATGTGGATTTTTATAATGAAACCTTTAACTGCGACAGACAACGAAGCTATGATGGCTCTTATTTAAAACTGCCGGGACTGAACCCCCTGTTAAAGCTGCGTCCTTATCAGAAAAATGCTGTAGCAAGGGCATTGCTGTGTGGAGGAAATACCCTGCTTGCCCATACAGTAGGCGCCGGTAAATCTCTGGAAATGATCTGTATCTGTATGGAGATGAGGAGGCTGGGGCTGGCAACGAAACCCCTTCTTACCGTTCCGAACCACCTGACCTTCCAGATGGGGGCGGAATTTTTGCGCGCCTACCCAGATGCGAAGATCCTGATTACCAGAAAAGAAGATTTTCAGAAGGAAAACCGCAGGCGCATGATTGCCAGAATGGCAACAGGGGATTATGACTGTATTATTATCGGTCATACTCAGTTCCAGAGAATTGCCATTTCCCCTGACCGGCAAAGAGCCATGATAGAAGAGCAGGCAGAGCAACTGATAGAAGCCATTAACCGGGCAAGGGAAGAAGAGGGAAAGAACTGGTCCATAAAGCAGATGGAAAGCAGAAAGAAAAAACTGTTGCAGAAAATCGAAGAACTGAACAATGAAGAAATCAAAGATGATGTGATGTACTTTGAAGAAACAGGCGTAGATGCCTTATTTGTAGATGAAGCGCACCTGTTCAAGAACTTGGAAATTTTTACGAAAATGAACAATGTTGCGGGTCTGGGTTCCAGCGGTTCCCAGAGGGCTATGGATATGCGTATGAAAATCCAGTATATCAACGAAAAAAATCAGGGAAGGGGCGTCATTATGGCAACGGGAACCCCTCTGTCAAACTCAATGGTGGAACTTTATGTGATGCAGTTATATCTGCAGGAAAGGCGGCTTCACGAAAAGGGGATTTACCATTTTGATGCATGGGCTTCTGTGTTTGGGGAAGTTACCAGCTCTTTGGAACTGGCACCGGAAGGTACTGGTTACCGGATGCGGACCAGGTTTAATAAGTTTATCAATCTGCCGGAACTGATACACCTGTTTAAAGAAGTAGCAGACATTATTCTGCCTGATATGCTAGATATTAAGCGGCCAGAATTAAAGGACGGAAAATATAAGGTTGTAGTATCGGAAGCCTCTGATTATGTCAAAGAACGTATGCAGGAAATGGTGGAAAGGGCAGAAGCAATCCATAGAGGTGTGGTAGATCCAAAGGACGACAATATGCTCCGGATTACCGGGGAAGCAAGGCTTTTGGGTACAGATCCCCGGCTTTTGGACAGTTATGCTCCGGTAGATTCGGATTCCAAACTGAATAAAGCAGTAGAAAACATTTACCAGGAATATGTACAGTCCCAGGAACAGAAAGGAACCCAGATTGTTTTTTCGGATATTGGGACACCCGGACCTGGGAAAGCGTTTACCGTCTATGATTATTTAAAACAGGAACTGATTACCAGAGGTGTTCCAGAGGAAGAAATCTGTTTTATCCATGATGCAAAAACAGATGAACAGAGGGACCGTATGTTTTCCGATGTCAGAGCCGGAAGGAAACGGATTATTATAGGAAGTACCGAAAAACTGGGGGTAGGAACCAATATCCAGACCAGAATGGTGGCGGCTCATCATATCGACTGCCCCTGGAAACCTTCTGATATTGAACAGCGGGAAGGGCGCATTATCCGCCAGGGGAATGAAAATGAGGAAGTCAATATTTACCGCTATGTAACAAAGGGTTCTTTTGATGCTTATTTATGGGGCATTGTAGAAACAAAACAGCGGTTTATCAGCCAGGTATTTACCAGCCGGGAACTGGCAAGGATCTGTGAGGATATAGATGAAACCGTATTAAATTTTGCAGAAATTAAAGCGGTAGCTTCCGAAAATCCCCTGATTATGGAAAAAATACAAGTAGATAATGAAGTGGCACGTCTGAGAATTCTAAAAGCTGCACATGAAGGGAAACGGTTTACCCTGCAAGATGCGGTCACTTTCCAGTATCCGAAAAGGATACAAAGCCTGAAGGGAGAACTGCAATTACTTCAAAAGGATTTGGAGCGCAGGAACCAGGCTATGGAAGTACAGCCGGGGTTTGCAATCACGCTGCAGGGAAAAGTTTATGAAAAACACAAAGAAGCAGGTGAAGTTCTGCGTGGGATTATAGAAGGGGTAACAGCTTTTACCAGGCACGAAGTCGGTATATATAAGGGGTTTCAGGTATCTGTCCAAAATGATATGCTGGGACCGATCTTGTTCCTTCAGGGAGAGAAGGAGTATAGTGTGGAGTTAAAAAGCAGTGACTCCGGTAACATGGTCCGTATAGAAAACCGCTTGAATGCCCTTGATAAAGCAGTGGAGGACGTTCAAAAAGAAATTAAGACCTGCGAAAATGAGATAAAAAATGCAAAGCAGGAATATGAAAAGCCCTTCCCGTATGAGGAGCTTTTAAAAGAGAATATTACCCGGCAGATGGAGATTGATGCAGAACTGGAAATCAAGGACCAGGAGGAGTGTGTGGAAGTGCAGGAGGAAACTAAAAATCTTCCATGCCAGACAGCAGTTCGGTAACGAAAAATAGAGTAGAAAAGGAGATCACAATATGGAATATAATATCAGAGTATATAAACCGGAATTGAAACAGGAAGAAGGAAAAATCAATAACCTGAAAGGATTTGCTACCATTACCTTTGATGAGGCCTTCTGTGTGAAAAGCCTTGCAATTAAAGAGTCCTCGAAAGGAAATCTGTATCTCGATATGCCCCGTTACAGAGATTATGAAACAGGGGAGTATGTTCCTTTTTTCCGGTTTACGGATAAGGAATTTCAAAAGGAAGTGTTGGATACCGTAAGGGAAGCCTATGAGAATATGACAGAAACGAAAACAGACTGTAAGGGCTGTTGGGGAGAGGAAGAACTGTATTACAATCTGAGTGTAAATCCGGTACAGGGAAGCGATACATTTAAGGCAGATGTTGCCATTCGTCTGCAGGACGTATTGGCAATCCAGCAGCTTCATGTGATCCAGGCATGGAACGGAAAAACCTTTGTAGGTATGCCCCAGAAAAATTCTGCAAAAGGAGAACGGGAGGACATTGCCCATGCAGTCAATGCAGAATTTAAGGCAGATTTGGAAAGTGCAATTATGGACGAATACAATAAAAAGATGGAATATGCCAAAAACCAGAAACAGCAGCGAAGAGGGAGATAGGAGCTATTCATAAAAAGACTGGTATTTTTGGAACAATAATGGTAGAATGAAGAAAATATCAGCATGGGAGGAAACAGTATGCCAAGACGTAAAAAAGTAGAAAATCTTTCTCTTGAAGAAATGCTTATGAAGACAGAACAGGAGATTAAAACAACAGAGGCAGAATTAAAAGACCTGCGATTGAAAGCAAAAGAACTTAGGAAAAAGATTGAAGATAAACAGAAAGATGAAATCTTTAGCGCATTACTTGCTTCTGGAAAAACAGTGGAAGAGGTCATGACATATTTAAAATCTGGTAATGAAGAGAAGGCTGAATAAAATAATAGAGAAAAATGCCGTTACGGGTGATACTAAAACCTGTAGCGGCATTTTTCTTATTTAGGAGAGTCTGAGTTGATAAGCCAAATTTCAAAGGTACTGCCCACATGAAGGGTAGAAAACACGTGGATAAAACCATATTGTCGGCTGATAATGTCTTGCGCCAGATGAAGCCCAACACCAACTCCCGGAAAGTTTTTGACAGAAGGAGAGCGGTAGAAGCGTTGGAAAAGTTTTGGGATTTCCGATTCTTTGATGCCGATACCGGAATCAGTGATTGCTATTTTGGTATAGTTTTCCAGGGTAAAAAGTTCTATGGAAATATGTCCGTTTTCATTCGTGTATTTTACAGCATTATCCAGGATATTATACAGCGCTTCGGAAGTCCATTTGGGATCATGATACGCCTTAAAGTCTTCTGAATAATTAAAAGTTATTTGAATGTTCTTCTGATCAGCCGCTAAGACGATATTTTCCAGAGCCATGAGAATGGTGTCACCAATCGTTTGATAACTTGGGGATAGTTTTATCACACCTGTTTCCAAACGGGATATTTTTACAAGGGAAGAGATTAAAAATTCCAGCTTGTTCAGATGTGCGGTATTTGTGTGAAATAAAGTCTTTAGTTCCTGCGGTTTTGTAATGGCTTTTTCCATAGCGGACTCTGTCAGGCGCAGCGTAGTCATGGGGGTTTTTAACTGATGAGAAATATCAGAAATTAGCTGCTGGAGCTGTACCTTTTCGGCATTTACAGAGTTTTTTGTGTTTTCCAATATACTGTACAATCTTCCTAAATGATGATTGATCTGTGATAGTAAAGTTTCGTCATACTTTTCATCAGGGGAAAAATAGGTTCCTTCAATCATACTGTCCAATGTTTTATGAAGTTCACAAGTAAACAAGGTGAGCTTGTGGAAAATCGTACAAAAGAGAATAAATACACAGATAAGCAGAAGGAAAGTGAAAACGGTAAAAAGTAAAAATACTTTAGGATCTGATGTAAGTGTACGCAATATGATACAGGTTCCTGAAAATATCAATAGAAATAGCAGGGAAACTATAATATATATTTTTTTTAAAGAAAATGTTTTTTTCATATCAGTCACCTATCCACATATATCCAGTTCCATAGATTGTTTTTATATAACGATGCCCGCTGGCTTCGATTTTCTTTCGGAGTCTGCTAATAGCAGTATTTAGGGAAGTATCACCTACAAAGTTTTCGGAGAAATCCCAGAGATGCTCAAGAAGCTGATCCCGCTTTAAAATATGCTTTTTATTCACAATAAAATATTGCAGAATACGGTACTCCAAAGGGGATAATTCCAGGGGAACTTTGTCCAGTGTCGCAGTCATTTGCGAGAAATTGATGCAGAGATTACCGTCTTCATATATGGTTTCCTTTTGTTTTTCTGTGATATATTTTGTTAAAACAGCTATTTTCTTTTGTAAGACGACAGGTGAAAAAGGCTTTGTAATATAGTCATCAGCACCCAGGTCAAATCCTTTCACTATGTCATTTTCTAAATCATTTGCGGTTAAAAAGATAATACTGGCATTTGATTTTTCTTTCAACTCTGAATATAATTCAAATCCATTTCCGTCAGGAAGGTTAATATCCAAAATCAGAAGAATGTAATGATACTGTTTTAAATATTCAAAGGCTTCTTTTGCATTATATGCAGAGTCAACAGTATAGCCCGCTGTCCGCAAGTTATAAGCCAGGGTATTATTTAAGAAGAAATCATCTTCAATAATTAAGATACGGTGCATAGTTTCCCACTCCTTCTGTTCTAAATTTCTAAGTTTTTCTATACTATAAAGAGCGTTTACGGTTTTCAAGATGTATTATAATTGTAAAAAATGCAAAAGTAAATAATGATTTTTTTCAGATAAAATATTTTTTTAAATGCACTAATTGTAATAATTTGGTAAGAATCTACGGATATACTAATAAGAAAAAACAGGAGGTACTAGATATGAAATGTAAAAAACTAGGGGTACTTTTGGCAATGGTTTTGGTAGGTGTTTCTGCATCGCCAACATGGACGGTATCGGCAGCGGAATCCCAGGATTTACCGCAACAGGTTCTTGATATTTCGAATGGTTCAGATGAAATTTACGGACCAGGCGCACCCATTGAGCATGTAGAAAATCCGGATGAGCGCTTTAGCAGCGGCGGGGTAGATCATACACACCAGTATATCGTATCGAATGCCTTGAAGATTTTAAATAATGATAAAGGTGCCAGTATCTTAAATACAAAGGCTGCTATGATATGTGAATATACAGATTGGCCAGATGTAGTGGGAAACGAAACCGATTATGGAACGTTTGCAGGACATTTCTATGATCCGGATACCGGAAAAAACTGGATGGGACAGAAAAATCCTACAGCACGAACCAGAGCAGAAACCTATTATCAAAGTGCAGTTGCAGCATATAAAGATGGATATACAGATAAGGCTATGGAATACATAGGAAAGGGAACACATTATGTATCAGATTTGAATGAGCCACATCATGCGTCTAACCTGACAGCAGTAAACAGTAATCATTCGGATTTTGAAAAGTATGTGGACAAACACCGTACCGAATATACCATAGCAGGGAACAGTTTTGGTGCAGATATTTATAGCAGCGCTGAGAATACAGCAGTAGGAGATATGCTTTATAGCGCTGCAAAAGATGCAAAAGCACTGGTTGGAATGGCACAGAATAAAGATACTTATGACTCAGCCGGAAATCAGTCAGTCCAAAATGCGATAAAGACAGTAAGTAAGTACATTTACAAATTTGGTAAGGAAGTAGGTATTTACTAAATAAGTTGATTTGTGGTGACGTCACACTTTAAAATCATAAAATATCGGAGAAAGGAGGAAGGGACAATGAAAGAACTGGAAAAGAAAATGCAGAATGAAAGCTTTGATGTAGAAGTACAGTATTGTGATTCAAGTGATTGTTTACATGATTGCCAAACAGCACCGAATTATTGCAATGCGCATATTACGGAGTTCTGGTAAGACGGAGGAATGTTATATGGAAAAAAGAATTCAGGAAGAATTGTTTGATGTAGAAGTACAGTATTGTGATCCAGATGATTGTTTGCATGATTGTGAGGTTTCAGAGGGCTGGTGTAACACACATATTGTGCCATATTGGTAAAACGTAATTAAGGTGATTCTTGGCGTTTCACTTTTTTAATTAGTAGAATGAACGAAGGGAACATTTCCTCTATCATGAGATGAATGTTCCCTTTTAATTTTTTTTGGGGGGGGGAGGTAATAATTCAGTAAGAATTAGGGTTTATGATGAAATAAAACAAGGAGAGGTAAGAACAATGGAATTGGTAAAAACATCAAATTAAAAAAAATATTATCGTACTGGAGGGATTTGCGTAAAGGCATTAGATCATGTTAAGTAAATATATTTATAAATTTGGTAAAGAAGTAGGTATTTACTAAATGAGATGATTAGATGATTTGTGGTGACATCACACTTTAAAATCATAAAATATCAGAGAAAGGAGGACGGGACAATGAAAGAACTGGAAAAGAAAATGCAGAACGAAAACTTTGATGTGGAAATTCAGTACTGTGACCCCAACGATTGTGACCATGACTGTGAAACTGCATCTGGTCAGTGCAATACACATGTTACAAGTTTATTCTAATCAATTAGGCTTTAATTAGCAGATTAAAAGAAGGAAACTTTTTACTAAGGTAGAGAGTTTCTTTCTTTTTTTAAAAAAATTTTTTGCAATGTAATAATTGGGTAAGAATTAGATACTATGATGAAATAAAACAAGGAGAGATAAAAACATGGAATTAGTAAAAACATCAAATTTAAAAAAATACTACCGTACTGGAGAGATTTGTATAAAGGCATTGGATCATGTCAATCTTTCGGTTGAAGAAGGCGAGTTTATTGCTGTTGTTGGACCGTCAGGCTGCGGCAAGACAACATTATTAAATATGCTGGGCGGATTGGATAATCCGACAGAGGGAACGGTTCGGATACATGGAAAAGATATAACAAAAATGAAATCGGAAGAACTCACGGTGTATCGAAGAAAGCATATCGGATTTGTATTTCAGAATTATAATCTTCTTCAAACACTTAATGTAAAAAGCAATATTTTGCTCCCTTTATATTTGGGAAACAGCAAAATAGACGAAGCATATTTTGAAGAGATTGTAGAAATCCTGGGTATTAAAAATAAGTTGAAAAATTTACCGAATACCTTATCAGGCGGGCAGCAGCAGAGGGTTGCCATTGCCAGGGCAATGATCACCAAACCGGATATTGTTTTAGCAGATGAACCAACAGGAAACCTGGACAGTGAATCAAGTGAAGAAGTTCTTAGATTGCTCAGAGAGTCAGGGGAGCGTTATAATCAGACGATTATTATGATTACCCATAGTAGAGAAATTGCAGAAACGGCATCGAGGATTATAAGAATGAGAGATGGTAAAATCGTATGAGTAATGAAAAGAAAATAATGAAAGAAATGGTTCAGGGTAATCTGAAAGTACATAGGAAGAGAAATCTTCTTCTTGTATTGGCAATTACTTTAACGACCATTTTATTTACCTCAGTATTGGAAATTGGATTTGGAGGTATGCAATCCATTCAGGAAACACAACTAAAATTATCTGGAATGAAAGCAGACGCAGAACTTAGATTTTTGGACAAAGAACAATTTCAGAAAGTTCAAAATTCTGATTTATTTGAAAGCGTGGGAGGAAGAGTTCCCATTGCTCTTATGGAAGGGGAAACGAAGCGACCTATCGAAATAGACTATCTGGATAAAGCAGGTATGGAAGCGTATTATCTTTCCTTGGAAGAAGGGAAGATGCCGGAAGATGAAAAAGAAGTGCTTTTATCAGAGCAAGCATTAGAAGAACTGGGAATAAAAAAAGAAGTAGGAAGTCATGTTCCGGTGTCTTTTACATTAAGAGGTCAAGAATATAACTTTGACATGCGATTGTCAGGCTGGTACAAAGGCGGTCCTAAAGTTAATTTTTTGATCGTTTCAGAAACATTTTTAGAACACAATCCTGAAGTGTCAGAGAATACATACGATATTGATAAAGAGATTTTAGGAACTTATTATGCAAGTGTTTGTGTAAAGAATACAGGGAATATTGAGCAAAATCTTAAAGAATATGCAGAAAGTCTTGGGGCACAAACAGAAAATGCTGACGGAAACAATTATGTTAATGTAGCAGTCAATCCCATGTTGTATTCAGAAGACGGAAATACAGGAGTTGGTCTTTCCATAGTCTTTTTCGGAGCACTATTTATTTTGTGTGGATACCTATTGATCTATAATATTTTTGATATAGGCGTTATGCAGGACATTCAAGAATTTGGAATAATGAAAACGATTGGAATGACCAGCAAACAGATTAAGAGATTAATGCGAAGACAGATGCTCCTTTTATCTCTTATTGGTATTCCGATTGGATTAGTTGTTGGATATGGGCTAGGGGCACTTTTGCTACCAGTCATTCTGAAGAATTGGGAATACAGTGAGGAAGAACTTACTATTGTGCAGTCGGTACACCCAGCTATCTTTATATTAACAGTTTTCTTTGTATTGATTACAGTATTTTTGAGCATGAGAAGACCTTCTAAAAGGGCTGCTAAGTATTCGGCGATTGAAACAGCAAAATATACAGAGGTGAAGAAAAAAACTGCAGAAAAAGATATTCACTCTATTAAAAATATAGCAAGAAGCAATCTGCAGAGAAATAGAAAGAGAACCGTTTTAGTATTTACATCGCTTATATTAAGTGTTGTCTTTGTCAATTCCTTATGGATTATTTCTAATAGTTTTGATGAAGAGAAATATGTTAATGTACAAATGAGAAGGGATTATTTAGTTGCATCAACAGATACATTAAACCCTAGTATTGGTTATGTCAAACCTTCTGCGTCCTTAAATGAAGAAGCCATTCAAGAACTTGAAAAGAATGCCATGATTAAGAATGGAACAAAGTTATATAAAAATGCAATAGATGCATCTGTATATAATTTTGATATAAGTTTTGATTGGGGGGTCGAGGTAATAGATGTCAAAATACCCAGTATAGAAATTGATGGAGTAATTACTAATAGTGCAACAACCAATTATGGTACGTTAACCTTAGGTAAGGATAAGAAACCCATATGTAATGTATGCGGAATTTCAGAAAACTTTTTGGGGAAAATAGAGATTTTAGAAGGAGAAAAAAATATTATTTCTATTAAAGAAAAATTAAAAAGTGGAGATTATATTTTAGTTGGTATTCGTGCAAATGATAATGGAAAGCCTAGTACAGATGGTATTGAAATATCACCTAAAGTCGGCGATGTTGTGACTATTTATAAAGATGGAAAACCATTAAAAGAGGTAGAAGTTCTTTCTCAAATTTTAGTAATAGACTCAGAACAAATATCAGGAGGAAGCTCTACAGGGGGAGGAACAATCTTAGGTCCTTGGTTTTATTTGAGCGAAGGCTTATTTAAAGAACTGTATGGAGAAGGTAACTTAGTGAATTATTCTTTTGATGCAGATGAGAACGATGCTCCGGCTGTGAACAGAATGTTACAGGATATTTCAGAAAAATTTACCAATGTGGGATTTGAAACTACAGAACAAAGGCACTCTGAAATTGAGAACTATAAAATGCTGGTCAGAATTTTATGTGTGCTGATTGGAGGAATTTTAGGTGTAATTGGAATTGTAAATCTTGTGAATATTATTTTTACAAACCTAATTGTGCGAAACCGAGAATTTGCAACATTTAGAAGTATAGGTGCAACAAAAAAACAATTGCGTGAATTGATTATAAGAGAGAGTGTAGGATATGTTTTTTATGCTGCAATTGGTGGTTTTATACTTGCAACACTAATTAGTATGACAGCAGTCAGGGGTATTTGTTCTTCTATTTGGTTGTTTACTTTCCAGTTTACCTTATTTCCAGCAGCTACCATTATAGTACTGTATTTAATAATATCTATCATAGCTTCTGAGGTTGGAATTTATCTTTGGGAAAAGGGAAGTATTACAGAACACCTTAGAAATCTATAGGTAAGATGATTTACAGCATAAAAGTGCTGATAAACCAGAGTATAAATGAAGGGAGGTGTAGAATATGTTAGAGCTTGAAAAGAAAATGCAGGAAGAACCTTTTGATGTAGAGGTTCAGTATTGCGATCCAGATGACTGTGACTATGATTGTTTAACAGCACCGGATTGGTGTAACACACATGTAACTTCATTGTGGTAAAGGAGGATATTTTTTATGGAAAATTTAGAAATCAGAATTCAGAAAACTACATTTGATGTAGAAACACAGTACTGTGATCCAAGTGACTGTTATCATGATTGTGATCATGAAGGTCCAAATAACTGTGATGCTCATTTTACAGAAATTTGGTAAGACTGGAGGAACGCTATATGGAGAAAATGGAGAGAAAAATCCAGGAAGTTGCGTTTGATGTAGAAATTCAGTATTGTAATCCAGATGAATGTCTTCATGATTGTAAGCGTGAAGGGACGAATAACTGTGATATGGTGATAACATCACTCTGGTAGAAATACCAGGAAAATTTAATGTCTGTCCCTGTAGGTTTTCCTGCAGGGACACTTTTGCATTTGTACATATTTTTTCTAGTGTAATAATTTGGTAAGATTTTGTAAGTATACTAATCCCATAAGAAAGGGGGAAACCGTATGAATATTACATTCTGGGTAACCGAAAGATGCAATTTAGCTTGTAAATACTGCTATGTACATAAGCAGCCTAAAACAATGACATTGGAAACCGCAGAACAGACAATCAAATATTTTACTAATAAATTTGATGAAACTGTTGCAGCAGGAAAACGGATTAATGTAGCTTTACATGGTGGTGAGCCATTACTGAATTTTGATGTTATTCGGTATATTGTAGAAACCTTAAAAGAGCGATATGATGGTCATATCATTTTTACAATGACAACAAATGGAACAGTGTTTGAAAAGGATATTTACGATTTTATAAAGGGTAAGGTACAGATTTCTGTAAGCATTGATGGAAATAGGAAAACAAATGATACAAACCGTATTTATCCAAATGGTGAATCTTCCTTTGATAAAGTAGTGAAAACCTTAAAGTTTTTAAAAGAGCAAGGTGAATACATCCGGGTCAGAATGACTGTCAATAAGGAAACCCTTCCGGCTATGGCTGAAAATTATATTTATCTGGATCAGATGAATATGGGAGTAGTAACTTTTGCATTAGATGCCGGAGCTGCATGGAACCAACAAGATATGCAGATATATTATGAAAACTACGAAAAAATCATGGATTACATGATAGAAAAAGATAAAAAAGCAGCGCAGTATTTATTATTTAATATTAAAGAGGCAACCTTCAGAAGACGTACTGGCTGTGACGGTGGAACAAATACATTCCATATATCTGCGGATGGTGGAATTTACCCATGCGCATTAGCTGCTGATAAAGTGGATTATTGGCTAGGAGATGTTTGGAAAGGATTACAGCCGGAAAAATTAGAGGCTCTCCATAAGATTAACGAAATTCCAGTGACAGGGTGCGGAGATTGTACATTTAAGCAGAATTGTTCCAGCCAGGTATGTAAACTGATTAATAAAGCATATACCGGAGATTACTACACTGTTTCTGCTTTCCAGTGCAATGAAAGAGATATTGTTTATCGGATTTATAAAAAGTATAAATATATATTGGAGGGATTCCATGTATAGTCCCAAAGTGGCAGTTGTAGACTCCGGTGTAGATACACAAAATCAGGAAATCATGGAGCATGTAATTCAAGGATTTTCTTTTCAAAAGAGTGCAGAAGAAGATGGAGTTATTGAAGAGAAAAATTTTGATGATGTTTTTGGTCATGGAACCAACTGCATTGATTGTATCTTACAATTTGCAGAGCAGGCACAATTTTATCCTATAAAAATTGTAAATGAATTAGGAAAAACGACCAGTTCTTTACTGCTTGCTGCGCTGGAAAAGTGCAGGGAACTACCGGTAGATCTTATCTGTTTAAGCCTTTCCGTAACACAAATGCTTAATTCTGCTATGGAAAAGGAATTGAGGGATATTTGTAATGACCTGGAAAAACAGGGAAAGATTATCTGTGCTTCGGAATGTAATAATGCAAAGGATACCATACCGGCAATTTATAAAAGTGTGATTGGTGTTGGAGAATTATTACCAGATGCAAAGAAAAAAGTTCTTGTAGACAGGGCGGCAAGCGTTCAGGTTCTGGCGGATATTTCCCCGATATTTGTTGCAGGAAAATCCGGACGATATAATTTTTTTAAGGGAACTTCAAAGGGAAATGCTTATGTGGCAGGTATTCTGGCCAGAGCTATGCAAACAGCACCGAATATAAAAAGCATACAGGAGGCATTAAACATACTGGAAAAGACAGATGATCCTTTAGAAGAAATTGATTTAGAGTATGTAGGAAAGCTCCAGACTGATGAAGTGGGACAGATGATTTTGGAAAAAGTACATAGGAGATTGTTAGAGTTTGGCTGCACATCTTCCCTTGATGAAATCAGCAGGTATCCATTTCTTTCCCAAATTACAGGAGTGAATTTCTTTAATTTTTACGATTTTATCAGCGGGATATATAGGGAATTAAAAATCACGAAGTTGGAGTATCATACCATAAAAGTAGGTGATGTTTGTACCTTGTATAATCTGGTTGAACATTTAAGAAGGAATGTGTGTTATGAAGAAAAAGAATGTTGTTTTGGAGCAGATACGAAAGTATAAATGGGGTTATCTGTTTGGGATTATATTGGTAGCTATGGACGCTATAGTGACCTATATTTATCCTCAGTTAATTACCAATATTCTGGATAAGGCGGTTCCGGCAAAAAATCCAGGAGCTGTGATTTCCAATGTTGCATATATGGCTATATGCCAGCTTGTATCTATTACAGTAGCATTGGCATTGAGCTATCTGTTTTGCAAAATGTCAAATGGTTTTATTGTTAAAATCAAGTTATTGTTGATACAAGCAATGTTTCAGGTTGATGGGAAGGAAATAGAGAAGAAATCAAATCTATTTATGACCAGTATGAATGCAGATGTTAATAATATAGAAATGTTATCTTCCCGTATGCTTTCTGATTTGCTGATACAAATTGTGACTGTGATTATTACAGCGGTAATCTTAATACAGATTAATCCGGTTATCTTTTGGTTTATGCTTTTGATTTATCCGATTCTTATTGCTATCCAGATTTTCTTTAACAAAAAAATCATGGGGCAGTCCAGAAAAGTAATGGGAAAAATGGATATTGGGAATGGTTTGATTAAGGAATTTGTAAGTAATCTTTATGAGTATCTGGCTTTAAATGGAAGAAATTATTATATAGATAAGTTTTGCAGGAATGAAACTTCTTTGCGAAATGAAATCCTAAAGCAAAATATGTTAATGGCCTATAATCGTTCAGTACCGCAGCTCATTAGTACCGCTACTTTTTTGATTGTATTGGCGATCAGTGGTGTTATGGTGATTAACGGACAGGTACAGTTTGGAGAGCTGACAGTAATTATTATGTACACACAAAGAATGTTTAATCCGTTGTCCTCAATCATGCTTGTAATTGGACAGTTCCAGAAGGCAAAAGTATCAATGGATCGAATTAATGAGATTGTAGGGTGAAGCAAATGGATATATCAAAAATCGAAATAAAAGATGTAAATTTCAGTTATAAAGATGTAAAAGTATATAGAAAAAATTTGAATATGTGTCTTGAGAAGGGCTCTATTTATCTGATTAAAGGGAAAAATGGTTCAGGAAAAAGTACACTGGCTGGTATCCTGTTAAAAATCTGGAATGACTTTTCAGGAACGATATTATTAGATGGGAAAAGCATTACTAATTTTTCCAGGGAAATACTTACAGAAACAATAGGAATTTGTTTTCAAAAGCCGCCGATTTTTCGTGACACCATAAGAAATAACATTGCTCTAAACGACCCTATTCCAGTAGAAAAGTATATTTCCTTATTATCATTTTATAAAGATTTGGAAGAAATGGGGCGTACATTAGAGTCGGAACTTATTGATACTGGAAGTGTTTCAGGTGGGCAGGCGCAGAAAATAGGTATTATCCGGACAGTGTGTAGGGAACGTTCTGTATATATTTTTGACGAACCTACATCAAACCTGGATAGTGTTTCTAAAAAAGAATTTTATGATATGATAGAACACTTGAAACAGAAGAGTATTATTATTTTATTTTCGCATGAAGCGGATGCAGAAAAAAATGCAGACTTTATCATTGAATTGTAAAGGAGGGAACCGGATATGTATATGAGAAGTCCAAATGCAAAAGTTTTAGTACGTGAAGAAAGAGTTGTTTTATGTAACACCAGAAATGGAGGCTTTGTAAAAACCTCAGAGGCTTATTTTCAGTATCTTGAAAAATATCTGGAAGAGAACAATGGGGAGTTTACCATTGAGGAAGAAGATGCTGTGGTAAAGAAAAATGCCTATAAGTTATTTCAGGAACTGTGCCGGATTCATTTTTATATTTCGGAAGAACAGATGAAAAATGAGATAATCTATCCGTATCAGATCGTATATCTTTCTTTGACCAATAGGTGTAATTTAAGATGTAAACATTGTGTAGCATCTGCTTGTATAGAAGAAGTAGACCACATGAATACGGAAGACTGGAAAAAGGCAATCAACCAGGTATTAATTTTAAACCCAAAAGAAATCAACTTAACCGGAGGGGAACCGTTAATTCGTCCTGATTTTTGTGAGATATTGGAATATTTAAGGGGAAATTATAAAGGTGTAATTACCTTGTCTACAAATGCGTTACTGTTGAATGACCGGCTTATGGAAATCATTAAAAAGAATGTTGATGGTGTTTCCGTCAGTCTTGATGGTTTTGATTCCTATAGCTGTACAAAAGTGCGAGGAGAAGGGATTTATGACCGGGTGATTGCTGGGATCAAAAAATTAAAAGAAGCTGGAATGGAAAAAGTATCTGTTTCCATGTTGGAAACAAAATATACCTATGGACATAATCAGGACTTTTATAAATTATGTGAAGAGTTAGATGTAAAACCATTGATCCGAAGATTTGCTCCTTCAGGAAGAGGAGAAGAGAACCAAAGAGAATTGCTTCCATCAATGGAATATATAGAGAAATTGGAAAAGCAGCATTTAAGCTGTGCATTATGTCAGCCTGGTAAAAAGGAGTTAAATATCAGTGAAAACGGAGATGTATATCCTTGTGCTCCACTTAGCAATTTAGAAAATCTTTTTATGGGAAATCTGCTGGAAACACCGATTACAGAAATTATTGAGAACCCGGCATGGAAAGAGGAATTGGAAAAGTTAAGACCTTGGAGAATGGAAAAATGTAAGGACTGTGATGTGAACCTGTTTTGCCATTCTTGTATCAATTTTACTCTGGGAATGCAGAGTGATGAGGAAATCTTCCAGAAGTTTTGTGAAAAACAAAAAGGACATTTAGAAAAATTATTATGGGGGAATTAGTTATGAAGAATAGAAAAAGACTTTTAAAAACAGTAGGGTTATTAACAGCAGCTACAGTGATGACCGTATCTTTCAATGCAGAAAGTGTTCTTGCTTACTCAACAGGGGAAGAGGCTGCTATCGCAGTTTCAGAGGAAGATCCATACGAAAATGTTACGAAAATCAATTTGAAGGATATGTTTAACCAGAACCAGGAGGATTACTACGTTTATTTTTACATGGTTCAGTGTCCGTTTTGTAATCAGGTGAAAGATAAAATACTGAATTTTGCGGCAGAAAATGATAATGTATATTTTGTAGATTATGCTTTAAGAGAAAACCGTCCTTTACAGAAATATAATTGGGCGGCAACGCGATCCAAATATAACAAAAAGATAGGATATGTGGATAGTGATGGAAACAAGGTATTTTTACCAGGCGAATCGGAAGAAAAATATCAAAATATGAAGAATGATTATGGAAAACGTATGCGCTTCAATTTTGTAACCATTACTCCAGAGGATATTCTGGCATTCCCTGGTTCACAGGTAGGGGATATCTATACGGATATTCAGACACCAGAAATTGATTATGCTTCTATTACAAAATACGAAGATATGTTAATTGCAGGAGTTCCGGCTTTATATCGAATTACAAATGGAAAAATTACAGAATTTTATTTTGACTCTGTAGAAATAGAGGAGTTTTTCAATAGCATGGGAAGGTGAGATTATGGATATAAAGGAAATCTTAAACCCTATATGGTTATGGATTTATAAAAACTAAAAATTCTAGGATGGAGGAAGTAACAGCATGACTATACTTGAAACGAAGGAATTGAAAAAATATTATGATTCCGGTGAATATATTACAAAAGCTTTAGATGGGGTTTCTTTAGAGATAGAAGAAGGTGAATTTGTTGCTATTGTTGGTGCTTCGGGGAGTGGAAAATCCACATTATTAAATATGATTGGTGGATTAGACATACCAACTTCTGGGAGTGTTTTAGTAAAAGGCAAAAAAATAGGACAATTAAATGAAGAAGAGCTAACGGTTTTTCGCAGAAGGAACATTGGCTTTGTTTTTCAAAATTATAATTTAATTCCAACATTAAATGTTTATGAAAATATTGTCTTTCCAGTGGAATTAGACGGAAATGATATAGATAAAGATTTTTTGAACAAAATTGTAACAATTTTGGGCATTGATAAAAAATTGGAGAATCTTCCTGGAAATCTATCAGGTGGGCAACAACAGAGGGTTGCAATTGCCAGAGCTTTGATTACAAAACCGGCTATCATCTTGGCTGACGAACCGACAGGAAATCTTGACACACAATCAAGTCTTGAAGTAATGGGCTTATTGAAACAAACAAGTGAGCGATTTTGTCAGACTATTGTGATGATTACGCATAATATGAATTTGGCTCAAATGACGGATAGAATTATTAGAATTCAGGACGGGAAAATTATAGACGCATAATGGGAGGGCATGAGTTGTATTTGACTAGAAATAAAAAGTGTATCTTTAATCTTGCAAAAAAGAATTTTGGAAAAAGTAAAACACGAAATATAATTACTATTTTGGCAATTATACTAACCACTATGCTATTTACTTCTATGTTAACAATTTGTACTGGAACATATCAATCAATACAGACTACTATGCAGATGCAAAAGGGAAGTAAAGCAGACGGAGATATAAGATATTTAACAAAAAATGAGTTTGAGCAGTTGCAGGAAAATAGCAACATAAAAGTTAGTGGTTGTCGAAGACCGATAGGATTTGCAAGTAATACAAAGAATCATAATGTTGAAATTGATTATATGGATCAAATAGAGCAAGAATTAACTTTTAATAGGCCAACGCATGGGAAAGCACCGCAAAAGGCTAATGAGATTGCTACTACAGATAAAGCATTAGAAAGTTTAGGAGTAACACCCAAAGTAGGAGAAAAGGTCAGGATAGAATTTGATTTAAGAGGAGAGCATTATGTTTATGAAATGACCGTTTCAGGATGGTGGGAAGCTAGAAATTCACAAGTTAGTGTATTGATAGTGTCAGAGGAGTTTATGAATAAAAATGAATCTTTGTTTCCCTATACATACGACGAGGACATGGAATATGCTGGAACGTATTTCTCAGAGGTGATTTTTGAATCTAAAAAGAATGTGGAGCAACAAATAAATGAGATCATTGAAGGTTTTAACGAGCAAAAAGGAAAAGATGTTGTATCTGGTGCAGTGAATTCAATTACAAATCCACAATTGGATTTTTCTGTGATTGGCGCAGTGATTATCTTTATAGTTTTATTTATTTTGGCAGGTTACTTGCTTATTAATAACATTTATTCTATTTCGGCTATGCAGGATATAAAAAATTATGGATTACTTAAAACTATTGGTACGACGCAATCTCAGATTGCATTGCTTGTTAAAATCCAGACATTGTGGTTACTTGTGCTGGGAATACCAATTGGTTTAGTTACAGGGTATTTTATTGGTAAATCTATTTTACCGTTTGCAGTGAATACTATTGCAAGTGAATATTTAAGAACAGAAATAGTGATAGCACCAAATCCGCTGATTTTTGTTGTGGCAACGATATTTACGATTGTAACGGTTAAAATAAGTATTGGTAAACCATTACGTACTATATCTAAAATTTCCCCATTGGTAGCTATAAGGGAAACGGGAATAAGAAAAAATAAGAAAAAGAAAAAAACGCATAAATTTAGCATAATTAAAATGGCAAATGATAATTTTAGAAGAAACAAAAAAAGAAGTATTTTTATTGTTATATCTATTGCATTATGTTGTGTGTTTTTTAATTCAGTTTTTATTCTGGCAAATAGTATTAGTATAGAAAAAGGGGTTGGCTTACAAAGCGCTGCGGATATTGAAATTGGAAGTGGTAATCTATTTAATAATTTAAAAGGTTATACACGACATAGTGATGGTTTAGAACCCCAAGTAATAGATAGCATTAAGGCAAACTTTAAAATTAATGAGGAAGGAATTATATATAAAAATACATTAGATGATTTAAACGTTACATTTGATTATAATGCACCAATACAAGATGAAATTGTATCTGAAAATGGAGTGAAGATGGTAGCTACAGAAAGTGGACGTATAATACTGGGAAATAATAATTTTCCAATTTGTAATGTCTATGGAATAGATGAAAATGTCTACCAGAGAATGAATTTGGTAGATTCTATTGCAGGTATAGAGCAGAATAGTATTTTTCAAAAAATGGAACAAGAGAATTTCTTGATAGAAGCATTGCCAGTTTCACGTACTTCAAAGGATACGAGAAAATTTCAATGTAATTTAGGTGATAAAATAAAGGTTTTTGTCGATGGTGAAGAAAAACTTTATACAGTTATTGCATATGCGTATGTTAGTCCGACAGAATATGAGGCTCCTAATATGACGACAGGTATAAATATTGTTGGAGGAGATGCACCGATGTTCTACCTTTCCCAACAATCATTTGTAGATTTATATCAAAACCCAACAATCATGAATTATACATTCAATGTCGATAAAGAAAATATGAAACAAATTTCGTTGGAGATTGAAGCATTCGTTGAAGAGTTTGAAGGAAAAGTTGGATTTAATTCTGCCGAGTTGATAAAACAGGATATGGAAAGTATGAAAAATACAATTTATGCAGTGGGAATTGTTGTTAGCTGTATTATTGGAATTTCAGGTCTTATTAATTTTTTGAATTTAACAATTGCAAATATTTTGAGTCGGAGAAGAGAATTTGCCATAATGGAAAGTGTGGGAATGAGCAAAAAACAGATTAAAGTTTTGATAACGGGAGAAAGCCTGCTATATTCTGTTTATGCAGCTCTTTTAGGCTTAGCATGTTCGTTAGTATCGGGATTTTTATTGATTGGTCCGATTTGTGAAGATACATGGTTTATGCACTTTGATATGGTAATTTGGCCTGCGATTCTCATAGGTGGAGTTATTGTTATACTAACAATATTTTTACCTAAATTATTATATAAGGTATTTAGCAAAGGAAGTATTGTAGAAAAACTTAGAATTGAGGGATAGGATATTTAAGTTTATTAAATATAAAATCACTTGGAAAGGAGGCGAAAGAGTATGAGGATTTTAGAGCAAGTAATACAGGAAGAGACATTCGACATTGAAGTGCAGTATTGCGATCCAGATGAGTGTCTGCACGATTGTATGCATTCAGGAACAAATCACTGTGATGCGGTTGTTACCGGTTGGTGGTAGAAGGAGGCTATTATGAAGGAATTAGAAAAAGTAGTACAGGAAGAAGCTTTTGAAATTGAAGTGCAGTATTGTGATCCAGATGAGTGTCTGCACGATTGTATGCACTCAGGAACAAATCACTGTGATGCGGTTGTTACCGGTTGGTGGTAGAAGGAGGCTATTATGAAGGAATTAGAAAAAGTAGTACAGGAAGAAGCTTTTGAAATTGAAGTGCAGTATTGTGATCCAGATGAGTGTCTGCA
>NZ_QTVN01000018.1:81517-101947 GCF_003460605.1 Ruminococcus sp. AF31-8BH
CGGTTGTTACCGGTTGGTGGTAGAAGGAGGCTATTATGAAGGAATTAGAAAAAGTAGTACAGGAAGAAGCTTTTGAAATTGAAGTGCAGTATTGTGATCCAGATGAGTGTCTGCATGATTGTATACACTCAGGAACAAATAATTGTGATGCAATCATCACTGGTTGGAGATAGGAGTTATTATGGAGGAATTAAAAAGAACAGTACAGGAAGAAATGTTTGAAATCGAAGTACAGTACTGTGATCCTGATGATTGTTTACAAGATTGTATGGAGAGTGGATACAATAACTGTACAGCAGTAGTAACTGGTTGGTGGTAAAACTTGCAAATGCAGGCAAAGGCAGTTTAGAAAAAGGCACTAGGTAAGAATAAAATTTTCTGTTATCTAGTGCCTTTTAATGTGAGGGAGAGAAACTATGTATCCACTTCTAGTTGAAAATATGACAGATGAGGAAGGCTATATACAAAATTTAAACATTGAGGTAAATTCCAAAGAAGTTTGCTATTTTATGTGTGGGGAAAAGTTTGGACGGATACTTTTTGAAATCTTTTGCGGATATAAAAAACCGAAAACAGGAGAGATATTTGTATGTAATAAAGACTGGCTTGATTTGGACGAAAATAGTCGTTCTCTTTTAAACAGGCGCTTGTTTGGAATAGCGGCAGAAGAGTTTCCGCTGATTGAATTTATGACGATTGAAGAAAACATTTCTATGCCAAGTCTGTTAGATGGAGATAAATCCAATATAGAGGAATTGGTTAAGGCTTTTGACATAGGGCACTTATTACAAAAATATCCTTCGGATCTTAATCATAGAGAAAAAATGAGATGTATCTGTGCGCGTGCCTTTTCCGGAGGCAGGAAGGTTGTTGTGATATTCGATTTATTCAAAAGAATGCAAGAGCAGAGCAAGGCAGAACTTGCAATACTTACTTATCATGCAGCAAAAAGTTTGGAAATATCTGCTCTTTACATAAGTGAAGATTTAGACGAAAATTATGGCGCTTATGATCTTATATACAAATACCGACCGGAGAAAAAGGAAATTTCTATTATTGATTATCGTGCATGAATGGAGCTGTAGAAATGGAACGTGATAGAGAATGTAGACTGCTGTTAAATGATTTGAACGATATTCTTTCTGAACAATGTTTGGAACAAAGAGTTAGGTGCAGGTATTTGAATGATCCGGTGCAAGAGTTGGCAGAGTGTATCAATCAACTGCTGGATATTTGTGAGAGGGCAGTAACAATGACACTGGATATAGAAAATGATTATCGTACTATGCGGGCGGAACTGCAGAGCAATATCCGAAATCCGCTAAGCTGCATAAAAACAAGTTGTTTTCTAATCAATTCACTTGCAGAAAAGGAAAATATCCAATCTGAAAAGCTCCAGGAGTATCTTCAAATTATAGAAACGGCAGCGGAGGATATAGAGAGTACATTAAAATAACTGATAATTGAAGAAGTGCTGGGCGGGAAGTTTTCGTCCAGTATTTCTTTCTGGAATGAGAAAAGTTGAATTTACAAATCAAGAGGAGGCATACACATGAAGTATGTTTTTCCAGAATATAAAGAGAATGTAGTGTTGGGCAATGGGAAATTACAGTTAAATCCAATGTCCTATCAGGTTATCTACGAAGGAAAGGAGATAGACCTGACACCCAGGGAATTTGAAGTTTTATACCTACTGGCTTTAAAGCCAAACTGGGTAATGCCAAAGACAAATATTTATCATTCTGTATGGGGGATTCATTATCATGATGATCAGATACCATACAGAACAGTAGAATATGTGATATGGAAGATAAGAAAAAAGATGGGATATGATATTATCGAAACGTTGGTCAATGTGGGGTATAGACTGAAGAAGTTATAAGTATATATATATCATGCATACAATTTTGACTTTCCTATAAATGTAATAAAGTAGATGATAATTATAGAATTATAAAAAGTTTAGGAGCTTTAAATCTGTAGTTCAGATTTAAGCTCCTATTTCCGTTTTGAAATTTTTATACAAGTAGGATATAGATAAAAGAATTTCAAAATTAAATATTAAAGTTAAAGGGACTTTTTGAAACCAAATTCCATTTTTATACGTATTGATAAAAAACAGGCAGATGGGATTTGGACAATGGATGAAATTATTTTAATGAGAAAACTAAAGAAGAAAGATGAGAGGGCATTAGGGAAAATCATTGATTTATATAGTGCTTATATTACATGTATTGTCTGGGAATTGCTGCACAAAAAGGGAACTAAGGAAGATATAGAGGAGGTGGTTGCTGATACCTTTATTTCCCTATGGCTAACAGCAGAGCGCATTAATTATAAACAGTATAGCAGTATTAAATCTTATTTGGCTATGATTGCAAGAAACAAGGCAAAAGATTGGTTACGTTCATATCGTGGGGGAATTTTGGAGCTTAATGATGATATTCTTTTGATCGATGGTGATGTAGAAAGATTGATTTTACAAAAGGAGCAGCAGTTGATTATTGGAAGAACATTGGAAAAGCTGAAAGAGAAAGATAAAGCAATTTTTATTATGTACTATTATCGGTATAAAAAAATAGAAGAGATTGCAGAAATATTAAAAATGAATCCTCAAACAGTAAAGACCCGTCTGCGGAGAGGAAGAGAAATTCTGAAAAGGATTCTTCTGGAGGAGGGATATGATGCCAGTGAAATTTAAAATAAGTGAAATGTTTGATAATTCCTGTGAACTATTTGAAAATGAAATGCAACATAAAAATATTGAAAGTGAGAAGCGAATAAAAGAAATTGTTTTTCTTGAGATAGGTCACACCAAAGCCAAAAGAAATCGCAGGAGATATATAGCTGTTTTGGTAGCGGCAATGGGAATTGGAGGAATCACTGTTGGGGCACATGAAGTTTTAAAATCTGCAGGTGAAATCAAAAATAATGAGGAAGTGGTTTTAGAAAATCAGAATGGACTTGCTTTATATGAAAAGGAAAACAGCGGAGCTATACAAATGGAAGTGGAAACGGACATGATTTTACCAGAAAATTTATATAAAGATGGAATTCCTATTGCAAAATATATTATGGAATTCAAAACAGAGCGTAATGGATCAGTGCCAGAGTGTTATTTGGATAACGGAACCATGATTGTTCTTACAGATTTTGATGGAGATACTTGGAATATGAAAACAGGGGATACTTTTATATTAGATTTCATACAGTCTGATAGTGATGAGAGAGGTAAAGCAAGAACATTGGAGATTGGATATATTTTTAATGGAGAGGTGATAGATGAGAAGGTTATATCAGAAACAGAAAATAAGATAATCCTGGATATTCCTAAATCAGGACAATATGGTGTATATTTAAAAAATGTATCTAGTGACAGAGTAACGATTTCGCAAGGAATATTGACTGTAGAAAGGGGAAAGTGAAAGATGAAAAAAACAAGAATATTTTTGGGAATATTAGGGCTTATTTGCCTGGTTGCTATGCCAGTTTCAGCAGCCGATAATGTAAGAAATATAACAACTTATAGTATTTGTAGAGAAGATTTATATAAAGATCAGATAGAGGATAGAATGGGACTACAGCAAATTAGTATTGAAAGTGGGAAAACGGTATCCTTTTATGACTCCAATGGCTCTATGTTTTATGTGAGTGGAGGTACTACTGTTACTTTTCGGGTAAACTTGAATGTATCTTCCTCTGTAAAGATGGGGTATATCAATCAGAATGGAAGTAGAACCCAAAAGTATAGCGGTTCAGGAACTTCCCATAAAACATCATTTACAATACCGTCTAGTGGATATTATAGATTCTATGTAACCAATAGTGGATCTAAAACAGTGAAAGTAACGGGAGGTGAAATTAGTTTCTAAAATTATGAGAAGGAAAATATTTAAAATAATAAAGTGGTTGGTTATTGTAATTCTGATTCTATGCTGCATGGGGATCACATGGAACTATTTTTGTAAAAGGAGAGAAATACCAAAGATACAAGCTGCTTATGGCAAGGCAGTTAAAGTCAATGGGAAAAAGATGACTGTGGAAATTGCTGGTTTGCAAGCAGAAGAAACTCCAGTTATTGTATTACTCCCAGGACTGGGATCTCCTTCTCCGGTATTAGAGTTTAGACCTTTAGCTGAGGAATTAGGAAAGACATGTAAAGTGATTACAATGGAGCCTTTTGGTTATGGACTGTCTGATCCCGCAGATACAGAAAGAAGCATAGAGAATATCGTAGAGGAATTACATGCCTGTTTAGAGAAGATTGGAGTTCGCCGATATTATCTGATGGCTCATTCTATTAGCGGATTGTATTCCCTGTATTATGCTAATACTTATCCAGAGGAAGTTCGTGGTTTTATAGGGATAGATTCTTCTGTACCAAAGCAAAATGAGAATGAACCCTTTGATACAACAAAATTAAATCTTCTGATGGCCTATTTAAGTAAAACAAAAAATGTGTTGGGAATTAGCCGGATATTTTCAATTGGAAATCCGGAAAAGGCTATCTATGCAGACCAGAATTATTCTTATTCACAGGAAGACTTAGAAGTTTTTCGGATACTTTCCCTTGATACTTCTTATAACAAGACTGTAATGAATGAATTAAAACAGGTAGAAAATAATCTGAAGATAGTGCGGAACATGAAATTTCCGAAAGAAGTGCCAGTGCTAAACTTTGTTTCAAAAGACAATTGTGAAATTTTTCCAGAATGGGAAAAGCTACATAAAAGTGTGATGGGCGATAATCAAGAGAGTGAATTAATAACGTTAACAGGGGGACATTATCTGCATTTTGAGCAGAAAGAGATGATAGTAGACCTTACATGTAAATTTGCAAGGTAGTATAAAAAAATTCTATCAATCCGGGAATGGAGGTAGATATATTTTATATTAAAAATGTATTGACAATTATAAAATAGGTGCATATAATGAAGAAAAAGACATTTAGAAAAAAATCGAAATGTAAATGTGGTGATAAAGATGGGCTTACCCAATGTATTTAAAGCATTAAGTGATCCAATACGTCGAGACATATTGATAATGTTAAAAAAAAGAGGAGAACTGTCTGCAGGAGAAATTGCAGCAGAATTTGATATTTCCAATGCGACAATTTCATATCATCTGTCTTTGTTAAAAAAGGCTGATTTGATATTCGAAAATAGACAACAAAAGTATATATATTACAAGCTGAATGTGTCTGTATTCGAAGATATTGTGCTCTGGTGTATGCAATTTAATGAAGGGGATGTTGATAATGAGAAAAAAAGATAAAAATACACTATTAATAACTACTTTAATATGTGCCTGTACGGTAATTATTTATGGGATATTTTGTCATTTTTATTTAGCAGAGAGAATATTAACTCAGGATTTTTATGTTGGATTATTTTTATTAGCTATAATTATTTTTAATATTATTTTGAATATAGGATTAAATTTTACAGTTTGTAAAAAAAGGGGAGCAAAATTTTTAGTTAGATTAGGAAAATGGATTATGCCGTTTACATCACTTTTTTTTGTGATAATATCCATTCATTCTAGAATTTTTCCTGATTCTTTATTTACAGACAGTGCTGTTTATGTTTTTGTAGGCTTGGTTTTTATAGTAAGTGGAAACTATTTTCCTAAAAATCAAATGAATCCGTATATAGGTTTAAAGTTCCCCTGGTTATTGCATGATGAGAAAAGTTGGGATAAAACACATCGGTTAGCAGGTTATACATGGATATTAGCAGGTTTTTTATGTATTTTTCAACTTTTTATTAGTCCGTTAAAAATAGTGATCATTCCATTAGTTATTATACTGGTTGGGATTCTGCCATTAGTGTATTCTCTAATGTTAGTATATATGAAAAGGAGGTAAATGAAATGAAAAAACATGTGATTATTGGAAGTGCAATTTGTCTTGCAACAGTGTTGATTTTAGGCCTTTTTTGGGGGAAACTCCCTATGGATGTACCAATTCATTTTGATTCCGCTGGTAATGTGGATTCTACATTGCCAAAACCTATTGTTGTGTTTGGAATTCCCGTTATTTGTGCATTGATTAATGGAGTAGCTAGTTTTTCTTTGCTTCATAAGCAGGAAAAACGCAAATTTATGTTTTATTTAATACCTGTAATTGCAGTTGTTTTGGCAGTTGCAGTAATCGTACTGGCAATTTAGAAAAGTACCAAAAAGCAATGTTAATGGTAGAAAATGGAATGATAATTTTTTTGCCCATCATTTTGAAAATTTTCAAAATGATGGGCGAGTTTAAAGGAGAGTTTTTATGCTTGAAATTAGAAATTTAACAAAAACATATCCAAATGGAAAACAAGCAGTGAAAAATTTAAGTATAACTATAGAAGATGGAGATTTGTATGGATTTATAGGGAAAAATGGTGCAGGAAAAACAACTACATTAAAGGCTTGTCTTACTATTCACGACTTTGATTCCGGAGATATTCTTCTAAATGGAATATCAATTAAATCAAATCCGATAGAATGTAAAAAAAGAATGGCCTATGTTCCTGACTCGCCTGTGTTGGAAACATACTTAACAGGTCTGCAATATTTAAATTTTGTATGTGATATTTATGATGTATCAACACATACTAGGAAGAATAAAATTATTGAATTATCGGAGCGATTAGGTATGAAAGATAAGTTAAATGACTTAATAGGCTCTTATTCACATGGTATGAAACAGAAAATTAGTTTAATAGGCGCTTTGGCTCATGAACCGCTTTTATTAATTTTAGATGAACCATTTGTAGGTCTAGATCCTGAAGCATTTGTTGAATTAAAGCTGCTTATGAAAGAACTCTGCAATTCTGGTGGCTCTGTTTTATTTTCAAGTCATATTCTTGATGTTGTAGAGAAGACGTGCAATAAAATTGCTATTATTCAAAATGGACAACTGCTTAGATGTGGCGAAATAAGAGAGATTTTAGGAACAAGTGATTTGGAAGATATATTTATGGAGTTGAATAGGATATGAAAATATTTAAAATTCTTATTTTTAAACAGGCACAAGAAATATTTAAATTCAACACTTTATTTTATGGAGATAAAAAAGAAAAAAAAAGATATTTATTAATTTTTTGTGCAGTTGTTTTGTGCATAGGAGTATGTGGTACATATTTATTTGGAAATATGTATCAGGTTTGTATGGAATTTGAGAAGCCACAAGAAATTCTAGAATATTTAATTAATCCATTAGGTTTACTTGCTTTTCTTATTATATTTTTTTCTTCACTTTTGAAGGGCAGTGGAATGTTATATTCGGATAGAAGTAGTGATATATTATTTTCTTATCCCGTAAAGACTATTTGTATAGTTTTAGCAAAAATTTTTTTTCTATACTTATGGGGAGTCATTATATCTTTAGCTTTTTTGATTATTCCGATTCTTCGATATACGATATTGCTACATAGTATATTATTTGGAATTTTGGATTGCCTTCAAATATTTATTTTTCCAATTATTCCAATGCTACTAGGGGTAATATCAGGATATATTTTATATAAACAGATTGTAAATATTTATAAATCACAAGTTTTTGTCCGTAGTATTTTGTACATGGTAATACTTTTTGCTTTTATGTTTTTTATGTTTTTTTTCTTTGGAAAGGTAGATTTGAATAGCATTTATAGGCATATCCTTACAAAAGTAGATATTACTTATTTGGTTGGAGGAGTATTTTTTACATATAAAGTAGGTGCTGCATTGGCATCTGTGGTTGCATTAATAAGTGGCACTGTGCTAATTATTTACATCTCTAAAAACTATAAGAAAAGATATATAAATTTGCAAATAAATCAACAGAAAGGAAGTTCACTGAATTTATCATTCAAAAAAAATAGAAAAATATATTCCCTCTGGAAACGTGAAATAAAGAGGTATCTTTCAATTCCTATTTATTTGATAAATACAATGTTGGGAAATGTTTTGCTTCTACTGTTTGTAATATATTCATCTATAGCGTCAGAAAAGGTAACTGCATATTTTAATTTAATTAGTGAGCTTCTGGAAATTCAAGATCCTATGGTTTTATACAGTTACGCTATGAGCCTTATGATCATTTTAACTAATGTAAGTTATGCAAATATATCTATTGAGGGAAAGAATAGAGAAGTATTAAAATCCTTTCCTGTATCGATAAAAGAGTTACTTACTGCAAAATACTTATTTCATCTTTCTTTAACAGTACCGATGATATGTTTAGCAACGATTATTTTAGGGATTACTTACCATATGAATAGCTATGAATATTTTTTGTGCTTTATTTTGCCACTTTCATTCTCCGCCTTTGCCGGAGCATTGGGATTATTTATAAACCTATTATTTCCTAACTATGAATGGGAAAATATAATCTATATTGTTAAACAAAGCATACCGGCTATTTCTACAATATGTTTGAGCTGTCTGATTGGAGTTGGTATGATATGGTGTATTATAAAAATATTTGGACATAGTATTTGGAGCGCATCGTACATAGTGGCTTGTATTTTATTTGCTTTTGCCTTTTTAATAATACAGTTTATGAAGAAGATAAGTAATAACTTTTAGATTTTATTCAAATTTTATGAGGTGTTATGATGGGAAACAGTGAAGAAAAATTAGATTACTATTTTAAAGTATTATCTAATAGAATAAGGAGAAATATACTTCTTTTACTGGAAGAGGAGAGCTTGTGCGCTGGAGATATAATAAAACATTTTGATTTAACGGGAGCTACTATATCGTATCATTTAAAGGTATTGACTAAAAGTAAAATACTGGTGCGAAAGAAGCAAGGGCTTACTGTGTATTATTCACTTAATCAACCAGAATGGGAATATATAAAGAACTGGTTTAAATGTGGATAGTAAGTATTAGAGGTGAATTCTTATGGGAAAATATATAGAAATTTCAAAGAAACTTAAAGAGGATATATTTAATGGAAAATTCAAAGAAGATGAAAAGCTACCAAGTGCAAGAAAATTAGCACAGAATTATGAGATTAATGTTGCAACAGTTCTTCGAGCTTTACATGTTTTAAGAGAACAGCAAATTATATGCAAAAATAGAACAAGCAGATTTTATGTATGCCATAATATTTCCTGCATTCGTCAAAAATGTGTAAGACAAGAAATACAAAATTTCTTTGATAAAATGAGTTTGCTGGGATATTCTAAGATAGAGGTTCAAAACTTATTAACGAAACAGTTGAAAAAAGAAAGTGTTTTTAAAAGATAAAAGAAATCGTATTACTAATAATATTTTGTATTGTTGGTAATGCGATTTTTTTATAAATAAAAATTTTGTCTGATTTATTACAGATAAAGGCCAGATTATGACAGGTTGTCAGAATATAAAAAGTGTCATGATATAATAAGTCAACAAGTGAGAGAGAATTTTAGTGATTTGTATATGAATAAGTAGAAGTTAGGGGGAGATGTAATGGCAGGGTATTTAAAAGAACCAGTTGTATTACAATGGGATATGAAAACAGGATCTTATGGCAAAATTGTACAGCATATTATCGAAAAAAAAGTATGTGAATTAGATCCCATTAAAATAAGGTACATAAATCCTAAAGATGTAGATGATTTTTCTACTATTGATAGGATTAAGAAGCAAATACTTGTTCAGTGTTCTCAGATTGAAATGGACTTTTTTGAAATAACTGAAGAACAAATAGAAAAATTGAATATTGATCAGACATTTCAATATTTTTTAAAATTTGATAGTTTTAATCTTGAAATCTCAATGTATTCAAAACTAAAATTCCTATTACAAAAAATCGAAGATTTGAACGTAATAGTATATATTACGGATAAAAATTTTTATCAAAGTGTTGAATTAATAAAATGGATATATAATGAAAATTCCAATATTTCCTTTTATATATATCCGGATAAAAAGAAAGAAAATTTTTTGGTTCATGTACCTAAATTACATAATGCAATATTAGAAATTATATCGTTATGTAAAGTATATAAAAATATTAAATTATCTATATACGATAAAGAAAAAATAATAAAAGATATACTTCCTTTAAATTATTATAGACATGGTAATTTTTGTATTACGGAGACAGGAACAGTTGCATTGTATGATTTTCTTCCTGATTACGAATACGGACTAATTACAACTGATAAAACTATTAAGGAAATATGGAGGGATATCTTAATAGAGCATGGTGATAGTGACTTATGTAAAATCCTTGAAGAACAGAGATACTGGTTCAAAAAGAGGAATGGAAATGGAGACCAGCTATGAAAGTGTTTTTTACAGAAATTTTTGCATTATATAAGAAAAATAAAAAATTTTTTCTTATAAATAAAAAATTGGATACAATTATTCCAATTGAAGAAACGTTATATTTTATGCTTAATCAAATAATCCTGAACGGAGAAATGGATATTAATGCTATAAGGATACGGGCAGATACACTAGATATATTGTTGTATAACCGTATATTGGGGGTGAAAAATTGAAGGTTATTTTGATTAATACAGATTTTATGCATGATGTAGATACTACAGTGCAGCCATTAACAATGTACACTATTGCAGGAATTATTTCACCATTTGTTGATCAAGTAGAAGTTATTGAACCTATGAAATATAGAATTGCAAATCTACAGGAAGATATATTAACTGTAATACTCAAAAAAATAAGAGATGCTGATCTTTTGGCATTTACAGTAAATACGTTTTCTTGGGCAGAAATTTTACGGTTGATTAAAAAAGTGAAAGATAATAATAAACAAATAAAAATTGTTATTGGCGGAATTCATATATCATATTTTTATAAGGAAATTATGTTGAAAACTCCCCAAATTGACTATGCTTTAGTAGGAGAAGCAGAAATTGCCTTTCCAAAGTTTATTCAATATCTTAAAGGTGAATTGCGCATTGAGGAAGTGCCAAATTTAAAGTATGTTCAACATGAAAAACTAATAGAGAATGCAAAAGCACCGTTAATAGATTTCGAACATGAAATAGTTCCTATGCCTCGTTATGATTTGGCAGAAAAAAATTTTTTTGACAGATTTACATTTGAAGCATCGAGAGGATGTCAAGGAAACTGTAGGTTCTGCTCTATATTTTATAAAAGATGTTGGAGAAAATATTCGGAAGATACGGTATTAAATCGTTTGTCTATATTTAAAAAATATTTGGATTCTCTATGCAAAAACAAAGATTTTATATTTACAGATGATTGTTTTACTACGGATCAGCAATGGGCCAGAAATGTTTTAGGTGGAATGTTAAACTTAGGATACAAAGATTATAATATTTTAATTGAAGCTCGGGCAAAACATTTATGGGATGAGGCATTGCTTGATATGATTAAATCTTATGATAATTTGCATATACAAATCGGTATAGAAAGTGGCTATGACGAGGGATTGAAAAAGATTAACAAGGAAATAAGAGTAGAAGATGTATTAAAAACGGTTTCATTACTAGAAAAGTACGACTTATGCAAAAGAGTATTTACATCGTTTATTATTGGATTTCCATGGGAGTCTAAAGAAGAATGTATGAAAACAATAGAATTTGCAGCTTTTTTAAATGATTGCTATTCAATCACTGTGAATGTAGCGTGGTGGATGCCGCTACCTTCAAACTTGTTTTCAAAATATTTTAAAGATACAAGTATATTTACGCAGGATAATTTTGCAACAAATAAAGAAATTTTTTATCAAGCACACCCGAAAATTGGAGTTAATGATGTTATGGATATTGATAGGTGTGATTCAATTTACAAAAATCTTGGGATTTGCTGGAGATTATGAATTACAAGAAGGGAGGATGCCAATAGGCGGAAGTATATGAACAAAACAAAAACGATAGGAAAAATTGATAAAAAAACAATTCAAACAGAATATGGAAAATTAAGCGGACCTCTTAACATTATGTGGGATATGACAAATAAATGTAATTTGTGTTGTATGCATTGTTATAACAAAAGCGGAAAAGATGCACATTACAAGGATTTAGATGATGAAGATATGATGAAAATTGCTCATCATATTGCAGAAGCAGGCATACCGATAGTGTGTTTTTGCGGTGGAGAGCCATTATTGAGATATCCATTACTTCTGAAGGCAGCAAAAGTTTTGTCGAGCAGAGGAATAGTGGTAAATATGGTGACAAATGGATTATTACTGACGACAGAGAAAGTAAAAATGCTACGAGAAAGTGGTGTAAATGGTATTCAGATTAGCCTTGACTCATATTCACCGGCTATACATGACAAATTTAGAGGGAAAGATGGAGCTTATGACAAAGCCTTGGAAGCAATAAAAATAATTCTCAATTCGGGGATCGTTCCTGAGGTTACATTTATTCCAACAAAGCAGACTTATCAAGGGATAGGGAAGGTTATTGATATTTTGATTGAAATGGGAATTAAATCTCTTAATTCCATGCCTTTTATACCAATAGGAAGAGGATATGATAATAAAGAGCAGTTAAAGATGTCAGTAGCAGAAAAATGGGAATTTGAATGGCTTGTTCGGAAAAAACTTTATGAATACCCAGATTTTTCCTTTAATAATGGTGATCCTTTAGAGCATATTTATTTGTTTTCGCAGAATCCAGATGCAAAAACTATTACATACGAAATTAGATGTAATGGAGATATTGTAGTAAGTCCATATTTACCGTTCTTATATGGCAATGCTGTAAGTAATACATTAAATCAACTGTGGGAAGATGGGCTAAAAGATGTATGGAAGATACCTGAGGTTAATAATGCAGCAAAAAGAATTGTTTCATTAGATGATATTGAGCAACAGAAAAATAGACCTTGGAATAACCAGGATATACAATTATATAGTGAAAGGAAGTGAAAAAAATGATTTTTAACAAGGTTGAAAATAGTTATATCGGTCTGTTACGTGAGGAAACAGATGGTACACGTTTATTTTATCCCAGAGCACATTCAAAACCTCATTTTATGAATAAGACTGTGTATGAAATTTGGGATCTTATTGATAATCGTTCTGCACAAGAGATTGTAAACATATTGAAACATAAATATCCTGGTGTATCAGAACAGAGATTATTAAATGATGTAAATCATACAATAGCTTATTTATTAAATTTAGAAATGATTAGGGAGGTAAAGTAAAATGGGAAAAAAGAATTGCTTTGTATCTTTGTTTGAAGAAAAAGATTTTTTAGAAGCATCAAAATTTATTATCGAAGAAAAAGAACACTGTCATGATGGATACTTATTTTTTCCAGAACAATACGAAGGAAAAAATTTTCCGGAGTATTATCGGGCAATAAATATGAGAACAAATCATTTCCATGAAGCAGAAGTATACCTGAATGTAATTGATAAAGTGACAAAAGAAAGAATTGGTGTAGTGGGAATTTATATTTGCCCCAACAATTACGTAGTATATATAACTACAATGGTATTACAGAATAAAGGATATTTGGAAGTGGCACTTGCTCAGTTAAATGCACAATTAAAAGCACAATCTGTTGAGTACGTAAAAGTTAAATTTACAGATCAAAGTGAAAATATTGCACATACATGGCAGGAGAATGGATTTGAAAGAGAATGCGTTATTCGCGCAGAAGGAATCAAGAAAAGCGATTTTTGGATATATTCAAAAAAACTGTAAAGTGAGGAGAAAAAATGTTAAATTCGAATATCAGTAATGAAAGCGCTCAAGGATTTGGAGAATGGTTAAGAGAAAGTAATTATGCTTTCATTTACAAAACTATGGCTGGAATATTCAATACGGTAGAGCCATGGATTGATGAAAAAATTATAAATGAAATGCTGAAAGATGTAACAGAAATTGATAGGCATATAACAGAGTTTTTCTTATTGGGATATGCAAAAGATAAAAAACTGTTGAAAAAAATATTAGGAGATAGGAACCTGGAATTTTTATGTGAAACAGGATTTGCATCAGACGTGGAGGGGCTAATTGAACCTCAAGGATTTGTAATTTTACCCGTTGATGATTTGTTTTTGATCGTAAGTTTACCTAGCTGCTATAGTAATGCCAAAAAACGAATGTCGGATATTTATATAGGATCGGATTCTACAAAATTAATGAAATATATCAAGAGAGATTCTTATGATAGTGTTTTGGATTTATGTGCAGGTTCTGGAGTTCAAGGATTAAACATTATAGAAAACGCTGAAAAAGTGGTTGAAGTAGAGTTGAATGATGTGGCATATAATGCTGCCATATTAAATGGAAAAATCAATGGAATATCTCCAAAGAAATACGAAGTGAGGAAAAGTAATCTGTATCAAATGGTACCTGAACAATTTGACTGTATTATTAGCAATCCACCATTTGTTCCAGTTCCAGAAAATATTGTTTTTCCATTGTGTGGAGATGGAGGCGAGGACGGACTCGATTTGGTAAGAAAGATTATTAGCGGCTATACACAACATTTAAAACCTTTTGGAAAAGCATATATGGTTTTGGAATGTATAGGAGATGAAGAAGGTCCTTATGTAGTAAAATGCATGAAGGAAATTTTGAAAAGTGGAAGTATCAATGTATCATTAATCAATAGACAGCAGATAGAATTTCAGGCAGACGCATCTGCCAAAATTGCAATTGAGATATATAAAGATCCAGAAAATTATAACAATTACTATAATGCATGGATGGATATGTTCAATAGAACAGGAGCTACTTATATTTATCCTGTTGTTGTGGAATATATCAATAATGGAAAACCTTTAGAAATAAATATTATCAGAAATTATAATAAATGGGCTTTAGATTCT
Source organism: Ruminococcus sp. AF31-8BH (assembly GCF_003460605.1). Classification (GTDB taxonomy): domain Bacteria; phylum Bacillota; class Clostridia; order Lachnospirales; family Lachnospiraceae; genus Blautia_A; species Blautia_A acetigignens. Next base: position 96,272 of record NZ_QTVN01000018.1, read on the forward strand.
AAATTTGAATTAGCACCAGATGTGGCAATAGTAAAAAAAGAAAAGGATTTTTATGAAGTTACAGTTAATGGAGTAGGTAGAGCTGCGTTTGATGAGGAAGTTAAACACTTAATAGAAGATATGCCAGGGAAGAAATTACGAGAATATCTGGATACGGAGGATAATCCCAGAATTAATATTTCGAAGATTAAGAGTTTGTTGAATACAGTGAACGGTTTAGAGGCCAAAGGGATTATCATTCCTAAGTAAAATTTGATATATTGTATATTTATTACGATATATAAAATAATGGGAAAGGAGGAATATATTATGGAGTTATTAACTAATGGTTATGATAGCCCTGAAATCGTATCTGATGATGGAAGCATTCAGCCAAGAGCATTAGTTTTAGTAAACGTTAATGTCTTGGTAAATGCAAACGCAAACGCAAATGCGAATGCAAATGCGAATGCAAATGCAAATGCGAATGTAAATGCAAATGTGTAAATGTAAGGGACTAAAGTAATGAAAAGAGCTGCATGGTACATAGAGGTAAACTGTATGTCATTATGTAGCTCTTTTTAAATAGAAAGTTTTGATGGGTAAAGCATGAAAAAAATATTTATGAGTATATTTGGTAAAAGTAAGAATAAATTTATAATTCTTACTGTAATTAGTCTATTGCTTGCAGCTATTGGGATTGTATTACCATATTTAAATGGTGAATTTATAGATTATTTGGCTACAGGAGTGGGATATAGTTTTATATTAAGAATGTGTATTTTCATTTTGTTATTGGGATTGATAAATGTTACTCTATATTATGTGAAGCAAATTTTGAATGCAAAAATTAAATTGGAATCCTCCTATTTATTAAAACTAGAAATTCTTAAACATCTTAGAGATATTCCAATATTGTCATATAAGAAATTCACCCCGTCTTATTTGAATCAGAGAACCGAACAAGATATAGGAGATATTGTTTCCTTTATTATATCAAATTATCCGGCAATTATATTGAATGCTATTCAGATTATAGGATTATTTATTATAATTAGTAGAGTTAGTAAAGGGGTTGTTATACTGATGCTGATTTTTCTTCCGGTGTATTATGTTATGTACGTATTTCTTAGAAAACCATTATACACGAAAAGTTATGCATCAAAAGAGGCACATAATTTATATTTTAATACATTGAATGATCAATTAGCTTTCATGGAGGAAATAAAAACTAATGCAAACTATGAATACAATAATCTATATATTGATAAATACTATAGAAAATACTATAGAAATTATTTAGAGTTTGTAAAAATAAGTGGAAAGTCAATTTCAATAGAAGGAATTATATCAGCCTTATTTCAAGTGGCTACATTTTTATATGGTGGTTGGCAAGTTTTAAATCATAACATGTCCGTAGGACAATTGACTGTTATGTGTACATATTTTTCTATGATGCTTCAATTGATAAAATATTATTTTGAACTTGGAAATTCATTTCAAAATGTAAAAACATCACTACACAGACTAGAAGCTATTTTTCATATTGAAGTAGAAAAAGAAGGAAATATTCTGTTGGAAAAAATAGAGAATATTTCAGCATCAATTACATTTGGATATGATTCAAATAACTTTATTCTAAAGGAGTTACCATTAGAGTTGTGTAGAGGAAAAATCTATTGCGTAGTGGGAAAGAATGGAGAGGGAAAATCAACACTTACCAAAATATTAATTGGGATTCTACATGCAAAATCAATATTAGTCAATGGAATTAATATTGATTGTTTAAATATGGAGGAACTGAGAAAAAATAGTATTCTTTATATTTCTCAAGCATTAAACTATCCAAATAGGACTATAAAAGAAATATATCAGGAGTACAATTCTAATATTCGGTTGGAAGATGTTATTAGAAAGATTAAGGAACATGATCTGAATGAGGAACAATTAATACCTTTATATCAAGAAAACTGGAATAAGAATATAAATACTTTATCAGGAGGAGAAAAACAGATAGTCTCTATTCTAAAGTGTTTAGTAAAAGAAGCTGATATGATTATTTTTGATGAACCGACCTCTAATTTAGATATAAAAAGAATAAATGCTTTATTAAGATTAATTGAACGATTGAAAATGGAAAAGAAAATACTATTAATAGTGTCACATGATTCAGAAATAATACAAGCAAGCGATATTATTATTAGACTTGGAAACATTCAGCATTAACAGCAGAAGATAACAGAATAAAATAGTCACGTGAAAATTTTAAAAGTTAAAATACGAATAAAAAAATGGTTCCAAACTATAAAGGAATGGAGCCATTTTTATTTTATTGCTATATTCCGTTATTATAGGTATTTGTTTGATTCCTAACTTTCTATGAGCCGGGCATAACAGGTTGCCATGAAAAGGGAAGCTGGATTTATATTTGGTAGTATTTCTTATATCCTATGTAATTGTCACCCACTTCTAGAGTACCGAACAGCATGAAATCTAAGACCGGAATATTTACACGCTGAGGACAATGGAAGCTGCCATTGTCTAGAACCTTATGGCATAGGATAAATTTATTATCTTCCCAGAGTAAAGCGTTAATCTGTAAATGTTTAGTTGAATAATCCGGGGTGAAATCCATCACCTGTCCGATGCTTGGAAATCATCATTACGTTTTGCAGGAAATCACGATTCCGTCAAAAAGGAAATCATTTTATTACTAAATCCTTATAATGAAGATATGCACCCTATGGTGTAAATTCATTACAAGGAGGTCACGATTATGACCAAATATCGAGAAATCATCCGTCTTACTGGATTGGGCTTCTCTCAACGTAACATCATGGCAAGTTGTGGTGTTGCTCAGAAAACTGTAGTCAAGGTTCAAAAACGTGCCAGAGAATTAAATCTTTCTTGGCCTCTTGATGAATCTATGACGGATACTGAACTTCAAAGACTTATGTTTGCTAAGACCACCAGAAATATCTGGAATGGAATGGTGACCGTTTTCGCAAATGGGCTGAGCGGATTGGCATAAATACGTACACTGTGGTCAATGCAATACTGACCTCCAAGCGTGTGGAACAACAGACTTATAGAAGCTGCATGGGACTTCTAAAGCTTACTGATAAATATTCAGAAGTTTTGCTTGAAGCCGCCTGTAAAAAGGCATTATCCTATACAGCTTCGCCCAGTTACAAGAGTATCAAAAACATCCTCGTAACGGGTTCTGTAAAAACGGAACTAGAATCATCTGGATCCAAGACCACACATAAAGCACACGGCATCACAAGGGGTGCCGACTACTATCGGAGGTAATCACATATGACAAATCAGAGTATAATAGATAAACTTATTGAAATGCGCCTAACCACAATGGCAGATGCATTCCGTAACCAGCTTAACGATTCTAAATTCAAGGAAGTTCCTTTTGAAGACCGCTTTGGAATGCTGGTAGACATCGAATACAGCAATCGCAAGAATAACCGCCAGAAGCGTCTTATCCACAATGCCGGATTCGACCAGCCGGAAGCAAGTATCATGGATATCAACTATACTTCCGGACGCAAGCTGAACAAGGAGCTGATAAACAGACTCGCCACCTGCGAATATATATCTGAACACCGGAATCTATTTATTACCGGTGCAACAGGCTGTGGTAAAACATACATGGCATGTGCCTTTGGTATGGAAGCCTGCAAGCAGTATTACAATACCAGGTATGTCCGTATGCCAGACTTACTCATGGATTTGGACATTGCACGAACTGAAGGGAACTACCGCAAAGTTATGGCAAAATATTCCAATCCAGTGCTTCTCATTCTGGATGAATGGATGCTTCTCAAACCAACTGATACAGAGCAGAAAGATATCTTCGAACTTCTTCATCGGAGACGCAAGAAATCATCAACCATCTTCTGCTCTCAGTATGTATTCGAAGAATGGTACGATCAGCTTGGAGGAGAAGCAAGTCCTCTGGCTGATGCAATCATTGACCGTATTGCCCATGACAGCTATCAGATCAACATCACAAGTATTGATGCTGAGCATGACAAGTCCATGCGGGAGGTGTATGGCCTAGATAAAACACTGCGCGAGTAAACTCGCATAGATGATTTCCACTTTCGGACATCTGATTTCCAAATTTCCGGAAGTGCGATTTCATCGCACAAGAATATTCAGTTTAGTTTTATGGTAATTACAAATTTATCTTTTTCATTCATAATGATAGCAAATAGTTTTTTACTCCATCATTTTGAGAGAAAGTAGATTTTTACTACAATTGGAGATTTCATTATAAATGGTAAATGTGCTCCAGGTCCATTCCTAGTTGAATGGCTAGAAATGATGATACCTTGCAGACAAGGGAAGCTCTTGCCGGTGTTGCATGGCATCATGAAAGAGCGCTAATAGATTTACATACATATATATAGATTATATATACGTAAAAGGCATAATGTATTGTTTGTTTTCAAGAGTTGTATTGAGAAACTGTATGATAACGGACGATTTTGTGTTTAGTAAAGGTAGAGTGATTATTACCTTTTGAATGCTATGTTTTTTAGAAAAGTTTATGGGGTAATGTATACGGTTTAAGATGTGTATAGTCTAGAAATAAAAAAAGGATATAGTCTATTCCAAAACTGAAATATCTATATCCTATGTGATTTCTTATGAAAATGAAAAAAATTTTTTCATCTCGTTTAAAATAAGAAGAAACGCTACTAGAATTATTGAACACATTATTACTATTGCATAATTAATTTTATGTAATAACAACAATACAGCAATTATGAAAAATAGAATAATAAGAATATTTTTTTTGACTTTGCTGTAATATAGGATCTCTTGATTATCAAGAGTGCGATTATCACTATTGGATATTTTATTGAAAAAAATGTATATGCCACTTATTAATGTGATACATAAAAGAAATAGAGGAAATTTCAAAAAATAGTTTTGGGCTATAAGTAAAATAAGAATTATTATGTTAGAAATCATATAACAAGCTGTTTTACTTTTGCAATGCATACCACCGCTAAATGATCTCAGTGGAATAAAAGATAATAACATTATTATGGCAATATCTATTTTTTCAATGAGGCAAGCAAATAATAAGGTGGTCAATATATTTGCAATTATTATAAACCCATTTGTTAGTCCATAAGTATATATTTCGATATCCTCAGGTTCAATAATATGATAATCAATCATTTTTTCAGTCAAATACTTATTAATAGAGCACATGGTTAAAAATGGGATTTTTTTAATTTTTCGTGCCCTTCAGGTAGCGTATCTTCATACATTACATACCAACAACGCTGATTAGAAGCGATTGTTGTGATTAGCAGTGCAAAACTGGCTACTGAAGATAGTAATTTGACATTTGTATTTTTTTTGATAAGTTTGATTTTTTTTAACATATTTTGTAACCTTCCTTTTTTATTTTGGATGATTATAGCATAGGAATGGCAATTACCTATGAAACTGTAATAAAAGGTATGTTATATGTAATAAATGGCACTTAGGAGTAAAATAAAAGAGACTATCTAATCTAACAGGATATGGATATATCAAGAAGAAATTAAGAATGAATTAAATTAGAGGGAAAGGGAACAATAATATTCTATGAACGAGTGTTCTCAGTAGATAAAATACCATAAAGAACAGCACTTACTTCAAAGGAGTCACCTAGATCCAAAA
>NZ_QTVN01000019.1:0-346 GCF_003460605.1 Ruminococcus sp. AF31-8BH
ATATTAATTTGGTTAAAATGAACAACTTAGAATGTTTTTCAAACACGCTCTAGGAGAAATTCCCGCAGAATTCCTTCCCGAATGCATTCTTCCACTGCTTTTTCTACCGCTTCATTTAAACTCAGCGTTTTCTTGTATGTTCTTACTTTTGATACGTACTGGGCATATTCTTTCAGGATCTGGCAGCTTTCCTTCAGTTTCTGGTTGTGACCTTCATTAATGTTAATTATCAGAACTTTTAGCTCCAGTGCAGGCTCTCCTCTGACTGTTTCATATGCATCGGACAAGCGATGTTCCATACATTCTCCGATCTTACGGTTCCCGTTGTAGAATACGATAAACTGCG
>NZ_QTVN01000019.1:356-96603 GCF_003460605.1 Ruminococcus sp. AF31-8BH
CAGGATCTGGCAGCTTTCCTTCAGTTTCTGGTTGTGACCTTCATTAATGTTAATTATCAGAACTTTTAGCTCCAGTGCAGGCTCTCCTCTGACTGTTTCATATGCATCGGACAAGCGATGTTCCATACATTCTCCGATCTTACGGTTCCCGTTGTAGAATACGATAAACTGCGGTGCGGGAATTTTCTGCTGTCTGCTGGAGTATAAAGAAATTCCTTTTTCTTTTATGTACTTCTCGTATTCCTTGGCTATGTACATCAGATCACGCAGCGGGATATTAGGATTGTACGTAGATTGATGCTCCCACAGAAATAAATCCAGGTCCAGAATAAATGCCAGATCATTCTTCATACTCATATATATGGCATTCTCCAATGTTACAATCTCCAGCTTGTCACAATCGCTGTAATTTTTCCCGTTCAACGCATTATACAATGACAACAGATTTTTCTTATCCGAAAAAAAGCATTCGAAAAATAGTATCCTTGTACTTCCTGTTTGCTACCGGGAAGATGCTCTGCTCCTCCTGCAATCCATTACCAGCTTGTAGTTCCATCATAATAGGTACTCCTTTCCCGGGAGACCTGAACACGCTTATTTCGAAATCTCCTGCTCTTAAATGTTTTTGGATTAAAAGCATAGATTTCTGAAATGTGTTTAGATAATACAAGATAGTGCCAACGCACTTTGATAATTGAAAGAAATATGCTTTATGTTTATCTTAGCACAGTCTGGGCTTTTTGGAAATAAAAAATATATTAAAAATATATAAAATAAATTTTATAATTCAATATTTCTCTTTTTACCTTCTTTCAAAAAAGCATACAAAAAAATGCCTAAATAAAAAAAGCCCCGCAAGGCTATATGTTTCAAATGATAAAAACATATCGCACCTGGCGGAGCTTGTTTGGGTTGTGTTAGAGCGTGCCCCCAAAAGGCTTTCTGCAAGATGTGCGTCACAATTTGTGGGAGATTTTGTCCGGATGAGGGTGCCGTAGCGGGCTACGGCAACTGAATTCGGGCAAAATATACCGCAAAGTGGGGCGTGCAGATTGCGGGAATGATTTTTCAAACAGACTCTAGTTCAGTCTGTAGACGTCTGCGCTTTGCAGTCCGAATGCAAGAGCTTCGGAGTGGCTGCCGCAGTAGATGTCAACGTGGCCGTAAGGGGTTCCAAGATCCTCTACGGTGTATACAGTTCCGTTGATCAGAAGCTGGGTTCCGAATGGTACGCCTGCCATGGCAACGGTTCTGCCTGCTGTAGGAACGGTTCCGCTGGCGGTAAGGTTTCCGGCGGTTCCGCAGCACTGTGCACAGTTGCAGTATGCGGTCAGAGTAAAGTTGCCAAGATAGGTTCCCTGAGAGGAAGAGCTGCTTCCGCTCTCGGATATACTTTCGGAATTATCTGTACTATCGGAAGACGCTGTGTAAGAGTCGTCAGAGGAATCCTCATAATCGCTGTAGGAATCATCGGATTCTGTGTAGTCACTGTCGGATTCACTGTAATCGCTATAGCCGTTATCTGCCTCACTGTAATCTTCCTCAGAAGACTCAGACTGACTGTTATCCTCTGCACTATCGTAATTTTCCTCAGAAGCACTTTCTGCCTGTACAGCAGCCGCTGCTGCCGCTTCCTCTGCCGCACGCTCCGCCTCAGCAGCCTGCATCAGACTGTAGATGCTGCTGTCTGCACTGCTGATCTGTGCGTTCAGAGCACTAATTTCGTCCTGGCTGGCACTGATCTGATAAATGTAGGACTGGATATTGTCGTTTGTATTAGCAGTGAGTACCAGAACCTCCTGCTGCTTGGCGGATTTCTCCGCAAGAAGGTCATTGATGGACTGTGCTTCCTCCTCAGCCTGCTCTTCCTGTGCCTTAATGTCAGCCTGAAGCTTCTTATATTTGTCCAGCATATCACGGTCATACTGGGAAATCTGTGCAATATTCTCGGCACGGTTCAAAAACTGCGCCAGATCCTGAGAGGATAAAAGCAGCTCCAGCATAGATGCACTGCCATTCTCATACATGTAAACAATACGCTTCTTCATATCCTCGTACTGCTTGTCGGATGTGGCCTTGGCCTCTTCAAGCTGTGCCTGAAGAGTTTTCAGCTCGTCCTCTTTCTCTGCTGCCTGGATTCCAAGCTCGGACACGCTGTTGGTAAGCTCTGTATACTGCGCATTCAGCTCTGCCAGATAGCTCTCAAGCTCCTGCTTCTTGCTCTCCAGGGATGCCATATTGGCCTGCTCCTGTGCCAGATCTGCCTGTGCGGCTTCCTTCTGGGCCTGTACGTCTGCAAGCTGCTCTTCTGTGGAAGATGCATATACAAAAGCAGGTGCGGATACGCTCATAATTCCTGTCAACAGTAACGCAAAAACTTTCTTAAATCTCATATATGTAAACACCTCATTATCTTTTTTCTAGGTTTAGTATAACACACTTTGTAATTATTGCAACACTTTATTTAAATTTCGTAACAATTGTGTAATATTTAAGAATTTTCCAAAATGTCATAAGTGCATTTACAGCATAAAAAAATCCCCGCATCTCCTGGATTTCTCCCAGAAATGCGGGGTGTAAAAACCTCTTGTATTATACCGCTGCTTCCTCAGCAGCAGCTTCCTGATACTTCTCGAGAATGATCGTCTGAATCTTGTCACGAGTGGAAGAATTGATGGGATGTGCAATATCCCGGTATTCTCCATCGGTTGCTTTGCGGCTTGGCATTGCGATGAAAAGTCCCTTCTCGCCCTCAATCACCTTGATGTCATGTACTACAAATTCTTCATCAATGGTGATGGAAACTACGGCTTTCATCTTTCCCTCCTTCGCAACCTTTCTCACCCGTACGTCTGTAATGTTCATTTTTGCTGCCCCTTTCCTCTCAACCGCTTCTGCTGCGGTTGAAGTCTTTTTTATTATAAGGTATATCTTTCGTTTTTCTCTACGACGATCTTCACTTCTCCTTCGCCGCTGTAATAAGAGTTGGCACGGATGGTATCCCTGCTCTCTACGATACAATTCTCGATATGTGTATTATCCCCCAGATACACATCGTTCAGGATTACGGAATTCTTAATTACACAGTTGTTTCCAACAAATACATCCTTAAACAGAACGGAATTCTCAACCACTCCGTTTACAATACAGCCGCTGGAGATCAGACTGTTCTTCACCACTGCGCCAGGGTTGTATTTGGCTGGCGGAAGGTCATCGATCTTGGTCTTGATTCCAGGCTCCTGCTTGAAGAAATAGTTGCGGATCTCCGGCTTCAGGAAATCCATGTTGGTCTTATAATAGGATTCCACAGTGGAAATATTGCTCCAGTAGCTGTCGATCTTGTAGCCATAGATTCGCTTCAGATTCTTGTAGCGAATGAGAATATCTTTTACAAAATCATTGCGACCTTCCTGGGCAGCTTTCTCGATAAGCTCGATCAGCTGTCTTCTTCGGATCACATAGATACCTGTGGAAATGGTGTTGTACGGGGAAACCATAGGCTTCTCCTCGAACTCCTCAATCCTGCAGTCCTCATTCATGCGAAGAACACCGAAACGCTCTACCTCGGACGGATCCGGGCATGTGGTGCACACAACGGTAATGTCAGCGCGTTTCGCAATGTGATATTCCAGAACCTTGTTGTAGTCCATCTTGTAAACGCAGTCACCGGAAGCGATTACAACGTAAGGTTCATGGCTGTTTTTCAAAAAACTTAAGTTCTGATAAATAGCATCTGCGGTTCCCTGATACCAGAAACCGTTTTCTTTGGTGATAGTAGGTGTAAATACGAAAAGACCGCCTTGCTTTCTTCCGAAATCCCACCACTTGGAGGAGCTTAAATGCTCATTCAGGGAACGGGCATTGTACTGGGTCAGTACTGCAACCTTCTGGATGCGGGAGTTTGCCATATTGCTAAGGGCAAAATCTATACTTCTATAGCTTCCGGCAATCGGCATTGCTGCAATTGCCCTCTTATCTGATAATTCTCTCATGCGGTTGTTATTACCGCCAGCTAAAATAATACCAATCGCTCTCATGCTTTGTCACCGTCCTTTGCTGCAATTACCTGTCCGCTTTCCAGAATGCCCTCCGGATAATCCTCCGCTTTGGTCACGCCGGAAACCGCCGTGTTCTTTCCAATCTTAACATTGTCCGGAATCACGGAGCCTTCTCCTATGGTCGCAATGCCAAATGCATATACAGCAGGCTTCAGCACATTTGGTGCTTCCTCGCCGCAGCCAAGAACCACGTTATTGCCGATGGTTACATCCTCTGCTACAATAGCCTTGTCCATGTCTACATTCTCGCCGATGGTTGTATTTCGCATAATAATGGAATTCTTAATTACGCTTCCTTTACCGATTACAACGTTCGGCCCGATTACAGAATTATGTATCTCGCCATAAATTTCAGAGCCCTCGCCGATCAGACATCTGTCCAGAACAGCCTCCTCGGAAATATACTGCGGCTGGATAATATCGCCTTTGGTGTAGATTTTCCAGAATTCCTCATAAAGATTGAACTCCGGAATAATATCGATAAGCTCCATATTTGCTTCCCAGTAGGAGCCAAGAGTTCCTACGTCTTTCCAGTAGCCGTTGTACTCATAAGCAAAAAGACGCTGTCCCTTTTCCTTACAGTATGGAAGAATGTGTTTACCAAAATCACAGCTTTGCTGATCCTTCAATGCATAAAGAGCTTCTTTAAGAACCGGCCAGCTGAAAATATAAATACCCATGGAAGCAAGATTGCTGCTTGGATGCTCCGGTTTCTCTTCAAATTCCGTTACGCGGAAGGTCTCATCTGTTACCATGATACCAAAACGGCTGGCTTCCTCAATAGGTACCGGCATACAGGCGATGGTCACATCTGCCTTGTTCGCCTTATGGAAGTCGAGCATAACCTCGTAATCCATCTTATATATATGATCTCCGGAAAGGATAAGCACATAATCAGGATTGTACTGCTCCATATACGCCATATTCTGGAAAATGGCATTGGCTGTTCCTGTGTACCACTCGCTGTTTGTGCTCTTCTCGTAAGGTGGAAGTACGGTTACGCCGCCTTCATTTCTGTCCAGGTCCCACGGAACACCGATACCGATATGGGTATTCAGTCTCAGAGGCTGATACTGTGTCAGAACTCCTACTGTATCAATTCCTGAATTAATACAGTTACTTAATGGAAAATCAATGATACGGTATTTTCCTCCAAAAGCTACTGCTGGTTTGGCCACTTTTTCTGTCAGTACCCCAAGTCTGCTGCCTTGGCCGCCGGCTAAGAGCATGGCAATCATTTCTTTTTTAATCATGCTATCACCTCTTGTTGTAGTTATGATTTATCATTATACCATACTTCTCCTGTTTAGTGAACATTTATTACAATTTTTTTGGTCTCATTTTACTTTTTTTATCGTTATTGTACATGTTTTTTCGACAGCATTCGAATTTGGCTTGTTGCTTTTGGATATTTTGTACAGGAAGAAAGAAATACTTTTCATTTTTCATGGTTCGGGGTATAATAAATGAAAATAAAAACGCAGTTTTCTCATTATGGGAAGCTGTCACATTCATTTTATGAGGAGATTAATATGTATCAGATAGACTTTCATAAACCGCTTCATATTCACTTTATCGGTATTGGCGGAATCAGCATGAGCGGACTTGCTGAGATCCTTCTGGGTGAGGAGTTCAAGGTATCCGGTTCTGATGCCAAGGAGAGCCCCCTTACGGATTCTCTTACGAAGAAGGGTGCACGTATTTTTTACGGACAGCGCGCTTCCAATATTACAGACGATGTAGAGCTTGTGGTTTACACTGCAGCCATCCATCCTGACAACCCGGAATACGCCTGCGCAGTGGAAAAAGGCATTCCTATGCTTACCCGAGCCCAGCTTCTTGGACAGATCATGCGTAACTACGACACACCGATCGCTGTTTCCGGAACTCATGGCAAAACTACCACTACCTCTATGATTTCCCAGATTCTTCTGGAGGCAGACGCAGATCCTACCATCAGCGTTGGCGGAATCCTTCCGTCCATCGGGGGAAATATCCGAGTAGGACAGTCTGAGACCTTTGTCACAGAGGCTTGCGAGTATACCAACAGCTTTTTAAGCTTTTTCCCGAAGATCAGCATTATCCTGAACATTGACGCAGACCATCTGGACTTTTTCAAGGATATTGACGACATCCGTCATTCCTTCCGCAAATTTGCCCAGCTGCTGCCATCTGACGGAGCCCTGATCATCAATGCGGACACACCTCGCTATGAGGAAATTATCGAAGGACTTCCCTGCAAGGTCATTACATACGGCCTGGAGCACGACGCACAGTATCAGGCTGCTGATATCACCTATGACAAATACGGTCACGCTTCCTTCACCGTTATGAAGGATGGTAAGAAAGCCGGAAGCTTCTATCTGAAGGTTCCGGGCAGCCACAATGTTTCCAATGCACTGGCTGCGATTGCACTGGCACAGCTTCTTCAGATCCCGGACGAGGTTACCGTGAAGGGACTTGGAAGCTTCACAGGTACAGACCGCCGTTTCCAGTACAAGGGTGAAGTGGCAGGCGTTACCATTGTGGATGATTATGCACATCATCCCACAGAGATCCAGGCAACCTTAAACGCAGCACACAATTATCCCCACAAGAAGCTGTGGTGCGTTTTTCAGCCGCACACTTATACTCGTACCAAGGCACTTCTTCCAGAGTTTGCCAAGGCACTTACCCTGGCTGACCATGTAGTTCTGGCTGACATTTATGCGGCAAGAGAAACCGATACTCTTGGAATTTCTTCCGAGGATCTTCAGGCGAAGATTAAAGAGCTGGGTACTCCATGCGAATACTTCCCTACCTTTGACGAGATCGAGACTTATCTTCTGAACAACTGCGCTCCTGGAGATCTGCTGATCACAATGGGTGCCGGAGATGTTGTGAAAATCGGGGAGCAGCTGCTTGGCAAATAAGATTTGTACGGTATTTCGCCGGTTCCAGCAATAAAATATAAAAATGTTATCCACATCAAAAGAAGCTTGTATTTGCAAGCTTCTTTTTAGTTATCCACATTATCCACATGCTTATGCACATTTTCACATTGTGCTGCATGTGGATTCTTTTGTGCATAATCCACTTAACATAATATTACGACAGAGTTCGACACGAATTGCTATTTTTCTTTATTTTTCAAGAGGTTACAGGTTTCCCATAAACATTATGCGCAACTTGATTTCCACATTATCCACATTATCCACACTGTAATCCACACACATTCCGGCGGAAAAATATTCTATTCTCTTTTAAAAAAGGTTGTGCTATAATGCAGACAACAACCGCAAGGAGAATATCACATGATCACGTTACATAGTACAGAGGCAAATGATGTCACTGTTTTATCCAATGTTTTTATCGACCGTTTTATGCCAAGAGCAGGCGGCGAATTTGTAAAAGTATATATTTATCTGCTGCGCATGCTTGGCAGCCCCCAGGAAGCCTTCGGGCTTTCCCAGATGGCAGATTCTCTGCTTTGTACAGAAGGTGATATTCTCCGTGCACTGAAATACTGGGAGAATGAGAAACTGGTTTCTCTTATATATGAAGGAAATGCGCTGACGGGGATTACACTTCTGACACCGCGGAACAAGGCAGATGAAATTTCTGTAAATGCAGAGCAGGATTTCCCTGTCCAGGAAAATCCTCTGTCAAATTTAGAGAATGCGGCTGCTGTCTCATCACAGGACACTGCATTCCCGGTCCCTGACAGAACTGGATCTTCTTCCTCTTCACCCGCTCCTTCCAAGCCCCTTTCCGAGAGCAGGCATCTTACCCCGGACCGGGTGAAGGAGCTGAAGCAGAACGAAGATATTGTCCAGCTGCTTTACATTGCGGAGCAGTATCTGGGCAAGACCCTTACCCCTACGGAGACCCGCAAGATCCTGTTTTTCTATGATGAGCTGCATATGTCTGTGGATCTTATTGATTATCTGATCGAGTACTGTGTGGGACGGGATCACCGCAGCATCCGTTATATTGAGACCGTAGCCATGGCATGGAAGGAGGAGGGAATCACAACCGTAGAAATGGCCAAGGATTCCACCTCCCGCTACAGCAAAGAATATTTCACCGTTCTCAAAGCCATGGGAATTACCAACCGCAATCCTGCCGACACAGAGATTGCCCTGATCAACACCTGGACCAAAGAGTACGGCTTTACCATGGACCTGATCCAGGAGGCCTGTTCCCGCACGGTTCTTCAGACCGGACAGCCCAGCTTCCCATATGCAGACAAGATCCTGCAAAGCTGGAGTAAGAAGAAGATCCGTACCCTGGAGGATGTACGCCTTCAGGATGCCCAGCACCAGAAGCGCAAGCTGGAAAAGGCAGCCAAGACACCAGCTCCGCTGCCAAAGGCCACCAACCGCTTCAATAATTTCCACCAGCGGGATTACGATTTCGCAGAATACGAGAAGAAGCTCCTGAATAACAGCACCAACTAGAAGGAGAAATTTACATGCCTTTACAGAATTACCAGTACGATACCATTATGCGTGAATATAATCGAAGACAGGCCCAGAACCGCCGCATTCAGGAGGAACACCAGGCAGAGGCCTACGAGAAGATTCCCCGCCTTCGGGAGATTGACGAGGAGGTTGCCACCTTAAGCGCAAGGAAGGTCCGTGCCCTGATCAACCGCCAGGAGAGCGGCATCGATGATCTGCGCAATGATATCGCCCTTCTTTCCCAGGAGAGGACTGCTCTTTTGCTTTCTTCTGGCTATCCGGCGGATTATCTGGAGATGCCCTGCACCTGTCCCATCTGCCAGGATACGGGATATGTAGGCAGCCAGAAATGCTCCTGTTTCAAAAAAGCAGAGATCGAACTTCTGTATACCCAGTCAAATTTGAAAGAAATTCTTGAAAAAGAGAACTTTGACCACTTTTCATTTGCCTTTTATTCTGATACAATAACAAATGATTCAACGGGGCTCACAGAACGCGAGACCGCCCGCCGTGCTTACAATCTTGCGAAGGACTTTGTTGCTGGCTTTGACAATACCTTTGAGAATCTGTTTTTCTACGGCGATACCGGTGTGGGCAAGACCTTTCTTTCCCACTGTATTGCGCATGAGCTTCTGGAGAGTGCACACTGCGTGCTGTATTTTTCCGCATTTGATCTTTTTGATTTTCTTGCGGGCTCTGCATTTTCCAGGAAGAATGATACTCCCGATGATGAACTGATTTTTGACTGTGACCTGCTGATCATTGATGACCTTGGAACGGAGCTGACCAACAGCTTTGTATCCTCACAGCTTTTCCTGTGCATCAATGAGCGGATCATGCGCAAAAAATCCACGATTATTTCCACAAACCTGAAACTGGAAGATTTCTCAGCTACGTATTCTGAGAGAACCTTTTCCCGCATTGCCAGCAATTACCGCATGACCAAACTTGTGGGAAAGGACATCCGCATTCAGAAAATTTTTTTAGGAGGAAAGTAAAGAATGGCACAAGAAGAATTGACTACACTTCCCGTCGGAAGGCTGGGATTAGTTCCTTTGGAAAGCTGCAAGAGTTTAGGACAGAAGGTGGACGAATGGCTTGTACAGTGGCGTAAGGAACGTGAGCATTCAGAAACAGATTCTTTCGCCTTTGAAGGATACAAAAGAGATTCCTATGTGGTAAAGGTTCAGAACCCAAGATTTGGCTCCGGCGAGGGCAAATGCGTTGTTACCGAGTCTGTGCGAGGCGACGATATTTATGTTCTTGTAGATGTATGCAATTACAATATCTCTTACCCCATCGGCAAATACACCAACCTGATGTCTCCTGACGATCATTATCAGGATCTGAAGCGTGTAATTGCAGCAATCGGAGGCAAGGCCCGCCGTGTAAACGTAATCATGCCTTATCTCTATGAGGGACGCCAGAGCAAGCGTATCGGAAGAGAGTCACTTGACTGTGCTACTTCCCTCCATGAACTTATCAATATGGGTGTGGAGAACATCATCACCTTCGATGCACATGACCCGCAGATCCAGAACGCTACACCGCTTCACGGATTTGAGACTGTGCATCCGTCTTACCAGTTTATCAAAGCTCTTCTGAAGAACGAGCAGGGACTTCACATTGACAATGAGCACTTTATGATCATCAGCCCGGATGAGGGAAGCATGAACCGTGCTATTTATCTTGCCAATATCCTTGGAGTCGATATGGGTATGTACTACAAGCGCCTTGACTATTCCAAGAATGTAGACGGCAGACATCCTATCGCCGCTTATGAATTCCTTGGACCAAATGTAGCAGGCAAAGATCTGATTCTCATCGACGATATGATTTCTTCTGGCGAGACTATTCTGAAGATTGCTTCTCTTCTGAAAGAAAGAGGTGCAGGCAAAATTTATCTGTGCTCCACATTTGGACTGTTTACCGACAGCCTTAAGAAATTTGACGAGGCACATGAGGCAGGGGTATTTGACAAACTTCTTACCACTAACCTGGTTTACCAGCCGGAGGAGCTGCTTGCGAAGCCGTATTATATCTCCTGCGATATGAGCAAATATATTGCGCTGATCATTGATACCCTGAATCATGATATGTCTGTCAGCCATCTGCTGAACCCGGTTGACCGAATTAAGCGCTGCGTAAAAAATTATATGGCTCAGTATGAGAAATAAGCTGTTATGTCAGGAGCAACGGGGATTTGGTTTCTGATATCGTAAGAGATAATTAGATTTGAAATCGTTTAAGGCTGAAGTTTTATCAGATAGTGATAAAGCCTCAGCCTTATTTTTCGTGACGGAAACGGGAAAGGCTTTGTTTCCTGTCACATTTTCGTATATTCAATGTGCTCTAGAAGTTCTGTGATTTTAGCATTGTCGGTTCTTATAAATATCTGTCCTGGCTGTTTTTTCAGCCATTTAAGAGCGGACAGTATTTGTTCTTCCGGGCAGCCGCTCCAGAGATCATCCAGCATTACAGGCAGTGTGGTCTTCGCAGCAAGCAGCTCTCCTGCTGCCATACGGATGGCGAAGTAAACCAGCTTCATATCAGCCAGGCTGAATTTCCCCAGTTCTGCCTGACCCTGTTCCGTATCGAGCATAATGTGCTGCTGGTTGTCGCGGAAAACTTCTATGAATTTACCATCCGTCAGCTCTCTTAAGATTCTGGAAGCACGTATGCGGATCTTCCTGCCGCTCTCCCTGTAAATATCCCCGGACAGCGTCCCGATGGTCTCCATTGCAAGATTCAGCGCCTGGATCTCAAGATCCTCAGACCTTGGCAGTGCCGTCTCCGTCTCGTATTCCTGGTAATCCTTCTGAATATTGGTAAAAGCAGTCAGCATCTCATTATAATTTTCATCAAGATCCTCCTGACTGAATTTCAGCTTGTCCTGATGAACCTGCATGCGGGCTTTTTTCTTCTTTTGCTTTGCAAGTTCGCTGCGCAGCCTTCTCCTCACGGAAAAAGAGTAGATGATGGCAATCACAGCGGCAGCCACGCAAACATCCATTCCAACTCTGGACATTTCATCTCCCATCTGGAAGTGTCCCACAAGACCTACAATTCCAACCACAGCTGCGATTACAGCAACTGCAATCATCTCCAGATTTTTCTTTTCCGTTGTACGGATCTGCTCGCCCAGAAGAGTCTCCTCTTCCCTGCTGGCAGAAGAATAGATTTCTGTCTGCTGCTGTGCAACCTGACCTTTCCTGTCCCGGAGCTCATCTAACTGGGATTCCAGTTCTTCCAGTCTGGCGGACATTTTATCCTGCTGGCGCTGTACGTCCTTCTGCCAGCGCTCCTTCTGGCTTAAATAGCCCTTTCTCCACATCTTCAGCATCTGGTCCGCTCTGCCAAGCTGCATGCTGCTGTCCCAGGATTTCTCCAGAGCGCCCAGATAATTGTGAAGCTCTCTTGCAAAATCCGCGGCGGAAGTGCCCTTCAGGGCTTTTACATCTGCTGCATTCTCATATAATTTCTCACTGAGCTTTCCAAAAATCAAGTGGGCAGGAGTGTCTGAGCCTAGTTCCAGAACATTCTCGTTCTCCTGGCAGAAAAGCTGGCAGACGTAGGTCTCTTTTCCAAAATCACGAGTCAGGCGGTAATTTTTCCCATGGTCCTCAAACCAGAGAATTCCACCGTATTCCTGGCCTTGTTCTGGCTGATACCGGGTATAAAGATCGTTTTCACAGCCTTTTCCATACGGGTCTGAAAATCCGAAAAACATGATTTTGATAAAATCAAAAAGGATTTCTCGTTCTTCTTCAGCACAGATCAGGTTCAATCCAGGAGCAAATTCCATTGTACGGTTATAAATGGCACCAAAATTATTGATTGTTATGCGATTTAAGATCATTTATGTGTTCCTCTGTTCATACGCTTGTTTCCAGCAAAGCCTGAAGGCCGTAATACATGGCCTTCTCTTCCACTGTGTTCCTGTTTTTCCCCTGGAAATAGCTGATGTAGTCACCGATCAGGGTACCTGCATACTGCCGCTGCAAAGCTTCCAGATCATAGGCAGGAACCGTCTCATCCAGAACCTCCGTGATATTTCCAAAAGCTTTCAGACGCTCGGGGATCAGAAGAAGCTCGGGCTTTCTTTTTCCCTGAAGGATCACGCGGTAGATATTCAGACCGCCTCTTTTAAAGAGCTCTTCTTTCAGGTTATCCTCAAGGGAAAGCTGTGTGCTTTCGGTATTCACATTCAAAAGAAGCTGCTGGTAGGTCCGCATGGAAAATGGAACAAAGCTGGTCTTTATTCTGCCATTCTCAGCCCGGCCTTCTATATATCCATGCTCTCCGAAATCATTTGGCTTAAGAGGTTCCGGGGCACCGCTGTAAAGGGCTCTATCCCGTATGAGAACCCTAGGCGCATGCGTGTGTCCCAGGGCAGCATAGTCAAAGCCTGCGGCAGCAAGCTTCGCTGCATCAAGGGGACAGTGCTGACGGTCTCCGCCGTGGGCCAGAAGGATATGGATTCCTTCCTTATTTTCCGGACGGATGCCAGCATACAGATCCTCTGTGATTACGGGATGCTCGTAGCTCATGCCATATACATACACATCCAGCTTCTCATCCTTCACACAGGCAACCTTCTCTTTTGCAAAAAACACAACATTGGAAGCCCAGGAAAAGGTTCTGTAAAAAGAGTCTATTTTCATGTAATCCTGATCCCCAGCCATAAGATAAACCCTGGTTTTCGGGATGGATGCAAACAGTTCATTGACTTCCTTCAGTTCGCTTAAAAGGGGCTGGCGGTGAAACAGATCTCCGGCTATAAATAACAAATCCACCGGATTCTCACGGATACCCGTAATAACCCGGCGGAATGTTTCCCAGATTTCATTCTCCCGCTTCTCGCTCCACGGGCAGCCTCTGTCAGGGACTGCCCCAAGATTTACGTCTGCAAGATGAATAAATCTCATTCTTCTACCTCATTTTATAAATCGCAGTTGTTAACTGTTCTCGGGAACGGGATTACGTCGCGGATGTTGCCCATTCCTGTCAGATACATAACGCAACGCTCAAAGCCAAGGCCGTATCCGGAATGGCGTGTGGAACCATATTTACGAAGATCAAGATAGAAATCATAATCCTCTTCTTTCAGTCCAAGCTCATCCATACGTGCTTTCAGTTTGCCGTAGTCGTCCTCTCTCTGGCTTCCTCCGATAATCTCACCGATTCCAGGAACAAGGCAGTCCATGGCAGCTACTGTCTTTCCATCCTCGTTCATCTTCATGTAGAATGCTTTGATTTCCTTCGGATAGTCTGTAACGAAAATCGGTTTCTTAAAGATCTGCTCGGTCAGATAGCGCTCATGCTCTGTCTGCAGGTCACATCCCCAGGATACCTTGTAGTCAAACTTATCGTTGTTTTTCTCAAGAAGCTTGATTGCCTCTGTGTAGGTAACACGTCCGAACTCAGAGTTGGCAACATGGTTCAGACGGTCCAGAAGTCCCTTGTCTACGAAGGAATTGAAGAAGTTCATCTCTTCTGGAGCATTCTCAAGTACATAGCGGATCACATATTTCAGCATGGACTCTGCAAGGTTCATGTTATCCTCGAGGTCAGCGAATGCACACTCTGGCTCGATCATCCAGAACTCAGCTGCATGACGTGTGGTGTTGGAGTTCTCTGCACGGAATGTAGGTCCGAATGTGTATACATTGCGGAATGCCTGTGCAAAGGTCTCGCAGTTCAGCTGACCGCTTACTGTCAGGTTGGTCTCCTTGCCGAAGAAGTCCTTGGAATAATCGATGTTTCCCTTCTCATCGGTAGGGATGTTATTCAGATCCATAGTCGTAACCTGGAACATCTCTCCAGCACCCTCACAGTCGCTTCCTGTGATAAGCGGTGTGTGTACATAGACAAATCCTCTCTCCTGGAAGAACTTATGGATTGCATATGCACAAAGGGAACGTACACGGAACACAGCCTGGAAGGTATTTGTTCTGGAACGAAGGTGTGTGATCGTTCTTAAGTATTCAAGGCTGTGACGTTTCTTCTGAAGAGGATAATCCGGTGCGGAAGCGCCCTCTACTGAAATTTCTGTGGCCTGGATCTCGAATGGCTGCTTCGCCTGAGGTGTAGCTACCAGAGTTCCTTTTACAATAATTGCTGCGCCTACATTCAGTTTGGAAATCTCAGCAAAATTATCCATTGTATCGTGGTAAACGACCTGAAGGGTCTCAAAATATGTTCCATCATGGAGAACAACAAATCCAAAAGTCTTGGAATCACGAACGCTTCGTACCCAGCCGCCTACAGTAATCTCCTGGTCCAGGTATTTCTCCCGTTCTCTGTAAATCTCTTTTACTGTTGTAAGTTTCATAATCTGCTCCTCTTTCTCCTCATTTTTCCAAACACTCGTTTCTCTATAGTATAGACTATTCCTCTTCTTCGCGCAAGGTTATTTTCACAAAAAGAAGACCGCAGATTTCTGCCGGAACTGCTGTTTCCCGGCATGATCATCCTGGTCTTCTTTGGTTCATTGCTTCGTGTTCTCTTGAATTCGTATTCTCTTGTTAGTGCTCGCTTAGATAGTCAAGACAATACTTGAATATCCGCTTATAGGTCTTGGTGGTGTAGTGGAGACCATCATCTACGGTAACATCCACGCCGCCAGCACCGCGATTGGTGCCAAATCCTGTGTTAAGCAGGTAGGAATAGGTATCAATGTAGGTATAGGTTCCATTCAGTCCCGCACTCACAACTGTGTTGAACTTACGCACAACCTCCTCTGTTCTCAGCTTGTTAAAGCCACGTACCTGGATTACCTTGCTGTTAACCGGATTCACTGACATGAAGAACAGCTTGCAGTTCTTTTTCTGCAGCTCTCCGGCAATCTGCTTAAGATACGTTACATAATTATACATCTGCCCCGGATCGTTTACACCCAGATTGAAGATGACTGCTGTCGGTCTCTGTACGGAATAGTAGGCCTGTGCCTTAGAAAGAATACTGTTCATTCCAGTCTCTTTCAGCCAGCTAAGTCCCTGCCCTTCCTGGCACACGAAATCGATATCCTGCAGAACATTGGAATCTGTGCCGAACTGTCTCTGCAGGGTCAGCTGCATGCGCACGGTTCTGGAATCACCCACGAATATGATATGATTATATCCTCTGCTGGTGCTTCCGTTTCCCATTCTCCATCCGCTGCTTGCAAGCAGATCAGAAGAACTTAGCTCTTCTTCTGCTGACCGGTTAAATACTACTGCGTATAATTTCACGTTTCCATTTACAGTAATGGATTCTCCCGCTTCATAACGCGGGGCAACACACTTGCCAGGCTGATAATCCCAGCCCATAAATGTATATCCGGAAGCGTTGCTTACGGAAGGAAGCTTATAAGAAGTTCCGGATCTGACGCTTATGGTCTTATAAACGGCTCCATTGTTCTTGCAAAGCGTTACTGTAGCATTCTTTTTATAAACAGCATAAAGCCTCTGCGATTTCTTGATCCGTATCTTCTTGCCGACTGCATAATTTGCACGGGAAGCATTCTTGCTGGTGCTCCATCCCAGAACCTCATATCCGCTCTTAGCCGGAACGGACGGCAGTGTCAGGTAATCATTCTTGGTAACCGTCGTCTTCAGCTTGGCAAAAGCTGTACTGGAGGAACCATTGCTGTTATAAAATGCAACTGTATAAGTTCCTACTTTTTTGCGGACTGCATACAGACTTAAATTCTTCTTCAAAGTGATCGTCTGACCAGCTTTGTAGGTGATCTTCGTCGCATTCTTTCTGGTAGACCATCCAAGATTCTGATACCCCTTGACAGATGGAACGGACGGCAACTTAATTCTCTTTCCCGCTGTGGTCTTGATCCGAAGCTGATTGTAAACAGGCCTGCCGTTTGTATTCCAGAATCTGGCTACTACATTGGTGGTTGCAGCCTGTACATTATAGGTACCTCCACCGGATCTGCCGCTTCCTGTCAGGCTTCCGTACCATACCAGCGCTGCCAGCAGCAGAACCCAGAAAATCCTTTGCTTTCTTTTATGCTTATCTCTCATAGACACTCCTCTGCTCCATAAATCTGTTTCCGTCACAATGTACACAAAGTGAATCGTTGCTTTTCTATTTCCTGTTGGCTTTAGTATAACGGAAATTCCTTTTTCTTTCAACCAAAATCCAACATGTTTTGTAGTTTTGTTACATTTTTGTTACTTATATGTTGCAAAAGAGCTGTTTCCCATCAAGATTTACAGTGCCTGAACAAATCTCATGAAGGCTTCTCTGCCCTCTTCCGTGCATTTGTATACACCTGCATCTTCCAGGACATGTACAAATACATTTCCCACTTCTTTGTGCAGAATTTCTTCAATGTTATCTTTGTTCAGATGATCGTATTTTGGAAGGAAGCCTTTTACCCAGTCCGCATGCTTCTCAATCTTCTCATTGGAGGAAATATCCTTACCTTCCAGAATGTACTCTGCAAGCAGCTCCAGTTCCTCTTTCAGTCTTGCAGGAAGAACCGCAAGTCCCATAACCTCGATCAGACCGATGTTCTCCTTCTTAATATGATGATACTCTGCATGAGGATGATATACGCCCAGCGGATTCTCCTCTGTAGTGATGTTGTTTCTTAATGTAAGATCCAGCTCGAACATGTCACCTCTTTTACGTGCGATCGGAGTGATGGTGTTGTGCGGTTCTCCGTCTGTTTCTGCATAAATAAATGCAGCCTCATCGGTGTAGCCTCTCCATACCTCCAGCACATGAGTGGCAAGATCCACCAGTCTCTTCTCATCCTTGTGGCGGATACGAAGAACGGAAAGCGGCCATTTTACAATTCCAGCTTCCACATCCTCATAGCCCGGAATCGTTACCGGCTTCTCGATTTCTGCTTTTGCCATAGCAAAGGTATAATGTCCGCCCTGGAAATGATCGTGGCTTAAAATGGAGCCTCCAACAATCGGAAGATCCGCATTGGAGCCAAGGAAGTAATGAGGAAACAGCTTCACGAAATCAAATAGCTTGATAAATGTGTTTCTCTCAATCTTCATCGGAGTATGCCTGCAGTTAAATACAATACAGTGCTCATTGTAATATACATATGGAGAATACTGCATTCCCCACGAGCTGTCATTGATGGTGAGCGGAATGATTCTGTGATTCTCTCTTGCCGGATGGTTGGCGCGTCCTGCATATCCCTCATTCTCCGGGCAAAGAAGGCATTTCGGATAGCTGCTGGATTTAATCAGCTTGGCTGCTGCAATGGCTTTTGGATCCTTCTCCGGCTTAGAAAGGTTGATGGTGATATCCATGGTTCCATAAGGAGAATCTACGGTCCACTTCTGATCCTTCTTTACACGATAGCGGCGGATGTAGTCACTGTCCTGGCTTAATTTATAGAAATAATCAGTCGCTTCTTCCGGGGATTCCTTATATTTTTCCCAGAAAGTGTTCTGAACCTGAGCAGGACGAGGCATAAGACAGTTCATCAGCCTAGTATCAAACAAGTCTCTGTAAACTACGCTGTCCTGAATCAGGCCGCGTTCTACAGCTTCGTCAAGAAGTTCCTTCAGAACCTCTTCCAGATTAATATTGGAGTATTCCTCTTCCGGTTCTGTGTACTCGTCTTCCTTAAAAACATCAAGCAGAAGATTTGTTGTGTAATTTTTCTCGCAGGCAGGAGTCAGTCCTGTCTCAATTCCGTACTGTACCAGTTTTTTGATGTTTTCGCTTAACATTTTTCTGTCCTTTCCTGTTGCTTTATTTTTTATGTCAGGGGGCAAAATGAATTTGCCCCAGCTGCTTCATTGCTCCAGCTCATCAGAAATCCGGATTTTCTATATAACTGATAAAAATATTGCCTGCTGCCTCAAATAATGCAGTGCTGTCATTCATACCATAAGGATATGTCTCTCCCTTCACAGGATCGTAAAGATAGGTGTTGTATTCATCATATCCGACGATCACCACACTGGTATTATCACCGGTTTTGGCAATGACAGGTCTTTGGGCACTGATCTCATAGAGTACGCTGTCCAGGGTACATCCGGAAAGATCAATTACAGTTCCCCCATCTCCAAGGCTTTCCTGTAAAACAGCCACATCCAGGGATGCGCTCTTCATTGCTTCCGGTATGTCATCAAGATTCAGCGTCAGCTTTGTCTTCTTGTTTCCGCGCTCCCATACATACTGCTGGGCGCGGTTCAGTACTACTCCAGTCTGTTCATCTGCCCTTAAAACTGCCTGGGCAGGATCTGTGTATGTGCTGTCCAGACCGCCTTTCGCATATACATAATATACGTTGTCATCCGGCATCTGAGTGTCCAGGGCAATATATTCATCCTTCACACTCTTCATCTTTGAATAGATTACTAATGGTTCCTGGATTTCCGGTGCTTCATCCAGGGACAGTCTGATCTGTGTTCCTGCTCTGGTGCTGCTTACCAGTTCTACAGATACTGTGTTGGCAGATGCCTTTGTATTGTTCAGGATATTATCTTTATCTACTGCCTGATAGCCGCTGCCTGTCTTCTGGGAAAGCTGAAACTCCATTATGGTGCTTCCCATTGTCACATTGGTTATATAAAGTCCTTCCTGATGATATTCCTTTTTTAGGGTTCCGTCAAATGCTTCTATGCGGATTGTATGAATTCCTGTGGTTTCATGGCCATTGCTGTCTGTCACAATATCGCCATCCACCACAATTCCATAAACCATATCCTCATTCATGAATCCGGAAAGCACAAGTGACTGTCCGTCTGACGGCGCAAGGGTTCTGGTTTCCAGGGTTTCAAAATCAATTTCCTTTATGTTTCCGGCACTCTCTCCCTTCTGGATCACCCAGGCTGCATGAGCATTTGTCTCTGAAACCGCGAACTCATCTGTATGAATTCCCTCATCCAGCACCTCGCTGGTTTCCTCTGAAATATTGACTCTGTACAGCTTCTGTGCAAACAAAAGAAACAGAAAATTATCTGTGCTTACGTAAGACAATGTTCCAAGGTCTTCCTTAAGGAACTCATAAGATTCTGTTGATGGAATGAAGACTTTCTCTTCCACCACATTCTGGTCATTGCTGTAGTGGTATACACAGACACCGCAGTATCCTTCCCGGACACCCCGGTTCATATATCCATACAGCACAAAATCCACATCTCCGTTGTCTTCCACACGAATGATCTTAATATCGTGCTTGTATCTTGCATCTCTGAAATCTCCATCATTCTCCTTACGGAAGCTGAAAATTCTGGAAAACTTACCATCTGTCGGAGAATAGGACCACAAATCACCCTCCTGAACAAATGCCAGAACTCCGGCAGTTTCATTCATCATATATTCCACATTCTTATCTCTTACCCCAAGGAGAAGTCCCTTGTCCGAAATATGAATGGAATTCTCGTTGAATACCTGGGATGCACTTCGCTTGAAATCCAGAAGCATAATTCTGGTTTCTGTGTAGCGCATTCTGTAAAACTCTGTTACATCATAAATTTCCTGATTTCCATTATCATCCAGGGCGGCAATCTGATATTCCAGGGAAACACTGGCAGTTGTCTCATTGATATCCTTCACAACCGGGATTCCGCTTCTGTATATCTGCGGGCTTAAATTTCCCCAGCTGATCTGGGCAAATGTGGAATTGATGTCCACATCTGTATAATTGACTGTAGTTCTGGAATTGTCCGGTTCCAGATAACTGGTCAGATCCTCTGCCGCCGCTTTATCCATGCATTTCTCATAAAAGCTTGTGACAAACTTAATATACTGGGATGCATTCACATTGGATCTGGAAACAACGCGGGTATAGTAGTAAGCCGTTCCTTTATTTGTTTCCAGCGAGATCTGCAGGGAATACTCCTGGTTCATCAGAAGGTCACTGCTGATCTTTATAGTCGTGGCCAGATAGCTGTCCAGCTTGTCCAGACTTTTGACCTTGCGGTTTTCCAGTACCTTGCTGCCGTCGGAAGTACGGATCTCATAGGAAAGACTTGTAACCTTCGTATCATAGGGATTCACCACCAGGGACAATTCCTTCGAAGTATCCAGCGGGGTTACACTGTCTCTGGTAAAATCCGACTGCATGGGCTGCGCATAACCGTACATCCTGTTTCCATAGTTTCCGTCAAAATTAACCATTACTTCCGGGAAAACCGGATCATTCATATCAGAGCGGTCATCCGTGGTCTCGCTGTTCAGCAGAAGTGAGCTTCCTGCCACGCCAAGAACAAAAATAAACAGGAGAATCACTGCTCTGCGTAAAAATTTTATCATTTTTTCTCCCCTTAATTTTCTGAATGTACCTCCCCCTCCGGGTACAGAAGTTTTTCCAGTGTCGGCCTGATATGCAAAGCATTCATAAGCTCTGCTGCATCATCCATTTTTCTTTTATTACCAGTTTTTACTGCACGGATCAGAAGATTCTTAGGCGTATGCTCCATGTCGATAAACTCCAGGATCTGAGTCTCATACCCCATACTTTCCAGCAGATTGGCACGAATTCCATCTGTGAGTAAAGCAGACATTCTTTCCTTGAGAATCCCATACTTCAGAATCGGTTCCAGCGTGTCATTCTTAATCTGGCGGTTCACCTCATGCTGACAGCATGGAACAGAAAGGATTACTTTGGCGCCCCACTCTACAGCTTTGGCAAGTGCGTAATCCGTGGCAGTATCGCAGGCATGAAGAGTCACTACCATATCTACAGAAGATACACCCTCATAATCTGCAATATCTCCCTGATAAAAATGCAGCTTCTCATAGCCGTATTTAACAGCCAGCCCATTACATTTCTCAATGACATCTGTTTTCAGATCCAAGCCGATAATATTTACATCATAGCCTTTAAGTTCTCTTAAATAATAATACATGGCAAAAGTAAGGTAGAACTTTCCGCAGCCAAAATCCAATATCGTAACTTCCTTCTGCTGATCCAGCTTTGGAAGAATGTCCTGGATAAATTCCAGAAAGCGGTTGATCTGCCGGAATTTATCATATTTCTGCGTGATGATCCGTCCCTCTTTATTCATAACTCCAAGGTCCACAAGGAATGGAACTGGAGTATTTTCTTTGAGAATATACTGCTTCACACGGTTGTGTGCCAGTATCTGTTTCTTTTCACCAGTCTGGGCAGGCTTGTCTTTCCCAGAAGTACTCTGGTTCTGTGCATTACCGGGATGACGTCTGGTCTTAATGGTTACTTTTCCCTTCTTGCTCACCAGAACAGTACCGTCCAGCGTCATCCCACTGGACTGAAGCTGTGAAAAGTGATGCTGCAGTCCCTCTTTCAGATACTGTATCAGTTCCTCACGGTGATAATTCCTGTGAAGTACTTTCGTTCCAACAGTCTCAGAAACCTGGTAAATCACCTGTCCTTTGATTTCTACAGGACGTATCTTCGCTTTGGAAGGCCCTTCTCCTTTGCTTCCGCTTAATACGGCCTGGCATAACTGCTCATTGATCTGTTCGTCTAAATATTCGTCTATTGTTTTCATCTTTTTAATATTATAAAGCTTCCACTATATCTATTGTAAAATTCTGTTATCATATTTTGCTTCGGTCAGGGCTTCCTTCTTTTAATACCAGCCCCGGCATCTGCGTCTCCGGCACCGTCTGCGTGATATTTCGTGAAATAAAAGCACCTGAACAAGATCCTCCAGAAGACCGTCTGACATAGCTTCCATACCTGCCTGCGGGCTGACATCATCCATGATCTTCCTGCCAAGATGATACAGCATGTAGCGGTCCGGATGTTCATCGTACAGCCTGCTGCCCTCGTAATCCAGAAGATCACATTCTTCTTCCACTTTCTCCTGAATCCTTCTGGCAGTCTCCGGATAATAAGATTTCATCAGGGAAAACTCTTCTTCCTGTTCTTTCTCCCCTCTGTAAAGCATGGGATTGGCATAGCTCGCGTAAAATGGATAAAAATCTTTATATATCATATCAGCATTCTGATTCCTTTTCCATTTCACTTCCAGTATATGCAGCATTCCCGGCAGGCGTTAATTATGCAAGTCTTGCAAGCATATTCAAAGTCAGCTTCACACTGTGCTCGATTGCTTTTTTCTCAAATTCACTGTAATCCATCTGCGCACTTCCGTCTGCCTTGTCAGAAATAGCGCGGATCACAAGGAATGGAATCTCATTGAGATAAGCAGCCTGTCCAATGGCAGCGCCTTCCATCTCGGTTGCGTATGCGGCAAACTCAGATACAATACCGTCCTTCACGCCCTGGTCGCAGACAAACTGATCACCGGATGCAATTCTGCCCTCAAATACCTGGATATCCGGGTTCACCTCGCGGCATACCTCTGCTGCTAACTGGCGAAGCTTCTCATCTGCTGCAAAATAAAATACCGGCATCTGTGGAATCTGGCCTTTGCGATATCCGAATCCGGTAGCATCCATGTCGTGCTGCACAACATCTGTAGAGAGAACAATGTCCCCAATATTGATGTCCTTATTCAGGCTTCCTGCGATTCCTGTGTTGATGATTGCTTCTACTGAAAATACGTCAGCAAGAATCTGCGCGCAGATTCCAGCATTTACCTTGCCAATTCCGGAACGCACTACAACGGCTTTTCTTCCAGCCAGAGTTCCCTCATAAAAATCCATGGAAGCTTTCTTGATAATTCTCACATCTTCCATTTTTTCTTTTAAAATGGCAACTTCTTCTTCCATTGCCCCGATAATACCTATGCTTTTCATTTTGTATTCTCCTGTTGTAAATATAATTTAACATTTATTGCCGCTGTCACAAAGTAACCAGCAGCCTTTTACCTCTTGATTCTTCTTTATTATAACAAAACTTCCCCTTATATCCAACTTAAATTTAGAATGGAAACTTATATTATGTTCTGCTATAATAATAGCTGGATCAGAAACTGATCCGATCCTGTTATTTTATAAAAAACAATTGGAGGAAAAATCAATGGAATATAAGACAAAAGGTGTTTGCTCTATGGCAATCCAGTATGATCTTGATGATGAACAGAAGGTTCACAATGTGAAATTTATCGGTGGCTGCTCTGGAAACACTCAGGGTGTAGCAAAGCTTGTAGAAGGCATGCCGGCTAAGGAAGTTATCGCACGTCTGGAGGGAATCCAGTGCGGCCGCAGACCAACTTCATGTCCAGACCAGCTTGCAACAGCTTTAAAAGAGGCACTTTCTTAATTTAAGTTTTGTATTTTTTGCCCCGGGATTTCCCCGGGGCATTTTTACATTTCATAGATTCGCTGTCTGCATCGGCAGACTCAATTGGCAAATAAAAATCAGATATCCGTTCTGTCCCACTTGTCGCACAGGGATTGAACTTCTCTGGAAAATTTCTCCAGGTCTTTATTAGGGCATCCTTCGTTCTTACGGATAACAGACAACAGACGGTGTCCAAGGGCAAGAAGCTTATTGTATGCCCTTGCAGCTTTAGAAGCCTTCTGAACTGCGGAAGGCTTCTGGATGCGAATTCCCTGCGCCTCGTACAGAAATTCCCCTGTGGCCAGGTCAAATTCCGTTCCGCTAAACGGTGCGTAGGCATCGTATCCCATTTCATCCCGCAGTCTTGCGGAAAATACTTCTGTTACACTGTCTTCTCCATGGGTAACAAAGACTTTCTGTGGTTTTTCTTCGAATGCCTTGATCCAGTCAATTAAACCATTTACATCAGCATGACCGCTGATTCCAGGCATCCGGCAGATCTTCGCCGCCACATGAACCGGCTCACCGAACAGCTTGATCTCCGTTGCCCCTTCGATCAGTGCACGTCCTGCTGTTCCCTCTGCCTGATATCCTACAAACAGAATGGTGCTGTCTTCCCTCCACAGATTGTGTTTCAAATGATGCTTAATTCTGCCCGCATCACACATTCCGCTGGCGGATATAATTACCTTGCAGTCCTCATCAAAGTTGATTGCCCTGGAATCTTCACTGGTAACAGAAATTTTCAGTCCCGGAAAGCTGATGGGATTGATTCCTTTATTGATCAGTTCCATGGCTTCTTCATCGAAGCAGTCATACTTATGCATTCCAAAAATATTGGTTGCCTCATTCGCAAGGGGACTGTCAACAAACACCTTAAAGTTTCCATGACCGTGAACCAGGTTCTCTGCTTTGATCTGTCGGATGAAATACAGCATTTCCTGGGTTCTTCCCACTGCGAAGGACGGAATCACAACATTTCCGCCTCTGTCAAAAGTCTCCTGGATAATGTCGGCAAGAAGCCTTACATAATCAGGCCGCTCTCCGTGGCTTCTGTCCCCATATGTGGACTCCATCACCACATAATCCGCTTTTTTGAAATAAACCGGATCTTTTATCAAAGGCTGATTTTTATTTCCAATGTCTCCGGAAAATACAATGGTCTTTTCCACTCCATCTTCCTGAATATTCACTTCGATGCTGCTGGAACCAAGAAGATGACCTGCGTCAATAAATTTTACCCGCAGTCCCTCTCCAAGAATGATTCCCTTGTCATAAGGACAGCCTACAAAGTTTCGGATCACGCCCATGGCGTCTTCCATGGTATAAGCCGGAACAAACTCCGGTTTCCCCTGGCGCTTCGCCTTACGGTTGCGCCATTCAGCCTCAAACATCTGGATATGGGCACTGTCACGGAGCATAATGTCGCAAAGATTGCAGGTTGCTTCAGTGGCATAGATTGGTCCCTTAAATCCTTTTGCGTAAATTGCAGGAAGATTGCCGGAATGGTCCATATGCGCATGCGTCAGAAGAACAAAATCCAAATCTCCCGGCGGCACAGGAATATCCTTATTCTCGTAGTAATTAGGCCCCTGTTCCATTCCGCAGTCTACCAGAAACTTTTTTCCGGCTGCTTCCAGATAATAGCAGCTTCCGGTAACCTCATGTGTTGCTCCAATAAAAGTGATCTTCATGCAGATTCCCCCTTTTACCCAGAACTTTATTTATTTTTCAGCCAGCCTTCACGGCATAGTGTTATGATCTATAATATGCTCAATGGTACTGACAAATTTCGCATTATCCGCCTGGCTCGCCATACTTCCTGCAAGAAGACCGATTGCTGCAAGAAGGATAAAGCCAGACGCTTTTGCAAGCTTGTACCATGACTTCGGTTTCTCAATTTCAATGGGATGTATCATATTCGAAAGCTCATTGACAAAATTGTTCTCTTCCTGAACAGGATCCTGATCATCCCAGGAATCATCCACAGTTCTGCCAATCTCCTCTAATTCTCTTTCCCATTTATCCATTCCCCGGGATCCGGGAAATTTCACAATTTCTGCTGTCTGTGTATCCTGGCTGTTTTCTTTTTGCAGGCCTTCTTTTTTTACGCGCTGCATAAACCTTTCATAAGCCTTATCAATTTCTTCATCAGAGACTGAAGGCTCATCTGCATGGTCTCCCAGAAGGCTTTTCTCTATCATCTTAGCCTCTCGGAACAGCTCATCTTCCAACAGCTTGTCTACTTCCTCATCCTTTATTTCTTTACTCATTATTTTCTCCCAGATTTTTTTCTTTTCTTGACAATTCCACTGCAAGGGTTCATATTTATTAAATAAAAAATGCTATTCAGGAGGATCCTATGAAACATATTATCCTTACCGGCGGTGGTACTGCCGGACATGTCACCCCGAATATTGCCCTGATTCCTGCTTTAAAGGAAAAAGGTTATGAAATCTCTTACATCGGCTCCTACGATGGTATCGAAAAGAAACTGATCGAGGAGCTTGGAATTCCTTATTACGGAATTGCTTCCGGTAAATTAAGACGCTACTTTGACTGGAAAAACTTTTCAGACCCATTCCGTGTTCTGAAAGGTTATTTTCAGGCAAAAAAACTTATGAAAAAACTGAAACCTGATGTGGTTTTCTCAAAGGGCGGATTCGTTACCGTCCCAGTAGTAATCGCAGCCGGAAAGCGTCACATTCCAGCGATTATTCATGAATCCGACATGACCCCGGGTCTTGCAAACAAGCTGTGTCTTTCTTCAGCTTCAAAAATCTGCTGCAACTTCCCGGAAACAGTAAACAGTCTTCCCAAAGATAAGGCAGTCCTTACCGGAACGCCTATCCGCCAGGAGCTTCTTCACGGAGACAAGGAACGCGCCCGCGCATACTGCGGCTTCACTTCCGAGAAGCCGGTTCTGCTTGTAATCGGCGGCAGTCTCGGTGCTGCTTCTGTAAATGAAAATGTACGGAAAATTCTTCCTGAACTTCTGAAAGAATTCCAGGTTATTCATATTTGTGGTAAGGGAAAAATGGATGAAAGTATCCAAATGACAGGTTATGTGCAGTACGAATATGTACAGGAACAGCTTCCTGACATGTTTGCACTGGCAGATGTAGTGATCTCCCGTGCAGGAGCTAACGCAATCTGTGAACTTGCCGCACTTTCAAAACCAAATCTCCTGATTCCGTTATCTGCAAAGGCAAGCCGCGGTGACCAGATTCTCAATGCCCGTTCCTTCGAACGCCAGGGCTACAGCATGGTTCTTGAAGAAGAGGAAATTACGGAATCCACTCTGATGGAAGCAATCCACAGGCTCTATCTGGATCGTGACAAATATATTTCGGCTATGTCCGCAGGTAAAAATCTGAATTCCATTCAGCATATTGTTGAGTTAATTGAAGAATGTACCCGTTCCTGATTGTTACTGCATACCTCTGCGATCCTGCAGAGGTATGCTTTTTCAGTCAAATTATTCTTTGTCCAGTCTTGCAAGCTCTTCCAAAAGCCATTTCTTGGCTCTGAGGACTCTGTTGTTAACATTGTTTCTTGTATATCCAAACTCCCGTGCAACTTCATCAGTGGAAATGTCAAGCATGACCACCCTCATAAAAATTTCATAATTCACTGGATTCTTCTGATGGAGATTCTCAAATGCCATGGTGATATACTGTGCCTTCTCCATACCGAGCAATGCTGCTTCTGCGCTTTCCACACTTTTATATTGCAGTTCAGACACTTCATTATCAAACATTACTTCCCGCTTCACATAAGATTTTCTGAGATAATCTCTGCCTTTATTGGTTGTTTCCGTGACTACCAGCGAATACAGCTTTCTTTCGCTGGACATATCAAGTCTGTCTTTGATTCTGTAAAAATATAAAAATACTTCCTGTGTAACATCCTCCGCTGTAAAATGACTCTGTACAATTCTGCTTGCAAGTTTAACTGAGACATCATAGTAACGCCTATAAAAAGCTCTGAATTCTTCACTATTCATCTCTCGTACCTTGTCCTGATCAGCAGTTCATTTTTTCCAGAATCTCATTCTTCATTTCGTCAGTTAATGTTCCTGGCTCCCAGGCAATTCCAACCTTGTCGCCCTTATATCTTGGAATCAGATGCATGTGAAAATGAAAGACAGTCTGTCCTGCCTGCTCACCATTGTTCTGAACAATGTTAAAGCCGTCGCAGCCCAGTGCATCTGTCATCTTCGTAGCCATTTTCTTTGCCAGAACCATTGCCTTGGCAGCCATTTCATCTGAAATTTCATAGATGTTGGCAGCATGTGCCTTGGGCAGGATCAGTGCATGTCCCTTGCTTGCCGGGCCCAGATCCAGAATTACTCTGAAATCTTCATCCTCGTATAAGGTTGCTGCTGGAATTTCTCCGTTTGCGATTTTACAAAAAATACAATTTTCCATAGTCTTTTCCTCCCAAAAAAGATATATAAATAATACGTTTGTGAATAGCTAAAATCACATTTTTTATTAAAAAATTTTATAGTTTTTCGTTGTCGAGTATTGTCGATTTTTTCAGTACGATTTTGTTTGTCATTTTTTCACACTGATGTTACACTTCCCATGAGGTGATCTTATGCAGAACAATACATTAAAGGAACCAGATGAATCCCGTCTGCTTCTTTCCAGATTTTCTCATGAAATCCGCAATCCCATTTCCCTGATCAACAGTGAGCTTCAGATGATCGAGGAAACACATCCAGAGGTTGCATCCTACCGTTACTGGAATGATATTATGGATAATCTGGAATACACAAAAATACTTTTAAACAATCTTTCTGAGTATAATAATGCTGACAGGCTTATGCCCCGCAAAACAGATTTCCACAGGTATCTTTCCTCGCTTATTTCCAGCATCCGTCCCACATGTGAGTATCTGGGAATTGCACTGGATGTTCAGATTCCGGATACACTGCCTGCCATTTTCATTGATCAGGTAAAATTGAAGCAGGCCCTTCTGAATCTGCTGCGAAATGCTTCCGAAGCCGTTTCACTTCCTGGTGGAAAAATATCCTTCCATGTGGTCTTGCAGGAAGGCTATATTCACATTTCCATAAAGGACAATGGATGCGGCATAGCAGGAAATCAGCTAGACCAGATCTTCCAGCCGTTTGTAACCTTTAAGGAAAATGGAACCGGGCTTGGTCTGGCAATCACCAGGCAGATCATACAGGCACATGGCGGAAGCATTCAGGTAGAAAGCACTCCCGGCCAGGGAAGTGAATTTCATATTCTTCTGCCGGAAACTTTTCCCGGATGATATAGAAGAGCTGCCAGTATAAATCCGCAGACCAGTCCGCCTACATGTGCTGCATTATCCACGCCCGTACTTGTAAAGCCAAAATACAGGGAAAATCCTGCCATAATCATCATCTGACGTACAGAAATGTCCTGAATGCGTCCGCGGCTTCGGATCACTACATAGAGCATTGCTCCCATCACCGCAAACACTGCGCCGGATGCGCCGGCTGATACTGCGTATTCAGCCTTTTTGGTCTCCATCAGGAGAGAGAAAATATTGCCGCCAAGACCGCCCAGCAGGTAAACCAGGATAAATTTCACTTTTCCCAACACCGGCTCCAGGCGCTGGCCAAGTACAAACAGAACCAGCATATTATTGGCAATGTGATAGATTCCAAAGTGAAGAAACATGCAGGTAAATAATCTGTATGTCTCGCCCTCTTCCAGAATCAGCGGCGGATATGCCGCTCCGCATGCGATCATATGTACAGTATTCTCACTGCCTCCTGTAAAATCTACAATCACAAATATCAGTATATTCAGAAGTATAAAAAGAACCGTCACAGGTTCTTTTTTTATTTCCTCCAAGCAATCACCCCGATGAAAATTTTTCAGTTTATCATAGCATAAGAACTTGCATTATTACTTTCTGATAATAACGTAAGTATAGCACAATTTCTCTGATACCTCAATATTTTTATGGCAGGTTATCCTGGACAAAATGCAGGAAATGTAAGGTTTCTTCATTTATTTCAGAAATACATATCTTGCCTGGGCAAAGTCTACCTCGTCCTGATCCTGAAGGCAGTATTCTTCGGAACTCTTTATCATTTTTCCGTTTACAGAGGTTCCGTTCCGTGAATTCAGATCCGTAAGATAATATTCTCCATCCCGTTTTCGGATTTTTGCATGAATTCGGCTTACTGTGGGAAGGTCTATGACTGCATCTGCTGCCGTTTCCATCTTTCCGATCACAGTCAGCTCTTCCTGCAGATAAATAGTTGCAAGCTCCCCTGGTTCCCGGCTGACTAAAGTTGCCGGGCCAGTGACAATGTTCGCGGACAAAACTACAGTTTCTCCAAAATTGGTTTTCTGGCTTTTGGAAGTACAGCTGCTGTTTTCTGTGTAGATTTCTTCCTGTTTCTTTCCAGTTTTTTCCTCAGTCCTTTCAGTTCCATATGTTTCATCTTCAGATATTTCCATATGCTTCAGGGACTGTTTTCCACACTTTCTGCTTTCCTTTGGCATTGGGGTTTCCTGATTTTCGGATATTTTTTGACCTTTTTTCTTCAACAGCGACAAAATCCAGACATACAGCATACCAATGCCCATAGCCACTATCACACATCCAAGCACGGCTGTCACAGAAATTCTGGGCAGATATCCCAGTGTTTCCGCAATAATCACCAG
Organism: Ruminococcus sp. AF31-8BH; assembly: GCF_003460605.1. Lineage (GTDB taxonomy): Bacteria > Bacillota > Clostridia > Lachnospirales > Lachnospiraceae > Blautia_A > Blautia_A acetigignens. The sequence continues at coordinate 30,688 of NZ_QTVN01000019.1, forward strand.
CAATGCCACGGCCGCAACCGAAAGACACCAGATAAAGATTCCTTTCTCCTGGGATTTTCCGGACTTTCTGCTTTCTTTGGCAGGTTCCTCCTGCCACATAACCTCTTCCGGATTTATATTTATTTCTTCTTGCTCCGTCTTCCCGTTTGGTCTGGCTGAAAAGTCAGTACCGGGGTGCGCAGCAGCAACATCCATAAAGCCCGTGTCTGTTCCCTCTTTGTCCGTCTTTTGCCGGGAAGCTGCATTTATGGCCGAGTCTGTTTTGGCAGTCTCAGAACGTTCCTGGTATAATTCCTGTTTAATGTGTTCCAGATGAAAGCTGTCCTCCAGCGCTCTTCTGTATATTCCGTATCCCAGCATTACAGCCCTGGAATCCTCATGATCAAGCAGCGGAAGAATATATTCTGTCAGCTCCTGAAATTCCTGCCGCACATCCTGGTCGTAACCCGGCAAATAACAGAAATACAGCTGTCTTTTCTCCACATCCACATACATATATTCCGGCTTTAGCAACAGCCTGGACGGATTCAGCAAATACTCCGCCATCTCCTCCATGACCTGCACAAAACCGCCAAGGATCATCTGAAGGTCCTCATATCCAATCTTCTTTTCCTCATATAACGAAAGTACAGACTGTTTCGAAGTAATGTCGAAGCAGACCATAAACTGTCCGTCCACGCCCTGCACCCTGCACTTTAAAACGGACGGAATGGTATTTCCCACCAGCATTCTCATCTGATAGGAGGAAGTGTCTGGCTCTTCTTCCTCGTACAGCACCAGATAATTCCCACTCAGGTCTCTTTTATATTCCGCTTTCATTTTTGCTTATTCCCCCTTTATACTTTCTGATGCACTTTTCACTTTGCGAATCCAGGACACAGGATCTATCACTTTCACAGCTTCCTGAACCTTCAGATGACTGCGAAATCCTCCATAAACGGAAAACGTATCCAAATCATACGTGACCTGTACCTTTTTGCCCTCCTCCGCCTGCACCTTCAGATTTTCACTCCCAAAAAAGCCTGTATTCCCAAGCTCATTTCCTTTTTTCAGCGCCGCTTCCCGGCTGTTTCCGTCTGGAACTGCTGCTTCCATACTTCCTGAAAGAGCAGCCTCGTATGCAGCAGCTGTAAGCCACGCCCTGTTATGTACATAAAAAAACAAATATAGCACCGTCATAATTACCAGCAGGATCACAGGCATTAAAAGTGCCGTTTCTATTGCCATGCTTCCCTTTCTCAACTGCTTTTTCAATAAATCAGTCCTCCTATATATCCAAGCAAAAGAAACGGAACAAAGGGAATCTCGGTCTTTCTTCCAGTGCGCGGCAATATGAGCAGAATGATTCCCCACACACTGCAGCACAAAAGCCCCATCATAAATACACCCAGCAGTTCTCCAAAGGTGAGCACGGTTCCAAGAGCTGCCAGAACCAGTCCGTCTCCCATTCCCACTGCTCCTTTTGAAACTACACTCAGCGCGATCAGTGCAGTGCCAAATCCTACGGCCCCAATCCACTCCCAGAATATAGTTCCGTGCCAGAGCGCATTTATGATTCCAATCACAGCAAATATTCCGGTTGCAAGCAGAGAAACCTCCCTTTTTCGGATATCCTTCCAGCTGTTTATTCCCAGAAACGCAAGCACAAAAATCTGTTCCACTTTCATCCCCTCCATGTTTTTCGTTTCTTTCACAAACATGCAGCACAGTACCTTATCCGCATCTTTTGCAGACAGACAGGTTCGCTGCTTTTGACTCTTTTACCAGACGCACCGTTCTTTTCAGTCCGCTGCAGGTTCTGTCATTGTGAAAACGGTTCCCGGATTTGGTAATGTAAACATAGCTTCCCGGCTTCTGGCCTTTGCTGCAGCTTTCGCAGGCATAATATTTCTCTCCGGAATCATTTCTCTTAGAGGAAACCTCTGACCCTGAAATCCGGGAAACCGACAGCTTCAAATGACTGCAGTCCAGGCTCTTGTGGTATACCGTTCCGGAAGCTGTCACATAGACCATTTTCTCCGGGCTTTCGTTTGGATCACTGGTCTCCTCCCAGCTGGCTCCTGTCCACGCATGGACTTTTACGGAATTGTAATTCCATTTGGCTGGGAGCGGTATGATTCCTGCCACAGGCTTATAGGAATAGACATCCGGAAGCGTAATCTCTTCTGTTCCTCCGCTTACTGCATAGGCGTACATTCCTGCATCCTTGGCATTCTGGCACAGCTTGCTCAGATGCTCTGTCTGAAGCTTGTATAAATCCATAAAAGAAATCATAGTTACCATTGTCAGGAAAAACAGAGGCAGTACCATTGCCGCCTCTACAGTAAGACTGGCTTTCTTTAGCTTTGTACTTAAGTTTTTCAAAAAGGCGCACAAAGACGCTTTGCCGAAAGGGTTCCGCACCAAAGCCGGGGATGCTTTTGCGAAATGGTTTCCCAGAGAACTATTCCTTCTTGTTCTTCGCTCTTTCAGAGTCTGTATATCTTTTTGCATAATCTCATCCAATATTCCCATCTCCTTTTCGGAAAAGCATCTCTCTGCGCCTTTTTCTTTATTTTTAAATATAGTGGTATGCTCTCGTAACCGTAAACGTTTTCCGCTTATTTGCTTTTACATCAGCAGACACTTCCATTGCTGTAATGCAGTGATCCAGCTGAAACCAGTTCCAGTTCTTCGCTTCCTGAACAGAAGTTTCCACCATATCCATGCCGCCATCTATTTTCTTTGCCTTGGAACAGGAAAACAGAAAAACCTGCAGGTAATCTTCGTACGATACTCCTGTCTCATCCGTCCTTCTTATGGTGTCCAGGCTGTCGAACAATGCAGGAAGATTCTGCAGGGACAGCTGCCAGTTTACAGCATTTTTTACAAGAGGGACTTTTCCTCCGTCAAAAAGCTCCCGGACATCCAATATACTTTCCGCAAAAGCCCAGCATAAGATCAGTGCACTTTTGATCACGCCAGCTGCCGGAGGAATAAGAAAACTGGCTGCTATAGCCGCTGCGACAGATGTCACCTGTGCCACTTTCACAGGGTCCGCCATAAGGCCTGCCACATTGATTCCTTCTCTCACACGCAAAAGCTTGTTCGCAACTGCTTTTAAATTGGCTTCATCATTGTCCTTTCCGGCAATTATATATTCGATCTGATAATCCAGGTCACCATTTCCCGGATTTATAAAATTCCCCAGCTTTTCCATCAGGTATTGCTGGTACAGCGCCTGGGACGTAATCGAGCAGTCTGCTTTGACTGAGTCTTCCATAGCAAATCCAGCTTCCAGGTTTCGCCCGGAAACCAGCTTCTCCTTGTCTGCCTTCTTATCTGAAATTGCCTTCCATGGAGATATTACCAGATCAAGGATCCCCATTTTCCGAATGCGGCGGATTGCAGGAATTGGATTATCAACCGGCTCAGGCTCATATCTTTCACCAGTACCAGAGGACGAAGTTCCATCCGAAAAGCCGCTTGAATCCACTGTACCCTGTTCATTATTCGTCATTTCGTCAAGCTTCGCCTGGCTTTTCTCCTGGGCCGAATTCATTTCAGATTCATAGCTTTCAATTGTCCCTTTGTCTTCCAGTTCATTTCCTTTCTTCTCCGCTTCGGTTGTTTTTCTTTCCGTATTCCGGATCTTGTTTAAAAGAAGAGCTGCCCCGTGGCTTCCGAGAGTTTCTTTCATATACTGAACCGCTTGCTGGTAAAAGACCTCACCATCTGCATCTGTCATCAGAAGATAACCGGATATACCGCCCTGCTGCACTGACAATTTCTGACTATTCTGATCCATCACAGGCTCCATATAAGATTCCAGATTATCATACACAGCTGCCAGATTCATTTCCTTTCCCCCGTAAGCCCCATCAACAGCAAACAGGTCATAGTCCTTTAAAAGGTACTTGTTGTATTGTCCAAACAAAGAATATAGTCCAACATCCATACCGTTTAATATTTGTGTTCTTGCCGCTGCCATTCTTACTGACTCGAGTCCTGAGCTCAGTAAAGACAAAATAAGGCCAAGCGTTAGTGCCAGAAAAACTGTAATACTTCCTCTCTTTACCATGGAGCACCTCTCCTTTTTTACTTCATTTTGTTACTGCGGGTTGCTTTAAATCGAGTTGCTTTGTTTGGTGATCTTTGACAGAATATTTTCTACAAGACTGGTAAGCTGGTCTTTAAAGATCATGACCAGACCAATAAGAACTACAAGAATCAGAATAATCTCAACCACACCTACAGCATCTTCCTCCTGCAAAAAATCTTTCGCAAATTCCCGAAGCTTTCTCATCCCTTCACCTCCCTCTGCCTGTAAAATTTCTTTGGGACTGCTTCGGATAAAGTCCGGTGCTTAAGTCCCTCAGATCGGATTTATCCATAAAAGGACAGACAGGCCGGAAGCATGATAATTGCCATTACCACACCAAGCATCAGAACCATGGGGAGCAGAAGCTTTGTTGTCGCTGCTTCTCCAAGAACTTTCGCCTTTCTTTTCCTGTCATCCCAGGCTTCCACAGATTCCTTTTCCAGCATTTCTCCCATCTGGCGGCTGCCTTTCTGGAGATTCTGGATCAGAAGCGTTGCAAAGGTTTTATACTTTACGTGTCCGCAGCGTTCTCCAAAGCGTCTGTAGGCTTCCATTTCGGAAATCCCGCTTTCCATTTCATTGCATGCGGTCACAAGCTCCTCGTACGCTGCTCTTTTTTCATTTTTGCGTTTATAATCTACCGTCATTTTGCGGAATGCATTTCTGACTGTCATACCTGCCTGTACCAGCAGGGTAAATTTCATGATCAGTCCTGGATAATCCATCATCAGTTCCTCATATCTTTTTGCCCTTGCACTCTGCTCTTCCCTGGCAGTCATGACAATGATAGCAAAAGCTGCCGCCATAGTCATAGCTGCAAGAAGATTTCCGGTATTATCGTAAGGAGTTTTCCATTCCAGATTTTTGCCATTCCAGCTGGACGGCAGGTAATAGTAATCTGGATCTGACTTCTGGCTGTTGTATTTCGCAATAAAATCCAGAAGCTTTTTTTCCAGTTTTTCTTCCTCTGTCAGCACTTCCTGCTGCTGGGAATCTTCCTCTTCCATTTCTTTTTCTGGGATTTGAACGTAGATACTGCCTGTTTCTTCTCCTTCCATGGATACCATGAATTTCTCTTCATAAGAATTTTCCTCCTTTTTCAGTTCATAACCATCCTGATAAATTTCTCCGCCGCCTTTGGTACAGGTCATGGCAAGTCCCATTATATTTCCAGTCAATGCAACTGCCAAAAACAGCTTTCTTCCCTTTTGTGTTCCGATTTGTTCCACATGCAGCCATCCAAGCCTGCTTCCTGCCGCAAGGAGAAATAATATAACAAAAATGACAATATGGAGCCACATCCGCTACACCTCGATTTCCACAATTCTCTTGCCCATCCAATACGCAGTTCCATATACAGCCAGGCAAACAGACATGGCGCCAATGCCAAAGGGATTGCCGTAAAGCATATCCAGAAATCCCGGAGATGCCAGCTGAAGATAAAGAATAATTCCTGCCGGCATAAGGCTCATGATCATCTGCTCGGATTTTTTTGCTGCCAGAGTGGATTCGATTTCTTTTTTCACATCAATCTTATCTCCCAGCATACGGGCTACCTTTTGAATGACATTTCCAAGATCACCGCCGCTTCTTTTGGCTGTGTACAAAATAGAAGCAAAATTCTCAATGTCCTCTACCCTGCATCTTTTTCCAAGGTCCAGGAACAGGTCTTCCACCGGAACGCTTACCTTCTGCTGATTTTCTATGTATCGGAATTCGCGCACAATGTCCGCATTTTTCTCATATAACTGCTCCAGATCCCGAACACATGCAGAAACCGCATTTTCTACCGAATAGCCTGCCTGCACTGCCACGCTCATAGAATTTAAGGCATCCCGGAACTGGTAATTCAACCGGCGCTTTCTCTCCCGGATCAGCTGTTTCTTTTTCCATTTCAGATAAAGGACTGGAAGAGGAACTGCCAGAAGCAGCATCCATATATTTTTATAAAACAGATAATCCACCACTAGGCAAAGAATAACACACTCAGACACATATCTGATGATTTCCTTTACCGAATACTGATACTTTTCATAATCCGTGTTTTTACCGTTCATAGTTTCACCCCCGCACGTTCCAGTTTTTCCCGGTGCATCAAAGGCTCCATCTTTACAAGACCTTTTTCTTCCTGCCACTGATATAAGGGCTGGATCTTGATCTCGCCATCTTCATAGCCGCACACCTCCGAGATTTCCAGAAGCTTTCGGGAGCGGTCCCGCATACGTCCCAAATGAATCAAAATGTCCACCCCTGATGCAATCTGCCTGCGCACTGCCTGTAAGGGAAGATCCAGTTCCGCCATCAAAGTCATGATTTCCAGTCTTGCCAGCATATCCCTGCTGCTGTTTGCATGAGCCGTTCCAAGGCTTCCCTCATGTCCGGTGTTTAGCGCCTGCAGCATGTCCATAGCTTCTCCGCCTCTGACCTCTCCAACAATGATCCGGTCCGGACGCATTCGCAGTGCAGAGCGGATCAGATCCCGGATGCTGACAGCCGGTGCACCGTTGACGGTGGCTGCTCTTGCCTCAAGGCGGACCAGATTTGCAATTCCCTGGATTTTCAGTTCTGCATTGTCCTCAATGGTGATAATCCGTTCATCCCTGGGAATATATTCAGACAGTGCACCGAGGAAGGTGGTCTTGCCGCTTCCGGTACCGCCGCCAATCACAATCGAGTAACGGGCCTTTACCAGCTTCTCCAGAAATTCGGCGCATTCAGGTGTCACGCTTCCCAACTCGATCAGCTTCTCCATGGTGATGGGCTTGTCTGGAAAACGACGTATGGTGAGTATAGGACCGTTTAATGCTACCGGATAAATAACCACATTGACACGCGCTCCGGTCTCCAGCCTTGCATCCACAATGGGACTGGATTCATTGACAATACGGTTGCATTTGCCTACGATCTGCTGGATCACATCCTCCAGTTTTTCCTGGTCCGTAAAAGACTTCGGCCATTTGGTAAGCCTGCCTTTTCGCTCCACAAAAATGGAATCCGGACCATTAACCATGATTTCCGTCACAGTCTCATCCTCGATCAGTTCCTGCAGTACATCTAGCTTCCGCACAGAATAGAAAAGTTCCTGGCGAAGCTGAACCTTCTCCTTCAGGCTTACGCCCGATTCCCGCAGACTGTCCAGAATCAGTTCGTCAATGGTCTCCAGGATTTCCTGATCGGTAAGTTCCTGGCAAACATCCAGTTTTTCCATCAGCATCTGTCTCAGTTTTCGAAATGTTTCCTGACTCATTCTCTTTCCTTTCTCAGAATCTCCCTGACATAATCTCCAAGTTCACTCCACAGAAGTCCCTCAATATAATTCTCCGGAGCTGCATTACCCCCGTGAAAGGGCAGATGCATCTTTGTAGTTCTGGCGAGAATCTGAGGATAATCCCAGATTCTCACCAGGTTCTCAAACTGGGAAATCTTGGATACGGATACCGGATCAGTCAGAACCGGCATATAAATTCTTTTACACATATCCAGCATTTGAAAAATACCGTCAATGGCTCCGCCTATATCCAGAATCACCACCTCATAGCTGCTGTGGCTGACAATTTCCTTTATCAGATTTTCCCAGTCTTCCCACTCCGTTCCCCGTATGTCCTCCGGCGTGCGCACAGGCGGTATGTAATCCAGATTATTCACTGTCTGTATCATTCCGTTCATTTTATAGATCAGATTGCCGTTCTCCTGCCGCACGAAATAAAGAAGATCGCTCAGGTTCTGGGAAAAGCCTTTTCCCATCAGCTCCTCAAAGCCTGCGTATTCTTCAAGGTTCAGGTACAAAACCGCCTTCTCCTTCGCCAGGATCTGTCCCAGTGTCAGCGCAAATGAAGTCTTGAGACAGCGCCCCACCGGGGAATAGATCCCATATATCACCGTAGTCTTCTTCAATACCGGAAAAGCAACTGGCGTCACTGCTTTCTCTGCTCCGTAGCATGCCATTACTTCCCTTACCACATCTGATGATGCCTGATACTTGTATACACTTGGATATCGGTCCAGTTCTGGCGGGTGCACTCCCTCCGAAAGTATAACAATCTTACCAATTTCCAACTCCTGCACCTGACGGCACATTGCCTTCTGGGAAATCAGCAGCAACTCAATATGAATGTTTTTCCCGTAGGCGATCAGACTCTCCACTGTGGTAAATGCCTGAATCTCAAATGGTATGTTTTTCTTCTGATTGAGATAATCCATAAAGTTCAGGGCATAGTCTACTTCAAGGTCACAGACTGCAAAAATGTTCTTTTTCAATAGACACCTCCTGCATAAAGCAATGCACTTAGAAATATGGGAACTGTAAAGTGAAAATTCTCCAGCGGCATGCCGCTTTTACCATAGGGTTTTCTTTTTCCTGTTTTGAAAAAATCGCTGACATAGCAGAATAAATATTGGATTCTCTGGCAAAGGATGCCGCCAGAGATCATAAGAGCCGCTGAAATTACAGCGCCGATCAGAAAGGAATACGCAATGCATCTAAGAATTGTCCCCGGTCCCAGTACGCTTCCCATAACACAGAAAAGCTTGATGTCGCCAGCGCCCAGCATTCTGAATAGAAACAGCCAGCCAAGTACCAGAAAGGGGGTGCATGCTCCGAAGCTCCAGGCTATGAACCCGCCCGTTCCTCTCTCCATAAGCTGCACGGTCAGGCTGATAACCAGACAGAACAAAAGCCACGCATTATCTACTTTCGCCCGCTGGATATCCATCACCACCGCACCTCCTGCGGCAATGGCAGGAAAAATCATATAAAAAAGCATAGATGGATTTCTCCCTTCTTTCCTGTCAGTTTTCTTCTCAACTACAGAAGGGTCCTCTTTGGTATTTCCGGTTCGTAATTGTAATCTTTCATCTTCAGTAGAATAGGGAATAGTCGGTCTGATCAGACGACTTTCGATACCAGATGACTTCTGGTGAGTCTTATTATAGGGGCTGGTTTTGTATTTGTCCAGTCCTTTTTTCCAAAATTTTATAAAAAAACTATAAATTCATTTTTAAAAGGAGTATACTGGTTTCGGGAGGTATTATTATGACAATAATGACATGTTTTGGGGATAGTATTACAGACTGCGGTCATTGCTTTTCCCCCGATTTTCTTGGAGATGGATATGTAAAGATGCTGGCAGGACGTTTTCACCGGGAGGGCTATGAGATCCAGATGCGCAACTGCGGAACAGATGGATTTACTGTGCAGAGACTGCTTCAGCGGGTAAAAACAGACAGTACAATTATTGGCAATCTTGCAGCCGTTTTGATTGGAATAAATGATATTGGAATGATGATGAACACAGACCGCACGCCTGCCCAGCAGGAAGAAATGATGGGTTCTTTTCAGGAACATTATCTTGAACTTTTAACAATATTGACAAAATCCAGTTGCAGCGTCATTCTTATGGAACCTTTTGTTTTTTCCTGTCCTGCTTTTTATGAGAACTGGAAGCCTCTTCTTCAGAAAATGAGCCAGATCATCCGAACGCTTTCCATACAGTTCCGCCTTCCGTTTCTTTCTCTGCAAAAGGAGCTGGACGAAGAAGTGCGCAGATATGGATATTCCGCCATCACCACAGACGGAGTTCATCTTACCCGCCAGGGCCAGCAGTTCCTTGCTGACCGTCTTTACAGTTGCATTGCAGAGCACAATTATGTATAATTACCATCATAAATAAAACAAAGAAGGTTTTTTAAATGGATAAAATAATTAAAGAAATCGAAGATATGTCGCTGAATGCATGGCCCTCTCATAAAATGGAACTTTATGACGGATGGATTCTTCGTTTTTCTTATTTTTATACGCATCGTACCAACAGTGTGGAACAGTTCGGCACCTCCACGCTTTCCTGGAGAGAAAAGGTATCTTTCTGTGAGCAGGAATATGCCCGTCTTGGAAGCCCTGCTATTTTCAAGATCAGTCCGCTGGTTTCCCCGGATTTTGATTATGTTCTGGAAAACCGCGGCTATGAGATTCAGCATACCACCAATGTTATGGCAGCTGATCTGGAGCATGCGGATTTGTCCGCTTCCTATGATCTGGTAACGCTTACGGATGACATTCCGGATATCTGGATTGAGAGTCTTTTCGATTTAAAGGGAACCATAAATCCGGTTCACCGGGCAGTGGTTCCTTCTATGTATCATGCAATTGTGAAGGATACTATCTGTGCTTCTATCTGGAATAATGGAAAAATCATTGCCACAGGGCTTGGCATTCTGGACCGTGATTACATTGGCTTATACGCCATTCATGTACGGGAGGATTTCCGCCACAAGGGATATGCACGCCAGATCTGCACTGCACTGCTCAAAGAAGGAAAGAAAAAAGGTGCCACACGTGCCTATCTTCAGGTCGTAGAGGGAAACACTCCTGCGCGCAGCCTTTATGAATCCCTTGGGCTGAATTTTGTCTATACATACTGGTTCCGCGTTCAGACCCAGACTGACCGTGTCTAAACAATCAAGTAATTATGTGATTTTGTTTCAATTTTTTTCAAATACTTAAATCGTAAAAGACTGTGAACCGTGCCGTCAACAGGGCACATCTTCACAGTCTTTTTTGGGGGAATCGTATTTTTATAAAATACTATATTTGATTTTTATTGGGTAATGCTGTTAAGTTATGTATTTATAAATGAATTACTCAGTCTTATACTGTCTTTTTCTGCAGATTGGCTGATCTTACATTTCCTACAACCATGCTGGTCAGCGGGCTGAAATAAAGAAGACTGGTCAGCACGCAGTAAATTGGAGTCATAATTGCAAACTGCACAAGACGTCCCGGCATGATCGCATAAAAATTAGAACCGATCATGACAAGACCTGCAGTGGTAAATCCAAGGGTTCCTACCACACCGGAAATTACGATTCCAGCGCACATGATCACAGTTTTCACCTTGCGGCTCTTCTCAGCCATCAGCTTGCCTGCTGCTCCGGCAACTACGCCCCAGGTGATTGCAGATAAAGTGATCAGAGGATTCACGCCATAGCCTTTCATGAAACATCCGATGATGTCTGCCACGCCGCCTTCTACACCGCCTGCAACAGGCCCCATCCAAAGACCGGCAAGTACAGTTGCGATAGTTCCAAGTGTAATACGGTATACACCAAGGTCAATTACCAGCACACGGGATAAAACCAGCTGGATTGCAACCAGCAGTGCCAGAAATACAAGCGTCTTAACGCTCCATGTCTGTTTGTTTTTACGCATAATAAAAACACCTCCATAATGATTAAAATAACAGAGTAGTTACCATAAATAATAATCCCTCCACATTATGAGATGTTCTCATATGTAGCAACGGGTGCGGAAAATATATCGTAAGCAGCCTACTGCTTTTCGTTTCACGGCGACTCCCCAGCCAGTGAACACTTGACGCATAAATTCCTACTTCGCTATTATTTATTTAAGCCGATTATAGCACAAAATATGGAAATTTCAATACGTTTTTGTTATAATATTCACACTGAATGACGGATTATAGTTTCGCAATTGACAGTGTATTTTGTGTATACTCCTTCGCTTTTGGCATATTCTAAAAGTAATCTCTGTTAAGAGTAAATTTCCAGAAAAAGGAGTCTTTATATGAGCACAAAATATTCTGTCCAATTACAAGAAAGCCAGCAGCCTTCCTGCCATAATCCGTACAATGTTTTTTATGATAATTACCTGAATACCAATGCCACTACAGAATGCACAGGACTGGGCTACCGTATGCCGCACACCCGCGAAGAATGGGATGCCTGCCGACAGGTTTTTGATTTTCTTCCTGTGCCATTTCTGGATTCGGAGGATATGAAACACTAATGAAAAAATTTACCCAGCTACTTGTTTGTTCCTGTGCACTGCTCTCACTATCCGGATGCGTAGTCCGCGATGCCATTACCGACTATGTAGACACTTCACAAAATACGGTCCAGGAAACTTCAGAAGCCCCAGGACAGCGTGTCTATATGGATGAAGTCAAAGGCATCCTTCAGGACTTTACCGGTGCTGCCCTGACTATGAGCAGCCAGGAACAGACCTATATCTTTGATTTATCTGAGGCCACGCTTGAGTGTGAAGACGGCATGATCACCGGAGATGAGATCAGCGTGATCTATGAGGGACAGCTTTCCAGCGAAGATACCAGCACAGTGAAAGCCCTAAAGGTCGTCGATGACTTCCACAAGAAAAATCAGCTGGAAGTACGCAAGGCTTATGGAGAAGTACAGGGACTGACACCGAATACCATCACCATAAAAGATGAACAAGGAAAGACAGCCACCTATCCAATAACCGGAACTGAACAGTATTATCAGGGCGGTATTCGGCAAGGTGCGTGGGTCTATATCAATTTTAAAGGAGAATTTTCATCCGGGTCTGATGGGGATGCGTCCCTGAATGCCAGCCATCTGAAGGTATTAAGTGTCTCCGACATTGACCCTCTGACTTTGCCGGATCCTACACCAACCCTGGAGCCAACTCAGGAGGCTTCCACAGATGTTCCCCAGGAGCAGCAGCTTCATGCAACTGTCCAGAATATTTCTTCCAATATCCTGACTGTATCTCCTCCTGGTTCTGACAGTTCCCTAAATATAGATTTGTCGCAGATCCCCTCTTACTTCAAAGGAGGTACTGCACCTGGCTCCTACGTGTCCATCACGTACCAGGGACAATATCAGGAAAATACCCTGGATGGCGTCACCGTCACTGCTGTCACAGGAGATGATCCGGATTCTTTCAGAAGCCGAGGTCTTACCTATACAGTCAACGGTACCATTATAGGGCATACCTCCAATACCGTAACCATTCAGACCGGGGACGGTGCAACGATCACCTGCTTTACAGAAGGAGCATCGGACACATCTACCAGCGGTCTTGCTGCCGGCGCCAACATCCTCATTACCTTTGATCCAACGAAATCAAAACAATCCAATATCTACACATCCATCAAGATTCAGGACGCTTAAAGGTGTCCTGAATTCTTTTTTCTCCGTCTCGCAGCCAGTCTTTCATTTGTTCCGTCTCTCCCAGAATTTCGCAAAACGCACGGTATTCTTCAAGAAGTCCGGTTCCATGAGGCACCATATAAGCGCCGGCATCACTTCCAAGTGCTGTTTTTACTTTATATTGATATGCCAGCTGCAGATTCTCTTCCGCAAGACTCACAATGGGCTGCAGGACCTGATCTTCATATCGTCCGCAGTTTCGAAGATTGCGTATAGTTACAAGGGTTGGTACCCATACTGTATTACTGTCTGCAAGCATTCGTATAGTTTCTTCGTCAATATAATTGCCATGCTCCACAGAATCCACACCTGCCTCTACAGCAGCCTGTACTCCATAAACTCCATTGGTATGACTCATTACTGCCATGCCTTCCCCATGCGCAATGTGTACCATCTCATGCACTTCTTCCCTGGAAAGAGGCGTTCCAGTCACCTTTCCATGGTTGTGAAAATCCAGAAGTCCGGTGGTCATGATTTTAATAAAATCAGCCCCCTGTTCTTTCGCTTCCCGGACCAGAGCTGCATATTCTTTCATATTATCAAAGCCTTTTCCTACAATGGAACCATAGTGCCCGTTTTTGTGGATGGCAAAAACAGGGGTGCGGTAATCGATTCCGTATTCTTCCGCCAGCATTTTGGCTCTTCTGGAAACACCAACGGCGTCTCCGCCGTCCCGCACAAAGGTGATTCCCTGTTCCTGATAAGCCTTAAAATTTCTTCGGATTGCTTCCTCGTTTACCGCTTCTTTGTGGAGTGAGATTGCTTCCTTGTAGTTTATTCCATCCATAATAATATGAGCATGACATTCTCCAAACATTGTATTCCCCTTTTTTGTCACTTATCATTCTTCGAAAAAAGCACGGATTTCTTTCTCCGATGCCTGGACAGAACCCTGAACGAAAAATGGCTTGCCGCCTCCGCGGCCATTCAGTGCAGCGTTCATATCTTTGGTAAACTGGCGAAGGTCTCCATCTTTCTCACCCATGGCATACTTGTAGCTGCCATCTGCATTTCTGGAAAATACTGCACAGCGGCCCTTGCAAACCTGCAGAACAGCATCCGCAAGCTTCTGGACGCTTCCAGCTTCCATTCCGTTCTCAAACAGCAGCGGATTCTCGCAGTCATTCCATTTAGCAGCTTCATTCACAATAAAATTCTCTTCCAGACTGTGCACTCTTCCCTTCAGGGCAAAATTCTCATCCTGAAGTCTTGCAACTGCCTGCGCAGTCTTATCCATCTTGGCAGAAAGCTTCACGGAAATCTGACGGTTCTGTTCGTTTACCATGTTCAGATAGTCAAGCACCCTTCTGCCGGATATCATTTCCATACGCACACCCTCGCGGAACTTGACCACAGAAAGGAGCTTCACCATTCCAATCTCACCGGTACGAGTTACATGGGTTCCACAGCAGGCGCAGGTATCTGCTCCCGGAAATCTGACAATACGCACCCAGCCGGAAAGCTCTTTCTTGCTTCTGTATTCCAGTTCCTTAAGCTCTTCCTCTGATGGGTAGAAAATTTCTACTTCCTGGTTCTCCCAGATGATCTGGTTGGCTTTGGCTTCAATCTCTGCCATCTGTGCTTCGTCCAGCATTCCGCTGAAATCAATGGTAATCACATCGCTTCCCATATGGAAGCCCACATTATCATATCCAAAAGCTTCGTGTACCAGGCCGCTTACAATGTGCTCACCGGAATGCTGCTGCATAAGGTCAAATCTTCTGGCCCAGTTAATCTGGCCCTGAACTTCCGTTCCTGGTTCCAGAGCACGGTCTGTGTAGTGGATCAGCTCTCCGTTCTTCTCGTGAACGTCTGTGACTGCTGCCTCTCCTAAGGAACCTGTATCGCCTGGCTGTCCGCCGCCTTCCGGATAAAAGGCTGTCTGATCCAGAATTACCTCATATCCTTTCTTGCCCTGGCGGCATTCCAGTACTTTAGCTGTAAATTCTTTTTTGTATACATCTTCATAATATAATTTCTTTGTCTCGTACATGGCGGGTCCTTCTTTCTGTATTTCTAAACAGACTTATTGTCTGTGACGATTATAGTCTATTTCACCATTCCTCGCAATTCTGAAATTTTTATAAATTTTTTCTGAAAAGCTGAAGTACTTTTCTTTTCTGGCGCGTTATAATAAGAGAACGGACAGGAAGGGGGCTGATAGCATTTTACAGGAACAATATCTGGAATATCTGATTGAGCAATATCAGAATTTAATTTATTCCATTTGTCTGAAATCAGTAGGCAACCCCTTTGATGCAGAAGACCTCAGTCAGGAGGTATTCCTGTCCGCCTACAAAAATCTGATTCATTTCGATGGTCAGTATGAAAAAGCATGGCTCAGCAAAATTGCAGTACATAAATGTCTGGATTTCCTGAAAGCTGCCGGACGGCGGCAGGTTCCAACGGAAGACATTTATTTCTCACAGCTTCCGGATTCAGCACCCCAGGCATCACCGGAAGAAGAATGTCTGCTGTCTGATTCGGAACAACAGGTATTCAGAATGTGTGATAGTCTGAAAAGCCCTTACCGTGAAATTGCGATCTCGCATTTCTGCAAACAAATGTCCGTAGCAGAAATTTCGCAAAAGGAAGGAAAGAATCCGAAGACAGTTCAGACACAGCTTTACCGTGCCAAAAGTATGTTAAAAAAATTGTTAGCAGAAAGGAGCGATTAGATGCATATCAATAATAATGACCTTGAAAAATTTCAAAACGATGTTATGAATACAGACGAAATGATCTCATTTCTGGAGCATCTGGATCAATGCGATTACTGCCTTGAGCAGTTGATCGAACATTCTGAACAGGACACTCAGACAGTCGCTCCCGCTTATATGAAAGAAACGATCATGAAACGTGCCACAGCCCCTGATACCCGTGCCAGGAAGGCCGCTGTAGACACCACCCATAAAATGCGGATTTTCTATGAAGGACTTCGAACTGTAGTAGGGGTAGCACTGGCACTGGTTATGCTTCTTAGCCTGGGACAGGCAAATTTCTTCACGCCCCAGGTACCCAAATCGGCAACCGAAGCCACTGCCGCCAGACAGGAAGCCCGAAGTTCTCTGCGCAGCTTCTCCAACAGTCTCACAGACGGACTATGCAGCGGTTCGCAAAAGCTTGCTGAGTATATTAATAATCTTTCTAATACAATCACAAACGGAGGTAACTAACATGCCAAAACAAAAACGCGGATTCTTACTTTTTATCTGCTCCCTGATTCCAGGTGCCGGAGAAATGTACCTGGGCTTCTTCAAACAGGGAATCAGCATTATGACGCTTTTCTGGGCAATCGTTGCAATTGCAGGAGGATTCAGTGCAGAATTTCTGGTTATCTTTCTTCCTGTAATCTGGTTTTACAGCTACTTCCATGTACATAATCTGAAAGAACTTCCGGAAGAAGAATTCTACGCCATCGAAGACAGCTATATCTTCCATCTGGATCAGATCTTCTCCGGCTTCCATAATACTTCTTCAAGACAGCTGAAAGCAGCCTCTGTTCTTCTGATTGTCTTCGGAGCCGCGATCGTCTGGAACGGTGTCAGCGATCTGCTTTACTGGATTCTTCCAGACTTCCTTGGAGGCCTTGTACAAAGTATTATGTATCAGATTCCATCTATTGTCATCGGACTTCTGATCATACTCGCCGGCTATCAGATTCTTACCGGAAAAGTAAGATCTTTCCAGAAGCAGCCAGAGGATACCGCCAATGTCCCTACTGAGAATATTTCCGAAAAGCCAGTTCTTCCACATATAGAAAATACAGAAGATGCAGACAAAGAGTAAAGTTTACCGCCGATGATTTCTAGTTCATCGGCGGTAATTTTATGGAAATTTCTCCAAAAGAAAGCTTATTTCTGGTGCCGTCTGCTTCTTCTACAAGAAGCCTGCCATCCTCACAGATAGACAGCGCTCTGGCACTTCTCCTGTTCTTGTTATCTATAATTGTAATATCGTGTCCCGGAACAATATTATGTGCTGCGTATTCCTGAGACAGCTTCAGATCCTTAGTTTCACTGAGAAGGTGGTTCACAATCTGCGCCACCAGGCGGTTGCGGTCTGCACTTCGGGCGGCCTGCTGATCCGGATAAATACCTCCTGCCACTCCCCGGAGCTCTTCGGAAAGGGTTTCCTGGTTTACATAAAGATTCAGTCCAATTCCCACAATAGCAAACTCAATGCTGCCGCTCTCAAAATCTGTCACGGCCTCTGTGAGGATTCCGCAAACCTTGCGATCATCCTTATAAAGGTCATTCACCCACTTAATTCCAAGTTCAATGCCGCACACTTCCTTCACAGCCTTGTATACGGCTGTCGCTGCCGCAGTGGTGATCAGAAGGCTTCCCTCCAGGGTCTCATCTGGTTCCAGAATCACACTGAGATAAATCCCGCTTCCCTTCGGTGAGTAAAAACCTCTGCCTCTGCGTCCTCTTCCAGCAGTCTGCTCCATAGCTACCACAAAGGAACCATGTCCTGCCAATCCGCTTACTGCAGCCTGTCTGGCTTCCAGATTCGTAGAACTGATCTCATCAAATATTTTAATCTCTACCTTAGGCTGATCAAGAAAAAGACGAATACCCTCCGCTGAGATCAGATTGCTCTCCTTGGCAAGAACATAGCCTTTATTCGGTCCTGCCTCTATGGGGTATCCCTCCTGACGCAGGCTCTTCACAGCCTTCCACACAGCTGCTCTCGTACAGGAAAGCTCTCGTCCAATATCCTCTCCGGACAATGTCTCACCTTTGTGCTGCTCTAATAATTCCAAAAGTCTGGATTTCACCGTCATGCTTTTATCCTTCATAATTCTCCAGGGCTTTCTTCAGAAAGTCCCGGTATTCTTTACGCACATTCTCCGGTGAAAGTAATCTGACGCTGCTGCCAAGTGCTGCAAGCCATCCATAAAACTGGGTGCTCACATTTACCTGCACTCTGGTAACGGAGTACTCGTTGTCCTTGGCCATAACCATAATGTCCTGGCCAAATCTGTCGATCATGACTCCAACAAGATGATTCTCAAATTCCAGGCTGATATTCTCTTCCCGGCCGCCAAACATCCCGAAAGTACCGGCAGCAAATCTGGCGCTGTCAAACCTCTCGAAAAGCTCCTCCCCATTCCTGCTGTCCTTCTCCATGACGATCTTCAGCATTTTGTCAACACGATAATGCTTGACGATTCCGCTCTTCTCATCAATTCCAATGAGGTAGTAATTCTCGTCCTGCCAGATCATCTGCCACGGACTGATCTGATAGCGCGCTCCGCCCTTCTTCAGCTGACGCTCCTTGGATACGGTCCATTCTGTATACTGGAAGCTGATCTGCCTGTTCTGAGAGATGGCTCTGTGGATCTCATCTATGTTGTAGTAGATATTCTCATTTGTATTCTTCACACGGTTCTGTACGATCACCTGCCGCTGCAGATCCTTGGCCTGGTAAATACTGGTAAGACTCTCAAGCTTCTGGATAAGCTGACGGGATTTGCCTGTGGTAAGAAATCTGGAGGACTGGACTGCATCAACAAGCAGTTTCAGCTCTGCAACCTCAAACTCACGGCTGGCAAGATAAAACCCCGACGGTCTTTCCCTGCGATTCATAATATCCATACCGAACACGCGCAGAGTCTCAATATCATCGTATATGGTCTTGCGTTCTGCATGAATTCCGAAATTCTCCAGATAAGCAATCAGGTCCTTCACACTCATGGGATGGGCTTCGTCTGTCTTCTCCGCAAACACCCGCATGAGATATAAAATTTTCAGTTTCTGCTGGAAAGATTTCGGCATGATCCTTACTCCTATTTATCCGTCAATACTGCTACGACTCCAGAATATAATACCATAAAAGCAAAGAGCAGAGCAATAATATCTGCCCCATGAAAATCATAATTAAATATCATGGCACCTCCTATCATGATCTCCAGAGTAATAAAGATGCCGAGCACCATCGCTGTGCTTCCTGAGAACTTCTTCGTACTGTCCTTCTCCTGCACAACATCCATATAGCCTTCTGCAAGTGCCGCCTTCCTGTGACTGGTTCTTCTCCCTAAATTCCACATAATCTCTTCCTCCTCTGATTCATGCAGTGTCTGTCCGCAAGCAACATGTATCGAACATATTTTCCGAACATGTTTTCTTTTATGTACTTAGTCTACCACAATATTAGTCCTATAAAACGGCACGAAATCATTTTATTCGAATATCTGTTCGTTTTTTTTGTAAACATGGAGGAAATTCTGCAAAAAAATATCACCGCATACTGCTCTATGCCTTAAAACAGCAAACGGTGATATCCCGCATATTAAAATATCCGAATCCTAAATGTTAGAATCCTGTTTTTACATAAATCCGGCAAAAACAGACGCTGTGATAACCGTCAGAAGACCGGCAACCGCAATTGCAAGACTGCTCATGGCACCTTCTACCGGTCCCATTTCCATAGCCTTGGCAGTACCGATAGCGTGAGCGGATGTACCAAGCGCAAGCCCTTTCGCGATAGGCTCCTCGATTTTTGCGATCTTGCAGACTGCCTCTGCGATCACATTTCCAAGTACTCCGGTGATAATAATAACTGCAACGGTAATGGTCACAAGACCGCCCAGTTCCTCAGATACGCCCATTCCAATGGCTGTTGTAATGGACTTGGGAAGCAAAGTTACATACTGTGAATGGGAAAGTCCGAACAGCTTTGCAAAAACCAGAACGCTTACCATGCTTGCCAGCACACCGGAAACGATCCCGATAATAACCGCCTTCAGATTCTTGCGAAGAAGAGTAAGCTGTCTGTACAGGGGCACTGCAAGGCACACAGTAGCAGGAGTGAGCAGATAACTGATATACTGCCCGCCTGCATTGTAGGTCTTATAGTCCACCTGCATCAGCTGCAGCACGCCCATAACGCACAAAATCGCAATCAGAAGAGGATTAAACAATGCCATCTTGAACTTTTTCTTCAGCAAAAGTCCAATCTCATATCCTACCAGACTTACTGCTGCCCCGAAAAACAGGGAATTCTCAATAAAAGATATCATTTCTTCTCTTTCCTCCTGTCTTTTTTGATTACAAACTGGGTACTGCGTCCCGTAACTACCATTACGATCACAGTTGTCAGAATTGTAATGATCACAACAGGAAGCCAGATGGGCTGCAGGTCTCCCCATGCTTCCAGAAGGCCTACCCCTGCCGGTACAAACATAACCGGCATAATTTCAACCAGAAAATCTGCTGCGTCTTCCACCTGTTCCAGCTTCAAAATTCCGCTTGTCAGTGCACCCAGCATCAGTACAAGCCCATAAACGCTGGCTGGTACCGGAAGGGGCAGAAGGATATGTAATCCCTCCCCTAACGCTGAAATCAGCAGAATAATACAAAATTGCCTGAGATATTTCACTTTTTGTCTTCCTCCTCGCTGTCTCCACAAAGAAGTCCATTTGCAATTTCCAGATACGGCTGCAGTTCCTCCAGTGTAGCCCGTCCATTCCGCTTCATCTTCGTCACGCCCGGGTAGCTTGCCGGTATGGATTTGGTCATATTCCCATCGCCGTAGACCTTAACCATATCTCCGTTTTCCAGAGTGTCTCCGGCAATCAGCTTGTCATTTCTGTTATAAATTCCTTCCTTGGGAATATCTGCCTTGAAAACCGTCTTTTTGTCCATATCCACGAATACCATTTCTTTCAGTACATCTCCGGCTTCTACGTAGATCGCGCGGATGGCTTCCTGCTCAAGGCGGGCTTCCTCCTGCTTATCCTTCTCAGCCTGCTTCGCAACAAGATTCCAGAAGGATCCTCCTACTACGCCAAAGATTACCAGAAGAATGATTATTCCCACAATGAATTTCACATCGTTTTCTTTTTTCTCCACTGCAAATCCTCATTTCTTTCATGGCATTTTTTTGTCTGCCCCATTATACCTTTTCTACAGTTAAAATTTCAATGTCATCTTTCGACAATTATCAGGCTGCTTTTGGGCTTTTTTTCTACAGCCGTTCCTTTTGAAGCACGATTTTTTCTACTTCCCAGGAACCATTTTCCACAGTCATCACTGCCATTGTCACCTCGCCGCCAAATCGGTTTCTCCCGCAGCTTCCCGGATTCAGCCAAAGCCGTCCGTCAATTTCCTGACAGAAATATTTATGGCTGTGCCCAAAAATTACCACCTGAGTATCCCCAAGCTCCCATGCCGCATCCTTTCTGTCATGGACCATGAAAAACTTTACATTTCCAACGGAAAAGTTCAGGCTTCTCCTTAAATTCTGCGCCCAGTATCCGTCATTGTTGCCGCGCACCACATACAAGAATCCCATAGTACGCAGCTCATCCAGTATTTCCGGCCTGTCCACATCTCCTGCATGGAAAATATAAGTGCAGTCCTTCAATCGCTCTTTCACTTCTTCCCGAAGAAGCCCATGGGTATCTGAAATAATCCCCATTTTTATTTTTTCTGACATATCCGGTTCCTCCCGTTATGGTTTATTATCATTCCTCGAACAGACGGATTTTTCCATATTCTCCGTCAAATCCAGGTGTGCAGATTACCTTTCCATCTCTTAATCTTTGAATTCCGGACGCGATTCTGGTGCCGTTTTCCCGCTCTATATCTGCTATAGGAACTTTTCGCAAAATTGCAAATTCCGAGCCAAATTTCTGAAGCATTTTCTCGTATTCTCCGGTTACGGTTTTGGCTGCAGGAGACTTTCCCACACAGGCGGAAATCACCTCCGGAAGGGGTACAATACTCTCAAAAGGTCTGGCATTTTCTTTCACAAATCCGGCATCCCTGTCTGCCAGTTCCATGATTCTATGGTCTACCCCTATGGTTAGTTTCTTCCCGCATACCGGACATTTTCCGTGGTATTTTTCTGCCTCCTCGGGGCTTAAACAGATGTGGCATTTCCGGTGTCCGTCGTAATGATATTTCCCCTCTTCCGGGAAAAATTCCAGGGTTCCTTCCAGGCCTTTTCCATACTGAATGGCACCGTGAAGCCCCTCATAGGAAAGATCAATGTCCAAAAGATTGGCCTCTCTTCCCAGCTTGGAAGGGGAGTGGGCATCTGAATTTGAGATAAGCTGAAGTCCGTCAAGAGCAGATAAGCGCCAGTTCATCGGCGGGTCGGAAGACAGTCCGGTTTCCACAGCATGCACATAAGGAGTCAGATCCTCAAAGCACTCTTCCATGGTATCAAAGCCGGAAAAAGCTCCGAATAATGCGAAATGCGGAGTCCAGATATGAGCTGGAACCAGCATTCCCCGGGGACAGTTTTCCAGAAGCATCTCAAGAAGATCATGGCAGTCCAGGCCGAGAATGGGCCTGCCGTCTGAATGGATATTTCCGATTTTTTCCAGGCTTTCTGCCATTTGATCTGCCGCTTCAAGGCCTGGCAAAAGCAGTACATTGTGAACCTTCCGGCACTTTCCATTCTTTTTATAAATAGAACTGATCTCACCTGTTACTACAAAGCGGGGTGCCTGTCCGGGAAGGTTTCGTGCCTCTTCCAGCACATATTCGTCCTTCAGGCGATATAAGCCTTCCTCTGCAGGGATCAGTTTTTCTTTTAGTTCTTCCCTCCATGCAGGGTGGGTAAAATCCCCTGTTCCAATAAGGGTAATCCCCTTTTTCCTTGCCCAAAGATCCAGATATTCCGGGGTTCCAAGCTTGCTGGTAGCCATGGAATATCTGGAATGAATGTGAAGATCTGCAATTACTTTCACTGTATTTTGCTCCATTTCTTATCTAAAATTGGTTACTTAGACTCCTGCATGCCAAGCTCCATCAGCTTCCAGCCGTTGTCCTTCAGCCATTTTTTCTGCTCCTTATAACCGGGCAAAACTGCGCTGACTTCGTTCCAGAATGCCTGGGAATGGTTCATCTGTCTGCGGTGGCAGAGCTCATGGACAACCACATAATCGAGCACCTCTGGCGGTGCCAGAATCAGCAGCCAGTTAAAGTTCAGATTTCCATTTGCACTGCAGCTGCCCCATCTTGTTTTCTGCTGGCGCAGGGTAATTCTTCCGTAGCTTACCCCTATTTTTTCTGCAAAATAGGCTGTGCGCTCTGGAATTTTCCGGCAGGCTTCCTGCTGCAGACGGGTTCGTTCTTCCTTTGAAAGTCCCGGAACTGTTTCTCTTTGCACTTCCCTTTTCTGGATTTTCTCCAGATTTTTCAAAATCCATTCCTGCTTCTGCTCAACAAATCTGCGGATTCTCACCTGGGATAATCGAAGAGGTGCACGGACGATGATCTGACCATCCGGTTTGATTTCCAGACTCATGGTTTTTCGCTGGCTTCGGATGATCTGATAGGAAATCTTCTCATTTAGCATAAGATATTCTCCATATAATCATTCATCTGCTGATCCAGGATTTTCATCTTTTCCAGAGTATCTTTTTCTTTATAATCCAGCCGCCATATGATCCTGGAAATGTAATCCTCTTCCTTCATGATCTGCCAGGTTTCTTTGAAATTCAGGTCATAATACTGCGCCACATAGGACACCCAGTAGTCCACAGATGTCACACGGTCCGGAGACAAAACAGCTTCTTTTTTCAGACAGGATTCCCATACCTTTGGAGAGATCAGCCCCTCTCCGGCTTTCTCCTGGGGAACCCCGATCATTGCCTCAACGGACTCCTGCAGCTTAACCCGGCAGTTGTCCAGCTTATCTGCATCGCGGATCATTTTTGCATGGAAAAGGATTCTTTCATCTGTAATTCCTTCCAACTTAAAATCGCTGTGTCTGGCGATTGCTGTATGGATAATCTCATCGAATTCCGGGTCTGGAAGGAATCTGCGGATCATAGGGTTTTCCCCTTCAAAAAGAAGCTGTGCGCCAAACGCTGCATGATCCATCGTGTCCGGGGAAAAGCTGTTATACAGGCGCAGCTGCTCGAATCTTCCAATGTCATGAAGCAGCGCGATCAGCTCTGCCAGCTGCTGGTCTTCTTCATTTAAATGCATTCTTTTGCCAATTTCACGGGCACTTTTTACCACGCCATAAGTGTGAACAATCTTTAATTTTATTTTCTCATCTTCTCTGTCATACTCATCTAAATACGCTTCAAATGCGTCTCTTGCCTGTTTAAAATCCAGTTTCACGGTCATGTTCCTCTCTATCTTTTAGGCTTATTACAGTGTCATTATAAACTACCACAGTTGCTTTTCCAATACTATCCGCAGTTTTTCAAAATTATTTTCCCGGACACTTTACAGGGTGTATCAGGCTTGCACCTTCTTCACCTGTAACGTATAATGGGAGCAACGGCACATACTATAAGGAGGTCATGATGGCAGAGAAGAAAACAGAAATCTCCCCAAATGTTGACGAGACCATGAAGGAACTGGAGACTCATGGTTCTTTTGAGCTGCCTGTGGAAACCTATACAGATAACTGCGTGATTTTCCGCTCCCTTTACAACCACTGGCATAAGGAAATGGAGATCATCTGCATCGACCAGGGAAGCGGCCTTGCAAGGCTGAACCGGGAGACCCTGCGCCTGAAGGAGGGAGATCTTCTTATTGTAAACAGCGGGGTTCTTCATGGAATTAAATCCGATTCCCGGCATATTTTATATTACAGAAGCGTTGTGTTTGACCTTAGTTTTCTGGCCGGACCTGCAGGAGATCTCTGCCAGGAAAAGGTGATTTCCCTTCTTATGGAAAACCGGGCGGAATTCACTCACCTGATCACCCGTTCCCATGAAAACTACGGCAACATTTTCCATCTCTTCTGTGAAATCCATCAGTGCCATAAGGACAAGCCGCCTTTCTATTATATGAAATTAAAGGGGCTTTTTTACGGACTTTTTTATGAAATGCTTGCAGGAAATTATATTATTACCACGGATGCAGAGCAGAACAGAAATCTTTTATCCATAAAAAAGGTGTTGGACTACATCAGTGCCCACTACCGGGAGCCTTTGTCTGTTAAAGAATTATCAGGGCTTTCCAATTACAGTGAATTTTATTTTATGAAGCTTTTTAAGCAGTATACTGGAAAAACGGCAGCCGCTTATCTGAATGATTACAGGCTTGAGAAGGCAAAATCCCTTCTTCTGCATACAGATGCTTCGGTCACGGACATTGCTCTTGACGTGGGCTTTAACAATACCAGCTATTTTATAAAAAAATTTCAGGAGGCCAACCAGCTTTCCCCTCACAAATTTCGCAAAAAAATGTCATAACAGAACAGTTTTGTTGTATTTTTCTTTCATCTGCATATGCTAATATAACACCATCAAACACAGGTAATCGCTCTTGAAAGGAGAAAATTATGGAAGCTTTAAAAACTATGATTCAGGACATGTTTGGCAAAGACTGCAGCGCATGTACCAACCAGGAAGTATACGAAGCCCTTCTCACATACACCAAAAAACAGCTTGCTGCAAAGGGCTATCATGAGGGAAAGAAAAAAATCTATTATATCTCTGCAGAGTTCCTTATTGGAAAGCTTCTTTCCAACAATCTGATCAACCTTGGCATCTATGATGAGGTTGCAGAATTCTTAAAAGAGAGCGGCAAATCCCTTGCTGAGATTGAGTCCGTTGAGCCGGAACCATCTCTTGGAAACGGCGGACTTGGACGTCTGGCTGCCTGCTTTTTGGATTCTATCGCAACACTTGGACTTCCTGGAGAAGGTATCGGACTGAACTATCATCTGGGACTTTTCAAACAGGTTTTTGAGAACAACCTTCAGCATGAGGTTCCGAACCCATGGATCACTCCTGAGTCCTGGCTGACTGCTACAGATGTGACTTACATGGTTCCGTTCAGAGGCTTTTCCCTGAAATCTACTATGTATAATATTGATGTTGCAGGCTATGAAAACAAAGCAATCCATCTTCGTCTTTTCGATATTGACCTGGCAGATGAGTCCATGGTTCATGACGGAATTGCTTTCAACAAGAAAGACATTCTGCACAACCTGACACTGTTCCTGTACCCGGATGACAGCGATGAGGACGGACGCAAGCTTCGTGTTTACCAGCAGTATTTCATGGTAAGCAACGCTGCACAGCTGATTCTGGATGAGGCAGTTTCCAAGGGAAGCAATCTTCACGACCTTGCTGATTATGCAGTTGTTCAGATCAACGATACTCACCCGAGCATGATCATTCCGGAGTTTATCCGTCTCCTTGGAGAGAAGGGAATCGGCTTTGATGAGGCTGCTGATATCGTTTCCCATGTATGCGCATATACCAACCATACTATCCTGGCTGAGGCTCTTGAGAAATGGCCGATCCACTATCTGGAGGATATTGTTCCGCAGCTTGTTCCGATCATCCGCAAGTTAGATGAGAAGGTTAAAGCAAAATATCTGGCTGAGAATCTTGCTATTATTGACAGCAATAATCTGGTTCACATGGCTCATATGGATATTCATTACGGATTCTCTATCAACGGTGTTGCTGCTCTTCATACCGAAATTCTGAAGAACTCTGAGCTGCATCAGTTCTATGAGATTTATCCGGAAAAATTCAATAATAAGACCAATGGCATTACATTCCGCAGATGGCTGATGTACTGCAACCAGCCTCTTGCAAAATATATCTCTTCTCTGATCGGAGATGGATACAAGAAAAATGCAGATGAGCTGAAAAAGCTGCTTGCTTTCAAGGATGACCAGAAGGTTCTGGATCAGCTGCTTGCAATTAAGGCGGATGCGAAGAAAATCTGCAAGGATTTTGTTCTGGAAAATACTGGTGTCGAGATTGATGAGAACAGTGTTTTTGATATCCAGATCAAAAGACTTCATGAGTACAAGCGTCAGCAGCTGAATGCGCTGTATATTATCTATAAATATCTGGAGATCAAGGGCGGCAAGAAGCCGGAGAGACCGATTACTTTCATTTTTGGTGCAAAGGCTGCTCCTGCTTATTATATCGCTAAGGATATCATTCATCTGCTTCTGACTCTGGAGACTTTGATCCAGAATGACCCGGATGTGGCTCCTTATATGAAGCTTGTTATGGTTGAGAACTACAATGTGAGCGCAGCTGAGAAGCTGATTCCGGCTTGTGATATTTCTGAGCAGATTTCTCTTGCTTCTAAGGAAGCCAGCGGTACCGGAAACATGAAGTTTATGCTGAATGGTGCGGTTACTCTTGGTACCATGGATGGTGCAAATGTGGAGATCAGTGAGCTGGTTGGCGAGGATAATATTTATATCTTTGGTGAGTCCAGTGATGAGATTATTAAGCATTATGAGAAGGCCGATTATAATTCCCGTGCGATTTATGAGGGGGATGCTGATATTAAGAAGTATGTGGATTTCATTGTCAGCGAGCCGATGCTGAAGATTGGTAAAGAGGAGCATTTGAGAAACTTCTACAACGAGCTTCTGAATAAGGACTGGTTTATGACTTTACTGGATCTGAAGGATTATATTAAGGTTAAGGATCAGGTGTTTGCGGATTATGAGGATCGTAATGCGTGGGCGAAGAAGATGCTTGTGAATATTGGGGAGGCTGGATTCTTCTCTTCTGATAGAACGATTGAGCAGTATAATAAAGATATTTGGCATTTGAACTAAATAAAGTATTCAAGGCGGACGACATCCAGAAGCGGCAGGATTGTTATATTTTGTACAATCTTGACGCTTCTTTCTATTCTTGATTTTCACTTGTAGGAAAATGGAGTGTAGAGGGTTAAATGTCTTTATAATACTGCGGGGAAATTACATCGCATTCTTTGCAGGTGCAGCCGTTGCGGTAGCCGTCGCAGCAGGCGGAGCTGGAGCAGTACATGTGGGTGTCGTTGATGTAGAAAAGGCCGGCGTACTGGGCGGAGGTGCGGTAGGCTTTGGTTTGTTTCTTGTTGTCGGCGTAGTAGATGCCGTTGGAGATGAGCATGTTCTCCGGGGTATAGTCGGTAAAGTCGAAGTAGTCCGCCTGGATGCCGTGGTTGGGGACTTTGACGCACCAGTAGTGTTCGTGGAGGGGCAGGGCGTCATCATAGTTGGCGGCGATCATTTCCATGTATTTCCCTGGAATGTCTCCGGTGAAAAGAACGTTCATTTCTCCGTCTGTGGTGCTGTGAAAGACCAGACTGATCTTGTTTTTGAACTGGCGGAGGTTGAGTTTTGCAGCTTCAAAGGTCTGGAGCATCTGGATGACTGACGGGTCTTCTCTTAAGTCACGGAACTCGCATTCCAGAGCGTAAGCGTTGGTTTTGAGGGTTCCGCAGATAATCTGGCGCAGTTTGTCCGCGAAAGTTTCAAGGCGAAGCAAGGCTTCTGTAAACTCGTTTTCTCTGTTTGATACAGCGTTCTCTCTTTTCTCTAAAGACTGAATGTAGGCATAATTCTCGGCGGTTTCCTTCTCAATCACGCTGCAGTCTGGCCAGAGAACCTGGTATTTGCTCTCGAAGATATCTCCTCTTTTCAGAAATTCAATATTCTGGGGCTGTTTCACCAGGGCTTCCACGAAGGCATAAAGGCTGATCTGTTTGCTGGGGAGATACGTATTTTTCATAAGATCGGAAAGCAGAAGAAGGGTGAGGGTTCGGCTCATGGAGGAAGCAGAAAATATGTCTGGAAGGTAAATTTTGTTAAAGTCATTGCTTCCCCTGTACTTTTTCAGCATGTAAAGAAGGCCGGATATATGGTCCAGCTGAAAATTGGTCAGTAGAAGGCTTTTGTGGGAAATGGTGGTAAAATCTGAGATGATCACATCAAAGATATCACTTCTTGGGTGTCCGTCAATCCGGTTATTGCTGGTTCCGAAATCTACCAGAAGACTTCCCTTGCGGTCCCGCAGACAGAAGCAGTCGCCGCAGCCTACATTATACATACGTACTTTCATTTTGCATTTCCTCCCCCGTATTTCGCACACGAATTGCAAAGGCCGCTTTGCAGCGGAATCGTTCGTGAATATTTTCTATGTTACTGTTCACGGGTAATGTTCCGCGAGGTGTTTTTTGTGAACAAAGTTCACAGAAAACCCGAGGATTGCGGCGCGAAATCATGCAAAGCATGATTTCTGTGCATCGCGAAGCGTGTTACTGGGCACGGAGTGAACAGTGACTTTCCATAATTTTAGCATAAAAACAGGACAGCGTAAACTTGCAAAATTGCAATTTTCCCATTACAATATACACAGAACTTGCCTTAAAATAATAACGGAATCTGTAAGCATCCAGATTCTCAGAAAGGAATTTTATGACAAAAGAAGAACTTGCTCTTGAAGTGATAGATCGGTTAAAAAAAGAATATCCTCTGGCGGACTGTACCCTGGATTATGATGAGGCGTGGAAGCTTCTGGTAAGTGTGCGGCTGGCAGCGCAGTGTACGGACGCAAGGGTAAATGTAGTGGTTCAGGACCTGTACGCCAAATACCCGGATGTAGCCGCACTTGCATCTGCTACACCGGAAGAAATCGAGGCAATCGTAAAGCCCTGCGGACTGGGAAAAAGCAAAGCCCGTGACATCAGTGCCTGCATGAAGATCCTTCACGAGAAATACCAGGATAATGTTCCATGCGACTTCGATGCCCTTCTTGCCCTCCCCGGAGTTGGGCGAAAAAGCGCCAACCTGATCATGGGAGATGTGTTTGGCAAGCCTGCCATTGTCACAGATACCCACTGCATCCGCCTGACCAACCGAATCGGCCTTGTAGACAACATCAAAGAACCAAAGAAAGTGGAGATGGCACTTTGGAAAATCATTCCGCCGGAAGAAGGCAATGATTTCTGCCATCGCCTGGTCAACCACGGACGTGAAGTCTGTACCGCAAGAACCAAACCTTACTGTGACAGATGCTGCCTGGCAGACATCTGCGCAAAAAACGGAGTCAGCTAAAAAGAATCAAAAATCACCGGAAAGCCACGTCTTTATGGCTGCTCCCCGGTGATTTTTTTCAGGAAAAATAAAAATATTTTCTCAAAGGTCATGCTCACAAATATAATCACAATGGTCCAGGCAAACAAGTCCGGTGTTTCCAGATAGACCTTAGATTTGTATAATTTTTCACCGATGGAACCGGTGGGAATTCCGATGACTTCGGCGGCAATTCCAGCCTTCCAGCAAAGCCCAAGTCCAAGCTTGCAGGCCGTAGCTGCATAAGGCATAACCTGGGAAAGATAAACAAATTCTACCTTTTTCCCAAGCCCTGCGCCAAAGGAATCTGCCATTTCCAGAAGCTGCTTATCCGTCTGCCGCAGGCCCTCCAGAAGGTTGGTGTAGACCACTGGAAAAACCATAAGAAAGGAAATAAAAACGGATAAATTTCTGGATGGAATCCAGATCAGGCACAGGATAATAAAGGAGGCAACCGGAGTGGCTTTGATCACTGTAATCAGCGGATCCATGAGAATTTCCACTGCAGAAAACCCATAGGAAAGTGCCGCCAGCAAAGTTCCAAGAACCAGCGCCAGGGTAAATCCAAGAACGATCCTGCCAAAGCTGAATCCGATAGATCTCCAGAAATCTGCGGTCACAATCAGCTGCCCAAGCCTTCTTATAACAGAAACAGGAGATGCCAGAAGGATCTCCTGTTTCAGCCACATGCTGGCAAGCTGCCAGACCAGAATCCAGACGGCAGCTGCCAGTATTTTATAACATAACCGATGTTTTTTTATCTCATTAGCGTTTGTAGTAGAAGTCCTCATCCGGCAACTGGCCTCCGATGATCTCCGGATTCTGCTCGTTTAAGGTGTTCAGATAACCGGAAAGAATGGTCTGCATTTCATCACCCTCCATAAATACAATGCTGCACTGTGGAATGGCTTTTACTGCTACTTCAGCAGAAATAATGTCGTGGTTTCCAATAATCTCAGCGGCTGCCTCCGTATCAGAATTTACAAATTCCACAGAGTTCTTATATGCATCCATAAAGGCATCTACGTCTGCCTCATGCTCTTTGAGATAGTCATTTCTTGCAACTAAAACACCAGTTACCAGCTTGCTTCCATCTGTCACAGAAGACTCCCACAGATCGTTCAGATCCAGAGCAACGCGAAGGTTCTCATTCTTCATAAGCGCTGTGGTTACAAATGGCTGAGGAAGAAGTCCCACTGCGGTCTGATCCTCAGCAAGGGCTGCTACTACCTCTGCATGTTCGGACTTGTACTCAATGGTTACGTCCTTCTCAGGATCCAGTCCGTTGGCTTCCAAAACAGAGGTTAACGCATACTCGGGTGTAGCACCTTTGCCGCTGGCGTAAATGGTTTTGCCCTTCAGATCCTCTACAGACTGAATGGAATCCCCGTTCTCCACAAGGTAAAGAACTCCAAGTGTGTTCACTGCCAGTACGCTGATGTTTTTGTCTGTTTTCTGATATAAAACAGAGGCAAGATTGGAAGGAACTGCCGCAATATCAACCTGTCCCTGAACGATCATCGGGACGATTTCATCCGGTGATGCCACAATGGAAAATTCATAATTCTCATCATCCAGAAGCTGTGCCATTCCCATTGCGGTAGGCCCCTTAAGAGCGCCAATTTTCATAACAGAATCGTCTGTATCCGTCTGTTCTGTCTCCTCTTCACTCTCTGCATTCTGTTCTTCTGTCTGCTCTTCTGCAAAAACCAGATTTGCACTGCACATACTTCCGGTCAGTGCTCCCACACCAAGTGCTGCTGTCATAATCCATGATACTGTTCTTTTCTTCATAAGACTGTCCTTTCCGGGTCCTGTGAGGATCCAGCTTCCATATTTTTGATACATTTGACATGTGCCTGAAAGGTTTTATGACTTATATTGTCTGAAGAAAAGAGTCAGGCGGTCCAGAGCTTTCGCCAGTACAAGTGCTTCGTTTTCATCCAGAACATCCAGCACGGCATCTGTCATCTTACGGTGAAATTCCGCATGATGATGGTAGGCTTTTCTTCCCTTCAAGGTAAGATGGATAAATACCACGCGCCTGTCCTGTTCACTTCTCTCTCTTGTGGCGTATCCCTTCTTTACCAGACTGTTCATAGAGGTCGTCAAGGAGCCTACGGTGATGTTCAGCTTGGCAGCAATGTCAGACATTTTGTTTCCGCCAAGACCAACTGCCTCAATGATATGCATATCATTATTTGTGATATCCTTGTATTCCTCCGTAATGATTGCCTGCTCTTCCAGCTCCATGATCTCGTTAAACAGATGCACCAGTACATCATTAATAACTTCCCTGTTTTCCACTCTCTTCTCTCCTGCATATGCGCTGTCCGCTTCCGCCGGCAGCCTCCTGTATTTTCTGTAAAACATCCAAGCAAATATTTACGGTAAGTATATCACAATCTGGTATATTTTTCTACAATTTTACAAATTTCTAAAACGATTATAACGCTTATTCAGTAATTTTTCCAAATCATATGCACAATATGTATCCAGAAAACCACGGACTCGTTTCTCCAGAACTTCCATTGTCTCCATCATATTCTCTCTGGTAAGGGGCTCTTTTTCCGGAATGATCTGTTCAATCATTCCAAGATCTTTTAGGTCAGAAGCAGTCAGCTTCATCACTTCAGCTGCCTCTTTTGCCTTTGTGCTGTCTTTCCATAAAATGGTGGCAAAGCCTTCCGGGGAAAGAATGGAATAGATGGAATTTTCCATCATCCAGACCTCATCTCCTACGGCAAGTGCAAGGGCTCCGCCGCTTCCTCCTTCTCCGATCACAATGGACAGAATCGGCACTTTAAGACCGGATAACTCAAAAAGATTGCGGGCAATTGCCTCTCCCTGCCCACGCTCTTCTGCCTCAAGCCCGCAGAACGCACCTGGGGTATCCACCAGGCAGATTACTGGTCTTCCGAATTTTTCAGCCTGCTTCATAAGGCGCAGGGACTTGCGGTATCCTTCCGGGGAAACCATGCCGAAATTATACGCAATATTCTCTTTGGTTCCGTTTCCTTTCTCCTGTATGATCACGGTTACAGGCTTTCCATCGAAGTATGCAATGCCTCCGATCAAAGCAGAATCATCCCCGAAAAGACGGTCTCCGTGAAGCTCCAAGAAGTGGTCAAACAGCCATGGAATGTAGTCTTTTCCAGTTGGCCGTTCTTTACTGCGGGCAAGGAGAACATGCTCCCAGGCGGACTTTTTTGCAGGAGAATAGGACTCTTTATTTGCTTGCTCTGCCTTCTCATCCCTGTTATCTGCAGCATTCTCGCAATGCATTTTCAGAAGCTGTGCCAGTGTTTCTTTCATATCCTTTCGCTCTACAATCTGGTCGATAAAGCCGTGTTCCAGAAGAAATTCTGACTTCTGAAAGCCCTTTGGAAGCTTCTGACGGATGGTCTGCTCGATGACTCTCGGCCCTGCAAAACCAATGAGTGCACCTGGTTCTGCAAGAATAATATCCCCCAGCATGGCAAAGCTTGCCGTCACCCCTCCGGTGGTTGGATTGGTCAGAACACTGATGTAAAGAAGCCCTGCATCGCTGTGTCTTTTTAAGGCCGCAGAGGTCTTGGCCATCTGCATTAAGGATACGATTCCTTCCTGCATTCTCGCCCCTCCGGAGCAGGCAAACAGCACCACAGGAAGCCTTTCTTCCGTAGCTTTTTCCACTGCCCTGACAATTTTTTCGCCTACATTTTCTCCCATGCTTGCCATGAGAAAACGGCTGTCGCATACACCAAGAACTGCAGATACACCGCCAATTTTCGCCCTTCCTGTGACAATAGCCTCGTCAAGGCCCGTCTTTTCCTGAAGCTTTTTCACCTTATCCGGGTACCCTTTATAGGACAGAGGATTGCTTATCGGCATGACCGAATCCCACTCTTCAAAGGTTCCCTCATCTGCGATCATTTCGATTCTTCGCCTTGCATGAATGCGGAAATAATTGCCGCAGTGAGGACAGATGTAGTTGTTCTTTTTTACCTCATCTACAAAAACAGCGCCCTTGCAGGCATTGCATTTTTTCAGCATTCCATCCGGCACTTCCGGCTTCGTTTCCTGCCTTGCGCTAGCAGATGAATTTGTGATTGTACGTTTAAAGGCATACTTAAGCTTCATTTACCTTCACTCCTCCGATCTGGTGACTTTCCAGAAAACCAATGTCAAAAATGCCTTTCTGATAGTCCGGATCGTTCATGATTTCAAACTGATAATCTACATTTGTGTCAACGCCCTGGATGATCACTTCCCCAAGCGCACTCTTCATTTTTGCAATTGCTTCCTCGCGGTTATTTCCGTGTACGATCAGCTTTGCAAGCATGGAATCGTAATAAGGAGGGATCTGATAACCGCTGTAAATTCCTGTGTCCACGCGGATTCCCTGACCGCCTGGCAGGTGCAGATCCGTAATGGTTCCAGGGGACGGACGGAAGTTTTTCCATGGATTTTCCGCATTAATGCGGCACTCAATGGCATGTCCCTGTATCTGAATATCCTTCTGGGAAAAGGACAGCGGCTGACCGGAGGCGATCTTTAACTGCTCCTTCACAAGGTCCAGACCGGTAACCCATTCTGTCACCGGATGCTCCACCTGAATGCGGGTATTCATCTCCATAAAATAGAATTTTCCCGTCTTTTCCAGAAGAAATTCAATGGTTCCGGCATTCACATAATGAGCTGCTTTTGCGGCTTTCACAGCAGCCATTCCCATCTGGTTTCTCAGTTCTTCGGACACTGCCATGGAAGGGGATTCCTCGATCATTTTCTGATGGTTTCGCTGGATAGAACAATCCCGTTCTCCAAGATGAACCACATTTCCCTGACTGTCTGCAAGGATCTGAAATTCAATGTGTCTTGGGTGCTCCACAAAGTGCTCAATGTACATAGTTCCATCCCCAAATGCAATCTGGGATTCCTTCTGTGCGGTGAGAAATGCCAGTTCAAATTCCTCTGGGGAAAAGGCTGTACGCATGCCTTTCCCGCCGCCTCCAAGGGCTGCTTTTATGATGACAGGATAACCAATTCGGTCTGCTTCTCTTGCTCCTGTCTGCACATCCAGAATAGCCTCTGTGGTTCCCGGAATTACCGGAACTCCAGCTGCTTCCATAGTATTTCTGGCAATCTGTTTGTTTCCAAGATTCTGGATCACCTGTGAGGGCGGACCTACAAAAATAAGATTGCATTGCTCACAGATCTGGGCAAATCTGGCATTCTCAGACAGGAATCCAAAGCCCGGATGTATGGCATCTGCACCGGATATGATCGCCGCGCTGATAATGCTTTCCATATTCAGATAGCTTTTGGCAGAGGCACCTGGACCGATGCAGACTGCCTCATCTGCAAGCTGTGTGTGCAGGCTGTCTTTGTCCGCTTCTGAGTAAACTGCAACAGCCTCAATTCCCATTTCCCGGCATGCCCGGATGATCCTTACCGCAATCTCCCCGCGGTTGGCAATTAACAATTTTCTGATCATATTCTCACCCTTCTGAGCACCTTTTTACCCTACCATAAAGGTAAGCTCAGCCTTCACAACAAGCTTTCCATCAACTGTGGCAATGGCCTCGCCAACGCCCATAGGCCCTTTCTGCTTGATTACTCTCATTTCCAGCTTCATCTTATCTCCCGGCTGCACCTTGCCCTTGAAACGGCACTTGTCAATGCCGCCAAAATAGGCAATCTTGCCCTTGTTTTCCGGCTTGGAAAGGATGGCAACCGCGCCAGTCTGCGCCAGCGCTTCCACGATCAAAACACCTGGCATTACAGGCTCCTGGGGAAAATGTCCCTGAAAGAAATCCTCACGGAAGGTTACACATTTGTATCCTACTGCGAACTCTCCCGGCTCATAATCCTCAATATAATCCACCAGAAGAAAAGGGTGGCGGTGAGGAAGAATTTCCTCGATCTGTTTTATATTTAAACGGTTCATATCTGCTCCTTATCTGATGCAAAATAACGGCTGTCCATACTCCACAGGCTGCCCGTTTTCCACATAAATTTCTGCAATTTCTCCATCAAAATCACTTTCTATATCATTCATCAGCTTCATTGCTTCCACAATGGCAAGAACCTGCCCTTTTTTCACTTTATCTCCGATTTTCACGAAGGGATCTGCATCCTCGGAAGGAGCTGCATAGAAGGTTCCAACCAGGGGAGATTTCACAATATTCCCGCTGGATTCTGCCTGGAAAGCTTCCTCATGATCATTAGAATCTGTGGATTTTTCCACGCTGGAAAATCCCCCGCCAGACGCAGCCTTATTCACCGGAGCTTCCACAGTCTGTCCCTGCATTCCTGCAACGATCACCGGGGCAATTTTATTATTTAAAGACAGCTTCATTCCATCGCCTTCATAGCAAAAAGACTCCAGATGAGATGCCGATACATGGTCAATTAACTTTAAAATCTGTTCAAATTCCATTGTATTTTTCTCCTTTTGAGACAGCTTTTATTGGTACTTTTTCAGCAGAAGAACTGCATTATGTCCGCCAAATCCAAGGGAATTGCTCATGGCATACTTCACTTCCTGCTGTGACGGTCCATCGATGCAATAGTCCAGATCCAGCTCTTCTTCTGTTTCCTTTGTACCCACTGTCTGGTGAATAAATCCTTCCTCAACAGACTTGGCACAAACTACAAATTCCACTCCGCCGGCAGCTCCAAGAAGATGACCGATCATAGACTTTGTGGAGTTAATTTTTACCTTTTTGGCGGCCTCACCAAGGGCTGCTTTGATGGCTCTTGTCTCAAAAAGATCGTTGTGATGGGTTCCGGTTCCATGAGCATTGATATAATCAATTTCCTCTGGTAAAGCCCCCGCTTCCTTCATTGCATCTGTCATGGCCCGGGCAGCTCCGCTTCCGTCTTCAATAGGAGAAGTAATGTGATAAGCGTCTGCAGTTGCCCCGTATCCAACTACCTCTGCATAAATCTTTGCATTTCTTGCTTTGGCATGCTCCAGCTCTTCCAGGACCACCACGCCGGCACCTTCTCCGATGACGAAACCGCCTCGGTCCTTGTCAAAAGGAATGGATGCGCGGTAAGGATCCTGGCTGGTGCTAAGGGCTGTCAGATTGGTAAATCCGGCTACTCCAACCGGACTGATTGCCCCTTCGGTACCGCCTGCCAGCATCACTTCTGCATCTCCGTACTGAATGGCACGGTATGCGTCACCGATGCAGTGGGTTCCGGATGCACAGGCCGTTACCACGTTGGTGCATTTGCCTCTGGCACCTATTGCAATGGATACATTTCCCGCTGCCATGTTGCTGATCATCTTTGGAACAAGAAGTGGATCAACCTTAGAGGGTCCCCTTTCAGCCAGCCTTAACGCTGCATTTTCCATTGCCTGAAGGCTTCCGATTCCAGAGCCTACGATGACGCCAACACGGAAGGGATCTTCTTTTTCCATGTCAATTCTGGCATCTGTCATCGCTTCCTTTGCGGCCGCTACTGCATACTGGGAAAACAACTCCATTCTTTTCGCAGACTTGAAATCCATGTAATCTTTTGCATTAAAATCCTTCACTTCTGCGGCAAGCTTTACCTTGAAATCTGCGGTATCAAACTTTGTGATTTCACCGATTCCAACCTTTCCTGCTTTCACGCTTTCCCAGAAGGCTTCCACATTATTTCCAACAGGAGTGACCGCACCAAGTCCGGTTACCACTACACGTCTTTTATTCATAACATTCCTCCGTCTACACACAAAACCTGTCCTGTAATGTACTTTGCTTCCGGGGATGCGAAAAAGGCAGCTGCTTTCGCCACATCCTCCGGCTCGCCAAATGTTCCCATAGGGATATTTTTCAGGGTTTCTTCTTTTACCTTATCAGGAAGCACATCTGTCATGTCCGTTCTGATAAAGCCAGGAGCAATGGCATTTACCGTGATTCCTCTTGATGCAAGCTCCTTTGCCGCGGTCTTGGTAAGACCGATGATTCCAGCTTTTGAGGCTGCATAATTGGCCTGTCCCGGGTTTCCGCCAATGCCTACAACAGATGCCATATTAACAATACGGCCGCTTCGCTGCTTTAGCATTTGTCTTGCTGTATGGCGAATGCAGTTAAAAGTTCCCTTAAGATTTGTGTCCACAACCTTGCAGAAATCTTCCTCGCTCATTGCCATCAGAAGCCCGTCTTTGGTGATTCCTGCATTGTTTACCAGGATATCGATCCGTCCATATGTTTTCACGATTTCTTTGATAAAAGTACCGCAGGCATCAAAGTCTGCCACATTGCACTGGCTGATTTCTGCCTGTCCGCCGTCCGCCTGGATTTCAGCTTTTACCGCCTCTGCTTTTTCTTTGGAACCGTTATAATTAATGATTACAAATGCTCCCTGTCTGGCAAGCTCAAGGGCAATTGCCCTTCCAATTCCACGGGAAGCGCCTGTCACAACTGCGATTTTTTTCTCTGCATTCATGTTTTCTTTTTACTCCTGTATGTCAGTTCTCATATAAAAATGTTCGGGCAAAAAGACCACTTCGCCCTGCTGTTTTCCTGTTTTATCTGCTGCCTAAAATCTCTGCGATCTGATCTAAATCTTCCACTTTCTGAATGTTATAAGTTTTCACATCCGGTGCGATTTTTCTCATAAAACCAGCCAGGGTTTTGCCCGGGCCGATCTCTACAAAGGTGTCCACACCTTCTGCCAGCATCTTATCCACACTCTGCTGCCAGCGCACAGAAGAAGAAATCTGCTTTGCAAGAAGCTCTTTTGTCTGGCTGATATCTGTTACATATTCCGCTGTTACATTGGTCACATACGGGATCTGAAGAGCGAAAAATTCCACATTTTCAAGCTCCTTTGCAAGCTCTTTTCCTGCATTTTGAAGCAGGGATGAGTGGAATGGGCCGCTTACTGCAAGGGGCAAAACCCGTCTTGCGCCTGCTTCTTTGAGCTTCAGGGAAGCCTCCTCTACAGCCGCCTTTGGTCCTGTAATTACGATCTGTCCTGGACAGTTATAGTTGGCAATTTCCGCTTTGGTATCCTTGATTGCGCTCTCGATTTCCCATGCGCCAAGCCCCAGAACCGCAGCCATGGAGCCTTCTCCTGCCGGCACTGCCTGCTCCATCAGAATGCCCCTTTTTCTTACGGTTGTGATGGCGTCTTTCACGCTCATTCCGCCGGAAACAGCAATTGCACAGTACTCCCCAAGGCTTAAGCCAGCGGTTACATCCGGGTGAAGCCCGTATTCTTCCACTACTTTTTCCATGGCAAGGCAGGTGGTGACAAGAGCCGCCTGGGTATATTCGGTAAGGTCAAGCCTTTCATTTTTTTTGAAGCAAAGCTCCTTCATATCCAGGGAAAGCCACTGGCTGGCCTGGTCAAAAATCTCCTTTGCAGAAGGAAATTTCTCATAAAAATCCTGTCCCATTCCAGCCTTCTGCGCTCCCTGTCCCGGGAAAAGAAATGCGATCTTACTCATAAATTCCAGTTCCTTTCAGCAGTTCATCTGTCTCTTTTACCAGCTTCTGGATCAGGTCATGACAGCTTAACTGCTCTTTCACAAGACCAGCGCTCTGGCCTGCCATAACGCTTCCCATTTTCACATCTCCGTCCACAACAGCACGGCGAAGACTTCCCAGTGTCATCTGCTCCAGTTCCTCAAAGGGTACTCCCTCAGCCTCTTTTTTCAGGTACTCCTGGGTCATCTGATTGCGAAGGGCACGAACCGGATGACCGGTGGAACGTCCGGTTACTTTCGTGTCAATGTCCTTAGCTTTCAGAATCATATTCTTATAATTCTGATGGGCCCAGCACTCTTCTGTGGCTACAAAATGAGTACCCATCTGCACGCCCTTTGCACCCAGCATAAAGGCTGCCGCAATGCCTCTTCCATCTGCGATTCCCCCTGCTGCAATCACCGGAATGCTCACTGCATCCGCAACCTGCGGCACCAGAACCATTGTGGTGGTCTCCCCGATATGTCCGCCGGATTCACAGCCTTCCGCCACAACCGCATCTGCACCGCAGCGTTCCATTCTCTTTGCGTGGGCAACGGAAGCGATTACCGGGATGATCTTCACGCCTGCTTCCTTCCACATTTTCATGTACTTTTCCGGGTTGCCGGCACCAGTGGTAACCACCGGAACCTTTTCCTCTACAATAACTTTTGCAATCTCATCTGCGTATGGACTCATCAGCATAATATTAACGCCAAATGGCTTGTCAGTAAGCTTCTTTACCTCCTGTACCTGCTGGCGTACCCACTCAGCCGGGGCACTTGCAGCACCGATCAGGCCAAGTCCGCCAGCCTCAGAAACAGCTGCTGCCAGGTGGTATTCTGCCACCCATGCCATGCCTCCCTGAATGATGGGATATTCAATTCCAAGTAATTTCGTCACTTCTGTTTTCATAAAAATCTCCATTCTGTAACCAGTACATCGAATATTAAGTAACCGTCATATTGACGCAGGATGATTACTGGCGGCTCTGAAGGTATGCTTCCACATCCCCTATCGTCTTAATATTCTCCAGATCCTCTGTTGGAATCTCCACCTCAAACTCTTCTTCCAGTGCCATTACCATCTCAAAAAGATCCAGGGAATCTGCTCCAAGGTCTTCCTTAAATGAAGTCTCTGCTGTCAGTGTGTTTACGTCTGCTCCTAATGAATCTGCTGTGATTTCTTTGATTTTTTCTAACATTTTATTATTCTCCTGTTCTGTTTTCTTCTATTATTTTATGCTGCAAAATGAGTATTTTCTCTCTTGCTTTTTTCTCTATATCAGCCATTTCAGCAGGCTTGCCCCATAGGTAAGCCCCCCGCCGAAACCGGAAAGAATGATCCAGTCTCCGGCTTTAAGTCTTTCCTTTTTCTTCCATTCATCCAGAAGAATGGGAATGCTTGCAGAAGAAGTATTTCCCAGATTTTCTATGTTCATGGGGAATTTTTCCAAAGGTTCTTTCATATGCTTTGCCACAGATGAAACAATTCTTGAGTTAGCCTGATGAAGCATATAATAACGGATTTCTTCCTTTGTTTTTCCTGCCTGCTCAAGGACCTCCTGGATCACCTCTGGCACCTTTGAAACTGCAAATTTGAATACTTCCTTTCCATCCATCTGCATGTAAGTGGGCGTAAGGTCTGCATTTTCTTCTGCAAATCCCGGCTGATTTCTGCTGGCACAGGTAAGCGCGCCTCCGCCATTTCCAATGGAATGAGTGGCCTGAACGTACACCGCCGACGGATCTGCTTCCAGCACCACAGCCCCGGCTCCATCGCCAAACAGCACGCAGGTGCTTCTGTCCTGCCAGTTGGTGAGATGGGAAAGCGCCTCCGCTCCGATCACCAGCGCTGTGCGGTAAATCCGTCCGCCCAGATAGGCCTGCGCCGTATTCAGTGCCAGCAAAAATCCTGTACAGGCACCATTTAGATCAAAGCAGGTTGCGTGAACCGCGCCCAGCAGTTTCTGCACCTCGCAGGCCGCACAGGGCATGATTATTTCCGCGGACATGGTCGATACCAGAATCAGATCAATTTCTTCCGGCTTCATTTTCGCATCTGCAAGTGCAGCCTCGCCGGCCTTTGCCGCCATATAGGAAAC
Organism: Ruminococcus sp. AF31-8BH; assembly: GCF_003460605.1. Classification (GTDB taxonomy): domain Bacteria; phylum Bacillota; class Clostridia; order Lachnospirales; family Lachnospiraceae; genus Blautia_A; species Blautia_A acetigignens. Next base: position 72,110 of record NZ_QTVN01000019.1, read on the forward strand.
GGTTTCTTCACCGGATGCAATGTGCCGCTGCCCGATTCCTGTGCGGCCGCGGATCCATTCATCGCTTGTATCCATCATGTGGGACAGCTTGTCATTGTCCCACACCTGAACCGGTATGTAGGAACCGGTCCCTTTTATTTTTCCAGTCATAATACCTCCTGGTATGTGATGCTTTAATTATTTTGCTTTAAAATAGTTTGATTATCAAAGTATATCACAGTTTTTTCATTTGTCAATATTTATTTTCAGCATAATTTCGGGTGGAAAAGGGGTTGTACCTTTTGGCATCCGCCGTTATAATGGTCGTATAAACGTTATTGTTCCTGCTGCATGGACGTGTGGCCAGACGGTCATATGCCATGTAGTAAAAATCTCAGGAGGATGATTTCATGCGAAGAAAAAACAGTTTGATAATACCGGCTGTGCTGGCATTTTCCCTGTGTACCGTGAACGCAGTTCCTGTACTGGCGGAGGATGCGGCGCAGACGGAAGCAGAAGCTGATACCGCTTCTGATGAGGCTTCTGATGCCGCAGAAGACACAGCTGACACCCCCTACGAAAAAGGTACCATCACCGAAACAGACTATCAGAGCGAATGGCTGAATCTGAAGTTTACCCCACCGGAAACCGTTGTCATGAATACAGAAGAAGAATTAGAATCTGTTATGCGACAGGGCCAGAGCACGCTGGAAGAATCTTCCGGCATGGAGCTTGGTGAGGATGCTTTGTCCGGCACCGTTTATGAAATGATGGCTTCCTCTGTCTCCGGTTTTCCCAATGTTTCCCTGGTAGTAGAGGATGCTTCTCTGGAAAATATGACCGTAGACCAGTATTTCCTGGCTGCTCAGCAAATGCTGGACGCTACACAGATGGGATATACTTATTCAGAAGTTACAGACGCACAGATTGGCGGACAGGATTTCCGCGTTATGGAAACCAGCGTCACCATCAATGATTACGAAGTTCTTCAGAAATACTGCACACGTAAACAGGGAGGAAAGTTTGTCTCCATCATCTTATCCTACACCGCAGATACTCAAACAGAAGCAGATGAAGTCCTGGCAGCTTTTACTCCACTAAATGCTGATACGGAGGCTGCTCCCGCAGAATAAAAAAATGGTATATACTCCCCTAACCATCAAGGCCATGAAGCTGGCATACAAGGCTCATGAAGGCCAGTTTGACCAAAGCGGTGTCCCTTATATTTTTCACCCCATCCATCTTGCAGAACAGATGGAGGATGAAACCACCACATGCATTGCCCTGCTTCATGATGTCCTGGAAGATACACCCCTTACAGTCCAGGATCTGGAAAAAGATTTTTCGGAAGAAATTGTGCAGACAGTCCTTCTGCTTACCCATGCTCCTTCCGATGATTACCTGGACTATGTCCGCAGACTTTGCCAGAGTCCTCTTGCACGGAAGGTAAAGCTTGCTGATATTGCACATAATACAGATGAGACACGGCTTTCCGGCACCACGCCCGCGCCGGAGCAGCTGAAGCACTGGCGGACCAAGTATGCCGCCGCACTTAAAATTATCCGGGAATATGAAGCGGAACATGGTGTGTGAAATAAAAAGGTACCATATGCTTATTAGATTTTCATCCGATAAACATATGGTACCTTTTTATTTCACACCTAATATTTTCTCTGCCAGTTCCCTGTGCGGCCGGTCCTTATCCGCCTGGAACACTGCCGCATGGTTCAGATCCGCACCGCCGTCTGTATATGCCGGGAACAAAAATCCGCATTCCGGCGCACCTGGCTCGTACTCATCTGCCAGCGGACAGATCACACAGATCAGATATTCAAAAACTGCCTCCGATTCCCACAGCCGTTCCTTGTCCGCGGCTTTCGCGGGAATATCGTACCTGTCGTGAAACATATAAACTGCATAGGACCTGCGGCTCTGGTAGTGCTCCATCACCAGATCATAGAAGCTGTCCATCAGAGCGTCATTTTTCAGTCCGCATTCCCGCAGTGCCATGAGAAGCTGCCACACTGTGCCCGGGCGCATATCCTCCTGGGAAAATTCATAACGCTTCAGATTCACATTGGTTGCCGCAAAAGGAACTGCTTTTGCCAGCTCTATATTCCGCTTCTTTTCTTCCGCGGACAGCTTCAGGAAATTCACATTAAAGCTGCCGTCAAAGTCGCCGTCCCCATCTACATAGCAGCCTGCAATGCGGGTAAACGAGCATCTGGAAACATTCATTCTTCTGGTCAGCGCCAGCATGTCCTCACGGTCAATTTTATTTGCCATAATTTTCTCCTGTGCGTGGGATAATCCGTTTTTTCCATTTTATCATTACGGCGTCCTTTACACAACAGGATTATCTGGTAGTTTCCAGCGCCTTCTTAATCCTCTCCAATGCCTCCGTCAGCGTAGCCCTCGGGCACGCCACATTGATTCTCTGGAAGCCCTCGCCAGCCTTGCCGAAAATCTTTCCGCTGTCCAGCCACAGGCCTGCCTTATAAATAATCAAATCTTCCAGCTCGTCCACGCTAAGCCCGATCTCCCTGAAATCCAGCCACACCAGATAAGTTCCCTCCAGGTCTGTCATTTTCACGCCTGGCAGGTTCTTCTCTACATAATCCTTAGTATAGACAATATTACTTTCCACATAGGCATGCATCGCCTCATACCACTCTTCCCCTTTGGAATAAGCGGCCTCCACAGCCACCAGTCCAAGCACTCCAAGCTGGCTGATTCCAGCTGCATCCAGCTGTTTCTGGAATTTCCTGCGCAGCTCCGGATTTGGGATAAAAATATTGGAGATCATCATACTTGCAAGGTTAAAGGTTTTGCTTGGAGAAGTACAGGTAATGGAAATGTCCTGAAACTCTTTTTTCACTCCGGCGAAAACCTGATGCTTTCCCTTAAACACAAAGTCCTGGTGAATCTCGTCACTCACCACGATCACTCCATGTTTCACGCAGATATCTCCAAGCTTTTCCAATTCTTCCCTGGTCCACACTCTTCCAACCGGATTGTGAGGATTGCACAGGAAAAACAGCTTCACATGTTCCTCTGTAATCTTCTTCTCCAAATCCGCAAAATCAATGTGATAGCGGTTGTCCTCTCCCTGGTAAAGATTGCTGCTTACCACTTTTCTGCCGTTGTCCGTGATTACCTCAGAGAAAGGATAGTACACCGGAAGCTGGATCAGAACGCTGTCCCCAGGCTGTGTGTTCGCCTTCACCGCCATAGCAAGGGCAAACACAACGCCCGGCGTCTTGATCAGCCACTCTTCCTCTGGCTCCCAGTTGTGATAGGTTTTCATCCAGTTTGCCACGATTTCAAAATAAGGAGTCTGCACCTCGCTGTATCCGAAAATGCCCTCTTTCGCTCGCTCCACCAGCGCATCTTCCACGTAAGAAGAGGTCTCAAAATCCATATCTGCCACCCACAAAGGCAGCACATCCGCCGGCTTTCCTCTCTTTACCGCAAAGTCATATTTCAGGCATCTGGTATTTTTTCTGTTTATGATTCTGTCAAAATCAAGATTTCTTTCCGCCATTTAATTCTTCCTCTGTTTCTGCAAATACTTTCTCCAGTTCTTCCAAAAGATCCTGTGCATCCTCGATTCCTACGGAAAGACGAAGGGTACTTCTGGTGATTCCGTTGCGCTCGCGAATCTCCTCCGGAACGTCTGCGTGGGTCTGTGTGGTAGGATAGGTGACAAGAGTCTCCACTCCGCCAAGGCTTTCCGCAAATTTGATCATCCGAACCTTTGACAAAATAGAAAGGGCAAATTCCGGGCTTTCCAGCTGGAAGGTCAGCATGGAGCCGAAGCCTCTTGCCTGTTTTTTCATAATCTCATGGCCTGGGTGCTCCGGAAGTCCCGGATAGATCACCCTGGTTACTGCCTTCTGGGTTTTCAGCCATTCTGCAATTTTAAACGCATTTTTCTGAGCCTGCTCCATGCGGATTCCCAGGGTTTTGATTCCTCGAAGGATCAGCCAGCTGTCAAAAGGCGCCAGCCCGGAACCTGTTGTTTTGATCAGAAAACGAAGCTTCTCGCTGATATCCTCCCGGTTTGTCACCAGAAATCCAGCCAGGGTATCGTTATGTCCGCCCAGGAATTTGGTTCCGCTGTGCACCACAATGTCAGCTCCCAGATTCAGCGGATTCTGGAAATAAGGGGACAAAAATGTATTGTCCACAATAAGAAGCAGATCATGTCTCTTCGCAATGTCTGCCAGTGCTGCAATGTCCGTTACATTCATCATAGGATTGGTAGGAATTTCAATATAAATTGCCTTTGTGTTCTCATTCACATAGCTTTCCACGTCTTCTTTCCAGCAGTCGATCCTGGAAAACTGAAGCCCGTTTTTCGCGGAAACATTGTCAAAAAGACGAATGCTTCCTCCGTACAGGTCTGCGTCCACGATCAGGTGATCTCCAGGCTTAAACAGCTCCATTACCAGCGTAATGGCTGCCATTCCTGTGGAAAAGGCCAGCGCGTCGATTCCGTTTTCCAGAGTTGCCACGATTCTTTCCAGGTGCTCTCTGGTTGGATTCTGCAGTCTGCTATAGTCAAAGCCTGTGCTCTGTCCTACTGCCGGGTGTGCGTAGGTTGCAGTCTGATAAATGGGAAAACTGATGGAGCCGTAATTGTTGCAGCAGCCTTCCTCTTCTTCTAAATGTAAACACTTTGTATTGATTCCTCTTGCCATGATTCTCCTCCAGCTCCGTCTGATGTGATGTAAAAATTCCCAGCGAATGCTGAGAATTTATTTTCGTTTCTATCTGTACCTATCATAACAAAACAGGCGTATTTTGCATAATTCATTTTCCCTTGAGTTCGTTATAGAATATAGCTATACCAATTTATACTATATTAGATGGATTTTATTGCTAGAGCGTGTTTGAAAAAGGCTTTCTGCAAGATGTACGTCACAATTTGTGGGAGATTTTGCCCGGATGAGGGCGTCGTAGCGGGCTACGACAACCGAATTCGGGTGAAATATACCGCAAAGTGGGGCGTGCAGATTGCGGGAATGATTTTTCAAACAGGCCCTAGAATGCAGCTTCCTGCATCAAAATACCATCTGCACCAGCAGCATATACAAAACGGTTCCTCCGCCGATACTAAGCAGCGTATTCTTTTTCCATTTATGCAAAAAGACGATAAACAAAATCGCAATGGCTTCCGGCAGTCCGTAAGTTCCGCTTCCCGGCACATCCTTCAGGCAGTATACCACCAGAAGCCCGATTACCGCATAGGGAAGCACATTGCCAAGATGGCGGATAAATTCCGGCGGTTCCTTTCCTTCCGGAAAAATAAGAAAGGGAAGAAAACGGGTGACCATCGTTCCAAGAACCACGCATACAATGGTGATAATTCCCTGTGTAACTGTCATTGTCATGCTTTCTTCGCCTCCTTTTTCTTTTCCAGTCTGCGCTGGATCTCAAAGCACGCTATAATGGAAACCATTGCCGGAATGATGAAGTAGCTGCTACCTTAAATGCTTTTTTCTTCATATGTTAATCTTTCCTCTAGCCTGACGTTACAGCAAAGAGCTGAAGGTTTCCCTTCAGCTCTGCGCAGCCAGTTCCTGAATTGCTTCTGTCAGGATGGTGTATTGTTCTTTCACCTGCTCATAAAGCTCGTCGCTGCCTTCTGTCTCTCTTCCTCTAAGTACCTCAGTCAGCTCTGCGCTTACCTTGTACAGGCTTGTAAATCCAAGATTCAGGCAAACACCTTTCAGTGTATGTGCTGCACGGAAAGCCTTCTCTCCGTCCTTGGCAGCAAGACCATCTGTCAGATCCTGAAAGCTTGGATCATTGAGGAATTTCACTGCAAAACGTTTCACAAGTGCTTCACTTCCAAGTCTTTTCAGGACTCCATCATAGTCTGAACCGACCTTCTCATAACATTCTTTTACTGTCATTTCAGCCTCCTTATTCTTTTGTTCCGGCTTTTCTTATGGGCAACTCCCGATCAATTCCTGCGGGGACAAAATTCGTTTCTTCACTTTATTATAGTGAAGAAACCGAAATTTGTCTACTGTTTGTATGCAAAACTCGTCGGATTTTGTTAGGAAAGCCTAATAACAAGCCACCTGCCACTTTATTAAGCGTCGGATCTGGAATAGGAATTTTTCATCTGGTTGCTGAGCTCATAAAGCACTTTATCCAGGGTTGCAGACGCCTCTTTTTTCAGCATATCTGCAATGGCCTGGTTGGCTTCCTGGCGAAGTGCCATTCGCTTGGCAGCGTCAGATTCTTTTTCCAGAAGGGCATCATACTGGTTGATCAGCTGATGGCCTTTTGCCATAACGCTCTCCTGGTAGCGCTCAATGTGAAATACAGAGCTTCTGTAGGAAGCATCTGCCATAGCTCCGATTATGCGGCTTACCCAGTAGAAATTGTCTGTTGTTACCTCTTTCGTTGTACTGGAAAGATAGTCCGGAGTGGTATCGATAGTGGCATAAAACGGCACCAGTACATTAAAGGCATTGGACGCAAACGCAACCCATTCCAGAATATTGCTATCTTTTTCCATTCCAGGACGCATCTGGATCACAGACAGGAAATCAGTGCGGTTCACGCCGATGGAACGAAATGCGCCTCTTTGTGCCTTGTCGCCATAGGATGCGTACGGATCGTAAGGAGTTCCCTGATAATGAGAGGACAGCACATATTTCACATCTTCCACAGTAATCTTTTTCTCCGGAACCATGCACCATGGCAGATCATCTGAATATGGGGTAAAATCAGCGTTTGGTCCGTCCCACACCTTTGTTCTCGGATTCAGATAGCGCTCCATAAACCACGCTCTGGGAGTGTTGTAAACGTGGTCTGCATCGTCATGGCTTCCGAAAGCATCTCTTGGATTAAGCACGCCGTCCATGGAAAGATCCAGGTGGTTTTTCTCTATAAATTCCCGCATGTCAGCAGAGCACATATATTCTTCCTGCTGGGAAAGAGCGTCCTCCAGGTCGAATTCGTCCAGTCCAAGCTGGTTTGGCATCACTACGTAAACGTCATCCGGCACTTTTCTTGCAATCCAGTGATGGCCGCCGATGGTCTCCAGCCACCAGATCTCGTCCTGATCCTGGAAGGCAATTCCATTCATCTCGTAGGTTCCGTACTGCTCCAGAATGCTGCCAAGTCTCTGCACTCCCTCTCTCGCGCTGTGGATGTATGGCAGAACCAGGGAAACAATATCTTCCTCTCCGATTCCTCCGGCTACCTCTTCTTTTCCATCTTCTGCCGGCTGATAAACCACCAGCGGGTCTGCTCCAAGCACACGGGGATTGGAGGTGATGGTCTCCGTGGCAGTCATGCCTACATTGGCCTCATTGACGCCGCTTGCCGCCCACACGCCTTCTCCTGCTACCGCATTTGGCACAGAGGTGTAGCGCATTGGATTGTCCGGAAGGTCGATCTCCACATGGGAAATTACGGATTTATATTTTCTCGGCTGTTCCTCTGGGTGAACTACCACGAATTTTTTCGGTGTATAATGTCCGGCTCCGGAATCGTCATTTCTTGCAATCATGGTGGAGCCATCATAAGACGCATTTTTTCCAACTAAAATTGTTGTACAAGCCATTTGTTTTTCCTCCTGAAGTTCCGATTCTGACCTTATTTTCACTTACTGCTCTGCAAGCATTTTCTCAGAATCTTCTGCAGTCTATGTTATCACAATCTGTGTTATTAGGGAATACTCCAAACCTTTCAGTGAAAAAGATTCTCGTTTCCCTGTTTTTTCCACTAATTTATCTGTTGTAACCTTCCCTCTCAGGCTTTATACTAAAGCTAGCTGCCACATTGACTTGGCTGATCTTTTATATTTTTCACCTATAAAAAAGGAGTTTCCCTATGCCAACCGCAAAAGAATACCTTCCTGTTTTTCTGGATATGGGAGACGCACTGCTTGGAAGCGGTGCGGAAATTTTTCGTGTAGAAGATACCCTGAACCGCATGGGCTATGCCTGCGGTGCAACCCAGATGAACGTTTTTGTTATTACTTCAAGCATTGTCGTCACCATGGAATTTCCAGGTGACGGAGCCAGAACCCAGACACGCCGGATTCGTGAAAATGGGGGAAATGATTTCACCCGGTTAGAACAGCTCAATGACTTAAGCCGCCATTTCTGCAGACAGCCTTTTTCCGCCAGGGAACTGGAGCGGAAGCTGGACCAGATCAAAGCCGACAAACCGCTGCCGCTTCTGAATCTGGCGGGAAGTATTCTGGCAGCCTTCAGCTTCGCCCTTTTTTACCAGGGAAGCATCCCGGATGCCGTAACTGCCAGTCTGGTTGCCATACTGATCTGGAGTTTCCAGCGGTATCTCCGTCCGGTGTGCATGAACGAAGTTACCTTCCAGTTCGCCGCATCCTTTCTTTCCGGCTGTGTGATCTGCGGGGCTGTCCTTCTTTTTCCAGGGCTTCATATGGACAAAATTATGATCGGGGACATTATGCTTCTGATTCCCGGACTGATGTCCACCAATGCCATTCGGGATGTTCTCATCGGCGACACCCTGTCCGGCATCATCCGGCTGATTGCGGCTCTGCTTCTTGCCGCAGCACTGGCGCTGGGATTTATGGGCGCAATTCTTTTATTTGGGAGGTTTGGACTTTGAATACACAGGCCATCATTCAGCTGATCACAGGAGCTGTGGGCTCCGTTGCCTTTGGAATGCTCTTCCATATGAAAAGCAAATATCTGCCCCTTGCCGGCGCAGGCGGATTTCTTAGCTGGCTGGTTTTTCTTATTGGGAAAACCATATGGGGAAGTGTTTTTTTGCCTACTCTTCTGGCTGGATTTATTGCGGATCTGTATGCGGAAATCCTTGCCCGGATCTGTAAGGAAACTTCCACTTCCTTTTTCGTTACTTCTGTAATCCCGCTGATTCCCGGAAGCACGCTCTACTACTGTATGAACAGCATCATGGAGGGAAACACCATGCAGGCCCTGGCATATGGTCGGGATACTTTTTTGTTTGCATTTGGAATTGCGGCAGGAATGAGTATTGGATGGGCAATCTGTTATTTTTTCAGAACTGTAAAAAGCAAATGAGCCACTGGGATTTTTATCCGCGAGAGGCTCATTTGCTTCTACATTTTTTCTGTCAGCTTTTTAATTTCAACCTTACGGTTTCGCCAGCCTTTTTTCCATATCATGAGAAATACCTGAAAATCCAGGCTGTCTCTGGCTGTGGTAAAAGGCTCTTCCCGCAGCACTTCCGCTTTCACCCCCTGCTCTGCCAGGTTTTGCTGCAGCATTCTGGCTTTTTCCAGCAGGCTGTTTAGCTGTTGATCTGCTTTTTCACCAAAGGAACGGTTCGGATAAACGGCCGCTTCCTTTTTTAATTTTTCTGTGAGAAGATCAATAACAGCTGTATGGCGGTTCTGGTGCAGAGCTCCTGCCACCAAACGGGCAATCACTGGCTTTGGAAAACGTTTGTAAAAAGCCAGAAGCCGCAGCAAAGAACGGTCTTTCACCTCTTCTGCCAGCTCTTCCATAGTCTCAAAAGCTGCCTCAGAGGGAACCCAGGGCTCCTCTTTTGGCACAATGTATTTCGCCGGGACTGCCGGATAACAGCAATAATTCAGCGGAGGAAAATCAGCCAGCTGGACCAGCTTTTCCTCTTCTTCCGTGCAGAATTCCTCTCCAAGATATTCCAGCTTATCTCTTGCAATGGCAATCCGATATTCCAGCTGCCTTAAATATTCATAGCCGGGAACCCAGAAGTGGCCAATCTCCCCGTAGTTGTACAGATACACTTCCAGATCCAGGTTTTCGAAAAACAGAGTCACCACATTTTCTCCCTGCCATACGGAAAGCACATATTGGTCATCTTCTTCGCTGAGGGAAGATTTCAGTGGGCCTTCATAACCCTCCAGGTAATTTCCTGTAAGCCGTACTTTATCAAAAATAAGAAAGCTTTCTACTGCATCATTCATCAAATATACAAGGCGAATTTTATTTTCCTCTATCAGAAGTTCAAACTGCTGTTGCTCCAGAAGCTCCTCCAGCATTTCAAATGTATCATACATAAATCTGTTACCTCTTTTCCCAGGTTGGTTTTCATTATAAAGACCTCTCCCATAATTGTCAAAAATTCCTGCATGAAGGACTTTGGGCAGGTGCATGGAATGTTACAGTTCACTCCGTGCCCAGTAACACGCTTCGCGATGCACAGAAATCATGCTTTGCATGATTTCGCGCCGCAATCCTCGGGTTTTCTGTGAACTTTGTTCACAAAAAACACCTCGCGGAATATTACCTATGAACAGTAACCATGGAATTTCTATATAGTTATAAAATAGATAGCATACAATTTACAGCTTACATTTTTCATATAATTTCTATATACTTTATACTATGAATAAATAGCGTAAATACCCGGGGAATGCCATATTTTGCCCTGGTTGAAAACGGATTGGAGAATGAATATGAATCAGATCGACTATGAAAATTTAGGAACCCGAATGAAAGAGCTTCGAATCAAAATGAAGCTGACTCAGGCAGAAGTTGCCAGAGCTCTGAACGTAACCCCAGGCTACATCAGCAACGTGGAGAACAACCGTACCGCTATGTCTCTGCGTATCCTGATCTACTACGCAAGACTGCTGAATATTTCCCTGGATTCCCTCATCGGAAGAATTGATTCCGAATACCGCGAGACCGCTCTGGACCGTGAGATTTCCGAGCAGGTACATAAGCTTGAAATCCCACAGAAACAGAAGCTTCTCAAGACCATGAAGGTATGGATGGACGAGGATTAAATTTTCTGCTGCAATCTATTATCCCTTAAGTGTCTGCCCCATAAGCAGGCACTTATTTTCTTGTGCGAAAAGAGCCGCAATGTTATAATTTATCTGATTTCGTAACTGTACAGTTACCTGCTTTCATTAACAGGAAAGGAATTGTTTTCACTATGTTTCAGTGTCAACGCGGATATACGCTTCGAAAAATAAAAGGAGTCAGTCATCTCCTTCCTTACGGACAGCAGATGGCGGATCAGAAAAAGGGAATGATTCTCAACGAGACCGGGACTTTTCTGTGGAACGTGATCCAGCATACAGAAGGTTCGGACCCGGAAACGCTGGCGGAAATGCTGGCGCGGCTGTATGGTCTTGGGGAAGAAGCTTTCCCGGAGGTCTTAAATGATGTCAATGATTTTTTGTCGCAGATGACCGCTCTTGGAATGATAACCGAAAGCCTTAAGCCCATTTCCCATGCATGCACTGCCAGCATAAAAATTGCCGGGCTTTCTATCAATTTCTACGGTCCTGTCCAGCTTCTTGGCGACCGCTTTGCGGATTTTTATGTTAACCATCCGGCAGATGAACCAGATCAGGAAATTGAATTTATCACAAGGTCCCCTGCCAGCCACAATTATGGGCAGGTGCTTCTTCGCAATTCGGATATGACTATTTTTGAAAACAGCGACCGCTATGTGGTTTTGTTTCCTCAGATGTCAAATATTCATGAGGTACATATGACCCTGGACGGCAGCTATGTTCGGTTCTACTGTTCCAATGCAGTCACAGATCAGACGACAGAGAATCTTTTTCATGCTCTTCGTCTGTTTTTCTTGTTTCTTGCACAACAAAACGGATTGTTTGCCATTCATTCAGCATCCATACTTTACAGAGAAAAGGCATGGCTTTTTTCCGGACACTCCGGCATGGGCAAATCCACCCACACCGGGCTCTGGCATCAGCTTCTTGGCACACCCTTTCTCAATGGTGATCTGAATCTTCTGGGAATCCATGAAAACCGAATCATGGTTTACGGCATTCCCTGGTGTGGTACTTCCGGAATTTATACCATAAAGACCTATGAGCTTGGAGGAATCGTCCTTCTCGGCAGGGATCCTGCCAGAGATTATCTGGAAGAGCTTTCCCCCTCGGGCCAAATCCTCCGGGTAATGCAAAGAATGATCTCCCCGACCTGGAAAGAAGGTCAGCTGACTAAAAATCTTTTCTTTGCCGAAGAAATCGCAAATCGGGTTCCCGTACTCCATTTGTTTTGTACGAAAAACCAGTCTGCTGTAAAAGTCATCCGGGAAGAGATTGACCGACTGGAGGTGCTCCATGAAAAATAAGCTCCAGCTGATCTGGAAATATCTCAGACAGGGAACACTGCAGAAAATGTGGCGGCAAACGCTCTGGATCTATCAATACGGAAGACGTTACTGGAAATCCATGATCCTGTATACACTCCTTGGAATTACAGGCTCCTGCGTTTCTCTGGTTTCCAGTCTGATTTCCAAGGATCTGGTAGACATTATCACCGGACATCAAACCGGAAAGCTGCTCTCCACCTTTGCTGCAATGATCGGTTTTTCCATAGCTAACATTCTGGTTTCCCAGGCATCCGGCTATGCATCTACCTTCATCAGCCTTAAGGTGGATTCCGAGATTAAGAACGACATTTTTGCAAAAATGCTGATTACTGACTGGGAATCCCTGACAGATTACCACACCGGAGACCTGGTCACCCGCTGGAGCTCAGATGCTTCCAATATCTCCAGCGGAATCCTGAACTGGATTCCCAACCTGATCATTTATACCTTCCGTTTCATCAGTGCCCTGGCTGTAGTCTTGTACTATGACCCCACCTTTGCCTTATTCGCCCTTCTTGGAATTCCTTTCAGTGCTCTGATGTCCCGTCCCCTTCTTAGGCGGATGCGGAACAATAATGAAAAAAGTGCTGCTATGAATGCCAAGATGTACGGCTTCAACCAGGAAGCTCCATCTGAAGCAGTCTAGCACGAGCATACAGGCAGGTAACAATATCTGCCTTTTCATAGGCAAGCAAAGACATCTTTTTAAATTGTTCAATCCAGATATTTTTGTAAGCTCCTTTTACCCACTCAGCCTTGATCAGTTCTTCTTCTCTCTCTCTGGTATAAATTCCATGCTCTGAGATCAACAGTGAACTGTCATGGAAATGAACAGCCATGCTTCCAAGGACTCCTGCATATCCGGTTGCCACACAGTGATAAAGATCCGCCTTTGGTATATTCATCTTTAATACCCAGAACATAGGAAGATAAATAGAGCGTAAGGTCCATAAAAAATCAGAAAATATAATACCAGAATATTTTCTGTTGTAGCATTCCCTGGCAATTTGAAAGAAATCCGGCCCCATCAGTAAATCATCTATGGACAGATTTTTGCGTTGAAACAAATCAAACAGAATATTCCAGTCTGTTTTTCTGTTCAGAACCATATTCAGCATCTCTGCATATTCTTTTTTCGACAAACGGATATGCTTCCTGTTTTTCTGTCTTTTTTTCCCGTTATTCCACTCACAATCCTCCAGATAAACTTCATACACCTGTGTTACATTTTTCGGAAGTTCATATACAAATTTACCTCTTGAAGATCTGTTCGCTATAATTGTTAATAAAATAAATTCAATATTTGGAAATGACTGAATCAGGCTGTTGATCCAACCGGAAACACCGCCGACCACATATGGATAACAGCCCTCTGCCACAATGCAAACCTTCATTTTTTTCTCCACCGTTCCTGCAATTTTATTTCCACCGTTGTATCTTCTGCGCAGATCAGATAGGCATCCTCCTGAATTTTTATCTGGCTTCCACCTTGTATATCTGCGATTTCCTCTCCATGTGTTCTGAGAATAAACCAGCTTCCTGCCAAAGAGGTTTGCAGGATTATTTTATTTTCTTCTCTTTGCTCACTGTAATCCAGGTTCAGGAATGTTCTGGTTCTTGTATTACTCTCTGAAAGCGTAGTACTTGCAAAACAGGAAAACTCTTTCCAGTATGTGAGAAGGTTGCTGGAAAAACGCTTCTGCATTATTTCCCAGCGGTCGGTATCCTTCTGCGGCCAGAAGATATCATACATATTCAGCATAACATTTGTATATCCAAGTGCACTCTGAATACTTCTCATACGAATATCATCACTGTATGTATAATTCATTCCATCGCTTGTAACAGACTGCAGCGTTACGAAATCTGAGCAATAAGAGAGGACAGGCTTCTCTTCTGTGTATTCACAAATCAAAGTACTTACATTTTTCAGCAGCTCTGTATTCTCCAGCTGCAGAACAGAATTAATATTTTTTGCTTCCGTAAAAGCAGTTCCATATATATAACTGCTGTTTTCATTTTGGAAAAATTCATCATCCTTTTTCAGTTTTTCTTCAAAAGAAGCTGTATTCTGATACTGCAAAGAAAGTCCTGCTTCCGCATTTTGTTCCTTCATCTGCTGAAGATAGAATTTCAAGTTTTGGGCATCTGGCTCTATACTGTCCTCGTAATCTGCCTGAGGCTGAATAAAGCAAGTCATTTTCCTGCCGCTTTTTTCCACAATAGAAATCAGGGAAGACCACATAATATCTCTGGCAATTCCAGTCATAGACTGGCTATAAAGTTTCTGCATTTCTTCATTATTTTCATCTGCAAAAACAGGGAAATTCACCATTGAAAGATTCTGTGCATTTACTACGGGATATAGAGTATACTCTGAGCCTTCCGCAAGCATACCATCAAGAAGCCCAAGAGCTGTGCTGTCTTTCATATAATCTCCTACTACTGCGAATACACTGCTATTATTCAGTCCGTTTCTCCAGATCAGACTTGGAAGCTCTTCATTTCTCACATTTTCACCAGAGCTTTCATTAAGCAGTCCCATCATATAAGTTGTGGTTCCGCTTCCAAGCTGGTACCATGGAACCTTCAGCTGCAAATCCTGCCTTTCCTTTTCATCCTCTTCCTTACCAGCTTCATAAACCACACTTCCGCCAAGCAAAAGTCCATCAAACAGTTTTACCCCGGTTAGAGTCGTTTCATTAGCAGCAACTTTTTTAATTCCCAGGAAATCCATTAATTTAGGAATGGCTTGTATTAGTTCCGGATTTTCCAGACAGCCAAATACTACTATGACTCCCTGGCTTTCCATTTTTTTCAAAGCCTTCAGATCATTTCCAATCGCACGCTTTTCAGATTCCAGAATAATCATTTCCGGTAGCTCTTCTGCTCTTTCCTTCAGATCTGATGCAGATTTCTCAAAGCAAATTTCTCTTTTGGCATAGGTACACCATCTGCTTACTGCTACTGCCATATCACAGGATTCATCCCCTATAAAAACGATTTTTTTCCGCTTCTCAAAAGCTTCTGTACCCTCTTGTGCTGAAGCCTTCCATTCATTTTTTCCATCTGCTGCCTTTGGTGAAAAATAGGAGTTCGTATCATAGGCATTCTGCTGATCTCGCATAACAACTGAAAACTGAAATAAAAACAGCAGTACAAGCATCATAATTACAATACTGAAATATTTTCTTTTCGAAACCATTGTTTCTTTCCGTCCTTTTTATTTCACATAAATGTTCGGATCATTTCCAGAGTTTCATTATCAATGGCAATTTCTGATTCCTTTAGTTCATCCATTACACGAAAAAAATTATCCCGGTCATTGCAGGAATAAAACAGCTTCAGCTGACAAGTAAAGCTGGACAAGGCTCTTGGATATTGTTTCATGGAACGCTGGCACCATTTACCACAGGTCTCATATTCCTTTACGTCCAGAAGGCTCTGACATATCTTTTCATACATCGTACTGCTGATTTTCTGAGAATCCAAAATCCATGCCTTTTCCAGAACCTCATCCATACGTTCTGCCATAGAATGCTGTTCCAGATCTGTAAGTACCTTTTGCTCTATAATAGGATTCATATACTCAATCAGATGAATACAGTTCTCTGCCTGCTTCTCGTCCTCAACCAGGCACAGACGGTATCTTTCATGAACGCCTGTACGAAAATCATTTAATACCTCCTGAAGAACCGATGCCGCATAATGGGCAGTTTCTGAATCTTCACTGTTTAGCGCCAGGGCAATAGCGGAAAGAGAATGTTTATAGTCTCCTCTGATTACATTCATCATAAGTGTTCGCAGGCTTTTTTTGTCTGAAACCTCCAGAGCCTCTTCCAGTGCCACCATATTTTTTTCTACATCCTCATCAGGTCGTTGAAGGGTATCTGTCCGTTCCTTGCTAAATACCACATCTGAAAGATCCATTCCCTGCGAAGCAAAAAGCTTATATAATAAAAAGGAGCCTAATAGAAACAGCGGTCCTACCACCGGACAAAGAAGCATCATTCCTGCCTTCATCCATATGCTGGCATATTTTTCTTTTCTTCTTAGGTGCTCAAAGATCAGATAAATCACAATGACCACTAGATTTATCAGCATTAAAAGGATAAAATATCTCATTCTTTGTGACATACTGCTATATTCTCCACAACTTCCGTATTATATCCGTTCCTGTCAAATCGTTCCTGAACAAAGACAGCATTTGCTCTGGTTGTGTTTGCAAGAAGCACATACAGATTGCCGTCTGTCATCATATCAAGATAATCACTGTCTCTAAGATGGCTTGTCATTATTTCATCAATTTCCATCTGGCGATCTGGTGAAATACATATCTTTAGTAATACACATTCTGCCAGGTTTCTGATTTCTGCATCCATATATGCCTGGACCAGCGGTTCAAAAGCCTCCGGACTGAGAATTCTGGAGCCTTTTTTATATCTTTGTGCTTCAAGGGCCTGAATATAACGCTGGGCTCTAAGAACTGCATTCTGAATCATGTAACTGACTACAGTAAGGAAGTTCGCCTGCCCCAGAGTCATTTTTTCCCAACTCAGCCCCCACAACATCACAATCATCTGAATTTCATCATCTTCAAAAATCGCACATGCCATCTGCGGATACTGATCATTCATTCGCTTATTGATATATACTCTTTTTTCACTCAGAGCCTCATAAACCTCTGTCATGTCTTTATATCTGATGGAATTCCCAAGACTCCTTGCTTTCTTCGAGCTTGCTGAAAAAATACGGGCATAATCTTTATTCACCACATTATAAATAGCCGCATCTTTCGTTTGCATCAGTTTCGTTAACATTTCTACAGCATAGAAAATTACTTCATCTGGCATATACTGATCCAGTTTAGATGTAATAGAGTAAATTTTACCAATACTATCCTTATGATCAATCAGCTGCTGCTCCATAACTCCCTTTACACGAACATTGCTTTCATTAATGTCCTTGATATCTGCAATCTGTCTGGATAAGTGTTCCTCCAGCTCCTGACTCTCCATGCGCATTGTTCGGATCTGATCTCGCATATAGCCTACTACCAGTCCCAAAATAAACAGCTGTGCCACCCACACATAAGTATTATAATCCAGAAGGACCTCTAATCCACTTCTTGTATACATCTGGCGGAACATATATCCGGCTACTGCAAGTATGGCAGAAAAGGTAGCCTGCTGCTGTCCATATATAATAGCAAACAGAAGAACATATAAAAGAAAGGGATCCAGATTGGCAAAATACCTGCTTCCAACTGTTCGGTTATTCAACATAAAAAAGGGAATAAAGCATATCAGATTTTCTGCAAAGGGAACCAGCACACTTAACAGCCATTTCCATTTATTCCACAGCTTCTGCCACCAGGACGGCTGAAGCTGATCCTCCTCCACAAACACAGCCTTATGCTTCAGCATATATGCTGCCATTTTTTCAATGATCTCATCCGGCTTTGCAAATGCATGCACGCCGTATTCTTTTTCAAAGCATTTCCCGGACAGTACACATCTGCTTATATCACCTGAAGTTGCAATAACATTTGCTGTGCTATTCATAGCTTTCTGAACCATTGAAGCCAGTTCCAGTTCACTTACCACATGATTAGAGGACAGCTGATACAAAAATTTCTCATGAAGTTTATTTTTTACCACCTGATAAATAAATTCTACTGCATCATCCTCATATAAAAGAGAAAAGGAATGCTTCTCATTGGCCTCTATATATCCATTGCGCATACAGTCCAGGCACATACGCGCACAAATATTATTGATATCCTTTTTGTCTCTGGGAATACTGTAAAGATGATCCAGTCTCAGCACTACAATATCCAGATTTCTTTTCCGTCTGAAATTATCACAGATTTCTTCAGCCTGGGCAATGGTATCTGCACGCAATCCAGCACTGGAGGTTGGGGTTTCTTCTATGATTTCATCCTGGTAATCTCCGCTATATACTTCGTCGGATGACAGAAAAATCACTTTCCCCTTCTTCGTTGCTGAGAGTGCAACCAGAATGTTCATCAAATGGGAAGTAAATCGAACGGTTTCCAGTTCTGCTTCATTCCAGGAATAGTTTGTATCAACTGCTCCCATAAGAATGGTCACATCCGGATTCACGCTTTGCACAATTTCCCCCAGATTTTCACTGTCATATGGAAATTCATATTTTTCGAATACTTTCTTGTATTTGTTGTGTCTGTATTTATCTCCGGTCAGTATATAGACTCTATGTCCTTCCTTGCGAATCTTCAAAATCAGACTATCCACGAGACTACAGGAGCCTCCTGCCAAAAGAATATTCATCTTTTTCCTTTCTCATCTCATAAAGTTACATTTCAAATAAAGATTTCCGGCTCAGTCGTTGTTCCAAGGCCCCGTTGATTTCCTTCTGCACCTTCTCAAAATCAATTGCATAATTGCTGTCATTCACACATACCATAGGAATTTTGTGTTTTTCAATTGTTTTTGTCAGTTTGAGATTTTGATTCTCCAAATTAAAGTAACCACATAGCTTCTGCACATTTTGCGGAACAAAATCCCCCTGCAGCTTCTGGTATTCCCTAAGTACATACTGGCTTACATCCTCTTTATGGCGGAAGGCATGACTGCACACACTTGTAAGCAGCTCCGGCTCCAGATTCCATAATGTTTCATAGGTACTTTTCTTTAAAGGTGAAGGACCATGTACCGTATAGAATCCGGTAAAGCGCGGAAATGCCAGTTCCATAATATTATATAAAAAATATACAGGTGGATATCCTATATGAAAATAAGCTCCCGGCTGTTTCTTCATATTAGGCCGCTTTTGAAAATATTTTGCCAAAAGCATCGTATTGTTCAGATAAATGTAAGGCATAACCGGATCGTCAATATTCGCCACATCAGGCTGAAATGCCAGCATGTCAACTGGTTTTCCATTCTGAAAAAAGTCCGTTTCTTTAACCTTGTCTATAAAAAACGTATCGTCATTGAAATAAACAAACTTTTCTGAAAGACCTTTTATTCTGTGAAAGTTCCATTCAATAGTATGGGAATTAAAAGTAGGTAAAAAATCTTTCGGAATAAATTCGTCATGTCTGACAATATTCAGCTTGGGATGTGCTATATTCAGCCAGTCCGGAATATGTCCCCAGGTCACAAAGTGTACTTTCCTCACCCAGGGAGCAAACTGTTCCACTCCTCGGAACCAATATTGCAGATTATCCCAATCCCGGTATCGTTCTTTTCTGTTGTCTGTTTTCTGTATCTGTTCAGATGCCTGTGCTGCCAGATTCCGCTGTCTTTTCCATGCCGGATCATTTCCGTCAACCCAGGTAATCACAAAATCAATCTCTGATTTTTCTTCTTGTTTTTTCATAAGTCACCACAAAAAATTCTTTCCAGATTTAAATTCACACTGCATTGCAAATCGAACATTCATTTTTCCAGTCATTGGATCTTCCACGCCAACGCTTATGCTATATTTTTCTCCTGCAAGCTTCAGAAGTTCTTCTGTTTCCAATAAAGTAGCGGTATGAATTGATTCGCCGGGAAGAACCGATGGCAGAAGAATTTCAACCTGCTTCTTTTCTATTGTGTTCCCAGTTTCATCAGTTACGTAAAGCCAAACCTTCCAATTTTTATAAAACGGTGCAGTTCCATTGTTTTCCCAGGTAAGCTCCAATTTGGCACCACCAGGACTCCAGGACAGAATTGCTTCTGAAATCCATAAACGATAGCCCATATTTTTCAAAACAGTTTCATATCCCTGCAAAAATCCGGGATTTGCTGCATTTGGTCCCAAGAAGGTAGTATGCGATTCCCGAATCAGTTCTACGGTTTGAGAAAGGCTGGCTTTCAGCATTTCTTCCATTGAAAGCGAACTGGTAAACTCTCCGCCTACAGGAGCCTTTTTCCAGAAATCTGTCATAGAAACCAGAGCTTTTTCTTCATTTGTCTGGCTAAGATCACCACCAGCTTCAATTTCATTAAGCCATGCCGCCGTCTCACTTGGTTCCCCTGTCATATCATTATAAAGACCTGTTTTGTATTTTGCAGCATGAGAAAAGGGTCTTCGCATCAGCAGCATTGCCTCAGGAAAGGCATCCACCCAGGGCGACACATACTGTTCCCTCACATCTTCCAGTGGAAGCCTCTGAATTCCTGCGCTATAATTCACATGCCATTCTCCCCAGTGTCCAAGACTTCCAAGCTCAATATAGCTAATCAATCCATCCTGTCCCCAATGTTCTCCCATCGCTTCCACAGCTTTTCTGTGATATGCAATAAATTGTTCCTTGTTATAATCCGGGGAAAATCCCTTTCCAAATTCCACATCATACCAGGTTCCTGCCTGATCTGTTTTTTTATACAGCCATTCAGGAATATCCATATGCTTCTCTGCTCCCGGCACATCGCAGACAAATCTTAATACAATGTGTTTTCCTTCTTCTCGCCAGCGGTCAAGCTGATTCTCTTTCTCAATTTCTTCCCAGTTGTACTTTCCCTCTTCTGGCTCCAGTTCTGCCCAGGTAACATCCATATATAGCAGAGAAACATCCTCACGAACCTCTGCATTCCATGCGCAGGGGGCATAACCCATAAGTGGGTTTCCAAAAACCTCTTCTGATGGTTCATATTTTTGGATATTCCGCTGAGACAATACACAAAGCGCAATAACTGTTATCATAAGCAATACTGTGCCAAACAGCAACCACTTCCATCGTTTTATTTTCAATATTTCTTCGCTCCTGTTTCAGGAAAATTTTATTCTCCCAAATTATATAAATGTTCCGGATTTTGCTTCACTACATAACATATAAAATCTTCATCTTCATAATAAACCTTAAGTTCATAAGGAAAGCGCGTTTTAAATTCCTGACACCAGTAATACATCTCCGATTCCAGAATCCTTCGGTTTCCAATAATAGAATAGGCATCAGAAGCTTTACCCATAATTGTAAGTGATTCGCCCACCAATTCCTCTGAAATCTCTCCGTGTTCAATATTATCTCCTATGCTTAAAACCGCAGTAGTATATTCATAATACTTTGTATATTTATCTTGCGCAAGCCATCTTGGTCCTGAAAAGAAATGATGCTGCGCATAATAAATAGGATTTTTCTCTATATAGAAGAAAAGATATTCTGTAGGAATATAATAATCCTCCTGCTTGGATCTGTTATAAAATTCAAGAATTTCCTCATGTCTGGCTTCTTCTATTGACTGGTACAATTCCTCTGTTGTAGATATAATTGTATAACTGTACTGAGGATAATCATCCATAATTTTATTTGTCAGTTCCACTGCTGAATTGTATCGTGTCAGTTCATAATATAAGTAGCCGTGAAACACTCCGAAATAATTTGTCCCTGCATAAATAGCCAGCACTCCTGCGAAGCTGATCTGGGGCATAAAGCATCCGATCCTTGTTTTTTCCAGCAGAAAAAACAGTTCGTCTGCAGGAATTACCATCATTGCCAAAAGCAGAATCTGTTCCGGTAAACACAATCTTGCTCCTGCAATAATTTCCGGCAGTCCAAGAAACGGTGCTGCATAAAGAATCATAAACAAAACAGATGCAAATGTGATCCCCGCATACATTTCAAAAGGAATTTTTTTGAAACGTACGATGGTAATTCCCATATTTATAATACTAAGAAGCACAGCTGCCAGCGTAAAACCAATCAGCCAGTTCGCTCGGTTACCTCTGTAAAGCTGCGCATAACCATACCGATAGACCGCCTTTAAATTGTTCAAAACAATCTGTATTATTTTTTCTGCTAGAGAAGTTTTTGTCACCTTTACGTTGGTTTCATTCTTATCTGTTTTATTTTTGTCTGTTGCTTTTATCTGATTATGAAGCTTTGACTGCCCTGATAAAGGATTTTCATTACTATCAGCTTCTGCGGCCTTATTTTCCTCAGTTTTTTGGCCTTGTTCCATAACAACCTGTGCAGCTTTCGTTCTGCCCTCTTTGGTATCTGTACCATTTATAATGTTCATTCCCCAGTTCAAAGAGCCCTGAAGGGGAATTCCAGAAGCAAAAGCCAGAACCATAGGTGTTGTAGAAATAATCACTCCTACAAGTATCGCCGTAGCCAAAGACCAGAAATTTCTTTTCCTGAAAATTCTGTTAATACCAAAAACAGCAAAAGATGCGCACAGAAAAAATGCCATGATTGTAACATAAAAATGGATTGCGAGAGACACTGCCAATGAGGTCATAAACAAAAACAGATTCTCATCAAAGCCTCTTTTTTTATTTCCGTCTTCGGTATTCCTCCTCATAAAGCGGACAAGATACATTACACACAAAAACAGGCTATATAAACCAAATTCCTGAGGAATGGTATACTGCAGACGGGATATTCCATAAATCTCAGCCGTATAGACCACATCTATTGTAAGAAATGCAGCCAGTATCAGATAAACCGTATATTTGGATCTCAATGTCTCTCTGAACAGACAATAAACCGCTGCCAGCAAGGCCGTTACATGAATCTCTCCCAGGAACAGCAGACAGCTGTATATGGATACTCCAAACAGCGCATCCATACAATAAATAAAACAGTGCATTGCCTCCGGATAGACTCCTGCTGAAAAAATCTGCCCTTCCTTCAATCCATAAATCCAGGCATGATGAACATACATATCGCCCGAGCCATAGGAATGATTCTGAAAGGCTCCATAAGAAAAATAAATAATAGCAAAAACCATAAGAACACTTAAAATGCTGTATTCAATTTTTTTTCCTTTTGTCTTTTCATCTAATTTTCTAAGCAAATCTGCAATAAGTGCTTTACACTCTCTTAGCAGATCTGCCAAAAGGGATTTCCACCCCAGGGTTCCTGCAAGAAGAGTCTGAAGCTGCCTGGATACATACTTCCGTAATTTTCCCTCGCGCAAAATTGATACTGCAAAAATCCCATAAAAAGCGGCAAATACAATCCACCCTTTTAATATATGAAGCAAGCCCAATCCCAGGACAAGCGTGTTAAGCAACAGAACAGAAACTGTAGAGCAGAAGGCAAAACGAAAGGTCAGGCTTTTCCCGGATAGCTTTTTCCGAAAAATCACAGATGGCCATACATACATCAAAAAAGCATATCCGATAAACACTTTGATAAATTCAAGGATCCAATAAGCCATTCTTTTGCGGTACTCTCCTTTGTTTTTAGTAAAATCCTCATTTTTTTGATTTAGTATACCACATATTATTTTCACATTAAATGTTTATATTGGCAAGGGAAATAAAAATTCCGCCTTTAAATCAGCGTAAAATTACATAAAAATCACAAAAACACCATCCTGTCAAAGGAAATGCTCATTCATTTATACAAAAAGATCTCCTGAGGAAATTTCCACCCACAAGAGATCTTTTTGTATATTTTTTCACACATTCTTATTTATTTCTTATAGTCCTCTACATTTTCCTGTGTGACCTTATGATATGGTGTCCGGACATATTTTCCATCAATTAATGGAATACTATCCTTATCTCCATTGGTTGCAATGGCAAATGCAAGATTCAGCATTTCCCGGGCCTGCCCTTCTTTATCATTATAAACAGTTCCCAGCATTTCGCCATTTTCAACTGCCAAAAGTCCCGCATCTGTGCCATCAATTCCCACAACCCCCGGCCAGTCTTCTCTGGGAATCTGGGAATCACGCAGCGCATCAATTGCCCCAAGAGCCATGTCATCGTTATTCGCAATGATCAGCTCAATTTTTCCGTCAAACTGTGTAAGCAGCGCTGCTGTTTTTGTCTGTGCCTGTGCTCTGTTCCAGTTAGCCATCGCATAGCCCAGCTTCTCCGCTTCCACACCATTTTCTATCAAAGTGTTTACAGAATACTCTGTTCTTACGATGGAATCCTGATGTCCTGCTTCGCCTTCCAGCACCACATACTGGCAAATGTCATCACCGTTTTTGTCCATTTTGGCATTGGTCTTAAAGGCATTTGCAGCAAGTTCTCCTTCAAAAACTCCAGACTGCAGGGCATCTGCACCAACATAATACAATTCACTCCAACGTTCCAGATCCTCTGCAACCAGCTCACGGTTAAAAAAGATAATCGGCACCTGCTTGTTCTCTGCCAGATCAGTAATTGTTGTGGGCTCTGTGCGGTCAACCAGATTTACACATATCACATCACAGCCCTTCTCGATCAGACTTTTGACCTGCTCATTTTGTGTCAGCTGGCTCTGAGAAGCATCCATCACCTCCACATTGATTGCAACGCCGGTTGCTTCCTCTTTGTCCGCCGCGTACTCTGTAAACTTCGTCATCATTTCCGAAATAAATGTGTCATACTAATCATATGTGCGAGCTGTGAAATCAGCATAGCTGATTTCCCCTAGAGTGTGTTTGAAAAATAAAAGTTGCACAAAACATATATTCGTTTACCCT
>NZ_QTVN01000002.1:0-240572 GCF_003460605.1 Ruminococcus sp. AF31-8BH
GCCTGGGTGGCTTTTTAAAATTTCCTATTGATTTAGCACGGTGAAGTATGTATAATACCTGTAAGGTCAAAATGATAGAAAAAATAAGAGAATTTTGTACCAGAACAGGAGAAATGCGTTAGCCCTGTGACAATAAAGGAAAGGCAGGAATGACAACATGCAGGTAATGTACCAGAGCACCAGAGGAAAAGGGGAGCCGGTAACCGCTTCCCAGGCTATTTTGAAGGGACTTTCTGAAGATGGAGGTCTGTTTGTACCCACAAGCATTCCATCCCTTGATGTTTCTATGGAAGAGCTTTCCCAGATGTCTTATCAGGAGACAGCATATCAGGTAATGAGCCGTCTTCTTACAGATTTTACAGAGGAAGAATTAAGAACCTGTATTAACAGTGCATATGATAAGAAATTTGATACAGATGTGATCGCACCTCTTAAGGAAGCAGACGGTGCATATTTCCTGGAGCTGTTCCACGGACCGACCATTGCGTTCAAGGATATGGCACTGTCTATTCTGCCATACCTGATGACCACCGCTGCGAAGAAGAACAACGTGAAAAATGAGATCGTCATTCTTACAGCGACCTCAGGAGATACCGGCAAGGCTGCACTGGCTGGTTTTGCGGATGTTCCGGGCACAAGAATTATTGTATTTTACCCGAAGCACGGCGTAAGCCCCATCCAGGAGAAGCAGATGGTGACCCAGAAGGGCACCAATACTTACGTAGTCGGCATCACAGGCAACTTTGACGATGCCCAGACAGCAGTGAAGAAAATGTTCAATGACAAGGAGATGGCAGCAGAGCTTGCCGATGCAGGCTTCCAGTTTTCTTCCGCCAACTCCATTAATATCGGACGTCTTGTTCCGCAGATCGTATATTATGTATACGCTTATGCCACACTGGTCCGCCAGGGCAAGATCCAGGCCGGCCAGGAGATCAACGTGGTAGTACCTACAGGAAACTTCGGAAACATTCTGGCAGCATTCTATGCGAAACAGATGGGACTTCCGGTGAAGAAGCTGATCTGTGCATCCAATGAGAACAAGGTATTGTTTGACTTCTTCTCCACTGGTACTTATAACCGTAAGAGAGATTTCATCCTTACCAGCTCTCCGTCTATGGACATTCTGATTTCCAGCAACTTGGAGCGTCTGATCTACCGTATTACAGGCGAGAATCCGGATACCTGCGCGCAGCTGATGGAAGCACTGTCAAAAGGCGGCGAGTACACCATTACACCTGAGATGAAAGCACAGCTTGCAGACTTCTACGGCAACTTCTGTACAGAAGAGGAGACAAAGGATGCCATCCGTGAGGTTTATAAGGCCAGTGATTATGTCATTGATACGCATACTGCAGTTGCGGCAGGCGTATATAAGAAATATGTGGCAGATACAAAGGACGATGTTCCGGCAGTGATCGCTTCCACAGCAAGCCCGTACAAATTTACAAGAAGCGTTATGGATGCTATTTCAGAGGGACATGAGAATCTGGATGACTTCGGACTTGCAGACGCCCTGGAGAAGCTCTCTGGCGTAGCAGTGCCGAAAGCTGTCAACGATATCCGTACCGCACCGGTTCTTCATGACCGCGTAGTGGATGCAGAGGATATGCCGAAGACCGTGAAGGATATTCTCGGAATCAAATAAAGGAAATGTCTGCTGAAAAATCTGCATTTTATGTTGAAAAACGGCATATACTAGAGTATAATAACTTTTAGAAAAAAAGAATCCTGGGATGTGCGAGGCCCCTTTTATTTTTGAACCTACATTGACATCAAGGGAATCCAAGATCGCAGTGCGGATGTCAGACCTCTCGTTGTGGTAGGCAGAAGTCCTGTTGAGGATACCCACCTAGCGGCAAGCTAGGCGTCAAAAGAAAGGGAACGGCATTCTGGGATTTTTTAGAATCAGGAGGCAGGTAACATGGGTGTTACAGCAAAGAAATTTGGGGAATTAACCTCCGGCGAGGAGATTACTCTCTATCATCTTGAGAATCAGTCGGGCGCTTATGCAGAGGTTATGGATTACGGTGCCATCCTTGTGAAGGTGGTTGTTCCGGATAAGGACGGCAGGCTTATAGATGTAGTGCTTGGCTATGATGACGTTCAGCAGTATGAGGTGAACGGATGCTTTTTCGGAGCCATTATCGGAAGAAGCGGCAACCGTATCGGAGGCGCGAAATTTTCCCTTTATGGACAGGAATATCAGTTAGGAAAGAATGAGAATGACAACAATCTTCACAGCGGTCCCAATGGCTTCGAGAAGAAGATCTGGACTGTGAAGAATACCGATCAGGATAAAAATGCAGTTACTTTTTTCAGGATCAGCCCGGACGGGGAGAACGGATTTCCGGGAGAGTTTGAGGTTTCCGTTACTTATGAGCTGACTGAGGACAATGCCATCCAGATTTATTACGGCGGCATCAGCGACAAGGCAACCGTGGCCAACATGACCAACCACTCTTACTTTAACCTTGCAGGAGAGGGCAGCGGCAAGGTTCTGGATACATATGTTACCATTCATGCCAAGGATTACACTCCGGTGGATGAATTTTCCATTCCTACAGGTGAGTATGCATCGGTAGAGGGCACTCCAATGGACTTTAACAAGGCTAAGAAGATTGGTGACGAGATTGACGCCGATTTCCAGCAGCTGAAGTTTACTGGCGGCTACGACCACAACTATGTGACCGACAATTACGCCAAGGGCAACAGAAGAGTGATCGCATCTGCTTATAATGAGGCATCTGGTATTACGATGGATGTAATTTCTGATTGTCCGTGCGTGCAGTTCTATGCAGGCAATTTCGTCATTGATGAGAAAGGCAAGAACGGACATGTTTACAACAAGCGTGAGGGCTTCTGTCTGGAGACACAGGTGGAGCCAAACGCAGTGAATGTGGAGACCTTCCATTCTCCTGTACTGGAAGCCGGAGAGAAATACCAGTCCTTTACTGCATATAAGTTTGGCGTGCGCAAATAAAAGGACAGGCTGCCTGTGGCAATATTCCCATATATAAGGACATGTTTGTCTGGTCTTCTTCATATATTTACTGTATGAAGAAGACCAGATTTTTTTATGAAATTAATTATTTTCTCATTGTGCTGTTGGGGTGGCTGCTGCTGTTTCATAAGGCGGCGGAGGTGAACCGCGCCAGGGAAAAAGAAGGCTGGAAAACCTGGACAGGATGTGTGCTGGGAATTGCCGGGGCGGGAGGGATTGAGAGCGGAATGACGGTTGGTGTGCAGAATACTGGAAGCGCTGAGGCAACGGAGAACGATGACCTTCCAGAAATTGCTGAATCTGGGGATGAGAGACTTTCTACGCTGTCAGGAAAAATCCGTGTGCTTCTCATGGATTCAGGCTATCAATCTTATTATCATTCCTCTGTGACTTTGAATTTAAACGGAGCAGATTATGAGTATACTCCAGATTCCCCCGAACTTTCCCAGGGCGAACTTGTCCTGGGAGGCGGAGAAGCGGGAATCACCATCACCTCCATAGAAAGACAGGAGAGTCCGCCGGTTTACTACGGAACCCTGGAAATTCAAAATACGCCCCAGGGCTTGCTCCTGATCAATGAACTTCCCCTGGAAACCTACCTGGAAGGCGTGGTTCCAAGCGAGATGCCGGCCTCCTACGAAAGCCAGGCCCTGATGGCACAGGCAGTATGTGCCAGAACCTATGCTGTATGCCAGATGGAAGAGGGCAGCCTTCAGGAAGAATACGGGGCAGATGTGGATGACAGCGTGAATTTCCAGGTCTATGGCAACATTGCGCCCACAGACAAAACCAGCCAGGCAGTAAGAGAAACCAGCGGCCAGATCATGTGCCAGGACGGAAAGACAGTAACTGCCTATTATTTTTCCACCTCATCCGGCAGAACCAGCACGGACGAAATCTGGGGCGGGACGTCATCCTCCTATCTGAAAAGCGTGGAATGCGAGTTTGATCAGAACGCTCCCTGGAGCAGCTGGAAGGTGACAATTCCCTGGACGGTTCTGGAAGAGAGAACCAGGAATCTGACCGGCAGTGAAAGCCTGGAATCCATACAGGTGGTGAAAAAAAGTGAAAGCGGTGCCGTAACCGGGCTTCAGATCACCACAGAAAAGGAGGCGGTGCAGTTAGAAGGGGAATACGAAATCCGGGAATTTTTGTCCCCGCAGGGCCAGACCATCACGGAAAAAGATGGAAGCACCGTGACTGGGGGAAGCCTTCTGCCAAGCTCTTATTTTCAGTTGAAGGCAAATAAAGGCGGCTGCGTGGAAATCACAGGCGGCGGTTTCGGGCATGGCGTGGGAATGAGCCAGACGGCAGCCAATGAGATGGCAAAAGAAGGTTACAGCTGGCAGGAAATCCTGAAATATTTTTTTCGGGACATTACCTTGGACAGGTACGAATAAATTTTCCGATGGCAGGCAATATCCAGGCAGACAGTAGACAGAAATCCCATTTCATGGTATGATACAAAAAATTGCGCGATAGACTGGCAGGGGTACTTAAATGCAGCAGATGTTTAATGTTTGCTATATCAGGTCCTGCACCGCCTATCGCAGTAACAGCAGGAGCAATTGTATGGATAAGAAGAAAGAAAAACAGAGCGTTGTCCAGCTGATCCGTGGGTTCATGCAGCGGGCAAACGGGGATCATGTGGGCGCATATGCAGCCCAGGCTGCGTACTTTCTGATCATGTCGTTCATTCCGTTTATTCTGTTTCTTACAACTATGATCCGTTATACGCCTTTGACGTACAACATGGTCAGCGAGGCCATCCGGGCATTTGTGCCCCATAATATACAGAATTTTGTGCTTACCATTGTATCTGAGGTTTATGGAAGAAGCACGGCAGTGGTTCCTATTTCCGCTATCATGGCACTGTGGTCTGCGGGGAAAGCCATGCAGTCCCTTACCAATGGGCTGAACACCATTTACCATGTAAAGGAGACCCGTAACTGGCTGATGACCCGGCTGTATGCAGTGGTATATACTTTTATGTTCAGCGTTGCCATCATTGCCAGCCTCCTTCTTCTGGTACTGGGAAACCAGATCCAGGCCATGGCGCTGAAATACATTCCTTTTGTGGGAAAAATCATCGGCAAGGTGATCGGAGCCCGGACAGCCCTTGTGTTTGCCGGCCTGTTTCTGATCTTCCTGATTCTGTATAAAATGCTTCCCAACCGCAAGGCAACCTTCAAAAGCCAGGTGCCGGGAGCGGTGCTGATCGCAGCGGGATGGTCCTTGTTTTCCTATTTCTTTTCCCTGTATTTCGAGCTGTTTCCAGGCTTCAGCAATATGTACGGAAGCCTGACGGCACTGATCATGGTAATGCTGTGGCTGTACATCTGCATGAACCTGCTTTTGTACGGTGCGGAGATCAATTCTTACTTTGAGAAACAGTTCCGGCTGGCCCAGGCATCTGTGCGGGAAATGTTAAGCCGGGAGCACGAGGAAGCGGAAAAAGAAATCGAAAAAGAGAAAAGAAAGCTTCTGGAGAAAGTGCCGGAGAAGAAAACACAATCCTCCGAAGCCAAAAAGAAAGAAAAAGAAAGCCCTTGACAGATTTGCTTTCCTGTGGCATAGTAATAAAAGAGAAAAAGCCAGGAAGGTGTTTTTAGGAAATTATTTTCTTCCAGAGAGAGGAAGTCATCGGCTGTAAGCTTCCTTAAGTTCAGATAGTTTCTGAGTTTCGCATCGGAGCCGCGTTTCTGAAAGATTCAGTAGGAAGCGACGTGATGCTGCGCGTTAAGCGGCGAGAGAGCCTGTATACACAGGAATCAGGGTGGTACCGCGGATATGCTTCGTCCCTTTAGCTGGGGACGGAGCTTTTTTATTGTAAAAGTCTGGGCAGCAGCTGTGCCTGCGTGAAAGCTTGCTTGCACGCAGGCACAGATATTGCCCAGGCTACCCCATATGAACAAGTAGGCCGATAGGCCGGATTGTGAATATGGGGGGGATTGCGGGAGCGCGAAGCGCGGAGCAATCCACTTTTACAATAGGAAATATCGGCTATGCCGAGATTTCCTTTCCTTCCTTCCACTCTTCTGGCAGATCATAAGAATAAAGGAGAAATGAACCATGGATATGAAAGAGAGACTTCAGGAACTGGCTGAGAACGCCAGAATCCGGATCGAGGAATCCGAAGGCCTGGACAAGTTAAACGATGTGCGCGTTGCATATCTTGGAAAAAAAGGTGAACTGACCGCAATCTTAAAAGGAATGAAGGACGTATCACCGGAAGAAAGACCGAAAGTAGGACAGCTTGTAAATGAGACAAGAGCCAAGATCGAGGGTCTTCTGGAAGAATCCAGACAGAAATTAGAGGAAGCAGTCAGAGAAGAGAAAATGAAAGCCGAGGTCATCGACGTAACTCTTCCTGCAAAGAAATCCAGAATCGGTCATCGTCATCCCAACAGCATCGCCCTGGAAGAGGTGGAGCGTATTTTCATCGGAATGGGCTATGAGATTGTAGAAGGACCGGAAGTGGAGTATGCAGACTACAACTTCACCAAACTGAACATCCCGGAGAACCATCCGGCAAGAGACGAGCAGGATACTTTCTTTATCAATGACTCCATCCTTCTTCGTTCCCAGACTTCCCCGGTACAGGCCCGTACCATGGAGAAAGGCAAGCTGCCAATCCGTATGATCGCACCTGGCCGTGTATTCCGTTCTGATGAGGTGGATGCAACCCATTCTCCATCCTTCCATCAGATCGAGGGACTTGTCATTGACAAGAACATTACCTTTGCAGATCTGAAAGGAACTCTGGAAGTATTTGCCAAAGAGCTTTTCGGACCTGAGACAAAAACCAAATTCAGACCGCACCACTTCCCATTCACAGAGCCAAGTGCAGAGGTTGACGTTTCCTGCTTCAAGTGCGGCGGAAAAGGCTGCCGTTTCTGTAAAGGCTCCGGCTGGATTGAAATCCTTGGCTGCGGAACTGTTCATCCCAACGTACTTCGCATGTGCGGCATTGACCCGGATGAGTACACAGGCTTTGCATTCGGTGTAGGTCTTGAGCGTATTGCCCTTCTGAAATATGAGATCGATGACATGCGCCTGCTTTATGAGAACGATATCCGTTTCCTGAAACAGTTCTAGAGCATGTTTGAAAAAGGCTCTAATAAATAAAAAGTGAGAAGAGGATTAAATAAATGAATACTTCATTATCTTGGATGAAAATGTATGTGCCGGATCTTGATGTAACCGCACAGGAATATACAGATGCAATGACCCTGTCAGGTACAAAGGTAGAGGGATTTACCAAGCTTGACGCAGACCTTGACAAAATCGTCATCGGACAGATCGAGAAGATCGAGAAGCACCCGGATGCTGATAAGCTGATCATCTGCCAGGTAAATATCGGCAGCGAGACCATTCAGATCGTAACCGGTGCACCAAATGTTAAAGAAGGAGACAAGGTTCCGGTTGTTCTGGACGGCGGACGTGTAGCTGGCGGCCATGACGGCAAAATGACACCTGGCGGAATCAAGATCAAAGCCGGCAAGCTTCGCGGAGTTCCGTCAAACGGTATGATGTGCTCCATTGAAGAGCTTGGAAGCAACCGCGACATGTATCCGGAAGCTCCGGAATACGGAATCTATATTTTCCCGGAAGATGCAGTTGTGGGCGAGAGTGCGATCAAGGCACTTGGACTTGACGACGTTGTATTTGAATATGAGATTACTTCCAACCGTGTAGACTGCTACGGCGTTCTTGGAATCGCAAGAGAAGCAGCCGCTACCTTCGGCAAGAAATTCTGCCCGCCGGAAGTAAAGGTGACAGGAAACGATGAGAAAGCATCCGACTACGTGAAAGTAACTGTAGAGAAACCGGAGCTTTGCCCGCGTTACTGTGCAAGAGTGGTAAAAAATGTAAAGATCGGACCGTCCCCGAAATGGATGCAGCGCTGCCTGGCTTCCAACGGAATCCGCCCGATCAACAACCTGGTTGATATTACAAACTATGTAATGGAAGAGTTCGGACAGCCAATGCACGCTTACGACCTTGACACCATTGCAAACCATGAGATCGTTGTCCGCTGTGCTGGCGAGGGCGAGAAATTCGTCACTCTTGACGGCCAGGAGCGTACCATGGATGAGAACGTGCTGATGATCTGCGACGGCGAGAAGCCGGTTGGAATCGCTGGTATCATGGGCGGCGAGAACTCCATGATCACAGACAATGTGCACACCGTTCTTTTCGAGGCAGCATGCTTCGACGGAACCAACATCAGACTTTCCTCCAAGAGAATCGGACTTCGTACAGATGCTTCCGGTAAATTCGAGAAAGGCCTTGATCCAAACAATGCAAAAGCCGCAATCGACAGAGCCTGCCAGCTGATGGAAGAGCTTGGCGCCGGCGAGGTTGTTGGAGGAATGGTTGACATCTGCAGCAAAGTAAGTGAGCCATCCCGTGTGAAATTTGAGCCAGACCGCATCAACGGACTTCTTGGAACCAATCTTTCCAAAGAAGAGATGCTTGGCTATCTTGCAAAAATTGAGCTTGCCTATGATGAGGAAACAAATGAGATCGTAGCACCTACCTTCCGTCAGGATATCCACTGCATGGCAGATGTTGCTGAGGAGGTTGCACGTTTCTACGGATATGACAAGATCCCGACTACTTTACCGTCCGGTGAAGCTACCACAGGAAAAATGCCATTTAAGCTTCGCATTGAGAACATTGCAAGAGATATCGCAGAGTACTGCGGATTTTCCGAAGGCATGACCTACTCCTTCGAAAGCCCGAAGGTATTTGACAAGTTAAGAATCCCGGAGGATGATATGCTCCGCCAGGTGATCACCATCAGCAATCCGCTTGGTGAGGACTACAGCATCATGCGTACCAGCACCCTGAACGGAATGCTTTCTTCCCTTGCAACCAACTACAACAGAAGAAACAAAGACGTTCGCCTGTACGAGCTTGGAAATGTTTATCTGCCAAAGGCTCTGCCGCTTACAGAACTGCCGGATGAGAGAACCATGTTCACACTTGGAATGTACGGAAACGGTGATTTCTTTGACATGAAGGGTGTTTGCGAGGAATTCTTTGAAAAGATCGGCATGAAGAAGAAAATGGAATATGATCCTGCAAGCAAGAAGCCGTTCCTTCATCCTGGAAGACAGGCCAACATGATCTATGAAGGCACTGTTGTGGGATACCTTGGAGAGGTTCATCCGCTGGTTGCTGACAATTACGGAATCGGCGACCGTGCATATATTGCAATGATTGATATTAAGAGCGTTCTGGAGTTTGCAAACTTCAACCACAAGTTCACTGGAATTGCCAAATATCCGGCTGTAACCCGTGACATCAGTATGCTGGTTCCGAAGCACGTTCTTGCAGGACAGATCGAGGATATTCTGGTACAGCGCGGCGGAAAGATCCTGGAGAGCTATCAGCTGTTTGATATCTACGAAGGAAGCCAGATCAGAGGCGGCTACAAGTCTATGGCTTATGCCCTTGTATTCCGTGATCATGACAAGACTCTGGAGGAGAGCGAGATTTCTGCAGCAATGAAGAAAATCTTAAATGGTCTGGAAGGACTTGGAATCGAGTTGAGAAGCTGATGCTTTTATATGTGATAAGACATGGGCTGACTCCCTGGAATCATCTGCATAAGGCCCAGGGGGCAGCGGATATTCCTCTTGCACAGGAGGGAATCGACCTTGCGAAAAAGACGGGAGAGGTGTTGCGGGATGTGGATTTTGACATCTGTTTTACCAGCCCTCTTACCCGGGCAAGACAGACAGCGGCTCTGGTACTTGGGGGCAGGGATGTTCCAACGATACCGGATGCGCGGATCCAGGAGATTAATTTCGGAGATCTGGAAGGCCATGTGATGCGAAAAGGCGATGCCATGGAGTCAGACTGCGGAGAATTTGATCTGTTTTTCAAGGATCCTCTGAAATTCCCACGTCCCAACAATGGGGAAAATATTCAGGATGTGCTGAAGCGGACCAGGGATTTCTGGGTGGAGAAAACCACGGATCCTTCTCTGGCAGATAAGACCGTGCTGGTATCTTCCCACGGATGTGCAGTGCGGGCGCTGCTTCAGAATCTGTATCAGGATCCGGAGCATTTCTGGCATGGATGCGTGCCGCCCAACTGCAGCATCAATTTAGTAGAAGTAAAAGATGGCAAAGCCAGATTCCTGGAGGAAGATAAGGTTTACGCCTGAAAATATGTGATATGTTATAATACCCTTGTCTATGTGAAAAGACAGTCAAACAGGCCTTTTTACCGGACAGGGGTATTTTTTTAGCCTGGTATTTTTTATAGTAATGCGAATTATGCCTGGCGACTTGTTATTATTAGAAAATTGTGATATTATAATAAAAATATACTATAATTCACAATATATGATGATATCAGGGGCAAAAGGTCAAAAAGCCGTTCATGCTTGCATGATAAGGCTTTTGAACTTGGGACCCGCCGAACATGAGGAGGTAGCGATTTACGTAGTAAATCAGCGGATTCCGAATGTTCGAGAATTGCGGGAGCTGCTTTGCAGCGGAGCAATTCGTGGATATCAAGTTAGGGGCAAAAGACCTTTTGACCCTAACATCAAAATTAAACATGGGGAGGCAGACAATGAAGAAAAAAATAACACATTCTGTATTGTTTGTTGCGGTCCTTGCAGGTACCACTGCGCTGACATTATACGCAGGCAGAGGAAATGTATCATCCACCATTTACAATTTCGTATTCCTGGCGGTGATCGCAGTACTGTACATGATCGCAATGTTCGGCGGAATGTTCCGCATGAACAATCTTGGCTCTGCATTTCACAGGGCAGTAGAAGAACTGAACAGCATGTTCAAGACTCCGGGCAAGACCGACCCGAAGAATCTCACTTACTTAGGAGAACTGTTTGATGATAAATATCTGGATCAGAAGATGGACAGCTTCACAGACAGCATCAACAACAGTAAGGAAGGTCTTGGAGATATCGAGGAGTTTATCAATGAAGACGAGCTGGATATCCACATCCACAAGAAGCTTCTGGAAATGGTGCCGGATATTTTCACCAGCATCGGTATTCTGGGAACCTTCCTTGGTCTGGTATGGGGACTTCGTGATTTCCAGCCTACAGACTACAGCGCCATGACTTCCTCTGTGGCAGCGCTGGTAGAAGGTATTAAGGTAGCGTTCCTTACCTCTATTTATGGTATTTCTTTTTCCATTGTATATACCTTTGGCATGAAAGGAGAGTATTCTTCCATGACAGAGGAACTGCAGGCATTCCTTGAGAAATTCCACTCCTGTGTAATGCCTACTGCGGAGAATGAATCCAGGAACCTGCTTCTTGCAAGCCAGAAGCTGCAGACAAGTGCCATGAAGCAGATGGCAGAGCAATTTTCCGTTCAGATGGCAGACAGCTTTGAAAAGGTCATTACCCCTACCTTCCAGAAGATGAACGATTCTCTGGATATGCTGGTGGCTTCTGTGACCAGATGCCAGGAGGATGCCATCCGGGATATTTCCGATGAGTTTTTGAAGCAGATGAACAATTCCTTCCATCTGCAGTTCCGTGATTTCAACCTGGCTCTTGACCAGCTGAAGAAGGCTCAGAAAGAGAACACAGCTTATACGTCTGCCATGTACCAGACCATGAGCCAGAAGCTTTCTGAGACCTATGAGAAGCAGGACAAGGCCATCACCGATATGGTGAAGGAGATGGGCGGCATGCAGACACGGTATATGTCCACAGCCAACCGCATCCTTTCCGAGAATCAGGAGATCCAGAAGATGCAGCAGCAGGATTACCAGCATGTTGTGGATTACCTGAAGGATGCTGAGAAATCCGCTGCCAAGTTCTGGGTTGCATGTAATCAGGCAATGCAGAAATATGTGGAGACAGCAGCTGCTTCTATTGAGAAGGTGTCTTCTGCAGGTCAGGAAAGTGCAGATCTGATCCAGGCCAACAAGAAGATGGCGGAGAATTTCACCGCGCAGATGGAAGATTTTGCCCAGTATCAGCGGCTTTCCTATAAGACTATGGAGCAGGTAAGACGTCTCCTTAGCGAGGTTTCTGCAGCCAACACAAGAGATGTATCTCTGATCGCAAGCGGAAGAAATGATTCCATGGACAAGCTTGCGGACCTGATCGCAGAGCAGAATGAGAGACAGCAGGCTCTTTTGGAAGAGATCAACAAGAACATGAAGGAGCTTTCCAAAGCTGCACAGAAAGGGAAATTCGGCTTATTCAGATAAGAGGAGAGAAACATGCGCAAAAAAAGAAAATCAGGAGAGGACGGCTTTAATGTATGGCGCTCCTACTCCGATGTTATGGCCGGTGTTCTGCTTCTTTTCATACTGATCATGTCATTGACGCTTTTTCAGGCTCAGAAGAGCTACGACGAGAGTATTCAGGAGAGAGATGAGAAGCTGGCCCTTCAGGCAGAGTATACAGCAGATCTTCTTGCCAAGCAGAATACCATTGAGGAACAGGAAGGCACCATTAAGACCAAGGATGAGAAGCTCACGGCCCTTGCCCAGACACTGGCAGAGCAGGAAGCCAAGCTGAAAGAGCAGCAGGCTCTTCTGGATCAGCAGCAGACAGATCTGGATGAGAAGACTACACTGCTCAGTGAACAGCAGACCAAGATCGATAATATTATCGGTGTCAAAGCTGAGGTTGTAGAGGCTCTCCAGAAAGAGTTCAAGAACAACAACATCAATGTAAATCTGGATTCCCAGACTGGTGCCCTTACACTGGATGCCAGCGTTCTGTTCGATGTAAATGAGTCAGAGCTTACAGATGCTGGTAAGGAAGCACTTCGAAACGTACTTCCCATTTACTGCAAGGTTCTGATGGAGGATACATATAAGAGCTATCTTGCAGAGATCATCATTGACGGTTATACGGATACAGATGGTGATTATGCGTACAACCTGGAACTGTCACAGAGACGTTCCCTTGCAGTGGCACAGTATCTTCTGGACATCCAGGGAGAATTCCTGACTGCAGACCAGAGTCTGGATCTGCAGGATTACCTTACCGTAAACGGACATTCCATGGCGAACCCTATTCTGGATGCCAATGGAAACGTAGATAAGGAAGCGTCCCGCCGTGTTGAGGTTAAGTTCCGCTTGAAGGATGACGAGATGATCGATGAGCTGAGCAAGATCATGTCCGGAAGCGAGGACACCGCGGGAAGTACAGATGGGGCTGCGGATGCAGGAACGGACAGCGGTAATTAATAATTCGGCTGAAATTTATGAAATATAAAAGAGAGTATCTTTACCATTTTCCTTTTGGGGAAGGTAAGAAGATACTCTCTTTTTATGATAGTTGTGTTTTATCCCAGCCTGGAAAGGGCTTCCTCGGACACGATTTTCTTGCGGACGCAGAGGAAAATAGTGAAGGCTGTGGTTGCCGCGGTGATATCGGAAATTGGTTCTGCGTAATAAATTCCCATAACACCAAAGAATTTCGGAAGAATCAGTGCCAGCGGAATCAGTAGGATCACCTTACGAAGCAGGGCAATGAAAAGGGAAATTTTCGCCTGTCCAAGTCCCATGAAAGTAGTCTGGCAGCCCATCTGAATACCAAAGATGGCAATTCCCGCCATGAAGATTGGCATTACTTTTTTCACCAGTGCAAGCAGTTCAGGGTCAGAGGTAAAGATTCCGGCGAACATACCCGGGCAAAATACGGTCAGAAGACAGAAAATAGTGGAAACCGCAAAGGTAAAGCTGATGGTAAGACGATAGGTCTTTTTCACACGGTCAAACTTACGGGCACCGAAGTTATAGCTGATAATCGGCTGTACGCCCTGGGTAAAGCCCTGGATGGGAACTACCGCAAGCTGCATTACGCTTTGCAGGATGGTCATGGATCCTACATAAAGGTCTCCGCCGTAAATGGAAAGTCCGCGGTTTAATACAATGTTGATGGCGCTTTCTGTTGCCTGCATGATGAAAGGAGAAATTCCAAGTGCCATAATATTTTTCAGAATGGAAAAGTCAATGGCAAGGTTTTTCCTGCGGATGCGGATGGCGGATTTCTCAGAGAGAAGAAACTTTACTACCCACACTGCGCTCACTGCCTGGGAAATAATCGTGGCAAGGGCAGCGCCCTGTACATTCATATTCAATACAAAAATGAAAATGGGATCAAGGATGATGTTGATCACGGCTCCAATCAGTACGGAAAGCATGGCAGTCCGCGCCTGTCCCTGGGAGGAAATAAACATGTTCAGTCCCAGAGCAAACTGTACGAAAATCGTTCCCATGAGATAAATGGTGATGTAATTTACCGCATAGGTGATGGTCTGGTCACTTGCCCCGAACAAAAACAGAAGGGGACGCTTAAAAATCATGAAAATAATTGTCAGGGAAATGGAGAAAATAAGAAGGACGCTGACACCATTTCCCAGGATTTTTTCCGCACGTTCTTTGTCACCTTTTCCAAGGGCAATGGAAGCCAGGGGAGCACCTCCTGCACCGATAAATGCGCTGAATGCGGAGATCAGCATAATGATGGGGAAGGTAAGTCCTACTCCTGTCAGTGCGATTGGTCCAACTTTGGGGATATGCCCAATGTACATTCTGTCAATAATGTTATAAAGAACATTGATCAGCTGGGCAATTACAGAAGGAATTGCAAGGCTAGCCATAAGACGGGGCAAGGGCATTGTGCCAAGTTTCTGTTCTTTTGTCTGTTCCATGGAATACCTCTTTTCTAAAACTCAGCCTCCGGGCAGCAACGGACTTCGGGCAAAATATACCGCAAAGCGGGGGTGTGCAGATTGCGGGATTGATTTTGGGGGCACGCTCTAAACTGTGTATCTGCCAGGTGCTGAGAAGTAATTTGTAAGGATCGCAGGACTGCCTGAATATGCAGTAACCCGCAAGGAGTAAGTATAACATAGGGACGAATATTAGGCAAGAATGATTCCGTGCCATTGGAGCGGCATACGAAAATGTTTTGGATGGATTGATGATAGAAATTACCAATAAGCAGTATGGGAATTCAGAGGGAAATGTGATATGATATTACGAGTTAGGATATTCTAACTAAATGAGACTGCTTTTGACCGGACATAAAAAGGGCAGGAATGGTACCTGGCCGCGTGGATGCGGCAGAGATCTGGTACAGAACCTTTTTTCCGGCATAAGCTATTGTAGAATATAAAGGAGTTTTGTGCGTATGAATGTATTCTGGGGACTGATGATCCCTTTTTTTGGAACGACCCTGGGGGCGGCCTGTGTTTTCTTTATGAAAAAGGAACTGAATCCGCTGGTGCAAAAAGGGTTTCTTGGTTTTGCGGCGGGCGTGATGGTGGCGGCTTCGGTATGGTCCCTTTTGATTCCGGCAATGGATATGAATGCTAGGATGGGACGGTTGGCTTTTATTCCTGCGGCAGTTGGATTTTTGATTGGAATTGGATTTTTGCTTTTTATGGACCGCACAGTGCCTCATCTTCATCTGGACAGTGAGGAAAACGAAGGACCAAAATGCAATTTAAAAAAAACAACAATGCTTGTACTTGCGGTGACATTGCATAATATTCCGGAGGGGCTGTCGGCAGGAGCTGTGTTTGCGGGAGCTTTGTCCGGAAATGAGACGGTGACCATGGCGGGCGCATTTGCCCTGGCCATTGGAATTGCCATACAGAATTTTCCGGAGGGCGCCATTATTTCCATGCCCCTTCGCGGCAACGGAATGAGCCGGAGAAAATCCTTTGTTTATGGAACTGCATCCGGTGCGGTGGAGCCTATCGCGGGCGGTCTGACCCTTCTGCTTGCGAAGTACATTACTCCGGTGCTTCCCTATCTGCTGGCTTTTGCGGCAGGTGCCATGATCTACGTGGTAGTGGAAGAGCTGATTCCCGAAGCCAGCGAAGGGGAACACAGCAACATCGGAACCCTGGCGTTCGCAGGCGGGTTTGTGCTGATGATGGTGCTGGATGTGGCGCTTGGATAGCTCGGATTACGAATGCGGTCGGCAGTTGTGGGAGCGCTCAGCGCGGGTTACTGTTCACTTCGTGCCCAGTAACACGCTTCGCGATGCACAGAAATCATGCTTTGAATGATTTCGCGCCGCAATCCTCGGGTTTTCTGTGAACTTTGTTCACAAAAAACACCTCGCGGAATATTACCTATGAACAGTAACCAGCGCGGAACAACTGACTTTCATATTTGGAAATACTGTTGCAATTTGCATATTTCAAGTATAAAATAGACACCAGAGAAAATTTTTACAAAAGAAAACAGACTGCCGGATCTGGCAGCCAGGATTTGAAGGAGAGAGTAAAATGTCAACAAAAATCGGACGAAATGATCCCTGCTGGTGCGGCAGCGGAAAGAAATACAAAAAATGTCATGAGGCTTTTGATGCGAAGGTGGAGATGCTCAGACAGAAAGGCTATCCGGTCCTGGACCACAAGCTGATCAAGACTCCGGAGCAGATCGAGAAGATCAAGGAGAGCTGCAAGATCAACGTTGCAGTTCTTGACTACGTGGCAGAACACATCAAAGCCGGCGTTTCCACAGAGGAGATCGACCGCTGGGTTCATGAGGAGACCGTACGCCACGGCGGAATCCCGGCCCCGCTGAATTATGAAGGTTTTCCAAAGAGCGTTTGCACCTCCATCAATGAGGTAGTGTGCCACGGCATTCCTTCCGAGGATGAGATTTTGAAGGATGGCGATATTGTAAACGTAGATGTTTCTACTATTTATAATGGATATTTCTCCGATTCTTCCCGTATGTTCTGCATCGGAAACGTAAGCCCGGAGAAGGAGAAGCTGGTCCGCGTTACCAAGGAATGCGTGGAAATCGGTATTTCCAAGGTAAAACCATGGGAGCCAATCGGTAACATGGGACATGCGGTGCATATGCATGCTCTTGAGAATGGCTACACCATCGTTAAAGAAATCGGCGGCCACGGCGTAGGCCTGGAATTCCACGAAGATCCGTGGGTTAGCTACACCTCTGAGGAAAACAGCGGTGTGATCATGGAGCCTGGCATGATGTTCACCATTGAGCCTATGGTAAACATGGGAAGCGACGAGGTTTATACCGACGAGGAAGATGACTGGACCGTCCGTACCGAAGACGGCCTGCCCTCCGCCCAGTGGGAAGTAACCGTCCTGGTAACCGAAGACGGCTGCGAGGTCATCTGCTGGTAAGGTTTTACTGAAAGGGAAAGGCATCTACAGAAAGTTTCATAAAACAATAAGCCGTGTGTACAGGTGAAATTCTTTACTTGTATACATGGCTTTTTTTAGAAAGGCTCTTGAAAAAGTTTAGAGCAAATGGTACTATAATTTCAAAGCATATTTCTATAAGTCTAGGCATTCTTGCCATCTGTTATTCTAAATCATCACTTCAGAAATCCATGCTTTTAATTTCAATCAAAAAACAGGGCAGGGGTTTGAGGTGTAAAATAGCAGTGCGGCATATTCCCATACTCCTGGAGGAACAGGAGGTATAAGCCTATGGCAAAAAGAAAGAATAACGCTGGTACTGTAAAGAAAAAGCAGATTACAGAAAAGAATCTGAAAGCAAACAGAAACTATAAAGATACCGTATTTCGAATGATTTTTTCTGACAGGAAGAATTTGCTGTCATTGTATAATGCAGTAAATGGGACTTCCTACAAAAATCCGGAAGAATTGGAAATCGTGACACTGGAAAATGCAATTTATATGGGGATGAAGAATGATCTTGCGTTTATCATTGCTACGAATCTATTTTTGTATGAACACCAGTCTACATATAATCCAAACATGCCGTTAAGGGATTTGTTTTAT
This sequence comes from Ruminococcus sp. AF31-8BH, assembly GCF_003460605.1. Lineage (GTDB taxonomy): Bacteria > Bacillota > Clostridia > Lachnospirales > Lachnospiraceae > Blautia_A > Blautia_A acetigignens. The sequence continues at coordinate 17,770 of NZ_QTVN01000002.1, forward strand.
ATTTCCAGTGAGTATCAAAAGCTGGTTGACCATAAGTCTTTATATTCTTCTGTATTGCAGAAAATACCGGCTCCGAATTTTATTGTGTTCTACAATGGAACAGAGAAAAAAGAAGACCGATGGGAAAATGCATTGTCAGATGCGTATGAAACGCCGGATAAAGAACCAAGGCTTGAATTAAAGGTACTGACATTAAATATGAATGAAGGGCATAACAAAGAACTGATGGAGCAGTGCCAGACACTGAGAGAATATGCAAAATACGTTGCATTGGTAAGAAAATACAAGAAAGAAATGAAACTGGATGCAGCTGTCAAATGTGCAGTGGACGAATGCATTCAAAGTGGGATCCTTGCAGAATTCCTGAAGAAAAATAGAGCAGAGGTGATTGCTGTGAGTATATTTGAATACGACAAAGAGGAAGAGGAGAAAAAGCTCCGTAAGGCAGAATATGAGGCCGGGTACGATGATGGAAAGAAATTAGGTATTACAGAGGGTGAAATACGTAAGGCAAAAGAAACGGCAATAGAACTGACAAAAGTGGGGATGGCGAAATCGCAGATAGCGGCTATCCTTAAAGTGAATGAGAATATGCTTCGACAATGGCTTGAAAAATAATGGCTATTTGTAAAGAATGCGAAAAAACTTCAGAAAACCTGGTGAGAAACAAAATTTGCAAAAATAATGGTTGCAATACGGGAACAACTATAGTATAATCACTTATGTTGTGAAAAAAGATGGTCCGCTGTTACCGTGATGGGTATTAAGAACATCCAGAGAATAAGGAGAGAATAACATGAACGAAATTATTAAAAACATCGAAGCAGAGCAGCTGAAAAAAGAAGTACCGCAGTTCAACGTAGGAGATACCGTAAGAGTACACGCTCTTATCAAAGAGGGTAACCGTGAGCGTATCCAGATCTTCGAGGGAACTGTATTAAAGAAACAGGGCGGAAGCACCCGTGAGACTTTCACAGTAAGAAAAGCATCCAACGGTGTTGGCGTTGAGAAGACATGGCCGCTTCATTCCCCACACGTAAAAGAGGTTGAGGTTATTCGTCGTGGTAAAGTACGTCGTGCAAAACTTAACTACTTAAGAGACCGTGTAGGTAAAGCAGCTAAGGTTAAAGAGCTGGTTAGATAATTTTGGACGTATTCAATCGTGAATGAAATTTGCTGCACAGATGGCGATCACTGTCTGTGCAGCATTTTTTTCTTTTTCTTTACCGGAAACTGTGTTAGAATGAAATCGTGTATCTAATGTAGCAGCAAGTGGTATAAATTTTGCAACCTGGTACAATAGCGCTGGAATATTCGCGGTACCAGTATGTAAACGGAGTAATTATGAGCGAAAGAAGAAACAAGAAAGAGACGGAGCAGCTTTTTAATATGCCGGAGATCACACGGATGGAGAAGAAAGCCCTGTCCAGTGCCAGAGAGAAGTTAGAAGACAGTAAGTTAAGAAAGGTGCTGATCTGGGTATTTGAGATCGTGGTCACCCTTATTTTTGCGGTGCTCACCTCCATGATGCTGTTTCAGTCCGTAACCATGCAGGAAAGCTCCATGGAGCCTACACTGGCCGTTGGCAGCCAGTATTTTGTAAATAAACTTGCCTATAAGACTTCCTCACCGAAGCGGGGCGACATCATTGTTTTTCGCACCAACGGAAGCGACGATGCGGCACTTCATGTCCGCCGGGTAATCGGACTTCCAGGTGAGACGATCCAGATTGTCAACGGACGGATCCTGATTAATGGAGAGGCCTACAAAGAAGGCAAGGATTTTCCGTCCATCAACAATCCGGGAATGGCAGCCAATGCCATTACTCTGGAAGCAGGAGAGTACTTTGTTCTAGGAGACAACCGAAACAACAGCGAGGACAGCCGTTACGCTGACATCGGCAAGGTAAATAAGAAATACATAACCGACAAGCTGTGGTTCCAGATTTCCCCAAGAAAAGAGATCGGCCTGCTGGATCAATAGTAGAGCGCAGGGCCTGCCTGGAAAGGGCTCTGTTTCTAACTTACTTGAAAAATTTTGCAGAACAATAAAGCGAGGTAAATATGAACGTACAGTGGTATCCTGGTCATATGACCAAGGCAAAAAGACAGATGCAGGAGGATATCAAGCTGATCGACCTGATCATTGAGCTTGTGGACTCCAGAGTTCCCCTTGCAAGCCGCAATCCGGACATTGACGAGCTTGGCAGAAACAAAGCCAGACTGATCCTTCTGAATAAATCTGATCTTGGCGATGAACGCCAGAATGAAGCCTGGAAGGCCTATTTCCAGGCGAAAGGATTCTATGTGGTGAAGGTGGATTCCAGAAGCGGCGCCGGAATGAAAGCCATTCAGGCTGCCATCCAGGAAGCCTGCAAGGAGAAAACAGAGCGGGACAGAAGAAGAGGAATCAAGAACCGTCCCATCCGCGCCATGGTAGTGGGAATCCCCAACGTTGGCAAATCCACTTTTATCAATACTTTTGCAGGAAGAGCCTGCGCCAAAACAGGCAACAAGCCTGGCGTGACTAAGGGCAAGCAGTGGATTCGCCTGAACAAGAATGTGGAGCTTCTTGACACTCCTGGAATCCTGTGGCCCAAATTTGAGGATGAGGAAGTGGGAATGCGTCTTGCGTACATTGGTTCCATCAAGGATGATATTCTGAACCTGGAAGAGCTTTCCCTGACCCTGATCGATTTTCTCAGGGAAAAATATGCAGGAGCGCTGGAAAAACGCTATCAGATTGCAGAAGAGGGAACCGCTGTACAGGTGTTAGAGGCAATTGCCAGATCCAGAGGCTGCCTGAAAAAAGGCGAGGAGCTTGACTATGCCAAGGCTTCTTTGATCCTTTTTGATGATTTCCGTTCCGGCAAAATTGGAAGAATTACCTTGGAATGGGTGCCCCAAGAGGAAAAATAACATGCAGAAAATTGGAGAAATCAAGGCAGAGCTTCAGGTACTGCAGCCGGAAGAGTACGATGCCTTTTTTGAAAAATACAAGGATGATACCAGAAACGGTGTCAGAAAGCTTCTGGAACAGCTTCATAAGAAGGAGGCTGCTTACCAGAAGGAGCTTGCCCGCACGGAAGCGATGAAGGTCTATGAGCATAAATATGAAGACCTGGGTTATATCTGCGGCATTGACGAGGTGGGAAGAGGTCCTCTTGCCGGTCCGGTGGTTGCAGGTGCGGTAATTTTGCCAAAGGACTGCAAAATTTTGTATCTTAATGATTCCAAGCAGTTAAGTGCAAAGAAAAGAGAAGAGCTGTATGATGTGATCATGGAGAATGCGGTGGCAGTGGGAATTGGAATGGCAAGTCCCCAGCGGATTGATGAGATCAATATTCTTCAGGCTACCTATGAGGCTATGCGGGAAGCTATCAGTAAGCTGGATCCGGTGCCACAGATTCTTTTAAATGATGCGGTGACCATTCCCCAGGTGACTATCCCACAGGTGCCGATTATAAAGGGAGATGCCAAGAGTGTGTCCATTGCTGCGGCAAGCATTGTGGCGAAGGTAACAAGAGACAGGATGATGGTAGAATACGACAAGACCATGCCGGAGTATGGCTTTGCATCTAACAAGGGGTACGGCGCGGCTGCGCATATTGAAGCGCTGAAGAAATACGGGCCAAGCCCCATACATAGGGCAACGTTTATTAAGAACTTTGTGTAGAAAATATTTCGAAAGTACATAAGATACCGACACAAAATAATTTGGAGTTTTCGTGGAGATCAATAAGAGAAGTGTTGGCACCTTTTATGAGAATCTGGCTGCCAGGTATTTGGAAAAACAGAATGTTATGATCCTGGAGCGGAATTACCGTAACAAGCGAGGCGAGATTGATCTGATCGGGCTGGACCCGGATGGATGGCTCATCTTCGTGGAAGTGAAGTACAGAAGCTCGGAGTACTCCGGCAATCCTCTGGCAGCAGTCGATGAGCGCAAGCAATGGATCATCTCCAAGGTAGCTGCCGGATATTTAATGACTCATTACAGAAGTCTGGATGTAAAATGCAGGTTTGACGTAGTGGGAATCGAGGGCAGTGAGATCAGGTGGATAAAGAATGCCTTTGAATTTCGATAAGCGCAGTACCAGAACTGGCAGACTGTTTTAAGAAGATTAGAGCCTGTCTGCCCGATGAATATGCAGATGCTTGTTAGAGTTCATATACTGAAACATAAGGAGAACATTATGGATATCAAATGGCACAGCAGTGATGAGACACACATGCAGGTGAGAGAGAAGAATGGTGTTACCTTTCTCGCTTACCCTGCATTTGAGAACCTCCCGGAGATCATTCACTGCTTCAGCACAAGGCTGGGCGGTGTAAGTGAGGGGATTTTTTCCTCTATGAATTTAAGCTTCACCCGAGGCGATAATGAGAATGCGGTAAAAGAAAATTACAGAAGACTGGGTGCAGCCGTAGTCTTTGCCCCGGAGGATGTTGTGTCATCGGATCAGACTCACACCACGAATGTGCGCCTGGTAGGGGCAGAAGACAGAGGAAACGGCATCACCCGTCCGAGAACCTTCCATGATACAGATGGAATGATCACCAACGTCCCGGGTGTGGTGCTGGCCACCTACTATGCAGACTGTGTGCCCCTGTATTTCGTAGACCCGGTTCATCATGCCATTGGCCTGTCCCATTCCGGCTGGCGCGGAACCGTGGGCAAAATCGGAAAAGTAACCATAGAGAAAATGCACCAGGAATTCGGCTCCGATCCTGCAGAACTTCTTACCGCCATCGGCCCGTCCATCTGCCAGGACTGCTATGAAGTAAGCGAAGATGTGATCCTTGAGTTTCAGAATGCTTTTAATGAAAAATACTGGAATCGTCTTTTTTACAAAAAAGACAATGGAAAGTATCAGCTGAATCTCTGGGAAGCCAACCGCATTATTTTCCTGGAAGCAGGAATCCAGGAGGAACACATTTCCATGCCTGGAATCTGCACCTGCTGCAATCCGGATTTTCTCTTTTCCCATCGTGCCTCCCACGGCAAACGCGGCAACCTGGCTGCCTTCCTTGGAATTCGCAGGAAAGAAAAAGAATAATACCAGGAAAATGATTAAAAAAAATAGGATAGAAGACCAGAGCCATCAGCTCCGTCCTCTATCCTTTTTTTGATCCTTATTTTTGGTTTACCCGTTTCATCAGATCCATGATCTTCTCGTTGCTGGAACGAACCTTCTCAACGGAAACGTCATGGTTGATAATATCAATAATACTTGCAAGATACTTGCTCATATTTGCCTCTATATAGTAAGGTCTGGTCAGAAGCTCCGGGATACGGTAATTCAGGTTAGTAGTGATAACCTTGTCGATCCAGCCCTTCTCATAGTAAGCGTCAAATTTATCCATGCCCTCAGTAAACAGACCGTAAGTGGTGCAGATAAATACACGGTTTGCGTGGCGCTCTTTGATCTGTTTGGCAACATCAAGCATACTTTCACCGGAGGAGATCATATCGTCAATAATGACAACGTCCTTGCCCTCTACGGAGTCACCAAGAAACTCATGTGCTACAATCGGGTTCTTGCCGTTTACAACGGTGGAATAATCACGTCTCTTATAGAACATACCCATGTCTACGCCAAGGATATTGGAGAAGTACACCGCTCTTGACATAGCGCCCTCATCCGGGCTGATGATCATCAGGTGATCGTTGTCCACCTGGAAATTGTCTACATTCTTCACCAGAGCCTTCAAGAACTGATAGGTAGGGAAGAAGTTGTCAAATCCGTTCAGCGGAATGGAGTTCTGGACACGGGGATCATGGGCATCAAAGGTGATGATATTGGAAACGCCCATATCGCTTAATTCCCGAAGCGCAACTGCACAGTCAAGAGATTCCCTCTTCTTACGTCTGTGCTGACGGCCTTCATAAAGAAACGGCATGATAACGTTAATACGGTGAGCCTTACCGGTAGCTGCGGAGATGATTCTCTTAAGATCCTGGAAATGGTTGTCCGGAGACATATGGTTTACATGACCGCAGACAGTGTAAGTAGAGCTGTAGTTGGTAACGTCTACCATAATGTAAAGGTCTGTACCGCGGACAGATTCCTTAATGATTCCCTTGCCCTCACCAGTACCAAAACGGGGGCACTCACAGTCTACAAGGAAAGACTTCTCACTGTAGCCCTGGGGAATGTTGTTCAGACCTTTTTTTTCTACCAGTTCCTTACGGAATTTTACCAGTTTTCTGTCAACCTCCTCTGCAAGATCGCGGCAGCCTTCCAGCGCTGCGATACGGATTGGTGCGACAGGCATAGATTTCTCGAGCAATTCTATGTTCGGCATGATATTCCTCCTAAGTAGTATGCTAATTGTCGATTCAGTTTGCTGCATCAAAATAGGACAGTTGTCCTTCATTTGCAGACCTCTTCCTTATATTTATAACATTTGCCCTAAATGACGTCAAGGAATTTATTTATTTTTACTTCGAAAAAACGCGAATTTCATATTGAACCAGAAATTTTTAGTTGTGTTTTGGGAAAAAACTTGGTATATTAAGAATAATGGCTATCGTATGCGGTGCCATAGACAAATGCATTCAAAGGAAAAACAGGATGCATAACCGGCCGCTGTGCGCGGTGTGAGCAGTGACTTTGATTTCTTTGAAACGATGGAGAAAAATGTGAAAAAGCAAAAAAAACATGTGATTTCGACAGTGCAGGAGGGGAGTATTGCCCAGGAACTGGAAATTGTGCCTGGGGATGCCCTGCTTAGTGTAAACGGCCAGCCTGTTGAAGATATATTTGATTACCGCTATCTGATGAATGAGGAATATGTGGTACTGGAGGTAGAGAAAGCCAACGGAGAAATCTGGGAGCTTGAGGTAGAGAAGGAATACGAAGAAGACCTGGGCGTGGAATTTGCCAAGGACCTGATGGACGATTACCGCTCCTGCTCCAACCACTGCATTTTCTGCTTCATTGATCAGATGCCCCCGGGAATGAGAGATACCCTCTATTTCAAGGATGACGATTCCAGACTGTCTTTCATCCAGGGAAACTATGTAACATTGACAAACATGAGTGACCATGATATTGAGCGAATCATCCGCTATCATCTGGAACCCATCAATATTTCCTTCCAAACCATGAACCCGAAGCTTCGCTGCAAAATGCTTCATAACCGTTTTGCAGGGGATGCCCTGGAGAAGGTGCAGAAGCTTTACGATGCAGGCATCACCATGAACGGTCAGATCGTTTTGTGCAAGGGAATCAATGACGGGGAAGAGCTGGATGAAAGCATCCGCAAGCTTTCCGCCTATGCGCCTGTGATCCAGAGCGTTTCCGTAGTTCCGGCAGGGCTTACCAAGTTCCGCAAGGGACTGTATCCCCTGGAACTTTTTAACAAAGAGGATGCCTGCCAGGTGCTGGATCAGATCCATGGCTGGCAGCAAAAGATGATGGAGAAATTTGGCATCCACTTTATCCATGCTTCTGATGAGTGGTATATTATGGCAGGAAGAGAACTTCCCCAGGAGGCTTCCTACGATGGCTATCTTCAGCTGGAAAACGGCGTGGGAATGCTGCGGCTGCTTGGAACAGAGATGCAGGACACACTGGCTGAGCTGGATGGAGATGACCGGAAGGTTCAGGCAGTCAGTGCCACAGGAGCCCTGGCGGCGCCTTATATTGTCCGCTATATGGGAATGATCCATGAGAAATTCCCAAATGTCAATGTAGAGGTGATCACCATACGGAATGAATTTTTCGGAGAGACCATTACCGTAGCCGGACTGATCACAGGCGGCGACCTGATGCGGCAGTTAAAGGGAAAGAACCTCGGGGAAAAGCTTCTGATCCCCTGCAGCATGCTGAAAAACGATGAGAATGTTTTTCTGGATGATGTAACGGTAGAGGAGCTTTCCAAAGAACTGAATGTAGAGATCGTAATTGTGGATGAAGGAGGCGCTGACCTTGTATCAGCCGTTCTTGATCCGCCCCAGCATAAGAAACAGAAAAGGAGACAAATGTATGAGCAAACCGGTAGTAGCAATAGTGGGCAGGCCTAATGTTGGAAAATCCACATTGTTTAACGCACTGGCAGGAGATAAAATTTCAATTGTAAAAGATACGCCAGGTGTAACAAGAGACAGAATCTATGCAGATGTGACATGGCTGGACAAGGAGTTCACCATGATCGATACAGGCGGTATTGAGCCGGACAGCAGCGACATCATTCTTTCCCAGATGAGAGAGCAGGCGCAGATCGCCATTGACACAGCAGACGTGATCATTTTCATCACAGACGTGCATCAGGGTCTTGTGGATTCCGATGCCAAGGTAGCAGACATGCTCCGCCGCAGCGGCAAGCCGGTTGTGCTTGTGGTAAATAAGGTGGACAGCGTCCAGAAATACATGATGGATGTTTATGAATTCTATAATCTTGGAATCGGAGAGCCATTTGCCATTTCTGCAGCCAACCGTCAGGGACTTGGAGATATGCTGGACGAAGTAACCAAGTATTTCCCAGAGGATACAGGCGAGGATGAGGATTCCGATATTCCGAAGATCGCCATTGTAGGAAAGCCGAACGTAGGTAAATCCTCCCTTGTAAATAAACTCCTTGGAGAGGACCGCGTAATCGTATCCGACATTGCCGGAACCACCCGTGATGCGGTTGATACCAAGGTTACCTGGAACGGCAAGGAATATATTTTTATCGACACTGCAGGACTTCGCCGCAAGGCTAAGGTGAAGGAAGAGATTGAGCGCTTCAGCGTGATCCGTACCGTAACCGCAGTAGAGCGGGCAGACCTTGTGGTTGTGATGATCGACGCTTCCGAGGGCGTTACCGAGCAGGATGCCAAGATCGCCGGAATTGCCCATGAGAAGGGTAAAGGCGTGATCATTGCGGTGAATAAATGGGATGCCATCGAGAAAAATGACAAGACCATTTACAAGCATACCAACCGCATTCGTGAGGTCCTTTCCTTTATGCCGTATGCAGAGATCGTATTTATTTCCGCCAAGACCGGCCTTCGAATTTCCAGAATGTTTGAGACTCTGGATGCAGTGATCGAGAACCAGACCATGCGTATCCAGACAGGCGTGCTCAACGAGATCCTTGCAGAAGCCGTTGCCATGCAGCAGCCGCCGTCAGACAAGGGCAAGCGCCTGAAGATCTTCTACATGACTCAGGTAGCAGTGAAGCCGCCTACATTCGTTATTTTCGTAAACGACAAGGAACTTATGCATTTCTCCTACACCAGATATCTGGAAAACAAGATCCGCGATGCATTTGATTTTGGCGGCACACCGCTGAGGTTTATTGTAAGAGAGCGCGGAGAGAAGGAATAATTATGGAACGGATTGCTTGCCTGTTTATCGGGTATTTGTTTGGAATGTTTCAGACATCCTATCTTATTGGAAAATACCATCACATGGATATCCGCCAGTACGGAAGCGGCAATGCGGGAACCACCAATGCCCTTCGTACCCTAGGCAAAAAGGCGGGAGCTATGACCCTGATCGGGGACATGTTAAAATGCGTGATCGCCATTCTGGTGGTGGACGCGGTTTTCAAAAATCAGTACGGGGATATTCTGCCCCTGCTTGGAATGTATACGGCAGCAGGCTGTGTCCTTGGACACAATTTCCCCATCTATCTGAAATTCAGAGGGGGAAAGGGAATTGCAGCTTCTGCCGGAATGCTCCTTGCCCTTGACTGGAGAGTGTTTCTGATCTGTGCTGTGATCTTTATCGGGCTTGTAGCGGTTACACGCTATGTTTCCCTGGGCTCCATGGCGGCTTATGTAGGTGCGCTGATCTGCTTTATTGCCTTTGGCGCAGCAGGAAGCTATGGCATGGATCCTTCCCATGTGGTGGAAATGAATGTGATCATGGCCCTTATGACAGCTCTTGCCATTTACCGGCACAGAGCCAATATTTCCCGTCTTATGAACGGCACTGAGAATAAGCTGGGAGCGAAGAAAAGATGAGGTGATGGATTTGGCAAAAATCAGTGTAATGGGGACCGGAAGCTGGGGAACAGCACTTGCAATACTGCTTTACAACAATGGCCATCAGGTTATGCTGTGGTCTGCACATCCGGAAAAGGCAGTCAGCCTGAATGAGACCCGCGAGGACAGTGGGAAGCTTCCCGGGGTGAAGATCCCGGAAGGAATCGTAATAACTTCCGATGACAAAGCGGCTCTTGCAGATGTGGATGTGACAGTGTTTGCTTCTCCTTCTGCCTATATCCGTAAAGTAAGCAGACGCCTGGCACCTTATGTGCGCCAGAGGCAGATCATTGTAAATGTGGCAAAGGGTGTGGAAGAGAATACTCTGATGCCTGTGTGCGATATTATTAAAGAAGAGATTCCCCAGGCAGATGTGTGCGTGCTTTCCGGACCAAGCCATGCGGAGGAGGTAAGCCGGGGGCTTCCTACCACCTGCGTGGTCAGTGCCCGCAGGAAAGAAACAGCGGAATATCTCCAGGGACTTTTCATGAGTCCGGTTTTCCGTGTGTATACAACGCCGGATATGCTGGGCGTGGAGCTTGGCGGCGCACTGAAAAATGTCATTGCCCTGGCGGCCGGTACTGCCGACGGACTTGGATATGGTGACAATACTAAAGCAGCCCTGATCACCAGGGGAATTGCGGAGATGACAAGGCTTGGGGTGAAAATGGGCGCTAAGCTGGAGACTTTTGCAGGACTTTCCGGAATCGGAGACCTGATCGTTACCTGTGCCAGTGTGCACAGCCGAAACAGGCGCGCTGGCTATCTTATGGGAAAAGGGTATACCATGGAGCAGGCCATGAAGGAAGTGCAGATGGTTGTGGAAGGCGTGTATTCCGCCAAGGCAGCCAAAGCCCTTGCAGAGAAATATGATGTGGAGATGCCCATTGTCATGGAAGTGAACAAGCTTCTGTTTGAGAACAAGCCTGCATCTGAGGCGGTGAAAGATCTGATGCAGAGAGAGAAGCAGGGGGAAATTTCCTGGGAGTAAAAATGCTTCAGACGCACCCTTATGTATGCGGATGATTCTCACGGACAGTATAAGTAATTTAGAAAAATAAAAATGAAAGCCGGAAAATTTCCATTTTAGCAGTTGGAAATTTTCCGGTTTTTGTAGTTCTGCTTTGCATAATTAAAATTTAAGAGAACCAATTACTTGCCTGGGTGCGCAACATGCCATGTCAGAAAATAACATCCTTCAGATCATCCGGTACATGGGAAGTATGAAGATCCTCATTCAGGGTATCCATAATGGCGATATCCTCATCCTCAATATTGAAATCAAAAATATTGGCATTGGAAGCAATGCGGTCCGGGTTCACGGATTTGGGAATTACGGAAATTCCCTTCTGGATGGCCCAGCGAAGCCCGACCTGTGCAGGCGTGTGGGCGTATTTGGTGCCAAGGACGCACATTACATCATTGTCAAGGTAAGCCCCTCTTGCCAACGGGGCATAAGCCTGTACCTGAATGCCCTCGGACTGACAGTATTCGATCAGCTCCTTGGGATAGCACAGGGGGTGACATTCGATCTGGTTCACAGCGGGAACAATGCCGGAAACCTTCTTCAGCTCCTCCAAGTGATGGATCTGGAAATTGCTGACTCCGATGGACAATACCCGTCCGGTCTCCAGAAGCTTGGCCATCTCCAGCCAGGTGCCTGTGTAGCAGCCAGGAACTGGCCAGTGGATCAGGTAAAGATCCAGGTAATCCAGCTTCAGTCTCTCAAGGCTTCGGTAAAAAGCTCCGTCCACATCCCCGAGACGCTGTGCATTGTTCCAGATCTTGCTTGTGATGAAAAGATCCTTGCGGGGAACGCCGCATCTGGCAATGGCCTTGCCAACGCTTTCCTCGTTCTTGTAGGCGGATGCAGTGTCAATCAGGCGGTATCCTGCGTCCACTGCTGCATTTATGGCTGTCTCTGCTTCATTGTCTGCTGTCTTATATACTCCAAGCCCGAGAAGGGGCATTTCTCTGTCGTTATTCAGGAATACGGTTTCTCTCAAAGCTAATTCCTCCTTGCTGAAAAATAAACTTTAATCATTATATCATATAATCGGAAAAGAATCACCTGTTTTTTATTGAAATTTTACAAGAATCACACCTGTTTTGGGGAAGAAAGGGCAAAAACGGGCAGTTCGTTAATCTTTAAACGATTTCTTGTAAGAACTGGTAAAATTGTACAGAAATTAAAACATATATTTGTGTGATAAAGCGTTGAAATTTGGTAAAATTTTATAATTATATCCTTGCGTATTAATGAGAAAGGATGTATAATAAAAGAAAAATTGATAAATTTATGTCATTAGTCTGCATCTTTTTAGGTAGAAGAAAGGAACTGCGCTATGCATGAAGGAAGAGATAAGCGGAATCTCATTACCACAATTAAGGGAATAGAATATCCTTTTATATGCTTACTCACGCTGACGGCGTGAGCTTTTTTCGTGCCCATTCTTATTGCTGAAAATGTGATAAGGCGGCTGTCTGGATTTAACCGGCAGCAGACTGTGGCGTAAACATCTGCCTGTCCATCAGGCGAAAGGAGTATTGCAATGCATTTGATCAAAGACGAAAACGGCAATTTGGTTCAGCATGGACATGAGCATACTCATGAGCACACACACGCTGACGGCGTGAGCCACACTCATGCTCATACCCACGAGGGATCTGAAGGCCATGACCATACACATACTGACGAGCAGAACTGCGGCACAGGCTGCGGCTCCTGCCAGGGAGGAGACTGTAAGAATGAGACAGTGGCACTCCTGACTTATATGCTGCAGCACAATGAGCATCACGCAGCCGAGCTTGACCAGATGGCAGACAACCTGGCCAAGATGGGAATGGATGCTGCTGCAAAGACCATTAAAGAAAGCGTTTCCGATTTCCAGAAGGGCAATATGCGTCTTGGGCTTGCCCTTACCCTTGTGAAAGAGGAAATGAAATAAGAATTTGACGTTACAGTGTGACACAAAGGAGGCATTAATATGTGTTTAGCAACTGTTTACAAAGAGAATGATGATTCTGTTATTTTCAAGAACGTCAGCCGCATTAATGTAGAAGGAGACAAGCTGATTCTTCGTGACATTATGGGTGACGAGAGAGTTGTAGAGGGTTCTATCCTTATGGTAGACCTTGCTAATAGTATTGTCAAAGTAAAATGCGACTGATTTTTTAGCGGATCTTCAGGCACTGGAGTGTGTTTGAATTATCGGTTCAACAGGCTCTGGCCTTTAGAATATAAAATTACTTAATACGTGGAGGTATGTAATTATGAAATTGTCAGAAGCTATGAGAGAAAAAATGCTTCTGTCCTTCGAGCTTTTCCCGCCGAAGACAGAGAAAGGAATGGAGAACCTTCCTGGAACAATCGATCATCTTATGAAGTACAAACCAGAGTACATCTCCTGTACATATGGTGCAGGCGGCGGAAATGTAGGTGCTAACAGAGAAGTTTGTCAGATGATCAAGAAAGCCGGAACTGTTCCGGTAACTCATTTCACAGTAATTAAGAATACCAAAGAGGGAATCAAGGAGCAGCTGGATCAGTACCTTGCAGAGGGCGTTGACCATATGCTTGCACTTCGCGGAGATATCCCCCTTGGTGAGACAACTACCTGTGGAGATTTCAACTATGCTACAGACCTTGTTAAATTCGTTCGTGACGAATTTGGCGATAAATTCGAGATCGCTGTTGCAGGATCACCGGAAGGACATATTGCATGCCGCAGCCTTGATGCTGACATCGCAGTTCTCAGACAGAAACAGGACAATGGTGCTGACTACATTATGACTCAGCTTTGCTGGGATATGGAGCAGTTCAAATACTGGCTGGATGCAATCCGTGAGGCTGGTGTTACAATGCCTGTAGATGTTGGAGTTATGCCAATCCTTGATATGTCTGCTACAATCAATATGGCGCTTTCCCGTAACGGCTGCGTAATGGATAGCGAGCTTTGCAGACTCATTTCCAGAAACTGGCTGTTCCCGAACCCATTTGCAGCAAAAGATGCAGACGGCAAGCCATTTGATATGTTCTATGATGACAAGATCAAGAGATTCAAGGAAGAGGGAATCGAGTACACAATCAAACAGATCGACGAGTACCGTGCTCTTGGCGTAGATGGTATCCATCTGTACGCACTGAACAAATGGAAAGATGTATCTGAGATCATCGACAGATCCGGACTTAGAACTTTAATCTAAGCTTTTATCTGACTACTTATAAATTTTTGGGAGGCAATTGATTATATTATGGCACATGTAATTGCTGTCGCAGGAAAAGGCGGCGTTGGAAAAACCACATTATGCGGAATGCTGATCCAGTATCTCTGCGAGAAGGGCAAAGGCCCGATCCTTGCTGTAGATGCTGATGCAAATTCTAATCTGAATGAAGTTCTTGGAGTGGAAGTGGAGACTACACTTGGTGATGTAAGGGAAGAAATTGCCCGTGCAGAGCTTGCAAGTGAGAATCCGATCCCTGCAGGAATGTCTAAGGCAGATTATGCAGAAAGACGCTTCGAAGACGCCCTGGTAGAAGATGATGATTTCGACCTTCTTGTTATGGGAAGAACTCAGGGGAAAGGCTGTTACTGCTTCGTGAACGGACTTCTTCAGACACAGCTTGCCAAATACCAGAATAATTATCCTTACATTGTAGTAGATAATGAGGCTGGTATGGAACATATCAGCCGAGGTGTGCTTCCGTCCATGCAGACAGCAATTCTGGTCAGTGACTGTTCCAGAAGAGGCGTTCAGGCCGTAGGCCGTATTGCAGAGCTTATCAAAGAATGCGATATGCATCCTGATAAAGTGGGCCTTATCATCAATCGTGCTCCGGGCGGAAAGCTGAATGACGGAATCAAAGAAGAGATCGAGAAGCAGGGACTCAACCTTTTGGGCGTTGTTCCCCAGGATGAAACTGTTTATGAATATGACTGTGAAGGTAAACCAACCGCCAGTCTGCCGGAGAATAATCCGGTGAAGATGGCTCTTCGTGAGATCGTTGACAAGCTTGGCTTATAATTGAAAAGCTTTCCCCCTGCCTTTATGCTATGTGCAGCAGGGAAATGAAAAATGGACTGGTAATTCCGCAGTAAGCGGGAACGCTGCTGCGGAATTTTTCATCAGAACCATATCCCATGGGAGGGGATGGGTTCCGAATATCGGACGAAACATTTAAGTCTGCCCATGCAGACATCATCAAATACAAAAGTAACATATACTTAGAGGAGGTCAATAATGAGTGAATTCAAATTAACTACAGTGGAAGAATTCGAAGCTGCCACAGCCCGTCTTCTTGAGACTGGTGCAAAGGTAGGCGCTGATTCCTGGCAGATGCGTGTTAAGAATCAGACTCCACACTGTAAATTCGGTGAGCAGGGTGTATGCTGCCGAATCTGTTCAATGGGTCCGTGCCGTATTACACCTAAGGCACCGAGAGGTATCTGCGGTTGTGATGTACATGGTATCGTAGGAAGAAACTTCCTTCGTTTCACAGCAGGCGGCGCAGCTACACACTCTGATCATGGACGTGAAATCTGTATCACACTTGGACATGCAAAAGAGGGCGGCGATTACCAGGTAAAAGATCCTGAGAAGCTGATCCGTATTGCAAAAGAGTGGGGCGTTGAGACAGAGGGTAAAGACATCTATGATCTGGCTCATGAAATGTCTGATCTTGCTCAGGAAGAGTACGGAAAGATCAGAGGCGTTTCCAGATGGCTGAAGAGAGCACCTCAGCATACACAGGATCTGTGGCATGCAGCTGGAATTGAGCCAAGAGCAATCGACCGTGAGGTTTCCTGTGCACTTCATATGACTCATATGGGTAACACAAGTAAACCGGAGGCTCTGATCCGTCAGGCACTTCGTAACGGTCTTTCCGATGGATGGGGCGGTTCCATGTGCGGAACTGAGTTCTCCGATGTTCTTTTCGGAACTCCAAAGCCAATTGATACCGAGGCTAACCTTGGTGTTATGAACGCTGAGAATGTAAACATCGTTGTTCATGGACATGACCCGAGTCTTTCTGAGATGATCTGTGAGTATGCAGACAGCAAAGAGATGATCGACTATGCGAAATCCATGGGTGCTAAGGGAATCACTGTTTCCGGTGTATGCTGTACATCTAATGAGGTTGCAATGCGTCGCGGTATTCCGATGGCTGGTAACTTCTTACAGCAGGAGAACGTTGTACTGACAGGTGCCTGTGAGGCAATCGTAGTTGACGTTCAGTGTATTTTCCCGGCACTTGGACCTCTTTCCAAATGCTTCCATACAAAATTCATCACAACTTCTCCAATCTGCCAGATGCCAGATTCCGATTTCATTGAATTTGATGCAGGTACAGCAGGTGAGAAAGCAAAACAGATCGTAAAACTTGCATGTGAAAACTTCAAGAACAGAAAACCAGAGCTTGTACATATTCCGGATTTGAAACATAAAGCTACAGTTGGTTACTCTGTAGAAGCAATCGTTAAGACACTTGACGGCGTAACAAACTCTCAGGTAGACGAAACCGGTACCACCAAACCTCTCCTTGAGTGTATTACATCCGGTGTTATCCGTGGTGCTGTTGCTATGGTTGGATGTAACAACCCGAAGGTCAGACCTGACACAGCTCACATCGAACTTATGAAGAAGCTGATCGCAAACGATATCGTGATCATCGCTTCCGGATGTTCTGCTCAGGCAGCTGCTCGTGCAGGACTTATGGACAAAGCTGCAAAGGATCTTTGCGGTGCTGGTCTGAAACGTGTTTGCGAGCTTGCAGATATCCCGCCAGTATTACATATGGGATCCTGTGTGGATATCAGCCGTATGTTGATCCTTGCAGCTGAGCTTGCCAAGGATTCCGGACTGAATATTTCCCAGCTTCCAGTAGTAGGATGTGCTCCTGAATGGATGTCTGAGAAGGCAGTTTCCATTGGAAACTATGTAGTAGCAACTGGTCTTGATACATATCTTGGTGTAGACCCATATGTTTCCGGTTCTACAGAGGTTGCAAGCCTCCTTACAGAGGGTGTACGTGACTGGGTAGAAGCAGCATATACAGTTGAGAAAGATATTGATAAATTAGGCGATCTTATGATTGCGAGAATCGAAGAGAAACGTGACGCTCTCGGAATCTGATCCAAAGAAAGGCGCGATTAACTTATGAAAATAGCAGTAACCGGTAAAGGCGGAGTAGGAAAGACAACTTTTGCGGCAACACTTGCCAGATTATATGCAGATGAAGGGAAGAAGGTCCTTGCAGCGGATGTTGATCCGGACGCAAACCTGGGACTTGCCCTTGGGTTTGATGAGGAAACTCTTGATTCCATTATTCCAATTTCAAAAATGCGTAAGCTGGTGGAGGAGCGTACCGGAGCCAACAGTCAGAACCAGTTTTATACACTGAACCCAAAGGTGGACGATATTCCGGATACCTACGGAAAGGTCTGTAATGGCGTAAAGCTGCTTGTACTTGGAACCGTGGAGACAGGCGGCGGCGGATGTGTCTGCCCTGAGCATGTCATGTTAAAGAGAATCATCAGCAACCTTGTTGTACACAGGGATGATGTGGTGATTATGGATATGGAAGCCGGTCTGGAGCATCTGGGCCGGGGAACCACGGAAAGTATGGACGAATTTATTGTTGTGATCGAACCGGGCGCAAGAAGCGTACAGACCTACAAGAATGTAAAACGCCTTGCAAAGGATCTTGGAATCACCCAGGTCAAGGTGGTTGCAAACAAAGTCCGGAATGCTGAGGATGAAGAGTTCATCAGGGCAAAGATTCCGGCTGAAGATCTTCTTGGTATGATCCACTATAATGTTGAAGTTATGGACGCAGACCGCCAGGGTAAATCTCCCTATGATTTCAGTGAGACCGTAACATCCGAAATCAGAAAGATTAAAGAAAAGATAGACAATGAAAACAGTCTGTAAATAATAGGAGGTACTACAGTGACTTTATTTGATAGAGTATTCAGCGGAAATGACGCTGTTTATGGATTAACAGAGGGTGCTATTGATGCAGCCATCGCACAGCACGGCGAAGACAAAGCAGTAAGCTTCCCTGATACCGCTTACAGCCTTCCTTGCTACTATTCTGTAACAGGAACAAAGGTTACAACCTTAAAAGAGTTAAAAGAGGCTCTTGGCGTTGTAAAAACTCTTATGACAAGAGAGAAAAGACTGAACGACGCATTTATGTCCGGTATTGCTACCGCACTTTGCGCAGAGTTCATCGAAGTTCTGAAATATATCGACGGAGCAACACCATATGAGGAGCCATGCTATGGTCATCTTGCAGATGCTGTTATCCGTGAGCTTGGTGTACCGCTTGTAACAGGCGATATTCCTGGTGTAGCCGTTATCCTTGGATCTGCTCCTTCTGTAGAAGAGGGTGTTGCTCTTGTAAAGAGCTATCAGGCACAGGGTATTCTTGTAACACTGGTTGGCGGTATCATTGATCAGGTTAAGGAAGCCGGCATGAACACAGGAGCAAACGTACGTGTTATTCCTCTTGGAAAAGACGTTACCTCTGTTATCCACGTTGTATCCGTTGCACTTCGTGCAGCTCTTATCTTCGGTAATGTAACACCTGGAGATGCAGGCACACTTATGAAATACACAATGGATCGTGTTCCGGCATTTGTTAACGCATTCGGACCTCTGGATGACGTTGTAGTTGCATGCGGAGCTGGTGCTATCGCACTTGGCTTCCCGGTAATCACAAACGAGACAGAGAATATCTTCCGTGTACCAAAGAGCCTTATCGTTCAGGAGGATGTAAGCAAATTCAACGCTACTTCCCTTGAGGCTCGTGACATTAAGATCAAGATCACAAACATCGATATCCCGGTTGCATTTGCATCCGCATTCGAGGGCGAGATCATCCGTCGTAAAGACATGCAGGTTGAGTTCGATGGTTCCCGTGTAGACTGTGCAGAGCTTGTACATACCTGTGACGCTTCTGAGGTTGAGGATCACAAGATCACAGTTGTAGGACCGGAAGTTGACGAGATGGAAGAGGGAAGCAAGAACAGCATCGCATACGTTGTTAAGGTTGCAGGAAAGAACATGCAGCCAGACTTCGAGCCTGTAATCGAGCGTAAATTCCACAACTACATCAACTGCATCGAGGGTGTATACCACACAGGACAGAGAGATATGCAGCGTATCCGTATCAGCCATGCAGCATATGATGCAGGCTTCCGTATCAAACACATCGGTGAGGTTCTTTACTCACAGGTTAAGAACGAGTTCGACGCTGTTGTTGACAAGTGTGAGGTTGTGATCTACACAGATCCTGCTGAGTGTACAAGAATCCGTCATGAGGTTGCTATCCCGATCTTCGAGAAACGTGATGACCGTCTTGCAAACCTGACTGATGAGTCTGTAGACGTATATTACAGCTGTATCCTTTGCCAGGCATTCTCCCCGTCTCATGTTTGTGTTGTTACACCTGAGAGACTTGGACTTTGCGGTGCCGTTTCATGGCTGGATGCAAAAGCTACCAACGAGCTTGATCCGAACGGACCTTGCCAGGTAATCACCAAAGAGCGTCCGATCAATGAGGATCTTGGTGCTTACGAGGACGTTGATGAAGCAGTTCAGAAGTTCTCCCAGGGTGCTCTTGAGCACGTTACCCTGTACTCCATCATGCAGGATCCTATGACCTCCTGCGGATGCTTCGAGTGTATCTGCGGTATCGAGCCGTTCTCCAATGGTGTAGTTATCGCAAACCGTGAGTATGCAGGCATGACACCTCTTGGAATGACCTTCTCTGAGATGGCTTCCATGACAGGTGGTGGAGTTCAGACTCCTGGATTCATGGGACATGGAAAACACTTCATCGCTTCCAAGAAATTCATGAAGGCTGAGGGCGGTATCGAGCGTATCGTTTGGATGCCGAAAGAATTAAAAGAGTTCATCGCAGACAGACTGAATGCTACTGCAAAAGATCTCTACGGAATCGACAACTTCACAGATATGATCGGTGACGAGACTGTTGCTACAGATCCTGAGGCACTGGTAGAGTTCCTTACAGAGAAAGGACATCCGGCACTTGGACTTGATCCGATGATGTAATAGATTCAGTAAATCCTGCTGAGGGAAAATCATTTTCTGGGGTCTGCCGTCTGGCAGGCTCCGGGAAATTTGTTTCCAGGCAGGATACTGTTTGACAGCTTGATCGTTTCGCTGCGGAGGGCGAATACAATGGATTGTTTTATTGCGGAATGAAAGAATCCATGTCTGATAATTTATTTAGCAGCAAATCCACAAAAGGTGTTGAAGCCTGTGATGGTTTGTGATAGAAGATTAACAGAAAAGGAGATGCAGAAAATTGTTAATTAACAGAATTTTCAGCGGAAATGATGCAGTATACGGTCTGACAGAAAAAGCCGTAAACGATGCTGTACAACAGCATGGTGCAGACAAAGCGGTGGGATTTCCCCATACTGCTTACTGCCTGCCATGCTATTATGCAGTAACTGGTGTTAAGATCAAGACACTTGGAGAACTGCAGGCAGCTCTTAGCGTCGTCAAATCTCTTATGACAAGAGAGCATGCACTGGAGGATGCTCTTATGTCAGGCGTAGCCACCGCTCTCTGCGCGGAATTTATTGAAGCATTGAAATATCTTGATGGGGCAGAGCCTTATCAGGAGCCATGCTATGGACATCTTCCGGACTCCATTATCCGTGAGCTTGGTGTACCGCTTGTAACAGGAGATATCCCCGGAGTAGCAGTTATTCTTGGCAGCGCACCTACTGCACAGGAAGGTGTTGACCTGATCAAGAGCTACCAGGCACAGGGTATTCTTGTAACACTGGTTGGCGGTATCATCGACCAGGCACAGGAGCTTGGCCTGAAGATGGGCTATAATTTAAGAATCGTTCCTTTGGGAAAAGACGTAACAAGTGTAATCCACGTTGTATCCGTTGCACTTCGTGCAGCACTGATCTTCGGTAACGTAACACCTGGTGATGCAGCAAGCCTTCTTACATACACCAAAGACAGGGTCCCGGCATTTGTAAATGCCTTCAAGCCTGTTGATGATGTAATTCTCGCAGCAGGTGCAGGTGCTATCAAGCTTGGCTTCCCGGTTATCTCCAATGAGGATGAGAATATTGCGGAAGTACCAGGCGCACTGATCGCATGCCCGAACGTTGCTGATTTTAACAAGGTTTCCCTGGAAGCCAGAGGAATCAAGATCAAGATTACAAAAGTGGATATTCCGGTTGCGTTTGCATCCGCTTTTGAGGGCGAGATCATTCGTCGTAAAGATATGCGTGTGGAATTTGACGGTTCCCGTGTGGATTGCGTAGAACTTGTGCAGACTAAGGAAATGAACGAGGTCGAAGATCACAAGATCACTGTCGTAGGTCCTGAGGTCGATAGCTTTGAGCCTGGAAGCAAGCACAGTCTTGCCTACGTGGTAGAAGTAGCAGGCAAGAAGATGCAGCCGGATTTTGAGCCGGTTATCGAGCGTAAATTCCACAATTATATAAACTGCATTGAAGGTGTATACCATACAGGACAAAGGGATATGTTCCGTATCCGTATCAGCAATGACGCATTTGCAGCAGGCTTCAGAGCCAGACATTTTGGCGAGGTTCTTTACACACAGGTAAAGAATGAGTTTGAGGCGGTTGTAGATAAGTGTCAGGTAACCGTTTACACGGACCCGGCTGAGTGTACCAGAATCCGTCACGAAGTAGCAATTCCTACTTTCGACAAACGTGATGCACGTCTGGAAACCCTTACCGATGAGTCTGTAGACGTTTATTACAGCTGTATCCTGTGTCAGGCATTTTCTCCGTCACATGTCTGCGTAGTAACACCGGAGAGACTTGGACTTTGCGGAGCCGTTTCATGGCTTGATGCAAAAGCCACAAATGAGCTGGATCCAAACGGCCCATGTCAGATCATCACCAAGGAGCGCCCGATTGATGTAAATCTGGGCTCTTACGAGGATGTTGATGAAGCAGTAAAGAAATATTCCCAGGGTGCTCTGGAGCATGTTACTCTGTACTCCATCATGCAGGATCCTATGACCTCCTGCGGATGCTTCGAGTGTATCTGCGGTATCGAGCCATTTTCCAATGGCGTGGTTATCGCAAACCGTGAGTATGCAGGCATGACACCTCTTGGAATGACGTTCTCCGAGATGGCTTCCATGACCGGCGGCGGTGTTCAGACACCAGGCTTTATGGGACATGGAAAACACTTTATTTCATCCAAGAAATTCATGAAGGCAGAGGGCGGAATTGAGCGTATCGTATGGATGCCGAAGGAATTAAAAGAGACCGTGGCGGAGCGTCTCAACAGAACTGCAAAAGAACTCTATGGCATTGACAACTTCACTGATATGGTCGGTGATGAGACAGTTGCCACAGATCCGGAAGTTCTTGTTGCATTTTTAACAGAACATAATCATCCTGCATTGTCAATGGATCCGATGATGTAGTATAATGGTTCTGTATACTTTTACAAAATTTTCAAGGAGGCTTTAAGAAATGCCATTTAATCAGAAACCACAGAAGTTCAACGCAAAGATCAACACTGTTACGGTTGGAACTGGTGATAAAGCGGTTACAATTGGAGGAAATTCCACATTTCCGTTCTATACATTTGATGCACCAACCGAGAACCGTCCGAAAATCGGTGTAGAAATCACTGATATGGGACTTGACGAATTTGCGCCGGGAATCAAAGCATATTATGAAGGATGCACCACTATGGCTGAGATCGCTAAGAAAGCAGCAGCTATGGAAGGTGGAGATTTTGTTGTACTCAATCTGGATGGCGGAGATCCAAACGGAGTAAACAAATCTACAGAAGAGCTTATTGCAGTAGTGAAAGAGGTTGCAGAAGCAATCGACTGTCCATTAGTAGTTGAAGGCTGCAAGAATGTGGAGAAGGATGCGGAACTTCTTCCAAAGGTTGCAGAAGCACTTCAGGGCAGAAACGTAATCGTTATGTCCGAGAAGGAAGAGAACTACAAGGCAATCGGTGCAGCAGCAGGTCTTGCTTACAACCAGATCGTAGGTGCTGAGTCTGCTGATGATATCAACCTTGCAAAACAGCTGAACGTAGTTACAACACAGTTAGGTGTTGATGCGAAGAAGATCGTTATGAACGTAGGTACCGCAACAGTAGGTTACGGTTATGAGTACGTTGTTTCCACTATGGACCGTATCAAAGGAGCAGCTTTATCCCAGAATGATAACATGCTGCAGATGCCAATTATTACACCGGTTTCTTCTGAGACATGGGGCGTAAAAGAATCAGTTGCTACTGAGGAAGATATGCCTGAATGGGGATCAGAGGATGAGCGTGGTATCAACATGGAAGTTATGACAGCAGCAGCAGACCTTGCAGCAGGTTCTGATGCAGTTATCTTAAGACATCCACAGTCTGTAAAGACCATCGCTAAGATGATTGACGCACTTGTGTAATAATTTTTAGGAGGAATAATTGATATGGCACTGAATGGTATTCAGATTTTTAAATTAACACCAAAGAAAAACTGTAAGGAATGTGGATGCCCGACATGTATGGCTTTCTCTATGAAGGTTGCACAGGGCGCTATGAAAATTGAGCAGTGTCCACATATGTCCGAGGACGCATTAGCTTCCCTTTCTGAGGCAACAGCTCCGCCAATGAAGACAATCAAGATCGGAACTGGCGCAGAGGAGCTTACCCTTGGCGGTGAGACAGTTCTTTTCAGACATGAGAAGACATTTGTAAACAAATCCAGATATGCAGTAGAGCTGTGCACATGCATGGACGATGCTGCTGTTGATGCGAAGCTGGCTGAGATCCCGAAGGTTGATTACGACCGTATCGGTGAGAGAATGTACGCAGAGCTTGTTTATGTGAACTGTGATGCTGAGGCAACAGCTGACAAATATACAGCTCTCGTTCAGAAAGCAGCAGCACTTGGACGTACTATGATCCTTGGATGCTCTGATCCTGAGATCGCAAAAGCAGCCCTTGAAGTATGCAAGGACAACAAGCCGGTATTAAACGGAGCAAATGCTTCCAACTACGAGGCTATGAACGCTGTTGCTACAGCAGCAGGTGTAGTTCTTGGTGTATCCGGCAAAGACTTAAACGAGTTATATGACACCACAGCAGCTCTTGAGAAGCTCGGAAACAAGAACCTGGTACTTGATGTAACAGGTGCTGATGTAAAAGAGACCTTCGGAAATGCTGTTCAGGTTCGTCGTGCAGCTCTCAAAGATCAGGACAGAACCTTTGGATATCCTTCTATTGTAAATCTTGCTAAGATTGCTGGCGGAGATTATCATCTTCAGGCAGCACTTGCAGCTGTATTCACTATGAAATATGGTTCCATTATCGTTATGGAGCGTATGACATATGCAGAGGCACTTCCGTTATACGGTCTGCGTCAGAACGTATTTACTGACCCGCAGAAGCCAATGCGTGTAGAGCCAGGCATCTACCCAATGAACGGTGCTGACGAGAATTCTCTTGTTGTTACAACCGTAGACTTTGCTCTTACATACTTCCTTGTATCTGGTGAGCTGGAGCGTTCCGGTGTTCCGCTTAACCTTGTTATCAATGATGCAGGCGGATTATCCGTACTGACCTCCTGGGCTGCTGGTAAGTTCTCCGGAAACAGCATTTCCGCATTCTTCAAAGAGAACGTAGAGCCTAAGGTTAAGAGCAGAAGACTTGTAATCCCTGGAAAGGTTGCCGTACTTAAGGGCGATCTGGAAGCAAAGCTTCCGGGATGGGAGATTATTGTCGGACCAAGAGAAGCTGTACAGCTTGTTAAGTTCTTAAAGGACCTGGACGCATAAACAACTAAATCTATCAAAAAGGAGAACACTACAATGGCAAAATTTATTACTATTGGTGAGAGACTTTCCACAACAGCACCATCTGTAAACAAAGCTTTTACAGAGAGAGATCCTGAGCCGATCTTAAAAAGAGCAAAACAGCAGCTTGATGCTGGTGCTGTATATCTTGATGTAAACATCGGACCAGCTGAGAACGATGGAGAAGACCTGATGAAATGGGCTGTTAAGCTTCTTCAGGAGAACTTCGACAATGTTCCGCTTGCACTTGATACTTCCAATAAGAAAGCTATCGAGGCTGGTATTTCTGTATATAACAGAAGCAAAGGAAAACCGATCGTTAACTCCGCAGATGCTGGCGGAAGAATCGAGAACATCGACCTTGCAGCAGCAAACGATGCTATCGTTATCGCTCTTTGCTCCGCTGACGGTATTGCAGCAGACAATGATGAGCGTATGATGCACTGCCAGAACATGCTTGAAAGAGGTATGGGACTTGGCATGGATCCTTCTGATCTGTGGTTTGATCCGTTATTCCTGGTTGTTAAGGGAATGCAGGAGAAACAGATGGAAGTTCTGGAGGCTATCAAAATGTTCTCCGATATGGGACTGAATTCTACAGGCGGTCTGTCCAACAACAGTAACGGTATGCCGAAGAATATCCGTCCGATCATGGATTCCGCATTAGTTGCTATGGCTATGATGCAGGGTCTTACATCTGCAATTGTTAACCCTAACGACCTTCGTCTTATGGAAACAATCAAATCCTGCGATGTATTCAAGGGCAACACCCTGTATGCTGATTCCTATCTTGAGCTGTAATCACGGAGCAACTGACTTTTATAAACTGTCTGCGTAAGCAGATACTTCCGTGCTTGAATAGGGACGTAAGATACAAAGAGGGGCTGGGGCTTGGGCCTCAGTCCCTTTTTTAACGAATTAAATGTCTGTTTTGGCAGATATTACCATATGAGAAAGGTGAGTGCCGAATGTTTAAGGTAACATTTTCTTTTGAAGATGGCAGTGTGGTAGAACATTTTGCCAATGCGGGGGACAATTTACTTGAATTAGCGCGAGAGGCCAATGTGGCCATCGACGCACCATGCTCCGGAAATGCTTCTTGCGGAAAGTGCCGGGTGCAGTTGATAAAGGGAGAACTGGACAGCAAGAAAACCTTGCATATCAGTG
The DNA here is from genome assembly GCF_003460605.1 of Ruminococcus sp. AF31-8BH. Taxonomy (GTDB): domain Bacteria; phylum Bacillota; class Clostridia; order Lachnospirales; family Lachnospiraceae; genus Blautia_A; species Blautia_A acetigignens. Next base: position 43,761 of record NZ_QTVN01000002.1, read on the forward strand.
ATGAAGAATATCAGGCAGGATGGCGTCTTGCCTGTGTAAGCAAGATCTGTGCTGATGTGACTGTGCTTGTTCCTGATATTGCGTCTGCTTACAAGAGCAGAATGAAGGTTGCAGACCTGAGCTCCAAAGAGGAAATTGCCATTTTTGAAAACTCCAAGAATGATGTGGAGATGACCGGAATTGAGCTTCGGAACAGTCTTGACGTAATTGAACTGGAGATGGACGAGCCAAGTCTGGATGATACAATGCCGGACAATGAACGTCTTACAAGAGCTTTAAAGAAATACATGAATCTGAAGCAGGTAAGGATTCCTTATGCTGTTTTAAGAAAATTACCGGATGTGCTCCGGGAGAACCATTTCAAAGTGAAATGTGTAGTCCGGACTGCACCAAATGATCTTTTTGTATACGATATTTTCGGAAAAGATGAGGATGTAGTAGTCGGTGGTCTGGCAGTAGATATTGGTACTACCACCGTGTCCGCAGTTCTGATCAATATGGAGACAGGAGAAATTCTTGCCAAGGCTTCCTCCGGAAACGGACAGATCCGTTTCGGCGCAGATGTTATCAACCGTATCATCGAGCAGCAGAAGCCAGGAGGAAAGAAGAAGCTGCAGGATGCCGTAATTAAAGAGACCATCAACCCTCTTATTGCGCAGATGTGCAAAAGTGCCGGTATTTCAGCTAGCCATATTTACAGAATGTCTGTAGGCGCAAACACAACCATGAATCATCTGTTTGCAGGAATCAATGCGGATCCGGTCCGTATGGAGCCATACATTCCTGCATTCTTTAAGACCAACTCCCTTTTTGCTTCTGATGTGGGAGTTGCCATTAATAAAGACGCGCATATTATTATTGCGCCGAATATCGGAAGCTATGTAGGCGGTGACATTACTGCCGGAACCTTAGTAAGTATGATCTGGAACAGACCGGAGTTTTCCCTGTTTATTGACCTTGGTACCAACGGAGAGCTGGTATTCGGAAACTCTGACTTTATGATGAGCTGTGCATGTTCAGCAGGACCTGCCTTTGAGGGTGGTGACATCAGCTGCGGTATGCGTGCAACAGACGGTGCCATTGAGGCCTGTACCATTGACAAGGAAACTATGATTCCTACCTACAAGGTAGTAGGAAATCCTGGAACCAAGCCGATCGGACTTTGCGGTTCCGGAATCATTGACGTGATCAGTGAGCTTTTCATGTGTGGAATCATCAACCCTAAGGGTAAATTTGTCCGCGAGGGTGAGAGAATCCGCCACGACAAATATGGAATGGGAAGCTATGTGATCGCATTTGAAAGCGAAGCAGGCTCTGTGAAGGATGTTGAGATCACAGAGGTGGATATTGATAACTTTATCCGTGCCAAGGGTGCTATTTTTTCTGCAATCCGCACTATGCTCAACAGTCTGGACTTTGATGTAAGCATGATTGATGATGTTTATGTAGCAGGAGGTATCGGAAGCGGTATCAATATGAGAAATGCTGTAAATATCGGAATGTTCCCGGATATCCCTCTGGAGAAATTCCACTATATCGGCAATTCTTCCCTGACAGGCTCCTACCTGATGCTTCTTTCTACAGCAGCAGAGAAGAAGACCTATGAGCTTGCTGCAAACATGACATACATGGAGCTTTCCACAGTACCGACTTATATGGACGAGTTTGTGGGCGCATGCTTTATTCCGCACACAGACACCGGAATGTTCCCGGACGTAATGAAAGATTTACAGAACAGGAAGTAAACAAAAATGCCATTTACCATTGATGATTTAAACTATGATAAAGACAGCAAGGAGAGAATGCCCTGGGAGCATTATCTTGAGCTGTATGCAAAGGCTGATCCTAAGGAAATCGCAGCCAGACTTTCTATTCCATATGATGAAAGTGCGAAAGCCTTTACTTTGACATTTCTGGGCTCTGATTATACTATCACATACCCGGATTTTCAGGTAAAGCATGTGGAGGATGAGAAGAAATGCTATCCTCTTGAGGATATGATCTATGCGAAAATCCTGACGATCCGTTTTCTGTTAAACGGTTCTGCTTCCATGGGAACCGGTAAGTATAAAACCTACCGTGAAATGCCTTGGGGAGAAGTGTATTTACGCCAGTTTGACGGAAGATGCATTAAGCGTCTTGCATTTACTTATGGTAACAGACTGAAGGATTTCAGGCTGGTAATGGATCATATGAAATGCACTCCTGTGAAATTCGGAGATGCGGCATATGAGTTATCCATTTATCCCGGATATCAGATCCAGATGATCCTGTGGGAGGGAGATGAGGAATTTCCACCATCCTCCCAGATTCTGTTTTCAGATAATTTCCCCGTATCCTTTGCTGCGGAAGATATGGCGGTTATGGGAGATGTGATCATCGGCTCTTTAAAAGCTTTTTTAAAGGCTGCGCAGGCGAAATGATCCTGCATATAAATTAAGTCTGTTAAATGTAAAAGCTGTATATTCATGATTAAAGCGGATCCGGACAGGGACATGATCCTTAATGCCCTTTTGGAAGCCGTTTTGATAAATTCAAATTATGCGGAGGCGTCCTGCTCAGGTGGCAGTGACGTAAAAAGGAGGTAAGTTACAATGGGATACAAGAGTGACATTGAAATCGCACAGGAATGCGAAATGCTGCCGATTACCCAGATTGCAGAGAAGGCTGGTATTGATGACAAATACCTGGAGCAGTATGGAAAGTATAAGGCAAAAATCGACTACAATCTCTTAAAAGAGAGCGATAAAAAAGACGGAAAACTGATCCTTGTAACAGCAATCAACCCTACCCCGGCTGGTGAGGGAAAAACAACTACAACTGTAGGTCTTGCAGATGGAATGCAGAAGCTTGGAAAGAGCGTAATGGTTGCGCTTCGTGAGCCATCTCTTGGACCGGTATTTGGTGTAAAGGGCGGTGCAGCAGGCGGCGGCTATGCACAGGTTGTTCCGATGGAGGACATTAACCTTCACTTCACAGGTGACTTCCACGCAATCGGCGCAGCAAACAACCTTCTTGCAGCAATGATCGACAACCACATTTTCCAGGGCAATGCACTGAACATTGACCCACGTAAGGTTACATGGAGAAGATGTGTGGATATGAATGACCGTCAGCTTCGTAACGTAATCGATGGTCTTGGCGGAAGAACAAACGGTATGCCACGTGAGGATGGCTACGATATCACAGTAGCATCTGAGATCATGGCAGTTCTCTGTCTTGCAAGCGATATCACAGATTTGAAGAACAGACTTGCAAGAATGATCGTTGGCTATACATATGGCAAACCATCAGAGCAGAAGCCTGTAACAGCTGGTGACCTTCACGCAGAAGGCGCTATGACTGCACTTTTAAAGGACGCCCTCAAACCAAACCTGGTTCAGACTCTTGAGCATGTACCGGCAATCGTTCACGGCGGACCATTCGCAAACATCGCTCATGGCTGCAACTCTGTAACAGCTACAAAGATGGCTATGAAGCTTGCTGATTATGCAATTACAGAGGCTGGCTTTGGTGCTGACCTTGGTGCTGAGAAATTCCTTGACATCAAATGCCGTATGGCTGACCTTCATCCAAATGCAGTTGTTATCGTTGCTACTGTTCGTGCACTTAAATACAATGGCGGCGTTGCAAAAGCAGATCTGAATAATGAGAACCTTGAGGCTCTTCAGAAGGGTCTTCCGAACCTTCTGAAACATGTAAACAATATTAAGAATGTTTACAAGCTTCCATGTGTAGTTGCAATCAATGCATTCCCAACAGATACCAGGGCAGAGCTTGATCTTGTAGAAGCAAAATGTAAAGAGCTTGGTGTCAATGTTGCGCTCTCCGAAGTATGGGCAAAAGGCGGCGAAGGCGGTCTGAAGCTTGCTGAGGAAGTAATTCGTCTGTGCGAGGAGCCAAACGACTTTACTTATGCTTATGAGCTTGAAGGCTCTATCGAGGACAAGCTGAATCAGATCGTTCAGAAGGTTTACGGTGGAAAGAACGTAGTTCTTACAGCAAATGCTCAGAAACAGGCAAAACAGCTTGAGGCTCTTGGCTTTGGAAACTGCCCGATCTGTGTTGCAAAAACACAGTACAGCTTAACGGATGATCAGACGAAGCTTGGTGCTCCAACAGATTTCGAAGTAACCGTTCGCAACCTGAAAATTTCTGCCGGTGCAGGCTTCATTGTAGCTCTTACCGGTGAGATCATGACTATGCCAGGTCTTCCGAAAGTTCCGGCTGCTGAGAGAATCGATGTTGATGAGACTGGTAAGATCACAGGACTGTTCTAATAAGGAGATAAACGAAAATGGGATTTTCAACAAGTACATGTACAGAATTTGTAGAAGTTCTTGCTTCTAAAGCCCCGGTTCCGGGCGGCGGCGGCGCATCCGCACTGGTTGGTGCAGTAGGAACTGCTCTTGGCAACATGGTAGGAAGCCTTACTGTTGGCAAAAAGAAATATGCAGATGTTGAGGAAGAAATGTGGGAGCTGAAGGGTAAATGCGACAAGCTTCAGAAAGATTTCCTTCGTCTTATTGAGCGGGATGCAGAAGTTTTTGAGCCTCTTTCCAAGGCATACGGTATGCCAAAGGAGACAGAAGAAGAGAAAGCTGAGAAAGCAAGAGTTATGGCAATCGTATTAAAGGATGCCTGCTCCGTTCCGATGGAGATTATGGAGAAATGCTGTGAAGCACTTGACCTGATCAAGGAATTTGCTGCAAAAGGCTCCAAGCTTGCAATCAGTGATGCCGGTGTAGCGGCAACCTTCTGCAAGGCTGCATTAAAGGGTGCCAGCCTGAATGTTTACATTAACACCAAATCCATGGCAGACAGAGAATATGCAGAAGAGCTCAACGCGAAAGCAGATGCTATGCTTGAGAAATATTGTAAGCTTGCAGATGAGACATTTGACAGCGTTCTTGCAAGACTGAAATAATAGGATATCAGAAAGGGAGATCATTCAAAATGGCAAAACAGTTATTAGGTAAAGAAGTAACTGCTGCATTAAATGAGCGCATCAAAGGCAATGTGGCAGCACTTCAGGAAAAAGGCGTTAACCCGACACTTTGCATTATCCGTGTAGGCGAGAATCCAAGCGACATTTCCTATGAGAGAGGCGCAACAAAGCGCTGCGAGACTTTAGGAGTTGCCTGCGAGAAGATTCTTCTTCCGGAGGACGTAGCTCAGGAAGAGCTTCTTGAAGTAATCGACAAGGTAAACAAGGATGACCATATCCATGGCGTTCTTCTGTTCCGTCCGCTTCCGAAGCACTTAGATCAGGCAGTGATCGAGAATGCACTTGCTCCTGAAAAAGATGTTGACTGTATGACAGACCTTTCCATGTCCGGTGTTTTCACAGGCAAGAAGATCGGCTTCCCGCCATGTACACCACAGGCATGTATGGAAATCCTGGATCATTACGGAATCGACTGCACAGGCAAGAAAGCCGTTGTAATCGGAAGAAGCCTTGTTGTTGGCAAGCCGGCGGCAATGATGCTTGTTAAGAAAAACGCAACTGTAACCATCTGCCATACAAGAACCGTTGATATGCCATCTGTAGCTCGTGAAGCTGACATCATCATCGTAGCAGCAGGCCGCGCAGGCGTTGTTGGCGCTGATTATGTTAAAGAGGGACAGATTGTGATCGACGTAGGAATCAACGTAAATGCAGAAGGCAAGCTTTGCGGAGACGTTGACTACGCAGCAGTAGAGCCGATCGTTGATGCGATCACACCGGTTCCTGGCGGAGTTGGAAGTGTAACTACTTCCGTTCTGGTAGGTCATGTGGTTGAGGCAGCAATGCGTAAGGTAAACGCATAATTTGCATAAAGAAAGCTCTCCGGGGAAACCCGGGGAGCTTTTTATAGTATAGTTCAGAAGCTGATTTCGTTACTGTTCACTGGTAACATTCCGCGAGGTGTTTTTTGTGAACAAAGTTCACAGAAAACCCGAGAATTGCAGCGCGAAATCATGCGAATGCATGATTTCTGTGCATCGCGAAGCGTGTTACTGCTCACGAAGTGAACAGTAACCTGATTTCCATTAGAATATGTTTAATATTTACAAAAAAATTGCTTTTCTCTTAAAAATATTGTATCATAGAAAGTAACAGATATATGGAGGTCGTGGGATATGGGAAAAGTGATGGCAGTAAATATCAGCGAGAAACGAGGAACTCAGAAGGTCAATGTCCACACTGTGAAACTGATCGAGAATTATGGACTGGAGAATGACGCCCATGCAGGGAACTGGCACCGCCAGGTCAGCCTTCTTTCCTATGAGAAAATAGAAGAATTCAAGGCGAAGGGAGCCCCGGTGCAGGATGGCGCCTTTGGGGAAAATCTCATTGTGCAGGGGTTTGATTTCAGAACTTTGCCTGTTGGCACACGGCTGAAATGCAACGATGTGATCCTGGAAATCACCCAGATTGGCAAGCAGTGCCACAATGGCTGCGAGATTTTTAAGATCATGGGGGACTGCATCATGCCAAGAGAGGGCGTGTTTGCCAGGGTGATCCACGGCGGCGTGATCTCAGAGGGAGATGAGATGGATTATGCTTGATCAGTATGGAAGAATCATTGATTACATGCGGATTTCCCTTACAGACCGCTGTAATCTGCGGTGCATTTACTGCATGCCAGAGGAAGGAATCTGTCAGATTCCCCGCACGGAGGTTCTAAGTGAAGATGAAATCTTAAGAGTCTGCAGCCTGGCCAGTGAGCTTGGGATTTCCAGGATCAAGCTGACAGGAGGGGAGCCTTTGGTGCGCAGGATCTGTGTTCCCCTTGTGAAAGAGCTGAAAGCTCTTCCCGGAATCCAGCAGGTGACGTTGACTACCAACGGCATTTTGCTGAAAGAGCAGCTGCCGGGGCTGATGGAAGCGGGATTGGATGCAGTGAATATAAGCTTAGACACTTTGGATGCAGAGACTTTTCGAAAAATCACCAGAAGGGATGAGCTGAAAAAGGTGCTGGAAGGACTTGAGGCAGCACTTTCCTATCCGGAGCTTAAGGTGAAGGTAAACTGTGTTCCCACTTTTCAGAGCCAGCAGGATCTTTTGCAGGTGGCGGTCCTGGCAAAGGAGAATCCGCTCCATGTGCGGTTTATCGAGATGATGCCCATTGGTCTTGGAAAAGAGTTTACAGCGAGAGACGAGGAGACGGTAAAAGGGCTTCTGGAGCGTGCTTACGGTCCTATGACGCCTACGAAGGAAACCCTTGGAAATGGGCCCTGCCATTATTATACCCTTGAAAATTTCCAGGGCAGAATTGGATTTATCAGTGCTTTGTCCCACAAGTTCTGCAGTCAGTGCAACCGTGTGCGCCTTACTTCTACCGGATATCTGAAGGGCTGTCTTCAGTTTGAAAACGGAGCGGACTTAAAAGCATTGTTAAGAGGCGGCGTTTCCGATGCGCTTCTGAAGGAAACCATCCAGAAGACCATTTATGAGAAGCCAGCAGGCCATAATTTCCAGGAAAAAAAGAACGGGACAGAAGAGTCCCATATAATGGCGCAGATCGGCGGATGAGAACCTATAAAAAGCCGGATTTTGCAGATGTATTTTCCGTACATCCAGCAGAATCCGGCTTTTTGTGCGCTTTGGTATATTTTTCACTGAGTTAATTGTGCAAAAAAACATTGTTAATTAAAAGACTTATTAGGAAAAGCTTGCCAAATTGAACAAAAAAATATATAATTTTCTTACAAAAATAGTGAAGTTTGTTAAAAAATACGCAATGCCGGAGACCTTATGGTGAAACATTCACAAAAGGGCCAGAGGTAGAACTGGCAGGTAAGGAGGATTAACAGTAATGTTAGATCAGTCATGTTACAAAAAGGCAGATGAGATTATTGAGCATTATGAAAAATGTGCGGCCTCATTAATTCCCATCATGCAGGACATTCAGGCAGAATACCGGTATCTGCCTGCAGAGCTTCTGACCTACGTTGCCGAGAAGATCGGCGTAACAGAAGCCAAGGCGTTCAGCGTAGCCACCTTCTATGAGAACTTTTCCTTTGAGCCCAAGGGGAAATACATTATCAAGGTGTGTGACGGAACAGCCTGTCATGTAAGGAAATCCATTCCCGTAAAAGAAGCTTTTATGAAAGAACTGGGACTTAGCAATAAGAAGCACACCACAGACGACATGATGTTCACTGTGGAGACCGTATCCTGTCTTGGAGCCTGCGGACTTGCTCCAACCTGTATGGTTAACGAAGAAGTGCATGCCAAGATGACACCGGAGAAGGTAGTAGAGCTGATTAACAGATTGAGAGGTGAGAATGGATGAGAATAAACAGTAAAGAAGAACTGCTGAATAAGAAAGCTGAGATTGAGCAGCTTATAAATGGTTTTACCTGCCGTGTTCTCGTCTGTTCCGGTACCGGATGTATGGCTTCCGGTGCACAGAAGATCTATGATGAAATGGTAAGACTTTGTGAGGGAATCGACGGTGTGCGCATTGAGATGCAGAAGGATATCCCTCATGTAGGCGTTATTAAGACCGGATGTCAGGGACTTTGCGAGTTAGGACCTCTTATGCGCATTGAGCCTTATGGATATCAGTATGTACATGTTCAGGAAGAGGACTGCCTGGAGATCGTAGAGCGTACTGTACGCCTCGGACAGCCTGTAGACCGTCTGTTTTACCGCCATGGGGATGAGGTCTGTCCCAAGCCAGAGGATATTCCGTTCCTTAACCGTCAGACCAGGATCGTTCTTGAGAACTGCGGTAAGATTGACGCGGAATCCATTGATGAATATATTGCAGCAGGAGGCTTTGCTGCTCTTGCAAAAGCAGTTACAGAGATGACTCCCCAGGAGGTTATTGATGAGGTTACCAGATCCGGCCTTCGCGGACGTGGCGGTGCCGGCTTCCCGGCTGGCAAAAAATGGTCACAGGTAGCCAGACAGGCTGAGAAGACCCGTTATGTTGTATGTAACGGTGACGAAGGTGATCCGGGAGCATTTATGGATGGCTCCGTTATGGAAGGCGACCCATATAAGATGATCGAGGGTATGATCATTGCCGCTTATGCAGTAGGTGCTGAGAACGGATACATATATGTGCGTGCAGAGTATCCTCTTTCTGTTGCAAGACTTCGCCTTGCTATTTCCCAGGCTGAGAAATACGGTCTTCTTGGAGATAATATTCTTGGCAGCGGTGTAAACTTCCACCTTCACATCAATCGCGGCGCAGGAGCTTTTGTATGCGGTGAAGGCTCTGCCCTTACCTCCTCCATTGAAGGAAACAGAGGTATGCCTCGTGTGAAGCCGCCTCGTACAGTTGAGAAGGGTCTGTGGGGCAAGCCGACCGTCCTGAATAACGTAGAGACCTATGCAAATGTTCCGAAGATCATTGTGCAGGGTGCCGACTGGTTCCGTACCATCGGAACAGAGGGAAGCCCGGGTACCAAGACATTCTCTCTTACAGGAGCGATTGAGAACACAGGTCTTATTGAAGTGCCTATGGGAACCACACTCCGTGAGATCATCTATGATATCGGCGGTGGTCTTAAGAGCGGTGCTGCATTTAAGGGTGTACAGATCGGTGGTCCTTCCGGCGGATGTCTGATCGAGGATCAGCTGGATGCGCCTCTTGATTTTGATTCCGTGAAGAAGCTGGATGCCATTATGGGTTCCGGCGGACTGGTTGTTATGGACGAGAATACCTGTATGGTAGAGGTTGCCCGTTTCTTCATGAGCTTTACCCAGCGCGAGAGCTGCGGCAAGTGTGTTCCATGCCGTGAGGGTACCAAGCGTATGCTGGAGATTCTGGAGAAGATCGTAGAGGGCAGAGGTGAAATGTCCGATCTTGATGAGCTGGAAGAGCTTGCAACTATGGTTCAGAGTATGGCTCTTTGCGGTCTTGGCAAGAGTGCACCCCTTCCGGTTCTCAGTACCATGAAGCGTTTCCGTGAGGAGTATGAGGAGCATATCCGTGACAAGAAGTGCCGTGCCAAGGTCTGCACTGCGCTCCGTCAGTTCCACATCAATCCGGAGTTCTGTATCGGTTGTGGAAAATGTGCCAAGAACTGTCCTGCCGGGGCAATTTCCGGCAAGATCAAATCACCTTATCATATTAATAATGATGTATGTATCAAATGCGGCAGCTGTAAGGACAACTGTAATTTTGATGCAATCTATGTGGAAATGTAAAGGGAGGACAGATTATGGGTACAATGACAATTGACGGCAGAAAAGTCGAATTTACAGATGAAAGAAATGTCCTGACCGTTATTCGTAAGGCAGGAATCAATATTCCCACACTTTGTTATCACTCAGAGGTTTCCACCTTTGGAGCCTGCCGTCTGTGTACGGTAGAGGATGACCGTGGAAGAACCTTTGCCTCTTGTTCTGAGGAACCAAGGGACGGCATGGTTATTTATACAAACTCAGGAAAGATTAAGAAATACAGGAAGCTGGTAGTGGAGCTGCTTCTTGCAGCACATTGCCGTGACTGTACTACCTGCGTTAAGAGCGGGGAGTGTGTGCTCCAGGAGCTGGCTCACAGACTTGGGGTACATAATATCCGTTTCCAGAACACAAGAGAGCATTATGAGATTGATGACAGTTCACCTTCTCTGATCCGTGACCCGAATAAGTGTATCCTTTGCGGCGACTGTGTACGTGCCTGCGAGGAGCTTCAGGGAATCGGTGCCCTGAACTTTGCATACCGCGGAACAGAAGCTATTGTGATTCCGGCCTTCAATAAAAAGATAGCAGAGACACAGTGTGTGAACTGCGGACAGTGCCGTGTATTCTGTCCTACAGGTGCTATTTCCATTAAGACACATATGGATGAAGTATGGGATGCCCTTGCAGATCCGGATGTACGGGTGGTTGCGCAGATTGCTCCAGCAGTACGTGTTGCCGTGGGAGACCACTATGGACTGACCAAGGGACGCAGTGTAATGGGCAAGATTGTCAATGCACTTCACAGAATGGGTTTTGATGAAATCTATGACACCAGCTTCAGCGCGGATCTGACTATTATGGAAGAATCCGCAGAGTTCCTGAAACGGGTTGAGAATGGTGAGAACCTTCCCCTTCTTACTTCCTGCTGTCCGGCATGGGTGAAATTTATTACTGACCAGTACAAGGATTATATTCCGAACCTGTCTACCTGCAGATCCCCGCAGGGAATGATGTCAGCAGTAATTAAGGAGTACTTCCGTGACCCTGAAAATGCCAAAGGCAAGAGAACGGTTATGGTATCTGTTATGCCATGTACTGCCAAGAAAGCAGAGGCAATCCGTCCGAACAGCTTTACAGACGGAGCGCAGGATACGGATATTGTTATCACGACTACAGAGCTGATTCGCATGATCGACAACTTTGGTCTGGACTTCGGACAGCTGGAGCCGGAAGCATGCGATATGCCTTTTGGATTTGGTTCCGGCGGCGGTGTGATTTTTGGCGTTACAGGTGGTGTTACAGAGGCGGTTCTTCGCCGCTTAAGCCCGGATCATACAAAGGAGACCATGCGCGAGATCGCAGAGTGCGGTGTGCGCGGCGATGAGGGAATCAAAGAATTTACTATTCCTTACAAGGGAATGGATATTAATATTTGTGTAACTAGCGGACTTGCAAATGCCAGAACGGTTATGGAGCGTGTGAAGAACGGTGAAGCCAACTATCATCTGATCGAGGTAATGGCATGCCGCCGTGGCTGTATTATGGGAGGCGGCCAGCCTGTACGTGCAGGTGACAGAACCAAGGCTGCAAGAGCAAGAGGCCTGTACAGCGCAGACAATACCATGCTGATCAAGAAGTCCGACGAGAACCCTATGGTTATGGAACTCTACCAGGGACTGCTCAAGGGCAAGGAGCACAAGCTGCTGCATAATGAGTTTTATTGATTAGAATAATAAAAAGCCCGACTGCATATTATTTAGAGGAAGAGTGTAGGATTATGCGAAGCGGCGGCAGCTATGCCGCCGCAGAACCTTTGAATATCAGGCAGGAGGGCTTTTTTGTATGGAGAATTTTCAGATTTACCGGGACATCCAGGCAAGGACCGGCGGTGATATATACATAGGCGTTGTAGGCCCTGTACGCACCGGGAAATCCACCTTTATCCGCAGGTTTATGGAGCTTGTGGCTTTGCCTGGGATGGATGAAAAAATGCAGAAGGAGGTTCGGGATCAGCTCCCTCTTTCCGGCTCCGGCAAAATGATCACAACTGTAGAACCTAAATTCATCCCAAGAGAAGCAGTGCCTGTAACCCTTGGGGAGGATCTGAAGGTACAGGTTCGCCTGATCGACTGCGTAGGCTTTCTGGTAAAAGACGCCGCAGGAAATATCGAAGACGGCAAAGAGCGTATGGTGAAAACTCCCTGGTTTACAAAAGCCATTCCATTTCATGAAGCCGCCAAAATGGGCACGGAAAAAGTGATCCAGGAGCATTCCACCATCGGCCTTGTGATCACCTCAGACGGAAGCTTCGGGGAAATCCCCCGGGAAAATTTTACCCAGGCAGAAGAGCAGACTGTGACAGAGCTGAAAAAACAGGGAAAGCCCTTCCTTATGGTAGTGAATTCCCAGTTCCCCCACAAAGAGGAAACCAGGCAGCTGGCGAACCAGCTTCAGCAGAAATATCTGGTCCCCGTAGTGCCCGTAAACTGCGAACAGCTAAGAAAAGAGGACGTAGCCCAGATCCTGGAAAAAATCCTGTATGAGTTTCCGGTTACCCAGATCCAGTTTTTCGTGCCAAAATGGGTGGAAATGCTGCCTGCTGACCACGAGTTGAAAGCCCAGATCCTTTCCCAGATCAAAGCCTGCATGAAGCGCATGCTCCACATCCGGGACATCACCAGGGAATCTGTAAAGCTGGAAGGCCCCTATGTCCAGGAAACCCTTCTGGATCACGTCAATCTGTCCGACGGCACCGTACAGATCCGCATCCAGGTAAATGACAAGTACTATTACAAAATGCTCAGTGACATGAGCGGAATCCCCATGGAAAGCGAGTACGAGCTGATCCACACCATGAAAGAGCTTGCCGCCATGAAGGAAAAATATGTAAAAGTCCGCGATGCTTTAGATGCAGTCACAGGTAGCGGCTACGGCGTGGTAGTACCCGAGCTTTCCCAGATTCAGCTGGAAGAGCCTGCGGTAATCCGCCAGGGCAACAAATACGGCGTAAAGATTAAGTCCAAGAGCCCGTCCATCCACATGATCAAAGCCAACATTGAGACAGAAATTGCCCCCATTGTAGGCACCGAGCAGCAGGCTAAGGATCTGATCGCCTACATCGGGGAAAGCGCGTCAAGAGGAGAGAGCATCTGGGAGACCAATATTTTCGGAAAATCTATAGAACAGCTGGTGCAGGACGGTATCCGAAGCAAGCTGGCCTCCATCAGCGAGGAAAGCCAGGCAAAGCTCCAGGATACCATGCAGAAAATCGTCAACGACAGCAAAGGCGGGCTGGTGTGCATTATTATATGACCAGAACCCGCGCAGCCAAAAAGGCAGCGTGCTCTTTCGGGCAGCTGCCTTTTTGTGCGGATCGTTTACATGGAAAAAATACCTACTCCCGTCCATGCTCTTTTTTCCAGCGTGCAAGAAACTCCAGCTGTTCCTGGTCGGAAAGCTGCTGGGAATACGGATCGTTTCCCGCAGCCAGACAGCAGAAAAGTATCAAAACCTGTAATGCAAAAAACAAAATGATAAGTAATATCATACAATCCCTCCTTTTTGCCCCTGAGAGTAGTATTTGCAAATAATATCAATTTATACATTTTATGTCAGGAAAAAGAAAGATTGTATTTTATTTTTAAATAATGAAAGTTTAAGCCTGCTTCTTAGCGAGGAAGGACGTAAATGCTATGTGGCGGTCCATCCAGTCCCCTGCGATGCCCACTCCTTTTCCCATGGTGAAAGCGGCTGCTATCGTACCAACGCCAAGTCCTTTGATATGTCCAAGGCCGATTCCGGTAAGAAGGGCAGTGACAGCCAGACAAATGACGTCAAAGCTGATCTTGATCTTCGGGTAGGTGATGGAAGTGATCTGGGACAGCTCTCTTGGAAAAAGGTCTGTAGGCACGATTGGCATCTGGCAGCGGTTGGAAAGTGCGATCCCGATGCAGATCAGTATGTAGCTTGCCACAAAGTAAAGCACGCGCCAGCCGATGGCGGTAGGCAGAACATTGATCCACATTTCGTGCACATCCAGCAGCTCGCCGAACACAAATCCGACCACGAAGCTGAACAGGTACTGAGGAACAAATTTTTTGCGCAGGATCATCAGTGTCAGCACCAGAAGTCCCTGGAAAATATAGGTCCAGGTGCCAAGTGTGACTGCCGAAAATACGCAGGAAAATGCGTAGGGAACACTGGAGATCGCGGAGATTCCAGTTCCGGAATACAGCATCAGCACAACGCCGAAGCTGTTGATCGCAACTGCAACTAAGAGTGCAAGCTCGCCCCGAAAAACAGGGAGAGATTTTGATGTAGTTTGGGTATTCAAGACAAAAGCCTCCTGTTAAGTTTTTTGACAGAAAATAAGAGGAATATGTATGAATAGACATGTCCAATATTTCCTGCAAACGGTAATTATTATACTACGTATACATGAAAATACAATTGTGTTTTTATTGAAAACCCAATTTTATGGAAAAAAATGGAAAGAAAAATAAAGATGTTGTCAAAGCAACAGAATTTTGGGGGCAGCAGTGGTATAGTTACAGCATATTATGAAAAACTAATATATTAGGAAATTCATTTTCACTGAATCAGCTACAACAGGAGGTTTATACTATGGATAAGAGGTGGGGAAAATTAAGCGCTAAAAAGCCCTCCCTCGCCAATGAAAAATATTATCATTTAAATCTCTTGCCAACTCACTCTGATTAGTGTATACTAACCAAAGAGTTAGGAATAGCTAACCTAACGGTGTAAATCATTTGGACTCCTTTTTATTATGACAGAAAGACCGCTGGCATAATAAAAAAGGAGTTCCTTTGAAAAACGAAAGGAGTATACATACCATGGATTACTTAGAAATTGAGAAAGTCATTGGAAGAGAGATTATGGATTCCAGAGGAAACCCTACTGTAGAGGCTGAAGTTTACCTGGTAGACGGAACCATCGGCAGAGGAGCAGCACCAAGCGGTGCATCTACAGGAGAGTTCGAGGCTCTGGAGCTTAGAGATAATGATAAGAGCAGATACCTTGGAAAAGGCGTTACAAAAGCTGTTGAGAACATCAACACCTCCATTAACGATGTGATCGCAGGAATGGACGCATCTGACATTTATGCAATTGACAAAGCAATGATCAAGGCAGACGGAACAAAGGACAAATCCAACTTTGGCGCAAATGCCATCCTTGCTGTTTCCATCGCTTGCTGCCGTGCAGCTGCAGCCTCCCTTGACATTCCGCTTTACCGCTTCCTTGGCGGCATTTCCGGAAACCGTATGCCAGTGCCGATGATGAACATTGTAAACGGCGGCTGCCACGCACTTTCCTCCGGACTTGACGTTCAGGAGTTCATGATCATGCCGGTTGGTGCACCAAGCTTCAAAGAGTGCTTAAGATGGTGCGCAGAAGTGTTCCATGCACTTGCAGCAATCCTGAAATCCAGAGGACTTGCTACCTCCGTTGGTGATGAGGGCGGATTTGCTCCGGCATTAAAATCTGACGAAGAGGCCATTGAGACCATTCTCGAGGCTGTTAAGAATGCAGGCTATGAGCCAGGAAAAGACTTTATGATCGCTATGGACGCTGCTTCTTCTGAGTGGAAGACAGGCAAGCTTGGTGAGTACAAGCTTCCAAAGGCTGGTACTGTTTATACATCTGATGAGCTGATCGACCACTGGAAAAAGCTGGTTGACAAATACCCGATCATTTCCATCGAGGATGCCCTGGATGAGGAAGACTGGGAAGGCTGGAAGAAGCTTACCAAAGAACTTGGCGACAAGATTCAGCTGGTTGGCGATGACCTGTTTGTAACCAATACGGAGAGACTTTCCAAGGGTATTTCTCTTGGATGCGGAAACTCTATCCTGATCAAGCTGAATCAGATTGGTTCTGTTTCTGAGACCCTTGAGGCAATTAAGATGGCTCACAAGGCTGGATACACTGCAATTTCTTCCCATCGTTCCGGTGAGACTGAGGATACTACAATCGCAGACCTTGCAGTTGCCCTTAACACCTGCCAGATCAAGACTGGGGCTCCATCCAGAACAGAGCGTGTTGCCAAATACAACCAGCTTCTCCGCATTGAGGAAGAGCTCGGCGATGCAGCTGTTTACCCGGGAATGGGCGCATTCAATGTAAAAAGATAAAGAAAAGCTACGTATTCGATATACCTTCATATAATGCAAACAAAAAAACACCTCCTGCCAGGAAGCATATTTCCTGTCAGGAGGTATTTTAGCTTAATGCTATAAGAATACGTATTTCAGAATAAAGATAACAGCCAGTGCGTACATAAGACCGCTGATCTTTTTATCTTTTGCTTTTCCGGTACATACATTGATGATTACATAGGAGATAACGCCAAGTGCGATACCTTCGGAAATGCTGTACAGGAACGGCATTGCGATGATTGTGATAAATGCCGGAAGAGCTTCTGTAAGGTCATCAAAATCGATCTTTGTAACAGAAGTAAGCATCAAAAATCCAACCACGATCAGAGCCGGAGCAGTTGCAAATGATGGGATTGCAAGGAAGATCGGGGAAAGGAACAGGGAAAGGGCGAACAAAAGAGCGGATACTAAAGAGGTAAGACCTGTACGTCCGCCTTCTGCAACACCGGAAGCACTCTCAACAAATGTGGTAACAGTAGAAGTACCGCACATAGCACCAACTGTGGTACCAACTGCATCAGAGAGAAGAGCACCCTTAATCTTCGGAAGCTTGCCATCCTTATCCAGCATATCAGCCTTGGATGCAACACCGATCAAGGTTCCAAGTGTATCAAACATATCTACAAACAGGAACGCAAACATGATAACAACAAAATCCAGTGAGAACACCCCTGCGAAATCCATCTTCATAAAAGTAGGTGCCATGCTTGGTACGGAAATTCCGTTGGAGAAATCCGGGAGAAGGCTGAAGAAGCCAGCATCTGGATTTGGCACATAAAGTCCTACAAGCTGGCAGAGGATTCCAAGGATCCATGTAATCAGGATACCCCAAAGGATACCGCCCTTTACATTCTTAACAAGAAGAATGGCTGTGATAAGAACACCAAGAAGAGCCAGAAGAACAGTGATTCCCATGTAATTGAAGGAACCGTCTGCAAGAGAGCCCTTAAAGGAAAACATGCTTACCAGTGTGGAATCATTGTTTACAACGATTTTTGCGTTCTGCAGACCGATGAAGGCAATGAAAAGACCAATTCCTACGGAAACAGCATGCTTCAATGTCATAGGAATGGAGTTGAAGATCGCTTCACGCACGTTGGTAAGGGAAAGCAGAATGAAGATAATACCTTCTGCAAATACGGCAACCAGAGCCTGTTCCCAGGAATATCCCATGCCAAGGACTACGGTGTATGCAAAATAAGCATTCAGACCCATTCCAGGAGCAAGGACAAACGGATAATTGGATAACAGCGCCATCAGGCAGGTTGCGATAAAGGAAGACAGGGCAGTTGCGGTAAATACTGCGCCTCTATCCATTCCGGCTGCGGAAAGGATGTTCGGGTTGACTGCAAGAATGTAGGCCATGGTCATGAATGTGGTGATTCCAGCCATTACCTCAGTCTTCACGTCAGTTCGGTGTTCCTTCAGGTGAAAAAGTTTTTCTAGGTTCATAAATGTACCCCCTTCTTTTTACGGCACTTTGTGCCGGATTTTACATTTTAGTGTGCTTGTTAATATATTTCGCCTTATACTTAGAATATACAATAGTCTGATCTTTATACAGTCCGTAATATCCGGAAGCAGCATAGCTGATGGACACTGCGATCAGATAGAAAGAAACGCCCTTAAATCCAAACATTTCAAATGCGATCAGAATCGAAGTAATAGGGCAGTTGGTCACGCCGCAGAATACAGCCGCCATTCCGCAGGCTGCACAAAGAGACGGGGAGAGTCCCACAATCTGTCCCGCCATACATCCAAAGGTCGCTCCTACGCAAAAGGACGGCACGATTTCGCCTCCCCGGAAGCCTGCCCGCATAGTAAGTGCAGTAAGGATCATTTTCCAGAAGAAAGCCATGTAATCCGTCTCTCCGGTCTCAACAGCCTTCTCGATCAGCTCCGCGCCTGCGCCCATGTAATCCGTTGTTCCAAGAAGCAGTGTGATCACAATGACCAGAGCGGCACCAGCCACAACCCGGATGTATTTGTTTGGGAAAAATTTCCCATATAGTCTGGCTGTCTCATTTAAAATAATGCAGAATACAATGCTGATCACCGCGCATCCCAGTGCTGCCACGCCCATTTTCAGCCCGGTTTCCAGATTGAACGCCGGAATGTTCACCACATGGAAGGATTCCGGTGTAACACCCATGCCCGCTGCAAAACGGGAGGCAATCAAAGACGCGATCATACAGGGCATCAGCGCCGTATAGTACATTACTCCCACGCTGACCACTTCCATGGAGAAAACCGCTGCAGCCATAGGCGTGCCAAAAAGTGCGGAGAATGCGGCGCTCATACCGCACATCACGATCACATGACGGTCCTCCTCGTCCAGATGGATCCACCGTCCCAGAAGATTGGCAATGCTTCCTCCAAGCTGGATGGCTGCGCCTTCACGTCCTGCGGAACCTCCTGTCAGATGGGTCAGTGCAGTGGAAACAAAGATCAGCGGTCCGGAAAGCCAGGGCACATCGTCCTGGGAACGCACCGTGGAAAGCACCTGGTTGGTGCCCCCGTCGTCCTTGCCAAGCTTGTCATAAAGAAATACAATGCAAAGGCCGGAGAGCGGCAGCAGATAAAAAATACACTGATTGGCCTTGCGGTAACTGGTAACTGCCTTTAACACAAAGGAAAACAGTGTGCTGAATGCCCCTGCCACATAGCCTACGATGGCAGCAAGAATCAGCCATTTCAGCAGGTTTCCCATGTCACGGCGAATAGCGCTGGAGTAATAATGAAGCTTGTCCTCCGGTGTCTGTGTATTCTTTTCCATAAGTCTCTTTCATCCCCTTGTTATAAGTAATTTCATTATACTATATGTATGCAGAAAAAGCGACAAAAATTTTTGAGAATTTCAAAAATTGTCTATAAATTTGACGCAGATATGAAAATGCAAACATAATTTATTATAAGCTTTCTTTTTATTGGGGGAAATGATGGAAAAATCCTTTTATACGGGAAAAGGAGTCGGCGTTTGCATCCTGGATACCGGGATTTATGAGCATATAGATTTTGCAGGCAGGATCTGGGCGTTTTATGATTTTCTTTCTTTTAAAAGACGTCCTTATGACGACAACGGGCACGGCACTCATGTGGCAGGCCTGGCGGCAGGGGATGGCACTGCGTCCATGGGAAAATACAGGGGAGCGGCACCGGGATGCGGGATCATTGCCCTGAAGGTGTTGGACCGCTACGGAAACGGAAGCCAGGAGGACGTGCTGCGTGCCATCCGCTGGATCCGGGAGTACCGGCAGCAGTACCGAATTCGGGTGGTAAACATTTCCGTTGGCACCACCTGCAATTCCAAAAAGGATCATGTACGGCTTGTGGAAAGCGTGGAGCAGCTTTGGGATGAGGGCATGGTGGTGGTCACCGCGGCGGGCAACCAGGGTCCAAGGCCTGGCAGCATCACAGCACCAGGCAGCAGCAAAAAGGTGATCACAGTAGGCTCCAGCGACCTTCTGGAAGGGCGGAGCGCCATCTCCGGAAGAGGGCCTACCACAGAGTGCGTCTGCAAGCCAGATATCGTAGCGCCCGGAAACCGGATCATGTCCTGCGTCCCAGGCAAGCCGTTTTCCTACGGGGTGAAAAGCGGCACTTCCATGTCCACACCCCTGGTCACTGGCGCCATCGCCTGCGCCTTGGAAAAGGATCCCGCCCTTACCAACACGGATATCAAAACCATGCTGATGAACAGCGCAGACGACCTTGGCCTTCCCAGAAACCAGCAGGGCTGGGGACGGTTTAACCGCCGCCGTTTTCTTGGAATGTGAGGAGAATTGTACCGAGCCTGATAAAGAATTATCACTTTACAGTATAAAAGTACTTGACTGAATCACTTTAATTGAGTAAAATGGACAGCAAGTATAGTTTCAGAGCCGCTTTTTACAAAAGAAAAGTCAGGCTCCAGCCAACGAGGAGGAAATATCAATGGAAAACAGACGTGTTTCAATGAACCGCCACACTAATCTGCTTCAGTTAGAGGAGCATATGTACCCGCTTGTGGATGTTACCACTCCTAACGTATTCCGAAATCTTTTTCCATATTCCGAAGTACCGAAGATTGCGTTCAACGACAGGGTTGTACCGCATCATATGCCAGATGACATCTGGATCACAGACACCACATTCCGTGATGGACAGCAGTCCAGAGCACCGTACAGCACTGAGCAGATCGTAAGGATCTACGATTATCTGCATAAGCTTGGCGGACCGGAAGGAAGAATCCGTGCTTCCGAGTTTTTCCTTTACAGCAAAAAGGACAGGGATGCAGTAGAGAAATGTATGGAGAGAGGCTACGAGTTCCCGGAGGTTACCAGCTGGATCCGTGCCAACAAGAAAGACTTCCAGCTTGTCCGCGATATGGGTATGAGAGAAACCGGTATCCTGGTAAGCTGCTCTGATTATCATATTTTCTATAAGATGAAAATGACCCGTAAGCAGGCCATGGAGCATTATTTAAGCATTGTCAAGGAGTGCCTGGAAATCGGCGTTTCCGTGCGCTGCCACCTGGAGGACATTACAAGAGCAGATATCTACGGTTATGTCATCCCATTCTGCCTGGAGCTGATGAAGCTTCGCCAGCAGTACGGCATTCCGGTTAAGGTTCGCTGCTGCGATACCATGGGCTACGGCGTCAACTATCCTGGTGCCGTGATCCCACGTTCCGTACCTGGTATTATCTATGGTATTATGGTTCATGCGGGCGTGCCTTCCGAGCTGATCGAGTGGCACGGACACAATGATTTCTACAAGGCAGTGAGCAACTCCACCACAGCATGGCTGTACGGTGCCTGCGGCGTCAACACTTCCTTATTTGGTATTGGCGAGCGTACCGGAAATACACCTCTTGAGGCTATGGTATTTGAGTATGCACAGCTTCGCGGAAACCTTGGCGGCATGGATACCACGGTGATCACCGAGCTGGCAGAGTACTATGAGAAAGAGATCGGCTACCACATTCCGGAGAGAACACCTTTCGTAGGCAAGAACTTCAACGTAACAAGAGCCGGCATCCACGCAGACGGTCTTCTGAAAAACGAGGAAATCTACAACGTATTTGACACTGAGAAATTCCTGAACCGCCCGGTTGAGGTCGCCGTATCCAACACCTCCGGAGCAGCAGGAATCGCCCACTGGATCGACAGCCACTACCGCCTGAAAGGGGAGCAGAAGGTTGACAAGAACAGCGAGCTCGTGAAGATGATCAAAGCCTGGGTAGACAAACAGTACGAGGAAGGACGTGTGACCGTGCTCTGCGACGAGGAGCTTGAGAACATCGTGGCAGAGACTTGCACACGCCTTGGAATTACGTTAAAATAAAATGAAATGAGTGTCAAAAAGGCTTTTGCCACTCATTTGATACCCCGGATTGCTCCGCCGCTATGCGGCTCCCGCAATCCTCCAAATATGAGAAATCCGCTGATTTACTACGTAAATCGCTACTTTCTCATATTTGGCGTGTCGCAAGTTCAAACGCCTTATCGTGCAAGCACGAACGGCTTTTTGACCTTTTGACACTGGTATCATTAAATTACACTTCATATTTAGGAGGATATAATGGGAAAAATTCAGATGCAGACCCCTCTTGTTGAGATGGACGGGGATGAGATGACCAGAATTCTGTGGCAGATGATCAAGGATGAGCTTCTTCTTCCTTTTGTAGATCTGAAGACAGAGTATTATGATCTTGGACTGGAATACAGAAATGAGACAGACGACCAGGTTACCGTAGACGCAGCAGAAGCCACCAAGAAATACGGCGTAGCAGTCAAATGCGCGACCATCACCCCCAACAAGGCCAGAATGTCTGAGTATGACCTGAAGAAAATGTATAAAAGCCCCAACGGAACCATCCGTGCTATCTTAGACGGAACTGTTTTCCGTGCACCCATCGTGGTAAAGGGCATTGAGCCATGCGTCAAGAACTGGAAGAAGCCAATTACCATTGCACGTCACGCTTACGGTGATGTTTACAAGAACACAGAAATGTACATCGACAAGCCAGGAGATGCCATGCTGGTATTTAAAGGAGCAGACGGCGAGGAGAGAAGCGAGCTGATCCATCACTTTTACGCTCCGGGTGTGATCCAGGGCGTTCACAACCTTGACAAATCCATTGAAAGCTTTGCAAGATGCTGCTTTAACTACGCACTGGATACCAAACAGGATTTGTGGTTCGGCGGCAAGGATACCATCTCCAAGACCTACGATGGCAGATTTAAAGAGATTTTCCATGACATCTTCGAGGCAGAGTTCAAGGAGAAATTCCAGGCAGCAGGCATCACTTTCTTCTACAGCCTGATCGATGACGTAGTTGCCCGTGTTATGAAAGCAGAGGGCGGATTTATCTGGGCATGCAAGAACTATGACGGAGATGTTATGAGCGACATGATCTCCTCCGCATTTGGTTCCCTTGCCATGATGACCTCTGTTCTGGTTTCCCCGGACGGCTACTATGAGTATGAGGCTGCACATGGAACTGTTCAGAGACATTATTACCGTTATCTGAAGGGAGAGGAAACCTCCACCAACTCCGTTGCCACTATCTTTGCGTGGACAGGAGCACTTAGAAAGCGTGGAGAGCTGGACAATAACAAGGAGCTTATGGAGTTTGCCGATAAGCTTGAGAAGGCAACCCTTTCCGTGATTGAAGGCGGTCAGATGACCAAGGATCTGGCACTTATTACTACCTTAAAGGATGTAAAGGTTCTCAACAGCCGCGAATTTATTGTGGCAATCAGAGAGAAGCTTGAGAATATGTAAAAAGAAAACAGGAGCAGCTTTGGAAAATGAATTCCAATTCTGCTCCTGCTTTTCTTTGTATAAAAGGAGACTGGCAGTTTTACGCCAGCTCCTCCCATCTCTCATAAAGCCCTTCCAGTTCTTCTGCAATTGCCGCTTTTTCCCTGCTTAATTTGGTGCATTCGGCTACATTGGTACAAACATCCGGAAGAACCATAGTCTCGTCAATTTCCTTGTCCCTGGTTTCCAGCTCCTCAATGCGAGCCTCCACCTTCTTAAGCTCATTCTCACGCTTACGCTTTAGAGCCTGCTCCTCTTTTTGCTGTTGCCAGGTCAGCTTGGTTTCAGAAACCGCTTCCTTTATCTCTTGTGCAGCAGTTTCCTGTGCAGGAGCATAGATCTGGGTCATTTCATCCTTCTTTTCCAGATAGTAATCGTAATCCCCAATGTAATTTACAATGGCCTGATTGGTCAGATCCATGATCCTGGTAGCTGTCTGGTTAATAAAATAACGGTCATGGGAAACATACAGCACCGTACCGGTATAGCTGTTCAGTGCCTCCTCAAGGATCTCCTTGGAAGCAATATCCAGATGGTTGGTAGGCTCATCCAGGATCAGGAAGTTCGCCTCGGAAAGCATAAGCTTGGCAAGGGAAACACGACCACGCTCGCCACCGGATAAAGAAGAAATCAGCTTAAACACATCATCCCCTGTGAAAAGGAAGGCTGCAAGCATATTGCGGATTTCTGTCTCAGTCAGAGTCGGATAGGTGTCAGAAATCTCCTGGAAAATAGTTTTCTCCATATGAAGCACATGGTGCTCCTGATCATAGTATCCGATCTGCACCTTGGAGCCAAGGGCAAAACGACCTGCATCAGCCTCCACGATTCCGTTGAGAATCTTCAAAATGGTGGTCTTGCCAGTTCCGTTGTTTCCAATAAGAGCCACACGCTCTCCACGCTTGATCTCAAAGCTGATATCCGTAAACAGGATCTGTCCCGGGAATGCCTTGGAAAGACCTTCTACAGTAAGCACATCATTTCCGCTGATAAATCTTGGTTCCAGGGAAATGCGCATCTGGTTGTCAATTTCAACAGGCTTTTCGATCCTCTGGATCTTATCCAGCATTTTCACACGGCTCTCTGCTCGCTTAATGGATTTCTCCCGGTTAAAGGAGCGCAGCTTTGTGATAACTGCTTCCTGATGCTTGATTTCACGCTGCTGGTTCAGATAGGCCTTGTACTGGGCATCGCGAAGCATGGCCTTCTTAAGGGCGTAGGCGGAATAATTGCCATCGTACATGCGCATCTGTCCGGCTTCGATCTCCACGATTTTGGTAACCACCTTATCCAGGAAATAACGGTCGTGGGAAACGATAAATACGGCTCCTGGATAGTTGAGAAGATAGGTTTCCAGCCAGGCAATGCTCTCCATATCCAGATGGTTGGTAGGCTCATCCAGAAGCAGGATGTCCGGCTTGGAAATCAGAAGCTTGCCAAGAGCCACACGGGTTTTCTGACCACCTGAAAGGTTCTCAATCTGCTTGCTGTAATCCTCTTCCTCAAAGCCAAGACCCTTAAGCACGCCTACGATCTCGCTTTTGTAGGCGTAGCCGTTCTCCAGCTCGAACTGATGGGTCAGACGGGTATAGCTGTTCATAAGGCTCTCCAGCTTTTCTCCGGCCACATATTTCATTTCCTGCTCAAGGGTACGGATCTTCTCCTCCATATCCAGAATGTACTGCTTGGTGGTCAACAGCTCTTCGTAGATGGTGTGATGGCCGTGAATGTCCTGATACTGGGCAAGATAGCCGATCTTTTTGTCCTTTGCAATAACCACATTACCGGAATCTGCGGAAATCTCCTGCATGATAATGCGAAGGAGAGTGGTCTTTCCGGCACCGTTATTGCCGATCAGGGCAGCCTTTTCCCGTTCTTCTATGTGAAAAGAGGCATCCTGCAAAATGACCTTCTCCCCAAAGGATTTGCAGATGCTCTGACATGATAAAATCATAAGTTCCTCCTTAACTGTAGGTGCTGGATGTGGGCAGATATAATCATTCCTGCCGTCATCCAGACCCTTATTCTTAATATTATACTTGAAATCCTGCATTTTTGAAAGAATAATTGTCGAATTACAAAAAAATATGCAAAAATTTGTAAGACTGCACAAGTAATCCCATGAAAGCACTGAAAAATATAGCATTTCTGCATTTTCTGCTTATTACAAACTTATCGCCATTTATCGTAAAATATCGTATTTTGATGTTAAATTGGTGTAGTAATTGGTACAGTAACGGAAAATCAGATAGCTTTTATGCTCTTTTTTTGTCCTTTTTTCTAAATTACACATGAAGTTTATGTGATAGGCAAAAAGTTATCTATGAGAAAATTAGCTTTAAGCGATGAAAATTTGTATAAACAAAAAGTTACACAAAATATAAGCACATTTAGAAATATAATATTAGCAATAATTGTATGTACTGAAGATAGGTAGGTCTGTTTAGGATTGCCCTTTATAGAATTAGAAATTGAAGAATTTCCACCTGTTTTTATAGGGAGACATTAATTATGGAAAATCTAAATGCTTTTCTTTGACACAGTTTATCGCGCAAACCTATGGGATTATGCCAGGGTACCACATGAATAAGGCGCATTGGATATCTGTGATATTAGATTGCTCTGTTGGAGATGGTAAAACGCTGGATTTTTTAGATATGAGTTATGATTTAACTGATACGGGAAGAAAATAATTTTTTTAAATACCCTTTAGGAATAGAAATAAACCTAAAGGGTATTTTCCTCTTAAGCGACATACAAGGGAGGGTTTGGTAGTTTCTATCTTAAGAGGGAAGCTTCCTGGTTGCAGTAAATACATCTGTATTTTCCACTGGAGGACAATTTAAAGATGTGCTCACAGTTTGCTTCCGTACTGGTAATGCAGCGGGGATTTTTGCATTTGATTACATTTTTTAAGGTTCTTGGCGGAACAGGGTGGTATTTTTTTACCACCTTTCCATCACAGATCACGATCAATGTGACACCCTCATTTAAGTAACCAAGGACTTCAAGACGCTTAGGCTCTGTAAGTCCTTCTATTTTAATCAGATCTTTACAGCCATATTTTTCACTTCTTACCGACTGCAGAAGAGCAACGGACTGCTTCTGGGAGTCCAGTTCCAGGAGCTTGTAAATATCCATTCCTTTTCCAGCCGGGATATGGTCGATCACAATTCCGTTTTGGATAGATTCAATCTTTAACATTACAGCACCGTCCTTCCTGTCAGCGGATCCGGGACTTCAAGCAGAGCCATGATCAATGCCATACGGATATATTTTCCGTTCTGCACCTGGTCAAAATAAGCGGCTCTTGGATCCTGGTCCACGTCTGTGGCAATTTCGTCCACCCTTGGGAGAGGATGGAGAACCGGCATATCCGGCTGTGCCAGATTTAACTTTTCCTGGTTCAAAATATAGGTATCCTTTAACCGGACATAATCTTCCTCGTTAAAGAAACGCTCTTTTTGAACCCTTGTCATATAGAGCACGTCCAGCTTTGGAAGGGTTTCCTCCAGACTGGTGACTTCTTTGTAAAAAGACTGGTTTGGCTTTAACGTTTCTTCAACTACGTAATCCGGAATCTTAAGCTCCTCCGGGGAGATGAAGTAGAACTCATTTCCAGGATGACGTACCAGGCTGTTTACCAGGGAATGCACGGTTCGTCCAAATTTCAGGTCACCGCAAAAGCCTACTGTTAAATGATCCAGATGCCCTTTTCTCTGGCGGATGGTCATAAGATCAATCAGTGTCTGGGTAGGATGGTTATGTCCTCCATCACCGGCATTGATAACAGGTACTGTGGCGTACATGGATGCGCGAAGGGGTGCACCTTCCTTGGGATGGCGCATTGCAATGATATCTGCATAGCAGCTTACCACCCGAGCGGTATCCGCTACCGTTTCTCCTTTTGTGGCACTGGACTGTTCAGCCCCGGCAAAGCCAAGGGCTTTTCCGCCAAGGCTTAGCATGGCAGATTCAAAGGAAAGACGGGTTCTGGTACTTGGCTCATAAAAAAGAGTGGCAATCTTTTTCCCATCTGCCACATGGCTGTACACTTCCGGATTTTCTGCAATGCGGTCTGCCAAATCCAGAACTTTTGTAGTTTCTTCAAGGGTAAAATCAAGTGGATCGATCAAATGTCTCATAACCAGGCTCCTTTTGTTAAAAACTGATCCCGTCTGGCTCCGACGGAAATAAACTGGATCTCATGGTTCAAAAGCTGTTCCAGAATACGGATGTAGGATTTGGCCTTCTCCGGAAGCTCATCATAAGTCCGGCAGCTGGAAATATCGCAATCCCAGCCCGGGAGCATTTCTATTACCGGCGTATAACTTTCCAGTTCCTCCATAGGATCAAAGTCCATTACTATAACTCCATCCTGTTTGTAGCCTGTAATCACAGGAATCTCTTTCATGGAACTTAACACATCCATTTTGGTCAGTGCAATTATATCTGCATTCTGGCATTTTAATCCATAACGGCTGGCTACGGCATCAAAGGGCCCAACCCTGCGGGGACGGCCTGTGGCAGCACCATATTCGCCGCCCGCTTTTCGAAGCTCTTCTTCCCAGGCATCGGACATTGCTTTTTCTGCTACAAAGGGACCGGCACCAACACAGGTAGAATATGCTTTTAAAACGCCCACCACATGATCCAGGGATTTTCCTGGAATTCCGGCACCGATAGGGCCATAGGCAGAAATGGTAGAGGAACTTGAGGTATAGGGGAAAATACCATAATCAATATCCCTCATGGCGCCAAGCTGGGCTTCCAGCACTACCTTTTTGTCCTCTGACAGTGCCTGTTCCAGAAACTCACCCGTGTCTGCAATATAGGGACCAAAGAGTTCAGCCTGTTCCTCACACCAGGTAAGAAGTGCAGGGTAGGACATGGGCTCCTGATGGTAGCAGCCTGCAAGCTCCAGGTTCTTTGCCTCCAGCATGGTTTTTAATCTGGCTTTTACGGAATCCTCTTTTAAATGCAGCAGATCCCCAAGACGAAGGGTTTTCTTACGGTACTTGTCACTGTAGGCATAGGCGATTCCACGGCGGGTAGAGCCAAAGGCGCTGTCGGTTTTTGCCAGCCGGTTTTCTTCTAACTCATCCTGTACCTTGTGCCATGGCATGGAGATCGTGGCACGCTTTGAAAGCTTCAGATGATCCGGTGTAACCCGGATTCCTTTTTTCTCTATTTCATGGATTTCCCGGGAAAGATGTTCCAGATCGACTACCATTCCGTCCCCGAGGACACATACCACACCTGGATGTAAGATACCAGATGGGAGAAGATTTAAGACAAATTTACCCTGGTCGGTGACCACTGTGTGACCTGCGTTGTTGCCGCCCTGGTAGCGGACGACCACATCTGCCTGCTCCGCTAAAAGATCGATCACACGTCCTTTTCCTTCATCGCCCCAGTTAATACCGGTTACTGCTGTAAGCATTTGTTCCTCCTTTGAAAACTGTCCGGGCTGCCATATTACAATGAACAGCTTTTGGCCCCGTCACAGTGTTCTTTTTTATTCGGGTACATAATACGCTTGACGCAGGAATAAGTAAAAACTATAATTGATATAGTTGGAATAAACATATGATATGTCAAAAGAAAAGGAAAAATATTATGGACGTAAATTTCGAATATTACAAAATTTTTTATTATGTGGCAAAATACCACAACTTTACCAAGGCAGCCCAGGCTTTAAACAACAGCCAGCCTAACATCACCCGGGCCATGAACTGTCTGGAACAGCAGCTGAATACCACTTTATTTATCCGTACTAACCGTGGGGTACAGCTTACCCCGGAAGGAGAACGGCTTTATACCCATGTGCTTGGTGCAATGGAGCAGTTCCAGGCTGCAGAAGAGGAGCTGGCGGACAGCTCCGGGCTTTCCCACGGAAGTGTAGCCATTGGCGCCAGTGAAACTGCCCTGAATATTTTTCTGTTAGACAAATTAAAAAACTTCCATATGACTTATCCGGGAATCCGGCTGAAGCTTTATAACCATTCTACCCCGGAAGCCATTGAATCCGTAAAAAGTGGAAAGATCGATTTTGCAGTAGTTTCCACTCCGGCAGAGGTGGATTCCCCGTTGAAACAGATCATGCTCATGCCCTTCCAGGAGATCCTGGTTGGCGGTACCACGTTTACCGCCCTTGGAAGCCAGGAGCTTTCCCTTCGGGAGGTAAAGAACTATCCGCTGATTTCTCTTGGACGGGAAACTATGACCTATAAATTTTACAACAGTGTATTTTTATCCCATGGCCTGGATCTTTCCCCGGATACGGAAGCCGCCACTGCGGACCAGATCCTGCCGCTGGTAAAATGTGAACTTGGCCTTGCCTTTTTGCCCCAGCCAATGGCAGCCCCATCCCTTCTGAAAAAAGAAATCGTACAGATCCCACTAAAAGACGAAATCCCGGAGCGTCAGATCTGTCTGGTGTATGACAGCCAGCATCCTATGGGCGCTGCGGCAAGGGAATTAAAAAACACAATTGTAGCTGGGCGGGTTTAAAACCAGCGTATGGAGAAAATTTTAGTGAGTTGTAAAAAACTTGGAGGAGGTATCCTATGGATTACATCAAAGAAGCAAAAAAACTTGGGTTTTCAAATGCGGCAATCATGGATACACAAAAACTTGTGTTCAAACCGGAATATCGAAAGTTTTGTGAAGAAAATCAGTGTGGATGTTACAACGTGAATCCCGCCTGTCCAC
The DNA here is from genome assembly GCF_003460605.1 of Ruminococcus sp. AF31-8BH. Taxonomy (GTDB): domain Bacteria; phylum Bacillota; class Clostridia; order Lachnospirales; family Lachnospiraceae; genus Blautia_A; species Blautia_A acetigignens. The sequence goes on from NZ_QTVN01000002.1 coordinate 73,587, forward strand.
CTGAATGCGGAACAGTAGAATCTATGAAACAAAGGGTATTCGCCTATGAAAAAGCGCTTATTCTCCAGACGATACAAAACAAGGATATGGACTACAAAATGGCGAAGCTTGCGCACAATAAACTCACCGAACAGCTGGCCTCTAAAATAATGGAATCTGGAAATACAGACCTGCTAATCATGTCCGCTGGTCCTTACAGGCACCATTCCTGCATGTCCGCCTACTGTGTTGATGCCCAGGAAATGGCAGATGCGGTGGGAATGATCTGCTGGGGGACCGATGATAAGATACGGTATTTTTCACAAATTTTATTTCATGGAAACTTGTAATGGAAAACACATACAACGGTCAATGATATGGCAGACATAAAAATATGATATGAAAGAGAAAACTTTCATTCTATTGCGGTATGACTATAACAATGCTATAATCCCTCCTGAAAAGAGATAAGTACAGCTCTCATCATGATCCAAACAGAAAAAGAGGCGTTTTAGTATGAAAACAGTTTTACCAAGAGAACATGCTGTAGAAGATATTTTTTCCAAAATCCTGGCTTCCCCGGAGGCATCAAGAAGACTTCGTGAAGTGTTTTACCAGTATCTGGATGATGAACATATGCTGGTGGATGAGGATCCGGACCACTTTTTGCAGGTACTCTTTCACGCTTACCAGAACGGGGATGTAAGTGCCCTTCTTCTGGAATTGTGCGGAAAAAGTATGTTTGATCTGCTCCGCGAAGCCTATCTGATCCCAAGAAAATTCCACGGAAAGGCAGGAGAGAATCCGGTCCTTCTTACCAATGTGGAAGGAGAGCTTCTTAAAGATGCTGGAAAGATGGTTTCCGCCCATGACTATGGAAAATTTAAGGAAACCTTTGACCGGCATGAATGTGTACCAAGATCCAGACTTTACCTGGCAGATGGATATGACATTGTACGCTCTTACACGGATGGGCTGGAAATTAAAGAGGAAAAAGAAGAGCGCCAGCGTGGGATTTTAATCCTCTATGCACTTCCGGATACCTGCAAGCTGGGGCTTACAGAGGCGCAGGCCTATGCGGTTGTATGGAAGACTTTCCAGGAGATCCAGCAGGCAGCACCCCGTGCAGTGGTTTTTTATGGACAGGAGACCGGCGTAAAAAAAGAAAATCCAGAGAAACCCTTTGATGAACTTGGCGTTTTGCTTCCCATCCATGAATTTGAAAAGAAAATGCTCCAGCATATGGAGGAAATTGACGGGATCGTCCTTGCCTGCAGGGAGCGGATGATGGAACTTGCAGGAAATGACAGCCTGAAATTATAAAGGGACTTTTCGGAAGGAAGTGGGCTTATGCAGCCAGAGATGGTCAGAAAAAATCATATGGACGTGGAGTGGCATGAATACACCGATGCAAATGGCCAAAATACCCCCGTTATAAATGCAAGCATCACCGAAAAGGCTTCCATTATCGGACGTGTGGGGATCATGTTTTTATCCTGTGGGACTGGAGCCTGGAGGGTCCGAAGCTCCATGAATGCCCTGGCCGAAGCAATGGGAATTACCTGTACCGCAGATATCGGACTGATGTCCATTGAGTACACCTGTTTTGACGGGGAAAACGGCTTTACCCAGTCTTTATGCCTTACCAATACAGGGGTGAATACGTCAAAGCTGAACCGGCTGGAGCATTTTATCCGTAACTTTGAAACAGAGGGAAAAAACATGTCCGGGGAAGAGCTTCACAGCTATCTGGATGAGATTGAAAGGATCCATGGCCTTTATTCCCCGGCAGCCCTGGGACTGGCTGCCGCCATTGCATGCTGTGGATTTACCTTTCTTTTAGGCGGAGGACCAGTAGAGATGTTTTGTGCTTTTATTGGAGCAGGACTTGGAAATTTCCTTCGCTGCAAGCTGACCAAGCATCATTTTACTTTGTTTCTGGGTATTGTTACATCTGTCTCCCTGGCATGCTTTGTATATGCAGGATTATTAAAATTAGGGGAAATCCTGTTTGGGATTTCCATTCAGCATGAAGCAGGATATATCTGTGCCATGCTTTTTATCATCCCTGGCTTCCCCTTTATTACCAGCGGAATCGACCTGGCAAAGCTGGATATGCGTTCTGGTATGGAAAGGCTTACTTATGCACTGATTATTGTCCTGGTAGCCACTATGTCTGCCTGGATCATGGCCATGCTTCTTCACTTACAGCCGGTGGATTTTATAAAGATCCATATGTCTGCTGCAATGTGGATTCTCACACGGCTTATTGCAAGCTTTTTCGGCGTGTTAGGTTTCTCCATCATGTTTAACAGTCCGGTAAGGCTTGCCTGTTCTACGGCAGTACTTGGTGCAATTGCAAATACCCTGCGGCTGGAGCTTGTGGATCTCGCCACCTTACCTCCGGCAGTGGCCGCATTTATCGGAGCTCTGACAGCTGGGCTTCTGGCCTCCCTTCTGAAAAATAAGGTGGGCTATCCAAGGATTTCCGTGACAGTGCCTTCTATTGTGATCATGGTACCGGGGCTTTATTTATACCGTGGATTTTATAACCTTGGAATCATGTCCTTATCCCTTTCCGCATCCTGGTTTGCAGCTGCGCTTCTGATCATTGCAGCACTTCCGCTGGGACTGATCTTTGCAAGGATTTTGACAGATAAGGCGTTTCGGTATTGTACCTGACTTGAATTGCAAACAGGTGCAAGCTGCTAAACCGGTCCGGCAAAAGGAGGTGGCTGATATGTTAAGTATGATTTCCTATGCTGAAGAAAACGGCGAAAAAAAGGCGAAAACCGCTTAGGGACGCTTATGAATATGATAGAGAAGTATATTGCGGATAAAATAACATCTTTATGTGAAAAGCGTGATATCAGTAAATACAGATTATCACAGTTTTTTCAGGAAGGTAATTCGGAGAATCTGACAGAAAAACAGAAAGAAGTTCTAAGGGTTTGAAAAATCATTCCTGCAATCTGCACGCCCCACTTTGCGGTATATTTCACCCGAATTCGGCCTACGTAGTCCGGATGTTTTCCTTGTGCAAAGCGGAGTAAGGGGGTATAATAAAATCAGTTTTTTGTATAATTTTAAAAGCTATAATAAGGAAATCGGCAAACCAGATGAAAATTTGGGACGCAAAGCTACAGGACCTGTAAAATGGTAGCCAGTTGCATAAAGTGAGGTGCACTGTCTGTTTGGCAGTGCTTTTATTATAACATGAATTATTAATAGTACATGATAGGTAATTGCGAAACAAGTTCGCAATCCTGATTAAAAAGCGGTAAGAATCCTGCAACGCAGAATTCTTAAGATGAAAAGTAGGTGCTTTTAAATTTAGACATGACTAAAAGACTTCCCAGATAAACTGCGAAGTCATGAGATGGATGCTTTTGTATCTCTGGAGGAATCCATCTGGTCTGAATAGGGAATATCTTCGGTTACTACTATTGGCAAATCGGGCATATATTTTGCAATAAATAAAGAGTCCTTTTTTTAAGGCAGATCTGTATAAGAAGTACTTTACGCTTGAGTATAATCGGAGTCTTACAGGCGGAGAAAAATCCTGGGTGAAAGAAAAACTTACGGGTATGCTGGCAGAATATATCTCTTATGCCAAAGACTGTCTGGGGAATCAGACACTGAAATTTAAGATACAGGACTGCAATGATTATGATGAAATGCTTCAGGCACTGATATATGATAACGATCAAGACTTCAAGAGTGTTCCACTTACAAATATACTCGTACTTTTAAGAAAGGCAAGAAAAGCAGAAGCTGTCGCAAAATGTCATCGGGAACTTATGATCTGATACTTATGGATATCCAGATGCCAAACATGGATGGCTATCAGGCAACCCAGTGTATCCGGCATTTAAATGATAAAAAGAAGGCAGAGATCCCGATCATTGCCATGACAGCAAATGCTTTTGAGGAAGACAAAAAAAGAGCATTTGATGCGGGCATGAATGAACATATAGCGAAACCCATTGATATTGAGAAACTGAGAGCGGCCATTCTTTCTGTATTGAATAAACAGAAAAACTGACAGACTGGGAAGAACAACAGCAGGATAATAAAGATGAAAAGAATAAATAAAAAGATAGGAAAAAATAAGAATAAAAGATTATGTTTGAGCATTTTTGCAATTATTATGCTGCTTTTTGTATCAGCTTCTGTTTATGCGTCGGAGATAAAAAGTGACGGGGAAACAACTCAGGCAATGGAAGAAGAAAATAAAACCGTGAGAGTCGGGTATTTTCCATATTCCAATTTTCAGGAAGGCGGTTCCGGGGAACACAAGCAGGGAGCAGGCTATGAGTATCTTCAGAAAATTTCTTATATAACCGGCTGGAAGTATGAATATGTCTATGCTTCCTTTAAAGAGTGCCTGGATATGCTGGAAGCTGGAGAAATAGATATACTTGGAAATGTCAGTTATACACAGGAAAGAGCAGAAGCTATCAATTTTTCTTCTTATGAGGAGCTAACGGAACGATACTGGATCTATACCAGGGAGGACCATGCGGACCTTACGGATGGTGATCTAAAGCAGATAAATGGCTGCCGTATCGGTGTTGCAGATGGAAGCTATCAGAAAGAACTTCTGGAAAAATGGCTGGACAGCAATCAGATCCAGGCAGAGGTTGTTGCCTGTAAAGGCTATGATGAAATGATAGAAAAACTGGATGCAGATGAACTGGAGGCTCTTGTGATTCCGGCACTGTCTGTCAACAGCGATTTTATTGCCATTGTCAATATCGGGGCAAGTGACTGTTATTTTGGTGTATCAAAATCCAGACCAGATCTGTTAAAGGAATTAAATTCTGCCCTGGAAGAAATCAACAACACAGAAACGGACTACAGCAGTAAGCTGTATGCCCGTTATGAAGGAAAAGCGGTCATAAATTATGCACTCAACAAGGAAGAAAAACAATGGCTGGATGCACATGAGAATACAATCCGTGTGGGATATCTAAAGGATAATCTTCCTTTTTGCGGTGAAGAAAATGGGAAACTGACAGGAATCCTTGGAACCGTTTTGGACACTGTCCAGGAAAAATATGAAATCACGATCAAGGCAGTTCCCTGTTCCACGGGAGTGCAGATGAACGAGGCATTGCAATCTGGTGAAATAGATATTGCCGGTCCTATCATTCAGGATCTTTATATGCAGGAACAGTTTCAGGTGGTTTTGACGGATGTAATCTTTGATATTACGCCGGTTGTTATTTACCAGGGGAAAGACTATAGCAGCAGTCTCTCTGCAATCGCAGCGACAGAGACCTCACTGTATTCGGAATTGATGGTGTCCCTTCTTTTTCCAGATGCAGAGATCAAACAATATGACACACAAGAGGAATGCCTGGAGGCAGTAGCAAAGGGAAAAGTAGGAGCAACGGTTATTCCCTCTTCAAAAATCAATCTTCTTAATGAAAGTCCACTGACCAAAAGTCTGTCATTTGCAGAAATGGCAAAACGGCAGGAATTAGCGATGTTTACAACGAGAGGAAACAGAAGAGCAGCTACCATTATCAATAAAGCAATTGAGCAGTCATCCAATATTTTAAATGGCGTTGTCCTTGCGCAGAATTCCGTTTCAGAAAAGAAAATGACCTTGCAGGATGTCCTTGCAGAGTATGCCGACTTTGCGATCGGAATTTCATTTGTGATTATTTTTGTACTGCTTCTACTGGTCTATTTCCTTTCCGTAAGCAGGCAAAAACAGATGGAAGCGTTGAAAGAAGCACAGAATGCAAATGCGGCGAATATTGCAAAAACAACATTCCTGAACCATATGTCCCATGACATCAGGACACCAATGAATGCAATTGTCGGATTTACAGATATTGCCCTGAAGAGGAAGCCGGACGAAGAAGTGGAGAATTGTCTGAAAAAGATCAGGCAGAGTTCCGAATATCTGATGACACTGATCAACGATGTGTTGGATATCAGCCGCATTGAAAGTGGTAAACTGGAATATAAACCAGTACCGGTAGATCTCAGGGATATGATAAATACTGTTTTGTCGATTGCAAGGGGATATATGGAAAACCGTGACCTTAATTTTTATGTTTCAGGAGAAGAACTTAAAAACCCCTATGTGATGGCAGATGAACTCAGAATCAGGGAAGTATTGCTCAACATTATCAGCAATGCAGTCAAATTTACAAAAGACGGAGGCACTATTTCATTTATTGCAGAAAACAGTCTGGGTAATGATGAGCACCATATAATCGTGCGCTATCGTATATCGGATACCGGAATTGGTATGAGTGAGGAATTCCAGGCAAGAATATTTGATGAGTTCAGTCAGGAAAATGATGGAGCAAGAACCAGTTATAAGGGAACCGGACTGGGAATGGCCATTGCCAAACAGTATGTAAATCTTATGGGTGGGAAAATTGAAGTCAGCAGCAGACAAGGTATTGGCTCAACCTTTACGGTAGAAATCCCCCTGCTTATAGCAGAACAGGTATTGACTGAAAAGGAAGAAAATTTAAGGAAAGATATGGATTTACAGGGTTTGCATGTTCTTTTGGCAGAGGACAATGATTTAAATGCGGAGATAGCAGTAGTTTTATTGGAAGAAAAAGGGATGGTTGTAACCAGGACTGTAGATGGCAAATCTGCTCTGACACAGTTTTGCAATACAGCTCCCGGGACTTTTGATCTGATCTTGATGGATATTATGATGCCGGAAATGAATGGATATGAATCGACAAAAGCCATCCGAAATCTGCCGGACCGTCCGGACGGAAAGAAAATACCTATTATTGCAATGACGGCAAATGCATTTGCAGAGGATGTACAGGCTGCTTTGAAAGCCGGGATGAATGATCATGTGGCCAAGCCAGTTGATATGGAGATTCTGATATCTGTCATCACAAAATATATAGAACGATGATTCAGGTGTTAAAAATGGATTGAAAATTTCACATGGAATGGAGCTTGAATATTTGGTACTAAAAAGTGGACGATTTCGATCATTTAGTTGCGATAGTAATAAAATATATTGAAAAAAGTAGGAGAAATTCAGTTGTTAGAGAAAGCAGTTCAGTCTGCAATATATGAAAAAGCTCTTAAAAATCATTATATAGAAATTCTGTATATTGATTTTGAAGATACAGGAAAATGCATAAAGCTTCATCAGGATACGAAGCTGCGTAGTGGTGAAAACATTTTCCCAGAGTCGGATGAGCAGATGTTTGAGGATTATATCTGTGAGAAAATTATGCGTTATGCATCTGGTGATACAGAGGATCTTAACCGGGTAAAGCAGCAGATGATGCTGTTGCAGAAGAATGAAGAATTGTCAAATGCACTTCATTATAGCCAAAAACGGGATGAAGAGCTTACAAAGGCATTGGAGACGCCGTACCATAGAAGCAGCCAGTTTCAGCTTTGACTCTTTTTTCTGCCACATACGATATCCCAGAGGTACAGACAGATAGAGTGCATGGACATGGTTCTTTACCGGGATACAAAGCATGATACTTACAAAGCAGTGACCATTAAGGCAGCTGGAACCATTATGTGCTGCGTGGTCAAAAAGTTTTGTGATTTTGCACAACTTTGATTGACAAGAAAATAACATTTCGGTATAATTGACGTAGTGTATCGCGGAAAAGTATAGGCAGCGGGAACAAGGAGGGGAACATTTTGGAGGCGAAAGAAATCTCAAAGGCAGTGGTTAAGAGACTGCCAAGGTATTATCGCTATCTGGGGGAACTGATGGAAGAGAAGGTAGAGCGTATATCTTCCAATGATCTGAGCAAGAAAATGCACGTAACTGCATCCCAGATCCGTCAGGATCTTAACAACTTCGGCGGTTTTGGACAGCAGGGATACGGATACAATGTAGAATATCTTTACACAGAGATCGGCAAGATCTTAGGGCTGGACACCATCCATCCCATGATCATTCTGGGTGCAGGTAATCTGGGACAGGCACTTGCCAATTATGGGGATTTTGAGAAAAGAGGATTCCGCCTTGTAGGAATCTTTGACGTGAATCCGGTTCTGGAAGGAATTTCCGTTCGCGGCATTGAGATCCAGATGATCAGCCGGCTTCCAGAATTTATGAAGGAGAATCAGGTAGAGATCGCCATTCTGACACTTCCCAAGAACAAGGCCAAGGAGATGGCGAAGATTCTCATTGAGAACGGAATCAAGGCAATCTGGAATTTCGCACATACAGATCTGGACGCTCCGGAGGACGTAATCGTGGAGAATGTCCATCTTTCCGAGAGTCTGATGGCTTTGTCCTACAATTTAAGCCAGTATCGGAATGAACATACAGAGAAATAGAAGTTAAAGAGGACTGCTGCTTGTCTCACTGGAAGATTTACAGGAGACCGGGCAGCAGTTTTGCATATAGACGCGAAAGGAAATGATTTGTTGCCTGACGCGTCAGATGAGGAGCTGATCATGAAAAAAGTTGTGACCTGCAGCCAGATGAAGCTTCTGGACCATGAAACCATTCACAGCATGCACGTACCGTCACTGGTGCTGATGGAGCGCGCAGCCCTGGCTGTCAGAGATGAAATCGTGAAGTACCTTCTGGGGAAAAATCCCGATGGCAGCTGGCAGCATGAACGTGTCCTGGCAGTCTGCGGTTCCGGCAACAACGGCGGCGACGGCATTGCCATTGCAAGGCTGCTTCACTTATCCGGGATCCATACGGAGATTTTTCTTGCAGGAAATCCGGACAAAATGACCGAAGAAACCAGACGCCAGTGGGAAATTGCCGCCAGCTATCAGGTGCCGGTAACGAATAACCCGGTATGGAGTGAATATACTGTTATAGCAGACGGGATTTTCGGCGTGGGGCTTTCCCGGGAAATTGCGGGAAAATACAGAGAAATCATCGACTGCATGAATCAGGCAGAAGCCTGCAAGGTGGCAGTGGACATTCCGTCTGGCATCCATGGTGATACAGGAGCCATTCTCGGCGTGGCTTTTAAGGCAGACATGACGGTAACCTTTGCATACCGGAAACGGGGACTGTGCCTTTACCCAGGAAGAATGTACGCGGGAAAGGTTGTGACAGCAGACATTGGAATTTACGACCGGGACCCGAAAGGCATCCAGATTGCAGAAAAAGCAGCCTGTCACATGGAGCAGACAGACCTGGCAGAGCTTCCTTTAAGAGCCCCCTGGGGAAATAAAGGAACCTTCGGGAAAGTCCTCCTTATCGCAGGCTCCCCTGGAATGTGCGGCGCCGCCTGCCTAAGTGCCAGCGCAGCCCTTCATGGCGGAGCAGGAATGGTGAAGATCCAGACCGTGGAGGAGAACCGCGTTCCCCTTCAGACCCTTCTTCCCGAGGCAATGGTAACCTGTGAATTTAACGAGGAAGCCAACCAAAAGAACCTAAGCTGGTGCGATGTGCTGGTGATCGGCCCGGGACTTGGAACAGACGGAGTGGGCAGAGAGCGAATGTTCTGGTTTTTGAAAAACGGGGCGGCAGCGAAAAAGCCTGTAGTCATAGATGCGGACGGGCTGAACCTTCTGGCTGAGCATCCGGAATGGCAGGAATTTATAAATGAAAATACAATTCTGACCCCGCATATGGGAGAGATGAGCCGTCTGACAGGCAGCAGCATTTCTCATTTGAAAGAGGATCCGGCAGCCGCGGCCTTTGAATTTGCAGACAGAAGCGGGGGCGCCTGTGTGCTGAAAGATGCCTGCACCGTAATCGCAGACCAGGAAGAACACCTGTATTTCAATCTTTCCGGCAATTCGGGAATGGCAACTGCGGGAAGCGGGGATGTACTTTCCGGCATAACGGCTGCAGTGCTTTGCATGTATCACAGCCAGGAAGAAAAGCCGCCGGTTTCTTATCAGGCAGCCATGGCCGTTTATATCCATGGCCGTTGCGGGGATTTTGCCCTCAGGAAAAAAGGAACCCACGGCATGACCGCACAGGATCTGATCGAAGCACTTCCAGAAATATTGAAGCTTTCGGAGGGGGGAAATTAGAGCGTACTCCCAAAGCGGAAATGATTTTTTAAACAGGTTACATCGGTGAACAGTAACGAGGAGAACATTATGGAAAAATATAACAGAATTAAGGCGTTGATTTCCCTTGATGCCGTGAAATATAATTTTGAACAGATGAAAAAGAACATAAAAGAAGGGACGAAGATCATTGCCGTGATCAAGGCAGATGCATACGGACATGGCGCAGTCCCCATTGCGGCCATGCTGGAGAATTTGGATTACATCTGGGGCTTTGCCACTGCGACTGCCCAGGAAGCCCTGCAGCTGCGCCGGGAAGGAATCACCCGGCCGATTCTGATCCTGGGACTTGTGTTTGAAGAGTACTACGAAGAGCTGGCAAGAGAGGATGTGCGCATGGCAGTCTGTGATTATGAAACTGCCCGCAAATTTAGCGAGGCGGCAGCCTCCTGCGGCAAAAAGGCGCTGATCCATCTTGCGGCAGACACCGGCATGACAAGAATCGGATTCAAGGACAGCGAAGAGAGTCTGGAAGAGATCCGCAGGATTTATGAGCTTGACAATGTGGAAGTGGAAGGCCTGTTTACCCATTTTGCAAGGGCAGATGAGTATGACCGCACCCCGGCCATGGTACAGTTGAAGCGCTACCTTGACTTCGCGGACCTTCTGGAGAAAAACGGCATCCATATTCCCCTTCACCACTGCTCTAACAGCGCCGGAATCATCCGTGTGCCGGAGGCAAACTTAAACCTTGTCCGCGCCGGAATCACCATTTACGGCATTTACCCGTCCGAGGAAGTGGAGAAGGATATTGTGAAGCTTCAGCCGGTAATGTCCTTAAAGAGCCACATTTCCTATGTAAAAGACGTGGAGCCGGGAACGGAGGTAAGCTATGGCGGAACCTACACCACAGACCGCGTCACCAGACTGGCTACCATTCCGGTGGGCTATGCAGACGGATACCCAAGAATGCTCTCCAACAAGGGCTGGGTGCTGATCCACGGCAAAAAGGCGCCGATCTGCGGAAGAGTCTGCATGGATCAGTTTATGGTAGATATAACCCACATTCCGGATGCAAAAACAGGGGATGAGGTGACACTCCTTGGCACAGACGGAGAGGAAGAGATCACAGCAGACACCATCGGGGATCTGTCCGGCCGCTTTTCCTATGAGTTTGTCTGTGATATCAGCAAGCGCGTTCCAAGGATCTACATCAGGGACGGAGAGGAATGCGGAGAATTAACGTATTTTGATTAAATAGTAAAACACCACACATGTATACACAGGAAAAAAGTTGGAAATACTTATTTTCAGGAGTGAAAAAGTTAAAGTAAAACGGAGTGTGAATTGTGTGGTAATTAAAAGAGGGGATATTTTTTATGCGGATCTTCGCCCTGTGGTGGGAAGCGAGCAGGGAGGCATCCGCCCGGTACTTATTATTCAGAACGATGTGGGCAACAGGCACAGCCCCACTGTGATCTGTGCAGCCATCACATCCAAGATGAACAAGGCGAAGCTGCCTACCCATATTGAGATCGATGCGTCCGCCTACGGAATCGAAAAAGACTCGGTAATTCTTCTGGAACAGCTTCGTACCATTGACAAGAGAAGGCTTAAGGATAAGGTATGCCACCTAGACGGCCCCATGCTTGACAAGGTAAATCATGCCCTTGAGATCAGCCTGGAGCTTACATTCTCTTGACGAAAAGAAAGTTTAGTGATATAGTTGTTAAGTCTCAGCGGCATTTGCAGCCGCATTTTAACCAAATAGCAAGGCGGATGGTGAAGATCCCCTTGACTGGTTTTATACGGAGGAACAAAGGGTTTATTTATGGAGGACGGCAGTAGTATGCCCCTGGCGGGCGTTATTATTTTATTGTTGCTGCTGTGGCTGAACGGTATTTTTTACGGGTTCTCGGCTGCAGTACACAATCTGAGCGGAAGCGAGGTTGAGAAGCGGGCGCAGGAAGGAGATAAGAAATCCACTTATCTGTTATCCCTGATGAACAGTCCCATGACGTTTGTCAATGCGATTCCGCTGATTGTCATGGCTTCCGGCGTGAGCTTCGGAGCATTTATCGTTCCGTGGGTTACGAAGACCTTTCATCCCTACATAAAGCATCTGGCAGCAGTGATCCTGGTGCTTGCACTTGTGGTGATCCTGCTTGCATCTCTTGGCATCCTTACGTTTCGAAGGATCGGAACCTACCATCCGGAGAAATATGCCTACCGCTATCTGGGAGTTGTGGGATTTTTTACCAGGATCTTATATCCTTTTACCATGTGCGTTACCTTTATCGCCAAGCTGGCGGCACGCCCCTTCGGAGTGGCCTTTAACCAGGCAGAGGAGCCTGTGACAGAAGAGGAGATCATTTCCATGGTAGATGAGGCCCATGAGCAGGGCGTCATCGAGGAAAATGAAGCCGAGATGATCCAGAACATCATGGAGTTCAATGACACAGAAGCCAAGGATATTATGACCCACCGCAAGAATGTGATCGCCTTTGACCAGGAAGAGAATCTGCAGTCTATTGTGGATACTATGCTGGAGGAGGGCAATTCCCGTTATCCGGTATATAAGGAAACCATTGACAATATTGTGGGAATCATTCATTATAAAGATGCGCTGAAGTTCCTTACCCGGAATTCCTGGGCCAAATTTAAGCCCCTTAAGGATCTGCCGGGACTGATCCGGGAAGCTTCTTTTATTCCGGAGACCAGAGGAATCAGTGATCTGTTCGGCTCCATGCAGGTGAAGAAGATCCATATGGCAGTGGTAGTGGATGAGTATGGACAGACTTCCGGAATCGTTTCCATGGAGGATATCCTGGAGGAGATCGTAGGGGACATTCTGGATGAATATGATGAGGATGACAGCACCTTCCGCACACAGAAGGACAACAGTGTGATCATTGACGGGCTGGCTTACCTGGAGGATGTATCCGAGGAACTTGGCATCGACTTCGGGAAGGTGGAGTTTGAGACCCTGAACGGTTATCTGACCAATCTTCTGGGGCATATCCCCACAGAGGATGATCTGGATAAAGAAATTGTGGTAAACGGCTACCGTTTCAGAATCCTTTCCCTTGGAAACAAGACTATTGGAAAGGTACGGGCCGAAAAGATAAAAAAAGAACCAAAAGGAGAGGATAAGAAATGTCAGGACATTCAAAATTCGCAAACATAAAGCACAAGAAAGAAAAAAACGACGCTAAAAAAGGTAAGATCTTTACCATCATCGGCCGTGAGATCGTAATGGCTGTTAAGGCCGGCGGTCCGGATCCAAGCAACAACGGCAAGCTTCGCGATGTTATCGCCAAGGCGAAAGCAAACAACATGCCGAACGATACCATCGAGCGCGGTATTAAGAAGGCAGCAGGTGCTGACTCTGCTGACAGCTACGAGAAGGCAGTATACGAAGGATACGGCCCCAATGGTGTTGCCATCATCGTTGAGACTCTTACTGACAACAAGAACCGTACAGCCAGCAATGTAAGAAACGCATTTACAAAGGGTAACGGAAGCATCGGAACCCAGGGCTGCGTATCCTACATGTTTGACCAGAAGGGTCAGATCATCATCGATAAGGAAGAGTGCGAGATGGACGCTGACGAGCTGATGATGACCGCTCTTGACGCAGGCGCTGAGGATTTCGCAGAGGAAGAGGATAGCTATGAGGTTCTCACAGCTCCGGATGATCTTGGTGCAGTACGCGAGGCTCTTGAGGCAGCAGGCGTTCCGCTTCTTGAGGCACAGGTTGCCATGATCCCGCAGACCACTGTAGAGCTGACTGATGAGAAGGCTCTGAAGGATATCCAGAGAATCCTTGATCTTCTGGATGATGATGACGACGTTACAGATGTATGGCACAACTGGGCTGAATAATTTTATAAGAATTGCAGATAATACCTTCATACAAGAATGTGTGGAGGTATTTTTTTTATGCTGGAAATAATAGAGGAAAACCCATTAGAATCAGAAGAAAACATGGGGAAAGGCCAGGAAAAAGCAGGGCAGAAGAGCTCTGTAAAAGGAGAAAAGCAGGAAGAAGAGCCGCAGAAAGAACAGCAGCAGGAAAAAGCAGAAAAAAAGGAAAACCTGGATCAGGAAGAGCAGCAGAATAAACAGATCCGGGATATGGGACAAGTGACCCTGCATGAGAATTCCAAAAGATACAAGGTGGAGCTTCTGACCATCATCGGGGAAGTGGAAGGCCACGAGTCTGCCCCGTCCCACAGCAAAACTACCAAATATGAGCACGTTTTGCCCAAGCTTGCCATGATCGAGGATGACGAATCCGTGGACGGCCTTCTGGTTCTTCTGAACACCGTAGGAGGTGACGTGGAAGCGGGCCTTGCCATTGCGGAGATGATCGCTTCCTTAAGCGTTCCTACCGTTTCTCTGGTTCTTGGAGGCGGACATTCCATCGGCGTTCCCATGGCAGTTTCCGCAGATTATTCTTTTGTGGTCCCAAGCGCTACCATGGTGATCCATCCCGTGCGCTCCAACGGCATGTTCATCGGCGTGGCCCAGTCCTACCGCAACATGGAAAAGATCCAGGACCGGATCACCACCTTTATTTCCACCCATTCCCATACTTCTCAGAAGCGGCTGGAGGAGCTGATGCTGGACACCACCCAGCTGGTAAAGGATGTGGGAACTATGTTGGAAGGCCCGGAGGCAGTAAAGGAGGGCCTGATCGATGAAGTAGGCGGAATGCGGGAAGCTCTGGGAAAGTTATACCAGCTCATTGGTGAAAAAAAGGAAAAAAACAGCTGATCTGGCATTTTTTTGAAAAAATATAAGAGAAACTGTAGAATTTCATTTTACTAACCCATCTTTTTGTGCTATAGTGGTATAGGATATGACTAGCGTACATGTGTCCTCACTGGGGACGCACATTTTTAGCGCTTGTTAAATATAGTACTTCAGGAGGGAACTATGTATAAGATTCTCAACGCAGAGAAACTTTCTGCAAATGTTTTTCTTATGGACGTGGAAGCACCCCGCGTGGCTAAGCATTGTCTGCCTGGTCAGTTCGTCATCGTAAAGATGGACGAAGTAGGCGAGAGAATTCCGCTTACTATCTGCGACTATGACGCAGAGAAAGGAACTGTAACAATCGTATTCCAGCCGGCTGGCGCATCTACCACCAAAATGGCTGAGCTGAAAGCCGGAGATTACTTCGAAGATTTCGTCGGACCTCTTGGACAGCCATCTGAGCTTTGCTCTGAGGACTTAGAGGAGCTTAAGAAGAAAAAAATCGTATTCGTAGCCGGCGGTGTTGGTACAGCACCTGTATATCCTCAGGTAAAATGGCTTCACGAGCACGGCATTACTGCTGATGCCATTGTTGGTGCCAAGACAAAGGATCTCCTTATCCTTGAGGACAAGATGAAAGAAGTATGTAATCTGTATGTAACTACAGATGATGGTTCTTATGTACGCAAAGGTATGGGTACTGACGTACTTCGCGACCTAGTACAGAACCAGGGCAAAGAGTATGATCTGTGCGTTGCGATCGGACCGATGATCATGATGAAATTTGTCTGCCTGTTAACCAAAGAACTGAATATTCCTACCGTTGTCAGCATGAACCCGATCATGGTAGATGGAACTGGTATGTGCGGTGCCTGTCGTCTGATGGTTGGCGGCGAAGTAAAATTTGCCTGCGTTGACGGACCGGAGTTTGATGGACACAAAGTTGACTTCGACCTTGCCATGAAGAGACAGCAGATGTACAAGACCGAAGAAGGACGTGCGCTTCTGAAGCTTCAGGAGGGCGATACCCATCACGGCGGATGCGGACAGTGTGGAGGTGACAAATAATGGCAGATGTATTAAAGAAGGTACCAGTCAGAGAGCAGGCTCCTAAGGTACGTGCTACGAACTTTGAAGAGGTTTGCCTTGGTTATAATAAAGAAGAGGCAATGGAAGAAGCGAACCGCTGCCTTGGCTGTAAGAAAGCAAAATGTATGGAAGGATGTCCGGTTTCCATCAATATCCCGGGCTTCGTTCATGAAGTAAAAGAAGGAAACTTCGAGAAAGCATACCAGATCATCGGTGAGTCCAGTGCTCTTCCGGCTGTCTGCGGACGTGTATGTCCTCAGGAGACACAGTGTGAGGGAAGATGTATCCGCGGTATGAAGGGCGAAGCTGTTTCCATCGGTAAGCTGGAGCGTTTCGTTGCTGACTGGGCGAAAGAGAACGGCATCAAGCCAGTTCCTGCAGCACAGAAGAACGGACACAAGGTAGCTGTAATCGGTTCAGGTCCTTCCGGACTTACCTGTGCCGGAGACCTTGCAAAGATGGGCTATGATGTAACTATCTTCGAGGCTCTTCACAAAGCAGGCGGCGTTCTTGTTTACGGTATTCCGGAGTTTCGTCTTCCGAAAGACAAAGTCGTTGCTGCTGAGGTAGAGAACGTAAAATCTCTCGGTGTTAAGATCGAGACCAACGTTATCATCGGTAAATCCGTAACTATCGACGAGCTTCTTAAGGATGAGGGCTTCGAGGCTGTATTTATCGGATCCGGTGCCGGACTTCCTATGTTCATGGGAATCCCGGGTGAGCAGGCAAACGGCGTATTCTCCGCTAATGAGTATCTGACACGTAACAACCTGATGAAAGCATTCCGCGAGGATTATGATACCCCGATCGCACACGGCAAGAAAGTTGCAGTTGTAGGCGGTGGTAACGTTGCCATGGACGCTGCAAGAACTGCACTTCGTCTTGGCGCAGAGGTACATATCATCTATCGTCGTTCCGAGGCTGAGCTTCCGGCACGTAAAGAGGAAGTACATCACGCTAAGGAAGAGGGCGTACAGTTTGATCTTCTTTGCAACCCTGTTGAGATCCTTACCGATGACAAAGACTGGGTAACCGGAATCAAGTGCATCCGTATGGAGCTTGGCGAGCCGGATGCATCCGGAAGAAGACGTCCTGTTGAGATTCCTGGTTCTGAGTTTACCATCGACGTTGATACTGTGATCATGTCCCTTGGTACAAGCCCGAACCCGCTGATCTCCTCCACAACCATCGGCCTTGATGTAAACAAGAGAAAATGCATCATCGCTGACGAAGAGTTCGGTAAGACATCCAAAGAGGGCGTATACGCTGGCGGAGATGCTGTTACAGGTGCTGCAACTGTTATCCTTGCAATGGGAGCAGGTAAAGCAGGTGCCCGAGGTATCGACGAGTACATTAAGAGCAAATATGCGAAATAAGTAATACTCCTTTGAGTATGTTTTCCCCGTCTGATTTTCCATTATGGGATTTCAGACGGGGATTTTTTATGCGCGGAAATGCTTAGTTTCATATTTCCCCATAAACAGCTGTTCGATTAAAAGTTGTATCTTCTGCGGGTTTGTGATATAATGGGAATAATTGGTGGGCTTTTGCCTGCCGGATCTTAACAATAGAAAAGGAATTGAGTGTTATGTCAGTTTTACAGGCAATTTTATTGGGAATCGTGCAGGGAATCACGGAATTTCTCCCTGTCAGCAGTTTTGGACATCTGGCAGCCATAGAGAATGCCATGGGAATTACCAGGAATACGGCAGTGCTTTTTGAGGTGCTTCTTCATGTGGGAACCCTTGCGGCGATTTTTTTCGCATTTCATGAGGATATCCGCAGGATCGGCGAGGAACTTTTGGGAATGGTTATGGACGTGATCGGCAATCTGAACATCTATTTTCATAACCGCAGGACAGGAGAGCAGCTTGGGTATGCCCGTTTGGTGTCCGGTACTTACCGGAAGCTTACGGTGCTGATACTGGTATCATCTATTCCCACAGCCATGCTTGGCTACATCTGCAGAAGACTGGTGACCAAGGCGGCCATTTCCCCGCTTCTTCCGGGCATCTGCATTCTGATCACCGGAATTTTTCTTCTTGTGACCGATCTGAGCAACATCGGCGGAATTAAGACACCGAAGGACGCAACCTACGATCATGCCATGTGGATCGGCATCTGCCAGGGAATCTCTGTATTTCCAGGACTTTCCAGATGCGGTATGACTCTCTGCGCCGGTATGATGTGCGGCTTCAGAAGGAAATTTGCGGTGAAATATTCTTATCTGATCAGTGTTCCGGCTGTAATTGGCTCCTTGATTCTGGAGCTTGGCCAGTTTACCACACCGAAGATGACGGTTTCACTTGGATTTACATATGTTCTTGGCATGGTTGCGGCAGGAGTAGTAGGCTATTTTATGATCCGCTTTCTGCTTCAGATCGTGCAGCATACGAAATTGCGCTATTTTGCATTCTATTGCTTTGTGGCTGGTGCGGTAGCGCTGATCAGTAATTTTGCCTGATGAAGGGGGAGCTTTTAAATGGCAGCGTCAAAAACGCAGAAATCTAATACGAGGAAAAAATCAACCGCCAAAGGGAATGTCTCTGGCAAAAAGAAAACCGCCGGACGGCCTTCCACCAGGAAAAATGTAAATACCAAGCAGTCCATATCCAGCGGTTTCCAGACAGAGATCGTGATTCTTGTGCTGATCGCAGCTTCCATTATCCTGATGGTAAGCTGCCTGGGCTTTGGAGGCAGTGTGGGTGGAAGCATCAGCAGGGCACTGATGGGAGTGATGGGGCTGATGGCCTATGCATTTCCATTCGTTTTGTTTGGGGTGTCCGTGTTTCTGATTTCCAATAAGGGTAATGTGCTTGCCTATAAGAAGACCGCGGCAGCAGCTGTTCTGTTTCTGGTGCTCTGCGGCGTGTTCCAGCTGTTGACAGAGGGGTACGCAGAGAGCACCACTCTGGCAGAGTACTACAAGGTTAGTTCCCAGTATCACACGGGCGGAGGCGCCATTGGAGGAGCCATCTGCATTTCTACCATTTCCGCATTTGGAACGGTAGGAGCCTATGTGATCATTGTGCTTGTGATCTTAGTCTGCCTGATTTTGATCACCCAGCATTCTTTTCTGGGATTTCTCTATAAGCTTTACGATAAGCTCCTGGAGATGCTGAAGGGAACTCATGAGCGTTACCAGGAGGGAGCACCGGAGCGGGAGTTAAGACGTCAGGTGAAGGCCCAGCAGCGCCAGATGGCAGCCCAGGAACGCCGGGAGAGAAGAATGAAGGAGCTGGAGGCTGCGCTGGCGGAAGAGGATCTGGATTTGGAAGAGGAAGAATTGGAGTCAGAAGACGGTTCGAAGAAAACTTCTTCCATCTTTGGGAAAAAGAAGCAGAAAAACAGAGACAGTTTGACAGAAGCCAGCCAGCCGGTGAGACGCCAGGCAAGAAGAGGAGCAGAGGCAGAGACCACTGGATTTCTTGTGGGAACGGATCTGTTCAGTGATATGGAGGCTTACGGGGATGGAATGGATGACCAGGTTTCCCTTCCGGAGGATACAGGACTGGATTTTGCCATTCACAGATCAGAGACTGTGGATACGGAAGAAGTTTTGCCAGAGACTGTGATGGAAGAGAAGCAGCAGTTGGCGCATTTTGGAGAAGAAATGCAGCCTCAGGCAGTGAATCCAGTGCAGGATGCAGAAGATGAGGACAGCTACGCTGGCGTAGATTTCAAGGAAGCCATGGCAACTGCCAGAACCATGCAGGCAACAAGTGCCGGCGGTTCCGGCACGGGAGCTGATGTTTCAGGTTCTCATGGCTCTGGAGGGGCTGCCAGTACTTCTGGTTCGTCTGGCACAGCTGATGGTTCTCATGGTGTCGCCTCTGCAGGAGAGGAGAGAGCATCCCGCCAGCCTGCCAAGAATCCCAAATCCTCCAGGCAGGAGATTGAGAGCGGAATCGTCAATATCCAGCACGAGATCAGCACCCAGGAAGCAGCCGTGAAGCGGGAATATCAGTACCCGTCTGTGAATCTTCTGAAGAGGGGCAACGGCAAATCCCAGGGAGATTCCGATGCTCACTTAAGGAAGACAGCGCAGAAACTTCAGGAGATTTTATACAATTTCGGCGTTAATGCCAAGGTAACCAATGTAAGCTGCGGACCTACCGTCACCCGTTATGAGCTTCAGCCGGAAATGGGCGTGAAGGTCAGCAAGATCGTAGGCCTTGCTGATGATATCAAGCTGAATCTTGCAGCGCCGGACATTCGTATTGAGGCACCGATCCCCGGCAAGGCGGCCGTTGGAATCGAGGTTCCCAATAAGGAGCACAGTGCCGTGATGCTCCGCGATCTGATCCAGTCACCGGAGTTCCAGAATGCCAAATCCAAGCTTGCTTTTGCAGCTGGCAAGGACATTGAGGGCAAGACTGTGGTTGCGGATATCGCGAAAATGCCTCACCTTCTGATCGCTGGTTCCACTGGTTCCGGTAAATCCGTATGTATCAATACGCTGATCATCAGTATTTTATATAAAGCCAAACCGGATGAGGTGAAGCTGATCATGATCGACCCCAAGGTGGTGGAGCTTAGTGTCTACAATGGAATTCCCCATCTGTTTATTCCGGTTGTCACAGACCCGAAGAAGGCAGCTGGTGCTCTGAACTGGGCGGTAAATGAGATGAGCAACCGTTACAATACCTTTGCAGAGTATGGCGTGCGTAATCTGGAGGAGTTCAACCGCAAGCTGGACAAGATGACCTTCCCGGAAGGTGAGCAGCGCCCGGAGAAAATGTGTCAGATCGTCATTATCGTAGACGAGCTTGCCGACCTGATGATGGTGGCACCTGGAGATGTGGAGGATGCCATCTGCCGTCTGGCACAGCTGGCCCGTGCAGCAGGCATTCATCTGGTTATCGCAACCCAGAGACCCTCTGTCAATGTCATCACAGGTCTGATTAAGGCGAACATGCCGTCCCGTATTGCATTTGCGGTTACTTCCGGCGTGGACTCCAGAACTATTCTGGATATGAACGGTGCGGAGAAGCTGCTTGGTAAAGGAGATATGCTGTTTTATCCGCAGGGCTATCAGAAGCCTGCCAGACTGCAGGGAGCTTTTGTCTCGGATGATGAAGTCAGTGATATTGTGAACTTCTTAGCAGACAAGAACCCAAGGACTGACTATGACAGCAAGATCGAGCAGCAGATGAACAATGCGGTTCTCACAGCAGGAGGAAGCTCCGGCGGGGAGGAACGTGACGTTTATTTCGAGCAGGCCGGCAAATTCATTATCGAGAAGGAGAAAGCGTCCATCGGAATGCTGCAGAGAATGTACAAGATCGGCTTCAACCGTGCCGCAAGGATCATGGACCAGCTCTGCGACGCCGGAGTCGTAGGCCCCGAAGAAGGCACCAAGCCCCGTAAAGTCCTGATGTCCATGGAAGAATTCCAGACCTATGTGGAAGAACATTTGTAATGGAAACGGGTAAAATCTAATAGTAAAGGAGAAGAGAAACATGGTAAAACATATGGTAATGTGGTCATTTAAAGAGGAGATTCCGGAGGAGAAGAAGCCGGAATTAAAAGCACAGATCAAAGAGCACTTAGAAGGTCTTGTAGGCGTAGTTCCAGGCCTGATCAGCGCAAAGGTAGTCACCGATCCCCTGACATCCAGCTCCCGTGACCTGTGCCTGATCACAGAGCTTGAGAGCGCCGAGGCACTTGCTGCCTACGCTGTAAACCCAAATCACGTAAAAGTTGCCGACACCTACGTAAGACCAAACACCTGCGACCGCGTGGCAATGGATTTTGAAATGTAATCTGCTATGGAAATTCGTATTCTCACAGTTGGAAAAATAAAAGAAAAATACTTAAATGACGGGATCGCCGAGTACGCCAAGCGCCTTAGCCGCTACTGCAAGCTGAACTTCATCCAGGTGCCGGACGAGAAAACCCCGGACAAGGCCTCCGATGCCCTGAACCGTCAGATCAAGGAGACAGAAGGCAACCGTCTTCTTTCCCACATCCGGGAGCAGGACTATGTGATCGCCCTTGCCATAGACGGCAAAATGCTGGATTCCGTAGAACTTTCCGACCTGATCGCCAGATTAGGGGTACAGGGAAAAAGCAGCATCGTCTTTGTGATCGGCGGCTCCCTGGGCCTTTCCGATGCAGTGTTAAAGCGCGCCGACTACAAGCTTAGCTTCTCCAGAATGACCTTCCCCCATCAGCTGATGCAGATGATCCTCCTGGAGCAGATCTACCGCGGCTACCGCATCATGAACCACGAACCCTACCACAAATAATTTAGAGTGTGTCTCCAAAATCTTTCCGCAAATTGTAACGTACATCTTGCAGAAGGCCTTTTGCAAACATGCTCTGGAAACAAGAAAGGGCTTTTTATAACTTGAATGAGTTATAAAAGCCCTTTCTTTTCTTGAGTTATTTTGGATTTTGGTACTTATGTTTGAATGCACAAACCAAATATGAGTCAGAAAATTTTATGCCTTGTGGATTGTGAGCCTGGTTTCGAGGTTCAAATCTGTAATGGAAAACTCCCTTCCTGCTGGCTGTTTTTGGCGGTTTTTTATGCATTAAATTCCGCTTGTACGGATTGCCTCAACCGCCTCTTTGATTTTCTCAGGCGGAAGTACCAGTGCGAAGCGCACATATCCTTCCCCGTGAGGTCCGAAGCTTGCGCCTGGGGTGACGATGACGCCGGCTTTTTCCATCAGTTCCATGCAGAATGCCATGCTGTCTGTGCGGCCGCCTGGGATGCGGGCCCATACGAACATGGTTCCCTTGCCGTTTGGTTTTTCCCAGCCGATGGAGGCAAGTCCGTCACAAAGGGCATCGCGGCGTGCCTGGTACTGGATGCACTGTTCCTTCACGCTGTCAAGAGGTCCTTCCAGTGCGGCAATGGCAGCTTTCTGGATGGGCAGGAACATACCGAAATCAATCTGGCTGCGCAGCTTCTTAAGGGCAGCGATCACTTCCGGCTGTCCGATGAGAAAGCTGATTCTGGCACCGGTTACGTTGAAAGATTTGGAAAGGCTGAAAAATTCAACACCCACTTCCTTGGCTCCAGGAGTGGCAAGGAAGCTTCCGCCTTTTACGCCGTCGAAAATAATGTCGCTGTATGCGTTGTCATGGATGATCAGAATGTCATATTTTTTTGCAAATGCAATAACTTCTTCATAAAGTCCGGGAGTAGCAATGCTTCCTACCGGATTCGCCGGAAGGGAAACTACCATGTAGCGTGCTTTTTTTGCTACGTCCTCCGGGATATCTTTTACATAAGGCAGGAAATCATGCTCTGCAACCAGCGGATAGTAGTAAGGCACTGCGCCGCCCAGCTTGCTTCCCGCTGCAAAAACCGGATAGCAGGGATCCGGAAGAAGCACCACATCTCCCTCATCACACAGGGTCATGCCCAGATGTCCCATACCTTCCTGGCTTCCGTAAACAGACATTACCATATCCGGTGTAATGTCCACCTGGAAACGCTTCTTGTAATAAGCACAGACCGCGTCCAGAAGTTCTGGCAGGTCACGGAGGCTGTAACGCCAGTTCTGGTCGTCCGCAGCTGCGTCCATAAGTGCTTTCTTAATGTGGTCCGGTGTGTGAAAATCCGGGGTTCCCACGCTCATGTTGTATATTTTCTTTCCCTGTTTCTCAAGCTCAAGCCGCCTCTCATTCAGCGCAGCGAAAATTTCATCTCCAAATAAATCCATTCGCTTGGAAAATTTCATCTTTTTGTATGCCTTCTTTCTGTCAAAATAACCTTCCCTTCCAATTACAGGAAAAGGTTCTTTTGCATTTTAGCACGGCAAAGTATAGGTGGCAAGAGAAATTTGCCAGGAAACTGTATTTTCTGGGAAAGACATATGTATTTGTGAAAAATATAGTACTTTAAGGTCTGTGATGGAATAGATGATGCTTATCTGGTTATATTTGAGATATACCATACTTTTTTATACTTTTACACGGAAATGTGTTGACGAAGACGGTGGTTAATGGAATAATATGTGATAGAGCAATTTAGAGCGTGTTAAAAAGCTCTGGGGGAATTATTTTTTGCCCCTAACATCATTATGCTTGGAGGTGCTGAAATGTTTAAAGTAAATCCATACAGACCTGGTGCAGGATTGATGCCTGTTTATCTGGCTGGCCGTGACGAAGATATAAAAAATATTGAGAATTTATTTGATGGGCTGATGCTGAATATTCCCACACAATCCGTGATTTTCAGCGGACTTCGCGGTGTGGGGAAAACTGTTCTGATCAACAGGCTTCAGACCGTTGCGGAAGAAAAAGGGATTTTCTGCAGACATATAGAGGTAGAAGAGCGGAATGACTTTATTTCTCAGATTGCAAGCTGTTCCCAGGCCTTTTTAAGGAAAATAAGTACAGTTGAGAAATTTAAACATTTGATCCAGAAACCGTTGGATGCTATTAAAGCTCTGGTGGTGTCTTTCGACCCTGGTGAAAATACCTTTTCCCTTTCTGTGCAGGAAAGAGAACTGTATACAACCGTTAATCTGACCCAGAGCCTGACGGACGTTTTTTGTACCATCGGGGAAGCCGCCGGCAAAGCGGAAACACCCATCTGTTTTTTCATAGATGAAATTCAGTATATGAAATCCAATGAGCTTGGCGCACTGATTGCGGCGCTTCACCGGGCCAATCAGCTGGGCTATCCGGTAATGATCGTGGGAGCAGGACTTCCGAAGATCTATTCCATGCTTTCCGAGGAGAAATCCTATTCGGAGAGATTATTTGTTTACAAAGAAATTGGCTCATTGGAAGAAACACAGGCGAGAGAGGCAATTGAGAAGCCGGCGGAGAAGATGCATGTTCGTTATACAGATGACGCAGTAACAAAGATTATCAGGCTTACCAAAGGGTATCCGTTTTTTATCCAGCAGCTATGCCAGATCGTTTACCAAAATACCAGCACAGACGTAATTGACGGAAAATGCGTGGAAAAAAATGTAGAGGAGTTTTTGAAAACGCTGGATAATGGTTTTTTTAAAGTCAGGTATGAGCGGTGCTCTGAGGCTGATAAGAAATTTATTTTTGCAATGACAGCCTGTGGGGAACTTCCCTGTACGATTTCCAGTGTGGCAAAAATAATGAACAAGACGGTAAACTCTATTTCTACCTCAAGGGCCCAGTTGATCAGCAAAGGAATTATTTATTCCGTGCGGTATAAGGAACTGGATTTCACAGTTCCGGAATTTGATGCATACGTGCGAAGACTGGAAGAATACCGGGAATGGAAAAAGGAGAACAAAATCCGCTGATATTGAGGAATCAGCCATTGTCTAAAAAGATAGAAACGTGTATAATTGGTTTTATGAAAATTTCGTTCCCAGTGGCTTTTGTGCCCTACAAATTTCAGAAATTAATACATGCGAGGACTTAAATGAAAGATTACATGGCTCCCATGGAGGGAGTGACCAATTTTGTATACCGACGTGCCTACCACAGGTTTTATCATCCTATGGACAAATACTTCACCCCGTTTATTTCCGCCAAACCCAAGAAGAACTTAAGCTTCCAGGAAATCTGCGAGGTGTCGCCGGAACGGAACGAGGGGATGTACGTGGTTCCCCAGATCCTGACCTGCAATGCAGAGGACTTCATCCGCACAGCCCAGCTTTTGAAGGAGGACTACGGACACCAGGAAGTGAACTTAAACCTTGGCTGTCCCTCCGGCACTGTAACCGCCAAAGGCAAAGGTGCCGGATTTCTGGCAGAGCCCCAGAAATTAGACGCCTTTCTGGACGAGATCTTTAGCAAACTGGACATGAAGATTTCCATCAAGACCAGGATCGGCACCCATTACGAGGAGGATTGGGATTACCTTCTTGCCATCTACGAGAAATATCCCATCCACGAGCTGATCATCCACCCCAGAATCCAGACAGATATGTACCGGGGCGTCCCCCGTCTTGGTGCTTACGAAAAGGCAGTCAGCCGGCTGAAAATGCCCCTGTGCTACAATGGCAACCTGTTTTCCACAGCAGATTATAAGCGCATTACCCAGCGCTTCCCGGACACAGACTGTTTTATGTACGGCAGAGGCCTGATCACAAATCCAGGTCTGGTAAGCGAGATCCGGGATGGCGTACAGCCGGGCAAAGCAGTGCTCTGCCAGTTCCACGACTGTCTGCTGGAAGAATACAAAGAGCTTTTATCTGGCGAGCGAAACGTGCTTTTCCGCATGAAAGAGCTCTGGAGCTACATGGCAGTCAGTTTCACAAACTACGAGAAATACGCAAAGAAAATCAAGAAATCCCAGCATCTGTCCGACTACCAGGCTGCCGTATCCAGTTTGTTTGCAGAGCAGGAGCTGGCTGATTAAATACAAAGAGGAACAACATGTTAGACACAAATCGTTTTGAAGAATTTATATCCCAGTATCCCATTTACGAATACCGCGTGCTGGATGCTGCTGAAATCCAAGTGCGGGAGCGGGTGCGTACCATCTGCAAACAGGAGTGCGAGCGCTACGGCACCACCTGGGCCTGTCCCCCTGCGGTAGGCACCCTTGAGGAATGCGCCGCCCGGATCCACAGCTACAAAAGCGGCATCTTTTTTTCCAGCGTGGCAGAGGTTTCCGACCTTATGAACATGGAAGAAATGCTGTCCACCCGGGACGCACACGAGGAACTGACCTGTGAGGTGGCGAAATTCCTTCAGGGTGAGGGCTTTGAGACTTTCACCCTTTCCACAGAATCCTGCGACCTGTGCGAACACTGCGCTTACTTAGACGGCAAGCCCTGCCGTTTCCCGGAAAGAATGCACCCCTGCCTGGAAAGCCACGGCGTAGTCGCCAACGAGCTGGTAGAGAAACATTCCATGGAATACAATCTTGGCGGAAACACCATACTCTGGTTTTCCCTGGTACTTTTCCGGTAAAAAAGATTATGATTGTCAAAAACAATAGTAGCGTCTGAAAAAAATTCAGGTCAAACGCCAGGTGTTTGTTTCTGTGTGGATACCTGACGGGGCTGCTTCGGCATAAAAAAAATCCTCCCGCATAAGCTAGTTATAAAGGCCGGGAGGATTTTTTTATGTCTGGAAAAAGAGTGCGCAAAAATCCTGAGAAAGAGAAGGATTCATCCCGAATTCCCTACACTTTCCGGGAAAACATCCTGACCGCCATGCAGGTTCCCGGCGATCTTGCCTGCAAGGACCCCATCATCACCCTCACAGGTCCATCCAGGGCTGTGATCGAAAACTATAAAAGCATCCTTTTTTATTCCGGCGAAAAGCTGATCATCCTGACCTGCAAAGGGAAAGTGATCCTCCAGGGGGAAAATCTGGAGATCGCCAGCTACAGCCCCATGGAAATGGAAATAAAAGGATTCATTTCCTGTGTTTTGCTGGAGCGTGGATGAGAAAGAATGGAACGTCCAAAATAAGAAAGGAGCCTGGAAGCATGGAAAGTCCCGAAAAATTCGTCCGCGGCTCTGTGAAAATTTCCGTATCCGGGGAGCAGATAGAGCGTTTCCTAAACCTGTGCCGCGCCAGAGGCCTCCTTCTGGAAAATGTCCGTCTCCCAGAAGAGAAGAAACTCACCGCCCGCATTTCCATAGCAGATTTCAAAAAGCTGGCGCCCATACATAGCAAAACCCATGTCCGCATCCACATTCTGGAAAAAAGAGGGCTGCCCTTTTTCCTGTATAAAAGCTGGCGAAGAAAGTGTTTTCTCGTGGGCATCCTGCTGTGCGCCCTTCTGCTTTTCTGGCTTTCCGGCCGCATTTGGAACATTCACATTGACGGAAACGTGAAAAATTCCACACCCCAGCTACTGGAATTTCTGGACCAGCAGGGCGTGATCCATGGAATCAGCAAAAAGAACGTAAACTGCTCCGAAATCGCAGCCCTCCTTCGGAAAAATTACCCGGATATTACCTTTGTTTCTGCCAGGGTGCAGGGAACCCGGCTGCTTCTTACCATTCAGGAGGAGGTATTGGAAGAAACCCTTCAGGAAGAGGCGGTGCCCTGTGATCTGATCGCAGATTTTGACGGCGAAATCGTAAGCATGACCACAAGAAGCGGCGTCCCCAAAATGAAAACCGGTGACACCTGTCAGAAAGGCGACCTTCTCATATCCGGAATTGTAGAGATTTTAAACGACAGCCAGGAGGTGGTGCGCACCGAGTACGTTTCCGCAGACGCAGACATCTATGTCCGCCATCAGATCCCATACTACCAGGAATTTTCCCTTTCCTATCAGAAAAAAATCGCAGACGGCAAGCCGAAAAACAGCTGGTATTTTCACATAGGAAACTGGATCCTGGGCGCGGGCAGCGCGTCCCGGGAGCAGCATATCACTTCCGTGGAAGAAATCCCCTGGCAGGTCACCGAAAATTTTGCCCTCCCTATTTCCCTGGGAAAAATCACCCGCACGCCCTACCAGATTGAAAAGGCTGTATACACCAAAGAACAGGCCGAAGAAAAAGCCGCCCGGCAGCTAAAACTCTACGAAAAAAATCTGCTGGATCAGTACATCACCATTGTGGACACCAGTCTTTCCATCACCGTAGACAAAACCTGCTGCATCACCAAAGGAACCTTGACCGTGGATGAAAAATGCGGGGAGAGGAGAAGTGTGCAAAAGGGAGAGGAAACTTCGTGAAATTTCAGCGCTTTTTGGAAATATTCTGAAAATAATTTGGTAAAATAATGTAGACGGAAATTATGATATTTGTTATAATATGGGATAAATAAGTAGCGATATAGAAAGAACGCCTTTGCAGGATGAAACGCGGAGACGAGGTGAAGCATGGCAGGAGTACTAAAGATCAATCCGGGAACGAAGCTTCGAATGGCATTTGATGTTCCCATCGGTCAGGAACCGAAATTCAATATGATATGTACTTTTAATAAATCATTAGACGAATCTGCTTTTCTGGTATCCATCCCTATGGTTGGGGGAAAAGCACTGGAGCCTGACGAGAATCAGAAGCTGTTGTTTGAGTACGGCGACGGAGAGGAAGCGGGCATTATTGCCGGATATGTAGACGATACCGTGAAGGTTGGAATCCGCCGTTTCTGGAAGGTACGTCGTGTAACAGAACACAGACAGTTTATCAAGCGTGTGGATGTACGTATGAAGGTGGCTCTGCCGGTGAAATACATGCAGGATACCTGGGCACTGAATTCAGACGGAGAGATCGATCAGGAGCTGGGCGAGACTATGGATATTTCCAACGGCGGTCTTGCAATTTATATGAACCGCTGGTTTGATGTAGGAGAGACCTGCATTTTCACCCTTCCCAGAATCGGAACTGCCGCCGCAGGAGTTCCGGAGCACGAGGTGGCTGGCGTGATCTGCTGGATGAGAGAGGTACCCAAGGGCGGAAGCTTCCGCTATGTAGCCGGTATCCAGCTGCGTTTTGCAGACCCTGAGGAGAAGGCCGCTATGCAGAACTATGTAGCCTATGTGAAGAAGAGATACAGACTGTAAGAGTATGAAGAGAAGGAAGAACAGGCAGGAGGAAATCCCTGCCGATATTTCAGAAAACCAGGAAGAGAAAAAGCCCAGGAAGCGCTTTGGCAGAAAGAGAAAGACAGATCAGATTATCCGAATCGAAGAACTGGAAGAGCTGATGAGCAAATACGGCGAGGGAGCAGACCCTGAGGACGTTGTCAGCATGTACATTCCCCACCGTAAGCGCCGTAAGATCGGAGCAGCACTTCTGCAATTAGATAGAATGCAGCTTTTGCTGGTGGGACTGCTTCTTCTGGTAGCAATTTTGTTTATCACCGCATTTATGCAGGAGAAAATGGGTAACTTCACCATCAACCTGAACCGTCTGGAGCTGTACCGAAAGGGAATCAGTATTTCCGAGACCGGAGATTTCAAGGACGCAACGGCAAGGCTTACCGCAAGTGCGGTGCAGGATGCCACCAATATTTCCATCGAGGATCTTCCAGACAATCTGGATGAAGAAGAGGGAGACCATAACGGCAAGAACTACATGGCGTACACCTATTACGTGCGAAACGCAGGCAAGGAGGATCTTGGCTACAAGGCAAGGATCACTTTGGACTCCTGTGCCAAGGGCGCGGAGGATGCGGTTCGAGTGGCAGTCTGGCGGAACGGAACCCGCGTGGTATATGCGGAGCCGGCAGCAGACGGCGGCGATGAGAGCGGCTGTACCAGTTTTGAGTCCGATGAAGTGGTTTGCACCTATGACGAACCGAATTTCCTTGTTGGGAACGTAGACCGCTACACCATTGTAATCTGGATGGAGGGAGACGATCCTGAATGTGTGGATTCCATCATCGGAGGAAGCGTCCAGTTCAGCATGCATATTGATGCTGACTATGACGATGAGACAAGCCTTGTATGGAAGTTCATCACAGATATCAAGGATACCCTGACAGGCGACAAGCCCATCAATGCGTCTGGTAATGAAGCGCCCAATGACAGCTACTATTCAGACAGAGAGATCACCTGGGACACCAGGCGCAACAAATAATGATATGAGCAGTGCCACAACCACTGTTTATATAAATAAACCCTTTTTATGAAGGGGCATATCTTTTGGCAGAAAAAGAGGAAAACGATTTTTTAAACATGCACTACAGACACGCTCTAAAGTGTGGTTTATTACATATCCTGCTATGAGCTGATATCCTCACCGGAAACGGTTTGAGGAGAATCTCTTTTAACCGGGCCCGGTGAGAGCATGAACTGATGGCAGGGGAGTGAAAATTACTTATCACTTTCAGTCGTTTTGCTTTTGGGAAGCCAGAAGAAAGTAAATGGGAGGAATAATATGACAGAGACAAAAAGTGTGAAAACACTAAAGAAACAACTGGGCGCAGCGATTGCCATGGTATGCGTTGCCGCTGTAGCGCTGGGATCAAGTACATATGCTTGGTTTGTAACGAATAATAATGTTAAAGCTGATAACATGACTGTTATGGCAAATTCAGATGTAGAGTTCTTGGAAATTGCTAATGTAGGAACTAATTTTGATGGAAAAACCATCGCTGTAAATGCAGACAATTCAGGTGCAAATTTAAAATTAAATCCTGTAACACCATTAAAAGTTACTGCAATGACGAAAGATGGTACTGAAGGAACAGACTTGGATTTTAAAACATCAGGTACTTTAGGAACAGAAGGTTATGCAGAAGGACTTTCTTGGAAATGGACTACTGCTCAGGTAGGTACAGCATCTGCAAAAGGTAATGAAGCAGCATGGCAGTATGCCAAAACAGCTGCTGATGCAGAAGAAAAATATTTCTTATTAAATAATTTTAAATTCCGTACAACAGTTAGTGGTGTCGAAACAGATAAACTTTATGCATCTACTGTAGATCTCACAAACAATGTTACTAAAAATGCAATGGACGAAGCTGTTCGCGTATTGATTATTGGAGCAAATGGTAGCCAGATTTATAATGTTGGCACACAGCAGTGGAGCTATTTTGATAAAGACGGTAAATCCGTTGCAAAAGATAATTTTGAAGGTTTAATTACAAAGGTTGTTTATGGTGCAGATAATAGTGAAAATCAATCTGTAAAAGTATTCCTCTACTATGAAGGTGCCGATGCTGCTTTATATACAACCAACCTGAACACAATGCAAGGTGTAACAGCAAATATTACATTCTCTGTTGATCCGACAGCATTTGGTGCATAAAAATATCAAGCTAAATAATAAATAGCTTTGTGCGTAAAAACTCCCCAGATGGTTGTGGCGTCTGGGGTTTTTTCTACCCTTTTTTCTTTGCTATGTCTACTATCCCCAATTTCCTTCCCACATTTTTCAGTACATCTGATGAATTGCTATTTTCCCGACTTCTGGTATAGTCATGTAACTGAAAAGAGAACTTCAGAAGGGAGAAATGCAATATGCGAAAAAAGCAGGACATCATGTGGGAACAAAGTACACTATGGGAATCGATGGAGAAATGGGTGACTAAGTATTTGAAAAAGAGTCATTCAGAATATCGTGAACTCCAGGTGAAAGCAATGAGAATTGTGGAAGAAAATCCAGCACTGCGGATATTGATGAATAGTATGGAAGGTATAGTGTTAACACCGGAAGATCACAAAGCCTTACATAAATAAATCAAGGGTAAACCAAGGGGACAGGAAAAGTGGTTTTTTTATTGTCCCCTTGGCATTCTGGATTTCCAAGAACTTAACATCTGCTGTTGCAGTTACATTCATTTTTTCAGCTTTTGCACTATTGTTGCTTGTAAACCACGCATACGTACTTGATCCCAGCGCGATAGCAACCACGCATACCATGGCAATGTTTCTTACTGAATGATGATACTTTTTCGCACATATCCTATAAAAACAACCATTTAACGATTTTGTTGTCGCTTACTTTCATAAGGCTTTCGGAGCGTATAGCCGTATGCTAGAGCGTGTTTGAAAAATCATTCCCACAATCTGCACGCCCCACTTTGCGGTGTATTTTGCCCGAATTCAGTTGCCGTAGCCCGCTACGGCGCCCTCATCAGGACAAAATCCCCCATAAATTGTGACGCACATCTTGCAGAAAGCTTTTTTCAAACACGCTATAGCTTGCATTGTCAAGGGTTAGTGGTAATTTATCTGTTTTTTCAATAAAAAAGACACATACTCTTATATGAGCTGCGCCTTGTATGTTCGTGTATTTTTATTGTTACTTGTTCAGACAGTCAAATAACACCGTAGTTGTATTGGTTGCGATATGTACCCGTTCTTTTTTCAAAATACTTCGTGGGCGCTGGTTTTCACGGTAGTCTCGCTTCGTCTGCATAAAAACAGAGCTACATACGAAACCGCACACGGGAAGCCAAGGGGACAATAAAAAAACCACATTCCCTGTCCCCTTGGTTTCCTAGACTTAATTTTGGCTATTTTGCGCATTGATTTTTTTATCTGTTATACATATAATAATTTTAACAGGACTCCCCACACCTCTCAACGATGTGTCCCAGGGGAGACATTTTTTTATACGGAGATATTTTATGAATGAAGTAAAACCACACTTATCCTACGAGGGACAAATAAATAAGCTGCGTGAAAAGGGATGCATCATAGACGATGATTCCTTTTGTAGAAATGTTTTAGTCAACATCGGTTATTACAGGTTGTCTGCTTATTTTTTACCATTCAAAAGTTTTGATGGAACCTATATGGACAATCTTTCATTTAAAAGAGTATATCGAGTTTATGAATTTGACCGAAAGCTCCGCAATTTATTATTCTCTGCTATTGAAGTCATTGAGGTGAGCCTTCGCACAAGACTTGCACATTTTCACTCAGAAAAATATGGTGCTCTTGGATATTTGGATGCTTCTTCATTCAATTCAAAACATAATGCTGATAAATTTAAGCTGAACATTGACCGTGAAATTGAAAACAACAAGAAAGTTCTGTTTGTAAAGCACCATATAGATAATTACGATGGTCAGTTTCCGTTATGGGTAATATCTGAATTATTTACATTTGGTATGCTTTCGTATTTTTATAATGACCTGATAACCGCAGATAAGAAAGCATTTGCAGGTGCTGATTATAGAAATATGATTAGTTGGATGCGCTGTTGCACCGATCTACGGAATATATGTGCACATTATGGCAGACTTTATTTTAGAATTTTCTCTGCAATGCCTTCCGGTTTTCAAATCTCCGAAGCTGCAAAACGAAGACTCTGGGGTGCAATACTTTCTGTAAAAGCATTATACCCATCTGCTGAAAAATGGAATTCTGAATTTATGCCAAGAATAGAAGCTCTTTTTGAAGAATACAAAGAGGATATTAATCTATATCATTTAGCTTATCCAAGAGACTGGGCAATACAATTGAAGAAATAATATAAAGTAGAATTATGACGAAGAACTGAAACGTTTACCACGAGCTGACTACAATCTTTGTTGCTCCCTCTTTTCAATGATTCTCCGAGAAGATTATTTCAATAGCGCGGCTTTTGCAAAACGCAATGAAGCCGGAGAGGTACTTTCTGTTTTGAACCGAATGCTACTATATACAATAATAAATGAGCTCGTTGTATGAGGCTGCTCCAATTGCAGCCTCATTTTATGCAACTTTGCCTTTTGTGTAACCCTCAACCAAAGTTTGCCCCGGCAAAAGTTCAATTCCATAGTCTGCTGCCTTTGCCAATTTTTCTGGTGAAGCTTTCCATCCCTCATGAAGTTTTCGAATATGGTAACTCACATCAAAAGGCTCTTTATACTCCCTGTGCATCGGAATCACAACACTTTCAATACTACTTACCTGTTCTGTGATTCTTGGATTCTCAGTCTTTATCGGTATTTTCGGATCATTATTCTTTAATGTATTCCAGAAAACTTTCATTGTCTCTTTGTTTTTAATACCTAAAACAAATCCCACCAATGCAGTGATACTTATTCCTGCAATGGCAATTTCCTTTTTATGCTCTCTGATCCATTGAATAAGCGTTTTCTGTTCTTCTTGAGTTTCTTCACCCATTTTCATTTTTTTAGCTTCATCCATGCTCCTATCCTCCTTGTGTTTTCTATCTAAACCATAACACATTTCAGAATCTCTGGCATTCGCACTTCGCGTACCTACACTCAAATCTCAAATACTGTAGTCAGAAACTGAATCGCATACGGATTTCCCAATTCTGCGTATGCCACCAGCATTTGGTTACCAATTGCTATATTGAATTCTGTGGATAACTCGGTATCAATCATATCAAACAGAAATGTAAGAGCCAAATAATAATCACCTAGCTCTGCCCATTTTGTATCCGATTTTAATGACTTTATTGCCTCAGTAATCATCTCTTTAAAATCCTGAAGAAAGGCTTGTTTCTTCTCACTCACTTCAGTAGATCTCTGGGTCTCCTGATATTCCTGAATGCACCCTTTCATATCAATCCGATTAGACTGCAGTTTATTCTGCAAAGCTAACATTTTCTGTATATCATTAATCTGTGACCACCAAAGAAATATAGCCCACATCAGATTGGCTACAGCTTCCGGTGCTTCTGTTTCATCTATTGCATGCAAAAAGCAATCCAAAATATCAACTACAATATGCCCATTCAAAATTTCACCTTTCGTAAACGCTTCCAGTACCTTCTCACAAAGATGATATGCACTCCTGAACCTGTTATTTCTCATGGTTTCCTCCGATGAGAATAATGGAAATATTTTTCTGTAAATCTCTATGATATCTGCAACAGATTTATCATTGATGTCACTTGCTTGTATCTCTGTTAAATCCGTATGTAAAAGTTCATCAACAGTCTTCCCAAAGTGCTTTGCTATAACAACCAGTTTCTCAAAATCAGGTTTTCTTCTTCCCGACTCATATCCACTGATGGTCGTTTTGCTCAAAAACACTTTACTTCCAAGATCTTCTAATGTTTCCCCATTTATTTCTCGAAGATGCCTTATATTTTTTCCCAGCTGATTCTCCACTATACGGCCCTCCTGACTACACATCTTTAGTTATTACCAGTTTACCACGTTCGCATTAAATATGCACCTGACTTACTGGTTCAAAACCGCATTCTTGTAACCATTTTCCTTGGAAGCGTATCTGTCATTTCCTGCCTGCTTTTTACTTCCGCTTCACTGTTCTCTTCTTCCTTGATGCAGTTTTGATATTCTTCACTTTCATCCAATAGCTGTTTTTCCAGTTCATCTGAACGAATACTGGTAAGCAATTCAATCAAATGCGTGGATGCCCCGGAATCCTCATTTAGCATCTCATTCTTTAGCTGTGCTAACATTCTTCCATAAAAGAATGTCATTATCTATCCAGCAAGATAATAGTATTCATATTCGAATATTGTCATCTCATCCTTTGTTTCGATGTATTTATGTAAGGCTTTGTGATCTTCCGGTGTTAACACTATACCTTCCATACTATTTATCAATATCCGCAGTGCTGGATTTTCTTCCACAATTCTCATTGCTTTTGCCTGGAGTTTACGATATTCTGAGTGACTCTTTTTCAAATACTTAGTCACCCATTTCTCCACCGATTCCCATAGTGTGCTTTGTTCCCACATGATGTCCTGCTTTTTTCGCATATTGCATTTCTCCCTTCTGAAGTTCTCTTTTCAGTTACATGACTATACCAGAAGTCGGGGAAATAGCAATTCATCAGATGTACTGAAAACGGATGGAATATACTGGGCATAGTAGATATAAGAAAAGCCATGGCAAAATTCTATTCGCCATGACCTCTCCAGATATATCTATTTAATTTCCAGTTGCAACACCAGCCAATTTCACTGTTACATCATATGTAGATGGGTCATTTTCAATTGACTTTCCGTTCACACAATCCGAATCTGTTCCTTCCATCCAGATATAAACATGAACAACAATTCCATCATATCCGACATTTTCTGCAATTGCTTCCGAATTCTCTGGCACTGTAAAATTATCGCCTTCTTTTGTTGCTGCCCAGTTTTTCGTATTAGGTGCTTTTTGATCCGTATAGTTTCCGGCATATACATAAGGATATGTCACATGTTCGAGCTGCGGCGTTCCATTTACATTTTGAATACTTGTCCAACCGTCTTTTGCTGTGCTATCGTTTCCTTTTCCAGTTTCATTATTAAGTGCATACACCACACGAACTGTTTCTGGTCCTGTCGCAGAATGCCCGTCTGCGCCAACTGCCTGCGTTGTGATAGCAACACGCATGGAACCCGTAACAGTTTCCGATCCTTCACCATTTTTTACTGTAATACTAACTGGAGGTTTATCATCCTCAACGGCAAGATAAACATCTGCAGTACCTGTTTCCGTAATCGTATAGACAATATAATCACTTCGAATAAAGGCATAGTAGTCTTTGCCATCTGCTCCTTTGTAATTACCTGGTTTTACATCTTCGCCTGTCACAAATGGTGGTATAGAATAATTAGTAACAAACCCTTGATTATCCCAACTCTGGCAGACATACCAATGGTTGAAATCATCAGTAGAAGCCGGACTTAAGGTTGCTCCTGTCGAGAAGGCTTCCAAAGATTTTTGCTCACCACCGTGCTGTGCACCTTCTTCCAATTTTGCAATCTGCAAAATAAATCCATTTGTTGTCGCACTTATTGTTGATGTCGTTCCTGTAACAGTACTATTCGATATAAACCATGCATATGTCGCTGATGACAAAGCAACTGCCGCAATCATTAGTGAAACAATCGCAGCTACTAACTCCTTTTTTAACTTTTGTACTTGATTCATCGCATATTCTCCCATATATAAGACATTTTAAAAAGTAGAAACAAATGTCATTTTCTGCTCTTTAAAATGTCCCCCACGCCACAACCGTGGGGCGCATTTTATAAGTTTATATTAGTTACGGGCACCAACACCAGTGTTAGAACCAGTTGTACTTACAGCCTCTGCTGTGAATGTAACGGTTGCACCAACATCATGAAGACCCTTCAGGTTATTTGTGAAGATATTAGCATCTGCTCCATCATAGAACATATAAACATCAATCTGAACCTGAGAGTTTGCATCAATCTTGTCTGCAAGAGCACCATTGCTAGCAATCAATTTTGTTCCGCTTAAAGTCTGAGAACCGGCAGTTGTTGTATATGTTGTCGTGGAAGCATTGCCATTTCCCCATACCTGCCAAGCACCAGTAGTATGATTTACAAACAGAATGCGGACAGCATTTACCATCTGGGTCTTTTCCTGTTCACCAGTAACTGTCTGTGTTTGCTTTTGAGCATCCTCATATGTATAGCCATTCCATGTTGCGTTTTTATCTGCTGCAACAGAAACGCTTTCAACCTTTAAGTTTGCAAAAGAACCTGCTTCTGCATCATCAGAACCGATCCAGAAAGATTCCATGTAAGCATACTCGCCGATAACAGCTGCTGCCGGATTACCAACAGTAAAACGTGTGTCACCTTTCTCAGTTGCTGCAGTTGCTGCACTGGCATATGCGGACTGGAATTTTACATCATTAGCCTTTGCTTTATTTGCAGTTACTTCATCGTCTCCATCTGCGAATTCACCAACAACCTGTGCTGGATACAAAACGCTTACAGCAGACTTACTGAATTTGCTTTCTGTTCCTGCTGTTGCAAATGATTGCTGATTATCAATTTTCAGGAACGGTGCATTAGACTGTGCACTAATTGTGCTTGTCGTAGCTGTTACCTGATTATTACTTACAAACCAAGCATACGTACTTGATCCCAGCGCTACAGCGGCAACGCATACCATGGCAACCTTTGTTTCGCCATTATTTTCTCGTCAGATTTTTCTTATTTTGTTATGCTATATGTGCAAGAGATTTCACAGAAGAAGGAAGGAGCGTATTATGACAGAGAAAACAAAAAAAGAGAAAAAA
Source organism: Ruminococcus sp. AF31-8BH (assembly GCF_003460605.1). Classification (GTDB taxonomy): domain Bacteria; phylum Bacillota; class Clostridia; order Lachnospirales; family Lachnospiraceae; genus Blautia_A; species Blautia_A acetigignens. Next base: position 111,664 of record NZ_QTVN01000002.1, read on the forward strand.
GTGATAGTGATTCCGGCGCGGGAGGATCGTAATTCAGAAAATGGGCAGGAGAAGAATAAGCGCCGTGTGGCGGCGTATGCCAGAGTAAGTACCAATAAAGAAAGCCAGCAGACAAGCTATGAAGCACAGGTCCGGTATTATACAGATTATATAAAAAAACAGGCAGACTGGAGCTTTGCCGGGATGTATGCGGAAGAAGGCGTAACGGGCACCTCTACACGGAAACGGGTGGAATTTCAAAGGATGATCGATGATGCTGTTGCAGGCAATATTGATCTGATTATAACGAAATCAGTCAGCCGTTTTGCGAGAAACACAGTAGATAGTCTGACTGCGATTCGTCAGCTGAAAGAGCATGGAGTCGAGTGCTATTTTGAAAAGGAAAACATCTGGACCTTTGACACAAAAGGAGAACTTCTGATAACAATCATGAGTTCTCTGGCCCAGGAAGAAAGCCGCAGCATTTCCGAAAATACACGCTGGGGAATGCGCAAGGCTTTTCAAAACGGAAAAGTGTTTGTGCCATTTCGACATTTCCTTGGATACGATCGTGGTGCGAACGGAGAGCTGCAGGTGAACCTGGAACAGGCAGAGACTGTGCAGATGATTTACCAGATGTTTTTGGATGGATATTCTTTTTATAGAATTGCTGCTGAACTGACAAAAAGAGGAATTTCCACACCCTATGGGTTGCAAATCTGGAATGGGCGAACAGTAAAAAATATTTTGCAAAATGAAAAATACAGGGGTGATGCATTGCTTCAGAAACGGTATTCCAGAGACTTTCTTGACCGTGAAATGCGTAAAAACGAGGGCGCAGTTCCTCAATATTATATTGTTGGAAATCATGAAGCAATCATTGATACAGAGATGTTTCAGAGAGTGCAGGAAGAACTGAAAAGAAGAGAATCCAGGCATGGAAAATAACAAAAAGCTGAGGGTCGCAGCGTATGTGAGGGTTTCTGAAGAGACAAAAGAAACACAGCATTCTTTGCAGGCACAGGAAGAATTTTACCGGAGGCAGATACATGAAAAGGTAGAATGGGAGCTGGCAGAAATTTATAAGGACAACGGAATCTCAGGAACCGATATAAAAAGAAGAGAAGGCTTTGTCAGGCTTATAAGTGATTGCAAAGCCGGAAAAATTGATTTGATTCTTGTGAAATCAGTCAGCCGGTTCGCAAGAAATACTCTGGATTTACTTAGGATAGTCCGATATTTAAAGCAGCTTGGTGTTTCTGTGCGGTTTGAGGAACAGAACATTGATTCCCTGACAGAGGAAGGGGAACTGATGCTGACATTGATAGCATCGGTGGCACAGGCAGAAAGCGAATCTATCAGCGAAAATATAAAGTGGGCAATTCATAAAGCCTTCCAGAATGGAATCGGAAATACAAGACGCAGAACCCTCGGCTATCACTGGGTGGATGGAAAGCTGACTGTGATCCCGGAAGAAGCCGAAGTGGTCAAACGGATTTTTACAAATTTCCTTGCAGGTGGTTCCCATACGAAAACAGCCGAGGAACTGACCGGGGAAGGAATCACATCTATCAATGGAAAGCCGATCTCCGTCAGTGCAATCGGCAATATCCTGCGGAACATCACTTACACAGGGAATACCCTTCTTCAGAAGACTTTCATCCAGGATCCGATTTCAAAGAAGAAAGTGATGAACACCGGGGAACTTCCACAGTACTTTGTGCAGGATACTCACGAAGCAATCATCGACATGGATACTTTTGAACAGGTGCAGGAGAAACTTGCCCGAAACAAAGAGATGGGACGTTTTCCTTATAATCATACAGGTAAGAAGTACCCTTTTACAATGAAGGTAATTTGTGGCTGCTGCGGACGGCACTATACCAGGCAGCTTTGGAATACCAGTGAGAAGGGAAAAAAACGCCCAACATGGGTTTGCACAGGGAAGAAAGCAGAGAAGTACAGAAGGTGTGATTCCAAGAATATTCCAGAAGCAAAGCTCATGGAAGCCAGTGCAAAGGTGCTAGGTATTTCTGAATTTGACGAGGATATCTTCTTTGATAAAGTGGAATCCATCACAGTACAGGGAACACACGAACTGCTTTTCTGCCTGAAGGATGGCGCAGAGGTTACCCAGCACTGGGAGCATACGGCACAGAAAGCATCGTGGACACCGGAACGAAAAGCCAGACACGCTGCAAACCGCACCGCTTCCCCGGCAAAGACAAAAGGGGCTTCCTGCATGACAGGCAGAATCCGGTGCGAGCTTTGCGGAATGAATTATAACAAGCAGACAAGAAAGGTAGCCAGGGCTGGGATGGTGACCTTTTGGAAATGCAGGGGCATCGGAAACGGCGGTTCCTGTGCATCCGAACAGATCACGCATGACCACCTGAACAGCATTCTGGCAGAAGCCCTGGGCGTTGCTCAGATGACGGACGAAATTTTCACCGGGCAGATTGACCACATCGGGATGTGTGAGCCGGGTAAGCTGATTATTTATAAGAAGAATGATGGCACGATTCCTGGCAGTTATGAACTGCTTCCAATGGAAAAACGACAGAAGCCATACAGACCAAGGAATAGAAAGGGGAATGTCAGAAGCCAAGGGGACACATAAAAAGCCACTTTCCCTGTCCCCTTGGCTTTCTTTTTTATTGACGAATACACAAAAATAAGGATATAATCCTTACTAGAAGATTGACGAGGAGAAGTTGAATGAGTCAGGACATTATTAATAATCGTTTTTTGGAAGAGTCGGTATTTGCTATTGCGGATGGGTACTGCGTGATCAATCTCACAAAGAATATCGTACGTGGTTCCATGTATCAGGTAGTTAATGGAAAAAAATATAATCTGAATGAACAATTAGGTTTGCCGGAGAATTCAAGCTTACAGAGTCTGGTGGCTGCATGGGCATTGACCATACCTGAAGAAGGTCTTAAAGATTTTCTGCACGAGTTTGACAGAGAACGATTATTAAATCGGTTTGAAAATGGTGAACGGCATATATCGTTCCGATACTGGACCAGGACTGCTACTTTTGAGCCCATGCTTGCAGAAGATCACATGGCCCTGTACCGTGAAGAGAAAACTGGAGATGTCATTGCAGTTAATTATGTTCTTGACCGTACAGAACATTACCGCTTAGAGGAAAAAGAGCGGGCACTGGAAAAATCAAACAGAGAGTATGCGAAGCTTCTGGCAGAAGAGAAAAAGCATACGGCTATGATCGAGGAATTGACAAAGAAACTGCAAAGTCAGCTGGAGTTATTTACCGTATCCATCCCTGGCGGCGTCAAAATCAGTAATGATGCCCCGGAATACTCTTTCAAATATGTTTCAGAACAATTTGCAAATATGCTCGGTTACGCAACACCGAAGGAACTGATGGACGCTTCTGGCGGTAATATTATCGGTCTTGTTCATCCAGATGACGTGAAGGACGGACTTGCAGATGCATTAAATCAATATACTCATTCCGATCATTATGCTACTATTTACCGGATACGCTGTAAGAACGGCACATACAAATACATCGAGGATCGTGGACAGAAAGTAATAAAGGAAGACGGAACCATTGAACATTGGAATCTCATGCTGGATAAAAATGACTTCATGCACAAATCAATTGCCTTGGAAAGTGAAAAGAAAGCAAATAAAAGCAAGTCTGATTTTCTCTCCAGGATGTCTCACGATATGAGAACCCCGCTGAATGGAATTATCGGATTGCTGAAGATTGCTGAGAAACATTTTGATGACAGGGAATTGGTCCTGGAAAATTTCAGAAAAATGCAGGTAGCTGCAGACTATCTATTGTCTCTGATTAACGATATCCTTCAGATGAGCAAAATTGAAGATGGAAATGTACCTCTGACACAGGAAATCATCAATTTTGAGGAATTAAGTCAGGATGTTCTGACTATCATAGAACAGCGGGCAAAAGACAGAGGAATCCAGATGCAGTTCCGTGCAAAAAAGGAAGGGCTTCGATATCCTTTTATTTATGGAAGTCCGGTGCATTTAAGACAAATTTTTCTTAATATTTATGGAAACTGTATTAAGTATAACCGAATTGGCAGAAAGATAACAACTGTGTTAGATTATGCAGAAGCTGTTGACGGAATTACGACATATGAGTGGATAATTACTGATACTGGCATTGGTATGAGCAGGGAATACCAGGAGCATATATTTGATCCGTTTTCGCAGGAAAGAGAGGATGCAAAAAGCACACTTATTTTGACGCAATTCTGATGGATATCATGATGCCTGTAATGGATGGGCTTACTGCGACAAAAACAATCCGGTCACTGAAACGTCCAGATGCTGAAACAATCCCGATTATTGCCATGACAGCAAATGCATTCAGAGAAGATAAAGAAAAGTGTCTGGCAGCAGGAATGAATGCTCACTTGGCAAAGCCTATAAAAATTGAAAACGTAAAGAGAATTTTGTGTGAATATTGTGTGTAGTGGTTGCAACTTCTCAAAGCCAAGGGGACACTTAAAAAACCACTTTCCCTGTCCCCTTGGCTTCCCACGAAAAGGTATTAAAAGGTATAAAAAGGATTTAAAAAGGATATAAATATGTTATAATACAAATAAATCCATGTGGAGGTGAAAGTAATGACAATGAGAGCAGAAAAAGTATTTAAACCTGGCGCATACCCGACATATACATATGTATCACGTCATTATGAGGATACAGATATATCCTATGAATTACGATTAAAACAAGCATTGCGGACCGCTGGATGTCTGACTTCTATTATTGGTCCGTCAAAGATGGGAAAGACGATATTATGCGAGAAAGTTATTGGATTAGATAACATAGTTGAAATTTCAGGAGCAGATTTTAATGAAAATACAGATTTTTGGGCAACAGTAGCGGCTAAGGTTGAGTTGCCTTATATGGGAGAAATAACGACCGAGAGATTTTCAAAGACCGAAGAAATAACAGACAGAGATGGAAAAAATGAAAAATATGTTCTTTCAAAAGATAAAATTATTGAATATTATATCCAACACAATAAAGTCTTGGTTATAGATGATTTTCACTATGCATCGCCAGAGATGCAGATAAAAATAGCGCAACAATTAAAAGATGCAATACGTAGAGAATTAAAAGTTATAGTTGTTTCACTTCCTCACAGATCAGATGATGCAATTCGTCAGAATGCCGATTTATCAGGGCGTTTGAGTTTGATTACTATTGATACGTGGAAAGAAGAAGATCTGAAAAAAATTGCGCTAATGGGATTTGAAAAACTCAATATTAATATTACTGATGCTGTTGCTGAAAAACTTGCTGTTGAATGTCTGACATCACCACAACTGATGCAGTATATATGTTTAAGCATTTGTACTTTATTAGAAGATGAAAATAAACAAGAAGTAACAGATGAAATTCTGGAAAAAGCATATAAGTTTACAACTGTGAATTTCAGCTATGCCGATGTAGTTAATACGATGGGAAAAGGCCCCAATCAGCGAGGACAACAAAGAAAAATGTATGAAACAACAGATGGGAAGCTGTTAGACATGTACGGTTTGATTGTTGAATCACTTGCTAAAAATCCGCCATTAACAGAGATTTCATTTGAAACATTTTATAGTAGAATTATTCAACTGATTAAGCTGTCAGCAAATGAAAAGAATCCTGAGAAATCAATTGTTAAAGAGCATTTAAGAAAATTACAAAATGTCTTGGAAGCAAAAGAAGAAATTTACAGGGCAATTGAATGGAAAGATGGAAAAGTATATGTATTGGATCCACTTTTTTTATTTTATTTGAGATGGGGAAGAAAAAATGGATAATTGGTTGAAGCCATATATTGAAAAATTACAAAATATTTTTGAAATTAATGAGTATGATCAATTTGTTACAGACTTATACGAAATACTAATGAGCAAAGAGTATCCAAATGATATTATTGTTCAAATCAGAAAAAGAGCAACTTATTTAAAGAATTGATTTTCAGATGAAGCAAATAGAGAAAACATGTTGATGGCAAAGATTAAATTAACAGATTATTTATCCGCATTGACACAGGAAGAATATCAGAATCCGGATTTAAAGAATCTTGAAATATATTTGGAAAATTTTTATCTTTTTTTAGAAGCACTAACAGAATATTTACCTGATAAAAGAGCAACAATTAGATATGAAAATTTGAAGAAAATAATGATACAAAATGAATATGATTTGCAGCATTTATTATATGCGGCATTAAAACCTCTTTATCCGGGAATAAGAAAAGAAGTCTCAAAGGATTCTGGTATTGGAACAGTGCGAGAAGATATATTTATTCCAGATTTAGATGTAGTTTTAGAAGCAAAATGCACCCGCGATTCAATGACTTTGAAAAAATTAATAGAAGAAATAGAAGCAGATATTGTTCATTATCAGGAAAAAAATATTTTCTTTTATGTATATGACAAAAAGAAGATTATAAAAGAAACTAAGAATTTTAATGTTTATTTTAATAAACAATTTGATAGGAAAACAGTGAAACTGTTTGTATTGCAACCAGTGAAATTGTAAAATGCCAAGGGGACACCTAAAAAGCCACTTTCCCTGTCCCCCAGAGTGAGGAGTTTTATAAAATGGAAAATTATGAAGACAAAATCTATTCTTTAGATGAGACTGTAACGGGACAGACACAGGCCCTGTCACAGGCAGTACAGAAAACACTGGAAAATAATGGCGGGGTAGGTATAATGACAGGATCTTATGACCAAAACCTGTCTATTTTGTCTGTGAATAATCTGCTGTTGCATAGTACAGGATATACATTCGATACTTTCATGGAACAGACAAAAGGCTCATTGAGAAACTTCTTTTATGACGAGGAAGATATACTGGAGCGAGACCGTTTTTTGCAGCTTCACGGAACAGGGGAAGCACAGATCCTTGCAGCAGACGGTACAGTGAAAAATGTACGGCTTTGTAAAGAGGATGCGACAGATGAGGAGGGCAGACAGATCTGGGTTATGTCCGTACAGGTCAACTGGGACCATGTAAATTTGACACTGCTCAATGAGGCTATCTGTTCCGGCTTCTGGTATTTTGACTGTGACGAAAACAGTGAGATTGTGAATGCAAACTGGAGTCATGAATTTAGAAAAATGCTTGGCTATCATGACACTCTGGACTTTCCGAATAAACTGGAATCCTGGTCAGAGCTTCTGCATCCACAGGATAAAGAAAGAGTAATGGTGCAGCTTCAGGCGGCAATTAAGGATAAGACGAACCAGATAAAATACCAGGTAGAGTATCGTATGAGAATGAAGGATAATCAATACCAGTGGTTTCGGGCATCGGCAGAAGTAATACGCCGTCTGGATGGTTCTGCCAGCAGGATTGCCGGGATTTTTATTAACATTGATGGGGAGAAAAAAGAAACCATGCAGGCACAAAAATCTGCTGCTTTCCACCGGGCTTTTACGAAAGCAGATTTGTGCGAGTATTATGTGAATCTGGAAGCGAATACTTTTGATACCTTTAAGGTTGAGCCGTCCCTGATGACCGTCTTTGAACAGAGTCATACGTGGGATGAATTGATCCGGCATTTTGTGGATTCCTATGTTGTGGAGACAGATAAGAAGGCGGTATCCTCTTTTTACGACCGTGGTTATATTGCAGAAAGGCTGAAGGGTCTGGAAACCGAATTGGCTTTGGAGTGCCGTATCACTCTGAATGGAGAAGAACGATGGGTCCGCAATGTGGTCATACGCGGCGAGATAGAGGATTCAGAATATGCCATGATCTTTCTGCGTGATATCACAGAGGCAAAGGTAGAGAGCGCACGGCATATGCAGATGGCATCGGATAATGCTTCCATGGAGCAGCTGATCCAGAGCATTGTGCGTCTGGTTGACCGCTTTGTTGTCTGTGATTTGGAAAATGACAGATATGAATTCTACAATCTGAATGGACAGATGATATATAAACCTCTGGGATTTTATCATGATTTCCAGATGCAGGTTCTTAAAAAGTATAAGACACTGGAACCGCTGGAAGCTATCGACATCCTGATAACACCGGAAAATATTCGGAAGAATCTGAAAAGTGAAAATGATATTTATAAGTTTGAGTACTGCAGCCTGGATGAAAAGACTTATAAAATCGCTTCTTATATTCCCTTGGAATGGAAGAATGGGAAACTGGTAAAAGTATTGCTGGCATCCATGGATGCGACACAGGAGAAGAAAGCAGAGATTGAGTCCCGTCAGGCACTGAAAGAAGCTTACCGGTCCGCAGAAAATGCAAATCGTGCGAAAACAGAATTCCTTTCCAATATGTCCCATGATATCCGGACACCGATGAATGCCATTGTGGGTCTGACTGCAATTGCAGGAGCCAACATTGAGAGTCAGGACAGAGTTATTGAATGTCTCAGTAAGATTACAGAATCAAGCCGTCATCTGCTGGGACTGATCAATGAAGTGCTGGATATGGCACGTATTGAAAGCGGAAAAATGACGCTGGCACAGGAAGATTTCAATCTGTCAGAGCTGGTGGATAATCTTATTACGCTTACGAAACCGGTGCTTGATGAACATAAACATAATTTTGATATACACATCAATCATATTGAACATGAGGCTGTCTGTGGTGACAGCTTGAGGATTCAGCAGGTGTTTGTGAATCTGATGAGTAATGCGATCAAGTATACACCGGATGGCGGGAATATTATTTTTTCCATAGAGGAAAAGCCAAATGGATTTTCGGAACTTGGATGCTATGAATTTACGATTGAGGATAATGGGATCGGTATGTCACCGGAATTCCAGAAAATCATGTTTGATCCTTTCAGCCGCGCAGATGACCATCGGACAACCAGAGTCCAGGGAACTGGTCTGGGAATGGCAATCAGCAGAAATATTGTGAACCTGATGAATGGTAATATTAAGGTGGAAAGCATCTTGCATAAGGGAACGCGAATCACGGTAACAATTTATCTGGAGCTTCAGGAAAAAGAAAAAAAGCAGGACAAAGATCTGATAAATCTGCCGGTTCTGGTTGTGGATGATGATAAGACATGTTGTGAAAGTACAGTTGCCACATTGAAGGAGATTGGGATTACAGGCGAATGGGTCCTCTCCGGCAGAGAAGCCGTTGAGCGCTGTTATGCACGTCATGAGCTAAAAAATGATTACTTTGCTGTTATTTTAGATTGGAAAATGCCGGATATGGACGGAATTGAAACAGCCAGACAGATCCGGAAACGGATAGGGAAAGAGATTACCATTATTGTACTGACATCTTATGAATTCAGTGAAATCGAAGAAGAAGCAAAGGCTGCAGGAGTAGATGCTTTTATTGCAAAACCGCTATTCCGTTCCCGGCTGACAGCAACGCTGCGGCAGTTTACTTCAGGCAGAAAAGAAAAAACAGCAAGAAATTATCTGGATGAGCTGTCAGAAGCAGATTACACAGGAAAAAGGATTCTGCTGGTTGAGGATAATGAACTGAACAGAGAAATTGCTGTTGAAATTCTGCAGATGACAGGGGCAGAAGTGGAAACGGCAGAAAATGGGAAAATTGCAGTTGAAAAAGTGGAGGCTTCTCCGAAAGGCTTGTATGATCTTGTTTTTATGGATATCCAAATGCCTGTCATGAATGGTTATGAGGCAACCGCAGCAATCAGAAGCCTTCCTGGTGAACAGGGAAAACTGCCGATTGTTGCCATGACTGCCAATGCTTTTGCAGAAGATGTACAGCTGGCAAAAAATACAGGCATGAATGGACATATTGCAAAACCGCTGGATATGAATAAGCTGAATGATGTTCTGGAGAATTGGCTGTAATTGCAAGCCAGTACTACCCTGATTATGCTTACAACTATCCGCTTTTTTCAAAAGGGATGAATATATATAGTGATTCCAAAGTATCAGATCTGCTTCAGTCTATGACAGAGGAAACAAGTTTGTAATTATGGTAAAAGGAATGTATGATCTGGTAAACCGATTGATCTTGGAACACAAAGGGACATTTGAAAATAAATGGGCAAAGCATATTGAAGAGAATGATGTTTACGGGACAACGGTTAAACGTAAGATGTATGTAACAGATGAAAAAGAACGGCATATTCATATATATCACAGCATTAGTAAGGAAAGCAGTGAACGTACCCTTCTGGCAAAAAAGCTCCGTCAGATGAAATGAAAAAACTTGAAAAAAGACCAAACTTTATGACGGTTCCTGCGGCATTGAAAGAACTCGAAAAGATAGAATATGATACAGCAGTTAAAGATTTACAGAAGCTTCTGGATAAAAGTGATGCACAACGAAAGGATACACTTTGGAAAGCAATCCTGAAAAGTGAAAAAACATATGATGAGATTCTGAGTTATATAGAGTCAGGTGATGGAGTCGCTGATGAGTAATAAAATCCGTGGAAGTTAAGAGGAAAGCTGAATAAGCAATAGAGCAGTAGTGAAAAATACTTCTTGAGAGTATTTTCCTGATAGGAGCGCAGGTATTCCATTGTCGAATACCTGCGTATTGTTTTGCAAAAATATGTATTGTTCTCTTGGAAAAGGATAAAGAAATACGTTCAATTGAATTCTTTGGGAGAAGAAAAGACTGGTTACAGAATTATAGTCTTTATAATATAACAGTATACATCATTTAAAAGTACAAGAATAGAAAAGCGAATAACAATATTGTTTCAAAGAAAAAGCTTATATGAAAACAGTATGAAATATTTATGTAACATCATTATAAAAAATGAAAATATTTTGTCAATTTATTTTCTGGGAAAATTAAAAGATTATCGCGAAATGGTATTTTCATAAGTAATAATACACTCTAATACAACATATAAATATATATTAAATCAAACCCATTAATAAGTAATTTTGTGAATTTCTCATGAAACAGTGAAAAATCAGGGGCGTTTTGTTGAAAAAGAATAGTTGTGGTGCTATAATCAACTCTGAATAAGTCTGTGCAAATATGCCATTGATCTGTTATGATAAGTGAATTGTTCGACAGACAAAGAAAGACGGGAGTGAAAATAGTGGCAGGAAACAGTCAGAAACCGGCTTCCAATCATCAGCCGAATCCTCATAATTCATTTGATGACAATCAGCAGAAAATAAAAACCTATAAGAAAAAAGTAGCCAGAAGCTTCATCCTTGCCTTTACCACATTGATTGCAATTATTGCAATCTGTATTGCCTGGTTTGTAGCCAATAACCGTGTATCTGGCACCAATTCCAGTGTTTCGGCACAGAGTTCCATTCCCTTTGAACTGGCAAGTATGGGAGTGAGACAGGAGGCGGAAGAAAAAGCGTTGTCTGGAAGTCTTTCCGCAGGGACATCAGAACAATATGAGAAATATATAGATGCAGAAACTGGAACGGAAGTACCGCTGACTGCTATGTTTTATATCGGAACAAATAGTCTTGCCTGGCATTTAAATGGGCAGGAAACATTGGCGCCAGGAGCAAGTGGCGATTTAGTATTTTATTTGATTCCCAAGGTAGATGGATTAAAAACAGCAGATGTAATACTTGATTTAGCAGGATATGCAAAGACAGATGGTTCCTCTAATGCAGAACAAATAAAGGATACGCAATTACAATCCTTGATAAAAGGTCATATTTTAATATTTAAAAATCTGGATGACGAGAAAGGATACAGTAATTGGATAGGTAAATATAACAAATCGGAATACACGTTTTCAAACTCCTTTACTGTAAAAGCACCAGAAAAGAGTGGTTTTCAGAAAGGAGTTCCCTATAAGGTGACTTTACACTGGATATGGCCGAGATATTTTAGAAATTATATATACAATCTGCGAAGTACAGAAGAAGATTTGTTCGCTGGTACGTTAGAGGGAAATGAAACATATCAGGCAATTAATAATTTTGTAAATGCTCAGGCGTCAGTATCAATGGATAATTATAATTATTTGTTTGCAAAAGATAATAATTTTAAGATAGATGGTTCCATTGGTGTCAATATGTCGGATGCAGTATTAGATTCTTGCAGCAAATATTATAATAAAGCGGATGAATATATTGGAAAAACAGCAGAATATGTCTATGTGCAGATTGTTGTGAGGTAATTTAGCGGAGCCGAATGAAGGATTGACAGATGAATAGAGAATATAATTCAAATAAAAAGAAAAATTCAAATAAAGGAAAACTGCTCAAATCAGTTATTGTTCTTCTGGCAGTAATAGCCTTGATATTTGGTGTTACATATGCTTGGTTCTTTAATCAGATGGATATGGCAACTTTGTTTACAGTGCAGTCGCCATCTGATATTTCCATTCTTGGCCCTGGGGGTTCAGAAATGGCATCCCTGGATTTGAAGTATACTGCTAATGAGAAAGTTGAAAATAAGGTAACGATTCGAAGAGTAATTTGTGTGCAAAGTGCGGCAGAACTTCATCAGCTGGAAATTGTTCATACAACGAATATGAAAGATTTGACGTTTAATTTATATCCGGCATCGGCTGTTGATGACACTATGGTGAATACAACGGTGACAGATGGTGGCTTTTCTTACAAGTATAATCCCGATCATAAAATTTCAGGAAAATACATTAATGTCAATAATATGAATAATGGTTATAATTATGCATCAGCTTCCTATCACGAAAAAAATTATGAAGAATATAAAAATGTTCAGTCTCATGCGGAACCAGTATATTGGCTGGCTTCAAATAAACTGCAGGTGGATAAAAACAATAAAGTTGCAGTCAATGAAACTGAAATGTATCGGACTTACTATGTATGTGAAATAAGCTGGACAGAAACCACAAAAGAAACGGATATTTTTTATATTCTCGCACAGAATGCTTCATGATATAAATTTTCAGAGGATAAGACATGAAATTAACAGACAGACCGAAATGGAAAAAAATAGTGATTGCTGTTGTTTGTATAGCGGCGCTTTTGGCAGCAGTAAGCAGTAGTTATGCTGCATATACCAGTCAGGCATATAAGCGAGGTGTGGCAAGAAACAGAGATAATGAGACCGTTCGATTTACTTCCAATTATCTTCAGAGCTGTGCAGAAGAAACCCAACCATCAGAATATGCTGGAAGAACAATATTATTTGAAGAATCAGAAAAAGAGAAGGATACATTAACTATTAATCTGGATATATATAATTATGCAAATGGAAATCTGAATCTGGTAAGCCAGAAGGATATCACTTATAATTTGCAGGTCTCTTTTAGCGGCGGCGATGGAAACGGATATCGCGTAACTTATGAGAACGGTAGTGCTACAACAACAGATTCTGTTACTTACACGATAAATAATCGGACTCTGACGGGCCGTACGGCAAATCAACATCATTATGTATTGTCATTTCCGGGAAAAGAACTTGATAAATTGAAAATTACGGTAAAGGCAACCCCTGTGCCTGTTTCTGTTAACAATGGTCAGATCCTAGCAGCGGTTATTGCACCATGTACGGGATCCTCTATAAATGCTTTTAGTTTTGAAGGCAAATATACAGATGAAAGCGAGAGTACTACACCGCAGGATTATTCTGGATTTAACTATGAAATTTCAATTTCCAGTGGTAGTGCGACTGCTACTTTAAAATGGGAATCAGATGTACTGGAAGTTGATCAGTTTTTTATAACAAAAATTGCAGGCAGTATAATTAAGCAGGCTGATGGAAGTCTTACATTTACCATGGATCAGCCAAATGGAACAGGAGATTATCTGATACCTTTTTATATAAAAGATAAATCAAAAGTCCCAGATAACTGGGCAGGGATGAAGGAGTTAATCACATTCAGTGCAAAACAGACTGAAACAGCCGCAGCAAACTAATCTTGAAAATATAAAATGAATTTCGATTCCGGAGGAGTGGTGTTCGTGAAAATAATTAAAAAAATCCTGGCAATGATTTTAGCAATGAACTTAATGATTGGTATATTACCGATAAATATACTGGAAATCAGTGCCAGTTCGGAAGAGCAGAACGAAGAATATGTGGAAACCGAAGAGCAGACGCCTTCGGAGACGGAAGAGGGATTTGATGACTTTACCAGTGATGGAAAAAGTGAGACGGAGGATGAATCTGGGATTACTTCTTCTGACAATGCTGATTTTTTTAGTGAGGGCAGTACTGAAAATACAGATAGTCTTTCAGGACAAAATTCTGATGAAAATGGCTTCTTTTCTGAAGAAGATGGAAGCGCAGAAATAGAAGAAAGCAATACAGATCCTCAGGTGAGTGAAACTGCGCTTGGAACTACCCTGGATTTAAATAAGTTTTCAAATTATAATGCTAATACAAATACGATTACAATAGACAGAGAAAAAGAGGATTTTGCGAGGCTTTTGATACTATTGTCTAATTGTGACCCAAATCAGATTCAAAAACTTAACATCATTATCAGATATAGCGGTGATGCAGACGTTACAGAAACAAACAAAATCCCTGCAAATTATGATATTTCTTCTTTTTATAAAGGAGATAGTGTCCAGTCTGTGGCAGATGATACCGAGGAAGTTACAGATACGGATTCCCAGGATTTTTCTGATGAAAGTTCTTCAGAGATTTCTGGGGAAGATGTAGTTCCGGAGAATATAGAGGATGCGATTGAAGAGATAACTACAGATTTAGGTGGTTCGGAAACAGTCCCTGATGGAGGAAATGAGGAGAACGTTGCGGTTAATAGTGGTTCGACCAGTGAGATACAGGATATTGTGCCAGAAGAGAATCCAGTAGAAGCACAAAGCGCTGTTTTAACATCTCAGGAATACACTTTTCAGGGAATTGGAACTGCTGATGTGCCTTTTGAGGGAACAATAACAGGACAGATTAACAGCCTGAAAATTGACCACGCATTTTTTGGTGGATTATCTTCAAAGGCAACGGTTTCTTTGGGAAATGCAGTATTGGAGTGGTGTGGAGATGGTACTCAACCTATGATTGTAGGGGTGTATCAGTTTGCCAGTAGTGGCGTACATAGCTTGCCGATTGCGGTCAAATATGGCGATAAAATGACATCTATGGGCAGTCTGATTGGTATTGTACAGGCAAGCAGCGGATTTGAAAATGAGACATTAAATATTGGTAATTCAATAGTTAACTATGGAAGCAAAAAAGTGGTACTGTCATCCGCTACTGGTAATGCAGGTATTATCTGTAATACATTAAAAAGCGGAAATATTTGTCTGGATGGCTATGTATTTCCGTCAATAGGATATTCGGTAGCTTCTACAGCTGAATATAATTCAGGTGATGCATTGGCAGCAGGAAATGCTGGCGGTGTAGTTGGTGTGATGTGTGAGAATACAGCATTAACAGTGAAGCAGAGTATCACTGTGCCAGATAATATAGAAATTACGTCTGCAAACGGAAATGCCGGGGGACTGGTGGGCTTGATGGGAAAAGGAACCCAGATTATTACAGCAGCAGGTGTAACACTTACAATGACTGGACCAATTGTTAAGGGGGGTATTTCAGCCGGGGGCATAGCTGGTACTGCGACAAATGCGACGTTTACAGGGGATTCTGTTGCCTGGGGTGTAACATCTCCTGTGGCGGCTGGAAGTACCAGTCAGGCCAATGCTGGTGGCTTTATCGGACATTATATATTGGAGGGGACAACTGACTCTACAATGGAAGATAGTTTTCCAAGCTGCATCAGTTTAACTGGCCCTCATGCCGCTGCAAAAGGTAGAAGTGGGAATGCCGGTGGATATTTTGGATACCTGGAGATTTCGGGACAGGGACTTGTGACATATACAATTGCTGGTACAGATAAAGATAACAAACAGACAATTGATTCAACCCATGATAGCGATTCCGCTCAGGGGAATGCGTATGGTGCGGTAGCAGGAAAAATAACCAGTGACAACATTGCAAGTACAATATCCATTAAAAATGTAATTATAACATCTTCTTATAAGGATAAGGTGACTTACCACGGCGGTTTGGTAGGAGAGCTTGGAACTGTTGACAAGAAGGAGAAATCTGTATATTTAGATGCGGAAAACGTTGACATTACAGTAACAAATCCTTATGGAGATGATGGTAAAGTTGGTTTTGGAGGTCTTGTAGGATGTCTGGAACAGGGAAGTATTTTGAAGGCACATGGTGAGGTAAAAGTAGTTACAGCAGGAACGGATCCATGTATCTGGCAGGGAGGCGGTGTTATAGGCCGTGCTGAAGATGGAAGTGTATTGGAACTTTCCGGGCTGACAGATTTGTCCGGTGCCAACTATGCAGGAAATCGTCCTAATGTTGGATGGCTTGTGGGATATCAAAGTAATGCTCTTATCTATGCCAGAGGTGATGGTATTGGTAGCGGGTGGACTTATAAACGCGGCTCTGATACGAAAAAAAATAAAGAATACGTTAATGATATTGCCAATTACGGTCAGGTTATTCGTCTGAATACTCAGGAAGATATAAGTGAAAATGGTTCACATTTAACTCCTGCTCTTATTACAATAGAGGATAATCATACTGTAAAACTGAAAAAGCCTTCTACGCCTTGGAAAGGTATTATTACGTTAAGTTCTGCTGATGATTTTGCATTATTATCTATTATGTGGAATTCAAGAGGGATTTTCTGTGCAGATTCTGAAATTAGAGCTTGGACTGACCTTGGAAACAAGACAATAGAAGTTTCAGCGGATATTGATTTGACAGGAAGCGGTATTGGCGGATTGTCCCGAGATACATATAGTGATACGGCTTATGATGTGTTTTCAGGAACATTTAAGGGAAATGGTCATAAGATCACACTGGCAATTGGTGAAACCTTTGGCTATAAAAAAGATAAAAAGGCTTTTGAAAATCAGGCTGGGTGTGGTATCGTATATGCAATGAGAAACTATCATGCTGCGCAGGGACTTTTTGTAAAGACCAATAAGGCAACGATTCAAAACCTGATAATAGATGGAAAAATTAATTTCAGTAATGCTGTTTCTTCAATAAAAGCCGGTGGCATTGCAGCGTATTCGTTGAGTACAGAAAACAATCCGACTGTTTTAAGCCAGGTAACTGTACAGGAATCCATTTATGCGGAATGTGCAGGAACTAACCTTATGGCTGTAGGCGGGATGTATGGAATTGGAGCTTCAGGAAGCTTGGAATTGAAAACGGATAATAATCTTGTCAATTACGCTGCACCCCAAATTACATTAAAAAATGTTGCAAATCGAGGATCTTACGTACATGCTGGAGGAGTTCTGGGTGAAATTAACTCAGGCTTCAAATTAGCTGTAAATGGCCTAACCGTAGGCAATAGCGAAACAGAAAGCGAGAAGCAAAGCTTCATAACCACAGATGCAAACGATTATGCTTATGTAGGCGGCCTTGTAGGTGTTGTACAGGACAGTAGTAGTGTGAATCACTGGATGGAGATTCGCAGATTAGTGTTTGATGGCTTCAGAATTGAAGCAACCGAAGCTACAGAAGCATGTGGTGGTTTGTTCGGTGGACTCTGGGCAAATGTTGGTGTTTACTTTATGGGGGAAAACGATGATGCGGATGGTGAGTACACCAATACCAAATTAATCGTAAAGAATTCTGTTATCAACGCACCAAATACTTCTGGCGTAGGTGGACTGGCCTATCGCTCCAGTGGAATCTGGGAAATTAGAGATAAAGGAATTGATATACAGGGATTGGAAATTCATGCTAAAAGTGATGTAGGATTGTTGGTTTGCCATGGAGAAGGTGGAAAAGCAAGTATAAGTGGTTCTGATATTCCATTTGGTGCATTGTATCTAAATACTACTAAATATTGGGAAAATTCTTACTTGCTTGCAACAGACAATAATATTTCTGTGTCGCAAGGCGGTATATTTGATGAGTTCGTAGCATACACAGCAACCAGTGCAAATGAGATTACAGCCAATGGCAAAAATGGAGTAATTTCTCTTGCAACGACTTCCTCTGGTAATGGACGTGTTGGAGTAGAAGAGGACAGCCCTAATTGCACAACTTATAAAAACAGAACTGTATATGGACAATCTCATAAGGCCAATGGATGCAGCCGTTATTATTATGATTTGGATCAGTGTCTGTCTGATGTGAAAAGCTCGGGTAATGGCGATAATAGAATGGTTGACACCCAACAGGAATTGTTGCTGTGGAGTGTATATCGTTATGCTAATGACAATATAAAGAATTATTTTGCAAAGAAAAGTGATAACGCACAATTTGGAGACATCAGTAATACAAGGACAGTTGCGGTAATTGGCACCAATCTGAGCAGTACTGAACTTAATTTGGATATGAGAAAGTATAGTTATTATCCAATTAATCTTAACAGTGGAGTCACGATACAGAACGCTAAAATTACATTTTATAATCAGGAAATTGAAAGTGCGGAAACTACAGTAGGAAATAAAACTACACAGGGAATTGAAACTGACCATTCACAGCATTATACGATGCATTGTGGTTTGTTTTTGAGTCAGACTTCTGGTGATACAACAGTATCTGTGGAGAAAGTCTCTTTTTCTGGAAGCATTGGAAAAGTAAATAATAGCAGCAGTGGAATGCTTTTTTCAGGAACAGTTTTCGGTTCTGTTGACAATACCACTCAGCATATTGCTGCGGTATCATTGAAAAAAGTCACATTGGATGGCTTGAAAGTTAATAATTGTGGGGATGACTATGCACCACTTTTAATTAACAGTATGAACAGTTATTCTACTTTGGACGTGGATACTGTTAAGACAGTCAATTATACGTTAGGAACAGCTGTCGCATCCAGCTTGTTTGGAAATATCGGTTCCACAGATTCCAAGCAGATGAACCTTTCTTTTCGAAATATTCTGTTACCAGATAAAAAAGCAGGGGGAAATGATGGTATTTTTTCCCATGCGACCCTGTTGGAGTCTTTTGTACACGATGGAGCATCTTCTGTAGCAACCTATAATTTCTATATGGGTGATGAGTGGAAAAACGGAACATATGCACATGAGGTAACATATGGAAAAGAGATAACGGATTCTACAGAATATGGCGGTATGCAGTTATGGTATTACGATGAGGAAAATTATGGAACTGACAGCAACAGAGTCCATACGGAAACCAATAATTTAATCGGGTTTTCTTCCAGTTCCTATCTGCCTTATGTGTGTAAAGGGTATAGTGAAAATGACAAAAGCCATGAAATTAAGGTGAATCAGCGTGTAGCAGATATTACACATGGCTGTGGTACTTATGGACATCCATATAAAATCACGACAGAAAGGGAAATGACCATTCTATCTGAATATATGGCAACTGGTAAGCCCAGTCAGGATTGGCGTGTTACAATTACCGGCAATCAGTCTGCTCAGCATACTGGTTATACAGACTATGACTATACTGGGGACAAAACCTATCAGTTTGATGGTACCAGATGGGTACAGGTAAAAAATGATAAAACAGATGGCAAAGATAACTGGCAAAAAGTTCTGGATTCAAGTAATAATGAGATAACTCTGGATAAAGATTTTATGCGCCAGTATTTGCTGAATGCATACTATGATCTACAGGGAACAGAGGTTACACAGGGAACGGAAACAGTTCATCAGTTGAACTTAACAAATTTTGGCGGTTTTGGTATTGCCACAAATCCTTTCCGTGGTGTCCTTACCAGTACGACAAATACTACAGTTGTTTTAAGTGGTCCAAGTACCAGCAATGGACTGATTCCTTACAGTTATGGCAGTGTGGTAAAAAATCTTACTGTTTCTTATAAGCTAAGTGAAGGAAAGGGAAAGGAATTAAGCTATGATGGAACAAATAGTTTTGTTTATTATCCGTCTGTTTCCTTCGGTGGAGTAATTGGTTGTGTGCTTGGTGGAGATAATATCATTGACAATGTAACCGTAAATATAGATGCTGGCTGGCTGACAATTTCCGGTGCTAAAAAACATCTGATTCAGGTCGGCGGCTATGTGGGATCTGTCAGCGGTGGTGGCGTGATCTTCCGAAACATACCTGCAGGAACCGGATTGGATACTGGAAAGGTTGAGGGTATTACTGAGGGCAATGCTTATGCCAGCATGTATGTGAATCCATATGTAGGACGTGTGCTGGACGGTTTCGCATTTTATGAAAAGACTTCTGCGAACAACAGCGAACTTGCATCTCTGGAGAATACGGATAAAAATTACAAAATTAATACATTGGAAACAGCAGATACTGGTTGTGTAACATATTCAAATAGTGCGGTAACGGTAAATGATGCACAAGGTCTCTTGATTTTATCAGCAGCTATAAACAGTGGAGCAACATCGGTCGGTAACAATAATGCATACAGTAAAACTCCCAATACGCCTTACGAGACAAGTGACAAAAGTGCAACCTATACTTTTGCGGGAAGTTACGGAAAAATACGAAATGCTGCTTATAGCAATATTGGAGGGGATGTACCAGGAAATGAAGCGACATCTGTAAATAAGGATGAGCTGACAGTGCCTGGTTCCAGTAATTTGCCATATCTGATTCAGAAATATTGCAGTGCAAATGGCTCTGTGTTCAATTTGTCAGAGAGTTCTGGGAAAAGTATCGTGCTGAATAACGGAACCTATGATATGACCATTTATGGAAGCGGATATCAGGGATTGACAGCACGTTACGCTTCCAGTGCAATTTTAAGCGGAGCATCTCCCAATGCGAAAGGGATTGTACCGGAATTGGCTTCTTTTAATGGGAACGACAATACAATTATATTGAATATGCAGGTAAATGAGTATGTTGATGACGATTACCATGCAGCATCTGTCGGTGGTGTATTTAACCTTTTACGTGTGGGAAAAAGTGGATGTTCCGTCAGCAATTTGACAATCAATGGAAATTCCACAGGTTTCGTATCTCTCAGATATTACACAAGTGGAGGAGCAGAAACTCCTGCAGATGAAAACATACTATATAAAAATAGTGTAGGTGTAGGTGGATTTGCCGGTGCTACATCCAGTATTTCTGCTGGCAATGATAAAGATTTTTCGGCAAGTGCGAAATTTGCTGGAATTTCTATACAGAAATTAAATATTTATGGCCCACAAAATGCAGGCGGACTGTTGGGAAGTGCTAAAAAAACGGTAAGAACAAATAAGAATATTGCTGCAACGGGTATAGTTCTTTTGCTGGAACCAGATTCTAAAGCGGCATCAATAGGAAGCCAAATTGAAAATTCTTCATATAAGAATATATCTGTTACAGCACCAACGGCAGCTGGTGGATTTGTGGGATATATAGATAATGATGCAAAGAGTTCTCTTATGAATACAGATACAACAGAGATGATTGTGGGACAGGCTTCTCAAATTGGAACTACAGAAAAAGCACCTACATATGCTGGAGGTGCTTTTGGATACATAAAAGCATCATTATATGTAAATTCTGGTACAGATACCAGTGGAAGTTATAAAAATATGAAACTGCAAACGGTAAAAGCAATTGCAACACAATGTGCAGGTGGATATATCGGCAAAATTGAAGGTACATCTAATATCAATCAGGCCATTTACGAAGGACTGGGTGACAGTTCAGTAAAGGATATTTTTGTAAATTCGAGTAACTATTATGCTGGTGGAATCTTGGGACATTCATCTGGTAATTGTACGATTTCAAAGTGTCAGATAATTCAGGCAAGAATAGAGTCGCATGATAATTCGGACAGTGGAGGTATTATTGGAAAAACTGAAGGAAATAACAATAGCAGTACGATTACAGAATGTACGGTTCAGCAGGTAAGCATTATAAGTGGAAAGGCGGGAGGAATTGCCGGAAGTACTTCAAGTAATCTTACGGTTCAAGGGTGTATGGTACAAGGATCGGATGATGTTGTCTATGAAATTTCGGGACAGCAGACTGCCGGAGGTATTATCGGATTTTCCACTGCATCAGGAAAAAAAATCAGTATAAAGCAATGCAAAGTGAAAAAAATGAAAATGGATTCTTCTTTCTGGGGATGTGGTGGTTTGCTTGGAGACGTGGACTGGAATGCAGGGCTTGATACATTGTTTGTATTTGATTGTGCGATAGAGTCTTCTGAAGTTCATGGAAAAACCAATGATGCAACGGCTGGTGGAATGGTGGGAGATATCCGTGGCAAAATGATTGCGTCAAATCTGTTGCTCAATAATGTGAAAATCCATTCTAATCTTAGTAATAAGGTAGGTATGATAATTGGACTGGTGGATACTAAAACTCTTAATATAGAAGTAGCTGGTATAAGTATTCAGGGAGCAAGTGCATATTACGGCAACACAGAAACTCAATCACTGTCACAGTTATATGGTGTAGTTGATAATAATCAAAGTGTTGCAAATAGGATAAAGGAAAATAGTTATTTTGCTTTTTCTGATTATTCTGGTTCGTCTCTCAACAGTACTACTGTTGGTAATAATTCAGATCTGTTGGTGGCGAATACAATCTTGGACATCGCAGATCCATATGTTGTAACCAGCCCCAAAAATTCTATATCGGTATATGAAAACGATAACGCAACAGCAGAATCGAAATATCTTTATGGTGACGGGGCATCGTGGACGAAAGCAGACGGTGAGGGTGTTACAACGTACACGGTGAAAGCAGAAGAAATTTGGGATAATCGCTCAAAAGACACAGAAGGCCATTATGCATATCGTAATCTGTCTGGTATAAGCAAGTTTGATTTCAAATCTGCGCTCTCTACGTATAATGCGAATCAGACAACGAAAGCCAAAACTGATTTTCCGGTGCTTCAGATTACAGGTGGGGACACAGATAATGTGGTGAACTATCTTGATATTCTTACAAATGGAGGATTTTCTGATGCAAATGCATTGAATACAGCTTCAACTCAACGCGTTACTGTGACTGCAGATGTGTATAAACATAAAGTAGACGGGCAGGGGAATGATAAATTTGTAAAAAATGAAAATGAAAAAGCGGCGCTTGAAGTAAAGGAAGATAGTAAAAAGCAAATCAGTTTTTCAACTACAACGGATTATGATAATGAAAAAGATCGTTTTACATTGCTGACTGTAACATTTACAGAGTTGGAGGCAGATGGAAAAACGGCACATAATTACAGAGTGCTTGTTCCTATTCTTGTTCGCCGTATGCTTGAAATTGATTTTACTGCAACGTTGACTTACGGTACAGATTTCAGAAGTGAGGATTACAGTGAATTAGACTCCCATGTATTGGAAAGCTTTGGAAGCTCTATTACCGGATATCTGACCTATACGTACAATAGTGCGGAGGGGAAATATACGGATTATGGATGGGAGAGTTATATCAATGCTGGTGGTAATGTGGCAGATTCTATGGAGAAATCTGTGCGTTTTACCATGAATACTCCAGCGGCTCTTCCGAAAGGAACTCAGCTGACGCTTGTGGAAGGTTCGACAAAAAGGGCATATTATTATACTGCTGACGGTTCTGAAAAAAATGATGGGAAAGGTATTAATGTTCCAATGAGCAGTTTTACAGATTCTTCAGGAGAAAAATATCAGGCACCAAGCATCGGTGAGTTGATGAATGTAACTGCAACCTCTGGAGACAATAATATTTTTGTGAAAGTGGATGAAACTGGTAAGCCTGAGGAAAGTCCAAAGGATGATGTGACCTATTCAAAACCAACAGTAAAAGTCAAGAACCACAAAGGCGAGTATGAGTATTATCGTCTGGCAGATTCTAAGCTGGGTGAGAAAGGTGCGTACACAATAAAAATTGATGAGAGCGGTCTTAAAGATGATACAACAAGCAAGGTAAAGGAAACCTATTATCTTGTGATCACCGTACCGGAAGGTGCCGGCTCAACATGGAATGGTTCCATACAGACAGCAATGACAAGCAAAATACCATATCAGCTGCATTATCGTACTTTAAAAGATAATAAGGAAGATGGCCATGGTAATACCGCCAGCACTTATGTGATTTCTAGTGGTTATCAGCAGACATTGGAAGAGGTAAATGTAAATGCATTTTCGAAAAAAGTCAGTGCGGCTGATTCAGTTATGAAAGTGGATGTAAGAGATTCCGTTATTTTCCCCAATGATCAGGTATACAATGATTCGGATGAGTTATATCTGAGATTTGTTGGAGGTTTACAGAAAACAGTTGACAAGAGGTCTTCTACAGAGCAGTTCCCAAGTGGAACTACGGGGAAAGCATATTTTTATGTTTATAAAGAAAATGAAAAATCCAGGACATACTATCAATATAAAAGTGGAACCTGGAGTGAGAAGGGAACAGAAGAAGTAGCTGCAGTAAGTTATACTTGGACATCTACCGGGGGAAATATGGAGTTGCCATTGTCAACTGATGGAACGATAAAAAATGCAATTAGCCTACAGGCTGTCCGTAAATTGGTGCAAGGTAACCAAAACACTGGTACAAGTAATTTTTATGTAGAAGTTCGAATGGATGCATCAATTCCAGCTTCAGGACTGGATGTAATTCCAGAAGCTAAAATGAGTGAAAACAGTGGTCTGCCAAACGACTATACGAAACTGCTATATTCCTCTCAGATTTCTACAGAAAGTCAGAGCATTACTTATAGTACAAACCGAAGCATTGTGCCACATACAACGACGGCATATTATCGTGAGGAACCTGCTGGTGCCAAGCTTACTTATGACGCAGATCAGATTGGACAATTGGGAATCAACCTGTTAGATTTGCAGTATTTAGATGGATCCAAAACGCACTCCTTGATTGATACCACTGCAGTTTATGATCTGTCAGCAATGAAAAACCTGGACGAAGCATTGAAAAATTCCAGTGGAATTAAATTTACTTTAAGTCTTTTGCCAAAAAATAAGGAAAGTAGTTTTGAAGATTACCAGACTGCGGCTGAAAATGCTAATGCTTATCTGGATGTGGAATTAAATTCCAAAGAATCAGGAATTGTAAATTATGCAAAGGGAGTCTGGTCCTGGATTGTTCCGCAATCAAGCTACTGGGCCAATAATAATGTGGTAAAAAGTTCAGTTTTTGACGGAAGCCTTTTGACACAATTGATTCGGTTAAAGGTTAATATAAGCAATGTACAGTCAGACGGGCATTATTATTCAAATTATAAAGTTGTACTTAGCGCAGAAATTTTGAATAAAGATGATAATACAATAACAGATACCCGCCAAACAGATAACATCATCTATACCCTTGCACGAATCAAACCGGAGTTTGTACTGCCGTAAAACAATACTGTGAATTGATCAGTTACGATGAGAAACAAAAGCAGGGAAATTGAAAATCATATTCAGAGAAGAATCCTCAGTCAGGATAAGTTGAATTAACAACTTTCTCCTGCCTGGGGATTTTTGTCAGTGGAAAAGTATTGTAACAAATCCTTTCTTATGCTATGCTGTAAACTGGTATTAGCTTAGAACCCGATGTCTTGTACAGCGAGTTTTAACTGATTCAAGCAAGTAGCGAATCGGATTGCGAATATCTGCTTGATTTGTTGCCATCACATATTCTTTTTCTTATCTGTTTTCTTGAAAATCTCCTCTGGAACTGTTATAATAAAACCTACGAATTTACGGAAAAGGTAAAATATGTCAAATAAAGTAGAAATCACTAGAGCCTTTTTCAAACAGGCTCTAAGGGAGGGGGATTTCCGTCTAGCGGCTTCTGATATGAATTACGAGAACAATAGAAACCCAAAAGATACAAATTTATCTTCAGCCGAGATTACGCCGATCATGGTCAGCAGGGTATCCCGCGAGAAGTCTCGTCAGCTTAAGCGGCGGTTCGCGACTGCTATTATCGCGTTATTTTTGACTTTTCTTGCAGTAGCATCCGCTACATATGCCTGGTATATCTATAATACCAGCCGTCATACTACCAATGTACGTATGGCTGCCGGTGCAGGTGTGAATCTTCAGATTAGCAATGCTTATAATGGGACTTACGGTTCCGCAGCAGTTCTGGACAGCTTCGCGGGACAGCTGGTACCTGTATCTACGAACCGGATCACTGGCGGCTTTCAGAAGGTGCTTGGCTTCACGGAAGGCAATAGCCAGTCTGGTCTTGTTGCCAGTATTTTCGGATCGGGGGAGCAGACAGATTATTATCATACCAGTTTATTCCTTCGGACAAATGGTTCTTCTACCGATATTTATGTTTCTAATATCGGCTATGAAGACAGTGATGAAGCGAATCCTATTTCTTCAGCAATCCGTGTTGGCCTGGTGGTTCATCAGCCAGGACAGAATCAGTCCGTAGCTGGGGAATATATTTTTGAAATCAGTGATAAGAAAAATCCGGAAGCGGATTACAATACCGCAACAGGCGAGGAAGGATATGTTCTTAACAGTTCCAGCACGGATGGAAGTACAATATCCTTTTCCCCATATACATCAGCTTCCTACTGTGAATACGATCAGAGTACTGGAACCGTTACGCTGAAAAATAATTCTCTGAAGCTGTGTAACATTTCCGGAGCCGAAGATGGAACCGCCGGAACTCCGGTGGAGATTGAAATCTATATCTGGCTGGAAGGCTGTGATGAGGATTGTACACTTAATCTTTGCAGCCAGACATTACGAAATCTTGCAGTTTCTTTTGCAGGAGTAACAGAGCAATAGTACAAAAGAAAAAACAGGAAGGTGATGCCCGTGAGCGATGATATTAAAAATTTAAAAAAATCCTTTCATTTATCTGTTTTGTGGATTCTTTTGCTTATTGCAGTATTTACAGGTTCCACTTATGCATGGTTTTCTCTTACAGGGCTTTCTTCCACAAATGTAACACCTATGGCTGGAACCATTGGTACAGGAGACACAGTTCTCCTTATTTCTTCCAGTCAGAGCGGTCCCTTTGAAAAAAGCTGTGATCTGATCCTTTCTGGAAATCCGTCTTCTCTGAAGCCTGTTTCCACAGCAGATCTGGAGCACTTTTATAAAGGAACTGTCCAGAATAAAGAGGGGATTACCGTTCTTTATACAAGTGCGGATTCCCGGGTAAATCAGGATGCATTTCATGGCACCGTGTATCTGCAGTGCCAGAATGCATCTTGTAATGTATATTTTGACAAAGAAAAGCTGAATCTTGGAAGTGATGGACAGGCGTTGGCAGCTATGCGACTTGGACTGAAAATCACTACCGTAAAAGGAACTCAGAAACTGATTTTTAAACTGGATGCTCTTGGCTCCACCGGCAGTGCGCAGACCAAAAGAACCATAGCACGAAGTCAGGCGGTTGTTTCTTCTGTGTCTTCCGCAGGGGAGCCATCTTATACAGACGATCCGTCTGTAAATATTTCAGATTATATGGCTCAGGCGGGAGCAAATGAAAATGAATACAATGCGGGAAACCAGTCATTGATGATCTTGGAAAAGGATGAAGTGGCTACCGAATATAATGAAGGTACCAGACCCCGGTAAATATTTCTAAATAGTCTAAAATTTTTATGAATAATACCGTGTAGAGGAGTTGCTTCTCTGCACGGTAAAAAGAAATACTTATCGAACTCTTTTGCAAACTGGCTTGAGTTCCTGTAGAGAGTTGTTTCATATTGTGAAAAAGGCTCAAGTTGGAATGCTTTTGCAAATTAACGCAATGAAGCGTTTGCCATAAAAAAGAAAGCAAGAGAATTTCCCGCTATCTGACCGGGAAGTTCTCTTGCTTTCTTTTAATTATGGGTTTTATTCAGCTTCCGATACGTCTCCCATTCCGTCTCCGGAATTCCGAGTGCAGTCATTGCCTGCTCCATTTTTATTGAGTTGATTATTCGGACTGTGGGATCTATACATACCGCGTAATGCCGATATACATGGGAAAGAAGAAAGCTGACAGGGTATTTAAGCGTCTGCGGAAGAAAAAGGCAGCGAGAGAACCCTGGGATGAATCAGATTTCGCACAGCTTTCCCTGACTCCGCTCATGGGCGGTAACAATGACAAGACTCGGACTGATGATTATGGATGATGGAATTGAGCTTGGGCGAGAGCAGTTGATGAAAGAGTTGGGGATAAAATAGAACCAAATAGCATTGGTGCCAGTCCACAGTACCTATTTCTCAAGCAAGAGAACAACTTGCTGTGTTTGATCAAGGTGTTCTCTTGCTTGCTCTTTTAGTTGTGGGTAAGTAAATATGTTCCAGAACTATCAAATGAGGCTGGTAGAGGGCAGAGTTCTCTGGCAGTTCTTTAGATACACCCGAAAATGCCGGAAAACTCCCTTCCTCCTACTGGTTGATTAGTCTTATATAAGAATCCAATTGCTTCTCTTCCAAATCGGCAATTAAATCTGTAAAAGGAACTAAATTCTCATTTACAGCATACTCTTCCAACGCACTATAATAATTCAGCCTGTTTTCTTTGGCAATCGATATAGGTAGAAAATCATTGGCCATCAGCTGGTAATTCATAAGCAGCCTTGATGTCCTGCCATTTCCGTCAATAAACGGATGAATTCGGACAAATTCTGTATGTGTCCAGGCGGCATATTCAATTGGATTTAACACTTTCTTTTTCCATTCAAGGTCTGCATAGAAATTTTTGATCTGAACATACATTGCATTTCCAGCTGGCGGAGTATGTCCAGCCCCACTGATTCTCACCTCCTGATTTCTGTAAATTCCACCTATCATAATATTCTCTGTTAATATAGCATGTATCTCTTTTACAATACTCTCATCCAGAGTTTTTCTATCATTTATACAGCTTCTTATATAGCGGTAGGCTTTCTTGTGATTTACCACCTCATAAATTTCTCTTAGAGCCTTGCCTCCCACGGAAATCCCGTCTTCAAGAACCACCTTTGTTTCCATTAAAGTAAGCGTGTTTCCTTCTATGGCCGTAGAATTATGGGTATATGTCAACTCAAAATCTTTCTCATAGGAAGACAGTGTTACAGAATCAATTTTGGCTTTCCCTCGATTGTATATGTTTTTCTTTTGTAGCAGTCGGTTTAATTCCATATTTCATGTCACCTCGCAATAAAAACGGATTATCTTTTTGCTTTAACAATATCATACCATATGTTTTATTAATAAGCAAAAATAAAAAAGACTTTTATATCTAAGTTAGCAACCACCAGTTCAACTGGTGGTTGCTAACTAGAAAAATGTCATTCTTTTATTAACAAAAATATCGAAATAATATTGACATATTAGAAAAGAAATGATACAATAAGTTTACACATCTGGGAAAGTTCTTAACAATTCTGTTGCTTAATCCCCACATGTCGAATAAAAATATGACGTGGAGCCGGATCAGAATTCTGGCTCAAATAAAGTGAGAGTACTTCCAAAGAGAGTGCGTTACTATCATGCAATCATCGATGATCGCAGTCTGAAATCGGGCGAAGAACCGAAGAATCTGAAAAACGTGATTGTAATTTTCATCTGCTCTTACGATCCCTTTGGGCGGGATCGGATCTGGTATACGGTTCAGAACCGATGTATAGAAGAACCGGATGTTCCATACGATGATGGAGCGAAAACGATTTTTCTATACACTAGAGGAACAAAAGGTCAGGTGTCAGTAAAGTATATGAAACAGTTTGAGAGAGATAATATGATGCGAGCTGAGGGAAGAGAAGAGGAGCGAAAAAATACGGAGAGAGAACATGCCCGGGCTGAAAGGGAGTGTGCTCGTGCAAATGCATTGGAGGCAGAACTTAAGCGGTTGAAGAGTAAAATGCTGTAGAGGTTAAGAAAATTCTATAAAGATATGCTGTGAAAGAATATACGTAGATGCCGAAATGTGGTTATCTGCGTATATTTTTTAAAATGAAGGTACCAGACCTCGGTAAATATTTCTTGCCCAGTACGTGTCAAAAGTAAGAACATACAAGAAAACGCTGAGTTTAAACGAAACGGTAGAAAAAGCAGTGGAAGAATTGCGCGCTGACAATGCAGAAAAGGAACTTTTGGTTCTGAGAGAAAAGCTTACTTTGCTGCAAAACAAGTAGAAAATTATAACATTGGATTGTGATTAGGACAGTCATTGCCTGCTCCATTTTTATTGAGTTGATTATTCGGACTGTGGGGTCTATACATACCGCGTAATGCCGATATACATGGGAAAGAAGAAAGCTGACAGGGTATTTAAGCGTCTGCGGAAGAAAAAGGCAGCGGGCGAACCCGCCCGGGGCTTTCTTTTGTTACGCTATTTTCTTTTTCCAATTTATTGAAAATACTCCCCGGAACTGCTATAATAAAATCTGTGTATTCACGAAAAAATAGAATAAGGTCGAAATATGAATTACGATAACAATTTAAACCCGAATGATACAATTTCATCCCTGGATAAGGGGATGGCGTCAGGGGGCGGTGTTGGGAAGCAGGAGAATCCCAGGCAGCTGCGGAGGCGGTTTACAGCTGCGATGGTGGCTCTGCTCCTTACTTTTCTGGCGGTGGCATCGGCGACTTATGCGTGGTATATCTATAATACCAGCCGCCACACTACCAATGTGCGTATGGCAGCAGGAGCCGGTGTGAATCTGCAGATCAGCAATTCCTACAGCGGCACTTACGGTTCTGCGGCAGTTCTGGACAGCTTTGCGGGACAGCTGGTTCCGGTATCTACCAACCGGATCAGCGGCGGCTTCCAGAAAGTGCTTGGATTTACAGAAGGCAGCAGCCAGTCCGGACTTGTGGCAAGCATTTTCGGTTCCGGAGAGCAGAACGATTACTATCACACCAGCCTGTTTCTTCGCACCAACGGCACCTCCACGGATATCTATCTTTCCGATATCGGCTTCGAGGACAGTGACGAGAACAATCCTATTTCGTCAGCCATCCGCGTAGGCCTGGTGGTCCATCAGGCAGGACAGAACCAGTCTGTGGACGGGGAATATATTTTTGCAATCAGTGATAAGAAGAATCCTCAGGCAGATTATAACACTGCCACTGGCCGTGAAGGCTATGTGCTGGACAGTTCCAGGACAGACGGCAGCACAGTGGCGTTTTCGCCGTATACGACGGATGCCTACTGTGAGTATAACAAGAACACTGGAACGGTAACATTGAAAGATAGTTCCCTGAAGCTGTGTACCATCACCGGAGCAGGAGATGGGGCGGTGGGAACACCGGTAGAGATTGAGATCTACATCTGGCTGGAAGGCTGCGATGAGGACTGCACCGCGAATTTATGCAGCCAGACACTGCGCAACCTGGCAGTTTCCTTTGCAGGAGTTAATAATGAGTGAGTTCCATGAAATCCCTCAGGGAGGTGACGCCCGTGAGCAATGACCATGACGTCAAAAATTTAAAAAAATCCTTTCATCTGTCCGTTTTGTGGATCCTGCTGCTTCTGGTAGTTTTCACAGGGTCTACCTATGCATGGTTTACCCTTTCAGGGCTTTCCTCCACCAATGTAACGCCTATGGCAGGAACCATCGGAACTGGAGATACCGTTCTTTTGATTTCCAACAGCTCCAATGGCCCCTTTGACAAAAGCTGTGAACTGGTTCTGGATGGAAATCCAACTTCTTTGAAGCCCATTTCTACAGCCAATCTGCAGAATTTTTACAAAGGCACCACCCAGACCAAGGAGGGAATTACGGTGCTTTATGCAAGTGCAGACTCCGAGGTAAATCAGTATGCCATTCACGGCACCGTATATCTGCAGTGCCAGAACGCTGCATGCGACGTATATTTTGAACCCAAGAATCTGAACCTTGGAAGCGATGCGCAGGCCCTTGCCGCGATGCGCCTTGGCCTGAAAATCACCTCTTCCACAGGAACTCAGAATCTGATTTTCAAACTGGATGCTCTTGGAAGCACAGGCAGTGCACAGTCCAGGACCACCATATCCAGAAGCTCCGCGGTTGTTTCCTCTGCGACTTCAGCAGGAGAGCCCACTTACGTGGATGATCCCTCCCTGAACATTTCCGATTATATGGCGCAGGCGGGAACCAATGAGAATGAATATAATGCAGGAAGCCAGTCTTTACTGACCCTGGAAAAGGATGAGGTGGCTTCCGTTGAATATTGGCTGTATCTGGAAGGCTGCGATGAGCAGTGCTACGACCCGGTACAGAATAAAGATTCACAGATCCAGCTTGCCTTTGCAGGCGTGGACGTGAGTGCAAACCAGTAGGATTATCGCCTGCTGAAAAGCAGCGGAAAGGAGAAGCATAATGAAAAACGTCTTCAGGTCCTGGTTCCTGGGCATTACTACCATATTTGCCCTTCTGGCCTTTGGGGCAGCCACCTATGCATGGTTTACATCCAACCGGGCGGTTTCCACAAGCACGGCCACAGCAAGGACAGGAGAGGAGACACTGGAGCTTCAGCTAAGCAGCCAGGGAGGAAGCAGCTTCCAAAGCGTGGAGACCGCTGCCATCACCCAGGTGAACCAGACTACAGCCACCCAGCTGATGCCGGTTTCCACCGTGAATCTCTCTGATTTTGTTTATTCCCCTGCCACAGTAGATGGAATGGCATCCGCCTTTTTGCAGGTGGAAAATGAGCAGTACTATTATCATGGAAGGCTTTATATCAGGGCACAGGGCACAGGCTGGTCCGATGGAACCACTGTGAATCTTTATCTGGATCAGAGCGACGGGCTTCTTGGAGAGGCATCCAGCGGAGCGCTTCTTACCGCCTCCAGGCTGGGCCTTGTGTTTGACGGGGCCACTTCTTCCGCCGTGATCCTTCGGCTTACAGAGGATGAGAGCTCCCAGAGCCAGCAGGTTTACAACACGGTAATAAACGGCCAGACTCTTGGAAGCAACCAGGTGCTTCAGTACCAGAACGGCACTGTAAGCGCTGCCACGGATCCAAGCCAGCCGATCGCGGACTACACCGTTTCCTTTACAAGCGACAGCATCAGCCTTCCGTCCCGACCGCTTCTTACCATGAATCTGAACCAGATCTACACGCTGGATATTTATTTTTACCTGGAGGGCTGTGACCCGGACTGCTCCGACGGAATCAGCCAGGATATGGCGGACATCCACCTTGCATTTTTCGGGGCACTGAACCAGGGGGAGGTGTAACGGATGAAAAAGAATAAAGTAATCCGAAGCCGTTTCTACACCTCAGTGCTTCTGGTGCTGATGGCTCTGGTTGCGGTGACGGCGGCAACTGTGGCATGGTTTTCCATTGCAGACAACACCAGGGTTCGTTCCATGAGCCTGGACATTGTGTCGGATGTGGATCTGCGAATGGACCTGGATGCCCACAGAACCATTGGCCAGTATGTGAAAACCCTGTCCTTTGAGTCCATTGCGGCAAGGATCCTTCAGGAAAAAGGCTTTTCCATGGAGACAACGCCTATGAAGCCTGTAACCACCTCGGACTGCAGCACGTTTACCTTTGAGAACGGCAGTGCAGCAGATGCCGCAAGCGGCGTTTATCTGGAATTTACCCTGCACTTTATGGCAGAAAAGGACATGATCGTCCATCTCACAAGTGCCAACAGCAGCAGTAGCGCAGAGGATGGAACCCTGATTTCTTCGGGAAACAGCCAGCTTCCCCAGGCTATGCGCATCTCCTTTACCGCGGATGGCCAGAACTGGGTGTATGATCCCGGCATGGGAGATTCCCTTCAGAACAGCGGCACGCTTCGCACCTTTGGCATTGGAAGTGCCTCTGCCATGCGCATTTCCGATAATAACGCCATGTTTTCCCTGAAAGAGGGGCAGGACAAGGCGGTTGTGGTACATATCTGGATGGAAGGCACAGACGAGGCCTGCACAGACGAACTGCAGTCTGCGGATTATTCCATCAGAATGCGTTTTACAGGTACCGATGAAAATGGAAATACGTTCTCCGGGCAATAGTTGGTATTGACCTTGAGAGGACTTCGTAATAAAATAAAAACATACATTTTTCGTTAAGAGGGAGAAAACAAATGAAAGTATTAAAACGTATCGGAACCATCGTAATCAGTGTGCTTCTGTGGGTGGTGATCCTGGTAGCTGCTCTTTATGCATTCACTACCATGGCATCCAGGGACAACCAGAATGTGGCCAATCTTTTCGGCTATACACCGCTTACCGTACAGTCTGATTCTATGGCTCCTACCTTCAGCGCAGGGGATCTGATCTTTATCCATACATGTGATCCTTCCACTTTGAAGGAAGGGGATATTATCTGTTTCCACACAATTATTGATAATGAATATGCACTGAATACCCACCGTATCCAGAGTATTGAGACAGTGGGAGATGCCAGAAGCTACACCACCATCGGTGATAACAACAACGGCATCGCCGATCTTCATGTAATTTCAGACGGAGATATTGTTGGTAAATATGTGGGACACGTAACCGGACTTGGCAAGGTAATGGATTTCCTTTCCAGCAGCATGGGATTCCTGGTTGTGATCGTGCTTCCTATGCTTTTATTCTTCGTATACCAGATCTATCATCTGATCATGATCAGCATCAGCCTGAAGCGTGCAATGGCGGTTGAAGCTGCCAAGGAAGAGGAAGCGATCCGCATGGCAGCAAGAGAAGCTGACCAGAAGGATCAGGAGCAGGCACAGAAGGCTAAGAGCGAGGCGGAGGCAGCCCTTGAGGAGGCCAGACGTATGCGTGAGGAAGCTGAGGCGCTTCGTGCGAAGGCACAGGAGGAGCTTGAGAAGGCGAAGAAGAATGACCCGGATGGGAGGGTATAAAGACTGTGAGTGAATTCCTGAAATTTGCCTATGAGCTTTTGTCTCAGGTTGTTTATAACATTGTGACCTGGCTGGTGGCTTTTCTGAAGCTGTTTATTACAGGCTGGGCAGAGTATTTCCTGATTTTCCGTACATATTTTCCTACACTGGAAGTGTTTGCCAAGATCCTGTCAGTGATCCTGATGATCATTTTGTTTGCCATTCCGGTGCTGCTGGTGATCATTCTGGTGCGCCATATGATCCTGCGTCATCAGCTGAAGGCAGACAAGACAGACAATGCAGCATTATATAAAGAAATCGGACGTCTGAACAAGCAGGTCCTTTCTCTGATGGAAGAGAAGAACAGCATTCTGGCGCTGAAGGTCAATGCCATGGGCGGCACCAAGCGGATTCCTTACGTTGGGGCGTCTGCCCTGACCGATGATGTGCTTCCCACTGTTGGCGAGGTTACAAGCGGCAAGGGACTGGCTGAAGCAGCTGCTACTGCAGCAGGTGCGGGAGCTGTGGCTGCCGGTGCTGTGATTACTGCCGCAGAAGGCGGAGTGGCTGGTGCTGCGGGCGTGCCGTCAGCAGCTGCAATGGCGTCTGCCCCGGTTGTAAACGCCGTTATTTCTGAAGCGAAGAAGAATATCGGCCATCGTTTCCCCAAGCTTACCCTTGTGGACGAGAAGTATGCCAACTATCAGATTCCCGAGTACAACAACGATATCACACTGGAAGAGTTTGCAGAGGGCTACCGCCTTTTTGCAGCAAGCCAGCTGAAGCTTTACTATACACCTGAGATCGTCCGCAGATTTGTTGCCGGTATGGCAGCAAGTAAGCTTCTGATCCTGGAAGGTATTTCCGGTACTGGTAAAACTAGTCTTCCTTATTCCTTCAGCCGTTATCTTTACAATCCGGCGACCATTGTTTCCGTGCAGCCTTCTTACCGTGACAGAAGTGAGCTGTTAGGATATTTCAATGAGTTTTCCAAGCGCTTCAATGAGACTGAGTTCTTGAGAGCGCTGTATGAAGCGAACTACCGTGAAGAGCCGACCCTGATCGTGCTGGATGAGATGAACCTTGCCCGTATTGAGTACTATTTTGCAGAAATGCTTTCCGTACTTGAGATGCCGAGCAAGGATGAGTGGGTTCTGGATCTGGTTCCTACTGCATGGGAGGGTGATCCTGTGAAAATGGATGGCGGTAAGATCCATGTTTCCGATGCCACCTGGTTTGTGGGTACTGCGAACAACGATGATTCTACCTTTACCATTACCGATAAGGTTTACGACCGTGCTATGCCAATCGAGCTCAATGAAAGAGCCGATGCCTTTGAGTGCGACCCGCAGCCGGCCTGCTATGTGACCACCGAGCATCTGGAATATCTGTTCCAGAAAGCCAAGGTGGAGCACCCGATCAGCGACGATCTTATGGATAAGATGCAGAAGCTTGACAGCTATCTGGTTACCAGATTCAAGCTTTCCTTTGGTAACCGTATTATGAAGCAGATGTATGATTTCATTCCGGTTTATGTAGCCTGCGGCGGTACAGAGCTTGACGCCATGGATTACATTGTGGCACGTAAGGTTCTGAAGAAATTCGAAAGTATGAACGTCAGCTTTGTAAGAGATGAGATCACAGGCCTGATCAATTACATCGAGAAGACCTTCGGAAAAGCAGGCATGGAGGACAGCAAGTCTTACCTGAGAAGAATCCAGAATCTGTATTAAAGAGTAACGGTTCAGCAGCCGCTGTTTTGCGAAGGTGCTGAACCGTTGCATTAAGAAGTAGTTAAGGAGAACGAAGATGGCAAATACGATAGGCGACTTATATGCCAAATATACCACCCAGGTCGGGGAGACGCTGGAGGATGACAGGTATTTCCAATATCTGTTCGAGATGGTTCAGGCAGGAGACAATACCCTGCAGCAGAAGAACCGGATTTTGCATAAGGTTGTAGATGAGCAGTGGCTGACTGTTGTGGAGGAAGGTATTGAGTCCATTTTCAATATCGTAGATAAGCCCAGAAGGTTTATTGCCACATCTGAGGAGGTTGTGCCCGTTGCCCTTGCCAAGAAAATTACGGCAGACAGCGTGCGCCACTTAAGTCAGAATACCCAGTTTATTGCGTCCAATGAGAACGGGGAGATTCAGCCAACCCGTATTCTTAATGTGACCACAGAGGAGAGCTATGATCTGTATGAGAACCGTTTTGTTTATCATCTGATCCAGAGGCTTTTCTCATTCGTTGATAAACGTACGGATGTCATCTTCTGGTCTACAGGGGATGAGACCTGCAATACCATGAGCATGGAGAGCAAGATTGACGATGCTTATGAGGAAATTTCCTATAAAATAGAGATGACCATCAAGAACCGTCAGAGCTTTGTGGAAAATGACAGCGACAATATGGACGTCTTCAAAAGAATTGACCGTGTGCGAAGAATGGCCAGAACCTTAAGGAGCAGCTCTTTCTGTGACATTATGAACGGCTGTGCCAAGGTGCGAAGCCCCATCCAGCGTACCAACCTGATGATGAAGGATCCGGATTACCGTACCTGCTACAAGCTTTGGCAGTTTATTGAAAGCTATGATGAGGTGGGATACACCATCGAGGAGCGGGATTCCGCTCTGGAATTCGATGAAGAGTACCTGCTGCAGATGTACACCAACCTGATCACCAACTATACCGTATTTAAGAGTCTTCTGGAATCTGATCCTCGGAAAATGTCCGAGATCGCCAGCAAGCATCCTGCTCCCGTGAAGCCCAAATTCATCAAGGAAATCAAGGAAGAGATTGTAGAGGATTACAATATTCCGG
Organism: Ruminococcus sp. AF31-8BH; assembly: GCF_003460605.1. Taxonomy (GTDB): domain Bacteria; phylum Bacillota; class Clostridia; order Lachnospirales; family Lachnospiraceae; genus Blautia_A; species Blautia_A acetigignens. The sequence continues at coordinate 148,961 of NZ_QTVN01000002.1, forward strand.
ATGTGGAAGTGCGCAAGGTGATCATTGAGGAAGTGACTCAGGCGCAGCTAGACGCGGAGGCGAAGCTGGAGGAAGAGACTGCCCGCTGCAAGGAAATCGAGGAGCAGAAATCCCAGCTGGAGGATTCCCTCAATGATCTTCAGTGGCAGATGCAGTCTTTGATGGACCAGATGGAAGCCTTAGAAGAGCAGAAGTCCCAGCTGGAAGCACAGCGGACTACTCTTGAGATCCAGTTAGAAGACAGCGAGGAGACCTTAAAGGCAGCCCAGAGTGCCCATGAGGAGACTTGCAAGGCTTTGAAGGAAGCAGAAGAGAACGGCCGCAAGGCGGAGGAAGCCCGCTGGCAGGCAGAGGAGACAAGCCGCCAGAGTGAGGAAGCCCGCATCAAGGCTGAAGAAGAGAAAGCTGCTGCCCAGAAGGCCAGCCAGGAAGCACAGCAGACCATGGAATCTGCCAGAGAGCAGATGGCACAGGCCAAAGAACGCGCCGACCAGCTGGAAGAGAGTACCCGTCTTGCAAAGGCAGAAGCTGACCGCATGATCGCAGCTGCCAGAAATAAGGCACGTACCGATGTTTCCGATGCCCAGAAGAAGGCAGATCAGGCGGTGAAGGAAGCGCAGTTAGAAGCGAAGAAGAAAGTGGAAGCTGCACAGAAGAAAGCCAAGAAGGATGTGGACCGTGTGAAGAAGCAGTCCGCAGAATCCCTGGAGCAGGTGAAGCAGCAGCTTGAAGAGGCGAAGAAGGAGAGGGAAAAAGCAATTGCCAAAGCCCAGGCCAATACTTTGTCCCACTATATCGTGAACGCCCTCCAGGATCGCCGCGACCGTAAGAACAAAGAGGATGACAATTAATCCATGTTGAAAAAAATAATATACGGCATTGTTAATTTTATATCAGTAGTGATCATAGCAGCAGCCATTGTGGTGCTGATCATGGTCTTGCTGACCAAGCCTGGAAAACCGCCCAGTATAGGCGGTTTTACTCTGCTTCGGATCACTACCGGAAGCATGGTGCCTACCTATGATGTGGATACCATGATCCTGGTGCAGGAGACCGATCCTTCCCAGATCAGGGAGGGAGATGTGATTTCTTTTTATTCTTCTGATCCTATGCTGGACGGGGCGGTGAATACTCACCGTGTGGTAAGGATCGAGAAAGATGGCGGTCAGTATGTTTATACCACCAAGGGAGACGGGAATAATGTGGAAGACCCCTATGATGTGAAATCAGAATACCTTGTGGGAAAAGTGATCTGGTCATCTGTGATCCTGGGAAAAATTTCCAGACTGGTTTCCAATCCGCTGATTTTTATCCCGGTGATCCTGGTACCGTTGGCTGTGATTTTGCTGAGCAATTTTTTCCAGACAATTTCCCTTGCCCGCAAGATTGCGAAGGAAGAGGAAGAGGCAGCCATCCGGGAAGCGGTAGAGCAGTTTCGTAAGAAGAAAGAATTGGAGAAGCAGGATAGTATAAAAGAATCTGACGCGGAAAGTCAGAAGCCAGAAGAGACAGAATAAAGTGTGGCGAAAAAGCATTTCTGCAAATGGTGACCCATATTTGGCAGAATATTTTTTGAAGCACATTCAGAAATAAGGAGGAGCAGCATTTGAAATCCGCGAATATAGAGATTGACTCATTAGACATTTTACAGGAGCTTTTCGGTATCAATGACAAGCTGATCAAGGTGATCGAGAAGCGTCTTGGGGTATCTATTACCCAGAGAAATTCCAGTATTACCGTAAGCGGCACCAATGACGGACGGATCCGCAGTGCCGTGAATATTATTGAAGCCATGCAGGAAGCCTTAAGCAAACAGCAGCAGCTTTCTGTGGATATGATCCATCGTTTTCTGGATGAGACGGACGAGGGGGATGACCAGGACGAGGATATTGCAGACAGTACCCGTAAGGTACTGGGGGATGCGGTAACTCTGAATTACAAGAACATTCCCATTCGCACCAAGACCATCGGCCAGAAGAACTACATTAACGCATTGAAAAACAATACGGTTACCATCTGCATCGGACCGGCTGGTACAGGTAAAACCTATCTGGCAGTTGCCTATGCGGCGGAGATGTTCCGAAATGATGAGATTGAGAGAATCATTCTCAGCCGTCCTGCTATTGAAGCGGGAGAGAAGCTTGGCTTTCTTCCGGGAGACCTGCAGGAGAAGGTAGACCCTTATCTGAAGCCGCTGTATGATGCTTTGAATGATGTGTTTGGCCCGGATCAGGCGGCCAAGCTGCGGGAGAGGGGAATCATTGAGGTGGCACCTCTTGCCTACATGCGAGGACGTACTTTGAATAACAGTATGATCATCATCGACGAGAGCCAGAATGCTACGCTTCCTATTTTGAAAATGGCGCTGACCCGTATCGGTGTGGGCTCCAAAATGATTCTTACCGGAGATGTGACCCAGATCGACCTTTCCAAGGAGACCGACTCCGGTCTGCAGAAATGTGCGTCTATTTTGAAAAATGTGGATGACATTGCCACGATTTCTCTGACCAACCGTGACGTTGTCCGCTGTAAGATTGTGAAGGATATTGTTAAGGCATTTGAGAAGGAAGAGGCGAAGGCTGCGGAGAAGACGCAGAAGCGGGCAGTTCGAAGGAGTGGAAGATCTTAAGTGTGCCCCCAGTTTGCTGCCAGGCTGACGGCGAAGGTTTTTGGCTGATGATGGAACTCTGAAAAGGGAAAGTTGTCATTACAGATACGAATTGGAATATTATAAAATAAGTACAACTATTCAGTTCGCTTAGTTTGGAGTATCCCTTTGGATCACTGAAAGGTTGTACATTACACCAGGAGGGAAAGCTTTGGTTACAATAGAATATGAATGTGAGACAGATTTTGACCTGGGCCTGGATTGCCCCGCTCTTGCGAAAATCGTTGCCGAGAAGGTGCTGGACATGGAGAAATGTCCATGGGATGCACAGGTGAATCTGGTTCTTACGGACAATGAAGAGATCAAGCGTGTAAATACAGAGTTCAGGGGAATAGAGAGAGCCACAGATGTGCTTTCTTTCCCAATGCTGCCTTTTGAGACTCCGGCAGATTATTCTGTGGCAGAGGACGATGAGTCCTGTTTTGACCTGGACAGCGGAGAGCTTCTTCTGGGGGATATTATGATTTCCGCAGAGCGGGCAGCTGCACAGGCAGAAGAGTACGGACACAGTGTGAAGCGTGAGTTCTGCTTCCTGGTTGCCCACAGTATGCTGCATCTTCTGGGATATGACCATATGACTCCCGAGGAAGCTGCGGATATGGAGGCAAGACAGGCGAAGGCACTGGATGAGCTTGGAATTACCCGCTGATAGCTAGAGCGTGTTTGAAAAAGGCTTTCTGCAAGATGTGCGTCACAATTTGTGGGAGATTTTGTCCGGATGAGGGCGCCGTAGCGGGCTACGGCAACTGAATTCGGGCAAAATATACCGCAAAGTGGGGCGTGCAGATTGCAGGAATGATTTTTCAAACAGGCTCTAATACGGTAAAAATTAAGACAAGTCAATATAGCAGCTGTTTAATATTCGCCGTATTAGGATGAAGATTTGTTGACAGCGTAAGGAGGAAAAGACATGAAGAAGAAAATGCTGAAATTTCTTGCAGGCGTGCTGATTTCCTGCACATTGGCTGGTTCAGCCGTAAGCGTACAGGCAGAAGACAATCTGGAAATGCAGGTGACAAGCTATCTGACCGGAGAGGATGTGTCTGAGAGCGTTGGAAGAAGACGCCCCATTGCAGTCATGCTGGGCAATGATACCAACGGTGCACCCCAGAGCGGTACCGGAAATGCCGGGGTTATTTATGAAGCACCTGTGGAGGGCGGCATTACCAGGCTTATGGCGGTCATCGAGGATTACGATAATCTGCAGAGAATCGGCTCTGTGCGAAGCTGCCGTGATTATTATATTTTCTACGCCAATGAATTTGATGCCATTTACGCACATTATGGACAGGCTGTGTATGCACTTCAGTATCTGGATCAGCATGTGATCGATAATCTGAACGGACTGACTCTTGGAAATGCCTATTACCGGACTACAGACCGTGTGGCACCTCACAATGCCTACACAGATGCAGCCCACCTTCAGGCAGGAATCCAGAGCCTTGGCTACAGCCAGCAGTATCCGGAGGGCTACACCGGACATTATCAGTTTGCGCCGGAGGGAACAGAGATTACTTTGGATGAAGGAGCACCGGCGACCCTTGTGAAGCTGGATAACTTCTGGGACAATCATCCCTGGTTTGAATACAATGCCGAGACCAAGGAATACAGCCGCTTCCAGTTTAATGCACCTCATGTGGACCAGCTGACAGGACAGCAGCTGACCTGTGACAACATTATTCTTCAGTATTCCGGCTATCAGGCTTATGATGCCAATGGCTATCTGAACATTGATACCCAGTCCGGCGGCAGCGGCAAATACATTACCAGAGGCAAGGCAATCGATATTACCTGGAGTAAGGATTCCCAGTGGGGTACTACCCATTACTATGATTCCAACGGCCAGGAGATCCAGCTGAACCGCGGCAAGACCTGGGTAGAGATCGTGCTCAATGATTCTGTAGGATCTGTGACTTTGCAGTGACAGAATTCATGGCTGCCAACCAGGATTTTTATAGTAATAGTAAATAAGAGAATGGGGGATTTCAGGGACAAGTGTGTGTTTATGCCGCGCCCTGAGATCCCTGTTTTGTTTATATGAGGTTAGAGCCTTTTTCAAACAGGCTCTAGAGCCTGCCCCCAGAAGCATTTATATTAATTTTTTTTTGGAAAATGTGAATTTTTTTTGAAATTATTCATCCATTATCCAAAATTATAGACGAATGAAGAAAAATGATGTAAGATAAGTAGCAAAAAGGTAACTGTGAAGGTGCTGAACAGTTGCCAAAAGGGTTATTATTTTTTTATTACATTAACGATTAACGGAGTTGACTAGAACAATGAATTACCGGGAAAGACTGAAAGAGAAAAAACGTGTGGTAATCAAGATCGGCAGTTCCTCCCTTACCCATCCGCAGACAGGCAGACTGAACCTGCGCAAGCTTGAGGTACTGGTAAGAGAGCTGGGAGATCTTCGCAACCAGGGCAAGGATGTGGTATTGGTATCCTCAGGAGCCATTGCAGTGGGCGCGGCAGCCCTTGGCTTTAAGGAGAAGCCTCAGGAGTCCCGCCAGAAGCAGGCGTGTGCAGCTGTGGGACAGGCCAGGCTGATGATGATCTACCAGAAGCTGTTCGGAGAGTACAACCAGATGGCAGGCCAGATCCTGATGACCAAGAACACCATGGTAAACAATGCCAACCGTAAGAATGCGGAGAATACCTTCAATGAGCTTTTGTCTATGGGTGTAATCCCCATTGTAAATGAGAATGACTCTATTTCCACCTACGAGCTGCAGTCCCTGGAGAAATTCGGAGACAACGATACCCTTTCCGCAGTGGTAGCAGCCCTGATCGGTGCAGATCTTCTGATTCTGATGTCCGATATAGACGGGCTTTTCACAGATGATCCCAATACCAATCCGGAGGCGGAGTTTATTGATACAGTTGAGCAGCTGGATGACAAGCTTTTGAACATGGGAAAAGGCTCCACCGGAAGCAAAGTTGGTACCGGCGGCATGGCCACCAAGCTGACCGCAGCCAGAATTGCCACAGCGGCAGGCTCGGATATGGTGATCGCCAACGGCGGTGACTTCCATAACATCCACCGTATTGTGGAGGGGGATAAATGCGGCACCCTTTTCGTAGGAAAGAAGCAGGAAGAGTTTTACCTGATAGATTATATAGAGAAATTGTTATAAGTGTATTACAGATTATAAATAGAAGAGGAGTATAATATGGACAGTAAAATGATTGATCGGATCAACACCCTTCATCACAAGGCACAGAGTGTTGGTCTTACAGAGGAAGAGAAAATTGAGCAGGCGAAGCTTCGCAAGGAGTATATTGCCACTATCAAGATGAACCTGCGCAACCAGCTTGACAATATTGACATCAAGGAAGCCGATGGTACCATTGTGAACCTTGGAGAAAAATATGGAAGAAAAAAGACTCATTAGAAAACAGATTTTTGCAGCCAGGAAGCAGTGCGCCGATGAGCAGGTGGAAGAATGGAGCCGCCAGCTGACCGAGCGCGTGATCCGGCTTCCGGAATTTTTGCAGGCAGACCGCGTTATGGCTTATGCAGATTACAATCATGAGGTCATGACAAGGTTTATTATTGAGGAAGCCTGGAAATCCGGCAAGGAAGTGGCAGTTCCCAAGGTGGTGGGAAAGGACATGGTCTTTTACCGCCTGACAGATTTCTCCCAGCTCGCTCCTGGATATTTCGGAATTCCGGAGCCTACAGAGGGAGAGACTGTGGACTGGACGGATGCCCTTATGATCATGCCGGGAGTGGCCTTTGACCGTGAGAACCACAGAGTGGGATACGGCGGAGGCTTTTACGACCGTTTTCTGGAGAAGCATCCGGATACTCAGCGGGTTGCAGTTGCCTTTGATTTCCAGATCCTGGATCAGGTTCCCACAGAGCCGACCGATATCTGCCCGCAGATCATTGTGACGCAAAGCAATATTTACAGGAATGCCTTACCGAAGGGAGGACTTATAAATGAATGAAATGCTGCAGACTCTGGGCGAAAATGCCCGGGAAGCGGAAGTGATTCTTCGCAATCTTGGCACTGCGAAGAAGAATCAAGTCTTAGAAGCAGTGGCAGACAGCCTTGTGGCACACGCTGATAAGCTGCTTGCGGCCAATGCCATAGATGTAGAGAACGGCAGACGCAACCATATGCCGGAAGGCCTTGTGGACCGTCTGATGCTGACGGAAGCGAGAATAGAGGGAATGGCAGAGGGTCTGCGCCAGGTAGCGGCTCTTGACGACCCTATTGGGGAAGTAACCGGCATGAAGAAACGTCCTAACGGACTGATGATCGGTCAGAAAAGAGTTCCCCTCGGTGTAATCGGAATCATTTATGAAGCCAGACCAAATGTGACCGCAGATGCTTTTGCCCTTTGCTTTAAGACCGGCAATGTTGTGATATTAAAAGGCGGAAGCGATGCCATCCATTCCAATACTGCCATTGTGGACTGTATCCGCAGTGCCCTGAAAGCCCAGGATCTTACAGAGAATGCCATCCAGCTGATCCAGGACACTTCCAGAGAGACCACCGCAGAGTTTATGAAAATGAACGAGTACGTGGATGTACTGATTCCAAGAGGCGGCCGGGGACTGATCAAGGCGGTTGTAAACGGCAGCACCATCCCGGTAATCGAGACCGGTACAGGCAACTGTCACATTTATGTGGATGAGAGCGCGGATCTTAACATGGCGGCAGACATTGTGATGAATGCCAAGACCCAGAGAGTGGGCGTGTGCAATGCCTGCGAGTCCCTTCTGGTTCATGAGAAAGTGAAGGATGCGTTCCTTCCGGTTCTGGCAGAGCGGCTTCGCACCAAGCATGTAGAAATGCGTGCGGATGAAGCAGCCAAAGCACTGATTCCGGATGCGGTTTCTGCTACGGAGGAGGACTGGGGAACCGAGTACCTGGATTATATTCTTTCTATTAAAGTGGTTGGTTCTGTGGAGGAAGCTATCCGCCATATTAACCGCTACAATACCGGACATTCAGAGGCAATCATCACCCGGGACTACAACAACGCTCAGAAATTCCTGGATGAGGTGGATGCGGCAGCAGTGTATGTAAATGCTTCCACCCGTTTTACTGATGGTTTTGAGTTCGGATTCGGAGCAGAGATCGGAATCAGCACCCAGAAGCTTCACGCCCGCGGCCCAATGGGACTTCTGGCCCTTACTTCTACGAAATATATCATTTATGGAAATGGACAGATTCGCCCATAAGTTTGATTTTTGAAATGAAATATGTTATACTGGACTTCGATGTTAATACTTAATACGGGGGACTCGTTTATAAGGAGGACTTTTTGAAATGAAAAAACAGCAGATTTTAGCGTTGATCATGGCTGGAACTCTTGCTGCCGGAATGGCTCCGGCAACTATGGCGTTCGCAGAGTCAGATGCCCAGACCGTGACAACAGACGATACAGCAGCTGCCGTGGAGTCAGATGAGGCTGCAGAGCCTGTTCAGGATACCGCTGCTCCGGCAGAAGAAGGGGATGCCGCAGCGGAGACACCGGCAGAAGCGCCAGCAGAGGATAACACTGCAGATAATGCCGCCACGCAGGAACCATCCCAGGATCAGACAGATACTCCTGCAGCAGATCAGAGCACCGACAGCAGCCAGGCAGACGGATTCGAAAGCGGAGATGCAGAGACTCAGGAAGCCGGAGAAGCTGGCATTGCCACACAGGCAGAGGAGAACAGCGATGCTTCTGAGGAGACTTCTACTGGCAAGATTTACTTCCAGGATGCAGAGGGCAATCAGACCGAGTGCAAGACTCTGGCAGATGCAATTTTGATGGCACCGGCCAACGCAGATAAGAATGCGGCTCCTTCCCAGATTCTTGTGACAGGTACCATTGAGATTTCCGATACCATCGTGATCTCTGACAGCCGGAATGTGTCCATCGCAGCAGCAGAGAACGGTACTGTGATCAAGCGTGCAGATGGATTCCTGGATGATATGTTTATGGTTCAGGGGGAGAACACCGCATTTCAGTTTGGCACAGGCAAGAATGGGGATACAGTTTTATCTTTGACCGTAGATGCCTCTTCCGCAGATGATGCAACAGGTTCTATTGTTTCTCTTGAGAAGGGATATTTCGGAATGTCTGACGGTGTTACCTTAACAGGCAACCGTACCAGCGCGCCTGGCTCTGCAATTTACAACCAGGGCGGAAGTATTGGTCTTGGCGGCGGTATCATCACGGACAACCAGTCGATGGATAAGGGCGGAGCAATTTACAGTGAAGGTGAAATCCGTGTATCTGGCAATGTGATCGTCAGCGAAAACTACGATGATGGAGTGAATTACGAGAACAGTATCGTTTTGAGCGGTGAGAATGCATATATTGCAGCTACGGGAGTTCTTTCAGATACTGCAAACCTGCAGGTGAGAAGAAGCGATGCAGATGTAGTGAAAGCATTTGTCACAATCGGCAAGGATGCAGATGGAAATGCTTACACCACTATGGAGAATGTACTGGAGCATGTACATTACCTGGACACTGATAAATATACAGTTAATACAACTACTGGACAGCTGGAAGAAGTGAAAACACCAACTGTTGAACGTATGAAACTGAAAGCAGAGTCCCTGGCCTGGAATACAGCGTATGATCATACTGTAGACCTGAGCTTCACTACCAATGATGCTGGTGTGGGCGGTAAATATTACGCAACCTGGGTGAAGAAATCAGAGGATACTCCAAGCTTTGAAGATGTGAAGAACAACAATGTGGCAGAAGGAGATATCGCAACGAAAGTTGAGGTACAGCTTACAGGTGTTGCATATGATACAGATATTAAGGTTGTAGTTTATGGCGTAGATTCCAAGGGCGTGGAGGCTGAGAAACCTCTTGTACTGACTCTGGATGCCAAGGCAACACCAACAGAGGAACCGGCTGAACCGACTCCGACCACACGTCCGGCCCTTACTCCTCCTGTAACAGACAGCAAGGTAACCGGTCTTGAGGAGCCGCTGGCATTCTATCCGAAGACTATGTACAACTTCAAGGTTGTTGGTGCAGGAACCGAGAATACCAATCCGGTTAAGGGAGATACCAAATGGGTACCTTATGGATGGAGTGTGAATAAGGATAATATCCGCAGCGGATATGAGAAGAGTTTCTCTATTGGAAACAAATACGGTATCAAGGATGCCAAGACCTTTACCATGTATATCTTCTTCCAGAAGTACATATACAACGGCACTGACTGGGTAGCTGTTTCCGGCGTACAGGAGGCTCTGGAGCAGAAATTCTACTCCAAGGCAATTGAGTTCACCGTAACACCGTCCGGCACGATTACTCCAACCGGTACAGATGGAAGCGGCAGTGGAGACGGCTATAATGGCGGCTCCGGAGACGGCAGTGATTCCACAGATCCTGAGAACTATAGCGGAGATGACAGTTCTACAGGCTCTTCTTCTGCAAGCAATGCAAGAACAGCCGACAATTCTCCGATTGCAACCATGATGATGCTTGCAAGTCTTTCTCTTGTAGCAGGCGGATATGTTCTGGTAAGAAAGAGAAAAAGAGAGAACTAAGTATGATAAGGCAGGTCATTTTGACCTGCCTTTTTGCATATAATACTATTGCGGCGGGGGACAGGCTGGTACGGAAAATGCAATACTGCCTGAGATTTTCCTCCGCTGCAGGAGGTAGAATATGCGGGCAGAATTTATGCCAAAAGAACAAAATCATACATATGAAAAGCTCTACTACACATTATGGGAGCTTGCTGGCCGTTACAGCGGCTTTTGCCAGTTTCGCGCAGTGGGAAACAGCCATGATGACAGGCTGATTCCTATGTTAGAGGTGGGAAACGGAGCGCAGATGATTTTTTGCGTGGCTGGAATTGACGGAACCCAGAACCTGCTTCCCCGGCTTTTGATTCAGATGGCAGAAGAGTACTGCCGGGCTTATGAATGCGGCTGGCAGCTGGAAGAATTTTACGAGGTGAAAAAATTGCTGGACAAGATCCGGATCTGTTTTCTTCCCCTTCTGAATCCGGATGGATATGAGATCAACCAGAGCGGTTTTTCCATGATCCGAAATCCCATTTACCGGCAGATGCTTCGGATGCAGAGCATTCCGGCGAAAGATTTCGGGTACAATGCCCGGGGCGTGGACATTTGTCATAATTTCCCCACTGTCCACTACATTCGTTCCAGGATGGGAGAGGAGCCTGCCAGCGAGAATGAGACGAAGGCACTGATCCGGATCATGCAGGAATACGGAGGCAGAGGGCTTCTCACTTTCGGACAGGCCGGCAGGGAAATCGTGTATTATCACAGCGAACAGGGGATGGGAGGTCTGCCAAGGTCGTACCGTCTTGCCAGACATATGCAGAAATCCTCGTCCTATCATCTGGAACGGGAACCAGGCTCACAGTCTTCCGGGAAGAAATTCAAAGGGATGGGAACCCCGGAACAATATTATATTCAGACAATAAAACAGCCAGCCTTTCGCATCAAGGTTCCCGCACCCGGGAACGATGGAAAAGCTGGCGAAGAAAGCCAAACGAAAATATATGAAGAGATTCATTTGCTGCCGCTGGAGTACATTTTCTCGCTGGAAAATTAATCAGGCTGTTTCATACTTCTTCCGAATATCCTTCATAACAAAGATATAGGAAACACCTGTAAAGACAGCTGCGGTAAACCAGGCTGCCGGGTCACAGAAGCAGGCAAGCGGGTAGCTTGTGAGAGCCATGGAGATCATGGCAACCACCAGTCTGGCGATCAGCTCGGACACACCGCCCATCATAGGAAGGAAGCCGTAGCCGCATCCCTGCATGGTATTTCGGAATACGAAGATGGTGCTAAGCGGAATATAGAAGATCACGCTTAAGTACACATAGGTTTTCGCCCAGGGAAGCATGGCGCTCATGTCCACATCTCCGGTAAAGAACAGTCCCAGTGCAGGCTTTAAAAGCAGGCACACAAGAATGGCGGCACCGATAGAGTATACGATACAGGCCTGAAGGGCAGCCTTCACACCCTGGCGGATACGGGGGATATCACCCTTGCCGAAGTTCTGGCCGCTGTAGGTGGCCATGGTTTGTCCCATGGCGATCATTCCCTGTGTAACCAGGTTCTGCACCTTGTTGGCAGCTGTAAACGCGGCCACTGCTGTGGAGCCAAACAGGTTAATAGCAGACTGCATCACCATGGTTCCGGAAGCGGTGATGGCAAACTGAAGAGCCATGGGGATTCCCATAGCCAGCTGGTGGCGGCTCTCCTTGCTATGAAGCTTCCAGTGGTGTCTGTTCGGCGCAAGGGCAGGCATTTTTGTGTAAATGTAGACAAGGCAAAGGATCGCGGAGATTCCCTGGGAAAGTATGGTGGCGCTGGCAGCCCCTGCAACTCCCATCTTAAAGTTGATAATGAATACCAGGTCCAGAATCACGTTCAGCACTGCGGAAAAGACCAGGAAGACCAGCGGAGTCCGGCTGTTTCCCACTGCACGCAGGTAGGAGGAAAACAGGTTGTAAAAAATAGTGGCAATGATTCCCGCACTGATGATCATGATGTATGTGTAGGCATCCTGGAAAATATTGTCCGGCGTGTTCATCAATTTCAGCAAACCGTGCATGCTGATCATGCTGAGAGCACTGATGGCTACGGTAAAAATCAGGGACAGAAGGATTCCGTTGGCAACGCTGACCTTCACTCCCTCTTTGTCTTTGGCGCCGAACCGTTGGGCGGTGAGTACCGAGAACCCGGCGGTGATTCCCTGTGCAAAGCCAACTACAAGGAACATGATGGTTCCGGTGGAGCCAACTGCCGCCAGGGCATCGGCACCTACGAAACGGCCTACGATAATCGTGTCCGCCATATTATAAAGCTGCTGAAAAATGTTTCCGATAATAAGCGGAAGCACAAATTTCAGGATCACAGGCAATGGCTTGCCTTTGGTCATGTCTTTTTCCATTCTAAACCCCTTCTTTTTCAAAAAATCTGTACTAAAAGTTTCATATAAAATGGCTTCATTTTTTCTTGTTTTTGAAGCGAAAGTTATTTTATCACACTACGGGTAAGATGTCACCATTTTATTTTGAAAAAATTGCCGAAAGCGAAGGCTGATGCTTGCTATTTTATGGAGCAAATGGTACAATTAAAAATAGTATGTGAAGAGATTTTTTCGAAAGAGAGGCATTCTATAAATGGCAAATGATCATGGAGAACAGATTAGAATCGTACAGGAGACTGTGGCAGGTAAGGAGATTACCTTTGCCCATGTAATGGGAGGCCCGGCACCGATTATTTATCAGAAGTTAGGACTGAATCCTCAGCTGGATTACCGTTCCTCTGCAATCGGCATCATGAATATGACACCGCCGGAGTCCGCAGTTATCGCATCTGACATTGCGGTAAAGAGCGGCAACGTATATCTTGGCTTTGCAGACCGTTTCACAGGAACCCTGATCATCACAGGAGAGATTTCCGATGTAATGTCCGCTATGACAGAGATCGTGGATTATTTCCGTGATTCCTTAGGATATGTAGTCTGCAATATTACGAAGCGATAGGAAGTATGGGCATGGAGCGAATAACGAAGGAAGAACTGCTGGAAATGCTGTTCCATGATGATTATGAGCACCTGAAGGGGAAGAAGCTGCGCATGACCCGCGTGCGTGTTCCCGGCAAGGAGGTTTGCCTGGCCCACGTGATCAGCCCTTCCCAGTCCTGCATTTATGAGAATCTGGGACTTCATATCGGGGTTCATGAGGGGGAGGACCATACAGGGGAAGCCATCGGGTTGATCCGTTTTACCCCCTGGGAGGCAGTTGTGGTGGCAGCGGACGTTGCCATGAAGAGTGCGGATGTGCAGATCGGGTTTATGGACCGTTTCTGCGGCTCCCTGATCCTGACAGGCGGACTGTCACAGGTGCAGACTGCGGTAGAAGAGGTTGTGCGCTTTTTTGACCAGGAGCTTGGCTTTAAGGTGTGCACAGTTCATAAAAGTTAAGTAAAGAGTATAGCTAAAGATAAGGGACGAGATAGATGAAGAAGATTTTTCTGATGGGCAGAAGCGAAGCCGGCAAGACCTCACTGACACAGGCGCTGAAAGGCGAGGAGCTTCATTATATAAAAACGCAATACACCAATTCCAATGATGATACCATTGACTCTCCGGGGGAATATGCGGAGTCCAAGCGGTTCAGCGTGGGACTTGCCTGCTTTTCCTTTGAGGCAGACGTGGTGGCAATCGTGCAGGCAGCAGATGAGCCGTTCAATCTGTTTGGGGCAAGCTGCCGTTCCTTTATCCTGCGTCCCCTTATCGGCATCATCACCAAGATTGATTCCCCCTACGCCAATATCCCCATGGTAAAGCAGTGGCTGATCAATGCAGGCTGCGAGCGGATTTTCATGGTCAACAATGTGACAAGAGAGGGAATTGACGAGCTTATGGAATATCTGCAGGAGGATCCTCCAAGCCTTACCCTGGAGCAGGCCAAGTTTAAACAGAGCCTTGGCTTAAATGAGTGGGATCCTCTTCCTGAGGGAGTCACTTATCCGGAGGGAATCAGATGATGGCACAGACAGAAGCAAAGAGAAGCCCCCTTACCACCTTATGCTATCTGGAAAAGGACGGGCAGTATCTGATGCTGCACCGCATTTCCAAGAAGAATGATGTGAACAAGGGGAAATGGATTGGCGTGGGAGGCCATTTTGAAGAGGGAGAAAGCCCGGAGGAGTGTATGCTCCGGGAGGTTTTTGAGGAGACGGGCTATACCCTTACCTCCTGGAAATTCCGCGGGATCGTCACTTTTTCACAGGAGGGCTACGGCACGGAATACATGTGCCTTTATACTGCAGATGGTTTTACAGGAACCATGAAGGAATGCGACGAGGGGAAACTGAAATGGATTCCTAAGGACGAGATCTGGAATCTGAGATTGTGGGAGGGGGATAAGATTTTTCTGAAGCTTCTGAATGAGGATGTTCCCTTCTTCTCACTGAAATTAAGCTATAAAGGGGATGAGCTGGTAGAGACCGTACTGGATGGACGTCCTCTTGAGAGTCAGTCATACTAACGGATTGCCACATTTGTCATAGACAAATGTGGCAATTTGCTTTATAGGACAGATTTATAGTGTATACTGAAAGTAGCTATTAAGGTATTGAGCAGTTACCTGCTAAGTACAAAGAAAGGAGGACACCAGAATGGCTCGGATCATTTTTTTCATTTTTGCAGTTATGTGCTGCATTACGACAGGAAGCAAGGCTTCTCAAAGCTTACCAGAGGAAAAAAGCACTCTCACCGGAGCTTATCTTTATGAGGTGCCTGGCAGCAGCCAGATGAAGGATATGCAAAAGGTGCTGCCCTCCGAAATAGAATTCAGAAAGGACACGGAAGGATTGTTAACGGTGACGAAGCTTACTTCCCCGGATGAAATCAGGACAGCTGTAGATGCCTTTCTTCAGATTCGGATTGGTGACAGGACAGACATTTTTGTAACGGATCAATATGATGTCATTTCCTTTTTCTTTCCGGATAATACAACGGTATCCTTTCAGCTGAATGGCAGAAGCCTGGAATGGAGGAATCAGGGTAAAACAGAGCTTTATGACTTGGAGAATGCAGAGCTTTTCTGGGAGGAGGTTAGTATAAGGTGACATTTCAGGAGCAGTTGAATTTATATATGGAAGAGCTTTCCTGCAGCGGCAGGGAGCTTGCCAAAAACAGCGGTATTTCCGAAACCATTCTCAGCCGATACCGAAAGGGCGAACGTATTCCCGGTGCAGACAGTGATTATCTGAAAAAGCTTGCAGCAGGAATTGCCCTGACTGCAGAGCAAAAAGGAAAGAAAATAGATCAGGAAAGGGCTTTGGAGGCTCTTTTGGCAGCCTTGAAGCAGGAAGAAAAAACAGAGATTTTTTATTACCAAAAGTTTGATATTCTTCTTCGGGAACTGGAAATCAATGTATCCAAAATGGCATCTGCCCTGCACTATGATCCGTCCTATATTTCCAAGATCCGAACAGGAAAAAGAACACCCTCAGATGTCCGGGGCTTTGCAGAAAATGTATGCGGATATATTGTAAGGAATTTTTCCGGTCAGGAGGAGCTAAGCAAAATTGCTGCACTGACAGGCTGTGACAATGAGACACTGACGCATCCGGAGAATTCCTTTCTCCTTTTGCAGAATTGGCTTTGTGTGGGAAAATTTGAGACAATGGATTACATATCCGGCTTTTTGCAGAAAATGGATGAATTTAACCTGGATGATTACATACGGGCCATTCATTTTGACAGCTTCAAGGTACCTAAGGTACCTTTCCAGCTTCCAGTTTCCAGACAATACTATGGACTGAAGGAAATGCGGGAGGGAGAGCTGGATTTTCTGAAGCACACAGTATTATCTAAATCTATGGAGCCGCTACATCTGTGCTGCGACATGCCTGTGGAGGACATGGCTCAGGATGAGGAATTTGCAAAGAAATATATGTTTGGCCTTGCCATGGTTCTGAAAAAAGGGCTTCACATTCACATTATCCATGACGTGGAGCGGCCTATGAAGGACATGATGCTGGGGCTGGAAAACTGGATTCCTCTTTATATGACCGGGCAGATTTCCCCGTATTATCTGAAGGGGATTCAGAACAAGGTCTACTGCCATCTCCATTACACCTCAGGTCAGGCGGCAATGACAGGGGACTGCATTAGCGGACACCATGACACCGCCCACTATTATCTGACCAGCCGCAGGGAAGAGGTGGAGATCTGCAGGAAAAACACAGAATATCTGCTGAAAAAGGCACATCTTCTGATGGAAATTTACAGGGAGGAAAAAAGAGAAGGTCTTTTCGATTTCCTGGAAAAGGACAGTCACGTGGAGGGCAGGCGCAGAAGGATTCTGGCAGCACCGCCGCTGTTTGTAATGCCAGAGGAGCTTTTGAAAGAGCTTCTTGGGAAGAATCAGATGGAGAAAGCCAAGTGCTCCAGAATTCTTAAAGTATATGCCAGGGAGCGTGAACGGATGGAAACCATACTGGCTCACAGCCCGGTTTCGGATGAGCTGTCCCAGGTGACAAAAGAGGAGTATGACAAATATCCGGTGATGCTTCCGCTGGCAGAGTGTTTTCTGGAAAAGGATGTTGTGCTTACCTATGAGGAATATATGACCTGCGTGGAAGCGGCAAAGGAATATGCCAGGACGCATGAAAACTATCAGTTTTCTTTTACAAAGGTCAAGGGCTTTCATAATATCCAGATTACCTGTCACCAGGAAAAATGGTGCATGGTTTCCAAGAATAAGGCACCGTCCATTCACTTTGTGATCCATCATCCCAAGCTGCGATATGCACTGGAAAATGTGGTTCTTCCAATCCGGGATGAGGGGCTTATTTAATCCATATATCATATAACATATAACATGAAGGAGGCGTGTAGAAATGAAAAAATCATGGAGAAAGACAATTACCGCAGTTTGCATGGGAACCATGCTGTTTTCCGGCAATGTTTACGGGGCGGACAGCTCCCAGGATCTGATGGCGTATACGGATAACGTGCTGTCGGACGGATCCCTGATCTATTATTTTGAGGAAGTTGCAATTACCCTTCCTGCTGACTGGCAGGGGAAATTTGAAATTGTGACAACGGACAATTCTGCCGCCTTTTATCACAAGGCAAGCCATGAGAAATGGCAGGAAAAATATGGGGAGGACGGCGGCAAACTGTTTACCTTGTCCTGCACCATCAATCACGATTTTTCCGAGCTGCCGGATTTTACCTATATCGGATTCAGTGAGGATTCGGTGATGAATTATTTCATGATCTTCCCCACTGATTTCCAGGCCTACACAGAGGACGAAGCCGTGGCCGCCGAATTTCAGCAGATGAACGCAGAAATTGATTTTGTGAAGCAGAATGCTTATATGTTAAGTGAGGGGGCACCTGTGGGGGTTCCTGCATCTGGAAGCTCTGCAGACATTGGAGCTGCCACAACTGTACCGGGGATTCCGGGAGGAAATGGAAGTTCTGACACCTCTGATTTCCAGGAGTCCCAGGCGGGATACACAGGAAGCTGGGTTCAGGTGAGAGGGAAATTTGAGCTGTATCTTCCATCGGATTGGGAATCTGTGGATTTGGACGAGGAAGATCAGGCAAACGATATTTACTTCGCCGCAATGTCCTCCGACCAGAATGCCATCCTGGTTGCTATGTCCATGAACCTGACAGATGGTTACACCCAGGAGGAAATCGACGCGGAGCTTGCCGAGGGCAATTACAGTTCTTTATTTGAGGTGGCACAGGATGCCATGGCTCAGCAAGGCTATACCGTAGAAAAAACAGAAACCATCAATGACATTCCCTGCGCCTTCTTTTCCAATGAAGACGATTACGGAATCGTATTTATGGACCAGAGCGATTCGGTAATGGAAGTGGTCTATCTTACAGGAGGAGATGTGCGTAATAACGATACGGTGCAGGCAATGCTGCACTCTGTAAGATGGGCAGGGTAAGCAGGAAGCTTTGCCCATCTTGCAGGTGGAGACAGTGACTACACAAAGCATGTAGATAGTACCCGTTCTGTAACCTCAGATACAGCTGCCTCAGACCCCATAGAAGATATTGAAAGCACTGTAAGCGATGTACTAAAGCAGGGCGGAGCAGGAAATGACACTGCTTCCGGCGGTACTGTGGGAAATATCGGCGGTGTTTCCTCCAGCGTGGAGGATGGGCAGACAGGTGCAGATTCTTCTGACGGCAGTGGGGATGGTACACAGATGGGAAGCATCACGTTTTCTCAGGACACTGTGGGATATGCGGGAACCTGGGTTCCTTTTGAGGATGGTTTTCAGCTGTATCTGCCAAGTGACTGGGATGTGTACAATGTGACGGAAGAGCAGAGCCAGCAGGGTGTGCTTTATATTGCAGGAGATTCTTCCGGTGCTGAGACTGCGCCTGGAATTTCCGTAGTGTGGGCTTACAGCGACGGAGCCGAGACCATTGAAGAGGTTGCCGCTGCCATCGGACAGGGTGGGTACCAGGTGGACGATATCGTTTCCATCAACGGAATCCCCTGCGTTTCCTACCGAATCGAGGAAAGCGACTGCAGCGCTATCATGTTTTTCCATCCCACCAACAGGCAGTACCTGTTCTGCGTAACAGGCGTGGGATACGCGGCTAACGTGGATACGATCTGCTCGATCCTGACCTCCGTAAGCCTCACCTGATAAATACAAATCATTTTTTTCTCTTAAACAAAAAAGCCGTTTTGCACTGCTATATTTTTCTAGAAGTACAGCACTGCAAACGGCTTTTTATATTTGCTGAAACGTGGGGCAGAGTACAGGGAACTATGAAACTGCCTTACGTTGGGGTTGCTTATTCCAGCAACACAGACAGGCATTATAATAATTTTGGCTTTTTGTACAGCAGTGACAGACATAAGCTGATAAAAATGGCACCTGTATTTGACGAATGCCGGAAATAAGAGCCAGCCAGATCGCAGAAACCGTACAGCGCAAGTTAGAGTATCTTCAGCTTTTTCAGGAGGGAAAGAAGATTTGGAAAAAGGAAAAGCTGGGAAAAATTTTGTTTTCGTAAAAAACGGGCATTTTTGAACTGTTTTATTGCCGTTTCCTATATTCTCGGGGGCTGCAACCCTTTACCTTGGCGAAAACCTTGGAGTAATAATTAGAATCGGAGAAGCCTGCGTTTTCTGCCACGATGCTGATCTGCGTTCCTTTGCAGAGATCCTCCAGACTTCGCTCAATGCGGTATTCCTGAAGATAAGTAAATAAGGTGGTATTCATGTGCCGCTTAAACAGCCGGGTACATTCACTTTCACAAAGGTGGATGTGCCCGGAAATGTCTTTCAGGGTAATGGGGTGGCTGTAGTTTTCCTCAATATAGGAAAGGATCTTCTTAAGCCGGTCGTAATCCGGACTGTTTTCCTGGGTGTCCTGGGGTTCGTAGGTAATGTGGGAGAGAAGCAGCCGCCACATCATCTGCAGATGAATGGTGATATCCAGCTCATAAAATTCCGGCTTTTTCTGATCCAGGGAAATAATTGCAAGAAGATGCTTCCGGAATGCACTGTGCCAGGTTTCGCTCTGATCAATGCAGACAGCAGGCAGGCGGGGATCCTGGATCACCGGGTCCACATATTTGCTGTTTATGGTGCTTTGGAAAAATCCGTAGATCAGCCTGGGGTCGAAGGTCACCGGAATGTAGGAGCAGTCCTGGTGGTTTTCCATGGCACCGGAGTGCAGGGCATTGGAATTGTTGAACACGATATCCCCTTCTTTCAGATGGTAGGTTAGGTTGTTCACCTTGTAGCACATGGAGCCGGTCTGCACATAGGTGATTTCGATCTCGGGATGCCAGTGCCACATGAAAGCCCCGGATTCATATTCAGAAAGCTTCTGGTAGCTTACCAGGAAGGGGAAATGCTCGCTGCCGTGCTGTTTTAATTCTTTTTGAAACTGGTTGGTGATGATCTGCGCCATGGTGTGTGCCTTTCTTTTTTAATACATTGTAAAAGCGCAGCGATTGTTTACTGGCAGTGTGCCTAGAGCCTGTTGCCGGACACAGAGTGAACAGTGATGAATCGCATAAATTTACCTGTAAAGTACTTGTATTATACACTATAAAGTCTTAAAAACGCAAGATATTACTGATACTGCGCAAATTATTTAAGGTATTCCATATTGGATGCGATATAATAAGAGATATATTACATAAGAGACACCATATCAACCTAATTATATTATTTACACATAATATCATAAAGAAGGAGAATCCCTATGAACTTACCAGAAAAAGCAAGCTTTGAGAAAATCTACGGAGAAACCGAGAAATGTACTGAACGCTTCCAGGATCTTGCAGAGAAATTTGCCAAGATCTACAAGCATGACCATGCAGATTTCTTCACTTCTCCGGGAAGAACCGAGATTATCGGAAACCATGTAGACCATAACGGCGGCAAGGTAATCGCAGGAAGCATCAACCTTGACACCATCGGCGCTGCAGCACCAAACGGCACCAATGTGATCCACATCACCAGCGAAGGCTACAGAGACGAGATCGTAGTAGACCTTGACCGCATCAGCAGAGCCAACTACCCGAAAGGAACCTTCGCCCTCCTTGCAGGAATGATGGAAGGCGCGAAGAAAAACGGCTTCAAGACAGCCGGATTCGATGCTTATGTAAGCACCAACGTAATCGCAGCAGCAGGCGTAAGCTCCTCCGCATCCTTTGAGATGCTGATCATGGTTATCATCGACTATTTCTTCAACGACAGCAAGATGACCTACACCGACTATGCAAAGATCGGCCAGTACGCTGAGAATGTTTACTGGGACAAGGCATCCGGAATGATGGATCAGATGGCATGCGCAGTAGGCGGACCGGTTCTTTTTGACTTCGCAGACCGAAACGACCTGAAATACAGCAAGCTTGATTTCTCCTTTGGAAAATTCGGCCACAAGCTGGTAATCGTAAACACAGGAAAAGGCCATGCAGACCTGAGCCAGGAGTACTCTGAGATTCCGGGAGAGATGAAAGCAGCAGCCAAGGTACTTGGCGCAGAGCTTCTTCATGAGACCACCCTTGAGAATCTTCTTGCACATGTCAATGAGATCAAGGACGACAGAGCCATCCTTCGTGCCATCCATTTCTTCGAAGAGACCTCCCGCGTAGAGCGCGCAGCCGATGCCATCGGAGAGGAGAACTACCAGGAATTCCTGAAGCTGATGGATGAGTCCGGAAGATCTTCCTGGGAGCTGCTTCAGAACTGCTACTGCATTAAGGACTGCCACGAGCAGAAGATCCCTCTTGTACTTGCCCTGACCCAGCTGTTCCTGAACAAGATCGGCGGCGGTATCTGCCGAGTACACGGCGGCGGATTCGCAGGCGTTATCGCAGCCATCGTTCCGGAAAAAGAGATGGACAATTATGTAGAGTATATTGCTCAGTATGTAGGCAGAGACAATGTATATCCAATGGACATCCGTGCCGTAGGCGCAGCCCATATCGGTTGAGAAATGAGTGAATTCAAACCTGAAAAAGGCGAAAAAGCCAAATCCTTGAGGGAACCGCACCTACCAAGAATCCGTGCGTTCCGATTATTGCAGTTCCAACTACAGCAGGTACTGCAGCTGAGGTTACCATCAACTACGTTATCACAGATGTTGAGAGAAAGAGAAAATTCGTATGTGTAGATCCTCATGACATGCCGATCATCGCAATTGTTGACCCTGAGATGATGTCCTCCATGCCAAAAGGACTTACCGCATCCACAGGTATGGATGCCCTGACACATGCCATCGAGGGATACACCACAAAAGCTGCATGGGAAATGACAGATATGTTCCATCTCAAAGCCATCGAACTGATCTCCAAATCCTTAAGAGGTGCTGTTGAAAACAGCAAAGAGGGACGTGAGGGCATGGCTCTTGGACAGTACATTGCAGGAATGGGCTTCTCTAACGTAGGACTTGGAATCGCACACTCCATGGCACACACCTTAGGTGCTGTCTATGATACTCCTCACGGCGTTGCCTGCGCACCAGGAAACCCGAAAGACGCAAGCGTAGAAGACCTGACTGCTCTGTTCAGAAAGATTATGTAAGAAGTGCCTGAATATCTGGGCAAATAAAAAAGCTGTAAAAGTAAATCCGGATGATAAGTTCATATCTTATGTGTGACTTATCATCCAGAAGCTTTTACAGCTTTTTGTGTAAAATGCTGGTATTTGGAAAAGGCACCGCCGGATTATTCGTCCAGCTTGATCTTTTCTTTCAGAACTACGCAGCCTGCCATATCACCAATAACATTGACGCAAGTAGCACCCATATCGCAAAGGGTATTGATGCTGATGTACACGCCCATAACGCCTGCCGGAAGACCTGCCATGGTGGCAAGGGCTGCGAAGGAAGCAATGGCGCCTCCTGGGATTCCCGGTGTTCCCACAGACAGAAGCACGTTGGCCAGAAGGATCACGATCATCATGGAAATGCTCACATTGATTCCGCAGGCATTTGCAAAGAACATGATCATAAAGGACATGAGAATGGAAACCGCGTCCATGTTTACGGTAGCGCCAAGAGGAATGGCAATACTGGTGATCTTGTTGGAGACGCCCATCTCATCCTCCATGCACTGCTTGCTGATCGGGATGGTAGCAGAACTGGAGCAGGTTCCAAATGCGTTTAACGCAGCCGGAAGCATTGCCTTAAAGAACTTCACCGGACTTTCCTTACCGATGAACCTCACAGCGCCGCCGTACACAATAAAGGCAAATCCAAAGAATGCAAGGTACAGGATTACAAGCTGGGTAGCCAGTGAGATAATAGTCTCGGTACCGTTGGCCTCCACAACCGGAACGATAGTACAGAAGACACCGATTGGGGTAAAATACATAACTGTGCTGATGACCTTCAGACATACCTCATTGCAGGAGTCGATCACCTTCAGAAGGGCCGCTCCCTTTTCCCCGATGGCGATCAGGGTGAAGCCTACGATCACGGCAAACACCAGGACCTGAAGCATGTTTCCGTTGGCAAAAGCAGCCACCGGATTGGACGGGATCAGGTTCTTGATGGTATCCAGAATGCTGGTCATCTCTGTAGCCTGAATGTCAGAGGTTGCCATCTCAAACTTAACGTTCTTGCCAAGGTTGATCAGTCGCGGGATGATCAGTCCTGCCAGGCTGGCAAGGGCAGTGGTGCACAGGAAAAAGATCATGGCACCTGCAGTGATCTTACCAGTGGTGCGGGCACTTCCAATACTGGTGATACCCATAATAATGGAACAGAATACCAGCGGGAAGATCATCATGTTCAGGGCGTTCATGTAGATGCTTCCAATCAGGCTGGTAACAGTCAGTACAGGCTCGAAGCGGTTCGCCAGAAAAAGTCCGGTGAGAATACCAAGGATCAGCCCGGTAAAAATTGCGGTTGTGATATGTTTCTTATACCACGCATAAAAACTCTTCATTTGTTCCCTCCTTAAAATAACCCAGAATATTTCAACATTTTACCATAATCTCACATTCTATATGTTACAGTAATAAAACTGATGTGTTACAAATACATTACGAAGCAGCAGACGGGCTAAGAATGTATTTTCACAGGTACAGACAGGGGAAAAACGTCGAAATAAGCAGAAGAAACTGGACATATTTCACACATGCGTGCTATACTGAAATAAAACAGAACTGCTGGAGGATAGCAGGAATTTCGTGACAGCAATTTTCCTGATGTTTTCCGGAAGCCTACCAGCTGGTGCCATACATCAGAACCTGCCAGGCCAGGAGCAAGTACCATATTTACGCCAGGGAGCTTCAGGCCTCTGCCAAGGTGTTCACCCAGTGGGACAAATACAAATATTTAAAAGGTGCCAAGGGCGATTACATTGCAGTCCGGGAGGATGACCTTTCGGATGTTTATACCATCGAGAAATCTGTATTTTTACGAAGCTATGAGAGGTGCGAATAAAATGGGAAACTGGAAATATACGGCCTTTATCAGCTACAGGCACGGCGGAAATGACGAGTTTGCGGCAAAGACCCTTCATAATATGCTGGAAAATTACCGTGTTCCGGCGAAGCTGGCAGCCAAGCTTGGACGAAAAAAGGTAGGCAGGATCTTCCGTGATGTGGACGAGCAGCCAAGCTCCAGCAGTCTGTACAACAATATTGAGGAGGCCCTTGGACAGTCTGAGTTTCTCATTGTGATCTGTACCCCAAGGCTTCAGGAATCCAAGTGGTGCATGCGTGAGATCGAGCTGTTCCAGAAGCTTCGGGGCAGTGATCATATTATTGCAGTGCTTGCAGAAGGGGAACCTGTGGACAGCTTTCCCTATGCCATCATCCATCCGGTGATCAACGGGCAGGAAGTTGAGGTAGAGCCTCTGGCTGCAGATGTGCGCGGCGAGACGCCGGCAAAGCAAAAGCACAAGATGAGAGTGGAGCAGCTGCGTATTGTGGCAGCCATGCTGCACTGCGAGTTCGACCAGCTCCGTCAAAGAGAACAGCAGCGCCAGCTCCAGCGAGGCATTGCAGCCGGCGGCGTCAGCTTTGCTGTTGTCTGTGCTTTCCTTGCCATGTCTGTAAGGGAGAACCAGAAGCTGCAGAAACAGGTGCAGAAGACCCAGTCTGCCCAGTCCTATCTGCTGGCAGAGTATTCGGATACCGCTTATTCTGCGGATAGCCTGAAGCTGGCAGCCATGCTTGCCATGGAAGGACTTCCGGAGGATTTAGGAGATGATCGTCCTTTTGAGGGCGCGGCTATGGCTTCCCTTACCAATGCTTTGCAGACCTACGATTACCAGAAGGGATACGCGGCGAGAAGCAATGTGAAGACCCAGACCATGGATGCGGTGCTGGTCAGCCCGTATGATGATTACATTGCCTATATTGACCTTGTAAGTTCCTCAGATTATACCCTTCATTTCTATGATATTGCCGCTGGAAAGGTTGTGGCAGATTTTCCGGTAAACCCGGATTACAACGGATACCGCAGCTGTAACTCCAAGGCTGCCTTTTTCGGGGATCACCGCTGCGCCATTGCCGGCAAAGAGGGACTCCAGGTCATTGACATGAACACGATGGAGGTGCTCTGGGAGGGCGCCTATGGCATGACTGTCAGCGCAAGTGCCGATGGTTCCAGAGTCAGTGTGTTTAATATAGAGGAAAACAGCCTGACCGTCTATACCGCAGATGGAACGCTGCTTTCTGAGTGCAGCTGGGAGAATGGGGAAGCCGTATTTTTCGGAATGAGTGATGACGGCAGGTATGCAGCCGTCGCAGAAGTTGTGGATGAGGATAACAACGAACAGAACAATCTTTATATTATTAATACCAATACTGGAAATACAGTGAAATATCTGGACGATGTGAAATATGAAAACTGTGTATTCAATGACAGCTCATGGTGCGGAAACAAGCTGTTTTTCACCTATGGAGGAGACGAGCTTTATGGATATGTGGATATGGATCAGAACCAGGTTCACAAAACCACAAGTAAGATCGAGACCGACATCTGTTATGCAGATTCCCGCCGGGGACTGATCTATTTCCGTGATGGAAACCAGCTGAACTGTGCTTCCATGGAAACCGGAGAGGTTGAGAAAACTTACAGTGCCGCCAGAAATATTGCAGATGTTGTCTATACAGGAGACGGCAAAAAAAATACGACCTTTGCTGTCAGCGACTCTGACGGAACCCTGGAATATGTGGATTTTACAAAGGATCCATACCGGATCGGAAGCCTTGCTGGAGACGGTAAGGAGTGTTCGGAAATCTGCATAGGAGATACCTATGCGGTAACCTATACCTACAACGATTATGAATTCCGTATTTATCAGAAAAATAACCGCAGTACCTCCCAAACCGCTTCCATGAAGAAGCGTTCCAACGAAAAGGTGGCACATCTGATCCGCCGTGAGAGGATGCTGGCCGTGAACTGTACAGACAACTCCTACATGGTAAATCTGTCCACCATGAACGGAGCTGAGTTTGACAACGAAGTTTCCTATATGAATGTTATCAATGATAATCTGGTCAGCTGTGACAATCTGGACGGAACCATCAGCGTCTATGATGGGGAAACCGGAGAACTGCTTACAGATCTTCCGGACGGAGTAGGCGGCAACCTTGAGACAGATGCTGCCTATATGGTAGAAGACGGTGTTATGAAAAAATACAGCTATGATAAGACAGATAAGTCCGCAGATGAGGTGGAGCCGGTTTATACAGAAGAAGTACCGGAAGACTGTATCATGGCATTTATTTCCAAGGACGGTTATCTGGTAGAAGAAAGAAACGACGGCGGTGATACCAGTACGCTGGTGGTTCTGGATCCGGATCGAAAGGAAGTTCTGTCTGTGGAAGAAACGGGCGCAAGCAGCAGTGGGGAAGCAGATTACGTGCTGTACCAGCCTGCCGGAGAGACCGATTATGTTCTCTACAATTTCGCGGAGAAAAAAGAGATTGCCCGAATGGATCTTGGGGAATTTTCCTGGATGGAGTGTGTAAACGGCGGATATGCCTTCCTTTGCAGCAGTGATAAGGGGGCTTATGTGGTAGATACCTCCACAGGAGAAGTGATCCTGACCATTTCTGAGGCCAATACCTTGTATACCTTTGATGCACCGGAAGGGCAGCCTTATTTCACAGCTCTTTACCTTTCTGACAACGGAGAGACCAGACTGGACGTATACAGCAGGGAAGAGCCGTCCTCCCCGATCGCCAGAATCAAAGGCGGTCTTGGAATGAACGAAAAGGGCGAGGTGCTGATCTTCGACGGTGTGGATACTATTTACGGAGTACCGTTCCTTTCCATGGATGAAACTTATGCAAATGGTAAGGAATTCCTGAACGGCGAGGGCCTGACGGATGAGCAGAAGGCGGCTTATCATTGTGATTAAGCGATAAGGCTGATGATTTCTGACGTCTGTATTGCTTTCATTTGTGTGAATGATATTGCAAAGTGAGGCGGGCAGATTGCAGAAATGTTTGTAGCAGGATTTAAGCCGCGCAGCAGGAGGTGATTCCCTATAGAACGGTTGATTTTCCATGTAGATGTAAACAGTGCCTTCCTCTCCTGGGAGGCGGCGAAACGAGTGAAGGAAGGGCTTCCGGATCTGCGGGAAATCCCTTCAGTGGTGGGCGGAGATCCAAAGCAGCGCACGGGAATCGTGGTTGCCAAATCCATTCCCGCCAAGAAGTACGGCATTCAGACCGGGGAGCCTATGGCCATGGCTCTTCGGAAATGCCCCAATCTTGTGGTGGTTCCCAGTGATTTTCGCCTTTATACAGAGAATTCCCTGGCATTTAAGGCGATTTGCAGGGACTATGCCCCTGTGGTGGAATCCTTTTCCATTGACGAAGTGTTCCTGGATATGACAGGCACCTCCCTGATCTACCCGGATCCCATTGCAACCGCCCATGAGATCAAGGACAAGATCCACGCAGAGCTTGGCTTCACTGTGAATGTGGGGATTTCCACCAATAAGCTGCTTGCCAAAATGGCTTCGGATTTCGAGAAGCCGGACAAGGTGCACACCCTGTTTCCAGAAGAAATTCCGGTCAAAATGTGGCCCCTTCCCATCCGGGATCTTCTGTTTCTGGGCAAAGCCTCCGAGAAAAGGCTGCAGGATTTCGGAATCCATACCATCGGCGAGCTTGCCAGGGAAAAGGAATCCGCCATCCAATCTCTGCTTGGGGAAAAGACAGGACATCAGCTTTACCAGTATGCCAGAGGAATCGACAATTCCCCGGTGCTTGCCCAGGCAGAAGAGAGCAAGGGCTTCAGCGTGGAGAAAACCTTCAATGACGACATTGTTTCCGTGGAACAGGTGCTTCCCATTCTTCTGGAGCAGTGCGACATTGTTGCTACCCGCATGCGGCGGAAAGGGAAGAAATGCAGCTGTATTTCCGTCACCTTCCGTACCCTGGACTTCAAGAACCGTTCCCATCAGACCAGCCTTTCCAGTGCCACGGACGTGACCGATGAGATCTACGAAAATGCCAGAAGACTGTTTCTGGAATTCTGGAAGGGGCAGCCCCTTCGACTGATCGGTGTTGCTCTCACCGGACTGACAGATGAGAGCTTTGAGCAGATGTCGTTGTTTGAGGATACGAAAAAAAAAGAGCAGCGCCAGAAGCTGGATGCTGCTTTGGATGCCATCCGCATGAAGTTTGGCAACGACAAGATCACCCGCGCCAGCATTATGAACAGCAACACCGGCATGGGACGGAAAGCAAAAGCGCAGATGGAGAATGAGACCCAAAAGCGAAATAAAACTGATAAGAAAGACTAAAAAGCTATGAAAAAACAACTGGATTACAAAAATATCATAAAAGAAACTGTGATTCTTACCTGGGCAGTGGCTATTATTGCGGCGGCAGTTTATTTTTTCCTGGTGCCAAGCCATACCTCGGTTAGCAGCATTTCCGGTCTTGGAATTGTGCTGTCCAACTTTGTTCCCCTGCCCTTGTCTGCCATCACCATGATCCTGAACGTGGTGCTCCTGATCATCGGATTTTTTACCTGCGGAAGGGAATTTGGAGTAAAGACCGTTTATACAAGCATTGTTTTGCCGCTGTTTATCGGTCTTTTTGAAAGGATTTTCCCGGATTTTGAATCCATGACCGGAAGCCAGGAACTGGATGTGCTCTGCTACATCCTGGTGGTCAGCGTAGGACTTAGCATTTTGTTTAACCGGAATGCGTCCTCCGGCGGTCTGGACATTGTGGCAAAGATCATGAACAAATACCTGCACATGGAGCTTGGCAAAGCCATGTCCCTTTCCGGCATGTGCGTGGCACTTTCCGCGGCACTTGTGTACGATAAGAAAACGGTGGTGCTCAGTATTCTGGGAACCTATTTCAACGGCATGGTGCTGGATCACTTTATTTTCGACCACAATATCAAACGGCGCGTCTGCATTATCACAAAGAAAGAGGAGGAGCTTCGAAGGTTTATCATCGAGGATCTTCACAGCGGCGCGACGATTTACGAGTCTATTGGAGCGTACAACTTGCAGAAGCGCAATGAGATCATCACCATTGTAGACAAAAACGAATATCAGAAGCTGATGAACTTCATCAACCACGAAGACCCGAAAGCTTTTGTGACGGTTTACAATGTTTCAGACATGCGCTATCAGCCGAAGATGTGAGAGACAGGTGAGAGCAGATATGAGCAAAGAGAAAAAAAGAAAGAATGGGATTAAAGAATCCGGGAAGAGATCCCGGAATCAGAAGAAAAAACTGAAGGGAGTTCTTACTGCCTGTATTGTAATCCTTGTTCTTCTGGTGATTGGTCTGATCGCATATGAGATCGTAGTAAATACAAAGACAATGGGCGGAAACATTACCGTCAACGGAGCAAATGTTTCCCGTCTTACTCCCGAAAAAGCCAGCGAGACCTTAAGCTCTGCTTTCGAATCGAAGCAGTTGACCTACGTGGAAAATGGAAATACGGTATATACCGTCACCCTTGGAAACCTGGGTTATTCCCTGGACCAGGCGGATCTGCTTTCCCAACTGGAACAGATTATGGAGGAACACCAACAGAACTGGAAGCTTTTTCGTGGAAGAGAGAATGATGTGGTGACCTTAAATGTGCAGAGGGATGACCAGAAGTTTTCAGATGCGTTAACGGAAGGGAATTTTTCCGGAAGCGGTGAGAGAGTTGCCTCCCAGAGTGCGAGCATTCAGTATGACAGCCAGCAGGACACTTACGTGGTAATTCAGGATCAGCTTGGAAACCAGATCGATGAGGGAAAATTAAGACAGTACACAGAAGCCTACGTCGGCCAGAGCCTGGACGATTCTTTTTTCAAAAATAATCTGCAGATAGAGGTGAACGAAAACCTTTACAAGGCAGCAGAGGTAACCGCAGATTCCACAGAACTGAATGAAAAAGCAGCAGAGCTGAACACCCTTCTTTCCAATTACAGAAATGCCTCCATTACCTACACCTTTGGAAGTGTGACGGAGGTACTGAACGGGGAGACCACAGGAGCCTGGCTGCAGATTTCAGACGACGGGATTACCGTGGATGAGGCACAGGTTCAGTCCTACGTGGAGAACCTGGCTGGAAAATATAATACCATTTATGTACCAAGATCTTTCCAGACCACAGGCGGTGGCGTCATAGAAGTGAGCAACAATGAATATGGCTATCGGATCGACCAGAGTGGGGAAGTCCAGCAGATCCTTACAGATTTAAAGAGCGGAGAAGCCGTTACCCGTGAGCCTGTTTATGAGAAGGCTGGTTTGTCACGAAATGGAACCGATGATCTGAACGGAAGCTATATTGAGGTCAGTCTGTCTCAGCAGCATTTGTGGCTGTACAAGGATGGCGCGCTGGTTACGGAAACGGACATCATCAGCGGCCTTCCTACACCGGAGCGTGCCACCTACACAGGCGCTTACCCCATCGCCTACAAGGCAAGCCCCTTCACCCTTTCCAGTGAGGAGTATGGATACGAGACAACCGTGCAGTACTGGATGCCCTTCGTCTACGGCCAGGGTCTCCATGATGCAAGCTGGCAGTCCTCCTTCGGCGGTGACGCATATAAAACCCGAGGCAGCCACGGCTGCGTAAACCTTCCGCCAGATGAGGCTTCGATTATTTATAACACCATAGAGGGCGGGTATCCCATTATTTTGTATTAAATTGCATCAATTTACTTAAATTTAACAACGAAATGAACAAATATAAATTGACAACTTATTTTAACTATGTTACACCTTGGCATATTTTTTAAATACCCGCGCGAAATGACTCTGGGAAGAAAATCCCAGATAGTTTCCGATTGCAGTAAGAGATTTACCCGAATAACGGAGGAGGCGCTTTGCTTCTTCCGTTTTTTCTTTTAAAATAAAATCTGTCAGGCTTTCCCCGGTCTCTTCCTTAAACCGCCTGGAAAGATAAGGGCGGCTCAAAAACAGCTCTTTTGCCAGCTTTTCCACAGTGATGTTCTCAGACATATGATGCTGGATGTAATTGGCAACATCCAGAGTAAGCCGGGTGGGCTGCTTTCCAAGGCGCAGGCGCTCTACTTTGTTCG
Organism: Ruminococcus sp. AF31-8BH; assembly: GCF_003460605.1. GTDB lineage: Bacteria > Bacillota > Clostridia > Lachnospirales > Lachnospiraceae > Blautia_A > Blautia_A acetigignens. The sequence goes on from NZ_QTVN01000002.1 coordinate 180,150, forward strand.
TATAATCCAGCAGCATCCGGTACTGGAGATTTACCAGCTTTTCTGGGGAAGCGAGAAGCTCGCACTGTTGGATATAGGAATCACTGAGGGAAAAGGCATCGTTTACATCCATCCCGCCAGAATCAGCCAGCCGCTGAACTTTCTGCCAGGTTCCGTTTATGCTTCTGGCTGCGATGAAAAGGGAAATACCACGGACGCGTTGCTGAAAGAGGTTCCCGCATGGCAGCCGGGCAGCTGGTACGAAACCTGCAAGGGAAAGCCAAACCAGAAAGAATTGGAAGCCATGCTTGGCAGACCCTATCATTTTGTGAAGCCGCGAAAAGGTCAGTTTACCATGGATAATTCTGTGGAGGAAATGAAAGATGCATCCTCTGCTGGAGCCCCCTTACGCAGCATGCAGATTTCCGGCGGCATGAAAGGCGGCCTCGTCCCCGCCCTCCTGGAATTCGCCAACGGTCATTTTCTCCGCGGAATTTGGAAAATGATCACCGGCTGATGCTGAATCCTCACAGTGTTATTAAATACCGAACCTACACTGCTGTGAGTCAGCAGAAAAAGATTCATATTGATTTATTCCCCGCCATCACGTATTATAAATACAGATCTCCCCATCTCTTAGGAAATGCTGAGAGAGGTGGGGAATATTTTTTATAGAGGGATGTTGAAGTATGCAGATAGAAGACGTGATGCAGGAAATCATTGGAATATGCAAAAGAAATGGAGCCACCACAGTAATCCTTTTCGGCTCTCGCGCCAAGGGAACTGCACTGGAAAGAAGCGACATTGATATTGCAGTAAAAGGCGTGGACGACATAGAAAACCTAAGAGAAGAGCTGGAAGAAATCCCCACACTATATACCATTGATCTTGTTGGCCTGGAAGAGTGCCAAAATAATCTTTTATTGGAGGACATAGAAAAGTATGGACGAAAAATTTACGAAAAGATATGAATCTTTTAAAAATTCTCTATCTTCTCTTTCTGAAGCCAGAGAACGTGATATGACGGATTCTTTTGTATTAAGCGGAACCAGTGCCAAATTCAGTATTACCTTTGATCTTGCATGGAAAGTAATGAAAGATATCCTGGTTCAGTATTATGCAATCACAGGCTTTGTTGCTGGTTCGCCTCGTGAAGTCTTAAGAGAATCTTTCCAGGCAAACCTGATTGAGGGAGACGAATGGATGGAGATGCTGAAGGTCAGAAACCTGCTGGCACACGACTATGATGGCATCATCGTAAAAAACAGCTGCCAGACAATCGTCGACGTCTATATAACCAAATTCGAAGAATTTCAGGAGAAAGTAGAGAACTTGTTTTAAGAAAATAAGTGTCCCCAGATATGGCGTAATAGTATAAAAACAGAAAGTGATTTCGTAAGAGATGGAAGAAGTAAAAAAATCAAAAGAAATGGATATGCTAAACGGCGGTCTTGCCGGCAAGCTGATCATCTTTGCCATACCGCTGGCATTCAGCAGTATTTTGCAGCAGCTGTTTAACTCTGCGGATGTTGCCGTAGTCGGCAGATTTGCAGGGGACAGGGCGCTGGCGGCAGTGGGAAGCTGCGTGGCTCTGGTTGGTATTTTTGTAAACCTTCTGGATTTTCACCGGCGGCGCGATTCTGGTAGTGTATCTTTTGCATATGCGAAAGCTTGAGGCAAAGGCGAATTTATAAAACTAAAGCTTTTTACACAATTCTTTTCAAAAACAGCAATCGCGGCGGTTGCTGTTTTTTTTATTCAAGGAAATTTTTAATAATTCTAAAAATCTTTCTTGACAATCCTATAATTCTAGTGTACTATTCATCTATGACAGTGACACAAAAAGGAGGGCATCATGGAATATAATCCGGCGCTGCCGATTTATCTCCAGGCAGCCAATTCAATCAAGCGAGATATTGTAACAGGCAAGCTGCCCCCGGGAGCCAAGCTTCCCTCTGTGCGAGACCTGGCGGTGGAATACACCATCAATCCAAATACTGTCAGCCGCGTATATAAGGAGCTTGAGAGCGAAGGCGTCTGCTTCACCAGACGCGGAATGGGAACTTTTGTCACAGAAGATCCCGGGAAAGTGGACCAGATGAAAGAAGAAATGGCCGGCACACTGATCCGGGATTTTCTGGAAGGCATGGAGCAGCTTGGTTTTTCCAGAAGCGAGGCAATCGCTCTTTTGGAAAAGCAAAAATAAAAATACTGTCCGACAACCTGCATTTTTGGTCAGGTAAGACAGCTGCAAAATCAGAATCATAACAAGGAGTGTATGAAAATGATCTTAGAAAGCAAAGAAGCAACGAAAAAATACGGCAGCAAAACCGCTGTCGATCACGTATCCCTGAAGTTAGAATCAGGACTTGTATACGCTATGCTCGGTCCCAACGGAAGCGGCAAGACCACCTGGATGAAGATGACTGCCGGACTTGTGAAGCCAACCAGCGGCGAGATCCTTTACCAGAACCAGCCAATCGGCAAAGAGAGCAAGAAAGAAATCGCCTATATGTCCACAGAACCATACTTCTATAACTGGATGACAGTAGCAGATGTGGGAAACTATTACGCCGATTTCTTCGAGGATTTTTCCATGGAAAAGTATCAGCAGATGATCACCCGTATGGAGCTGACCGAGGACATGAAAGCCAAGAAGCTTTCCTCCGGTATGATGGCGAAGCTGAAGATCGCCGTGACCATGGCTCGAAAGGCAAAGATCTATCTTCTGGATGAGCCATTAAACGGTATCGACCTTCTTGCAAGAGATGAAATCATGAAAAGCATTCTGGAAGCGGTTGATCCGGATGTGACTTTGGTGGTTTCCAGCCATCTGGTAGACGAGCTGGAGCGCGTGGCAGACGCAGCCCTTTTCATGAAGGATGGCCATCTGGTAGAACAGTGCATGGTAGAGGAGCTCCGTATCAGCCGGCACAAATCTGTCGTAGATCTTTATCGTGAAATTTATGGACATGGGGGAGAAGCAGTATGTTAAAGTTAATGAAATATGAATTTCGCAAAACCGCATTTTCAAAACTGATCTTATTAAGCATTACTCTTTTATCTGAAATCGTTTATTTACTGGGAATATTTTTGAAAAAGGATGTGTTCCTTTCCTCTGGGATTATGTTTCTGGTTCTGTGTGCAACTATGGGTATCCTGTACATTGGCCTGGAAAGCGTAACCGTTTTGCACCGGGATCTGAACACCAAACAGAGCTACATGCTGTTCCTCACTCCCAAAAGCAGCTACCAGATCCTTGGAGCCAAAATTCTGGAAAACGGAATCTCCATACTGATCACAGGCGCGTTTTTTGCAGCCCTGGCAGCAATCGATGCAGCTGCCGCGTATTTTTACGTCGGCGGACTAAAGGAAGTCTGGAATATGGTAAACGATGTTTTGTATGTGAGCATGCATATATCTGTTGATCCTGTCAGCATTGCCTTTGCCTTTTTTACACTTCTGGCAAGCTGGATCTCCTACATTGTCAGTGCAGATTTTGCCGTAATTTTATCCGCCAGTGTTCTTGCCGGCAAAAAGGCCAGCGGTGTGGTCTCCTTTGTTATTTTTATCATCCTTTCCACCCTTCTTGGCATGGGGCTCGACAAAGTTCCTGCTCTGGAAAGCAGGGAACTTACCTTTGCTTTGTACATCGCAGTATCACTGGCAGTATCTGTAATTCTTTACCTGATCAGCGGATGGATCATGGAAAAGAAACTGAGCGTATAAAATTTTTTCCGCTTACAGTCATTATATGAAAACAGGGCATTACCTGCTTCTTTCATAAGGAGTAAGGAATGCCCTGTAGTTTTTTGCTTTTTTAATCAGACTTTTTCAAAAGATTAGTACTGACCGCTCTGCTGGCTGCCCTGTCCTGCGGACATGGAACGCTCCTGCGCCTCGATCATTTTTTTTACTCTACATTCAGAACAACGCAAGATATTTAGTAGGAAAACTTGCATTAAGACACAAGATATGGTATTTTTCAAATATAAGTACCTTTTAGCACTATAAGAGAAAAAATGGGAGTGGAATCAATGATACATACAGCTTATGACGTAATGAAAGAGTTTTTAATCACGGATGCAGAGCTTGTTGGACAGTACGGAATCCCTAAAATTCCAAAGACTTTTATCCATCCAGGGAAAAATACTGTAGATTTTGCGGAGAGCTTTAGCCGAAAAATTAAGAACCACCGGGAACTAGACGTAAATTTCTATGCGGACGATGTACAGTTTCAAAGATTTTGGAATCAGCCAGACAAGTACATGGAGCATTTGAAATGTTTTCATGCAGTCATTATGCCAGATTTTAGCATATCGATCGGCAAGAACGGAATGCCGTTGGCTATGTGCTTGTGGAATAAATACCGCAATCATGCACTGGCTCACTACATGGTCCTGAATGATATTCCAGTAATTCCGAACGTAAGCATATTACCAGAATACTGTTGGGACTGGTGCTTTGATGGACTGCCGGAGGGAAGCACAGTTGCCTGTTGCACCAATGGAAGAGTAAAGAGCAAGGCAGCACGGTTGGAATTTTGCGTTGGTTTCAAGGAAATGGAACGCAGATTGAAGCCGCTGCGAGTTATCATTGTTGGAAGAATCCCGGAAGAATTAGAAACAGACACGGAAATTATAAACTTTGAAACCAGGAATCAGAAGATTAATAAGGAGGGCGTGAATGGGAACAACGACTGATAATTACCAGAGAAAGAAGAAACTTTCCAAGTCACAAATGAAGAGGACGGAACGTTTAGAGAAATCATCTCACAGAAGATATGGAACACGGAAGAAAGAAGGATTAAATAAATTGTGAATTTTGAATCATTCGGAACTTTACGCTATAGAAATATTTGTGCAAAATTAAAATTTAAGTGGTAACTAGAAAATGCGAGAATTTTTCTGGTTGCCACTTTTTTTCTGGATTTCCTTGATTTTTGGCTGCCAAAATGATGTTGGAATTTGGATATCATTTACAAGTTAGTTGTAATTATTGAAGTCTTGAACAGTTGCGACTTTTCCGCCGCCAAAAACCAACCATGGACAGCACCGGGAGCCGATACCACGCCGAACCGATGAAACATGGAATTTGCCGGGAACGATTGAACACCAGCAAAGCCGACCGTCAGCCGTAGCCCTGGCAGACCAGAACCAACCGACAACAGATAATAGGCAATAGCAACAAGCAACATATAACACAGCGTTAAAATGCAATAATACTCTTGCAAAATAAGCCTTAAATGGCTTGTAACGTATTTAGCCTATACTTTATTGACTACGATTATAAAACGCCTTAAAAATGAAAATACAGCGTTATGCAAGCATATCGCAATATAGTTGTACAGCCCTAATTGATATATAGCCCGGACAGCTGCGACAGATCACCGGGAAGCCTGGACAAGCTACGCACATAAGCGGACATAATACGCCCATTTACACGGTACGCAAATAAAGCATAGCTGCATATAGCTATACAAGACTATTATATACCCATAGCCACAGACAGTCAATAAACCATGCAAGACAATAAAAAGCGTTTTAAGGCTTATAAGTGGCTCAAAATGCAAATGCTGCATAAATCCCCATTAACAGCATAAAAAGCCATTTACTGATAAAAAAGCGCATTAATTGATTGACTTATTATATTAACTTTGCAAGGTGTATCTGGTAGAATGCCAAAAACCGCTTGCAAGCCGTGAACGTGCCGCCTATCTGGAAACCGGGAAGCAGAAAAAGAGCAGTGTTTTTACTGCTCTAAATAATTTACATTTATAACATGGGGCAAGTCCCGGAAAAACTCGGAAAAACCGCCGTCAGTAATATTATACTGGTGGTCAGACGTTGGAATCATGCGGCCATCTTTTATCTCCATGCAGGACAGTTGCAAATGATCCGCTTTTTTAGTTGATCTGTGCAATGCATACCGCATAAAAGAAACCGCCCCAGACTGACAGCGAACCGGCGGCAAGTCATACCAGATCAGCGGAACAGCACCGAAAGAAACAGCATCAAACACTTGTCTAGCGTCCTTTTTTGCGGTTTCTTCGATTTTGTCAACTTCGGAAAAATCACCGCTTTTTATAGCGGCGATTGTCTGTGCTTGTGTTGCTTTCTTGATTGTTACCATTTACGCACCTCCTACAGATCTTTCTTTCTCTTAACGTCAATGACTTCATAATCGTTTTCAGAAAGATCCTTTAACATTCTCAATGCTTCCATGGTATTCTCTGGAATATCATAACCATTTTCACGAAGGAGATCAGCGGCGGTAACAAGATACTGATTTCCATAGCCATACTGAATACTACTTTTTAAAATATGGCCATTTACGACAATCGTTACTGTGTGATAAGTATTTCCATATAATTTTTGAAACCATCTGCGGCCTCTAATTACTAATGTTTCGATTTTTTTCATTGTTTTTCACCTTTACCCCTGTTATAATAGGGTTGCCTTTCTTTTTAGTTTGGTGCTGGCTGTTTGTCTCGGTAGGATGCAGCCAGCTTTTTTTATTTAGTTTCCAGAAACTAGAATTTTTCAATTAATCAGTCCGTTTCCTTATGTCCTCATTGGCTTGAGTGGTTCGGGCGGTTCCGGTTGTTTGTTTCTTTTGTTCTCTGTTGATGGTTATATAATACACTAAATTATAATGTATGTCCATTGACATTATACACTAAATTAAAGAGCATGTTGAAAACGGTTTTTGTGCATGTTGTACATTGAAATATAGTGCATAAAAGTGCTATTATATTTCTATATATAATAAGAATGTAAGGAGATATGAAAATGATTAAATATAAACGAAATATAATTGATATGATGGCAGAAAAGGGGATTACAACCTATTTAATAAGAAAAAATAAGATATTTACAGAAAGCCAGCTGCAACAGCTCCGCAATGATCGACTTGTCACGCAAGATACACTAAATAAAATATGTACTATATTGGAGTGTCAGCCCGGTTATTTATTAGAATATCTTCCAGACGAAACAACAAAAGAATTTGAAGAAAAGATATTGACATACATTAATAAATAATGTATAATAAAGACAGTTAAAGAAAACAAGCACAGCCCCAGACAGGGAACAGATCAGGAGGGAAGAAAATGACTGGTGAAGAAAGAATCAAACAATTAGTCGAAAAAGGATGGAAAGTAGTAAAGGATGAAACCACATGGTGTCGTTACGTGGAGCTTGAAAATGAAGTTGCAAGAAAAAGCCGCGATCCGTTTGGAAATTCTACTGGCGAAGACTGGATGCAGACTATACACAGACAGGTTACAATTTACAATGGTGGCGATTGGGAAGAAACAAGAGGATAAAAGGAGGAAAAGAACATGGAAATTAAAATTTATTGCAATTACGGAGTTTTAGGAGCGGAGAAAAGGAAGAAATACACTTTCGGCGGTCCAGATAGCACGGCAAACTGCTTTGATGAACTGATGGTAGAAATACCAGAAGGATGGGAGCCGTTTAAAAATACCATGGGAAAATTAATGGTAAAGGCTCCATGGGGCTGGGACTACGAAATCAGCGAAGTACTCCAGGGTAACGAAAAGCCCTGTTTTTATGCACTTGATAAGAACATGAATGGACATAGATGTTATCTTAAAACTATAGATTGATTAAGGGAGGTAAATTTAAAAAAACAAATAAATAAAGCCCCAGGAAATTAATCCCGGGGCTTTTAAAATGCTTATTTATGGCGGCGTAACGACAATCGAGGGGTTAACAGCCCACCGCCGAAGCTGTTAAAATATTAATAGCACAGGTTTTTAATTTTTGTCAAGAAAAATATTTTTTATTTTTGGTCTTGACTTTCTGAAAAACTTACAGTAACGTTATTACCAACGATGGTCGCGGGAACTCATGGAGGGGTGGTTATTGTGAAATCGTTTGCACCTGAACAGAATAAAGTAGCAGTTAACAAGCCAGATCAGCCAGGTATTGAAGCTCGGTAAGGTCTGGCTTTTATTATGTTTAAATATATTATATATAATATATCTTTTACCCCTCCATAGATTCTTAAGACTAGAGTTTATTAAAAGATATGCTATACAGTACCGTATAATAATATATATAATATAAATATAAATGAAGATTATAATATAATATCACAAATATTATTTATTAATTACTGACAAAATAAAGGGTTTTATTTTATGCAAAATTAAATTTGACAAGATATTAAAAACTGTGTTAAGGTATCAGCAACAAAGAAAACAGAATATTTTATTTTAAGTTTTAGAGAATGTACCCGAACACCCGGAAGTTTTCCGGGGATAAGCTTTACCTGGTGACATTCTCTTTTTTATTTACAAATTAACGTGTTAAAGTGAGGTGATAACATGAAAGATAATACAGTAAATGTACAAGACGTAGATATCTATTTAGATAATATTAATATATATGCTGATGAATATATAAATACTGTATTATGTATATCACCAGATAACGAAAACTATAAGAAAGAAGTATCAGATAGCTTTGTAGATATGATTTTTTATATTGCAGATCATATACAAAAGCCAAGTAATGACAATATAGAGCTATTAGATAAAATGTTTAATACTTATGTGAGATTATGCAGTAAATATCATGTATTACCAACCCTAGAAGTATTTAGCTTTTTAGTTGGGATTAATCGTACAACGTTTACTGACTGGATGAATGGAGTGTATAGAACAAACTCGTCACATGGTGACACGGCTAAAAAATGGTTTGATATTTGCAAAAACTGCGCAATCAATAGATTGCATAATCAGACCGGAACAAATGCGAACTTGATATTTGTTGCAAAAGCCGCCTATGGCATGGCAGAAACTGCACCGGTACAAGCTACACAACAGTATGGCGTACCACAGCAGACTGCGCAGCAGATCGCGGAGAAGCACAAAGCGGCGCTGGAGCTTCCAGAGATGGAAAAACCGGAGCTATAACAGTAAAAACACTATATGTTGTGATTGCGAAGAAACGGATTCTATATCTAGTAATACGCAATGTGCAAATAGGGCACACCCTAAAAAGACATTCTATAAAACACTGTTTTTTGTGCAATATGACAATAGATTTTGCATAGCATTTCCTTGACCACCGCCGAAGACTTACGATAAACAGCGACCGGGCAAGGGCAGCGGTTCCCATTGGGCGGTGGGCTGACTTGCCAGCGTCCGTACTGGATGACCGGGAGGGGGTATATATAAACCTCCGGTCAGCGGTAGTTACCACCGAAACCGCCCGAAAAAACAAAAAAGCTCTCCTTAACATGGCAGGGATAGTGATTCGAACACGACAAGCAGTAAGCCTTAACTGTTTCTCTGCCATACTAAAAACAAGGCAATACTCAGAAAGGCAGGTATAACGGATGAACGATATGATGATTTTTAGCAATCCAGAATTTGGAAGCGTAAGAACAGTAACGATAAATGGTGTTCCGTGGTTTGTTGGAATTGATGTTGCAACAGCCCTCGGGTACCAAAATGGTAGTCGAGATATACAAAGGCATGTAGAGTTGGAAGATAAGGCAGAAGTACCATTTTATGACGGGACACAGACAAGGAATATCATAGCTATTAATGAATCCGGTCTTTTCTCGTTAATTTTTAGTAGTAAGCTTGAAAAAGCCAAAGAATTTAAACATTGGGTCACATCAGAAGTACTTCCGTCCATTCGTAAGACTGGGAAGTATGAAGTCGGTCAGAAACAAGATTCTTACCAGATAGCTGATCCGATAGAACGAGCTAAAAGATGGATTGAAGAACAACAGGAAAAGCAGTTACTTGAACAGAAAGTACAGGAACAGAAGCCTAAAGCTGATTATTTCGACAGTCTGATAGATAATAGACTTCTTACAACTTTTCGAGATGCAGCAAAGGAATTTCACATTCCACCTAAAGCGTTTACTAAGTGGCTTACGGAAAACGGTTATATTTACCGTGATAGGCACAATATTATTAAACCCTATGAACCGTATAGGAAAGCTGGGCTTTTCCAGATGAAAGATTTCTCAACACCGTTTGGATATTCGAATGTTCAGACATATATCACTGTGAAAGGTAAAGAAACATTTAGACTTTTACTGCAAGGACAAGGATTGATTAGAAAGTAAAAAAAGAGAACCATTAAGGCTCTCTTTTCAGATCATTGCTATTAAATTTTACTATGATATCTGGAAATGCTTCAACAGAAATTTGACAACCAAGAAAGTCAAGGATGGCTATAAGATCATATGCAGAAAGCGTTTCTCTGGAAAACTTGTTAGCTAGTGCTTGTGGTGAAGTTCCTAGATGTTCAGCAACTTGAATATTTGTAATTTTTTTCATTTTCATTATTTGTTTAATTTTTTGAGATACCATATAAACACCTCCTACTTACATAATAAACGCAAATGTTATAAAAATCAATTAAAATTCACTTAAACGTGTAATTTGCTATTGAAAACACACACATTATAGTGTATAATTGTTTTATAAAGAAACAGGAGCGTGTATATATGAAAGTAGGATATGTAAGAGTTTCAACAGCAGATCAGAACGAAGCGAGACAAATTGAAGCAATGAAAACAGATGGTGTTGAAAAAATTTATATGGATAAAAAATCTGGGAAAGACTTTAATCGTCCAGAGTATCAGAAAATGATTGCTTCTCTTCATAAAGGTGACATTCTGATAATCCATTCGATTGATAGACTTGGAAGAAACTACGAAGAGATTATTGCTGAATGGCGAAAAATTACAAAAGAGATTGAAGCGGATATCATTGTACAGGATATGCCGTTGCTTAATACTACGCAAAACAAAGATTTGACAGGAACACTGATTGCAGACATAGTTTTGCAGCTTCTCTCATATGTAGCACAAAGAGAAAGAGAAAATATTCGGCAGCGTCAAAAAGAAGGTATTGCAATTGCAAAATCCCAGGGCAAATATAAAGGTCGTTCCAAAAAAGAGATAAACAAAGACCTTTTTGAAGAAACCAAACGAAGTTGGCAAATGGGAGAAATAACAAAAGCACAATTTGCTGAGACTATAGGAGTTTCAAGAAGCACGCTATATAAACTTTTAGAGGGGGATAAAGATGATTGATTTTACAAACAAGTGTATTGTTACAGAAAATAACGTTGAATCAGAACAGCTGCTTAAAAAAGCAATAGCTCAAGGGTTCAACTTGCCAAAAGGCCAAAAAGCAATGGAATCGAATAGATATTTTCATTTTATTGGAAGTCCATATAAACATGTTGTGGCTTCTTGCGGAGTAAGTTTGAACGACCCCAACAAGGCGGTTAGATATTCGGAGTTGTTTGGTGATGAGCAAGAAGAGCTAAGAAAAATTGTTGATTCAGCTGCAAGATGGTGCCGGGCATATGGATATGAACATTTGAATGTATATGCAAACGAAGAGCTTGAAAGTTATACCGGAAAGGCAATCGCAAAGACAACAGACAATATCATACAGCGTGTTGATGTTGAAATAAAGAAACCACGCAAACTGACTGTTTCGGAGCTGGAAGCATACTTAGGATATCCAATTGAAATTGTAAGTTGAGGTAAATGCTTATGAAACCAAACCCACAATCCGAATCCATCCGCATCCGATTTTCCGAAAAAACAGAAAAAAAGGCTCCTGGAAGAGAAGAACCGGACGGACAGGAGCGTATCGGATATCGTAATACAGGCAGTTGATGAATATTTTGGGAGGAAAAGACATGCTTAAATTTTTCTCAAAAAATAAAAAAGGTGTTTCTGAAATCAGACATGATTATGAAAATGTCGGACAGGAATCCCCGGCAATTCGGAAACTGGTGAAGCCAATTCACGCAAAAGCAATATTAGCTGATGGAAGATTGTATGATACTCAAACTGCCACATATGTTTGCGAATACGGTAATCTTTCTTTGTTTGTTACAAAGAATGGCAGATGGTTTGGCGCAAAATCAAAATCTGAATTAGCTGGTTATAGTGTTGATGAAAACGGAGACAGAACCGCCGAGTACAGAGTGATGTATTATGGTCTGGAATGTATTGATAAAATTTTTGTGATGCAATATCTGTGGTATTGCAGCCATAAGCTTTACAAGAAATATTTCGGGGAGGTAGAAGAGGGATGAAAGATTACAATACTCGCAACAACGAAGAAAATTTCCCAGATGGGACAGTTAAGGCGCAAGACGGGAAGTTCTTTTTAATGGTGAATGGAAAATGGGAACAGGTGATTGGTTCAGAAGGCAAAAATCTTTTGCAATCTCCTACAGATGTAGCTCCCATGATTATTAACGCGACTATAACATATGAGCCGCCAAAGCCATTTTCACCATTATCCCCATTATTGAAACGTGAGCCACGTGTAGTTCCAAGATACAGCATATATGAGCTTGAAGAAATCGCAAAACACATTCTTTTGTATTGTAAATTTCGAAGGAGGGGATGCGAAGATGCCGATAGTGAAAATCACAAACCCCACCCCCTATGATTGGCTCGGCACAAAATATTTCATTGATGGAAATGAAGTTCCGAGAGTAAGATCAGTAAATTTCCACACCGCAGTAGATGAAATACCAGTGGTTGAATTTGGAATGATGGCTGTTCCAGACATTGAAATGGAGTGCTTGGCACAAATTAGTGTCACTTCTCAATCAATTACTGATGCAATTTCAGTTTTAAGGCACGAATTGCTACAACATGGAGAAATTTACAATGGCTTCAAATCAAGCCTAAAATCGGCTTTAGAATCCTACAATTACTGCGGAATGCCATTTGAGCCAGAAGAAGAAATTGCAGAAAAAATTCTGGACTTTTTAATTGGGGAGGAAAAAGAAAATGAATTCACTTAATGTTGTTGGAGCTGCATTAAACCTCATGCTTTTTGTAATCGTTGCCGCAGGTGTACTGGTGATGCTTGATGAAAGAAAAATTAATTGCTTGCAAGCTCTGTTTTATTTTCTAATGGAAGCCCTGTTTGTACTGAATATTTTTTTGATTACGAGGTGACAAATGTATTTACCAATTCCAATTGGAATTATCCCGATTGAGTTAATCGAAAGGGTTAAATTCATAAAAGCGCCGCTTCGACTTAATTCATGTAGGCTCGGGAAAGCCTACGAAAGCGATAAGTCGAGGCACCCAGAGTAGCGAATAACAATCTTTATAGGTTGAAAGTGCTGGACTTTATATATCACACCCCTGGATTAATGGTGCGCCAGGGGGTAATGGGCTATCGCCAAATGGTTAAGGCATAGGATTTTGGTTCCTATATTTGTCGGTTCGAATCCGACTAGCCCCGTTCGCAGTAGTTAATATGCTGCAAAAATGTTCTTTTTTTCATAAGAAACACCTCTAGCCTTCTAGTCTAACTGAGACTGATTAAAGGGACTTCAAATATCCCGGAAGGCGTATCTGAAGTATCAGGAGTATTTCAGAAAACCTTTGTTATAGTTGGTGGTTAAGAACTGTAACAGTGCCAGTTTGGTTACCAGTATTGCCAACTGGTATCTCAGGAAGCTTAGTTCAGCGGTAAGAGCAACGGCCTCATAAGCCGTAAGTCCTGGGTTCGAATCCCAGAGCTTCCATTTCTTCTAAATGCCATTCATCCGTAATATGGGTGGAAAAAACTTCCAGTTGAGTGTGCGGATTGGGTAGATTTAGGTGCGATACGGCGTAGCCTAAATGGATCTGATTTCCCGGCTGGTATATCTCGGAGTTAAAAATATTAACGCAGCGCACGTTAATAAAAGGAGTTTTCAAGAGATGCTGCCCAAAGACGCATAAAAATATCCAGTGAATCTACAGCACTAAAACTTGTAGATAGTGGAAAGCATAACACGATAAACCTATTGCTAACCCGGTTCTTCCGGGTTCTGGGAGAATATACCGTAGGGGTAGCGGGGCTGGCTGTAAACCAGTTGCTATTGTAGCTCGGGTGGTTCGACTCCATCTTCTCCCACTGACCGATTAGTGGCTGAAAGTTAGGTGCAAGAAAACACAAATCCTTATCACAGGAATGTATACCGAGTTCCGAATGTGCGTAGGATTATCGGTTGTAAAAACAAAGTGTCTTCTTTTGGTAGCCAATAAGTGAATGAGCCACATTCTAACATGAATGATATATGATTCTTCTAGTTGGTCACATTGACGCAGGATAGAGTATAGGTAACTCGCGGGATTCCTTGGCCCGAAATGGTGGTTCAATTCCGCCTCCTGCTATTCCGGCAGGGACATGGAATAAAACAGGAACGTGAAAACATAGCAAAGATGATTGAATGCCAGATGAAGCATAGGGAGGAAAGAGAGAAATGATTAAAAAAATTTCTAATTTCTGGTTTAAAAGAAAAACAGATAATCTTACGAAAATTCCCCTATTCATAATGATGTTCAATTGGAGAAAATTTCAGAAAGATGGGAAAAATGGAAGTTGCTTGCTATATGCACTTTACCCAGATATTGCAAAGGATGCATTTTTGAGAGAAAAATTGCAAGAGTGCGTAGATTATATCCGTGATAACTACGATATGGAAACATTTACTAAGATTTGAGGAGAATGCCATGAGAATTGAAGATTTAAAGAATTGGACTGTAGATCAGCTAAAAAATGAGGTTGTTCGGTTTTCTGAAGAATGCGAGAAGAAACAGCATGAAATTCTTGATTTAAAAGAGAAATTAGATATAGCAACAAAAAAGATGTGGTGCGATGAGCTAATTAGCAGAATGCCTATTGAAGAAAAATCCAAACCCACTACTAAATGGTATGATGAACGACACCAGTCCGACTGCATCACAATCAATCAACTTTATACAACAATAGATGTTATAGTTGACCGATACGCTAATTTAAGGAAAAACAAAGGAATGTGCTGATATGGGCGAGAAAGACGAATTAAAGCATTTCTTTACATGTAATGGTGAAGTGATTGAAGAAATAGCAGGGATTTCAATTTCGGATGGGACTGTTATCGAAGGCGGTATTCTTCACAGAAATGAGGACGGCACACTTTGTAGCATAGGCAAGCCAGTAAGTATTGAACTTGAATGTAAATTAAGTAATGAACTATTTTGGACACTAGTTGCCCCAAATCGAATAAACCAGAATAATTTCCGAAAAAAGCATGGCATTCCGAAACGGAGGAAAATTAATGGATCAAGAAAAAACAAAAGGTTGTCCAGAATGGAAGACACAAGTACAACAGGCACCTGCCAAAGAAATTGTTGACTTTGCAAAAGCACATCCATGCGATTATATGAGAAAATGCTTAGAGCAATATCCGTATTGGGGAAACCAAGACAATGGTTTTAATAGGAAGAAATTTAAGGAGATTTTTAATGAGCATTAAATCAGCATTGGAATCCGAAGGAATAGATTTTTCTGAATATATGAACCCACCAGAGCAGTGGAATGGACAGGCATTAATACGGAATATCAATGGAACGAAATACGCCTGTTGTCCTTTTTGCCAAAAGAAAGCACTTCTGATTAGCCCGAACACAAAGATTCAGCATCTTAAATTAAAATGCAAGGGAAGCAACTGCAAGAAAGAGTTCGAGGTGAATGTATGAAAGAATTAATCAGCCCTGTTCCGATTGAAATTACTGATCTTGGAATGGAACTTTATGCTCAAATTGAGATTGAAGAAATTCTTCTCACATCATATCCACCAATCCAAAAAACTATTTTAAAATTCATCACTGATTTCACCGTGCCCAGATTTGGCAATTATTCGATAAAAATAAAAAATGATGATGCTGTGATAAAATGTTATGTTGGAAACACTTTAGGCACTTTCATTCAGAAAGACGCAGGTGAAAGAACTGTTGCTGAATGGTATAAAGTTATATCACGCTCGGAAAAGCATGGAAGAGACAATCCGCTGAATTGCCAAATACTTCCACTATCACCTTGCCAAAATGCAAATAAGACATCCGAATGCGACCATGATTTTGAAAAATGTGAGATATCTAATCCTTATAATTATGATTTTGATGAATTTAAGCCATGTGACTCTAATCAACGTTTTCATCCGTATTATTGTAAAAAGTGCGGAATACTTATTTTGAAAAAAGTAGTTGATAATGGACGAGGAGTAGACAAATTTTTATGGGAGGAATAAGAATGAAAAAGATACCAACATTATTTGAACGAGAATTCAAAGACCATAAGGTTGTAAAGGTTCTTCCAAAAGTGCATCCAGTTATGGAATGGGTACTTGAATGAGAAGGGATTGCAACGGTCAAATATGATGGTTCTTGCTGTGCAGTAATTGACGGAAAATTTTATAAACGATACGACTGCAAGAAGGGTAAAATACAACCAGAGGGATTTATCCCTTGCTGTGATCCAGATTCCATTACAGGTCACTGGCCTGGATGGGTAAAGATTGATGAGAATGATCCGTCTGATAAGTGGTTTGTAAAAGCGTATAATTTTTCAATGCAATGTAATCTTAGCCCATGGGTGGACGGCACGTATGAAGCTATTGGAAAACATTTTAATGGAAATCCATATAACTATAATTACGATGACCTTATCCCACATGGGAGAAATATCGTTGAAGTCGAGCGTACATTTGATGGAATCAAGAAATATCTTTCCGAACACGAGATAGAAGGATTAGTTTTCTGGAAGGACGGAAGCCCACAATGCAAAATCAAACGTTCAGATTTTGGCTTTGAATGGCCAGTAAAGGAGAATTTATGAATCCAGTATTTATATTTCTAGTGATATGTGGAGCGGCAGTAGTATGGTTCCTGCTTTACAAATTATTTCAACCACTAGGTAAATTATTGAACCACATTGGCAGAAATGCTATTGATGAGTTAAATAAAGACGAAAGTCAAAAAGAGGAGGATAATAAATGAAAAAAGGACTTTTAGGTGGAATTGGATTAGCTGTTGTAATCATTGCAGGACTTATATGTGTTGCAAAGTGCAGTGTGAGAGTTCCGGCTGGTTACATTGCGGTAGAGTACAAAATGAACGGAGGAATCTCTAAGAATGTACTTACTCAGGGATGGCATGTGATTTCACCAACAGTAAAAACTTCTCTGTATTCCGTAGGAATCGAGCAATCATATCTTACATCTGAAGATAAGGGCGATTCTCCAAAAGACGAAAGTTTCAAGACACCTACAGCAGATGGCAAATCACTTCAAGTTGACCTTGAATTTTCTTATAAATTCGATCAAAATAGAGTTACCGATGTGTTTACTCAGTTCAAAGGTCAATCAGGAGAATCCGTAAAAAACACCTTTATCAAGCCTAAGATGAAAGCATGGACGCAGGAAGTAACTGCGAAGTATCCAGTAACAGATGTTTTCGGTGATAAACGCCAGGAACTGAATGAAGCACTTGACGAATATCTTAAGCAGAAGTTTGAGCCATACGGAATTATTATTGATACAGTAAACTTTACTTCTATTTCCACTGATGATGAAACACAGGCTGCAATTCAGAAGAAAGTGAACGCTCAACAGGAGCTTGAACTTGCTAACATTGAAGCTAAAACAGCAAAAGTACAAGCTGATAAAGATAAAGAAGTTGCACTGATTGCTGCCGAACAGGAAAAGGAGAAAGCATCTATCCAAGCGGAACAGGCAAAGATTGATGCAGAAGGAAAAGCAGAAGCAATTAAGATTAAAGCAGAAGCTGAAGCAGAAGCAAATAGAAAAATCGCAGAATCTCTTACTCCCGAACTGATTGAAAAACAGAAAATTGATAAATGGAATGGTGAAGTACCAAAAATTCAAGGAAGTAATACTTCTACCATCGTAGATACAAGAGATATGACAGCTGATGAGAATGCTAAATAATAAATAAAACAGTCAAGAGAGCCACATGAGAGCCAGACTAAATCCTAAAAAGAAAGGAGGTCTGGCTCTATTTTTATGGGAAAAATTACAGAAGGTTCGCTTGAATGGTATCGGACAGTCCTAAATCAGATTATCAGTAGCGACATGACAATCTATCAAAATCAAAAAGATTGCCTTGATTTGCTCTTAAATATGAATATTGACCTTCCTTTCGACAAGAACCAAGAAGCACGGAAAATGGCTATGAAAGTAAGTCAATACTCACATAACATAGCAGAGAAGTGTGCTGCATTAACTGGAAGTGGTAATTTTGACGATATCTACTGGCAGTATTTATTGCTGGAAGCACCACATTTATTTGAAAGTTACTTGCTTTATATGGAAAAAAATAGACCAGACAGCAAGAAATTTTATATTCCACGAAGAAAAACACTACATGTGGTAGCCCAAGACTTACAGGATTTGGAAGAAAGAAAAATAGAGTTTTATGGTCTATCGCTTCCAAGCCGTGTTGGAAAATCTACTATGTGTATTTTCTTTATGTCTTGGATAATGGGTAAAAGACCGAATAGTCATAGTGCAATGGGCGGTCATTCTGGAAAACTGGCAAAAGGATTTTACGGAGAACTTCTTAATCTCATTAATACACAGGAATACAACTACAGTGAAATTTTCCCGCAATCGAAACTTCAAAAACAGAGTGCTGATGATTTTGAAATAAACCTGGACAAGCCAGACCGATTTGCAACAATGACTTGCCGTGGTATTGAAGGTACTTGGACAGGTGCCGTTGACATTTCTTCCGATGGGTATTTGTACGTGGATGACCTTGTAAGAGATAGGCAACATTCATTAAGCCCTACCCGATTGGAAAATACATATCAAGAATATCTGAACAAGATGGTTGACCGTAAGATTGATGGTGCAAGAGAACTTATGGTTGGAACCAGATGGAATTTATATGACCCTCTTGGAAAAATTGAGAAGCTAAATCGGGATAATCCAATGTATCGGTTTAGAAAAATTTCAGCTTTGAACGATGATGGTGAATCCAATTTCGATTATGAGTATGGCGTTGGATTTTCAACAAAATATTATGTTGATATGAAAGCTAGGCTAGACTCTAACGAATGGGAAGCTAAATATCAGCAAAAGCCCTTCTTGCGTGAAGGAATTGTGTTTGCAGCTGATGAATTGAGATATTATAACGGCGTTCTACCAGAAGGTGGATTTGTTAAAAATGTTTCTGCTTGCGATGTTGCGTGGGGTGGTGGCGATAGCTTATCAATGCCAGTGGGTGCAGAATACGAAAATGGAGATGTGTATATATATGACTGGATTTTTAGTACAGCGCCCAAAGAAGGAACATTGCCATTAGTTGTTGGAAGAATCATGGGAAATAATATTCAATCTATCAATTTTGAAGCAAATAATGGTGGAGATATGTATGCCTATTATGTAAATGAACGCTTGAAAGAACATAAATACGCTTGCAGCACGACAAGTACAAAAGCACCTTCAAAACAAGCAAAAAAAGAAAAAATAAATCAATATTCCGGGGATGTTAAGCAAAATTTTATATTTTTGGCTCCGAAATATCAAGATAAACAGTATCAAAAGGCTATGGATGAATTAACTACATTCGTCTATATTGGTGATAATGAACATGATGACGCTGCCGATGGAGTTACGCAGCTTGCAATAACGCTTGCCGGCAAAAGATTTGCAGAAGTAAAAGCAACCAAAAATTTTATGTGGGGAAGGAGATAGAGTATGATGACTACAGCTCAATATTTACGCCAGATTGAAAATTATGATAACAGAATCAAAAACAAGCTTATCGAAGAAGAACAGCTCAGTTCTCTTTCCACAAGTGTATCTGCAATTCCTGTTGGAGAAAAGGTACAAACTTCTGTAAAACGTGATCCGATGGGAGATATGGTTGCAAAGATATTTGATCTGCGAGAAGAGATTTCAAAAATGATATCCGAATTTTTACAAAAAAAACAAGAAATAGTTCGAACCATAGAACAGGTTGAAGATCCATTACTATATGACATATTATTTAAGCACTATGTTGAGTACAAATCTTTGGTTCGCATTGCAGATGAGATGGGTTATTCAGAGATTCACATTAAAAAAAAGCATTTAAAAGCCATAGCAGAAATAAAAAAGATAAAAGGTTTTGAAAGATGATACCGAAGTATACTGAATGATACCGCCAATATGTGTAAAATATAAAGTAGAGCATTGGATTAAAATATCCAGTGCTTTTTATTTTGCAGAAAGGATGGTTCGGCTCGTGAGAAATACAATGAATTTTGTAGATTTATGCCGAGGTGAGTTCGGGCGAAAAGTAGCCTACACAGGCGTTGACCGAATCACTCCACAAAATGTAGTAAAAGTAGTGTCAGACACAATTGGCATACATAATAGAAATCGAACATTGATTGATTACTTGTATCGGTACATGAAAGGCGATCAGCCGATATTATACCGAAACAAAATAGTCCGCCCAGAAGTTAATAACAGAGTGGTTGAAAATCACGCATTTGAAACTGTAAAATTTAAAGCTGGACAGATTTGTGGAGAGCCAATCCAATATGTATGCAAAAAGAAAAATGCGGATAAAAAAATAAATGAGCAAGTTGACCTTCTGAATGACTATTTGGATGAAGCCAATGCAGATGCAAGAAACATCCAAAGGGCAATATACCAGAGTGCAACAGGAACTTCCTATAAGGCTATTCTGAAAGAAGAGGATTGGACAAAAAACGGAGATTTACCACCGTTTAGAATCTTCATTCCATATCCCGGCGATTGTTACATTGTATACTCACAGAGAAATGGGAAACCAATGCTTTCCGTGCAGATTTTAAAAGATGAAGATGAACAGCAATATTATTTATGTTATTCAAAGAACCAGTTTTTTGAAATCAAGAATGGAAAAGTAACTAACTACGGCATCAATGGTTTTGGCGGGATTCCTATCGTTGAATGTCCAAATAATCACGATAGACTTTCAGATGTTGAAATTGCAATCACCTTATTTGATGCAATCAACAAATATCAGTCTGATAGATTAAATGGCGTGGAACAGTTTGTGCAAGCCTTTATGAAGTTTAAAAACTGCGAGATAGATGAAAACGAGTTTTTGAAAATGGTAAAACTTGGTGCTATCTCTGTTAAAGATACTGGAAATGGCTGTCAGTCAGATGTTGAACTGATGACCGCTGAACTGAATCAATCAGAGAGCCAGGTTGCAAAGGACGATATCTACAATAATATGCTGATTGTGGAAGCAATGCCAAACCGCCAAAGCAATAGCGGAGGAGATACAGGAAATGCCGTATACCTTCGTAATGGATGGGACTTCGCAGAGAGAGATGCAAAATTGGTAGAAGCATTCACGAAGGAAGCTGAAAAGGAATCTGCCAGAATCATTCTGAATATTATTCGTGGTACATCAAATGATGTTAATATCTCAACCCGAGATTTTGATGTAAAGATAACCAGAAACCCAACAGACAATATGCTTGTAAAAGCACAGGCACTTGATTATCTGTTTAAAAATAAAATTCATCCGCTTATTGCACTGATTACTTGCGGTTTATTTAGTGATCCGCAGAAAGTCTACGAAATGAGTTTACCGTATCTGGGAACTATTTACCCGGAACTGGCAGACCCGGAAGCGGAAATGCAGAAAGCACAGCAATTACTTGACGGAAAGTTTCAAAATCCGTCCAAAACAGAACCAATGGCAAATTCTCCATCTAACGAAGAATGAACCAAATTTCGATTATTTAAGGAGTTTTAGAGAAATCTAAGGCTTCTTTTTTAATACCCAAAATCAAATAAATTGCAACAGCCCGTGAGCGTAAATCGGGTACAGACCATGTGCGGAGCGAACCGTGTTGAAAAAGCGTATTGGACTGGAAGAAAGGAGATTTCAATGACAAGAGAACAGGCAAAACAGGCACTTATCGGTATGGGAGTTGCAGAACCTTCCGAGGAACAGGTTTCTAAGCTTCTTGATTCTATTTCTGCTGAAACTAAGAAAGAGAAAGACAAAAATGTTTCTCTGAAGGAAAAAGCTGAAAAAGCAGATTCCCTGGAAAAAGAGTTGGAAGAGTTGAAAAAGCAGAACATGACCGAAGCAGAACGGCTAGAAGCTGAACGCAAGAAAGAAAAGGAAGCAGTGGATAAGGAGTTAGCTGATTTGAAAGCTGCACTTGCAGAATCCAACAAAAAAGCCCTTACCAGTGAAATTACTTCTATGTTCGCAAATGCAGGACTTTCAACCGAAACATACGCGAGTGCTATTAAAGCATACGCATCTGCACCGTATGAGAAACCAGAAGATGCAATGAAAGAAGTCGAAACTTTTGTTAAGGGAGTTTCCGAAGCAAATAAAACAGCACTTGATACCGCAAAAGCAGCTTGGGAGAAAGAAGCATTGGAAAATACTCCTAATCCAGGAGGCGGTAGCGGCGGCAAACCTACAGTGAAAAGTGATGCTGCTGAATTTGCAAAAGCTTACTCAGAAAAAATGAACCAGGAAACCAAATCAGCGGACGATAACGCCCCTGTAAATATTTAAGTAAAGGAGATATAAATAATGGCTTTTATGAAAACAGAGCAGTATGAGTCCACTCCAAATATTCTCGAATCTGAGGTTGGACTTGTACTCAAAACTTACACAGCAGATCAGACAAATGCAGTTGCAGTTAATGACAGAAAAATTATTAAGGCAGGTTCCGTATACCCAACAAACGCAACCGGCGCAAAAGGTCTTGTGTTTGAAGATGTGGATATGACAGACGATGAGAAGCGTCCAATTTCCGTTATTGTTGCCGGACGTGTCCTAGAAGACCGACTTCCCGCAACTGTTGACACAACTGCAAAAACTGAATTACAGGCACTTGGAATTGTGTTTGTAGAAGAAACCGAAGTTGTATTTTAAGGAGGATAATAAGCAATGGCATACAATGTATTAGAAGCAATCAGCGAGGAAGAAAGATTTAATTTCTCCCAGAGTTTTGATGTAAAAAGACCCGGCATCCTCGGTACCATTTTCCCGGATACAAAAACCCAGTATCTGAAAGCAGAGTATTACAGACTTATGGCTGGACAGCGACTGCCAGAGGTAGCTTTTGTTCACGCACTTGATACCGAAGCAGAAATCGGTTCCAGACCTGGCTTTGAAAAGGTATTGACCGAGAAGCTTTTCATCAAGAGAAAAATCAATCAGTCTGAGAGATTACAGCAAGCTATTGAAAATGGTGTTCCAGATGACAATAATCTCAAAAAATTTGTATTTGACGATGCAGCCAATCTTTTTGAGGGCGTAGTAGCAAGGGCGAATGTAATGAAAGGCCAGTTCCTTTCCACTGGTATTGTAAAAATTAAGGAAAATCATGTGGATATGAGCATTGATTACGGCGTTACATCTGATGCAAAAGTAACACTTACTGATTGGTCTAAGCCAGACGCAGATATCATGGGCGATATCTCAAAAATGGTAGCCATTGCAGAAGATAACGGATATGTGGTAAACAAAGCTCTTACTTCTCTTAAGATGATTAATTACATGCGGAACAATACTGCAATGCAGACCGCGGTTCTTGGAGCTGCAAACAAACGTCTTCTGACAAAACAGGAGCTTGCGAACCTTCTCATGCAGGAGTACGGAATTACAATTGATCGCTGTGATGAAAAATATCGTTACAGAAAAGCAGACGGAACTCTGAAAACAGGAAGATACTTCAAAGAAGATGTGTTTACTTTGTATGAAGCAAATGCGAATGGTTCCTTTGGTTCTGGTCTTTGGGGTGTAACGCCAGAAGAGCTTGAATACAGACAGTTTATCCAGGAAGAGAATCGTTCCTTTGTTACTCTTTCCATGTGGGCTACACCAGACCCAGTTGCAGTATGGACAAAAGCATCCGGCATGTTCGTTCCGGTCGCACCGAAAGCTAACGGCGGTATCGTAATCGGTACCAAGGCGGGGGAATAACCGGGCATAGTCTCGATGAAAACAGCCAGTCACCATCTGTAGTAAGTGCTTATGATACATCAACACACAAGTATACAGAAAACGAGTTGTCTAATATGACTGTATCTCAGTTAAGACAACTTGCAAGTGATAACGGCTATGCCCTAGCAGCAACTAATAAGGCTGGAATAATATCAGAGATTTTATCTCAGCAAAGGTAGGTGATTAAATGGACGAACAGCTTATAGAGGACTTGACAAATTATCTTGAAGATGATGCAGAAACTGCGAGGATGATTCCTCTTTCAGCAAAGAGGGCTATTCGTTCATTTAAGAAGAAAAGGAATTATCCTTCATCTTACAGTGATGAGAAAATAAATTCCGATATGGAAAACTGCTATGATTGCATTTTTGATTTGGCTCTTTTCTTTCTGGTGAAACAGGGAGCTGAATTTCAAGGATCACATTCCGAATCTTCTGTAAACAGAAATTGGACTTCTGAAACTGAAATATATGTAAATCATGGTGTTTTTCCATTTATCGGATTCTAAGATGGTGTGTGCGTGATACGTCAATCCTCCCACGTATCGCAGGGGTGCTTCAAATTAGGTGGGTAGAAGCAATATCTAAAAAATGGGAGTGATGGAAAGGAATAGCGATGGGATGTGAACACGAGTGTATCAATGAACACCGCTTAAAAGAATTGGAAAGTGCCGTCCATGAGATGAAAGAAAAGCATTCCAAAAGGGATGGAGTTTTTTTTGAACGTATCAATGCTTTGGAACAGAAAATTGCTTTATACAACAATGACCTGGGACACATTAAGGATACAGTTGACGAAATGAACGACAATTTAAAATCACTCATGGAAAAGCCAGGAAAGTTACAGGACAAAATAATTGCTTATGTCATAACTGGCATAATTGGTATTGTTTTAGGCTTTGCCCTAAAAGGCATTTTCCCGGTGTAAATATTGATTCCACTAACAGGGAGGACAGTGGAATGGATGATTATAAAGACTTTTCAGAAGATGAAAGAATCTTCTATTTGCGTGAAGCTGGATTTGATTCCAGAGAAAAGGAGTTATTCCGATTGCGTGTCTATGAAGAAAAAACGCTTGCAGAAGCTTCAGAAATCATGGGGTACAGCACAAGAACCGTAGACCGCATAAACAGAAAATTAAAGAAGAAAATTATGAAAGTTGCCCCGATGTATTGTCGGGGCTTTTCTTTGTATTAATAGAAAATGGCGTATTTATGGCGTTATCATGGCGTGTTAATCAACCTCTTATTATTGTAAAATATAGTTATAAAAACAAGGGAGGTTTGAGATATGCAGTATGGTAATCCGTATTTTGCACAACCATTTCAACAAATACAACCGTATCAAGATAGATTAGCACAATTGCAGAATAGTTATCAGCAGGCAATGCCATACGGACAGGCACAAATTCAACAACCAATGCCACAAGCGCCACAAATCCCCATGTTGCAAGGACAGATGGTTGATGGCATTGATACTGTAAAGGCAAAAGATGTAGATATGTCCGGTAATCCTGTTTATTATCCAAAAACAGATGGAACAGAAATATATAGAAAACAATTACAGGCAGATGGAAGAAGTAGAATTTTTGTTTATCGACTTATAAATCCGGAAGAACAACAGCAACCAAAGGCAGAAGAAAAAACAATTGACATAGAAGCTATGTTTAATCAGCTTCGGAACGATGTTTGTTCTGAGATTTCCGAAATAAAGAGTATGTTTCCGACACAAATGTCGGGAACACCGGAACTCAAGCAGAATGGAGGTAAACAGAGATGAATTTTAGTCAAAACGCCATGATGAAAAAGCAATTTGAGAAAATGATTACTCAGAGGTTCGGAAGTGTTGATAACATGATAAACGATATGAGTAAATTTGCAGGGAATAATCCAACATTAAAAAATGCGTTGGATTTATACAAAAAAGGTGATACAGACCAGTTGCATCAAATACAGCAAAATGTATTTAATGAAAAACACTTATCACCAGATGGAATTATACAGAAATTCCTTGGATTATAACACTTCCCCATAATTGGGTGATTAAGAATCGCTACAATTTGGGACGACAGCCGCGGATGTCTCCTATTGTAAATAAAATTTAAGGAGACTAAAAACATGATGAATGGTTCAAATTACAGCCTTAGCGACATTGCAGCTGCTACAGGCTCTAATAACCGTGCCAATGATATGTGGGGCGGTGATGGCTTTTCACTTATCTGGCTCGTCCTAATCTTCGCAATCTTCGGCTGGGGAGGTTTTGGCGGATGGGGCGGCGGCTTTGGTGGTAACGGTGGAAACGGTGCGAACGGTGCCGGTTTCCAAGGATGGGCTACCCGTTCAGATATTAATGAGGAATTCGCCCTTAATGATATTCAGAACGGTATCAGAGGTATTCAGCAGGGTATCTGTGACAGCACATATTCTCTTAACAATACCATGCAGAGTGGCTTTAATGGTATGAATGTCGGAATGCTTCAAGGCTTCAACAGCGTTCAGCAGGCAATCAATGCTGATACTGTAGCCGGTATGCAGAATACCAACGCATTACAGTCTCAGTTAGCAAATTGTTGCTGCGAAACAAGAGAAGCAATCCAGGGCATCAATTATAACCTTGCCACTAACACTTGTGCTCTCCAGAACACAATGAACAACAACACAAGAGATCTTCTGGAAAACCAGAACAGCAACACAAGAGCAATCCTTGACTTCCTGACTAACGATAAGATTGCAACATTACAGGCAGAGAACTCTGATCTGAAACGTGCTGCATCCCAGGATCGCCAGTCTGCATTGCTTACAACAGAGATGTACGCACAGGCTCAGAGATTAATCAATGCAATCAACCCGGCTCCGATTCCTGCATTCCAGGTTCCAGCTCCATATGCATACGCAGGATGTAATACATATGGTAACGGTTGTTGCTAAGTAACTCGCCCTTAGAGGTTGACTAATTCTAAGAGGTGGGTTACGGCTCACCTCTTATTTTGATTGAGAGGTAGAAATATGAGTTGTAAAAATGTTTGTAAGCTCTGCAACCGTCTTGTAATAAGCCAAGCTGTTGCGTTTACAGGAGGTAATCTTGTAATCACACTCCCAGCAGGCAGTTACAACAATGGAGAGAAATATTGTATTGTTGTTGCACAAAGTATACCAGAAGCCACTACAATTACTGCTCCGGTAATGATTCAGATAGGAACAGGAACAACTTTGTATCCGCTAGAAAATCGTTGCTGTGCACAGATTACGGCTTGTGGAATAAGAACCAGAACGAAGTACGCAACCAGAGTAGCTACAAGTGCAACTGGCGGAGTATTCAAGATGTTAGGAAATCCGGCTTGTAGTCCGAGTAACAATTTGACGGCAATCAATGGTACAGCCCCAACAGCAGATACACCTGTTACGCAGGCTGTTAGAAAGGGGGCACTGTAATGCATAAAGTTGCAATGGAAATGGGAAAATGGGCTATGGAAAAAGCCAAGACACATGGCTTTGATAATCTCAGTGCTCAAGATTGGGACGATTTGAAAGACTGCATGGAAGCAGTAAAATGTGCAATTTGCGCTGATAAGGATTACAGAATCGTAGAAGCTATGGATGAATGCGAACAGGAAGAAAAGTATCTTGGACGCATGGGATATGACCGTTACCGCTATTCAAATGGGCGTTTCGCTCCAAAAGGTAGGGGAACCAGAAAAGGCTATAGACCGTATCTGTATATGCAGGATGATGACTGGATGGACGAGTATTTAAATAATCCAGAGTTTGAACGTAATATGTACCGCATGGGATATCATCCAGACCGTAGTGATATGGAAATGGATGACATGAATCGGAAGAAATCCAGATATGGCGAATCCTATGATAGATACGATGAGAATCGTAGGCATTATCATGATTCCAAAGACACGGAATCCAAAAGAAAAATGGATGATTCCATGAAGGAGTACACATCTGACATTATCCGTAATCTTACTGAGATGTGGTCTGATGCAGATGCAACGCTCAGACAGTCAATGAAAGCTGATCTGACACGTTTCGTACAGCAGATGAACTAGAGCAATAAATGAATTAAGTCCTTGTCGCAAATTAATGCGGCAGGGGCTTTTTTTCGTAGAAAGGATGGTGAGAAACCATGCTGAAACAATTCTATATGAATGGGGACTTATGGAGAGTGCACTTTGTTTCTCCAAATGATAATGTTTTGATTGACCGTACAGGGCAGAGGACACTTGCTGTATCTGATTACTCCACAATGACAATTTCTATTGCAAACAACCTACAAGGAGAACTTTTGAACCGTGTATTCATCCATGAGTTAGGACATTGTGTAATGTTCAGCTATGGTTTACTACCAGAGCTTCATCGTATGGTTAAGAAACGATACTGGGTGGATGCAGAGGAATGGTGTTGCAATATTCTAGCAGACTACGGACAGTTTGTTATTAGAACAACAAGAGATATTTTAGGAAACCAATTTACATACGTTTCCCCTGTTGGAATGGAAAGGATGACTGCATGAGAGGATTAGTCCGTCAAAAGCAAAAAGTATATTGGTCACGAATATCCGAGAAAACACAAGGATTAGACCGTATTAAAGTTTATGAGAAACCAGTTCTATACTCTTTTTCTGTATCATCTACAGCCGGAACACCAGAAGAAATTGCAGCCGGAATAGTGCCAGATTATGACAGATACATTACAAGCTTTAATCGAAATTTCCATCCACAGGAAGCAGATATATTTTGGATAGACAGAATCCCACAAATAAGCGAGGATGGAAACCTTATTTTGGATGAAAATGGAGAGCCCACAGTATTGCCAGACTACACACTAAAGAAGATTTTAGACACACAAAAAGGCAATATTGCCAGATACGGAATTTCTAAGAAGGGAAACGAAGATGGGTAAGACAATAAAGTGTACCTTATCACAGAAATCAATCCAAAAAGCTATTGATGAAATAAAAAATTATCAAAAATCTTTAAAGAGCAAAAATGAAATCTTCATAAAAAGATTATGTGAATTAGGGATTCCAGTTATTGACCAAAATATTTTGGCAGCACGAGGCGATTCTGATAAAAACCACAATACTTACATCAAAATTAACAGTTTTGGTAATTATGCAGAAGCCCACTTAATATGCGAAGGCAAAAGCATTTTGTTCATTGAATTCGGTGCAGGTATTCACTACAATGGTGCAGCCGGTTCTAGTCCGCATACAAAAGGAGAAGAATTTGGTTATACAATCGGTTCTTACGGACAAGGAAAAGGAAAAAACGATTCCTGGGTATATATTTCTGATTCCGGTGAATGGGTTCGCTCTTACGGTACAGAAGCCACAATGCCAATGTATAAGGCAAGCGTAGAAATCATTCAGAATATCCGCAAAATTGCTAAAGAGGTGTTTTCTTCTTAAATATGATACCAAAATATACTGAATGATACCAACCAATTATGTTATGATTACAGTGTTAAATTGTAGCAAGATATGCAATGCGTTCACTATGAAGGTGGGCGCATTTTTTATTGTGAGGTGACAGATATGCCGGACACAATAGAATCCCCTGTACTGGAAGTTTTTTCAAAATGGGGAGCGGCTGTTTCTAAGATTACTGGCGCAGACAATTATTCCATGGATGGGAGTGAAACAAATGCTTCTGACAAAAAAGCATATGCACAGCTTTATATGCTTGGTAATCCAATTACAAGAGGTGACCTTGAAGGGGATGAATGTGCAACAATGCCATCATTTCAAGTAAATTGCTTCACATCTGGTAGCAAAGCATTAACCAGAGTGTATGAATTGGACAAAATAAGTCACAAAGCTATGGTGAGCATGGGATTCCGTCGTACATATGGACCGGAGCCTATGTTTTTTGGTGACAGTGGAATCAAAAAGCTTGTAAGCCGATACAGCCGAATATATACAGGAACCTTATTAGATTAGGAGCAGAAATGCTTCTATTTTTTTACCCAAAAATATGAAAGGAGAACGCCAAATGAAAGCAGACAAATTACTTTGGCTGAAAGCAGCAGGAATTAGAGCTGTAAAAACAGTCGCACAAACAGCAATAGCAACCATCGGAACCGCAACTGTAATTGGCAGTGTTGACTGGAAAATGGTTTTATCCGCGTCTTTACTTTCCGGCTTTTTATCACTGCTTACATCTGTAGCAGGATTACCAGAACTGAAAACAGACAAAGAAGAGTAGGAAGGCGGTGATCCGCTATCTCCCGGCACAGGGTTACGTGCATAAAGCTTAAATTAAAGAAAGGAGCCTATTATAATGGCAGATTTAACAACACTTGGCGTAACTTTTCATTACGGTGTTGAAACCGTCAAAGGAACGAAGCCAACTGCATTCACCTGGTTAAAAAGATGTAGTTCTATTGGTGGAATTTCTCTTGATACAGAACAGATTGACGTATCCGCACTCGAAGACTTCATTACACAGTACGCATCTGGTAGACAGGATACTGGTGGTACTTGGGATGTAACCTTCAATCTTAACGCTGATGTTATCACAGCATTAAAGAAGCTTATGACTGATACGGCAACAGGAAAGACAAAAGGATTTAGAGTTTGGTTTGAAGTTGTATTTCCAGACCTCGAAGATGCATTCTTTGTTATCGCAGACCCTGGAAAAAATATTCCACTGTCTGACATTGGGCAGAATGAAGCAGCAACAATTCCGCTGTCCCTCATTATTCAAGAGTATAAAGGCCTTGATACAAAAGTTGTTTCCGAAGAGCTTGCACAGGCTTTAGACACCGCAAAAGCAGTAGCAGATTCCACAGGCGCAATGGCACTTAACTAATAAAATATATCGGGAGGATTATAAAATGGTAACTTTCAATGTACATGGAAAAGAATATAAGGTTGTATTTGGATACGGACTTCTTACAAAAACAGATGTGCTAGACAAGGTACAGGGGATTACAGATGGAAAAGAGAGAAGTCTTCAGAAGATGATTTCTCTTCTCCCGGAACTGCTTCTTGCCGGACTTCAAAAGAAGCACAAGGAAGAGTTTGGGTATGAAAGTGATTCTGAAAAAGAAGCTGCTCTTGATAAAGTCTGTGACCTTTTGGATGATTACGAAGATGAAGGAACTGAGGAAAATCCAAAAAGCGGATTTGATTTATACCAACTTCTCGACAAAGAATTGGAGAAAAATGGTTTTTTATCCGGTCTGCTGAATGCAGTAGCAGAAGCACAGTCAGTGGAGAAGAATGCAACGAAGCTTCCGCAGGATCACAAAAAGAAAAATTAACTTTTCGAGAAACTGTTTACCAAGAGATTCTTCCTTTATACCTCTCTATTGGTGTATCTAAAGAAGAATTTATGGATTCTACTCCAACAGAGTTAAAGCCTTATCTCGAAGCTGAAAAGATACGCCAAAAGAGGAAAGATGCCGAACTCTGGCAAGCGGGCATTTATGAAACATCAGCCACATTCACAGCTGTTGCAAATGCTTTAATGGGGAAAAAATCCAAAGCAGAGTATTTGAAGAAACCTTTACTGGAATCAGCAGAGGAAGAAAAGCGTAAACAGGAAGGCATACTTTCCGAAGAAGAAAAGAAAAAACAGAGAAACGCACTTTTGGCAAGCTTGCAACTCATGCAGGCGAACTTTGAGCTTAACCATGAAAAGGGCAGGCAGGATGAATAAGTCTTGTCTGCCCTTTATTTTTTTGTAAAAAGGAGGTGTTTTTATGGCTGATAATACCATAGATACCCTTGATATACAAATTAGCAGTAGTACAGAAAAAGCAGTACGTGCGCTGACTAATCTTTCAAATAAACTCACAGAAGTTAATTCCGCATTAAGCGGAGTTAATACAAACGGATTACGTAGTTGTGTAAGGGAACTTGGAAAGCTAAAAGAACTTGATATAGGGAAAATGACAAGCATTGCTGATGGAATTGGAAAATTCTCAAATTCCATAAAGACAATGGGTGGAGTAGATTATAAAGGTTCTGGTCTGAATGCAGTTATCAACTCAATCAACAGGCTTAGCCAGGTTGATGTTAGTGGATTTGATTCTGGAAAACTTGGAGAAATAATCCATAAATTAAGCAATTTGGCAGAGATTCCAGATGTATCTTCCGGTGTTAATCGTTTTGTTAATTCAATGGCTAGATTAGCCAATTCCGGTGAATATATTGCGAATGTATCAGCTGAATTACCTGCATTGGGAAGTAACTTGAAATTTATCACAGAAAGCTTTATTGGTGTTGATGGAATTTCAGATTCCGTAAATAGGTTTGTTCAGTCAATTGCACAATTGGCAAGCGCTGGGAATAAAATCGGGCAAACATCAAGCCAACTTGGAACACTAGCGAATGAAGTATTGTCGTTCTTCAATGTAATGAAAACTGCGCCAAGAATCAGCGAAAATACAATAAGAATGACAGAAGCTTTGGCACAGTTAGCTACTGCAAGTGGAAAAATAAATAAAGCCACAAATTCTCTTTCGAATTCATTTTCGAGATTATCAAATTCCACAAACGGACTTGGAAATGCTGGGAAAAAGTTATCATCCATGATTGGAGCTGCTAGTTCTGCTTTAACTGGATTTGGAAATAATGCAAACGTAACTTCAAAAAAAGTTGGTTCATTAACTTCACAACTTGCCGGATTATATGCGAAATTCTTCACGGTGACAAGAGGAATTAAAGCACTTTGGAATTCTGTAAATTCTGCATCAGATTATGTTGAAACACTTAATTATTTTAATTCTGCGTTCGATCAAGTTACTGATGGATTAGATATCAGCAAATGGCAGAATGCAGGAGTAAAATCCGCAGAGGAATATGTCGGTTCCTTTGAAAAGCGTGCAAAAGAGCTGACAAAAAAAATGACCGGATTTGAAGTATCAGATGCAGGTGATCTGACTAGAACAAAAGGCGTGAGCCTTGGACTTGATCCAAAACAAACGATGAACTATCAAGCTACTTATGCACAGATGGCGTCATCAATGGGGGCAACAGCAGATGCATCAACTAAGGTTTCACAAGCTTTAACAGAAATCGGAGCAGACCTTGCTTCTGTAAAAAATCTTGAATTCAACGATGTTTGGAATGATATGGCTTCTGGCATAACCGGAATGAGCAGGGCACTTGATAAATATGGTATTAATATCCGTGTAGCAAATTTACAACAGGAACTTTATAATCTTGGAATTGACGCTACTGTATCAAGTCTAAGCCAGTCAGATAAAGCTATATTAAGAACAATTACAATATTGAATAGTTCTAAATATGCATGGGCTGATTTGGCTTCAACAATTAATCAACCAGCCAACCAGGTTCGTATGTTGAAATCTAATTTCGAAGCACTTGGTAGAAGTATCGGAACATTGTTCCTCCCTATTGTTGCAAAAGTACTTCCATATATTAACGGTCTTGTTATGGCATTGGAAAGAGCTTTTTCTTGGCTCGCAAAACTACTTGGCATTAAGCTATCGGATTATGTATCTTCAACTGGAAAAGCTTCAGTCGATATGGGAGATATTGCAGACAGCACAGATAATGCTGCATCCGGGCTCGACAATGCAAACGACAATGCGAAGAAATTACAAAAAACTCTTTCTGTTCTTTCCTTCGATGAATTGAACCAGTTGAATGATAACAAGACATCAAGTTCAAGTGGAAGCTCGGGAAGCGGGGCTCTGGGAAGTGCCCATATACCAGAACTGGACGCTGCTTTCGATAAAGCACTTTCTGATTATCAAAAAGCATGGGATCAAGCATTTGCAAATGTTGAGAATAAAGCGCAAACTGTATCTGATAAGATTATCAAGGCATTTAAACAAATCAGAAAGAATGCAAAGCCAACCACTGCCGCAATAAAGAAGCTTTATAATGAAGGTCTAAGCAGACTAGGAAATTTTTCGATTAATGCTTTGAAAAATTTGTGGAAGAATTACCTACAGCCAATCGGTAAATGGTCATTATCAAACAACTCAGGACTTCCAAGATTCTTTAACATTACAAATGATTTGCTGACAAAAATCAACTGGTTAAAGCTCCAAACTTCTTTAGAAGGATTGTTTACTATGCTCCAAAAGCCAACACAATTTGTTTGGACGGGACTTATGGATTTTTACGAGCATTTTCTCGTTCCAGTCGGAACTTGGACGATGAACGGCGCAATTCCACAATTAGTTGATGCGTTGACCAGTTTCGGAAACAACATTCATTGGGAAGAACTTAATAAATCACTGAAAAATTTCTGGGATGCATTGGTTCCATTTGCAAAGAATGTAGGACAAGGCATTGTGGATTTTTATAAAGATTTACTTAATGTCGGAGAGAATTTCATCAATTCAACTGTTCCTGGAGGTCTAAATTCTATCGCAGAAGCAATAAAAAATATAAGTCCCGAAACAGCACAAGCTATAGGAAAGAGTCTCGGCCAAATTTCTTTGGCGATTCTAGGATTCAAAGGATTAACCTTTATTGGTGGAATCATTGGAAAAGACAGCCCATTAGGAAAAGGACTTTCTTTACTGGCAAAACATCCTTATGCGTCAATGGCACTTGGCATCGGTGGAATCGTACTTGCACTTGATAATTTCGGAGTTATTGATGTTGACTGGGAGTGGATTTGGAGCAGTATTGACCGTGTAAAAACCTCAATACAGAATTTTATTGATAAGGTTGATTGGAATGCTGTTGGAACTGCTCTTGGGAATCTCTGGGATGCGTTTCAGCCTTTCGCAGAGGGATTCGCAGATGCGCTAATCACTGGGCTTGAAGGAGTAATTAATATCGGAGCGGACTTAATCAACGGTATCGCAAATGCTATTAATTGGCTTTCCGAGAAGTTAAGCGGAGTTGATCCAGAATTTATAAAACAAGTCGGTGCTGCATTCGGAACATTGTTTGCGATAAAAATAGCCAAGGATATTGCTACCAAAATCTTTTCCTTTGCAAGTGGAATCGGTTCATTAGCTTCAAAACTTTTAAATTTCCCACTTGATACCGCATCTTCTCTTCCTGCTATCATCGGTGATATTGGTGGAGCAGCGGAAACGGCTGGAAATGGCGGGTTTACTACACTTGCAGAAAAGATAAAAAATCTCGGTGATGTCGCACAAACAGCTGGTGGACAATTCCAAGGATTTTGGGGATACGCAACTAATATGGGTGCGACTGCATTTGTCATGGAAGGACTTGGACAGGTAAAAAAAGCTATGGACTTTAAAGACTCCACAGCTGACGCATTTAACGATTTTGAAGTTGTTAGAAAAGCATTAAAAATCCTTGAAGACCAAACTGGAATTTCCGGGGATAAATTTATCGGTCTTGGCGGTGATTTAAAAAATGTGAAAGACAATGCATTTGATTTTGATGGACAGCTCCAAACCGTAGAAACATCACTTGAAAATCTTGGAATTTCTTCCGATACATTTAAGCAAGCATTAAAACAGGCAATGGAAGAATCCGATACTTCTACAAATTCTCATGTAAGTAATATTAATGAATATATCGGTACGATGGGGACAGAATTTGATAATGCGAAATCTGCATTAGAAAGACTTTCAAATCAAGCAGTAATCACTCCAACGCAGTTTGATGAATTAAGTGCTGTCCTTCAGCAACAAGAATCATCTGGTGCAACAGCCAGAGCCGCATTCCAAGCCTTGATGGATAAAATGGCAGAGATGGGAATTGACACAGGAAAAGTTATTAAAGCTTTTTCAGAAGATGTTCCAAAATCTTCATCAACAATGAGCAAATCAGTGGAAACAGCTACGAAATCCATTTCTTCAAACTCTAAGACTGGTTTTGGAATAGCCAGTGCAGCTGTAAGCACGGCAATGGCTGGAATGAAAAAAAGCACAGAAAGCACAATGCCTTCCATTTGGTCAAAGATAAAGAACACGAATGATGATGTTGAAACCAACTCCAAAACAAACTGGGAAAATTCCGCAAGTGCTGTATCGACAGCTCTCGGAACCATGGACACTGATACAAGAAATGTAATGGGTAAGGTTATGACCACCATTCAAAGTTATTGGTCTTCCGTTTTGATCAATACAAACCAGATTTGGGAAAAGGCTTCTGGCAAGGTTGATACAGAAACCGAAAACATGAAGACTTATACAGAATCTAACTTATCTGGTATTTCAGATTATATCACAAGTCTGTTCAAAAATGATTTAACATCAATGGGTCGGGAAACTGCACAATCTTTCGCCAATGGTATGAAACAAGTTCATCTACCAACATTAACATATCGAATCTCTGAATGGAGAAAGCATAACCTCGGAAACGGAAAAACCAGTTCTACACCAGTTTATAAGCCTAATTGGTACGCCAAAGGTGGTCTTTTCAACGGCGCACAGGTAATCGGTATCGGTGAAGCCGGTTCTGAAGCCGTCCTTCCGCTGGAAAATCCACGAACCATGAAGAAGATTGCAGACAGCATTGTTTCCAGTTCGGACGGAAGCATGGGACTTACAAAAGAAGAAATGGCAAAAGCAGTAGCCCAGGGAGTTGCAATGGCAATGAGTATGAACAGCGGAAACAAGAATCCGCAGTACATTATGAACAGCATTATTCTGGACGGAAGCGAGATTGCGAAAGCAGTAACAAAAGCCCAGAACGATACGGATAGCCGTTTCAAACCGTCCCCGGCATATTGATTTTTGACTGATTGTGTGGTATAATTTTTTCAATGAAGAAGTACACACGGTCTTGATTTTTTGAGCCGCTAAGAAGAAATTAATATTTCTCGATTTTGAGGAATTTTTATCTTACTTGGCGGCTCTTTTTTATTTTATCCATCAATATAAGGAGGAATGGAAGAATGGGAAATGAAGTTTTAGTAACAAGCGAACAGACACCTATTGAGATTGCACTTGGGATTGACGAAGAAGGCATGACTACTGCAAGAAAACTATATTCATTTTTAGAACTTGCACAGGGACAATTTTCAAGATGGGCGAAAACAAATATTATCGACAATTCATTTGCGGTAGAAAATGAAGACTATTGGGGGTTCGACATTGATGTCGAGGGTAATAAAACTGTTGATTATAAGATAACTGCCCATTTTGCCAAAAAACTTTCAATGCTATCAAAATCTGAAAGAGGAGAACAAGCAAGAAATTATTTTATTGGTTGCGAACAATCCTTAAAAATTGCTTTTAAAAAGCAGCGTGCAGCAGAACTTGAACGAGCCAAAGGAATAGCAGTAAGACAGGCGTTGACAAAAGCAATTCAACAATCTTCTGAAAATGAAAGAATGCACGGACATGCCTATTCTACATATACGGACGTTATTTACAAGTCCATATTTGGTAAAAACGCCAAGCAGCTGAGAGAAGATTTTGGAATCTCCAGAAAAGAAAATATGAGAGATTGTTTTTCGGAAGAAGATCTTGTGAAAATACAAAATGCTGAAATGCTTGTAAGTGCGTTGGTCGGATATGGCTGGGGGTATAACGAAATTAAAGAATTTATTCTGAATAAAGGAATTAATAAAATTGCGGCATAAATTTTGATCTTTTAGACAGCCCGCATTTAAAATGAGGTCTGGAAAGGTTCGATTTAAAATGGAACCTTTTTCAAAGGGAGGAATATCATGTCATATAAAAATTACATCTTAATCCAAAAGCATTTATTCCGCAGTGAATACATTTTTGCAGATACAGAAGAGTATCTGGCAGACCAACTTTTTAAGAATGAGAAAATTAGAGTGAATTTCGGAAAAGAATTTGGACATACAGAAGAGAAGTATCTTCTAATTTCCTGTAAAATCTGGAATAAAGACCAAGGCAAGTTTTTTAGAGCCATGGAAAAACTGAGGAATAAAATGCCACTGGTCGGGAAAACCGACTATGAGGAATTTTGCAAGGAAACATTCAAAATGTTTGATTAATTAATTCGGTAAAACCAGTGGGCTAGGTTGGCCGCCGAAAAGCGTAAACCGTAATACGCCTGTCCACTGTTTTATAATTACGGATTCTGGCGGTTCATGGTACGCCAACAACCAATACGGAGGTTATCTATATGAACAAAGAATTTATCAAAAATGTAGTCTTTTCTGATATCCGAAAAAATGACAATTTAATAAAACGTGGAGATCTTATCGACTTTGAACTTACAAAAATTCTGATGAATGCAAAAACAACAGAAATCACTAATGCATTTTATAGATATGATAACTTAACTCCCACAGATAAGGTTTTATATGAATATCAAATAAAATGTCCTATTTGCGGGAAAATATATACTCGGATGATTTCTAAAACTAGAATTTTAAATATGATTAAATGTATCAATAATAAAGACACTAATAACGAGTATTTCAGATGCGAAGAATGTGAGACAGAATATCAGAAGCAAATAAAGATCAAACAATCAATATCTCATGAAAAATGGGAAAAAGAAAGAAAAGAGGAACTTGCAAATCTTACTCTCAGATACAAGGAGTATTTAAATCCTAAAGCTTGCTTTAGAGATGGAGTATCTGCAAAAGACAAAATTAACTATATCATGTATCAAAAATATGGAACTAACCCAGATCAAGACGAAATATACAAAGAGATTAACAACATGGATTATAACGATTTTTTACATACACCGTATTGGGATGGAGTTAGAAATTATAAGTTAAAAAGTGCAAATTACCGTTGCCAGCTATGCGGAAATAGTGGAAAACTTAATGTCCACCATAAAACATATGAAAATCACGGACGAGAACATATGAGATCAGTTGCAGATAACGATCTCATAGTGTTATGCGAAAATTGCCATAGAAAATTTCACTATAAATTAGACAGAGCGGCAGGTGAATAAGATGGAGAAAATTAAAAAAGTAGTTTTGCGTGAAGATTTGCTTGCTATTACAGGAGATTTTCGTAAAGCAATCATATTAAAACAATTTATTTATTGGTCTGAAAGAGTTTCCGATGCAGATAAATTCATTGAAAAAGAAAATGAAATCGCACGAAAAAATGGAGAAGAAGAAAAGGAATTATTTTATGGCTGGATATACAAAACAGCAGAAGAACTATCCAATGAAATCATGCTTGGCTTATCTGTGAGCCAAGTAAGGCGGTATATCAATGAACTGGTTAATATGGGCTTTATTTCAAAAAGAAATAACCCAAAATACAAATGGGACAGAACTTTACAATATCGCGTTAGCCTTGTAAATATAGCAAAAGCACTTAAAGAAAAAGGTTATCCTTTAAGCGATTACAAAATTAATTTGCCAGATGATTTTTCCAATGCGCATGAGTGCGCAATGAATGAAGCACTCATGAACGATCAATACGATTCAAACCGTCAAGCAATACCAGAAACTACAAACAGAGATTATATTTCAGATATTAATGATAAACCAGATACTACATCTCCTACGGAGTTAAAAGAAAAAGAGAAAAATGCATACCACTCTAAAGAGTGGTTCAATTCTCAACATATCAAAAATATGTTGACCGAGGATAGCATCCAGTATACTCCAATAGACCGTAAATCTTTTAACTGGTCTGCATTCAAGAACCAGGTTGCAGTGCGTATTGAAGAATTGGGATATACGACAAGCCCATATACAACCAACCGCTTCCTGGTAGTATCGAAGTATTTCTTCAAGATGTACGAAAAGCGAACCAGAAAACCGCACATAAAAATCAATCAAGACGCTTTGGATAATATCCTGGACAAGTTTGGATTCGGGCCAAATCCAGATTACTTCCAGAATGTTGAGATTGAAACATAC
Source organism: Ruminococcus sp. AF31-8BH (assembly GCF_003460605.1). Taxonomy (GTDB): domain Bacteria; phylum Bacillota; class Clostridia; order Lachnospirales; family Lachnospiraceae; genus Blautia_A; species Blautia_A acetigignens. The sequence goes on from NZ_QTVN01000002.1 coordinate 219,702, forward strand.
ATGAAAGTGATTGATGAATACTTTGGCACTTCATTTAGTGAGTACACGGATCACCATTATTCGCATTTCATGTCTGGCTATATACGGAAAAATTTGTTAATGAAAGTTGAGGACAGGGAGGACACATTATGAAAAAAATAAAAGCACTACTGGCAACCATTATCTGTATTTGCATTATTGCTGGGCTAACAGGCTGTGCGGCTAATGACGATTACATGAATGACGTGAAAGGAAATCTTTCTGGTAATAGTTATACAATCTACACCTACGATAACTACGGTCAAAAGGTTATGACCACCACAGGGGACAAGATTAATATTGCCGGGAATAAAACTAAATCCAAGGGCTACGATAGCGAGGGTAACGAAACAACCAGCTATGACGTATCTTCCGTCATTACAATTCTGATTGACGGTAAAGAAATTGAAAGCTGTGGTGATACTTGTATTTTTGAGCAAAAAGGATTGAAGCCAGAGGTTGATTTTACCCAGGAGGATATAATTAGCCATTCAACTGGGAAGATTTCAGAGAACACATACATAGCCGGGATTGTGAATTATTATAAAAATTATTTCGGGAAATCTAGGGTTGTAGTAATAAAATCTCAACTCGGGCAACCGATAGCCGCATATTCTGGTGACGAGGTGTTCTGGAAAATCCCGGACGATCTGCCTAAAATGACAAAGCTAATGATTGACGGAAAAGCTCTTTATATCCACAGGGCAAATTTCCAGATTATTGATAAAGAATTACTGCAATAAAATAGCCAAATTCGTCTTAAAACCTCTTACCAGATAAAATATAGGCGAAATCAAATAAAATTGATTTTTCGCCAAAAAATACAAATAATTGTGGAGAATTAAAACATATGAGCCAAATAGGAACAGAACTTCCAACAGAATATTCAGACCGTTTCGATGAATTACGCCAGAATAGGGTTGAGGTAAGCTTTTACAAGTATGGTACGGCAAAAGATAACTTCGGGGAGAAGTTGGTAAACGCCTTGGAATCCCACGATATGTGCATCAAAAAGTATCGTGAGACCGGGAACACAGAATATCTTTGCGATGCAGCTAATTATCTAATGTTTGAGTTTATGTATCCGCAGATTCCGGGAGCATACTTCAAGGCAACAGACAGCGGAGAAAGTGCCGGAGTTGCCGGAACACCGATTAATCAGCTAAAGGAGAAGTGGTATTGATGAATTTCAAGCAGACTTACTTTTCCATCTGGCAAGATATATGGAACCTCCACAAGAAGTACGCCTTTATCTCAAAGGATGATATTCCACAGTGGGAAAATCTCACCATGGAAGCAAACCGGATTCACGATAAATACGCTGATTCTTTCGGTGCGAAATTTGCCGAAGCTCTTTTGTTTGCTGTGACTGCGGAAATTGATAGAAAAGCGAAATAGGGCTTCCAGAATGCGTCCCAAAGTGGTACAATATGGGTATCATACTAAGGAGGGGGATATTTATGGCACTGATTAAATGTCCAGAATGCGGCAAGGAAATAAGTGATAAAGCGGCAAGTTGCCCGAACTGTGGATTCCCGATAACACAGGGAAATGTAACACAGGAACCGCCACAGAAGCAAAAGGAATACGACATTGAGATGTTAGATTCCATGAGAATCAAGGCTTCAAAAGCGAATATCGAGGTTTACTACAAAGGAAATCTGTTACTTGAAGCGAATCCTATGGATTTTGTATTGAATTATGATAAGGAAGAACCAGATGATTTAGGGAGAGTACAGTTGAAAGTTGCTTTTTCAATTCCGAAATATGCAAAGCCTTTCAAAATTTGCTTATCAACAGGTTCTTCCGCATATGAACAGGCAAAGGAATTTACAACAGAGATTGCGGAGAGGTATTTCAAAAAACAATATGTTGTTGAATGGTATATGCTAGACAAGAGTGTAATGGATAATTGCGACAGGGGCGAAGCAAACAAGGCCAGAACAACTATTGAGAATATCGAAAAACCTAAAACATATTCTGCACCAAAACCACAGTACACAACACAGCCGACAGCTACCAAGAAAAAGAAAAAAGGGGGATGCGCAAACTATTTTGGTTTTATCTGCCTTGTGTTTATTCTAATTGGCTGGTATTCATCTAAAACAGAGAAAACAGCAGATACATCCAAAACACAGACGGAAAAATCCAGTAGTTACGAAAGAAAAGCAACTCCTACAGTAGAAGAGAAAAAACAGAATGTGGCTCCAATTACTTTTGATGATGAATTACAAACATTTAATTCTGGTGAATATTCTTATATCACTGACAGCGATTTATATAAATATGCAGTCAATATGAGCGGAGCTAAAATTTATACTGTAGCAACAATAAGTGAGATTAAAGACAATAAGGTGCAAGTTACTATTGGTGATAAATACATGATGAGTAATTTTAATGTATCTGATAGTAAATTGTATGCAAAATATGAAAGCGGTCTTAAAGATGATGATGTGGTTGCTATTCTTGGAACAGTATCAAATGTAGATTCATGGGGATTTATGGGAGATTCCATAAATTTAGAGAATTGTATGGTATTTGCAAAAGGTGATGAAGCTAAAAGCTATAAAAAGGATGCTTCAGATGATAGTTTATCACAGTATTTTGTAGTGACAGAAGAAGTTGCTAATTCAAAAGAAGTTTCAGAGGACGAATACAAGGCACTTTGCCAAACATTGGACTATAATGATATATTGAGAAACCCTGACAGTTACGATAAAAAACATTGTATTGTCTCTGGAACAATAGATCAGTCATTAGAAGGAATATTCGGTGGATATACGTTGTATATTGTTGACGGAAACGGTAATAAATGGGATTGTTCATATAGCTATGAGGATGGCGAAACACATTACCTAGAAGGAGATTGGATAACCGTATACGGAACTTGTAGCGGAACATTAAATTCTACAACACTTCTTGGGAAACAAGTAACATTGCCAAGCATAGATGTTGAATACATTAACTGATAAAATTAGGCTAGGGAGAAATCTCTAGCCTTTTTGCTGTTATAAAAATAGAGCCAAGACTTCTTGGCTCTACGGCAATCATGCAATTTCTACTCTATATGCAATCATCATTTCTTTAATCACACCAATGTAAATTTCTTTCAGTCGCTTATCTTGCATGATTACGGACAGTTTATTAATCTGATTAATCAGCTCTTTTGTGCAACCTCTTTCCTCAGCTCTGGAAATCGCATTTCTAAGTTTCTGATCTAATCGGCAACCAGCTCTGTCTGTCAGTCTGCGGTAGCTTTCATTTCTGGCGGCGGCATATTTGTTTCCGAATGAGTAAGAGAAATTGTCGCTCTCGGCAATCTTTGAAATACATCGGTTCACCCACTTCTCTGTGCCAACATCGGAATCCATCCCCTTGAAAGTATCAATGATGGTTTTCATGTTCTTCTCTTGTTGGTCGGCACGTTCCGCAAGTTTTTTCTGTTCCAGTTCGGTCTTAGCTACTTGTTGGAAAATCTGATTGAACATTTGCAGTTCGGGGGACAATTTAGAATAATCAATTACTTGTTGCTTTACCTTTTCTTCAAGTCTAGTAAAATATTCTCTAGCTTCTTCTGCTTTTTCGCTATTACCTTTTACCGATAACTTCTTTGCAAAATGAGCAGTAATTTTGTAGTCCTTAGTAGCCTGCCCTCCCCATTCGTCATTAATGACGAATGCCCAATAATCAACGTTTTCCTCTGCAAATTCATTTCCTGTAATGTTGCTCTTGCACCATCTTGAATAATTGCTAGAATCCAATTCTAAAAAGGCATATAACTTTCTGGCAGTAGTCATACCCTCTTCATCAATGCCAAGTGCAATCTCAATAGGTGTCTGGTTAGATGTGTTAATTGTGATTTCGTTCATATATAAAAATCCTCCTGTAAAATTTTAATTTTTTATTTGCAAACAGGAGGCATATAGTGTTATACTTTATATAGTCTCCTATTTGGTGGCAGAAGTATTTAAGAGATTCTTAACTTTGGTCGGTACGGAATCTCTTATTTTTATTTGTTTCTTACTTTTACATAATCTCTATAATCCGTTCTATCTTTCAAATACTGTACAGTATCTTCTGCCTTTACATCTATATACATACTTAAAGACATAAGATAATTTTCAAGTTCATTACCGTTGCATTCATCTATTCTCTTTGTATACTTATCCAGTTCTTTTTCTCCGTCCCTAACAATGCTTGTAATTTCAATTTCACTTGTTCCGTCAACAGGGGCAAACTGAACTTCTAGTCCTCCCAATATAAAAGGTGCTATTTCATCCGCATTTTCAACTTCACTTTCATAATGCTCCAATATTACAATATTTAGAAAATGAATACTGTTATCTTGCAGCAGTTCTTCAAGTGCAACATTCGCCAATTCATTTTGGCTTCTTCCTGTGATCTGTGACAGTAGACCTAAATCTCTTTCAACATCTTCGTCAATTCTAAAAGATTTTTGCACTTGTTTTTTATTTCGTACTAGCATACTTTATCTCCTTTCACAATGCTATTGTTTTTGATTGCATTATTATATTATAGAATTTTTAGTTAAATGTCAATAAATTTCTGCTATTATTTTTAATAGCAAAGATTTTAAAAAATAGAAAATGATATTGACTTCTAAATGACTTCATGGTATATTATAAGCGAGAAGTCAATATGACTTCAAGAAAGGAGAAATGCTATTAATGAGTATTAAAACATTTACGTTAAGACTGACAGAAGAACAGCTTGATTTTGTCGGTGAGAAAGCAAAAGAAATGGGGGTGAGTAAAAACGATTATATTCGCAGATTAATTGATGGAGATATTCGTGCAGACAAAGAGGATAAAATCTTACAGGAAATTATCGAAATCAAGAATATGTTAAAAGCAAACAAATAAAAAAGGATTCACGCACCCTGGAAAAGTCGGAACTCTTTAAGCACTCAACACACCGAAGTGGTTGATATTGTTATCATATCTCCCTTCGGTGTAATTGTAAACACCGAAAGGAGATTTTTCTGCCATACAATAGAAATGCCAGGTGAATTCACCTGGCATAGAAAATCATTCGTTTACTTTTCCAATAATCTGGTCTTTTCTGACGTAGGTATTTTTCCAATACCTAGAATCTTTTGAATTATTGATATCATCTCCCAAAACAAAATAACAATTTTCAGGAACTACATAAGGGCCAAAATCTCTTACAGGAACTGCATTTGCAAATGAAAGGTCAATTTTGGTATAGCCGTTTATAAAAATTTTTCCGTTTTGGATTTCAACCATCTCGCCAGGTAAGCCAATAATTCTTTTCACTAAAATTTGCTCTTCATCATCTGGGTAACGAAAAACTATAACATCGTATCGTTTTGGAGATGAAAAATAATAGTAAATAGAATTGTATGTATTATTTTCCCAGGGATAAACACCAAAGGCAGAATAATTCGTATCGGTTATATTTTTGTGCGTAATTAAGAAGCCAAAAACACCTATAGATACTAAAGCAATAATTGTTATGATTACAGAGATAACAAATGTTTTTTTCTTTTTCAAGCAAAAACCACAATTAGGACAATTTTTAGCGCTATTACTTACCTCTTTTCCACATTCTGGACATTTAATCAAAGACATAAATACCCCCTCCTTTTTGCGATGATATATATATTTTACCACTCCAAAACGGATAGCGGAATAGGAAATTTGAAAAAAGTTAAAATAATGCTTGACAGGATTGTTGCTACACACTATAATAGGATTGTAGCAACAAAGAAAGAGAGGTGATATAAATGGCTGCTATGAAAATCGGAACAAAATTAACTGACAATCCAAAAGACTATATGTTAAGGACAAGATTAGACAAGAAAACTCTTCAAAAACTGGATGCTGTTGCACTTGAAAAGGCTACTACAAGGTCTGAAATTGTGAGAATTGGGATTGAAATGCAGTATGATAAAATGTTCCAGAGTGATAAAAAATAAGAGATTCCCGACCGACCAAAGTTAAGAATCTCTTAAATGCTTCTGCCACCAAATAGGAGGCTATACAAATTATAACACTATATGCCTCCTGTTTGCAAATAAAAAATTAAAATTTTACAGGAGGATTTTTATATATGAACGAAATCACAATTAACACATCTAACCAGACACCTATTGAGATTGCACTTGGCATTGATGAAGAGGGTATGACTACTGCCAGAAAGTTATATGCTTTTCTTGAGTTAGCGCCACAAAATTTTGCTAGATGGTGTAAGAGAAACATTGCAGAAAATGATTTCGCAACCGAAAATGAGGATTATTTGCGACTCTTCCTTGAGGAGGAGACACCGACAGGTGGCGTTATTCAAAGAGAAGATTATAAACTCTCTGCCAGCTTTGCAAAGAAACTTTCTATGCAATCAAAGAGTGCCAAAGGTGAACAAGCCAGACAATATTTTCTCAAAGTAGAGGACAAATTAAAAGAAACGGTTCGCCACCCAGTACCAATGACCATCCCCGAACAGATTCAGCTTCTAGCACAGGGAAACGTAGAACTGAATAAGCGGATTGACGATATCCAGACAGAGTTTGAGACTTTAAAAATGGATTTGCCGATTCTCCCGATTGAAGCGGAGAAAATCACGGAAGCCGTAAAGAGAAAAGGAACACTGGTACTTGGTGGCAAGGAATCCAATGCTTACAATAGCCGTTCCATTCGCCAGAAGGTTTACAGTAACATTCATTCCAACCTGCGCTACCAGTTCCAGGTAAAAAGTTATAAGGCAATTAAGAGAAGCCAGGTAGAACAGGCAGTCAAGATTATTGGAGAATACAAACCGCCAGTTTTCTTGAAGAATGAGATTGATACAGAAAATGCACAGCAAAGATTCTTTTAATTAGATTTTTACAGAGATACACAGGAGGAAAATAAAATGACAGAAAATATGGATAGAGAAGACACAATGTTCGAAGTAGAGGACACTATTGATAAAATCAAGTTTCTTGTGGATGATTTCATGGAACAGTATGGATTTAACAGCACAGAAGAGATGGACAAAGAGAAAAGCCTTTTCTTTGCACATAACAAGCAATTTATGACAATGAAACTGTTGATTTTGAGCGATTATGCCAATAAAGCAAGACAGAAATTTAAGGCTCTTGAATCTATGGAACAGAAAGCGTGATCGTATGGCAAATAGAATCCAGTTCAATGACTTTCAGAAAAAGAGCGTGTACGCCAAATGCAACGGAAAATGTGCGATATGCGGTAAGCCAGTCAAATTTAAGAAAATGACAATCGACCACATTATGCCGTTGTCTCGTGGCGGCACCAATGATATTAAGAATCTGCAACTGGCGTGTAAGCGTTGCAACAGCATGAAGAGCAACATGACAATGGATGATATGATGGGGCAGATTTCCGAGATTTTGAAGTATAACCGCAAACAGAAGTTGATTAGAGTGTTGGGAGGAATTGTAGAATGATACCATAGTATACTGAATGATACTTTCACCGTATGTTATAATATAAAATCATAATAAGCAATTTTTAAAGCGTTTACCTTTCGGGGTAGGCGCTTTTTTGTTGCCAAAAAATAAATCATAAAGGAGATATGAATTTATGCTGGTAGAAATCGTTGGAAAAAGATACGAAGAGAAACTTATTACAACAAGTCTGAAAGTTGCAGAGGTTTTTGAGAAAGAACATAAGAATGTTCTACAATCAATTGAAAATCTCGTGGCTGATAATTCAGCCGCCAAATTTTTTCAACTTACAACATATAAGAACCGTGGAAAAGAATATCCAATGTACGAAATGGATAGAGATGGTTTTTCATTGCTCGTAATGGGCTTTACTGGTGAAAAAGCCTTACAATGGAAAATTAAGTATATTGAAGCCTTCAACAAGATGGAAAGCGAGTTAAAACGCTTATATACAGAACGCCAGCAATGGCAAATTGAACGTGACAAGGGTGTTGTTATTCGGCATATCCTCACAGATACAATTAAGATGAAAATAACAGAAAGCCCAAATAAGAGATTTGCTTATCCAAATTATACAAATCTGATTTATCGCAATTTGTTCGGAAAGACAGCAAAAGAGCTTGAAAGTGATTATGGAGTAAAAGCAAAAGAGAATCTTAGAGATTTCTTCACAGGTGATGACTTGGCGAAAGTTCAGAGTATGGAAATGCTTGTAAGTAGCCTTATTAATTGCGGATGGGGATATCAGCAAATTAAAGAATTTATCCGAAGCGAAGCAACAAAAATGATTGCATGAGGGTTAGCATATGGCAGAAGCATTTTTAAAAGTGGATGGGGTAGCAATGCCCTGTCCTTCTTCTTTTACATGGGGATTACAGGATATATCGGCATCAGAATCCGGCAGAACCGACGATACGACCATGCACAAAAACAGAGTTGGACAGAAACGAAAGCTGTCTGTAGGTTGGAATGGCCCAGACTGGGACACTGCTTGCAAAATTATACAGGCAGTAAATCCAGAGTACATACAGGTCACATATCCAGACTTGCTATCTGCAAATAAACACGAAACCAGAACATTTTATGTTGGGGACAGGGAATCACCCTTTAAATGCTGGTGGATAGGAAATGAGCGCATGGAAGGACTTAAATTTGATTTTATCGAGAGGTAAGATATGCGAAATTTATCAACGGAATTTAAAGAACAACAGAATAGTGGGAACCGTAACTATCTGAAATATGCAGATTTTACCTTTACGGACGGAAGCACATTATCCATTACCGACAAAGATTTATGGTCTAATGGCTTCAAATTTGAGGATGCAGTATCGCAAAGTGGTTCTTTTGATATCGGCGCAGCTATCGTAAATAAGCTGACATTGCAGATCAACAACTTTTCTGGAAAGTACACAGATTACATCTGGGATGGAGCAAGGGTTGTTTGCTATATTGGACTTGAATTATCTACTGGTATTGAAAAAATCCGTATCTGTACTATGACGGTAACAGATGCTCCATATCAAAGCACTGCAATTATCAGCCTAACCTGTGAAGATTCCATGCGATTATTTGATCGTGATTATTCAGAAAGTAAGCTGTCCTATCCGGCAACCAGATTACAGATCATCCAGGATGCTTGCGAGGTGTGCGGAGTAACACTTCAATCTACAAGGTTTGATAATGATGATTTGATAATACAGAATCGACCAGACGATAGCAGTATTACTTTCAGACAGGTAATTGCATGGGTAGCACAGATGGGCTGCCAGTGGGCGAAATGTGACGAATATGGTCGCTTATGCTTTGGATGGTATGAACGTGAAGTCCCGGATAATTTTTATGATTTGGTGGAAACTCCATGGAAAGATGTAGAAGGTAACGACATATTAGATACCACTGGTGAACAAATCATTACTATCATGCAGACTGGGATTACAACAATTCAAACAAACGGATTTACTCCATGGCTGTATGATCTTGAAATAACAGGTATAAAAGTTACAGAATACGTTGAAAATTCTTCTCAAAATGAAGCGAAAACATATCAGTCGGGAAAATCCGGCTACGTTATCGAAATAAGTGATAATAAGCTAATTCAAGAGGGAACAGGAGAAGCAATCTGCAAGATTATTTCAGACAGATGTGTTGGAATGAAATTCAGACCGTTTTCTACTGGTGCTTTAACAAATATTGCATGGGAAGCTGGTGACACCATTGCGATTTCCGATAGAAACGGAAAACAGTATAAGAGCTACCTAACTTCTGTTACTTTGAATCCAGGCGCATTTGAGCAACTTGAATGCAGTGCTAAGAGTGCATCCAGGAATAAGCAGAAACAGTATACACTTAACCAACAGGTGCAAGCTGAAAACAAAAAGAACTTAAAAGATGAACGTACCGCCAGAGAAAAGGCACTGGAAGAATTATCACAACGCCTTGCGGAATCTTCTGGAACATACACGACAGTAGAAACACAGCCGGACGGAAGCAAAATCTATTATCTTCATAATAAGCCACAGTTGTCCGATTCTGATATTATATGGAAAATGACTGCGGAAGCATGGGCTGTTTCTACAGATGGTGGGCAACATTGGAATGGTGGCATGACAGTTGATGGTGATGTGATTGCCAGAATCCTTACGGCTACAGGTGTTAATGCAGATTGGATTAATACGGGAACCATTAAGGCTATTGATAAAGATGGAAACATAACTTTCCTGGTTGATGTAACAACAGGAAGGGTTGTTATTAATGCGGATTCCGTACAAGTCAAGGGAAAAGATGTTAATGCGATTGCAAAGGAAAAAGCAGAAACAGAAGTAAATAATTTTATAAGCAATACATACACAACTGATATCAATAATTTGCAGTCTCAAATCGACGGACAGATTGAGACTTTTTTTTATGACTATGAACCGACCTTGCAGAATATCCCGGCTTCCGAGTGGACTACCAACGAAGAACGAAAGAAACATGAGGGCGACCTATTTTACTGGAAATCCAGGGGATATGCGTACCGTTTTATGCAAGATGGGGCAACTTGGAAATGGCAATTGGTACAAGATACCGATATCACGTTAGCACTTGCCGCCGCAGAAAAAGCGCAAGATACTGCAGATCATAAGCGCAGAGTATTCGTAGTTCAGCCAGAGCCACCTTATGACATTGGAGACTTATGGACACAAGGCTCTAATGGTGATTTGATGAGATGTAAAGTTGCCAGAGCAAGCGGTTCTTATTCTGCTTCAGATTGGGAAAAGGCTTCAAAATACACAGATGATAGTTCTTTAGATTTATTTATCAATGGCGTTTTTAAAGATTCTCTTAATTCTTTAAAAACACAGATTGATGGAAAAATTGAAACTTGGTATCAGCCAAACGACCCTTCTCTTAAATGGACAAAAACAGAGGAACAACCGTGGTGTGATATTGATGGAAACAAGATTCTGGATGAATCCGGGAATGAAATTGTCTTGATATGGGAGTCCGAGAAAGCAGAGCATGAAGGTGACCTTTGGCACAATACTTCTGATAACACACAATGGATTTACAAATCTGGTATTTGGCAACCACAATCCATACCAGATGAACTGTTAGACAAGATAGATGGGAAGTCATCTGTCTATATGGTTCAGCCAAAACCGCCATATTACGAAGGTGACTTGTGGGTGACAACCAATAGTGAAGGAAAGGCTTCCCTCAAAACATCCACTGTAAATCGTGTTGGCGGAGCGTTTGACGCATCCGATTGGATTGATTTCAAGTATGCAGACAAAGACGATATTAAAAATGCAATTGATAAGTATGATACCAGTCTTGGACAGGATGAAGTGTTCAATAAACTCACAAAAGGCGGCACTGAACAGGGAATCTATATCAAAGATGGAAAAGTATACATTAATGCAAAATATATTCTGGCTGGACTGCTTGCTGGTGAGAGAATCAATGGTCGAGGACTGAAAGTTATTGATGACGACAATAATGTGACTTTAGAAATCGACAGCAACGGAAATGTTATTCTAGCTCCAAAGACTTTTTCGCTACAAGGAAAGACGGTCGATGAGATTGCTAATAGCTCAGCAAAATCAGCTGTCGATGGACAGACACAAGTCGATATTTTCAGCAAGCTTACCAATGGTGGCAAGGCACAGGGAATTTATTTAGACGAAAACGGAAACATTTATGTAAATGGACAATTTATTAAAGCGTTGAGCATAGCCGCTAATGCTCTAGCAGCTGGTTCTATTACCACAGAAAAATTAGATGCTAAGGCGGTCACGGCTGAAAAAATGTCCTTGAATGAGCTTGCGGCAATTGGAGCCACTATAGGCGGATTTACGATTCAAAACAACAGAATTTATAATAAAAAAAATGGAACCCTACAGATTTCCGTAGGAAATGAATATAACGCTCCATCAATGCTTGCTATGGATGCACAAGGACAATTTATTAAATACAGCGCAAGTGGTATTGCATCCTCTTACGCTAACTCATTAAATTTAACACCACATAATACAACAACAGAAAGTGGCTTTACAGACGGTTCAAAACATTATCTGGGAAGAACACAATTCAATTCAGATGTTAGTATTTTTGGCGATTTTAAGGTTTCTGGAACAAAATCCATAATAGCTGACACTGAAAACTATGGAGAACAGCTATTTTACTGCTACGAGACTCCAACTCCAACTCTGGGAGATTTTGGCGGTGGCGTAATCGGAGATGACGGAATCGCAATCATTATGATTGATGATATATTTCAGGAATCGACCGACACAGGAATCGAGTATTATGTGTTCTTACAGAATGAAGGAGAGGGACAAACATGGATAGCTGAAAAGACAAATACTTATTTCAAGGTAAAAGGAACACCAGGCTTGCATTTTGCGTGGGAGCTGAAAGCAAAGCAGAAAAATAAAGAATTTATACGCTTTAATGCCGGAAAAGAAGATAGGGAAGTTAATTTTAGATTGAACGACATTGAGAATGAAATGTTCTCGGAAAGAGAAAAACTAATTCAAGAAATGGAAGGAGAATTATTATGAGCCAGATTAAAAAACTTACATCATTTATGAAATTGTCAACAGGCGAGGGCGATAGAATCGCTTTTACCTACTCAACGATTGACACCGAAAGTGGAAAGGTTTTGAGCCAGAACGAGAAAGGAAATTTTCTCATTTTTGATGAGGGGCTGTCGGCAAATATTAAGGCAATCGAAGACTATATTAACAAAAATCAACTGAATTAAAGGAGGACAACAACATGCCAAAATGGACTGAATACACATCAAAAGATACGTTAGCGGATAATGACGAAGTAATGTTGTATGATGCAACAGGGAAAGCGAACAAGCGCGGACTAATGAGTAAATTTTGGGATTATGTCGTTGATAAAATGTCAACGGCTGTTATCTCGAAATTGGAGACAAATAATAAGACAATCATCGGGGCAATAAATGCACTAAATGGTGATAAGGTGCCGAAAAAAGTCTTAAATCTTAGTGATGAAGCTAGTGCCAGCACTATACTTAATAGCGTAAACGCTGGCGATGGTTGTAATTTACTTCCTGTATGGGGAACAATTGGCGGATTGTACAGCGGCTGGGCTTGGGGGATTGTACTCGCTGGGCAAAACAATATAAATTTCATTGGGGTGGAAAACGCTTCGAAAAAATTAGCGGCAGCGCAGTATTCTAATGGTAAATGGGTAAAAATATTATGACAGTGAGCTAAGATAAAAATGGCTTTAATTTAAATTCCATTCTCCCAAGTTCCGGTTGTATTTAAAAGTTACAGTTAAAAATTATAAAATTTTTCTTCTGTACACATCGGAATACCATGAACCAGAGTATATTTGCAATGTATTTTTATCAATAAGTTTGAACTCATCATTAGTGCTACTAATTATTGACCAATAATCAACATAATTTCCAAGTAAACAGTATTGACCGGTTGAGGCGAAAAACTCATAGACGCCAAAACTTAATGCAGATAAATCTACTTGATAGAAGTTTGTTTCTCCGGTATATCCTATTTTTTCAATCTTTGTCTCACTATAGAGTTTATTGGAGAAGTAAGAAAAAAATAACAAAACACTACCAAACATAAAATGAATATGCTATAATCAGCATATCAAAATCGGAACAATAAAAAGGGAGCTGAACTCCCGACTACCAATCAAAAAGTTCAGCTCCAAGCACCACAAAGGGTACGACTATATTATAACATAGTACCTTACCTTTGTGAACCCAAAATCACCGTAAATATATAGGATAAAGAGTTTATGCTAAAGAGCATCCCATTTGGGGTGCTTTTTATTATGCACTTTTTAACCTCAATAATGAAAGGAGAACATACATGAATATTAATACCTCATTAATCAGCAACAATAACAGTTACGCAGGACAAACACCTCTGTATATTGTCATTCACAATACAGATAATACAGCCAAAACAGCGGACGCTAAGGCACACGCCACCGCACAGCATAATGGCAATTTTCACGGCTATTCAGCCCATGTATTCGTTGACGATAAGTCGGCATATCAAGCTTTGCCGTATAATCGTGGAGCATGGCACGTTGGAGTAAATTACGGCGGTAAGCTTTTTGGAACTGTAAACAATCACAATTCTATTGGTATTGAAATGTGCATGAATGCTGGATATAACTACGAAAAGGCTTTCCAGAATACAGTAGATGTGTGCAAACAGCTTATGAAGAAATACGGCATTCCAGCAAGCCGAGTTGTTCAGCACTACGATGTGTGCGCTAAGAATTGTCCATCCGTTATCCGTAAAAGGGATGACTGGGATAGATTCAAGAAGCTTATTTCCAGTGAAACCGTGACAGTGCCAACCACAAAACCGACAGCAAAGGTTGACAAGTATTACCGTGTCCGCAAGACCTGGAAGGATTCCAAGAGCCAGATCGGGGCTTACAAGTCACTGGAAAATGCGAAAAAAGCTTGCAAGGCTGGATATACTGTGTTTGATTGGAACGGAAAAGTAGTGTATTCCATGACAGCAAAGAAAAGTGTAGCCCAAGTTGCAAAAGAGGTAATCAATGGCGAATGGGGAAATGGACAGAGCAGAAAAGACCGCCTGGAATCCGCTGGCTACAATTACGCAGAAGTACAGAAAAAAGTCAATGAATTACTGAAATAATAATACTCCCGGGGGTTTTCCCGGGAGCTATTTAAATGTCGTATATTCCTCAAATTCGTTTCTTATTTTCACAAAGTCTTTTCTTCTGATAGGCACTATATTCCCGGAGAACATGAGGAACGAATCGTTTATTTCTTTTACCTCGTCCATGTTTATTATGTAGCTCTGGTGACATCTCAAAAATCTGGAATCTAGTAATTCTTCAATATCGGATAGTTTACATCGTTCCGTATAAACTATACCGCAAGTGCAGTGAATAATGATGTATTTGTTTCGACTCTCAATATATTCGATATTTTGAAATTCCACCCGATGAATAAAGTCTTTTCCTTTTATCATAAGAGTGCTTTTGCTGATATGTTCCAGAGCATGATTGAAAGCAGTATACATTCTGCCGTTTTCAGATCCTTTTATGATATAGTGAACCGGGAGTATATCAAGAGCTTCAAAAACATACTCTTTGTGGGCTGTCCAGAAAATAATATTTCCATCATAGCCATTTAATCTCAATTCCTTTGCAACTTCAATTCCATTTTCTTCTCTCAAAACGATATCCAAAACTACAATATCATACCATTCGCCATCTGCCACATCATCAATAAGTGGCTGTCCTTTATCATACGGAGTAATCAATGCTTTTATATCACCATTTCGTTTGAGAAAATTTTTAATCCGATGCATAAATATACCAATCTGGATTTCGTTATCATCACATATTGCAATTCGCATTCAAATCATCCCTTTTCTGCTAATTTCGCCATCAGAGAACACGATTTTGCCAAAAATCGTATTATATAAAAATTGTTGCTATAATACACTATAACATACTAAAAAAGTAGTGTAAAGAGGTTCTATATGAAAGAAAAGTCAAAACAAACAGCATTGTTTTTATTAATAATACAATTACTTTTATCTGTTCACATTAATATATGCCTGGAACACAGCAATTCTAGTTGGGAGGAGAAAATCAACATGTCCCAGGCAGAGACTATACAGGAAAGTCGTATTCCGAAGAGATGTGTTATAGAGGCAAATTGTTTAACATCTGAAATTTCCCTGCATACTAATAATACGATTAAAAAAGACTGTAATCACAATATTTATGCAAAAAAGATTATAATTCACAGGAAAATCGGAGGAAAGCAACTTGCCAGAAAGGACTTGAGTGGAGATGATTCCGTTCCATTATATGGTTATGAAAACATGATATAATTTAATAAGCAGGAACAAATGTTTGGAATATTGGGAGGGATTTACATGGATTACAAGAAAGAGATTATTGAAATGCTTGAAAATATACATAGCGAAAAGTTTATGAAGTTTTTGTATAACATGATTATTTCATTTAAAAAACAATGGGGCTATTAAAAAAGCAGGGAGATTAATCCCTGCTCTTTTTGTAAAGAAATTCAATCATGTCGAAAACACTCTTTTTATCAGTGTCACTCAGTTCAAGCAACAGCTTAACATGTTCTACAGATATTGTGTCAGTCATAAGTTTTGGGATAAAATCTGTTTCGATTTCTAAATTATCTTCCCATCCCATCAAATATGCTGGAGTAGTGCAGAGCGCATCCGCCAATGGCTTTGCATATTCTGCTGGTACCTTATCAATATCTCCTTTTTCATATCTAAATATAGTAGATCTCGATACACCCAACTTTTCAGCAAGTTCATCGGCGCTCATACCAAGCTGTTTTCTTCTCTTTTTTATTTGTTCGCCAGTTTTCGACATTTTGTACACCTCCTTTCTGAAATATATAATATCATTAATGTTGCGAAAATGCAACAAAAATAATTGCAAAAATGCGAATTTTTATATTGACAAATGCGACTGTAAGAGGTAATATATAATCACAAAGTCGCAATAATGCTACTAGAAAGGAGGTAACGCTTGTGGTTGTAAATATAGCAAGGCTTAAAGGTAAAATTGTTGAACATGGAAATACACAAGAAGCTGTTGCAAGCGCAATTGGTATGGATAGAAGCACTTTTTACCGTAAGTTGAAAGATGGCGGCGAAAAGTTTACAATTGGTGAAATTCACGGAATTGTAAGCGCAGTTCCTTTAAGTAGGGAAGAAGCAATAGATATTTTTTTTACACAGTAGTCGCAATAATGCGACGGGGGGTATTAATGTTAATTCATTTAAAAAAAGCTCTTGATGATAAAGGAATTACAATCAGAGCGTTTGCAAAGGTTCTTGGTGTTGATGAAAGGACTATTCAGAACAAGATAAAGGGGAAAACACCTTTTACATATCCAGAAGCAGTCCTTTCTAAAAAAGAGCTTTTTCCAGAATATGATCTGGAATATCTGTTTAAAGAAGAATAGCAAAAAACTGACAGGAGTGCTTTCCTATCAGTTCTTGCCTAAATTTGTTTACCTTATGTGTTTTGCAGACTGAACACACTTGTTCAGTCACATAAGCAGCACCAAATGTTTCTTGAAACACTTCGCCACTTACGCAGTTTTAGTTCTGCGATTGAGTAAAAAAAGATTAGCTGCCAATTATTTGGGTATGAAATAATTTTAACACATAGGAAAAATATTTTCAACACAAAACGGAATTGAAAGTCAGATTAAGAAAGGAGTGATAAACACGAACCAGTTAGTGCATATTGGAAATTCAGATATCTCAATAAAAGAGTATAACGGTCAGCGAGTTGTTACATTGAAAGATATTGACATGGTACACGGCAGACCAGACGGAACGGCAAGGAAGAGATTCAACGACAATCGAAATCACTTTATTGAAGGAGAAGATTTCTTCGTTATAACTCAGCCGTCCGAAATTCGGACGCTTGGTTTGGAAAGACCACAGGGCGGTGTCCCAGAAAAAGTTATTCTTGCCACAGAACAAGGTTATCTGATGTTGGTTAAGTCCTTTACAGACGATTTGGCATGGGATGTTCAGAGACAGCTTGTAAATGGATATTTCAAAACTAAAGAAACTGTAAAAAGAGCATTGTCACCAGAGCTTCAAATGTTACAGGGACTACTTTCACAGATGGTTGAAAAAGAACTTGCTGATAAAGAAAGAGACAGACAGATTTTAATTGCCAAAGAAACCGCAGATAAAGCTGTTGCAACTACAGAGAACATCAAAGAAGCGGTTAAGCCTGTATTTGATAACTGGCGTTCAGAAATTAATTCTAAATTCAATCGCATACAAAAAGGTGCTGGAGAAGAGTTTAAAATGCTTAGAACAGAAATGTACACAGAATTGGAACGCCGGGCTGGATGTGATCTGAATACAAGATTAAGAAATAAGCGAAAACGAATGACAGAAAATGGATGCACGAAAACAGAGATTAACTCGCTCAACAGAATGGATGTTATTGATGACGATAAAAAGTTACGAGAGATTTTCTCAAAGATCGTGACTGAATACGAAATTAAATATTGTGCGTAGAAGAAAGGAAGTGAAATAGATAATGTCAGAGAAAGAAAAAAAATCGTAGAAAAGCTGAAAGAAGCAATCCCGAAAATGTCAGAGTTTGATAAAGGCTACATTCTCGGGAAAGTGGAAAGTTTTTCTGATAACAGCCTGGAACAAAAAACAGATAAAAAAGAAACTGTTGATTCAGATTAGAAGAGAGGTTGGAAAATGACGATTATTAAATTTAAAAATGGGGAAACAATCGAAGTCCCGTGCGTGTTCCCGGATGATATTGTGAAACCGGATATTAGAGATCAACTGATACGCTTAGAATGGGATGATGAGGGAAAACAATATTGCTTGAAGTTTAACCCAGTAGATGTGCTCTATGTAAAAGAGATTACATAAAGCACACCAGATAATTATTTAGCTGATGGGTATTCTGTTGCAGTTGCTTTTCCAACTTTTACAGGTTCTTTGCTTAACAAGGTAAGAAATTCATCATTGTATGTGTGGTATAAATCAAGAATTTCTTTTGAACCAGAACCTTCCTTAACTGCTTTGGCAATAGCTAAGTCGTGAGCAATTTGAAAGTTATCCATTGTTAACACCTCCTTCCTAAAGGAGATTATATCATAGAATGGAGAAAAATTATATGAATGATACATATAATGTTTTTTATTCTATTTTGGAAGAGCTCCAAGCTATTCACAATATCATGGAGCAGCCAAAAAAACGAGTTTCTAAAAAAGATAAGAAAAGCATCGAAAAACGTATTATTGATAGACCTCTTCTCGAACCTCAAAATTCTATGATGATGGAAAGAAAGGAGACTAATGAAAACATCAAAAATCGAAATCCGGCAAGTAAATGGCAATGAAGGAATCTTCACAGAAATCCTTGTGGATGGTCACAAACTCGAAGGTGTAAGGAGTTTTGAGTTGAAACAGGGAGTTGGAGATTCAGAACCTATACTTTCCATTGATCTGAATGCTTTTGATTTATCTACAGATTTACAATTTTTGAAAGTTAATCAAAATGGAGTAGGTGAAATTGAGGGTATAAAATTTAAAGATAATCCACGGATTATGACTTTTTCACCAGAGTAAGAATTACTATAAGAAAATTTGTAAGAGGTTGAACAGATAATGAAAAAGAAAATCGGAAATAGTATGCGTATTCCAAAAAGTTTTCGTGGACAAATAGTGGATGCGAAACCATACCATGAAGAAGGAAGGGATGGCTGGACGTTTTGGCTGTTTGGTGAAAAATGGATAGCTTTTGGAAATTGGATTTTTGATGAATATTGGAAAGGAGACTAATGAACGAATTAATACCGATTAATTATGAAGGTGAACAGCCTACGGTATCAGCAAGAGAGTTGTACACAGGACTTGAAATTACAGATAGATTTTCAAGATGGTTTGAAAGAATGTCTGCATATGGTTTCTCAGAAGGAAATGATTTTACAAGTGTGAAAAGTTCCACACTTGTGAATAATGGAGCAGAAAGAGAAATTACTGACTATCGAGTTTCTATAGACATGGCGAAACAGATTTGTATGATTCAGCGTTCAGAAAAAGGCAGACAATACCGACAATACTTTTTAGACCTCGAGAAAGCCTGGAACACGCCAGAACAGATATTTGCCAGAGCTTTAAAAATGGCAGACCAGACAATAGCTAAGCTTAAAGATTCCGTAAGGGCTCTTTCAACAGAGATCAGCGTAAAGAACCAGATCATCGGAGAATTGAAACCGAAAGCAGATTATTATGACGAAATTCTGAAAAATCCAGGATTGGTTACAATCACACAGATTTCCAAAGATTACGGAATGTCTGCAAAAGAGATGAACAGTTTACTTCATGACTTGGGAATCCAATACAAACAGAGCGGACAGTGGCTTCTGTATAGTACCTATCACAATATGGGTTATACGCATTCTGAAACGGTAAATATTACCAGATCAGACGGAAGACCAGATGTGAAAATGAATACCAAGTGGACACAAAAGGGAAGAATCTTCCTTTACAACACATTGAAGGAAAAAGAAATTCTTCCAGTCATTGAGATGTTGGAAGAAACAGCATAAATGAAAACAGGGAGGAAAAATAGCATGATTAAATTTGAAAACGGCTTAGTCAAAATTTCTGGTAAAGGAATTGATATTCTTTCAGAGTATGCAGTTATTACCCATGAAATTAAAGAGATGTTTGTAAAAGATGGGGGAGAAGAGAAAGAAATAAAAGAGCAGCTTAGACATTCATTTGAGCATGGCCTTATGAACGAAGAAGAACTTGATAAAGAAATCAAGGAAAAGTTCAAACAGGCAGATGCAATTATTCCGATTATTTCGCTTCTGGAAGAAATGCTTAAAACATTCGGTGCAAAAGACAAGGAGAATTAATCATGGGAGAAACTAAGAGCACAGATTACATTCCAGAGAATGCCAATGAAGAATATGCACTTCTGGTTGGAAGATTAAAGGCATTTGAAGCTTGGGCGAATAGCGTGAAAGATTATGATTTCACAAAGGACATGGCATTCAGAATGCTTGGGCTTGGTTTAGAGGAATCAAAGGAGGAAAAGAAAGAATGAAATGCTTTAAAGGCTTTGACAAGGACTTAAAGTGTAGAGATTTCCAGTATGAAATTGGAAAAGAATACACAGAAGAAAAAGCAAACATTTGTAATTATGGATTATTTCCGTGAAAGCAGAAATTGGAATTGCTGGAATTATCAAAGCTGGCGTTGAATACATCAAAGAGCAAGTTAATTGGGAAGATGATAAGGCAACCAATACTGGAAATCGTTCAGCGGCAACCAATACCGGAGATCAGTCAGCGGCAACCAATACCGGAGATCA
>NZ_QTVN01000002.1:240780-366739 GCF_003460605.1 Ruminococcus sp. AF31-8BH
CAGCGGCAACCAATACCGGATATCAGTCAGCGGCAACCAATACCGGATATCAGTCAGCGGCAACCAATACCGGAAATCGTTCAGCGGCAATTGTAGGAGGAAAAGAAAGTATTGCATTAGCTACAGGAATTAATTCAAAAGCTAAAGGGAAAATTGGATGTTTTATTGTTTTAGCAGAGTGGAAAGAGATCAATTATGAATATCATATTGTAGATGTTAAATCAGCAAAAGTAGATGGGGAAAATATCAAGGAAGATACTTTCTATACGCTAAAAGATGGAAAATTTGTAGAAGCAGATTAAGTGTCCTGGAAGGTGCTGACACACCAACCAGGACGGTATCTAACTAAGAATGAGTTAGTTAAATACAGGATTATTATATCACAACCTCCTGTATTTGACAAACAAAAATATAACAGGAGGATTTTTTATGCAAAAAAATGGCGAAAATCAGCCACTTTCCAGTGAAATCATTGCTGATCTGGAGGAAAAGCTGATGGCAAGAAATGTAATTATCGCTATTCTGGCAGCTGCACTTGCAGTAACCACATCCAGAAGAAAGTGAGGACAAAATGAAAGAGGTGGTAAAGACAATAGGAGAAATATTTGTAGGAATAGGGATGTTTACAGTAATCTTCTCAATCACATGGATGCTTACATCATTTGATGCTATCGGGGTGTTCTTTGTATCAACAGTCTTATTCTCAATGGTGTTTCTTCCTATTATATTGGAAATGGAGGAAACGTAAATGCAAAGATTAAATAAAGTAAGATTATCCGGTAGAGCCGGGGAAATAGTGTTCAGCCACGAACATTACGGAAGATACTATTACAAATTCATGCTGACAGTCATTCGTAAAAGCGGTGCAGTGGATATGTTTCCAATCGTTATAGAAGATTCCGTTGTGCGTGACAACGATTACAACGGAAAAGAAGTTTTGGTAACAGGAGCAATAAGAAGCATGGACACTTCTAAAAATCCAAATAAGCACCACAATGTTAATTATATCGCAGCTGACAAGGTGGAAGTTCTGGAAGAACAAGTTCCGGAGGGCGATATAAACGAAGTAGAGTTTATTGCCAGAAGTTGCACGAAAGAACCATATGCAAAACTTACACCAGTAACGCACAGGAAAGTTTTAAATCTTTTCGTGGCAATTCCAAGGGATTATTCGGAAAGAGCAGACTTTATTCGCTGTACTTTATGGGGAAAAGGTGCTGATCTGGCGGTAGATGTTAAAAGGAATGATTACATTAAAGTAACCGGAAGGTTAATGAGCCGTGATGTTTATGTTAATGGGGAAGAAACGGAAACAGTATATGAGATTTCCGTAAAAGAAATGGAGAAATTGGAGGATGAAGAATAATAAGAATGAAGTTCAGATATTTGGCGTAATAATGGATATTCAGCCAGGAACATTTTTTAAGGACGGAGAAAAGTTTTTAAGATTCTATATTGGTATAAAGCGTACCAGTGGGAACGTAGATTTGCTTCCAGTAATTGTTGAAGAAAAGCAGACGGAAGGCTTAAAGATTGGAAAACACGTCTATGTTGAAGGAAGATACAGTTCTTCAAACAAACATGAAAGCGGAAAGTCACATTTGATTCTTGAAATCAAAGCGGAAACAATCTGGTGTGGGGCTGGTGATGGGAGCGCAGAAGGTGAAAACAAAATCATTCTGGAAGGTTATCTTTGCAAGCCTCCTATTTACCGCAAAACACCAATAGGAAAAGAAATCTGTGATTTGATGATTGCTTGCAATGAATATGACTTGCGAAGAACAGATTATATCCCATGTATAGCATGGTGGAAAGAAGCCAGAGAAGCTGCTAATTTCAAGGTCGGAGATTTCGTAAAAATAATCGGAAGAATCCAGAGCCGGATTTATCATAAAAAATTATCTGGTGATGAAGTAGAGCTTAGAACTGCATATGAGGTATCAATAGGGAGGATAATCGAGCATGAAGGTGGAAGTAAAAAAGATTTCGTTGGAGAATTACAAGAAGTTTCCGAGTAAGTCTGTAGATTTGTTTCCAAGAACAGAGATTTCTGGCAGAAACAGAGAAGGGAAATCCACATTGCAGGACGCATATTTGGACGTTCTGACAGGAAAGATGGCAAATGGTACAGAACCTACTTCTATTCGCAGAAAAGAAAATGGCGTGGAAGTGCCAAAGGTTGATGTTGTAAGAGAGCTTACACTTTCGATTGATGGGAAAGAAAAAGTGATCCGCAAAATCACAAAACAGAAGTGGAGAAAACCGAGAGGACAGTCAGAAGAGGTATTCGATGGAAATGAAACTTCATATGAAATTGACGGATTCCCGGCTAAATCAAAGGATTATACCGAGTTCATCCAGTCAATAGCAGAGCCTTCAACGCTTCTGATGTGCAGCAATCCAAAACCATTTCTGGACACATTACAGAAGTCAACAGCAGAATCCAGAAAGGTACTGGAAAAGATGTCTGGTTTCGATATTGCTCAGTTTATGGAAGAGAATCCACAGTACGCTCATGTGGAAGAAATTACAAAAGGATACTCCGTAGAAGATACATTAAAAAAACTGCGAAAAGAACTGAACGCGCAGAAGAAAAAGGTTGATGCAAAAAATACAGAGATTGCATATGAAACCAATCGAAGCGTTGAAGCAGAAGACACTTCTTCCTTGGAACCCAAAAAGCAGGAGCTTAATGCGGAGATTTCCAGGCTGGAAGAACAGGAACAGATTCTTGAAGATTCAGCAAAAGGCTATGACAGCCTTTCATATGAAATCCGTGGTTTGAAATCTTCCAGGGATGGTCTGGTTAGCAAAGCGAATGAATGGTTAAGAGCCAGACAAAAATTTATTTCTGATACAGTTTCCGAACTTATGTTAAAAAAATCAGAAAAGGAATCAAGCATTCGTATTATTGGAATGGAACTGGATAACCACATAAGGGAAGCACAACAAGCAAAAGCTGACTTGGATAGAGCCAGACAGGACTATCCAAGAATCAAAGAAAAGGAGTGGAATGATTCTAGACTGAAAGCTATTGAAGCTGAAACATTCAATGATTCTGATACCATTTGCCCCACCTGCGGACAGGAACTGCCGGAAGAACAGGTTGCCGAATTGAAAGCCTCCTTTGAAGAAAAGAAGAAGTTTAGAATTGAAACTGAATTAA
Source organism: Ruminococcus sp. AF31-8BH (assembly GCF_003460605.1). GTDB lineage: Bacteria > Bacillota > Clostridia > Lachnospirales > Lachnospiraceae > Blautia_A > Blautia_A acetigignens. Next base: position 243,947 of record NZ_QTVN01000002.1, read on the forward strand.
CCCAAAAGAAAAATTGGGAATCAGTAAAGCAGAACCAGTTAAAAGGAATTTGCGACCTTGGAAATTCTGCTTCTGCAAAATTAAAGAAAACCAACGAGGAAATCAACAAATTACAGTCGGAAATCGGCGCAGCACAGGATGAAGTTGCTGAACTCACTAAACAGATTGAGGAAGAACAGTCCAAATTTACGGAGCTTCCAGAATCTGTAGATATGACAAATGATGAAGAATATCTTGCGGTTACAGCGAGAATTGCAGAACTTGAAGATAAATTAAAATCATTTGAAGATGTTCCTGGAAAGAAACAGGAATTGAGAATGCAGATCAGCAATGTTATGAAACAGATTTCCAATGTGGATGCAGACATTAAGATTGCACAGGCAGCAGTCACAGAGAAAGAAAAGCGAGTAGCCGAACTGAATGAGGAACTGAAAAACCTTGGACAAGTTCAAGCCGATATTGAAAAGAACATAGACACCGTTCTTAACTTCTCAATCCAGAAGAATAAGGCACTGGCAGAGAAAATCAATCCATACTTTAAGCATTTCCAGTTCAGTTTCCTTGATTACACGATTGAGGGAAATCCAGTGGAAACTTGCAAAATGATCTGTAATGGAATCGACTACAATAGCGGATTAAATCATTCCGACAAAATTCTTTGCGAGGTTGATTTACTGAATGGATTACAGGAAATGAACGGTCTGAATCTTCCGCTCTGGATTGATGATTCGGAGAGCATTGACAAAAAAAGAATCCCTGTATTAGACAGACAGATGATTGTTCTGAGAGTGACGGATGGGGATTTGATGATAAATGAAATTTAAAACAATCAGTTAGGGGGAAACATTATGACATTAATGGAATTACAAAAAATTTTAGGAGAAAGAATTGAATTAACAAACAGTATGGATGTTACAAGCGAGGAAGCAAAAAAAGAAAACGAAAAATCGGATATGATTGCTAGACTTGCAAAACAGATGATTAACAATGCAGATGTTGTTCTTAGAACGGATAAGTTGATTTCTGACGGAAAACTTGGAAAAGAAAGTATTATTTCAAAAATGGTTGGTGAAGAATAAGTATGCGTGGATACACAGAAGAACAATTGAAGTGGTTAGAAAAAAACTGCAAAAAGCATGGTTCTTATAGAGAAATGACAGATATTTTTAATTTTACATTCGGGGAATCGAAAAAATGGAAAAATCTTCATTCTGTATTAAAACGTCATGGATATATTGATTGTGATGGGCGTGGTAGTATATTTTCAAAAGAACAAAAAGAATTTTTACAAAAAACACTTCCACTTTTTTCGTATGAGGAAACCACTAGAAAATTTAATGAAAAATTCGGAGAAAGAAAAACCAGAAAACAGATAGAAATGTACTGCACAGACAATAGAATTAAAAGGAATTTGCCACAGCCAGAAATTGGTTCAGAGCATATAAGCGGAAACTATATTATGGTGAGAATAAATAATGACAAGGATGTATCAGAACATCAGCATTATAAAATGAAACAACATGTTGTTTGGGAAAAACATCACGGGAAAATACCAAAAGGGAAAATTATTGTTTTCCTTGATAATAACAGTTTAAATTGCGATATATCAAATCTGTATTTAACAGATAGGAAAGTGCTTAATCTTTTGACTGTTAATAAATGGCATTTTACAAATAGAGAGCAAAAGTTAGCTGCTTTAAAATGGTGCGAATTATATTTTGCTCAAGGCAAAGACATAAAAGAAGAGAATCCAAATAAGCGAATTTATATTCCAATGTCCTATGAAGAAAGATATAGAGTTTGCCCTGTATGTGGAAAAACATATGAAGTATTTCAGCGGAGAAAAAGTGTTACATGTAGTAGAGAGTGTGCAAGCACATTAAATCATGGTGAATCTCTAAGAAAATATATGCTTGCAAACCCAAGAAAAAGAAGTATATGTAAAGTTGAAGGGTGTGGAAAGTATGTAAAAGAACTAGGGTATTGTGATTTGCACTATAACCGTTTTCGGTCAACAGGAGATCCTCTTAAAATAAAAAGAATAACATGGAATTCAAAAGCGGATGCTCAATCATTGGAACGTGAAGTACCGAACAAAGATATTAGATTACTTATGAAAGAAAAAAATTTAAGATCATACCAACTGTCTAAAGCAATGGGGTATGCACCTGGATGGCTTGGTAAGAAAATGTCAAAACCTATGTGTGAAGAAACTAAAAAAATGGTTCTAAGCACAATTTATCAACTAGAAAACAAAAAGGAGATTATATGTCATCAGGAAGACCAACAACAGACCCAAAGCCCCACACTATTGCTGTGAGGGTAAATGAACAGACTATGTATAAGCTTGAACAGGAAGCAACCAGGACAGACAGAAAGGTTTCTGAAATTGTTCGGGATTTAATAACGCAGAACTTTAAATAATTGAGCAATATTTCAAAATATCCCAATAAAGAAAGAAAAGGAGAATTAAAATGGCAAGTAAAACACAGTTATCAACAGCAGGAGAACAACAGGCGGCAATCGTAATCAACAATTCATTCATTGATGGGCTGACAAAACAGTTAGAGGAAAAAACTAAATATGGACTTTCTTTTCCGAAAGACTACAATCTCAGCAATGCACTGATGGGAGCATATTTAACTCTGAAAGAGACAAAAGACAAAAATAATAAGCCAATTCTGGAAGCTTGTAGCCAGATCAGCATTGCAAACAGCCTTATGAACATGGCAACACTTGGTCTTTCGGTGCAGAAAAAGCAAGGATATTTTATTTCTTACGGAAATCAGTGTCAGTTCCAGAGGTCTTACTTTGGAAACATTACAATAGCCAGAAGATACGGTATGAAAGATATTCATGCGGAAGTCATTTATGATGGTGATGAATTCAAATACCATATTGAAGATGGAAACAAGGTGCTTGATTCCCACGAACAGGATTTTATGAATATTGATAATGATAATATTCTTGGGGCATATGCAGTAGTGCTGATGGAAGATGGTTCAAAACACCTGGAAGTTATGAATATGAAGCAGATCAAACAATCTTGGTTACAGGGCTATGGGTACAAAGAAAACGGCAATGGAACACACCAGAAGTTTACCGATCAAATGGCAAAGAAGACAGTTATTAATCGTGCATTAAAGCAGATCATCAATAGCCACGGTGATGCTTTTGTACAGGAAGCTGACGAAAACACAGAGAATATTCCAAAACAGGATATTATTGAACAAGACGTTGCTTATGAAATTAGTGAGAATGCAAACACAGAAGAATTCATTCCACAGCCAGAAGCAATCGAAGAAAAGCCAAAGCAGCCAACCGTAGCCGAAACCGTAAAAACAGCAGAGAAAGAGCCAGTTCCGGCAGCAGGTAAAGAACCAGAAATTCCGGATTTTATGAAGCAGGAGGAAATGTGATATGAACAATAAAGAAATTTTACAGAAAGCAAAGGAACTGGTTGAACTCTTGGAAAAGCAGGAAGAATCTGGAAAGGTTGAGTTATCAACACTGAAACGAGGAGATGTGTTCCAGACCACCGGAAAGCGTAAATACATGGTTCTGGAACAGTATGAAGATACAACGAAAATTATTTCGCTTGATCTGGTGAAAGAAAATGTAGAGTTTGGTGATACCTCAGATTACAAAACATCAAAGGTAAAGAAACTGTGTGACACTGAAATTCTGAAAGACTTCGAAAAAGAATTCGGGGCAGAAAATATCGAAACACACACAGCAGATATTATCACTGCGGATGGACAGAAATTAGGGACTGTTGATTGTAAAATTCGACCGATTACGTTTGATGAAGCGCGCGGATATACAGATATCACACCGAATCCGTGTTTAAACGATTGGTATTGGACATTATCGCCATGGTCAACGAAAGAACGTGGATGGGAGAAAGCCTGTGCCGTTGTTTCCCCTTCGGGCCTTATTTGCAACAACAATTGCGTCAGCGAAAATGGTGTTCGCCCAGCTTGTATCTTAAAATCTAATATCTTTGTATCTAAGGCGGAGGAATGATTATGAAGAAAAATCTGAAATATTTTGAGGATGAATTATCCCGATTAAGTAAAGAGTTCACGGAATTCAAGAAAAAGCACATCGGAAAGCCGGAAATCGGAAAAGCTATTGAACTTGCAGGTATGGAATGGCTGATTCTGGATAAGACAGAAAAAGGATATTTTGCCATTTTGAATGGATTTGATGGAAAAGAAAGAACATTTGATTCAGCTTCAAATAACTGGATTTTGAGTAAACTGAGAAATGAGTTAAATACTCGTTTTCTTAAAAAAATTACGGACGAGTTTGGAGAAGATGCAGTTATTGAGTTTGATCGAGATTTGCTTTCTTTGGACGGCCAGACAGAATACGGACATTGTAAAGATAAGATTTCGATGTTGACGGTGGATGAATACCGAAAATACAGAAAATTCCTTCCAAATATGGATAAATGGTGGTGGCTGCTTACTCCATGGAGTACACCAGCAAATGGTTACAGTGTAACGAATACCGTTGTTTCCCCTTCGGGCAGTTTTGACAGCAGCCTTTACCTCAACGAAATTGGTGTTCGCCCAGTTTGTATCTTTTCTTCTTCAATCTTTGAATCAGAGAATGATAAATGATGGCAAATGAAGATTTAAGAGTTATCACAAAAGCGAAGCAATTAGCCAAGCATACGTTAATTATGACTAATCTTAAGCGGACAAGAACCTTCTAAAAAATCCAAAAAGTCATTGGAGGATTTAAGAATTTCCTTACACGCCGCACAAATTACATATTGAAAGCGAGGTGATGAAAATGTTCATGCGAGTGGTAAACACAGGAAGCCAACATGGAAACTGCTATGTTCTGAAATCGAACAACGGAGAAATGCTTCTTCTGGACTGCGGATGCAAATACAAAGACATTTTGAAAGCTATTGATTACAGAACAAGTGATGTTTCTGGCGTATTGCTTAGTCATGAGCATGGAGATCACATCAAATCATTTCGAGAACTTATGAATGCTGGCATTCAGATTTACACCAATGATGAAACCGTGGATCATCTGCAAATCATCACTGGTGAGTTAATGAAAGACATTCCAGAAAAAAGACCGTTTCGTGTTGGCTCATTTACAGTAATACCGTTTTATTTGCCACATACCACAAGAGATAAGGATACAGGACAACTTATTCCTTGCTTCAATTATGGGTATCTCATAGAGCATGAAGAAATGGGAAAGTTGTTGTACATGACTGACTTTGAATACTGCAAGTACAACTTCAAGGCAATGCGATTGAATCACTTGGTTATTGAGTGCAACTATTGTAGAGAATTGGTTGACAAAACAGCTGAAAATTACACGCACAGGCTTAAAGGGCATTGTTCTTTAGATACTTGCAAAAGCTTAGTAAATACGAACCATACGGCGGCACTACGGACGGTAACGTTGGTGCATTTGAGTAATGAAGCAGCTGACCCGGAACAGATTTTGAAGGAAATAAAAGAAGCAGTGGTTTGGGATGATGCACTGGTTCAGATTGCAACACCTGGACTGGAAATTAACTTGGACTTATGCCCGTTTTGAAAGGAGAAAATTAATGCCAAAAAAAATTAGAAACTATGTAATTAAAGGACAGGAACATGTAGACCGCAAAACAGGAAAAACAATTCCTTCACCTAGTGCATGGCGTTTAGTAAATGACTCACTTCCAGAACCCCCAATTGGTGATACTGCATGTTTGTATTATGTAAAGCTGAAAAACTCTGAAAGAATCATCATGCTTGCATATACTGGAAATGGCGAATGGACTGACACACTAGGAAAAGAATACAAAGGTGTAGAGACATGGCTTGAATATATGCCAAAAGAACATCCAATAGTCGAAAGAAAGACTTTCTTAAATGAAGATACTTTGAAAGCTATTGTTTCTGATTATATGGAAAAAACTGAAGGAGTTACGGTTAATACAAATAATGTATTTTTTAAAGTAGGAAGAAAATCTGTCGGCTATGGAATGAGTGAACATGAGGAATTGGTATTTATTGGATGCGATGTGATAGCTATAGGGGAGGAAAATTGAAAATGAGCGTATTCAGCGTACCAGTAACGATTGGTATTAATGAGGAAGAAATTGCAAAGGAAATCCGTAAAAATGTTGAGGACAGGGTAGTTGAAAAAATTACAAAGGAAATTAAAGAGGCTATTTACGAAAAATCCACATACGGAAGTAGGGATACAAATGAGCCGTTGAAAAGAATGGTTCGTATGCAGATTGGAGAAATATTGGAAAAGAACGAAAACGTGATCGTACAGGAAGCGGCAAAAGCCTTAGCAGATAAGATGATTAAAACCAAGGCTGTGAAAGAAGCGATAAAAGAAACTATTGAAAAGGTCAATGAGGATTAACACATGAAAATCTTCTTAAAAACACTTGATAAACTGAAAAAGCCAGAACCTTCCGAACATGAATGCAAGTATGATAAAGGATGGAATGATGCAATCAAGAAAGTTGAAGAACTGATTTGTTCCTACAGCTCTGCGGATATGCGGATTCCAACAGATGTGAAGTTACCGCCGGAACCAGACAAAGGAGAAAACCCGGGAGATTGGAAAGAATATGCAGTTACAATTGATGGAGGTGTTCTTACAACAAGTCTTACTTATTTAGGAGACGGCGAATGGGGAAGCGTAGAAGCGTATGGGTTTGAGTATTACCCAGTCATTGCATGGCAGCCAATGCCACCAGTTTACAAAACAGGGAGGTAACACCATTGGAAATTACAATCGGAATTTGTGCAGAGGAAATCAAAGAAATCCTTGTTGAGCACATCAAGACAAAAGGGTTCAACGTAACAGAAGATGATATTTCCTTTGTTATCGGGAAAGAAGAAACTGTAACAGGAAATACAAAGAAAATCAAACACGCACTTATCAGGTGCGACATTCAGATTGAGAGGTGATAAATTGTGAATATTGTTATTCTTTCTGGAAGATTAACTGCTGACCCAGATATCAGAATGGGAACGAATGATACCAAAATCGCAAGATATATTTTGGCTGTCGAGAGAAGAGTGAAAAAGAATACAGAAAGAAAATCTGACTTTATCACTTGCGTATGCCTTGGAAAAAATGCAGAATTCGCAGAGAAATATCTTAAAAAAGGCACGAAAGTAAATGTGCGTGGAGAATGGCAGACTGGAAACTATACGAACAAAAATGGCGAAAAAGTCTACTCAAATGATTGCCTTGTTGCAGAACATGAATTTGCAGAAAGAAAGAAACAGGAAGCAGACACACGACCAGTACCACCGACAGAACCTAGTTTCATGGATGTGCCAGATTTAGGCGGTATGGAAGATGAATTTCCGTTTAGTTAGGTAATGAAAAACGAGTGTAGAAAGCTTGTGGATCAAATAGAAAAGGAATGAAGCAAGTTGGATTATAAAAAACTTAGACAGGCAAAAGCTATTGAAGCAACAAACCGTGAAAGATGGTTAAAAGTTAATCCGAATCTGAACGACAAATCTGGAATTTATATGCTCACTAGATGCGACGAAGAGGGATTCAAGTATGCGTACATAGGACAAGCAAAGCATATTTTATCAAGACTTTGTGGACACAACATGGGATACAAGTCGCATATTGACAGAAGCTTAAAAAAACATGGGGTACTTTCAAAAATTAATCCATATGGATGGAATGCGACATTTATAAATTGCCCTATATCAGAGCTTGATGAAAAGGAAAAATTTTACGAAAGACAATTTGCAGACCACGGTTATCAACTTAGAAATAAAACAGGTGGCGGTCAAGGAAAGGGGAAGAAACAAATTGACGAATTTCGTCCGGCAAAAGGATATAGAGATGGAATCCAACAGGGCAAAATAACCCTTGCAAGAGAACTAAAACACATCATTGATACTCACTTAAACGTATCAATAAGACCAGAAAAAGTAAATAACAAAGTATCTATTAAGGCGTTGGAAAAATTCAACGACTTACTCAATGAAGAAAACTATCACTGATTCTAACACACCAGTAGTTCTACTGGCTAAATTCAAAAGATAAAAAATAAAAATGAAAGGAGCTTGCCTTCAGCTGACGTAAGGGTGCACCGGGCTTCTTTTGAAAATGAAATTAAAGTGTGAAATATATCGTGATTCTATGCAGAACTATAAAAAATACGCAATTCCAAGAGCGCAACTCGTAATTGCTGATGTTCCATACAATGTAGGATGTAATTTCTACGGAAGTAATCCTATGTGGTACACGGGCGGAGACAACAAGAACGGCGAAAGTAAACTTGCTGGTAAAGCAGCATTCAATTCAGATTTCAATTTCAATCTGTATGAATACTTCCATTTTTGTTCAAAAATGTTGAAGAAAGAACCAAAAAAGGCAGGTGTAAGAGGAAGAAGTTCAGACGCACCATGTATGATAGTGTTTTGTTCATTTGAACAAATTCAAACTCTGATTAATGCGGCGGCGAAACATGGATTTGTTCACTATATACCGCTTGTATTTATAAAAAACTACAGCCCACAGGTGCTTAAAGCAAATATGCGTGTGGTAGGTGCTACAGAATATGCTCTTGTATTCTACAGAGATAAACTTCCAAAATTCAGAAATGGAGCGCAGACGGACGAAAACGGAAAGACTATTCGTGGAACCGGGAAAATGGTATTTAATTGGTTCCAATGGGAGAAGGACGGAAAAGATATTCCGAAAATTCATCCAGCGCAGAAACCAGTATCAGTTCTAAAACGACTGATTGAAATATTTACTGACCCTGGGGATGTAGTGATTGACCCTTGCTGTGGAAGTGGCAGCACATTGAGAGCCGCCATGGAACTTGGCAGAAGTGCATATGGATTTGAAATTGACAGGAACTTTTATAGCAGAGCAAAAAACGAAATGCTTGTTTTTGAAAATGATAGCCAAATGAGCATAGGAGATTTTATATAAGGAGCATGATTAAATGTCAGAAAATACAAACGAATGTGTAATTGAGTGGATTCCCGGAAGAGATTATGTAGGGGTTACTGCTAAGAACGGAAGTTCCTGGAAGAATAGATGTGAGGAATTAGAAAAGGAATTTCCAGACGATGTGAAAATTCTTGCCAGAAATAATGATGGATCTATTTTCGCTCACTTGCCGTATTCCTACATTAAAATCAATCCACCAAGAAAATATTCCGATGAAACAAAGAAGAAAGCTGCGGAAAGATTAAATAAAATGCGTGCAGAAAAAAGTAATACTGCGGAAGAAAATCCGTTTTGCCTATGAATTACCGTCAGAGGAAATATAATGAGGGGCAATCTTCTAGAAATGATATTTACGGATTTCTTGTCAAGTATTTTGAGAAACACGGATACATGCCTTCTTACGAAGAAATCATGGATGGAACAGACCTCACAAAGTGTACCGTCCAGAGACATATGCGGCAATTGGAGATGGATTCTCTGATTGCCACAGAACATCCGGGAGTATCAAGAGCGTACCGTTTGACGGAATACAGATACGAAAGGAAAAAATATGGGAAGCAAATTAAAGATGAAAGCGCCAAAGAAAAATAGGGTGTTGGAATGTGACAATCAGATGTCACAGGCATTCGCCAGAGCCATGCAGAATTCACGTAAAGAGCTGGAAGTCATGCAAGATCAAGCCTATAACGATGGATTCAATACTGGTGATGACTGGGTGAATACGATCAATTCCGTAACTATGATGTTGGCATTAAGAAAACTGCATGGATTTTCAACCAAAAGGATTTTAGACGTAATCAATTGTGCAAATGAGTTTGTGGGACAAGCGAACCGTGGCGAAAGAAGCTTTATGAGCATGATTGAGGAATTGGAATCTGAAACAGATGTACGGATTCCAGATTTGAATAAAGAATTGGTCAGAAGGTTCGGAAAATAAAGGGAGAAAATCTAAGTGAGGAAAGTGAGGACACAATGACAGAACAGGAAAAGAAGGAACTTCTGGATGAACTGGAAAAGCGCATTGACGAAAAATACAAAGGTTGTCTTACCAGAGAAGATGTTGCAACCACATTAAAAGCACCGAGAGAAAAGTGGTTCAGAGACGAGAATGGGAACGGAAGAAATTCTCTGATGACGGATGCTTTTGATTCATCTATTATCTCATGGCAGGTTTGGGAAACAATCAGAAAATTAACTTGCGTTATATGTGGTAAGCAGTATGTAAGACATCTTGCAAATGTAGAGAATGCGGATGAGATTGCAGAGAAACTTTGCCAGTTTGTCTATGATTTAAAGATGGGATTTAAGAATCAGGAGGACACAAAATGTTAATCAGAAGTCAGGATAAAGGGAAAATGGAATATGAGTAAGTTTGTAGACTTAACAGGAAGACGTTTCGGGAGATTAACAGTAATAAAGCGAAAAAAAACGGACGATACCAATAGAACATATTGGATATGCCAATGTGATTGCGGAAACATAAAAACCGTAGAAGCATACGCGCTCAAAATAGGAAGAACAAAATCGTGCGGTTGTTTAAGCGTTGATATTGCAAGGCAAAAAGCTACAAGACACGGATTAAGGCATACAAGGATATATAACATCTGGCGCAATATGAAATATAGATGCGAGCACAAAGATCACCCACAATATATTGATTATGGCGGTCGTGGAATATCTGTTTGTGAAGAATGGCATGATTTTATGATGTTTTATAAATGGGCAATAGAGAATGGGTATCAAGACAATTTAACGATTGACCGCATTGATAATAATAATGGATATTCGCCTGACAACTGTAGATGGGTGGATGCAAAAATACAAGGAAATAATAAAAGAAATAATTTGATTGTAGAATTCAAAGGAAAGCCAATGACAATTTCTCAAATTTCAGATCTTACTGAAATTAATTATGAAAAATTAAGAAAGGCATTTCATTCTGGCCGTATATATAAAATGTTTAATGAAGAGCCAGAAGATAGTGAGGTGTGAGTATGAGGTATAGAAAAAAACCAGTTGTAATTGACGTGGTACAGTGGACTGGTACAAATCATCGAGAAATGTTCGATTTCCTGACGGACTATCAGTGTACAGACCAGTACATGTCGGCAGAAGGTAAGAATTTCTATATTGACCATTGGAAGGTCCCGGGCGGATTGGTTATTAAGACACTAGAGGGCGAACATCTGGCAAATATTGGTGATTATATCATCCGCGGTGTACACGGTGAATTTTATCCGTGTAAGCCAGATATATTCAGAGAAACTTATGAGGAGGTAGAAGCATGAAGTATAAATGCGTGAAGGCGTTCACATTAGATACATACGATGGTGATGGATTTTACGTTGACGGATACATGGAAATTAAGGTAGGCGAAGTTTACGAAGTAGGAAATGAAAATATTATCGATGGAGAAATTCATCTTGACGGAGCGAACGTTAACAGATGGATTGAAATATCGAAAGAAACGTTAGAAAAGCATTTTGTAGAGGTGGAAGCATGAGTCATATCAAAGACAGATTATCGGATTATCATGATTTCATGAAGAAACTTGCGGATGGCCACCAGATGGTTTTAGCAAGTGATGTTCTGGAAATGATAGAACAGATTAAGGATGATCTGGAACAGGACGAGAAAGAAAATGGTTGGATTCCTGTCAGTGAGAGATTACCGGAGAAAAATAAAGATGTAATTACAACTGTTAAATATAGTGGTTTTATGGGAATGTACGGAAGGTGGTTAAAGACAGCATTCATTGATGGCTATGGCGAATGGAATGGAGAATGTATAGGCGGTGAAGTTATTGCATGGATGCCACTACCAGAACCATACAAGGAGGACTAAATGGGATATTGCAAATTAGAGTGTCCAGACGGTGAAACGCAATGTTGTATCTGCTGTGAGAAACAAGACGGTTGCGATAACCGGTGTGATATGATGGATAGCTACGAATATGCAGAAGATTGCGAAGATTATGTTGAGGAGGATGAGCCATGATTACATTCTTATTAGGACTTGCACTTGGAATCATAGTCGGAGTGGTTGGTCTTGTATGCGTAGCGATCATGTACGACAAACACCACCCAGACGATTAGAAAGGAGAACGGTATGCTGACAAGGAATAAGAAACTGAAAGACTACGGTATTCCGGCTGAAGATATTGAAAAACTGAATACGATGCTGAAAGACTTCCCGGCAGAATACGGATACCTGCTTTCCGGTGCTGCCTTGTCAGCTTGCCCGAAGAACACGGTGATAGCGGATATGGTTATTGAGAATATCTTGCACCGGAAAAGTTACAGGAAAATCAGCAAAGAAAGATATATCCCGATGAACCCGAAAGACTTCTACGGATACAGACGCAAGACCGTCGCTGTACTGTATGAGAGGATGCGGTTGTTGGGAGTGTGGGAGGAAAAATAAATGAAAGAATATAAATGTCCAAAGTGCAATAGTAAAAACCTTTTTGTCAAGAAAGTTGGGAATAATACGGGATTGTATTGCGGGGATTGCGGTGCATGGATTAAATGGGTCGGGAAAAATGAGCTGAGAGCGTTTGAATATTTAACTAAGCAGAAACACGTAGACGATGCTAATAGCAAACAAGACGATATTGCAAGTATCATTTATAGCACTCTCGATCATATGTATTGCGATAATTGCAGATTCGATAGTGAAATTCAAGAAGATGATAGTGACGAATGGTGTTGCGATGATTGCCATAGAAAATATAATGGGTGGGGAATTTCGATGTATACAAGTAATGAGATTGCAAAAGAGATTTTAAAACGGTTAGGAGAATGATATATGAGCAGATTAATTGATGCAGACAAAATAATTGACTCTCTTGGAAATTCGGATATGGATTTTGCAATAGGTGCAGTTATTGACGAACAGCCGACGGCTTTTGATGTAGATGAAATTGTTCAACAGTTGGAAATGTTAATCGAAGATAAATGTTCAGAATCAGGTGACGATTGGTATACAGCCCAATGTCTGAATGAAGCAGTTGAAATTGTGAAAGGCGGTGGAGTAGATGGCAACTAAACCGATTTTATTCAACACCCAAATGGTTCGAGCAATTCTGGACGGAAGAAAAAGCTGTACCAGAAGAATTGTAAAACCGCAATGGAAAGAGTGCCCGAATTGCAAATATGTTCACAACGAATACATATATGATAACCTGGCAGAGAACGTATACTGTGCAAGATGTGGCTATCCGCTGGTGCCTGAAAGAAGAGCTCCCTATCAACCGGGAGATATCCTGTATGTCCGGGAAACATGGGAGCGTTTTGAATGTTGGAACTGTGAGGGAGACGAAAAAGGAAATTGCCCCAAAGAACCAAAGAAAAGCGTTTTGGATAAAACTTGTGGTTGCTACATGTATCGGGCAACAGATGAAATAAGTGGAGACGCGAAGTGGCACCCATCCATCCACATGCCGAAAGAAGCCGCACGTATCTGGCTTAAGGTTACGGATGTTAGGGTGGAGCGGCTACAGGAGATCACTGCTGATGATATTCGCAATGAGGGACTCTCTTCCGCAGCTGTTCACTGCGGAGATATGGAGATTGCGTTAAAAGAATGGGAAGATCTCTGGAATAGCACCATCAAGAAATCTGACCTTGGCCGCTATGACTGGAATGCATCACCGTGGGTCTGGGTAATCGAGTTTGAACGGTGTGAGAAAATGCAGGAGGAACACAAATGAGTAGCGCAAGCGTAAGATTCGGAACAAAAGCGTATGTATGCGCAAGGTACTTCATCAGACCTGGAAAGTGCTTCAAATACATCGACCAGCGTGGCGAGGATGTCACAGAACACGTTTATGAGGTCATGGCATTATACTCTTATTGTGTATTGTTAAGAGATACAAGAAACGGAGTCAGAACTTGCCCGGGATATAACACTTTGAGCCTGATGCTGAGAGGAAGTGAAGCGAGTGAGTAAAGGAAAAGACATTTCGACTATGTTTACAAGAGAAGAAAACAAAAAGAACGGAAGACTTGGATATTGTCAGGCTACAAGAGAAAAAGATACTATCATTAGTCCTTCGCAATATGGAGCATTCTTGCAGAAAAGAGGTAGGAGAAGATGAGTAAATCGGTATTGGTGTTTGATACGCCGAAAAATTGCTATGATTGCCCGTTCGGAACTGAATATTGTGGAAATCTTGAATATGAGGGACGTTGTGAATTAGCTGACTGTTTAGATTATGATGCAATTCTGATGACAGAAGAACATTATGATTGCGAAAGCAAATCAAGACCTGATTGGTGTCCACTTATGGATTTGCCAGAGAAAGACAATGGAGATTATCCAGCTAATACATTTGATGCGGGATTCGCAGAATGGTGGAATCAGTGTATTGATGAAATTACAGGAGAGGTGAAGTAAATGGCAAGGAATAGGTATCCAGGAACTTGTTATTGTTGCGGTGAAAAAGTCCCAACAGGTTATGGACATTTCGAAAGATATAAAGGTGGTTGGAGAATCAAATGTGTAAAATGCGCAAGTGGTAGAGTTGTCAGAGATTCTGATAAAGAGGTAAAGCGAGCAATAAGATTAAGGGAGGAAAAATATGATTAATTTAACAGGAAAAAGCGTGTTCGTAAAGACACAGGAAGAATATTTGAGCGTTCTGAAAATAGCAAGGTTTCAGGGATTCACATGGGCGAGAGAAAACCATTTAAACCTTATCGAAATTCCATTTCCAAACATATTGAATTTCTGCGACGGCAAGATCGCTACTTACAGCTGTGTTGAAAAGACATTGTATGAAGCGTCCAAAATCGTCGAAGATGAAGAAAGAATCAAGGATGCAGTAAACCTTGTCAGAACATTCGCTAAATACCCAGACAGAACAGCATTGACGGATACATTCATTGAATCGTTGAAGCTACTTGCAGATACTGTAGAAAGCCAGATGGAAGAGGTGAAGTAGATGACTGATGAAATTTTCGGTCTTATGGAATGCTTCCCCGGGAGCTACATAAACAGATTTGGGAAAATAATTCTTTCCGAAAAAGGAAACGTATATTTCACAGCAAAGAATTGTACCGATAAAGAAGATATTATCTGCAAGCTGCTTGAACACTGTTCAAGATCAATGGCAAAAGGAGAACCATACAGTTCACCTAAAAGGAACAATGAATGGAGAGAACAACTGATATCAAGCCTTAACAGATATCTGGGTACAAACTTTGACCAAGAGGATATGTACTGGATTTACGATCAACTCGGAAATTCTGTAAATCATAAACTGACATTGAGGTTTATTAGAAGCGATTTCAATATGGCAATTATATATCAAGAAGCAAGGGGGGGTAGAATGATGGAAAAGATAATACTTGACGATATGATAAAGGCACTTAAATGCGTTGCAAGTCAAGATGCCAATGGCGATTGCTATGCAGACCACGAAAACTTCATGCATATGAAGGATGAGCATAAACGCATTGTCTGTGGAACTGGAGAGGATTTAAGAGATTATATCAGTGGGAAGGAAGCGGTTGGTTGCCCGTATCACCAGAAAACGTATGGGACTTGCTGCGAAGATGGAGAATTGTATTGGCTGAAAGACGTTGCAGAGCTGTTGGAAGAGTTAAAGTCTTATAAAGACTTAGAAGAGCATGGCTTGCTTGTGAGATTACCGTGTAAGGTTGGAGATACGGTGTATAAGTTTTGGTATTATGATAGAAGTCCATATAAAATCCAACAACATGTGACCAGGACATTATCTGAAATTTGCGAGCTTATAGAGAGTAAAAAGCTTGGAAAATCTGTTTTCCTCACTCGTGAGGAAGCCGAGAAGAAGTTGGAGGAGATTCAAAATGACAAGACCTGAGATTACAGTAAAACTATCAGCAATGATCGAAAAGAAAATCAATCCTCACAATGATCCACGTATTTATTGGGCTAAGGAAGTGACATTCGATTATTCGACAGATCATGCGGTAAGGGTGGATTATATGCGGTTCGTGCCGGTGAATAATAGCGTGTCCGGGATAGAAAAAAGTGACTGCTATTGTTATGAGGTTAAATCATCAGTTGAAGATTTTCGTTCTGGCCATGGGTTGAATTTTATTGGCGATTATAACTACCTGGTTATGCCGACAGATGTATGCGCTGCGGTATCCCTTGAAATTCCACATTATGTAGGAATATATGTACCAGAAGCAAATGATCTTACATGCATCAAAAAAGCAAAGCGAAGAAATCGGACAAGGCCTGTGTCTGAAATACTTTTGATGATGTTCCGGTCTGCGAATAGGGATTATAGAAAAGCAGTAAAACAACTGGAGGAGATGAAGAAGAATGATTGAAGTGATAAAAGAAATTTTTATGGCAGTGGGAATGTGTGTAGTTGCTGTTATTATTTACGGATTGTTCTGCACAATAATCAATAAATTAAATAGATGGCGCAAGAACGGTTGCAAAATAAAATGCCTCTGCAAACCACATAAATATAAATTGGTTTGGTATTGGAGAAATACTGAGGAAGCTGTTTTGGAATGCAAGAAATGCGGTAAAAGAAAGCAAGTATTCATTGATTATGATTCCATTAAGGATAAATTTCATTAGGAGGATTAACATGAAACCAGAAGAAGCATTAGAAGAATTAAGTTACGAGGACACAGCTTATGGCGGTAACTGTACGTATGAAGTTAGACAAGAAGCTATTAAAGCATTGCAAAAACAGATTCCAAGGAAGCCGATTGATAAAACAAAACCAGATGATACCGCAAGCCTTGCTTATGAAAATTGTAATATTATTGTTTGTCCAACCTGCAGCAGACGGTTGAAACTGAAATCAAAAGGAAAATATTGCGATAAGTGCGGGCAAAAATTAGATTGGAGCGAAAAAGATGGCGTACAACATTGATGAAAGCGTTATTTCTAAAAGCATTAAATATTACGGAGCAGAAATTCAGTCTACCGTCTGCATGGAAGAATGCGCAGAACTTATCCAAGCAATCAGTAAGGCAAAGCGTGGAAAAATCAACCGTGATAACATGATAGAAGAAATTGCAGATGTGCTTATCTGTATCGAAATGTTAAAGCAAATGTACATGATTTCCGATGAGAAAATTAATAAGTGGATTGAGAAGAAACAGGCAAGAGAAGCAGAAAGGATGGAAAAAAATGAATAAGAAAGAAATCGCAGAGATCAAGAAACAGTTTACACCAGCAAATTGTTCTATTACACGCATTTGTGGTTGTTATGTGGATGCAGAAAAGAATAAGAAAACCAAAATTAAAGAAGCATTCCTGTCTCTTCCAGAGGAAGAAATGTTTAAGTATTTTGACATTTTCAAGAAAACTATGTCTGGCAGACTTGGAAAAAACCTTATGAACCTTGAATTCCCATTATCACAGGAAAAAGAGGGTGGAACACAGGAATTTCTTATGCGAATCAGAGCAAGTAAGCTTAAAGATGATGAACTTTTGGACGAGTTTTATGATAAAGTGATTGAAAGTTATGATTATCACGAAAATTACTACATAATTCTCATTCATGCAGTATATGACATTCCCGGAAAAGCTTCTGATGGAACCGAAATGCACGATGCATCAGAAGAAATTTATGAACACATTCTGTGCAGCATTTGCCCGGTGAATCTTTCAAAGGCTGGGCTTAGCTATGATGTGGCTGAAAATAACATCAAAGACAGAATTCGTGATTGGGTAGTCTCAAGACCAGAAACAGGATTCTTATTCCCTGTATTCAATGACAGAAGCACTGATATTCATGAAACCTTGTATTTCAACAAAAACACAAATAATATTCATACAGACTTCATCGAAAACGTTCTTGGAACACCAATTCCACGTATACCAGGCAATGAGAACAATGTCTTTTCGGATTTCATCATGGGTAATTTCAATGGAAATACAACATTCAATTTCACGGAAAGTCTAGTTGAATCTTTGCAGGAAGTAAGAGAACAGAAGAAAGACAGCCCGGAGATGATAACTGTATCATGTGACGAAATGGAACAGATTTTTGGATATTGTGGAGTTCCAGACGAGAAGTTATCAGATTTCAAGGAAAACTGGGAAATGTATTTCAGCAATGAGCCTGTTGTCCTTGACAATATCCATAATTCAAAAACTACAAAAATTGTAACACCAGATGCAACAATCTGCATTCAGCCAGATAAAATTGCTCTGATTGAACTGAAAGAAATAAACGGCGTTCCATCCCTTGTAATTCCAGTAAATGGAGAACTGAAAATCAATGGAATTGAAGTTGAATTAAAATAAACACTTTTGAAAAAGCCAGGAATTGGAGAAAGGAATTTTAGAATTGGCAAATAAAAGAATGTTCACAATGAAAATTGTTGATAGTGATCAATTTTTAAATATGTCAATTGAGGCACAATGTGCATATTTCCAACTATGTATGCGCTCAGATGATGATGGATATTTAAGAAGCTGGAAACGCACAATTAGAATAATAGATGCAAAAGAAGAATTCGTATCTGAATTAATAAGTAACGGATATTTGGAGAAAAAATCTGAAAATGTATATAAATTACCATTGTTCAAAGAAACAACAGGATATGGAGAAAGAGATAAACAAAGGCACACTAAAGAATATAAAAAATGGAGAAAAGAGGTGCTTAAAAGAGACAATTATATTTGTCAAATGTGTGGAAAACCAAACTCCAATATTGCACATCATAAAGTAAGGTTTAGAGACTGCTATGACGATAAAAATATTGTTTATGATATAGGAAACGGAGTTTGTTTATGTAAAAGATGCCATAAAATAGCACATGGAGGGGGCAATTACATTAATGGCTAAAGTAAGCTGGATTAAAATAGAGATTGAAATGTTTAGTAACCGAAAAATTAAGCAAATAAGGAAAATGCCTGAGGGAAACAATATTGTTCTTATTTGGGTAATGCTTTTGACAATGGCCGGCAGATGTAATTCAAACGGAATTATTTTTCTCACTGAAAATATTCCATACACAACAAAAATGCTTGCAGATGAATTGGATTTTGAGGAAAGCATTATTCAATTAGCACTAACAGTTCTGGAAAAGTTCGGGATGATTACCAGAGATTCTGAATTACTTTCTATTCCTGGCTGGGAAGAGCATCAAAGTGCAGACGAATTGGAGAAAATACGAGATCAAAACAGAAAAAGGGTTGCAGAATATCGTGAGCGTCAAAAAAATAAGGTCGCTTTGCTTTGCAAGAAAGATGATGTAACGTTACAGAAACGTTACAGTAACATTACTGTAACGGAACAGAATAAGAATAAAGATAAAGATTTAGAATTAGATTTAGATACAGAATTAGATAAAGATAAAGAAAAAGATATAAATGATTTAATAGTATCTAAAGATACTATTCGTCAGACTGACGTCCAACGAATTATTAATGAATGGAACAGCCTGGAAGAATTTGGTATCAACCCTGTAAAAAGAATGACACCAAAACGAGAACAAGCAGTAAAAGCAAGAATCCGTCAGAACCATATAGATGATATCTTAGAAGCCATTGAGAACATTCGCCATAGTAGTTTCTTACAAGGGCAAAATAAAAATGGCTGGATGGTTACGTTTGACTGGTTCTTAAAGCCTGGAAATTTCGCAAAAGTATTTGAAGGGCAATACGCAGACAAGTCTACGAATAGACCGTGCAGCTACATGGAGAAAATTCAAAACAGAGTAAGCGAGGTGGATAATTGGGTATGAAAAGAGAAGAATGGGCGGTACTCGTAAAGGCAATGAAAGCTGTGTACACTTCTCCATCATTTCTGCCAGATCAATATGCTTTTGATACTTGGTACGGATTACTGAAAGACCTAGATTACAAGCTTTTAAGTTTCGGATTAAAGAAATATATGCAGACTGAATGGAAAGAGCCATCAATAGCCGCATTAAGAAAATGTGCCGATAGCATTGCGCCACAATCCACAGAATTGAACGAAACGGAAGCCTGGGAAAAGGTGTCCAAAGCAATCCGAAATTCCGGGTATCATGCAGAAGAAGAGTTTGCTAGGTTACCGGAATTAATACAAAAAGCTGTTTCAAGCCCAGGACAGCTTAGGGAATGGGCATTATCTGAAAATGTGGATGGAACATGGTTAAGTGTAATTCAATCAAATTTTCAAAGGACTTACCGGGCAGAAGTGCAAAGAGAACAAGAACGAAGAAAGCTAAGCCCAGACCTTTTGAAAATTATGGATGTTGCCAAATTGGGAGGTGCGGAAAATTGCCAGATAGAAAACCATGGAGAGAATTAAAAAGCACTGAAATTATAGGCTTAAAGCGGAGACAATGCTCGAAATGCGACTATTACAGCAAAAGCGAAAATGCATGGAGTACAAATGCAACCTGTGATTATATCTTGATCGAAGAGCATAGCAGAGGATGTGATCCGAGGGATTGTGTTAAAAATGGTATCTTCAAGAAGAAAGCGAGAGGAAATTCAAGAGTAAAGCGAGTGATTCTATGAGGAAGATAAGCGAAATGTATAAGCGGTCTGGTGGTACAGCTTATCAGCATACCTGTTCAGATTGCAGATTCTTCCGTGATGGAAAGCATCCGCAGTGCCTGCAATACGAACTGGAAATTGATTGGAATCCAGATTATATAGCTTGCAAATTTTACAATCTGGAAGAATCTCAGATTGATGGACAGGTAAACATCTTTGATTTGTTGTAAAATGTGATAATTGTGTACTTAAAATAGTGCAGAATCGTTCAAAAGAGAATAATGGTAGAAATTATAGGGCATACAAAAGATAAAGAAAAACAGCACTTAAAACGAGATAATTATATGGAGGGACAATTAATGGAAAAAGCTATATTGTATGCCATAAACGAAAGAATGTTCTCACTTGGTCTGATAGATGAGAAAACAAGAGATAAAATTAAAGCTGAAATCAGCATTAGAAAGTAACGAAAATGTATTGAGTGGAGTTATGTGAAGTGTTATACTTTATATGATTCCACTCCCTGTATATTGAGGGAGAAATGCACTATGAATATTTATTATGTCAGAGAAAAATTAAGGAGTTGTTCTATTTACGACATTGAACTGAATGTTGCTTATTACGCTAGGGTTTCTACGGAAAAAGTTGAACAGCAAGCATCCATTAAACACCAGGAGGAACATTTCGAAGAACTGATACATTCTAACAACAGATGGAAGTTTGCAGGTTCTTACATTGATGATGGTATTTCCGGAATGCACGCAGATAAAAGAGAAGAATTTCAAAGAATGCTCAGAGATGCAAAGCTCGGAAAAATTGACATGATTATTACGAAAGAAATTTCAAGATTTGCACGAAATACTCTTGACAGCATCCAATATACCAGGGAATTGTTATCTTACGGCGTATGCGTGTGGTTCCAAAATGACGGAATCAATACCATTGATGAAGATAGTGAACTTAGGCTAACAATTATGGCTGGAGTAGCACAGGACGAAATCAGAAAATTATCTTCAAGAATAAAATTCGGCCATGCACAGTCAATTAAAAACGGTGTTGTACTTGGGCACAGAATGTATGGATACTCAAATCATCAAGGAAAACTTGAGCTAATCCCGGAAGAAGCAGATATGGTTCGAATGGTCTTTCGAGACTATGCTTCTGGAATGTCTACACCAAGAATCGAAAAAAAACTCTGGAATATGGGATATAGAAGTTTCAAAGGCGGTAAGATCAGTAGAGATGTCATAAAAAATATTATTCGGAATCCAAAATACAAAGGATACTATTGCGGAGGAAAAGTCAAGATCGTTGATATGTTCACAAAAAAGCAGGAATTTCTTCCGCAGTCAGAATGGGTAATGTTTAAAGACGATGGTTCCAGAGTACCGCAGATTATTGACGAGATTACTTGGGAAAAGGCAAATGCGTATTTAAGGGAGCGCGGAGAAGCTATAAAATCAAGAAAAACCTCTTTTAAGAGTGAAAATATTTTCACTGGAAAACTTTTCTGCGCTAACGACGGAGCACCATACTGGATGAAGCAACATTATATTCGAGGAAAAGAAGATGTTCGATGGGTATGTAGTTATAAGATAAAAAACGGAGCAGCTTCATGTGATTCATTTGGACTGGCAGAATCAGAACTGAAAGAAGTAATCGCAGAATTAATAAATAAATCTTCTGAAAACATTGATAGCATTTTGGAGGAATATTTTGAAATTTTGCAGTCCTCGATCAAAAACATTCCAGACAATAAAAACGAAATCTCACGACTTGAAAAACAGATTGATCTGTTAAAACAAAAACGTGAAAAAATACTGGAATATAATCTGGATGGAAAAATATCTGATGATGAATTTATTTCAAGAAATAAAGAATACGTGAAGCAGATAAAGCAGATTGAGAGCCATATTCTAGAAATCCAAAATACCAAAAGTCCAGAGCCAGTAGAAATACAATTAAGTGCTATTAAAGAAAAGTTAGAAAAGTTTAAGGGCGTTAATCCAAAAGACATTAACAGGCAGATTGTCAATGAACTTTTTGAAAAAATTACCGTGGAACCGTTGGCGGCTACATGTGCAACACTAACATTTCAATTGAGGTCTGGAAACCTTGAAAAATGGGGATTTCCTTTGCGTTGTTCTGACGATATGATTTTCACCATATAGCCGCCAACGCTTCCGTTCTGCTTGGAAGTAAGGTTTCCGTTGTATCCGTCTGTAAGCGGCACACCCAGCTCATTTGCAACCTCAAATTTGAAACGATTTAATGCGCCCTTTGCTTCTGGTACAGCTGCTTTGTTAGAAGAAGTATTGTTTGACATAATCATTTTCCTCCTTGGTTAAGAAATGTTTTGTTTGATGTTACATTGCTAGTATGTACTTTGAAAAAGAAAATACACTGGGAATTAATGGATTGAAAAATTTAAAACATAGCTTGATTTTTTCTTCTGGATGAAGAAGATCAGTATGACGGCAAAGTGGAAAGTATGCCAGAAACCCTCTGTGTCAGCATTCGTTTCCGTGGAAGTCACGGGGAAGCACCTGCGCAGTATGAGAAGCTTCTGAAATATATAAACGATCATAATTTGCAGGTGACTGGTTTTTCCAGAGAAATCACTATGATCGACTATGGTCTCACCAGCGACACGGAGAAATTCGTCACGGAAATCAGTATCCCGGTAGTTGCTGTAAACGAAAGGATTCCCGGCAGCAACTCTTTATAAAATGAATATGAACTTGTGAATAGGCTCCTTTTATGTTAAGCTTTCTATAATCTTACATAAAGGAGCTTTTACAATATGAAAAAATTTCTGAAAGCAGTGGGAATCCTGCTTGGGGCGGTTCTGGTACTGCTTGTAGGATACCTGATCTATCTGTTCGCCAGTTACCACCGGATTCCGGACAACCAGGAACTTAAGGTGGAAACTTCTGCAGCGCAGACATCAAACCTTTCTTCCCTTCACACTGATACGGAATATTCTGCCCTTACCTACAACATTGGTTTCGGCGCCTACACCCCGGATTTCAGCTTTTTCATGGACGGAGGCAAATCCTCTTGGGCCAAAAGCAAGGACAGCGTGCTGGATGCCGTTCAGGGAGCAGGAGAGCTGGCAGCCTCTTATGATCCGGATTTTGCCATGATCGAAGAGGTGGATCTGGACTCCACAAGAAGTTACCATGTAGATGAATATTCTATTTTGAAGGACTGCTTCCCGGATTACAATTATGTGTTTGCACAGAATTATGACTCCGCATTTTTGTTCTATCCATTTACCCAGCCCCATGGAAGCAGCAAATCCGGCATCGGGCTCTTCTCCAGATATCCGGTGACTTTTGCACTTCGAAGAAGCTTTCCGGTGTCCACATCCTTTACCAAGTTTTTTGATCTGGACAGATGCTACAGCATTTCCAGAGTGCCTGTGGAAAATGGGAAAGAACTGGTGATTTTTGCCTTACATATGTCTGCCTACGGAAACAGCGATGAGATCCGGGAAGGCCAGATCAGCATGCTTACCGCTGACATGGAGAAAGAATACGAAGCTGGAAACTATGTTTTGTGCGGCGGCGATTTCAATCATGATTTAAAGGCGTCTGAAGATGACGACAGCGAAAGAGAGTCCTGGGCTTATCCGTTCCCAAGGGCAGAATTGCCGGAGCACTTTACCTTCGGCATTGACCTTCTTACAGAAGAAGAGCGGGACAGCCTGTGGAACAGCGCCCGCAACGCAGACATGGAGTACGTGCCGGATGTGACCTACACCGTCACCCTGGACGGATTTATCCTGTCTGACAATATGGAATGCATTTCCTACGAAAACATCAACACCGGATATTCCTATTCCGATCACGACCCGGTGTATATGAAATTTAAACTGAAATCCTGATATTGCTGATTCCCCTGCTAGAGCGTGTTTGAAAAATCATTCCCGCAATCTGCACGCCCCACTTTGCGGGAGATTTCACCCGAATTCGGTTGTCGTAGCCCGCTACGACGCCCTCATCCGGGTAAAATCTCCCGCAAATTGTGACGCACATCTTGCAGAAAGCCTTTTTCAAACACGCTCTAGTGCTGCGCACCCGAATTCGAGCGAAATGCACTGCAAAATGAGGGATATATTAGGCGGGCACAAGGTACCGGGGAATTCCCCTATGCCTTGTGTCCGCCAATCTGTTTATTACGCTCTATAGTGGTGGTGCCTTCCTGAAGGTTCATACCTTTCAAAATCGCATTTTTCCCGAATTTTTTCTTGATATCCAGCATGGCCTGCTGCATTTTCTTCTCTTTTTCCAGAAGCGCGTTCTCCTCCTGCTGTTGTTTTTCAAGTGCAGCATAATCAGTAAAAAGATCCATCTGTTCAAAGGCAGTGTTCTGTTTCCTCTCAGATTCCGGAACCAGGTTATTGGCAGTAAGAGAAAAGCGCCTTACCAGCAGGTGCGGATTGATAATGCGGTCATACAGCCTAAGGGCGGCCTCTGTGAGAAGTCTGGCAGAGGAGGTCTGCAGGGAAAGATTCTGCGTCCCGTGGGCATGCTTGGGAACCTGGCGGCCATAGCAGTCGGTTGTCACAGGACCGTGGTAACTTTTTCGGATGGCGGGATCTGTGAGGTTGTCAATGTCGTATCCCACTGTGAGCACCAGCTGGTCTGTTACCAGGCCTTTTTCTACCAGATCCAGAGCCATAAGGTCCGCCATTTCCTGTACCACCAGCCGTGCTTTGTCCGCTGGATAGGGACATGTCAGAACCTGACCGGAGCAGATGCTGCTGGATTCCGGTTTATAAGCCTTAATGTGGGAAATCCGGCAGGGCTCGCAGCCCCAGGCGTGATCAATGAGAAGTTCGGCATTGATTCCGAACAGCCGGTACAAAAGCTCCTCATTATAGTAGTCCCCAGGTCCGCCAAGAGAACATCTTGCAATATCACCCATGGTGAAAATCCCGTTCTCCTCAAGCTTTTTCGCATAGCCCCTTCCCACGCGCCAGAAATCTGTAAGAGGCCTGTGGCTCCACAGCTGCAGCCTGTATTCCCTCTCATCAAGAAAAGCAATGCGGACGCCGTACTCATCTGCGGGAATGTGCTTGGCCATAATGTCCATGGCAATCTTGGCAAGGTAAAGATTGGTGCCGATTCCGGCTGTGGCTGTGATTCCTGTGGTCTGCAGCACATCCAGGATCATTTCCCGGGCAAATTCCCAGGCTGTTTTGCCGGAAGAGGGCAGGTAATCGGTCAGATCGATAAAGACCTCATCAATGGAGTAAATATGGATGTCTTCCGGTGCAACGTATTTCAGGTACAGCTTGTAGATCCTGGTGCTTTGTTCCATGTAGAGGGACATTCTGGGCGGCGCAATGATATAGTCGATGGCATATTCCGGATGGGCAAAAAGCTCGCCTGTATCGCAGGAAGCCCCGGTAAACTGGTGCCCCGGCGCGTATTTCTGCCGCATGTAGTTGGCCTTTTTGATCCTCTGTTCCACCTCAAAAAGCCTGGCCCTTCCAGGAATCCCATATGCCTTCAGCGCCGGGGAAACCGCAAGACAGATCGTCTTCGATGTACGGGACGCATCCGCCACCACCAGATTCGTCACCATCGGATTCAGCCCCCGCCTGGTACATTCCACGGATGCATAAAAGGATTTCAGATCGATGCACAGATAAGTGCGGTTCTGCAAATCTGTTTTATTTTTTTTCAAATCTATATTTCGATCATTTTCATAATCATTCATGTCCATAAGAAAGAATCTCCCTTGCCGCCTGTTTCTCTTTCTCTTATTATAATCCATTTTGCAGGTCAAAAAAAGGGACGAATCTGCGGCATCCTTAATTTTCAACACTATTGAGGAAACTTCTGGGAAATGTTATGATAAGTGAAAATTCTGATAGTGCAAAGGAGGAGGTATAGTATGTCATCCCTACACCGTACAAATAAATACGACGACATGATCGATCTGCCCCATCATGTTTCTAAAACCCATCCGCCTATGGACATTATGGACCGGGCGGCGCAGTTTTCGCCGTTTGCGGCGCTGACGGGGTATGAGGCGGCTGCAGAGGAAACCAGGCGTCTGACCCAGCCGAAGATCGAGCTGGACGAATCGGAGAAAGAGCTTCTGGACATCCGGCTCCATGATCTTGAGACGCAGTTTTCCCAACGCCCAGAGATCACGATCACCTACTTTATTCCAGACACCAAAAAAGAGGGCGGCGCTTATCACACCTTTACCGGAAACATAACCAAAATCGATCACACCCGGCGAAGCCTGATTCTCGCAAACGGCGAAATCATCCCCATAGAAAACGTATATGATATTCAGTTTTAAATGAAACAGAAGGACTATTTCGTGATCTGCTTTTTCAAAGTTACTGTTCATAGGTAATATTCCGCGAGGTGTTTTTTGTGAACAAAGTTCACAGAAAACCCGAGGATTGCGGCGCGAAATCATGCAAAGCATGATTTCTGTGCATCGCGAAGCGTGTTACTGGGCACGGAGTGAACAGTAACTTTTCAAACACGCTCTAAGGAAAATAGGGAACAAATGGACAAAAGCAAGAATCTGTGGTAGTATAAACTCATTCAGCATATGGATGAGGAGTCATTTTTGATATGAATAGAAAAATCACCCCGAAAACAATCAGGCTGCACACTGTATTTGCCTTTTTGATAACCTTCGCTGTTGTTATGATCTGCGCTGTGATCTTGAACCAGAACCAGGTGAAGGAAGAGCAGATGAAAGCTACCTTTACCGCAGAGTCCACAGTAAACCGGATCGAATCCCAGATGAACCAGTATCTGGTCGCTTCCGATTTTATGAAAAACGTGGTAGAAAGCGGTTATGTGGTTACGGACAATCAGTTTGCCCAGATGGCCACGCTGCTTCAGGACGAGGAACATGTAATCGAAGCCTTTGAGCTGGCCAAGGACGGTTTGGTCTCCCAGGTATATCCCCTGGAGGGAAATGAGGAAGCCATCGGACTTGACATGCTCACCCAGCCTGAGCGCAGGAAGGAAGCCCAGCTTGCCAAGGAAAGCGGCCAGTACACCATTGCCGGTCCTTTTGAACTGGTACAGGGCGGCACCGGAGCCCTTCTTTTTGACCCGATCTATATGGAAGATGCATCCGGGGAAGAAACCTTCTGGGGATTTTCCCTTCTGGTTCTGAACTGGGATAAATTTGTGGACAGGCTGGGGCTTGATTCCCTTGAAAATGCCAACTATCACTACCGGATCTGGAAGCACAATATGAGCACAGACCAGGATGTTTCCATTGCACAGTGTGATGACCTGGATCTGACCTCTGTACTGGAAGTTGCCTGCAAGGTGCCAAATGATACCTGGTATTTCGAGATTGCAGCAAGGAACGGCTGGTTATCCGCCAACACGGTTCTGGCAGATTTTGTGATTGCCCTTGCCATCGCATTTCTGGCGGGAATCGGATTCTGGCAGTTTGAGCAGCAGCGCTACAAGGACCGGGTATATGCCAGAGAGATTGAGAAATCCGCCGCCAAGGCCCGCCTGGCAAACGAAGCCAAGACCCGCTTCCTTTTCAATATGAGCCACGATATCCGGACGCCAATGAACGCCATCATCGGCTTTTCCGAGCTTTTGGAGGAGCATATCACAGAGCGGGAAAAGGTTGTCGACTATATCCAGAAGATTAAATCTTCCAGTGAGTTTCTGCTCTCTTTGATCAACGATATTCTGGAAATGGCAAGGATTGAAAGCGGAAAGGCATCCCTGAATCCGGCACCTGTGAATTCGAGAAAGCTTTTGGAATCCTTAGAAGCTGTTTTCGAGCCAACCATGAGGAAGAAAGACCTGCAATATACCTGCAGGCTGAATATCAACCATGACTATGTGATCTGCGATGAAACCAAGGTACGTGAGATCCTTTTAAATGTACTGGGCAATTCTGTGAAATACACGCCGGATGGCGGACAGATTTCCCTGATCGTTACGGAAATCCCTTCTCCAAAAGCCGATTGCGTCTCTACCCGCGTGATTGTGGAAGATACCGGAATCGGCATGAGCGAGAAATATCTGCCCCACATTTTCGAGGAGTTTACAAGAGAGCGCACAAGTACAGAGAGCAAGGTAGTGGGGACCGGACTTGGACTTCCCATTGTGAAAGCGCTGGTTGAGCTGATGGAGGGAACCATCCAGGTAGAAAGCGAGCTTGGAAAAGGAACCCGAACCACCATTGAACTAACATTTCCAACTGCAACAAAGGAGCAGATCGACTCTTTACATATCCAGCTTCCTTCAGATGAAAAATCTGATTTTGCAGGCAGGCGGATCCTTCTTGCAGAGGACAACGACTTAAATGCAGAGATTGCCATGACCATTTTAGAGGAGAACGGTTTCCTGGCAGAACGCGCCGAGGATGGCCAGATCTGCGTGGAAATGGTGAAAAATGCCAAAGACCGCTACTACAGCCTGATCCTTATGGACATCCAGATGCCGAACCTGAATGGCTACGATGCTGCCCGGGAAATCCGCAGATTAGATGGGGAGAAGGCCCGCATTCCAATCATCGCCATGACCGCAAATGCTTTCGAGGAAGACAAAAAGAAAGCCCTTGCCGCCGGAATGAATGCCCATATCGCGAAGCCCTTCGACCTTCAGGTCCTGCTGAAAACAATGGAACAGGTTCTTTCTAAGTAAATTATTATTTAAAATAAAGATGCAGACTGCTAAAATAAGTTCCGGCAGTCTGTTTTTTATTGCAAAAACAGCTGTATCTCTTCGTTGTCGAATCTATTGGGGGAAAGGTATACTATAAAGTAATAGTTTTGAGGGGGAAGGCCTACATGGGAAAGAATAAAAAGTTAAAAAAATTAGTTATGCTGCACACTTTGCTCTGGATGATGATAGGAGCAAATAAGAAAAGAAAATGTGAACATTTTTTAACAAAAATGAATTTTGTATATATTTTCAGCTTTTTCTTGCACTTCTTTTGTCAATTTGCTATAATTGTCTCAATAAACAGAAAGAAATGGGAGAGGTGAATTATGAATTTAGGTATCATTGCACATAATAGCAAAAAAGTTCTCATTGAAGATTTCTGTATCGCCTATAAGAATATCCTGGCCAAGCATGAGGTTTATGCTACAGGCACTACAGGAAGAAGAATCGAAGAGGCTACCGGCCTTCATGTCCACAAATTTTTACCGGGCAGTATCGGAGGCGATAAGCAGTTCATGGAGATGGTAGAGCGGCAGGATCTGGATATGGTAATACTTTTCTATAATCCTGTTATGATAGATCCGAAGGAGCCGGATATCACAGCCATTGTGAAGCGCTGTGACCAGTATAATATTCCGGTAGCGACCAACATCGCTACAGCAGAACTTCTTATTCTGGGGCTGGCCCGTGGAGATCTGGATTGGAGACTGAATCTGAAATGAGAGTCATCGCAGGAAAAGCAAGACGACTAAACCTTAAAACCGTGCCGGGCATGGAAACACGCCCCACCACGGACCGCATCAAAGAAACTCTTTTTAATATTCTTCAGCCTGAACTTCTGGACTGTCGTTTTCTTGATCTGTTCAGCGGAAGCGGAGCCATCGGCATTGAAGCACTCAGCCGCGGAGCTGCTCAGGCTGTTTTTGTTGAGAAAAATCCCAAGGCATGTGCCTGCATAAAAGAAAATCTTACATTTACAAAACTTGCAGATAGTGGTAAACTGCTGAACATGGATGTGCTGCAGGCCCTTCGTTCCCTGGAGGGGAAGGGCGTTTTCGACTGCATATTCATGGATCCGCCATATAATCACGAACTGGAGCGCCAGGTTCTGGAGTATCTTCAGGACAGCACCATCCTTGATGAGAATACACTGATCATCATCGAAGCTGATTTGGCTACAGATTTCGGATATGTGGAGGATCTTGGATATCGGCAGCTGCGTTCCAAAGAATATAAGACCAACAAGCATATATTTTTATGCCGGGGAAAGTGAGAAAAATACATGGTAATAGCTGTTTATCCTGGAAGTTTTGATCCGGCCACCTACGGTCACCTGGATGTAATCAGACGTGCAAGCGTTTCTTTCGATAAAGTAATCGTAGGAGTTTTGCATAATTCTGCAAAAAGTCCGTTGTTTTCTGTGGAAGAACGTGTTAATATACTAGAAAAGGCAACAAAAGACATGCCGAATGTCACTGTTAAGGCATTTGAAGGTCTTTCTGTGAATTTTGCCCGAGAGAATCATGCACAGGTAATCGTGCGCGGGCTCCGTGCAGTGACGGACTTTGAGTTCGAGCTGCAGATGGCACAGACGAACCGGGTACTTGCTCCGGATGTTGACACCGTGTTTCTGACGACCAGCCTGGAATATGCTTACCTCAGTTCCACCATCATGAAGGAAGTGGCAAGCTATGACGGCGACCTGAGCAAATTTGCTCCGCCGGAAATTACCAAAGCTGTAAAGGAAAAGATGCACGATTTGAAGAAATAGAATAAGGAGAGTTTACTATGAGCAGCAGAATTGAACAGATCATTGAAGAAATCGAAGAGTATGTAGACAGCTGTAAATATCAGCCGCTTTCTACAACCAAGATTGTAGTGAATAAGGAAGAAATCGAGGAGCTTCTTCGTGAACTCCGTCTTAAGACACCAGATGAGATCAAGCGTTATCAGAAGATCATCAGCAATAAGGATGCTATCCTTGAGGATGCACAGACCAAGGCTGACGCTCTGATCGCAGATGCTCAGAATAAAGCGCAGGAGCTTGTGACACAGCATGAGATCATGCAGAAGGCATACGCTCAGGCCAACGAGACCATCAATGCAGCGAACCGTCAGGCTCAGGAGATCCTTGACTCCGCTACACAGGATGCCAACAGCATTCGTCTCAGTGCGATCACCTATACAGATGATATGATGGCCAACATCGGCTCCGTTCTGAATCAGACTCTTGAGGATGCAGGCGGCAAATACAAAGGATTCATCGATGCCCTTCAGGCTTGCCTGGACGTTGTAAATCACAACCGTCAGGAGCTTGCTCCGCAGACTGCACAGGCAGCTGCCATTTCCGGATCCTATCAGACATCTGATACAGAGACATCCAAGGAAGATGAAGACCTTTTAAATGAGATTGGCGATAACTAAATGATTGTCCATAATCAGGAATTTTTCTCTGGCACAGCGTATTCTCATATATGCTGTGCCAGTTTTATAAGAAGAGAAGGGTAAGCACAGCGGTTATGGCTGTGTTCAGGCATTTTGCAGAAGCGTATGGACGAAGGGAGAGATCCTTTCCAAGTACGCTTTTTGTCTGCGCCACAATGCAAAGCCCGCCGAATGCACTCATGCAAAGGGCAAGAAGAACCCGCAGCCGGAAAGGAAAGCCAGAAAACAAAAGCCTGTGGACGCCTGTGGTTACCTCGATCATTCCAAAAAAAATATATTTGCCCCCAGGCGGCAGAAACCAGAAATGGCTGACGCAGGCGGAGATAATGGAAAACATCAGGATGTAGCCGCCCAGCTTTGCCATGGTTTCAAAACTGTTCATGATCACGGAATCGAGGATGCCTCCCTGTGCGGCTGCCCTGTTTTCTGTAGATTCCAGGTCTGCCAAAACAGGCGTGCTTTTTTTTCGAAAGACGAAGAAGCGGAAAAAGCACATGCAGGTCATATCTGAAAGAAACAGAATTCCGACCAGAAATCCCACCGGAACTTTTCCCTCCAGACAGATCTGGCCCACATATGTAACAAGAAAGGCAGGACTTGGATTGTTGCAGAAGGTCAGCAGGTATTCCGATTCCTGGCGGCTGATTTTCCCGGCGTGATACAGGTCGGCGGTGAGCTTTGCACCCATGGGATAGCCGCAGAGCAGGCCAAGAACAAAGGCGTAGGCTCCTTCTCCGGAAAGTCCGGTAAGCACCTTGAAAAATGGTGCGATTGGTTGTACAATTCTTGTAATTCCATCTGTGCGAAGCAGGATCCCGGTCAGGATCAAAAAGGGCAGAAGAGTGGGAAGCAGGGTGTCCAGCCAAAGCCCCAGTCCCTCCCGCGCAGCCGCCAGTGCTTCCTTTGGGAATGCAAGAAGAAATGCCAGAAGCAGACATATGGTGAGAATTGTGATTCTTTTTTTCATATTGACCTCATAAATGTTGACGTTGTTGTTCACTTGAATCAGCTGTACTGCGCCTATGGGCGCTTCCACAACTGCCGACCATCCCGATGTCCAAGAATTCGCTCGTGCGGGGCATGGTTCGTTCCTGGCTGCCGTCTGGGGGCTTTCATAGTAAAGCACCTTGCGGAACGCTGCCAGTGAACAGCAATCAGACAGTTCTTTCGTACTAACATCTTATTCTAAAAAGAACGAAACTTTCCATTAAAAAACGAAAACGGAGGTAATTTTACATGCCAGTATTAGAAAACTATGAACCGAAAAAGGTATTCCACTATTTTGAAGAAATCTGCGCCATTCCCCACGGCTCCGGAAATACCAAGCAGATCAGTGATTATCTGGTAAAATTCGCCAAAGACCACGACTTTGACTACGTGCAGGATGACATGAACAATGTGGTAATCTATAAACCAGCCACCCCAGGCTATGAAAAAGCCTCTGTGCTGATCCTTCAGGGACATATGGACATGGTCTGCGAAAAGCGCCCGGAGGTAGAACATGATTTTACCAAAGACGGCTTAAAGCTTCGTGTAGACGGTGATTTTCTCTCGGCAGAGGGAACCACACTTGGCGGTGACGACGGAATTGCAGTGGCTTACGGGCTGGCAATTCTTGACAGCACAGATCTTCCCCATCCTGCACTGGAAGTCCTTTTCACAGTAGATGAAGAAATCGGACTTCTCGGCGCAGACGGCTTCGACTGCAGCGTGTTAAAGGGCAGACGGATGATCAACCTGGATTCTGAGAACGAAGGCAGTCTGTGGGTAAGCTGTGCAGGCGGCGTTTCCGGAAATTCTTACCTTCCGGTACAGCGTGTGGACGCATCCGGGGAAAAGCTTTCTGTGAAGATCTGCGGCCTTACAGGCGGCCATTCCGGTGCGGAGATCGACAAGAACCGTGCCAGCGCCAATATTCTCATGGGCCAGTTCCTCTATGAGCTGGGTGCGGTCTGCGGCTATGCCCTTGCAGAGTTAGAAGGCGGCCAGAAGGACAACGCCATTCCAAGAGAGTGCCAGGCTTCCATTCTTGTGCTGCCGGAGGAAGTATCTGCAGTTACCTCTCTTGCAGAAAAAATGCAGAAGGATTTCCGGGAGGAATACACAGGCTCCGATGAAAACATTACCATCCAGGTAACAAAAGAAGGGGAAGCAGACGCATCCGTCCTTCACCCAACCAGCCAGGAGAAAGTAATTTTCTACCTGATGAACCTGCCCTTTGGCGTGAAAAAAATGAGCGGCACCATTGAAGGGCTGGTAGAGACCTCCTGCAACCCTGGAATCCTGAAACTGTACGGAGATGAGCTGTTTGTACAGACCAGCATCCGAAGCGCTGTAGGCACAGCCAAGGAAGCCCTTTCCCACAAGATCCAGTATCTCACAGAGTTCCTGGGCGGAGAGTACGACACAGAGGGCGATTATCCGGCCTGGGAGTACCGCAAGGATTCCCCTCTTCGGGATAAGATGGTAGAAGTGTACCGTGACCTGTACGGCAAAGAACTGAAAGTAGTTGCCATCCACGCTGGACTGGAATGCGGACTTTTCTATGAGAGAATGGAAGGGCTTGACTGCACCTCCCTTGGCCCGGATATTCTGGATATCCACACCTCTGAGGAGCGTCTGGACATGGGTTCTGTGAAACGGGTGTGGGAATATTTAATAGAAGTTTTGAAAAATTTGAAAGATTGAATCAGCCTTAAAGATTCGCTTTCCTGCAACTGATTCTCATCGAAAAAGTTCCAATTGAATCATTATTCTGACAATTTCAAAACAGCTGCACAGGAAAAATTTTTCCGCCGCAGCTGTTTTTTTGTTCTACTTTTTCCTTTTCCACATATATTATCTGAGGGTAAAAAAATCGCCCCACATTTTCCCATATCTAAGAGAGGAAATGCCATGAAAAGAAAGACCGGAAAACAGCTGATCCTTCTTCTGTTTCTTTTGTTTGCGGTAACTGCGCTTCAGAATTTTATTCAGCAAAGGAGCAGGGCATCCCTGCTGCACACGGACACCTGTTTTACAGAAAGCTTCCGTGAACAGGCACTTTTGCCCTTGCTTTACCAGCAATTGGAAGCAGGAAATTACACGGATGGAGAATTTGCCGATCTTCTTACTGCCACTATGCTGAACCAAAGGTTTTACCCCAAAAAGATTTCCGGCGACAACTGCCCCTATCTTCGCTTTAAACAGGACGAGTATCTTTTTTTGAAAGACTGCTACAGCGCCATCTGGAACGACCTGGAAACCTTCCCCATTCCCGCCCGGACCGGGACGGACATTCAGGAAGAGATTTCCTATGAAAACACCTTTGGCGCCAGGCGGGATTATGGCGGCAGCCGCACCCACGAGGGCTGTGATCTTTTTGGCAGGATTTCAGAATCCGGATTTTATCCAGTGATCTCCATGACTTCTGGAACTGTGGCAAAAATCGGATGGCTTCCTCTTGGCGGGTATCGGATCGGCATACGTGCTTCCCACGGCGGCTATTTTTATTACGCTCACCTTGCTTCCTATGAGAAAAATTTTCAGATCGGGGAACCGGTAAAAGCGGGCCAGATCCTGGGATATATGGGCGATACCGGATACGGAGAGGAAGGAACCGCCGGGAAATTCCAGGTGCATCTTCATCTTGGAATCTATATAGATACCCAGGCGGGAGAGGAGCTTGGCGTAAATCCCTACTATGTTTTACAGGCTATGGAGAAAAAAGCGAAAAAATACACGTATTGATAACAAATTTTTCGAAATATATGTTATAATAACTCAATAGTGCCGGGGAAGATATTTTCCCGCGCCCTGATATCCGCGAATTGCTTCGCTGTAAAGCAGCTCCTGCAATTCGGGGGCATTCGTTTTGTAAGGAGCGATTTATATGGAAATACAGTTATGGAGAAGCATTTTATGCCCCTACGAACTGGCGGTCAAGGAACTGATCGTCAAATTTGAACACATTATCAGCGAACACAGAGAAAATGATCTGTATTCCCCCATCGAGCAGGTAAGCGGCCGCGTGAAAAGCGTGGCCAGCATCCTGGAGAAAATGCAGCGCAAGCATATTCCCATGGAGCGCATGGAAGAGGAAGTGGAAGACATTGCCGGAATCCGCATTATCTGCCAGTTTGAGGAAGATATTGAGACAGTCGCCTCCCTGATCCAGAACCGTTCTGACATGACCATCAAAAGTGAGAAGAACTATCTGAAGCATGTGAAGCAGAGCGGCTACAGAAGCCTTCACCTGATCATTTATTATACAGTGGAAACCTTAAACGGCCCCAGGAAGCTTCAGGCGGAGATTCAGATCCGCACCATGGCAATGGACTTCTGGGCCACCATCGAGCATTCCCTTCAGTACAAGTACAAAGGGGACATGCCTCCCCATGTTGCAGAGCGCCTGACCAATGCGGCAGACGCCATTATCCTTCTGGACCAGGAGATGTCCTCTGTGCGTAATGAGATCATGGATGCACAGAATTCTTCCCAGATGCAGTCCAACCTTGTGAAGGATATTCTCAATAATATAGAGAATCTTTACCGCGTATCCAGCGAGAGAGAAGTGACCAAGATCCAGACCGAATTCCTTCGGGTTTTCCATACCAAGGATCTGAAGCAGCTGGAGCGCTTCCACAGACAGCTTGACATTATCGCAGAGGGCTACCGGGCCCAGGCTGTCTACCATGACATCGGCGGTCACCAGCCTGGGAAAGGATGCATTTCCTGACGCCCTGCCGGATTTTGACCATACATAGGAGAAAAGAATCAATGTCACAATTTTTACCTGTTAACCAAAAAGATATGGAAGAGCGCGGCTGGGACCAGCTTGATTTTGTCTACGTGACAGGAGATGCATATGTGGACCATTCTTCCTTTGGAAGCGCCATTATCAGCCGTCTTCTGGAGAGCCGGGGGTACAAGGTGGGCATCATTCCTCAGCCGGACTGGCGCAAAAAAGAAAGCGTCACCGTGCTTGGGGAGCCCCGTCTTGGCTTTCTGGTCAGCGCAGGCAACATGGATTCCATGGTGAACCACTACACCGTTGCCCGCAAGCATCGCCAGAAGGATTCCTATTCCCCCGGCGGGAAGATGGGACTTCGCCCGGACCGCGCCGTGATCGTATACAGCAACCTGATCCGCCAGACCTATAAGAAGACACCCATTATTCTCGGCGGGATTGAAGCCAGCTTAAGGCGAATGGCCCACTACGACTACTGGGAAAATAAAGTGAAGCACAGCATTCTTATGGATTCTGGCGCAGATCTGATTTCCTACGGAATGGGCGAGCACTCCATTATCGAGATTGCAGAAGCCCTGGACAGCGGCATTCCTGTGGAGGAGATCACTTATGTGGCAGGAACGGTGTACAAGTGTAAAGACCTTTCCCGCACCTACCAGCCTGTTGTTCTTCCTTCCTTCGAGGAAGTGAAAGAGGACAAAATGGCCTATGCCAGAAGCTTTGCCATCCAGTATCAGAACACAGACCCATTCACAGCAGCCACCATGGCAGAGTCCTACGGAAACAAAGGCTATGTGATCCAGAATCCTCCAGCTCTTCCCCTTACCCAGGATGAGATGGACGATGTGTACGACCTTCCCTATACCGGGCAGTATCACCCCATGTACGAGAAGGACGGCGGCATTCCTGCATTGGAGGAGATCAAATTCAGCCTCACCAGCAACCGGGGCTGTTTTGGAAGCTGCAGCTTCTGCGCCCTCACCTTCCATCAGGGAAGGATCCTGCAGACCAGAAGCCATGAATCCATTCTCAAAGAAGCGTTTCATATGACCCAGGATAAGGATTTCAAGGGTTATATTCATGATGTAGGCGGACCTACCGCAGATTTCCGCCAGCCATCCTGTCAGAAACAGCTGACCAAGGGCGTGTGCAAGAACCGGCACTGTCTTTTCCCAACGCCCTGCAAGAATCTGACCGCAGACCATAAGGATTACGTTTCCCTGCTTCGGAAGCTCCGTGCTGTTCCTAAAGTAAAGAAAGTATTCGTCCGTTCCGGCGTGCGTTTTGACTACGTTCTTGCAGACCCGGACAAGACCTTTCTCAATGAGCTTGCACGGTATCACGTAAGCGGACAGCTTCGCGTGGCACCGGAGCATGTTTCTGACCAGGTTCTGAAATACATGGGCAAGCCTTCCCATGAGGTTTACCAGAAGTTCCTGAAGGAATTTGACAAGGCTACCAAAAGCGCCGGGCTGCAGCAGTTTGCAGTTCCCTATTTTATGTCCTCTCATCCTGGCTGTACCATGAAGGAGGCGGTAAAGCTGGCAGAATATGTGCGGGATCTTGGATTTACCCCGGAACAGGTACAGGATTTTTATCCCACCCCGTCCACCTTGTCCACTTGCATGTATTACACCGGAATCCATCCCCTTACCGGGGAGAAGGTTTACGTGCCTAAGAACGCCCATGAGAAATCCATTCAGCGTGCCCTTATGCAGTATAAGAATCCTGCCAACCGGGAGCTGGTTCTGGAGGGATTGAAGATTGCAGGGCGCATGGACCTGGTAGGCTATGGAGAGAAGTGCCTGATCCGTCCAATCAGAGAGGGACATGAGAAAGCATCCGGTGAGAAATCCCGTTTCGGGCACCAGCAGGGACATGTCTCTTTCGGCAGAAAGAAAACCATCCGTAATAACCACACAAGAAAAAAGCAGAAATAGGAGTGTTTTCATGAAATTAATGCAGACAAACAAAGGAGAATTCGGGTATCTGAAGCGTGAGCGGAAGCGCAGGATCATCATTGCTGCCATTTTGCTTGGCGTACCCTTATTTATTTTTATCAGCATGTGGATCTACCTTGGCACAAGGAACACCATCTGGACCATCATTGCCCTGGTGGGCTCCCTTCCCGGCTGCAAGGCTGTGGTAGACGTGATCATGGTCATGCTTGCCAAGCCTGTGAACCCTGCTGTATACAAGAAGATCCATGCCCATCAGGGAGACCTTGTGATGGCATATGAGATGTACATGACTTTCTACGAGAAGAAATGTGCCATCGACGCCATCGCCGTGTGCGGCAATACAGTGGTGGGCTACACCAGCGATCCCAAGGCTGACACAGGTTTTATGGCAGAAGAGGCCCAGAAGCTTGTGCGCAAGAACGGCTACAAGGTAGATGTGAAGATCCTTAGCGAGCTCCGGCCGTTTCTGGAGCGCCTGGATTCCATGAACGCCCACAAGGATTCCTTAGAAGAAGGGCTTAAATTCACCCCGGATCCCAGATATCCGGACTTTACAAGAGATGATATGGTAAAACATGTGATCCTGAATCTTTGCATTTAAAGGGGACTCCCATGAAAGAATTTATCATTAACGAAAACGAAGCGGGACAGCGTTTTGACAAGTATCTTGGGAAGCTTCTTCGGGAAGCGCCCAAAAGCTTTTTTTACAAAATGCTCCGCAAGAAGAACATCACCTTAAACGGAGGGAAAGCCACAGGCAATGAGAAGCTTTCTTCCGGCGACCATGTGAAGCTGTTCCTTTCCGATGAAACCTTTGAAAAATTTTCCGGCAGTGAGGAAAAGGTGGCAAGGGCGCACCAGAAGCTTGAGATTGTATACGAGGACGAAAATGTGCTTCTCATCAACAAGCCTGCAGGCATGCTTTCCCAGCCTGCGGATGATAAGGAGCCGTCCATGGTGGAATACCTCACCGGATATCTCTTAGAGGAGGGAGCTGTGACAGAAGCTTCCCTTCACACCTTCCGCCCGTCCGTGTGCAACCGCCTGGACCGAAATACCAGCGGAATTGTGGCAGCGGGCAAAACCCTTGCCGGGCTGCAGGAGCTCTCTGGCCTTTTCCACGACAGAAGCCTTCACAAGTTTTACCGCTGTCTGGTAAAGGGCGTCATAAAAAACGAAAAATATATCAAAGGTTATTTGCATAAAGACGAAAAATGTAATAAAGTAACAGTACAGGAAAAAGAAACCCCTGGAGCACTTCCCATTGAGACCAGATACCGTCCCCTTGGGGATAACGGAAGCGTCACCCTTCTTGAGGTGGAGCTGATCACAGGACGGACCCATCAGATCAGGGCCCACCTTTCTGGAACCGGCCACCCTCTTGTGGGAGATTACAAGTACGGCTCCCGCGCCTTTAACGAGGAGTACCGTAAGAAATATGGCCTGAAATCCCAGCTGCTCCATGCATACAGACTGGAGATCCCGGAAATTCCCGGGCGGCTTTCCTATCTGTCCGGCAGAGAATTTACAGCACCTTTGCCCCGGCAGTTTCAAAATATCCTGAAAGAGGAACACGTAGAGGAGAATAAATCATATGAAAATCTGGCATGAAGTATGGGACTATGTAAAAATGATCATCATTGTAGTGGCAGTGGTCCTGGTGGTCAACAATGTGGTACTGATCAACGCGAAAATTCCTTCTGAGTCCATGGAGAAAACAATTATGACCGGAGACCGTATTTTCGGCTTCCGTCTTGCTTACGGAATCAACCTGGATCTGTTCGGACATGAGATTTCCAAGAAGACCAAAGATCCGGAACGTTTTGACATTGTAATCTTCAAGTATCCGGATGACGAGAGCCAGCTTTTCATTAAGCGTGTGATCGGTCTTCCGGGAGAAACCGTTGAGATCAAGGACGGAAAGGTGTACATCGACGGATCTGAGACGCCTCTTGATGACTCCTTTATCCCGGAGAAAATGCGAGGCAGCTACGGGCCCTATACTGTTCCCGACAACTGCTATTTTATGCTGGGAGACAACCGGAACAATTCCAAGGATTCCCGTTTCTGGACCAACACCTTCGTGCGGTTTGACCAGATTGTGGGAAAAGCAATTGTAAGATATTATCCGTCCATCAAGCTTCTTGGCTACGAGGAGCCGTAACCATGTCCACATGGAACAGCCGAGGCCTCCGGGGTTCTACCCTGGAGGACCTGGTAAACAGAACCAACGAACAATACCGGGAAAAGGGACTTGCCCTTGTGCAGAAGATTCCTACCCCGATTACTCCGGTACGCATGGACAAGGACAGCCGCCATATCACCCTGGCGTATTTTGACCAGCGAAGTACCGTTGACTACATAGGTGCAGTACAGGGAATCCCTGTCTGCTTTGACGCAAAAGAATGCAGCGCCCAGACGTTTCCTCTGGCAAATATCCACCCCCATCAGGTGAAATTTATGGAGGACTTTGAAAAACAGAATGGCGTGGCATTTTTTCTTATATTTTTCAGTCATTTAAATGAATTCTACTATCTGACCTTCCGGGAGCTGATGGGCTTCTGGAAAAGGATGGAAGAGGGCGGGCGAAAGAGTTTCCGGAAGGAAGAACTGACCGAAGAATTTTACCTGCCGAAAAAGGGCGGGGTGCTGGTGCCTTATCTGGAGGGGATTAAGCTGGATCTGGAGAGACGATAATTCCAATAAAGTTACCGGACAGATCGTGAACAGTAACATCGGCGTTACTGTTCATAGGTAACATCGGCACGACCTGCCGGTAACGGGACGAAACAATATCTTGACATTCTCACTTGATTCTACTATAATCAACATTGATTTTGTATTATCGTGGTAGCGTAGTAAAGTGTTTATAGATTAACAAACTACGAAAACATCGGGAACTGACAATCGATTTTCCCT
The DNA here is from genome assembly GCF_003460605.1 of Ruminococcus sp. AF31-8BH. Taxonomy (GTDB): domain Bacteria; phylum Bacillota; class Clostridia; order Lachnospirales; family Lachnospiraceae; genus Blautia_A; species Blautia_A acetigignens. The sequence goes on from NZ_QTVN01000002.1 coordinate 285,118, forward strand.
GTTATCCACCACAAAAGAAAACAAAGAAGAACTGTGGCATTATCGCAGTTACAACTAAGAAACAACATGGAGGAATATGATATGCAGAGGATTTTTCATACGCCGGAAGGAGTACGGGACATTTACAGTCAGGAATGCAGCCGAAAGCGCAGGCTTCAGGAGAAGCTTCACCACGTATTCCATCAGTATGGATTTGAAGATATAGAGACTCCCACCTTTGAATATTTCGAAGTATTCAGCAAGGAAGTGGGAACCATTCCCTCCAGGGATCTTTATAAATTTTTTGACAGAGAGGGCAATACCCTGGTGCTTCGCCCGGACTTCACCCCGTCCGTATCCAGAGCCTGTGCCACCTATTTTAACCCGGAGAAGGAAGTGGTAAGCCTTTGCTACACAGGCAACACCTTCATCAACAATTCCAGCTTCCGCGGCAGACTCAAAGAGACCACACAGATGGGCGTGGAGCGCATGGGAGATGATTCCCCGGAGGCAGATGCAGAGATTCTCGCCATGACTGTAGAGTGCCTTCTGACTGCTGGTCTGACAGAATTCCAGGTAAGCGTAGGCCAAGTAGATTACTATAAGGCCATTTTTGCCCAGACCGGAATGAGCCAGGAAGAGGAAGAAGAGCTTCGGGAACTGATTTCCCAGAAGAATTATTTCGGCGTGGAAGAGCTTGTTAAGAGCAAGAAGATGGACAAATCCCTTGCGAAGGTTCTTTCCCAGCTTCCTCAGATGTTCGGTTCCGCAGAGGTTCTTGAGAAGGCCAAAGCCCTGACCGATAACCCGCAGGCTTTAAAGGCAGTGGCACGCTTAGAAGAAATTTATGAGCTTCTTAAGGTTTATGGTTATGAGAAGTATATTACCTTTGATTTTGCCATGCTCAGCAAATATCATTATTATACCGGAATTATTTTCCAGGCTTACACCTACGGCACAGGAGAGCCTCTGATCAAGGGAGGCCGCTACAACCAGCTGATGAAGCATTTCGGTAAGCCGGCAGCTTCCATTGGATTTGCCATTGTGGTAGACAACCTTCTTATGGCACTTTCCAGACAGAAGCTGGAAATGGAAGACCCGGATGACGTGACCGTGATCACTTACCGCAAGGAGAACCGGATCCAGGCAATCAAGGAAGCCAAAGAACTTCGCGCTCAGGGCAAGAACGTAGCCCTTCGCCCGGAGAAAGTAACGAAGGTATGTGAGGTGGAATTATGAGATATCTGACTTTTGCCCTTACCAAGGGAAGACTTGCAGACAAGACCCTTGCTCTGCTGGAAAAAACAGGAATCACCTGTGAGGAGATGAAAGACAAAGACTCCCGTAAACTGATCTTTGTAAACGAAGAACTGAAAATGCGTTTTTTCCTTGCAAAGGGACCGGATGTGCCCACCTATGTGGAATACGGCGCAGCGGATATTGGAATCGTAGGCAAGGATACCATATTAGAAGAGGGACGGAAGCTTTATGAGGTGATGGACCTTGGCTTTGGTGCCTGCCGCATGTGCGTGTGCGGACCGGAGAGCGCAAAGCCCCTTCTTGCATCCAACCAGCTCATCCGCGTGGCAACCAAGTATCCAAATATTGCCAAGGATTATTTCTATAACAAAAAGCACCAGACGGTTGAGATCATTAAACTGAACGGTTCCATTGAGCTTGCTCCTATTGTAGGGCTTTCCGAGGTGATCGTGGACATTGTGGAGACCGGAAGCACCCTTCGTGAGAACGGCCTGAAGGTTCTGGAGGAGGTTTGCCCTCTTTCTGCCAGAATGGTAGTGAACCAGGTAAGCATGAAAATGGAAAATGAGCGGATCAGCAAGCTGATCGAAGAGCTGAGAGAAGTGATTTAAAGAAAAAAGTCGCAGGCCAGCGATATGATCATATTGGAAAGTCAGTTACAGACAGAAAGAGAGACGAAGTAAAATGCGTACAGTAAGATTAACAAAGGAATCTACAAAAGATATTCTGGAAAATCTGTTAAAAAGAAGCCCAAACAATTATGGCAAATTTGAAGCAGCTGTTGCAGACATTCTTGCCAATGTGAAGGAAAAAGGAGACGAAGCCCTGTTCTCCTATACAAAGGAATTTGATAAGGTAGAGGTTACCGCAGACACCATCCGTGTAACCGAAGCGGAAATCCAGGAGGCCTATGAAGCAGTGGACGCCTCCTTACTGGAAGTCATCCGCAAGGCTCTTGTAAACATCCGCAGCTACCACGAGAAACAGCGCCAGAACAGCTGGTTTACAAGCACAGAGAACGGCACCATGCTGGGCCAGAAGGTAACTCCTCTGAACCGTGTAGGCGTTTACGTTCCAGGAGGAAAGGCAGTTTATCCTTCTTCCGTTCTTATGAACATTGTGCCTGCCAAGGTTGCAGGAGTGCCCCACATTGTAATGACCACCCCTCCGGGAAAAGATGGTAAGGTGAATCCATCCACACTGGTTGCAGCCAAGGAAGCCGGCGCTGACGAGATCTACAAGGTGGGCGGCGCGCAGGCCATCGGCGCACTTGCCTACGGTACTGCCAGCATCCCGAAAGTAGACAAGATCGTAGGACCTGGAAATATTTTCGTAGCACTGGCAAAGAAAGCTGTTTACGGCCATGTCAGCATTGACTCCATCGCAGGACCAAGTGAGATCCTGGTTCTTGCAGATGAGACAGCCAACCCACACTATGTTGCAGCTGACCTTCTTTCCCAGGCAGAGCACGACGAAATGGCTTCTGCAATCCTCATTACCACCAGCACTGAGCTGGCGCAGAATGTGGAGAAAGAGATTGATGGCTATCTGAAGGTTCTCTCCAGAAGAGAGATCATTGAGAAATCCCTGGAGAATTTCGGATACATTCTCATTGCAGAGGATATGGATGAAGCCATTGATGCGGCTAATGAGATCGCATCCGAGCATATGGAGATCGTGACCAAGAATGCCTTCGAGGTGATGATGAAGGTGCGAAACGCAGGCGCTATCTTTATCGGTGAGTACAGCTCCGAGCCCCTGGGCGATTATTTTGCAGGGCCGAACCACGTACTTCCAACCAACGGAACTGCCAAATTCTTCTCCGCACTTTCTGTGGATGATTTTATTAAGAAATCCAGCATTGTATATTATTCCAGATCTGCACTGAAAGAAATCCACAAGGATATCATCCAGTTTGCCACCTCCGAGCAGCTGACCGCACATGCAAATTCCATTGCAGTCCGTTTTGAGGATGAGGACAAAAAGGAGGAGCCATGACAAGAGAGGCCCAGGTAACACGAAACACAAAAGAAACCCAGATTTCCCTAAAGCTGGGATTGGACGGAAGCGGCAAAAGCAGCCTGGACACTGGTGTAGGATTTTTTGACCACATGCTGGACGGCTTTGCCCGCCACGGACTGTTTGACCTGGATGTGAAGGTGAAAGGGGATCTTCAGGTGGACGATCACCACACCATCGAGGACACGGGAATCGTCCTTGGCACTGCCATTAAAGAAGCAGTGGGAGACAAGAAGGGAATCCGCCGCTACGGAAGCTGCATTCTTCCTATGGATGAGTGCCTGGTGCTCTGCGCAGTGGATCTTGGAGGACGTCCCTATCTTTCCTTTGACGGAGAGTTCACAAGCGAAAAGATTGGCGATATGTCCACAGAAATGGTAAAGGAATTTTTTTATGCGGTTTCCTACACTGCGTCCATGAATCTTCACATTAAGGTTCTTACCCCGGGAAATAACCACCATATGGCAGAAGCTATGTTCAAAAGCTTCGCCAAAGCCCTGGACATGGCGGTAGCGTTTGACCCCCGCATTACAGACGTGCTTTCCACAAAGGGAAGCTTGTAAAAGGAGTATTTTTACATGGAAAATTTAAAAAGCAAACTGTCCTGGTCTGATTTCAAGCTGAACAGTGACGGCATGGTTCCGGTCATTGTCCAGGATTACAAGACAGACCAGGTTCTGATGCTTGCCTATATGAATGAAGAGGCCTATCTTACCACTTTGAAACTGGGAAAAATGACCTACTGGAGCCGCAGCCGAAACGAGCTGTGGACCAAAGGACTTACCTCCGGCCATGTTCAGTACGTGAAATCATTGACTATTGACTGTGATAATGATACAATCTTGGCAAAAGTGGAGCAGGTAGGTGCTGCGTGTCATACTGGAAACAGGACATGTTTTTTTACCCCGCTGCTCTAAAAAAGTAAGCCAAAGGTAAAACTATCATATGAACAAACAAATGAAAAACACCCTGATCAAGGTTCTGATCTTCTTCGTGCTTCTTGTGGGCGCATACTGTCTGTGGTGCCATTTCCTTACAGACAATGTGATCTGGACAAAGCTGAAAGTAAACGGCATTGCCATCCAGGGAATGACTGAAGAGGAAGCCATCATCGCCATTACAGAGGATTTCCAGAAAAATTATCAGGACAAGCAGATGACGGTCACTCTGAACGGACAGGAATTTCAGGTGTCCATTTATCCGGCGCTGAGCATAGATGCGAAAGCCGTTGTGGCAAGTGCCTATTCCCTTGGACATGGTTCCTGGATTACTCACGGAACTGACCGTATCCAGCTTATGAACAGCAAGACGAAGGAAGAGTTGACTCTTCTGCCTACTGTGCGCAATCAGGATGACTTAGATGCGGTGCTGGAGGAAGCCGGGATCCAGAATGGTTCTACTACCATCCAGACCTCCTGTGAGCTCACAGATACCAGCCTTGTGATCACCAAAGGAATCACCGGAATGGGGCCGGATCTGAATGCTCTGAAAAAAGAAATCTTAAGTGCCATTTCCCGGGAAGATTACGAAGCGGTGATTGAATGCCCTACCGTGGAGACTGCGCCGGAAGAATTTGACATGGAAGCTTATTATGAGCAGGTACATACAGAAGCAACCGATGCTTCCCTGGGAGAGAATAATGAGATCATTCCTGCTGTGACGGGCATTTCCTTTGATGTGGAAGCTGCGCAGAACCGGCTTGACCGGGCAAGAGAGGGGCTTGTGATCACCATTCCTCTTGAGATTACTTTGCCGGAGGTTTCCACGGAGGAAATTGAGGCTCTGCCTTATCTGAACCTCCTTGGAACCTATACCACTTACGGCGGCGGTACCAAGAACCGGATCACCAATCTGAAGCTTGCAGTAGAAGCATGCGATGGGGTGGAACTGCAGCCGGGACAGACTTTTTCCTACAATGATACCTTAGGTCCCAGAACAGAAGAGCGGGGCTATAAGGAAGCGACGGTAATCGTAGGCGGCGAGCACGCCCAGGATATCGGCGGCGGAATCTGCCAGGTGTCCACCACCTTGTTTATGGCGTGCCTGCAGGCGGATCTTTCCATCGTAGAACGCCATAACCATGCAGCGCGTATTGACTATGTGGATGACGGACTGGATGCAGCAGTTGTTTACGGAAGCCAGGATTTCCGCTTCCAGAACAATACCTCTTATCCCATTAAGATCTCTGCCGTTTATGACGAGGCGGAAGAGTCCGTAACCGTATCCCTCTACGGGACAAAGGAGAACAACAATACCGTAGAAATCACCACCGAACATTCCGATCCCAACACCTGCAAAACCTACCGCAGCGTGTATGATGAGGCGGGAAACCTGCTCCGCACAGAAGAGGTTGGGTATAGTCAGTATAAACAGTAAAGCGATGTTGCGTATTTCCCGCACAATAATTTAAAATATATGTTAAATTGTAGTTACTGGGCACGGAGTGAACAGTAACAAATTGTAGGCTGTCAGGTAGAAAGTGCCTTGGCAGCCTATTGATTTCAGTATAATAGTCTGCTATAATGAAATGAATTGAATAAATCCGTTTTCAGTGCCTTTGCAGAAAAAAGAATCTGCTGGCTAAGAGGGAATCAGGTGCAAATCCTGAGCGATCCGGTCACTGTAAACAGGGAATGAAATCCGAAGATGCCATTGGCAATGCGTTGCTGAGAAGGCTGGATTTCGTATTGATCTGTAAGTCAGGAAACCTGCTGAATTCGTTAATGAAAGCTTCCGAGGAAAGCACTTCATTCTCATGTAGCATATATTTCGACTATGGGATATATTGATTTCTGGTGCCTGTTCCCTTATGGGAGCGGGCATTTTTTTGCATTAGAAGAGTTTTCTGGAATTTTCCGAATACTCTGAGGCAGTCTTTGATTTATTCAGGCAACAATACCAGAAGATAACCATAAAAGAATCGAGGGAGAAAAATGAAAAGAAATTCAAAACGCTTTCTGGCACTGTTTCTTTCTGTGGCAATGACCGTCACTCCGGCTGCCCTTACACAGGCAGAAAGTGAGAGTACAGGCGTACAGGTTACGGTAACTCCGGCGGAAGAAGCTGTTGTGACAGAAGCTCCGAAAGAGGAGACTGCTCCTGCACAGGAAGAGAAGGCAGAAACAACTGCTCCGGAAGAGACCACGGCACCTACAGAGACTCCGGAGCAGACAGAAACTGCTGAGGTTTCTGTTACAGAAGCGCCAGCACAGACAGAGGATGCCAAAGAAGAGACTGCTGCTCAGCCAGCAGAAGACGCAGCTGTAACAGAAGCTCCGGCTGCAGAAGAAGCTTCCGGCAATGGGATTGCCACTTATACCATGCCAGAGGATTTAAAAGAAGACGGCTCAAACATGACCATTGATAAAGCAGATGATACTGCTTACAAAATGTTCAAAATTGCAAGCTCCTCTGCAGAATTAAAGGGTGATAAAATTAAAATAACCCTGACTTCTAACGGAAAGAACTACAATAAGATTTACCTTGGACATAAAGAAGATGCTGCATCTGTGATGGATGCCAATGCAATCGCAGGAACAGAGACAGAAACCGGATATACCTTCGTTTTCGAAATTGATGCAAAGGCAGAAGCTCAGACCATTTATCTGGTTCCCCATTCTGTAAAAAATAATGCATGGTATACGACCCAGGATCTGAAGCTGAACGTTCCAGGAATGAAAGCCCCGGAACCAACTGCCACACCAGAACCAACCGCAACTCCGGAGCCAACCGCAACTCCAGAGCCTACCGCCACACCAATTCCAACCGAGACTCCGGCAGCCTCTGACAACGAGATCAAGGACGCTGGCATCAAGCTGGTAAAAGAAGACGGCAACGAATTTGCCATGTTCGTGATCACTGGTTCTACTGTAAAATTAGAGGGCGACAAATACATCGTAACCCTTTCCACAGAGAAGCAGAACTATGACATGATTTACTTCGGAAGTTCCAGCGATGCAGATAAAGAGACAAAAGCTGTCCACGGCGTAGAGAATGCAGCAGGCGGCTATACATACACTTTCGAAGTTCCTGCAAGCAAGGAGACACAGACTGTTTCTGTAGTACCTCATTCCAAGAAGAGCCAGCACTGGTATGAAAAAGGAATCCTTACCATTACAATTCCGGCAGTTCCAGGATACGGCCAGGAGCCAGAGGTAACACCAGAACCAACCGTAACTCCTACTCCAGGCGAGACCCCGGAGCCAACCGCTACACCGGATTCCCCAGACAACGAGATTAAGGACGCAGGTATTAAGCTGGTAAAAGAAGACGGCAACGAATTTGCCATGTTCGTGATCACTGGTTCCACTGTAAAATTAGAGGGTGACAAATATATCGTAACTCTTTCCACAGAGAAGCAGAATTATGACATGATCTACTTCGGAAGTTCCAGCGATGCAGATAAAGAGACCAAAGCCGTTCGCGGCGAAGAAAATGCTGCAGGAGGTTATACATACACTTTCGAAATCCCGGCAAGCAAGGATGTGACCACTCTTGCAGTCGTTCCGCACTCCAAAAAGAGCCAGCACTGGTATGAAAAAGGCATTCTTACCATCAGTGTTCCGGCAGTTCCAGGATATGGCGAAGAGCCAGAGGTAACACCGGAACCAACCGCTACCCCGGCTCCAAGTGAGACTCTGGCTCCGACCGCGACTCCAGAGCCAACTTCCACACCAGAGCCAACCAAGATTCCATCCGGCACATGTGACAACGGAATCTACAATGTAAATGTAACTTCCAGTTCCACCATGTTCCGCGTAGTAGACTGCACCCTCACTTCCAAAAACGGAAAAATGACCGCAGTCCTTACCTTAAGCGGTACCGGATACGATTATCTCTATGTGGGAACCAGTGAGCAGGCTGCAAAAGCAGATTCCTCCAAATGGGTTCCATATTCCGTAAATGCAAACGGCAAATATACCTATGAGATTCCGGTAACATCCCTGGACAAAGGACTTGCAGTTGCTGCATTTTCCCACAGAACCCAGAGCTGGTATGACAGAACCCTGACCTTTGAGTCTGCTACCTTAAATAAGATTGGTGAGATCAAAGACGACACCCAGAAACCGGATGCCACACCAACACCAAGTGTTGCTCCAACAGGCACTCCAATCCCAACCGAAACACCGACTCCAACTCCTACACCAGATGCAAATCCTGACAAGGAGTCCAAGTACGACTCTGACCTTAGCGGCGGAACTTCCTCTGTAAACAGCTCCACCACACTGGCAGACGGAACCTACACACCAGACAGCTTCTCCTGGTCCGGCGGTACCGGTAAGGTAAGTATTTCCTGTAATAAGATTACTGTAACCGGCGGAAAAGCCTATGCAACAATTGTATTCAGCAGTGAATATTACGGATATGTAAAGGCAAACGGCAACACCTATTACGGATCCTGCGGAGGCGGTATCTCCACCTTTACTATTCCGATTGCATTAAACCAGAACAATACCATCATCGGTATGACCACCAGAATGTCTCAGGCTCATGAGATTACTTACACCATTTATGCTGCATTAAAGGGTGCAAGCGATCCGAAAAAAACAGACAAGGAAAATCCGGCAGATGAGAACAGTATGCTTTCCACAGGAAACAAGAAGCTGGATGAAAGTGCACCGGAGATCACAGGTCTTGAGTACAAGGATGAAACCAAGCTTGAGCATGCAAAATACTTTAAACTGTATAACTATGCAAAAGGCATCACCCTGTTTGAGGTTGACATGACCGCAGACACTGCAAGAAAACCGGAAACTGCAGATTCTAAGGAATCCACAGCGGCAGAAGATAAAGATGCATCCGCTTCTGAGAAGCTTTACACAGGCAATGTTATCAAATACCTGATCGTGCCGGAAGGTGCAGTGATCCCTGCAGGTCTTGATAAAGACGTAATCCTGATCCAAAAACCGGTTGAAAGCGTTTACGTTGCATCTGAGGGTGCCCTTAACCTCCTGGATGAGCTTGGTCTTACTGACAAGATCACCAGCCTTGGCCTGGAAAAAGACGAGGTAACCTCTGACAGTCTCACTGCAGCATTAGAGAATGGCTCTGTATCCTTCGCAGGCAAATACGATGACACCGACTATAAAGAGCTTGTTAAGAGCCAGTGCAATCTTGCCATCCTTCCATCCGATATTCTTCCGGCAGAGGAAACAGAAACAGAAGAAAAGCTGGAAGCACTGAAGGATATGGCAGCGAAGTATGCAACCCTGAAGATTCCGTTTATTATTGACCGTTCTGCAGACGAAGAGGATGAGGATGCAAAAGCAGAATGGACAAAAGCATTCCAGGCAATTTTCACTGAAACAGATGAAGAGGCATAAGCCACAGGAGAAAACTATGTACGATAAAAAGCTGAAATACCGGATTCTTGGCATTTTTGCAGCAGCTGTGATGACTTTTACAGCAGTAACTCCTGTATGGGCAGAAGAAAATACGGAAGTATCTGAAACAGATGCTTCCGTGGACACTTCCTCTGACCATACAGCACCAGACCTTCCGGGACTTACTTACCAGTCCACCATGGAGCTGTCCTTTGCAGAATGCTTTGATGTGTATTACTATAATGATGGCTATAAGCTTCTGGATGTCCATGATGATGCACAGTACCTTGTAGTACCGGAAGGAATGGAGGCACCGGATGGTCTGGATGACAGCATTCAGGTTCTCCAGCAGCCATTGGATACCATCTACATGGCAGCCACTTCCCCAATGGCATTGTTTGATGCCATCGGCGCGGTAGGTTCCATCAAATTATCCGGACTGGATGCTTCCGGCTGGTATATCCAGTCAGCTGCAGATGCCATTAATTCCGGTGACATGACCTTCGCAGGCAAATATGATGAACCGGATTATGAGCTTCTGGTAGGAGAGGACTGTGATCTTGCAATTGAATCTACCATGATCCTCCATGCACCAAAGGTACAGGAGATGATCGAAACCCTTGGAATTCCGGTATTTATCGACCGTTCCAGCTATGAAAGCCAGCCCCTTGGCCGTACGGAGTGGATCAAGCTTTACGGAGCTATGATGAACAAGGAAGAGGAAGCAGCCGCTTTCTTTGACAGTCAGGCGCAGATCATTGAGAAATTAAAGGATTTCACCAACACAGAGAAAACCGTGGCATTTTTCTATATCAACACCAGCGGTTCCCCGGTTGTCCGAAATCCCAAAGATTACATTTCCAGCATGATCGACATTGCAGGCGGGCGAAATGTATTTGCAGACCTTCAGGATGACAGCGGCAAAACCTCTGTTTCCATCACAATGGAAGAGTTTTACAACACTGCTGTGGATGCAGATTATCTGATCTACAATACCAGCATTGATGCCTCTGTAAAGAGCCTTGACGACCTTCTGGCTAAGGACAGTCTTCTGGCTGATTTCAAGGCAGTAAAGGATGGAAATGTATGGATCACCGATAATTCCATGTATCAGCATACGGATACCATCGGCGAGCTGATCAATGATTTTAACCTGATGCTCACAGGCGGCAGCGAGGAGGATATGACCTTCCTGCACAAATTGAACTGATTTTTAAGCGGACTTCTGTAAAGTGGTCCGCTTTCCCATAATAAAACACAAATGGAGTAAACCTAGAATGAGTAAACAACCTGGTGGAACCAGCTTCCACATGGAAAATTTCAAAAGAAGATCCCGCTACGCCCTGGTGTTTATTCTTTTGATCCTGGCATTTTGCGTGATCACCGTGCTGAATATCAATACCGGTAATGTCCATATTTCCCTGTCAGAAATCGCAGACATTCTTTTAAAAAAAGTGACAGATACAAAAGAGTACAGCATTATCTGGAAAATCCGTCTGCCCAGAATCCTGATGGCAGCTATTTTGGGCGGCGCTTTATCCTTATCCGGTTTTTTGCTGCAGACCTTTTTCGAAAACCCAATTGCTGGACCATTTGTACTTGGCATTTCCTCCGGTGCAAAAATGGTAGTAGCTCTTACCATGATTTATTATCTTGGAAGAGCAGCAAATGTTACTTCTTATACCCTGATCATTGCAGCCTTTATCGGTTCTTTAATTTCAATTGGATTTATCCTTTTGATTTCAAAAAGGATCAAGCATATGGCTACCCTTCTGGTTGCCGGAATTATGATCGGCTATATTTGCTCTGCAGTGACAGACTTTGTAGTTACCTTTGCAGATGATTCCGATATTGTTAATCTCCACGGCTGGTCTCAGGGAAGCTTTTCCGGTATGAGCTGGAGCAACGTATATATTTCCTTTGTGGTAATCGGAATTACCTTGATTCTGACCTTCCTTCTGTCAAAGCCCATAGGTGCTTATCAGCTTGGAGAGGCATACGCCCAAAGCATGGGAGTAAATATCCGCTTCTTCCGTGTTGCCCTGATCCTGCTTTCCAGCATTTTGTCTGCAACCGTAACTGCTTTTGCCGGACCGATTTCCTTTGTTGGAATCGCAGTTCCCTTCCTGATGAAAAGAAGCTTTAACACATCAAGACCACTTATTATTATCCCGGGAACCTTTCTTGGAGGAGCTGTTTTCTGTATGATGTGTGACCTGATCGCCAGAATGGCATTTGCACCGCTAGAGCTGAATATCAGTACTGTCACCTCCATATTTGGTGCACCGGTAGTTATTTTTATGATGCTGCGTAAAAAGAGAGGAAACTAAGGATGGAAAATTACTATTTTAAAATGGACCATCTGTCCGTAGGATACAACAAAAAAGCACTGATCCACGATATCTGTATTGGCATCAAAAAAGGAGAAATTGTGACTTTGATCGGACCAAATGGCTCCGGTAAATCTACAATTTTGAAAAGTATCACCCGTCAGCTGCAGATTATTGGCGGAAAGGTTTACTTTGACGACCAGAATCTCACCTCCTTTTCTTTTAGGGATCTTTCCACCCGTATGGCGGTGGTTCTTACAGAGCGTATGAAGCCGGAGCTGATGACCTGCCATGATATTGTGGCAACAGGACGCTATCCTTATACAGGACGGCTTGGTCTTCTTACAAGAGAGGATGAGGAAAAGGTAGAAGAGGCCATGCGTGCAGTACATGCCCAGGAGCTTGGAGGCCGTGATTTTAACAATATCAGTGACGGACAGCGGCAGCGTGTTCTGCTTGCCCGTGCCATCTGCCAGGAGCCGGATGTTATTATCCTGGATGAGCCAACCTCCTTCCTTGATATCAAGCACAAGCTGGATCTGCTTTCCATTCTCCGGGATATGGCAAAAATGAAGCATATTACAGTGATCATGTCTCTTCATGAAATCGATCTGGCACAGAAGATTGCAGATAAGATTATTTGCGTAAAAGGAGACACCATTTCCCATTTCGGAAGACCGGAGGATATTTTTGAGGAAAATATGATCCGGGATTTGTATGACATTAACAATGGCTTTTTTGATCCGCTGTTTGGAAGTATTGAGCTTCCAAAGCCGGAGGGAGAGGCGAAAACATTTGTAATCTGCGGAAACGGAACCGGTATTCCTGTGTTCCGGCAGCTGCAGAAGGAGCATACGCCGTTTATTGCGGGAATTCTTTATACCAATGATGTAGACTACCGTCTGGCACGACTTCTGGCGGCAGATGTGATAACAGAAAGGCCTTTTATGGATATTTCTGAAGAGACCTTTCAAAAAGCCCTCCGTGTGATGGAGCAGTGTGAGAGAATCATTTGCACGGATGTACCTGTGGGTAGCTGTAATATGCGGCTGGGGCAGTTGATTGAGGCGGCAAAAAAGAGCGGAAAGATGGTTAGGGGCTGAGGGGGAATTTAGTGAAGCAGTCGTTTACAGGACGTGAGTTCGCAAGGTATATTCATCGCAGGTCGTCGCAACACTCCGACGAGCTAACTGCCAACTGCGACTAAACATCTCAGGAGAGCCTTCAATGTTAAGTCTTCGTAGGCAGTGGATCTCGTCTCCGTTAAGAGCGCTCCTGAAATGACCTGCTCACGAATATACCTTGTGAACTCACTGGTTACTGGTAAGGCGAATGTGCTGAAACGATACTTCTTCACTGGCACTGAGAGGGAATTCAGACCGATGCTTATTGACTGGCATTAAGGAGAATTCTAGCAAAGTGGGGCGTGCAGATTGCGGGAATGATTTTTCAAATACGCTCTAAGCAGGTCATTTCAGGTGCGTCTTTAGCAGTTAGTTCACCGGAGCGTTGCACCGACCTGCGTGGAATAACAGGTGTTCAGAGGCGTCCGCCTTGATTCACTAAACTGCATCTTAGCATCAGTTTCCGGTTAACTCACTGGAATCGAGATGGTTGTAGGATATTTAATTTACCTGTTAGGTTAATTGTAAAATTGACACATATTAAGAAATGTGCTAATATTTTATTAACCTAGCAGGTAAATTTTTTATAGGAGAGTGGCGGTTGGAAATTACGTACAAAAACAATAAAATCAGGAAAATTTGTACGGATATCAAGGTCGCTGAAAAAACATACGGTGCCCAAATGGCAGAAAAAATAGACATGCGTATAGGTGAAATATCAGCGGCTGACACAGTGGAAATGATGATTCAATTTCGTATTGGTCGCTGTCATCCTTTAACGCAAAACCGAAAGGGCCAGTATGCTATGGATCTTGTTCATCCGTACCGGTTAGTATTTGAAAAAAATGGAAATGAAATCCAGATTGCGAATATTTTAGAAATCGTTGATTATCATTAACTAGTATATCGGAGGTATTACTATGATCAGGAGCAGAAGTTATATAGCGACACCACCTGGAGCCACAATCAAAGAGCAGTTAACTGACAGAGGCATGAGTCAGAAAGAATTTGCCGCAAGAATGAATATGTCAGAGAAGCATATCAGCAAGCTTATTAATGGAGAGGTGCAGCTTACTCCAGACTGTGCAGTCAGACTGGAAGTGGTTCTTGGTGTGTATGCCAAGTTTTGGAATAACCTTGAAGCCGCCTACAGAGAGAAGTTAATTAAGGTTGAAGCTGAAAATTCAATGGAACAGGATGAAGAAATTGCCAGAAAGTTTCCTTATAGTGAAATGGCAAAATATGGCTGGGTTCCTGCTACAAGAAATATAAAAGAAAAAGTGATCAACTTAAGAAAATATTTTGGGATTGTGGAACTTTCCTTGTTAGAAAACAGGCAGATTACACGAATTGCCTGCCGCAGACTGGCGATTACGGAAAAAAGTGATTTGGCACTTATGGCCTGGGCGCAAAGAGTAAAGGTTATTGCCAGGGAAATTGAAACAAAACCGATAAATGTGAAAGGACTCAATAATAGACTTGATGAGATTCGAAAGCTGACACTGATGGAGCCGAAACAGTTTAGTCCTAAATTAAAATTTCTTTTATCGGAGTATGGAATTGCATTAGTTTTTTTGCCGCATTTGAAGGGTTCTTTTTTGCACGGAGCTACATTTCTTGATGGAAACAAAATTGTTTTGGGCCTGACTGCCAGGGGAAGTGACGCGGACAAATTTTGGTTCAGCCTGTTCCATGAGTTAGGGCATATTATGCTTGGACACATAGGAAATTCTGATGGAACATCGGAGCAGGATGAAATTGCTGCAAATGAATGGGCGAGAGATCAGCTGATTCCAGCAGATGCTTTTATAAAGTTTAAAGAGAATCATGTATTTTCCATTGATGCGGTGAGGGTATTTGCAGGAATGATTCATATTGCTCCTGGAATTGTAGTTGGCAGATTGCAAAATGAAGGTGAAATTAAGCATAATATGCTCAATGAGTTGAAAGAACACTATGTTATTATTGGGTAATTGAAACTTTCTGTCCTACAGAAATGATGCAGTTTTTGTCACATTGGCGGGACTTAGTGAAGCAGTTGTTTTAGTTGTTTTGTTACCAGGACGTGAGTTCGCAAGGAGAATGTGCTAAAACGATACTTCTTCACTGGCACTGAGAGGGAATTCAGACTGGTACTTATTTACTGGCATTAAGGGGAATTCCAGCCGATGCACAGCCTCTGGACACCTGTTACTCCTAAGCAGGTCATTTCAGGTGCGTCCTTAGCGGAGGTGAAATCCACTGCTTATGAAGGCTTAATCGTGAAGGCTCTCCTGAACGATTTAGCCGTAGTTAGCAGTTAGTTCCCCGGAGCGTTGCACCGACCTGCGTGGAATAACAGGTGTTCAGAGGCGTCCGCCTTGATTCACTAAATTCCGCCTCAGCTCAGCCCCCCATTTCCTTCGTACGCCACACCCCCACGCAGTGAATACCCCCTCACACCCCCTTTTCCGACACGGAGACGCAAAGTGGTATCATGAGCAGGAGTTAAGGTATAGGTGACATTCTTCCCCTCCCATTTAAGATCCACGCGGATGTTCCCACGGGCAATGAACCCGGTGGCTTCCCCGTTTCTCCAGGAGGGTGGGAGCGCAGGGAGAAGGACAAGCTCTTCGCCCTGGCTTTGAACCAGAACCTCGGCGACAGCAGCACTGTAGCCTAAGTTTCCGTCAATCTGGAATGGCGGATGAGCACAAAACAGATTGGGATAGATACCGCCTCTTCGCATTCCCATTTCTTTCGTTGGATCTACCACGTAAAACAGATTTTTCATAATTTTCTCTACATGAGCGCCATCCTCCATACGCGCCCACATCAGAACCTTCCAAGCCAGACTCCATCCGGTCCCCTCGTCTCCCCGAAGCTCAAGACTCTTTCTCACTGCTTTATACAATTCCGGTGTCTGAGGAGTAATGCCGCAGCCAGGATGAAGCTCGTAAAGATGGGAAACATGGCGATGATGCACATCCTGCTCCGGAAATTCCTGGTTCCACTCCAGAATCTGCCCCTTGCTTCCCACCGCAGTAGGTACCATGCGCTCCAAGGCTTCCAGTACATCATACAATATCTGGCTCTGCAGGCCAAGCACTTCACAGCCCTTCACATAATCCCGAAACAGATTTCTTACAATGGCAAGGGTATTTTCACTGTATTTGGCCACGGAACAATCCTCATAAAACAGATTTTCCGGTGAGGTAGCGGGGCAGATAGCAAGTCCCTGATCTGTTTCCTGAAGCTGAGCCAGACAGAATCGCACATTTTCCTCCAGTATAGGCATAATTTCCTTCAAATACTCTTTATCTTCCGTAAATAAATACTGATCAAACAGGTTTCTGCAGAGCCATGCCTCCCCAAATGGCCAGAACGACCATACCGCCTTTCCCGTTGCAGGAGAGGTTTTACCCCAGATATCTGTGTTGTGGAAGCAGGTGGTTCCCTCACAGTTAAACAGCTCTCTGGCAGTTTTCTGTCCGTTTTTTACCAGTGCTTTGCAAAGATTTACCAGCGGCTCCTGCATTTGAGCAAGATTCAAGGGACCTGTCATCCAGTAATTCATTTCTGTATTGATATTTACGGTGAAATCTCCGAACCATGGGGGAATAATATCATTGCTCCAGATTCCCTGCAGATTGGCAGCCTGGGTGCCCGGTCTGGAAGAGGAGATGAGCAGATATTTTCCGAAAGCAAACAAGATTGCATAAAGCTCCGGGTCAGATGCACCCTCATGAAATGCGGCAAGACGCTCCCGCAGATCATACCGGGAATTTCTATTCGAAAGCTTCTGGACATCATCCCACAGTCTTAATGAAGTTCTTCCATAAAAAGATTTATATTCTTTCACATGCTCATCCAGCAGCTCTTCAAAAGGTTTTGAAAGTTTCTCTAAATCATCAGCCAGCATATGACGAATTTCTGTATCGGAATACTGGCTGGTATATGCTTTGTCAAATCCCCGGAAGCTGGTACGAATTGCCATACGGATTTCCACCCCTGTCACATGCTCCAAAAGAATTCCATCCGCAGACACGGCAGCACTTCCACCTTCTGCAGTTACACACCCTTCTCCTATAAAGTGTACGCCCTGAAGCTCTGGTTCTTCGGGGAAAAGAAACTCTTCCGGTTTATTTTCCTTAATAACCTTCAGTCCGCTTCTTCCCGGACAGATTCCGGTAAGCGTGAAATGATTTTCCTTATAATCCTTCTCACGGATAAAGGCTCCGTCACAGTGAATAAAAATGGAGAATGGCTTGGTGCTTTTGATCTGATACACAAGTCCCTGAGCCGGTGCGCTGATAAAGCAGGTACGTGTAACCTTAGCTTCATTTCTCACATAGTGCTCAAAGGCCACAGCCCGGTCTAAATCCAAACACCTTTCATAATCTGTCACAGATGTATCAGAATCTGGTGAAGCACCTGCAAATGTATCTTCATCAGCACCATAATTATCCTCCACAAAATCCAGATGCAGATCTCCAAAGGGCAGATAAACCTGTACATCCTCAGCTTCTTCCAGCTTCTTTTCTATGACCATTTTTGCTTCTTCATATTTCCCGGCTTTTGCAAGCTCCCCGGCCTGCTTCACCACTTCAGGGGAAAGCCCGGTCTGTCCGCTGTAAGGAGAGCCTGACCATAAGGTATCTTCGTTTAACTGCAGTACTTCATGATCCGGGGTTCCGTGAATAACTGCTCCTATTCGTCCATTTCCCAGAGGAAATCCTTCCAGCCAGCATTTTGCCGAATTTTTAAAATATAATTCCATATATGTAGTCCTTTCCTTATTGTTTATTGGTATTATGATCCGCCTACTGATGATACTTCTTTCCATATTCTGATGGGGAAATCCCCATGTATTTCTTAAACAGCCTGCTGAAATAAAGCTGATCATCAATTCCTACCATGGAAGAGATCTCTTTCATGGATAGGGTATTCTCTTTGATCAAGGTTGCAGCCTTGCGCACCCGCAGATTATTCAGATAGTTGGTAATGCTTGTTCCAACCTCTGATTTAAAAATCCTGCACAGATAACTGGAGCTTAAATTCACATTTGCGGAAATAGAAGCCAGGGTAAGCCTGTACATATAATTTTCCTCCATATATTCCAGGGTCTTAGCCACATCTGCTTTATAATGTCCCTCACTGGAGGAAAATTCCCGGAATACACTCCGTGCTTCCTCATAATTTTTCATCATTTCCTGATAGGGCATATCCGGTGCAAAGGACTGGTACATGGTAAAACGATTGTACAGTTTTTTCACCAGCTGCTCCACCTTAATTTCACTGCCAGACAGCTCTGCCTGGGAAAAAACAACCAATGCGCTATAATCATTCAGTACCAGAATATAGGGCTGCAGCACTCCCTGGACCGCATCCAGGATCATATCCCGCAGAAGATTTCCGGATATGGAAAACGCTTCGTTAGATAAAAACTTCTCAAAGGTTACATAGCAGATGGCACAGGAAGCTTCCATAAACGCAAGTCTGGTTTTGTCGTGCTCAGCAATAAAATCTGAAAGCTTTGCATCCTTCCTGAAAAATTCCAGCAGCAGCGCTTGCATATTCTCTTTTGGATCCTTTTTTTCAGTTTCCCAATGACTGGGCACTCTGTCCTTTAATTTTTCTACCGTTTTATTTAAACAGGCAAGAAGGGTATCCGGCTGGATCTTAATTTTCAGCAGATAATCTGCCGCACCAAGCAGCAAGGCACTTCTCACAGAATCAAAATCCTCGTAATTGCTAAGAACCAGAATTTCACCGGGATATCCTTGTTCCTTTAAGATACGGATCAGCTCCAGCCCATCCATCCCGGGCATTTTCAGATCTGTGATGATCACATCCGGATGATGCTGGTTAATCAGAGGCAGTGCCTCAAGCCCATTTGATGCCGTTCCGCAAATAGAAAAGCCATGCTCCTCCCAGGGCAGGATGGAGCGAAGGGCAATCTTTACAATGGGCTCATCATCAATAATCAGTATACTGTACATGTATTATCCTTTCCGACCAATTGTGTATTTTATGAAAGTGAATCTGCATAGAGCTCCGGCAGAGTAAGCGTACACCTGGTTCCTTCTCCTGGCTGACTGTCAATTTTCAGCCCGTATTCCCGTCCGAAATTCAGCTGGATCCGATCATTTACATTGGCAACGCCAATTTTTTTTCGCTCCGGGTGGGGTGCCAGGGCGTCGTCCGTCACCTTAAAGCCTTTACCGTCATCGGACAGCTCTATAACCACATGATCTTCTTCTCGCCAGCAGGTAATCTGGATTTCCATTACGGTACCGTTATCTGAAGAGCCATGCATCACCGAATTTTCTGCCAGTGGCTGCAAAATCAGCTTGGGAACCAGGCAGGAGAGCAGTTCATCCTCCTCCACATGGAAGGAATACTCAAAGCTGCCAGCGTAGCGGATTCTGAGAATGGAAAAATAGTTTTCCAGATTTTCCAGTTCTTCCCGAATGGTAATATATTCGTTCTTATTGGTAAGGGTATTCTGTAAAAGACTGCTTAGTGCCTGAATTCCATCGCTTACGATCAGATCCTTATGCATAGCAGCCACAAACCGAAGGCTGTTCAGAGTGTTAAAAAGAAAATGAGGATTCAGCTGATACTGAAGCATCTGCAGCTCCAGTTCCCTTTTTCTCTCTTCCTGAGCCTTCTGCTGAGCCATCAGATGTTCAATGGTGTCTGCCATATGATCCATACTTCCGGAAAGTCTGGAAAGCTCGTCTTTATGATTGTCCTGAATACGCACAGATAAGTCCCCATGGGAAAGTGCTTTACAGAATTCCAGCATTCTTTTAATGGGAGACATAATTCCCTGATATACCATGGCTACGATCCCGATGCACAGCAAAACCAGAAGCATCACCACCGCAAGAATCTGCTTTAGCATGGCATAAACCTCTGAATTAATATAGTGGTAGGGCATGGTATATACAAATAGCTGATTCAGGTTTTTGTTATAAATGTAAGTTACCAGCTGTTCCTCCCCATCCTCCTGGATACTGAAGGAATCTGTTTTCTTTGGAAGCATTTCCCCGATTCTTTTCATAAGCTCTTTATCAATTTTCTTCCCCAGAGATATACTTCGGTTCCAGGAAGAAAGCACGGTTCCATCCATATTCATATACATAATATTGGAAGAATCCGACAGCCCTACAGGCTCCAGTACCGTCTTGGAAAAAATTTTCTCCTCAATGGAAATCAGGGTATATCCGATTACCCGGCTTTTGGAATACTGCTCATAAATCCTTCTTCCAAGAACCAGAATATCCCGGTCCCGGTAAGTGTGTACGTAAGCCCACACATCCTGATCCTGCTCCTCAAGCCGGGAAAGGATCCGGTCCACATCCTTCTGATAGAACCCGTCATACCCCAGATCATAAAAAATATTTCCCTCTGTATCATAGACGGTAATGTTTTTCGCCTGGGCGGGATAGATGATCTTATTGCGGATCATGCTCTGGATCTCATTGATCGCCTGATTCTTCTCCATGTCCGTCATGTCTTTTTTCAGAAGGCCTTCCTTAATCTCCTCGCTGATGCAGATAGAGCCGCACAGATACTGGTATTTTTCAATCTCGCTTACCATGTTCAGATTGATCATGGACAGGGTCTGGGAAATGGACGCAGAAAGCTTCTCCTGAAGTGCCACGGAAAATATATGAAAAGAATAGCCGCTGATCCCCGCTAATGGAATAATAGAAATCATCAGAAGGGCAATTACAAGTCTTGTTTTGATACTGAATTTACGAAATCCCTGAAAATGATGTTTTTTTCCCATGGCGGATCCTCCCATTGCTTTTGTCCTCTGACGGATATCTGTCAAAATATTATTATTTTCATTCATTATACAGGAAAAAAACAGAATAATCTATGTAAAAGCAAAAGACAAAAAAATAATACATATATGCCGCAAGAAAATCCATATCAGATATATTTTACAAGAAAATGTTCCATAGCAAGAGTTATTTTGTCGATTTACTATAAATGATTTTTCAAATATAATAGCATCATCAGGCAAACATAATAAAACAGCCAACCAGAAGGAGGAAACACCCTATGAAAAAAAGATTTGCAGCATCCGCTATGATCCTTGCCATGAGCGCAGCTACTGTACTTTCCCCGCTCACAGCATTTGCGGAAGCAGAAGAGCAGGAACTGAACATTGCCATTTTCCAGGGCGGATACGGAGATGCTTACTGGAACCAGATGGTAGAGCTTTTTGAAGCAAGCCATGAGGGCGTGAAGGTAAACATGACCATCAGCCCGACTATCGGTGATATCATCCGTCCACAGATCGTAGCCGGAAACGCACCGGATTTTATCTGCCTCAATGATGGAGCCGAGGATGGCGTTATCCTTTCCCTGATCAAGGAGCATGCGCTTCTCAATCTGGACGATGTATTTGACGGAGAAAACTATGCAGGAACCGGAACTCTTCGGGATGATATTACAGATGGTATCCTTTCCAGCACCAAATGTGCGCCTTACGGAGATGACGAAATCTATCTTGCACCATTTAGCAGCGGCCCGCAGGGTCTGATCTACAATAAGACCTTCTTCGAGGAAAATAATCTGGAAGTTCCCAAAACATGGGATGAGTTTTTCACACTTGGCGATACCTTGAAGGATATTGACGGACGTGCGCTTTTTACCTATCAGGGAATTTATCCAGGATACATGGAAGAAATGCTCTGGCCGGCAATCGCAAATGAGTGCGGCGAGGAAGCCCTTACCAGGATTGCCAATTATGAGGAAGGCTCTTTCAATAACGAAGGTGTGTTAAAGGCCCTTACCCATATCAAAGAGATCGCAGAAAAAGGCTATTTGTTAGAGGGTACTGTGGGCATGAACCATACGGAATCCCAGACAGAAATGATGCTTGGAAAAGCAGCATTTATCACGAATGGAACCTGGATGGAAAATGAGATGCAGGATGCTCCAAGAGAAGAGGGCTTTGAGTTTGCAATGGCTCCGATTCCGACTGAGAACGCAGACGATGTGCATTACATATTCGACAGCTGCGAGCAGTTCTCCATTCCGGCAGCTGCAAAGAATCCAGAGCTTGCAAAGGAATTCCTCCGTTTCCTGTACAGCGATGAATCTGTATCTGCATTTGCAGAGGCTTCCGGTGCACTTTACGCAACCAAGAGTGCCCGCGAGGTAGCAAAGGACAAGCTGTCTGCAGCAATCTACAACATGTACGGAATCTATGAAGAAGCAAAGGCATCCTCCTTGATTATGAGCTTCTCCGCAGTTCCGGCTGACTGTAAGGTGAATCCTAAGGATGAAATCTTCAACCCGATCACTTCTGTTATGAATGATGAAATGACAGTAGAAGAGTGGGCTCAGAATGTAGAAGATGCTTTTGCGCAGATTCGCGCTGACCAAGAAGCTGCAAAATAACAGGAGGAATATTGTTTTCCATAGAAAGGCTGCTGCACATGTATGCAGCAGCCTTTCTTCACCCAAAACGGATATTTCCATAACTTTAATATAAAAACGAGGTGACCTAGCGTGGTAAAAAAACCGAAATTATTCATAGCCTTATGTACACTTCCGGCTTTAATCCTTACGATCATCTTTATGATCGTTCCCATGGTGAATGCAGTTTACCTTTCCTTTACCAGCTCTACTGCACTCAGCGTTGGCTTTAACAGCAAATTCGTATTTTTAGATAACTATATTTACATGTTTCAGGACAAAGATTTTATCCGGGCTCTGCTTAACACCTTTAAGCTGATGCTGGTGATCCCGGCTGTGACTATTTTCCTTAGTCTGATCTTTGCCTTTATTCTCACCCAGGGCGAGCTTCAGGAAAAATCCTTTTACCGTACTGTTTTCTTTTTCCCAAGTATTATATCCATGACAGTTGTAGGTATTGTGTGGTCCTTTGTGTTTAATCCTACAAGAGGAATTCTGAACCATCTTCTGGATATGTTTCATCTTTCCACCTGGAAGCATGCCTGGCTTGGAGAGGGAAAAACTGCTCTGTGGTGTATCGGTGCTGCTCTGGTATGGCAGGCGATCGGATATTATATGGTAATGCATGTGGCTTCTATTGATGGAATTTCCCAGGAGGTGTACGAGGCAGCTTCTATTGATGGTGCTACCGGAACACAGAAATTTTTTAAGATCACCATTCCGCTTCTTCGAAAATCCATTGGAACCACCTATATTTTATCTCTTTCCGGAACCATAAACCTAAGCTTCACCCTGTCAAATGTTATGACAGGCGGCGGACCAAACGGGGCGTCCAGTGTCCTTCTTCAGTATATGTATACCCAGGGCATGCGAAACGCCAACTTCGGATATGCTATGGCTATTGCCATGTTTACCCTTGTACTTGCAATTATCATTGCAATAATCTCACGAAAGCTGTCGTCTGAAAAAGAATAGGAGGGAACTGATGAAAACTGTAAGAACATGGTGTGTCAGAATCCTGATGATTCTGTTCACGATTATTTTTCTTTATCCGCTTTTCTGGAACCTGATGTCTGCATTTAAAACCAATACAGAGTATCTGACGGATCCTTATGCGCTGCCTGCAGCACTGAATTTTGACAACTTTATTGCAGCCTGGGGAAAAGCAAACATTGCAGCCTATTTTGGAAATTCCGTACTGGTAACGGTACTTTCAACCGTGCTTTTGCTTTTATTTGTTATTCCTATTTCTTATGCGCTGGCAAGATACCGTTTTGTAGGGAGCAAGCTGATCTCAACCATTTATATGGCATGCATTTTCCTGCAGGCAACCTATATTATGATTCCTCTGTTTCTGGAATTACAGGCAATAAACGGATTGAACAATCTTCCGGTACTGTGCCTTGTTTATGCAGTCATGCAGTTTCCGTTTTGTATTTTTACTCTCCAGGGCTTTATGTCCGCTGTGCCAAGGGACTATGAGGAATCTGCCAGAATTGACGGCGCTACCAACCTTCAGCTTCTGCTTAAGGTAATGGTTCCTCTTGCCAAGCCTGGAATCGCTACCATTACCATGTTAAGTGCCATGGGCTTTTGGAATGAATATCCGCTGGCTCTTGTACTTCTCACAGAGGATGCAAAAAAAACACTTCCAATTGGTATGGCAAACCTGTTTGAGGTGCAAAAGTACGCTACAGACTGGGGTGCATTGTTTGCAGGACTTGTGATCGTCATGATTCCGACGATTATTATTTATCTTATTGGACAAAGATATCTGCTGCAGGGAATCGGCGCAGGCGGCTTAAAGGGTTAGAGAGGAGTTTATATATGCCAACAGATCAGGAATTAATTCGAATTGTTCCAAGTGACAGGCAGCTTGCCTATCAGGAAACGGAATTCTATGCATTTTTTCATTTCGGAATGAATACATATACAGACAGAGAATGGGGCGACGGAACCGAAGATCCCAAGCTTTTTAACCCTGCCAAGCTGGATGCCGACCAGTGGGTATCTGCAGCCAAAAGCGCAGGCATGAAGGGCGTGATCCTCACCTGCAAGCACCACGACGGCTTCTGCCTTTGGCCCACCAGATACACCAGTCACAGCGTTGCCTCAAGCCCATGGAAAAAGGGAACCGGTGATGTAGTCAAAGAGGTTTCGGATGCCTGCCGCCGTCACGGCATGAAATTCGGAATCTATCTTTCCCCCTGGGACCGGAACCAGCCCTGCTATGGAACGGGAAAGGAATATGATGATTACTATCTGGCTCAGCTTACCGAGCTGCTCACCGGATACGGAGAAATATTCAGTGTCTGGCTGGATGGTGCCTGCGGCGAGGGACCAAATGGCAAAAAACAGGTCTATGACTGGGAACGCTATTATGCCTGCGTGCGCAAATATCAGCCAGACGCCTGCATCTGTGTATGCGGCCCGGATATCCGCTGGTGCGGCAATGAAGCCGGAGATGTGCGTAAATCCGAGTGGAGTGTAGTTCCTGCCCGTACTGCACTGGCAGAGAGCATACAGGAAAAAAGCCAGCAGGCAGATGATGAGGAATTCCGTCAGCGAAAAATTACAAGTGACATGGAGGATCTTGGAAGCAGAGCCGCTCTTCAGGGAGAAAAGGACCTGATCTGGTATCCTGCTGAGGTCAATACCTCCATAAGACCGGGCTGGTTTTATCACACAAAAGAAGATAATCAGGTAAAAAGCCTTGAAGAGCTGATTTCTATTTACTGCGGATCTGTAGGTGGAAACGCTACCTTTCTTCTTAATGTTCCGCCTATGCCAAACGGGCTGCTCCATCCAAATGATGTTGCCAGGCTGGCAGAATTGGGACAGTGGAAGAGAAGTGCATTTTCCGGCAATCTTGCAGAATTTGCAGAGATAACTGCGTCCTCCGAAGATGCCGCTCATCCGGTTCAGAATGTTCTCACAGACACCAGAACCACCTGGTACCAGCCAGAGACAGATGCCAAAACCGGAGCTTTCCCAGCGGAACTTATTTTCAATCTGCATACCCAAAAGGCACTGGGCTATCTGGTAATAAAAGAGGCAATCCAGCACAGCCAGAGAGTGGAAGCCTTTTGTGTCTACGCACAAAAAGAAGAGAAGTGGGTTCTGGTTTATGAAGGAACCGTTATAGGATATCAGAAAATCGTGAAGCTTTCCGAAGCTTTCACCAGGAAGCTTAAAATTGTATTTTCTGATTATCGTGTTGCGCCTTTAATTTCCTTTGTGGGAATTTATCCCAAAAGATAATTTCATAAAATACCATTATTTTCCAGATAATTTTCTTTTAAACATATTATTATTCGCAATTCTTTGAGCGCAGTTTCTTTACAGAGACTGCGTTTTACGTTATACTTAAGATATCCAAAGAAGGAGAGTAAAACTTATGAAAAAGAAAATATTTACAAAAGACAACCTGATTTTTTTCCTGATCCTCAATCTGGGACTGATTTTCACGGCAGTAGGAATTTCCATTTTTAAAACACCCAACCATTTCGCATTTGGGGGAACCTCCGGTCTGTCCATCATACTGTCCACCCTTTTTCCACAATGGAATGTCGGTGTATTCATGTGGATCGTCAATGCAGTGCTGGTTGTGCTGGGATTTTTCTTCCTGGGAATCCATTCCATGGGCTGGACCATTTATTCCTCCTTTGCCTTGTCCTTTTTTGTCAGTGCCTGTGAATTTATTTACCCATTACAGGCACCACTGACTCATGATGTATTTTTGGAGCTGTGCTTTGCCGTTATTCTCCCCGCAGTTGGTGCTGCTATGGTATTTAATGTAGGTGCCTCTACAGGCGGTACCGATATTGTGGCTATGATCCTGCACAAATACACAAGCCTTGAGATCGGACGCGCCCTTTTGGTCAGTGACCTTGGAATCGTGCTTGTGGCAGCCTATCTTTACGGCGCACAGACCGGACTTTACTGTATCCTGGGCATGATCCTGAAATGCACCGTAGTAGACAGCGCCATTGAGAGCCTGAACCTTCGAAAGGTCTGTACCGTAATCTGTAAGTATCCGGACGAAGTAGAGGCTTTCATTATCAATGATCTTCACCGTTCTGCTACTGAGCAGAAGGCTTTCGGCATTTACACAAAAACGGAGCAGAAGGTGCTGATGACCGTTCTCACCAGAAGTGAGACCAACCGTCTTCGTATTTACCTGCGCCATCTGGATCCCCATGCTTTTATCACCATTGTAAACAGCAGTGAAATTATCGGAAAAGGGTTCCGAAGTATTTAAATGCCAGAAATCAGAATAGTGTAATTATCAGTCATAATAAGGGTGGTATTTTTCTCTCTGAAGCATTATAATGATATGACACAAATTTATAATGACTTGAAGGGGGAACTATGAAAAGTACGGTTTCAACGGGGAAAGACAACTTTTACCCGCAGATTTTCCGGCTGGCAATTCCGATCATTATCCAGAATCTGCTCAGCGCGGCAGTAAATTCAGCTGACGTGATCATGCTGAATTACGTAGGTCAGTCTGCTATCTCGGCAGTATCTCTGGCCGCCAATTATTCCAATATTTTGTTTATGGTTTATTACGGACTGGGAACAGGAGCGTCCCTTTTGTGTTCCCAGTATTCCGGCAAAAAGAACTTCCAGGCCATCCATGCAGTCGAAGGAATTGCCCTTCGTTTTTCCGTGGCAATATCCATTCTGGTGGCATTGGTGGCCTTTACTATGCCCCAACGGATGATGACCCTTTTTACATCTGACAGGGAACTGATTGCCATCGGCTCATCCTATCTGCGGATCATGGGAATCACATACATCTGCTGGGGAATTTCGGAAATTTACCTGGCGGTTCTTCGAAGCATCGGGCGTGTTACCGTCAGCATGGCCCTGAATATGCTGGCATTTATCCTGAATGTTTTGCTCAATGCCACTTTTATTTTCGGCCTGTTCGGGGCGCCGCGTCTTGGAGCTACCGGTGTTGCCATTGCAACTGCGCTTTCCAGACTGATCCAGCTGATTGCCTGCCTGATTGTTTCTTTCTTAAGCAAGGATGTGAAATTAAATCTTGCTTACATGTTCCTTAGAAGCAAGGTACTGCTGAATGATTTTATCCGGCTGTCACTTCCGGCACTTGGAAATGACCTGTCCTGGAGTGTTGCCTTTTCCATGTACTCCGTAATCTTAGGACACCTTGGCACAGACGCGGTTGCCGCCAATTCCCTGGTAGTAGTGGTGCGAAATATCGGCTCTGTATTCTGTTTTGCCATTGCAAGCGCAGGAACCATTTTGCTGGGACAGATTATGGGACAGGGGAACCTGGAAAAATCCAAACGATATGCTTCCAGAATGCTTCGCCTGACGGTAATCACAGGGGCTGTGGGCGGTCTGATTGTTCTTGCAGTCACGCCCTTTGTCCTGAGATTTGCATCTCTGAACGAGACTGCCATGCATTATCTGAAATATATGCTTCTTATCAACACCTACTACATTATGGGTTCTGCAGTCAATACTGCGCTGATCGCCGGTGTGTTCCGAGCCGGAGGGGATACTAAGTTCGGTCTGATCTGTGACACTATAGACATGTGGGTATACGCCGTACCCCTTGGCTTTTTCGCCGCATTTGTCCTGAAGCTTCCTGTGCTGTGGGTATATTTCCTTTTGTGCACCGACGAATTTGTGAAATGGCCCTGGGTATTTCGCCATTACCGAAAAGGCACCTGGGCAAAAAATATAACACGAGACGATCTGTTTGAATAAAACAAGGAAAAGGCAGCCGGAGTATATGATCCCGGCTGCCTTTTCCTTAGATTTCCACAAGAATTCCCTTTTCCTTATCATAGTGGCAGTACTTTCCGGTGCCAGAAATAAAGGGCTGATAAGTATCTGTGCGGGTATCCTTCACATACACGATTCCGGTGGCGATCATCTCCACCAGAGAAAAGCGTTTGCTTAAACTGGAAATCCACGCATAAGTCTTATTGCTGTCAGAATCTGCAGCTACCAGACTGTAACCCTCATCGCATGGCTTCAGGGTGAAATAAATCTTCTCCGGCTTGGTGCTCTCCTTAAATACCTGGCTGGCAATGTAGGAAGAAAAATGCTTCTCTACAAATTCCTGGAAAGAGTGGAGGGTATAAACTTCTCCGCTTACTTCATCCGTAATCCTGTCTCCGCGCTGCAGTCTTGCCTTGATCAGGGACAATGTTTCAATAGTCCAGTTGATAAAGGAAATGCTGCTGTAGGTCATGCTCTCCAGAAGCTGGTCGATCAGTTTCTTTGTCAATACGTTTGACTTGGTTGCTTCGTTAAAAAGTTCTTCATTCATAATCCGCGCCCTCCATAGTATAAGATGGTAATTGATAATTTTATTATAAGAGCCTAAGCTCAAAAAAGCAATAAGTTGCCCCATTCTTTCTATATATCATTTGCCTTTCCTGAAAAATCGTGGTATCATCTATAGCAGTATTATTCAAACAAACAGACGCGGAAAGGAAAATTTTATGGAAAAACACCATCACCACGAGAGAAGTACATTCTCCGGGAAACTGGGCTTTGTACTTTCTGCTGCCGGAGCCTCGGTAGGACTGGGAAATATCTGGAGATTCCCCTACCTGGCAGCCAAATACGGCGGCGGCATTTTTTTACTGATCTACATCATTCTGGCACTCACCTTCGGCTACTCCATGATCATTGCGGAAACAGCCCTTGGACGCATGACCCGCAAAAGCCCAGTAGGCGCTTTTGGCAAATTCGGCAAATCCAAATGGCTGTCCTTCGGCGGATGGATCAACGCCGTTATCCCCATCCTGATCGTACCGTATTACTCGGTAATCGGCGGATGGGTTATCAAGTATCTCATTGAATATGTAAAAGGCAACAGCCAGAAGCTGGCAGAAGACGGATATTTCTCCGCCTTTATCTCAGACGGAACCTCCACAGAGATCTGCTTTCTTGTATTTGCCCTTTTGACACTGGCAATTATTTTCGCAGGTGTCCGAAACGGAGTAGAACGTGTGTCCAAATTCATGATGCCGATCCTGGTATTTTTGTCCGTGCTGATCGCCATCTACTCGGTTACAAGACCTGGTGCCTTGGCTGGCGTGAAATATTTTCTGGTTCCCAACCCGGCTAACTTTTCCTGGATGACCGTGGTCGCAGCCATGGGACAGATGTTTTATTCTTTGTCCATTGCAATGGGAATCCTGGTCACCTTCGGTTCTTATATGAAACGAGACGTGTCCATCGAAGGCTCCACCACAAATGTGGAGATTTTTGACACCGCCATTGCCATTATGGCAGGCCTGATGATCATTCCGGCAGTCTTTGCATTTTCCGGTGGAGATCCGGATACCCTGCAGGCTGGTCCGGCGCTGATGTTCATTACCATCCCCAAGGTTTTTGCCAACATGGGATTTGGAACGCCAATTGGAATCATTTTTTTCCTGCTGGTACTGATGGCAGCTCTGACAAGCTCCATTGCCCTTACAGAAAGTGCCGTATCCACTTTCCAGGACGAGCTGAGATGGCCGAGAAAAGGTGCAACGGTAATCGTAGGCATCATCATGGTTATTCTTGGAAGCCTTTCTTCCCTGGGATACGGACCGCTGGCATTTGTGAAGATCATTGGCATGCAGTTCCTGGATTTCTTTGATTTCCTCACAAATTCGGTCATGATGCCTATCGCTGCATTTGCAACCTGCATTCTGATTTCCAGAGTCATCGGTGTTGGCAAAATTGAAGAGGAAGTGGAAGCAGACGGAGGATCTTTTAAAAGGAAAAAAGTCTTTCGTTTTATGATCCGGTATCTCTGCCCGATTTTTACTGTGATCATTCTGCTCAGTTCCGTGGCAAATGCATTCGGCTGGATTTCCATGTAAACGGAGCTGACTTCGGACAAAAGATACCGCAAAGCAGAGCGTGCAGATTGCGGGAACGATTTTTGATATATGCTCTAACACAAAGGAGAAAATTATGTTCAGAGAAATTGGTGAAGAAAGAACATTTAACGGGATTCTAAAACAGATCATCGAGAACATCCAGAAGGGAACCCTGAAAGCCGGAGCGGCACTTCCCGCGGAGCGGGTTATGGCAGAAGCCATGGGCGTATCCCGCTCGGCAGTCCGGGAAGTGCTCCGTGCGCTGGAGCTTCTTGGAATTGTGGAATCTGTTCCTGGTGGCGGCAATTACATTACTTCAGATCTTGACAACTGGCTCATCGGCCCGCTGTCCATCCTTTTCCAGTTAAACAACAGCTATCCCATTCAGAACCAGCAGCTTCGCGCCGCACTGGAGCGGGAATGCGCGGTTCTTGCAGCGAAGAAATGTACGCCCCTTGACGCAGCAGAGCTGCTGATAATCCTCACAAGGCTGGACGGTTCAGAGGATGAGAAAACCAGAGGGGATCTCGACAAGGAGCTTCATCACAAAATTGCCAAAATTGCAGACAATCCTATGCTTTACAGTGTTCTTTCCGCCGCTGATCAGCTGATCGAATCCAGCATTTTCGGAACAAGAGATTACATCATGCTGAAAAACCAGTCTGTCAAAGATGTGGATGATCAGCACAGAAGACTGGTGCACGCCATTATAAACGGTGACGCCAAGGAAGCGGAGCACTGTATGTCTGAGCATATGCAAACCATCGAGAAATATATGCTTGAAATGCAAAAAGAGCGGTAAAAACCGCCCCTTTTGTTCTGAGTAACTGACAGTCAGGGATTTTCCCCCGGCTGTCAGTTTTTCTTTTTGTAGATCAGATAAGAATAGAAAATAATTTCCCAGCACCAGAAAAAGGAGTCCAATCAGCAGCATCATTACCATGGCCATACTGATCTTTACGCCAAGGGCAATGAGATAAGTAGCACCGCTCATCAAAATAGAGAGCACCGGTTTTTCGAAATGTCAATATGAAAATAAATTCTGGAATTTCGAAGATGGAGCCGTCTAAATTGTTGCTGCGGACTTTACTGCTGACAGTGATTTTGCCTTGTAATTCCTGCCCATATCCTATATACTCATTTATCATACTTTGTAACTATTTGGCACTTTCCCAGTTACGGGAAATATTCCCTTGCTAAATCGTTACCATGATTTGGGGGCAAAAAATGGACACCATTTATCGAATTGCAATTTGTGATGATGAAGCGGCAGACCGCGCCTTCCTTTCCTCCCTTGTGAAAAAGTGGGGCAGTGCAAAGGAAGCGGCGGTGCGTGTTCGCGAATTTACTTCTGCGGAGAATTTTCTTTTTCATTACGCTGAGAATAAAGAATATGACATCCTTCTTCTGGATATTGAAATGGGAGACATGGACGGCATTTCCATGGCGAAAAAGCTGCGTCAGGACAACCATACCATCCAGATTGTGTTTGTCACCGGATATTCAGATTATATTGCAGAAGGATATGAGGTGGAGGCACTTCATTATCTATTGAAACCTCTGAAGGAAGAGAAGCTTTTCACAGTTCTGGACCGTGCAGCCCGTAAGCTTTCCGCAAATGAGAAAGTTCTGACTCTCACAAGCGGCGGGGAAATGGTGCGGTTTCCACTTAATCAGCTGCGGTATGCAGAAGTTTACAGAAACTATGTAACCCTGCATGAAATCAGTGATTTTACCCTGAAAATGACTCTTGGGGAACTGGAAAAACACCTGGATTCCCGTTTTTTCCGGGCAGGACGTTCCCTGATTGTCAACCTTACCCGGATCAGCCGTGTCACCAGAAAAGAAATTTATCTGCAGGATGGAACGGTTCTTCCTCTTCCAAGAGGTGTCTATGAGAAGCTTAACCGGGCCATTATAAATATGGAGTGAATGCACAATGGGATTTTTTTCGAAAAGAATGGATAAGAAGCTTGCCGTTTATCAGCAGGAACTGATCCAGACACACTATCAGGAAGTGGACAATATGTATCGCCAGATCCGGGGCTGGAGACACGACTACCGCAATCACATCCAGACCATGAAGGCCTATGCGGCGGCAGAAGACTGGGAAGCCATCCGGCATTATCTGGATCTGCTGGATGAGGATCTGACGACTGTGGATACCGTAGTCAAAACAGGAAATCCTATGGCAGATGCAATCTTAAACTCAAAAATCTCCCTGGCAAGGTCAAAGGAGATTCAGGTGATTGCAGATGCCGATATTCCGGTGAAGCTGAAATCTTCGGAGATCGATCTGTGCTGTATTATCGGAAACCTTTTTGACAATGCCATTGAGGCCAGCCTGGCGCTTCCCAAAGAGCAGCGGATCATTCGCATCTATATGGACATGAAAGGCACCCAGCTATACATTTCCTTTACCAATTTTACCGCTGGAAAGAAAATGAAAAAGGAGGGAAATCTGTTTAAAAGCACCAAAGGGGAAGGGCACGGTCTTGGCCTGATCCGCATTGATGATATCGTGAAACGTCTGGACGGATATATCAACCGCAACAGTGAGGATGGGGCTTTTACTACGGAGATTTTGATTCCGCAGGTATAAAAGCAGGGCACCTTATTTTTCCTTAAAATACTGCAGGTAAAACGTAACTTTACAATTCATCACCCCGATTAACAATTCGTCCCCGGTTTGACCCGGGGACATTTTTTCTGGTAAAATAATGAAAAAACCCAGAAAGGTACTCTTTATGTTTACAAAAAGCAACTCCACTCCTAAATATAACACCTTCCAAAACATTGGCTTTATGATCCGTCTGGCCTGGAATTCAGATGAAAAAATGGTTCTTGTACTTTGCCTTCTGATTGCACTTTTGTCAGTGGCGCAGAACCTGATCGATCTGTACATTTCCCCCGTGATCCTGGACGCCGTGGAAAACCATGTGCCTGTCATCCGGCTGCTTTTTACTATTGCAGGCTTTGCGATTGCCAGCATGGCCGTATCCGCTGCGCTGACCTACGCCAGGCAAAATTCCAGTCCCGGGCGCATCAGTGTCCGCTGTGAAATCGTCAACCTTCTAAACCGTAAAGCAGCCACCACCGCCTACCCAAACCTGGAAGACAACCGCTTTTTAAAACTGCTGGAAAAGTCAAATGAATACACCAACTGTAACCAGGAAGCAGCCGGAGCCATATGGGAAACCCTTACCTTACTGCTGATCAATCTTACCTGTTTCTTTCTTTACGGCAGCCTTCTGACCCAGGTTCAGCCAGTCCTGATCCTGGTGATTCTTGCCACTTCCGGGACCAGCTATTTTCTCTCCAGACATCTGGACAGCTATCGATATACCCACCTGGATGAGGAAGCAGAATATGCGAAACGGATGCTGTATCTTCTGAATCA
The DNA here is from genome assembly GCF_003460605.1 of Ruminococcus sp. AF31-8BH. GTDB lineage: Bacteria > Bacillota > Clostridia > Lachnospirales > Lachnospiraceae > Blautia_A > Blautia_A acetigignens. The sequence continues at coordinate 318,838 of NZ_QTVN01000002.1, forward strand.
GGCAAAGGACTTCGGCGCTGCAAAGGACATTCGGATCTTCGGGCTTTGCACCTGGCTGGAGGAACTGTATGAGAAAAATCTGGAAGCTTTTCTTGCCTTCCACAGGAAGGCGGAAGGGGTATACCTCTGGGCACGGATTGCAGATGTTATTCTCACCTTTTTGCGAAATGGAACCGCTTATGCATTCCTGATCTATCTGGTATTTCAGCAGGAGATGGATGTGCCGGCATTCCTTTTATTGTTCACCGCAGTAGATGGATTTTCCAGCTGGGTTCTTGGAATTCTGGATGGATTTCGCACCTTGCATAAGCAGTCCCTGGATATTTCCACTATCCGTGAATGCCTGGATTACCCGGAAATTTTCTCCTTCACGGATGGAATTCCCCTGAAATGGGAGACTCAAAAGAGCTATGAAATCCGCCTTGAGCATGTGTTTTTCCGCTATCCAAATGCCTCAGAGGACACCTTAAAAGACATCAATTTCACCCTTCATCCAGGAGAAAAACTAGCAATGGTAGGCTTAAATGGAGCTGGAAAAACCACATTGATCCGGCTGATCTGCGGCTTTTATGATCCTACGGCAGGCCATGTTTTGTTAAATGGAACGGATATCCGTACCTATAATCGTACGGATTATTACACGTTCTTTTCCGCAGTATTTCAGGAATTTTCCCTGCTGGCAGCAACTGTGGCAGCAAATGTCGCACAGACAGAGGATGAAATAGACCAGAAACGAGTGGAAGATTGCCTGGAAAAAGCCGGACTTCGCGCAAAAATCAAGTCCCTTCCCAGACAATATGAAACCTGTCTGAACCGGGAGGTTTATGAGGATGCAGTGCTTTTTTCCGGCGGGGAAACTCAGCGGCTTATGCTTGCCCGTGCCCTATATAAGGATGCTCCCTTTGTGATTTTAGACGAACCTACCGCAGCACTTGATCCCATTGCGGAAGCAGATATTTACGGCAAATACAACGAAATGACACAGGGAAAATCCTCTATTTTTATTTCCCACCGTCTTGCTTCCACAAGGTTCTGCGACCGGATCCTTATGCTTGGCGACGGCAAAATCCTGGAGGAAGGAACCCACGAAGAGCTCCTTAACCTTGGGGGAAAATACGCCCAGCTGTATGAGATTCAAAGCAAATATTACAGGGAAAAGACGGAAATGAACCATACTGATATGAGTAAATTTACAGATAGAGAGCAGACTAAATTCGTTTACAGGAAAGGAGAGGGCAGAAATGTCTCAGAATAAACAACGTTTATCCTGGCTGGAAATGCTGAAAGTCAACCAAAGAGCCTACCTGCTCTTTTACAAAATGTATCCCCGGATGATTCTTTCCCGCTTTGCCCTGATTATCTGGAAAGCGCTGACGCCGTATGTGGGCATCTATTTTTCCGCCCTTATTATTGAAGAACTGGCAGGGGCAAAGAACCCTGGACGGATTCGTTTTCTGGTGCTTCTTACCTTATTTTTGATAGCTGCAGGCAGCCTTGTAACGGCTCTTCTGGAAAAATGGAAGAACGTTCAAAGCGCTGGAATGTGGCTGAAGATCAAGAAAATTTTGTCCGAGAAGCTGTTTGAAACTGACTATGTAAATTTGAATGAAACGAAAAATATGGAGTTGTATTCTGCCATCTGCCAGAACCACAACAGCGCTGGCTGGGGCCTTTATCGCACTCTGGAAGACTGCGAAGCCCTGTGCCAGACGGTGATAGTGATCCTTGGCGGCGCCTCCCTGACCCTTTCCCTTTTCACAAGCCAGGTACCGGAAAGTGCAGGGAAATATACCATTTTAAACAATCCGTTATTTGTGATTTTAATCGCTTTGATTATGCTGGCAGTCACCTGCATTTCGCCTGTACTTGCAGGAAAAGCTGGACGCTATCTGACCAGCCTGGCAGATATCCATAACCTTGGAAACCGTATGTTTTCCTATTACGGACATCTTGGATATGACACCAAAAAAGCGGCAGATATGCGCATTTACAGACAGGATAAAATCTGCGAAAAATATAATTTAAACAAAGAAAGTACCTTTGGTTCCAGAGGGGTGTTTGCCAGATACCAGAAGGGTCCTGTGGGATTTTATCTTGCCGGGGCTTCGGCAGTGTCTGGGATTTTCACCGGAATCGCCTATGTTTTTGTGTGCCTAAAAGCGTGGGCGGGAGCCTTTGGACTGGGTGCAGTTACCAGATACGTTGCTTCCATCACCAGGGTTTACGGCGGGATTTCCACCCTGATCACGACAATGGAGGATATGCGAAGCAATGCCGCTTTTTTGAATATGGTATTTGAGTTTCTGGACATTCCGGATCACATGTATCAGGGCAGTCTGACGGTTGAAAAGCGAAATGACCGCAAATATGAGGTGGAATTTCGCAATGTGTCTTTTCAGTATCCGGGAAGCCAGGAATATGCCTTAAAGGATGTGAACATAAAGTTTGAAATCGGCAAAAAGCTGGCTGTGGTAGGTATGAATGGAAGCGGAAAAACGACCTTTATCAAGCTTCTTTGCCGTCTGTATGATCCTACAGAGGGGGAAATTCTGCTCAATGGAATCGATATCCGAAAGTACAATTACCGGGAATATATGACGATCTTTTCCGTGGTTTTCCAGGATTTCAAACTGTTTTCCCTGCCTCTTGGAGAGAATGTGGCAGCCAGAACAAATTATGACAGAGAACTGGTTACAGAAGCCCTTGAAAAAGCCGGATTTAAGCAGCGTCTTGCCAAAATGCCCCATGGCCTTTCTACCTGTTTATACAAGGAGTACACCGAATCCGGAGTGAGCATTTCCGGCGGGGAAGCCCAGAAAATTGCTATCGCAAGAGCCCTCTATAAGAATGCTCCCTTTATCATTCTGGACGAACCAACCGCTTCCCTGGATCCTGTAGCGGAAGCCGAGATCTACGAGAAATTTGCCGAAATTGTCGGTGACCGCACCGCCATCTACATCAGCCACCGCCTGTCCTCCTGCAAATTCTGCGACAAAATCGCTGTTTTCCACCACGGCACCATCGTCCAGACTGGCACCCACCAGTCCCTCCTCACCGACCAAACCGGCATCTACCACACCCTCTGGCAGGCCCAGGCACAGTATTATACATAGACATTGCAGGATTTTTGCTTTATTTTTGTATTCATTTCGTTACAATACGGTTACATTTCCACATTCAAAACAATGTATAATAAAACCCAGATGGCCCACAGCCATCCCTCTGCATAAATGCAACACTTAGAAAGGAACACCCACGAAAAATGAAAGCCAGAATCCTTGTAATAGAAGATGAAATCGCGATCAATGACCTGCTGTGCATGAACCTGGAGGTGACAGGGTATGAGACGGTGAGCTGCTTGGATGGAAACGAGGCAAGCGACACCATCCGCCAGGATCATAACTTCCAGTGCGCCCTTGTGGACATTATGCTCCCAGGCAAAGACGGCTACGCCCTTTTGCCAGAGCTGAAGCGCTTCGGCATCCCCGTCATTTTCCTCACCGCCAAAGCCGACCTGTCAAGCAAAGTAAAAGGCCTAAAAGAAGGAGCCGAAGACTACATTGTAAAGCCCTTCGAAATGCTGGAAGTCATGGTGCGCCTGGAAAAAGTACTGGAGCGCCACGGCAGCACCCAGGAGCAGCTTCAGATTGACGATGTCATCATTGACACCGTAAGCCACACCGTCACCAAAAACGGCGAAGAAATTTACCTGAAACCCATGGAATACAACTGCCTGATGATGTTCGTGAAAAGTCCTAACAAAGCCCTTTCAAGAGAACAGCTCCTTTCCGGCCTCTGGGGCGTGGAATTTGAAGGAGAAACACGCACCGTAGATGCCCACGTAGGCCGTATCCGCAAAAAGCTGGGCTGGCAGGACAAGATCAAAACCATCCCCCGCATCGGCTACCGACTGGAGGTGGATCTTTGAAGCTGTTTACCAAAATCTTTCTCCAGGTGACCTGTGTGATCCTGATTTTATCCTCCGCCATTTTTTTCTATACCACCTGCCGCTGGAAAGATCAGAGTCTGCAGGACATCAACAGCTATGAATGGAACAGATTTCAGACCAGTCTTTCCCAGATGGAAAACCAGTTAAGGATCGCAGGCAGCCAGTCAGATGCCTCCGATCCCGACCTTCAGGAAAAAATACTGGTCTACTCCTTTCGCCACGTTTTCCACGATTCCGCCGCTTTATACTGCAATGAAAAAGAACTTTACAACGGAACCTCCTATGAATTTGAGGCAGAAACCATCGGGAAATTGACAGCAGAAACCCTTCCTCAGAAAAAACTTTCCGCATTTTATGATTATGATCCTGTCATCAGCAAAACAGATGGTAAAACCCTTCTTTTGTATTCCTATTCCTCCACAGAATACACAGGGGAAGAGAACTATCAGATCGTCACCTACAAAGACATCACCGATGTGTTGAAACGCAGCCAGATCCTGTTTTTCCAGGCAGGCGCACTGACCCTTGGCCTTCTTCTTTTCACAGGCTTCCTTCTTTTTTTCAGCCTGAAAAAGATCATGGCGCCTCTTACCAAACTGAACGAAGCCGCCCTCTGCATTGCGGACGGAAACTACGATATCCAGGTTCCACAGAACGGAAACACCGAACTGGCACAGGTGGGAAAAAGCTTTAACCAGATGACTGCCAAAATAAAAGAGCAGATTGAAAGCCTCTCCGCCGTCAACCAGGCCCAGAGGCAGCTTCTTGGCAGCCTGGCCCACGAGCTGAAAACTCCTATGACCGCCATCATCGGCTACGCAGACACCCTTCTCACCGTCCGCCTGTCAAAGGAGCGGCAGGAGAGAGCACTGACCTATATTGGAAACGAATGCCGCCGGCTTTCCAGGCTTTCCGTAAAAATGCTGGAACTGACCGGACTGTATGAAACCGGGGAATCCCAGCTTACCCTTCAGGAGGTTCCGGTAGCGGATTTCCTGGATGAGGCCCGGAAACTGACTCTATACCGTCTTCAGGAAAAAAATCTCCATCTGGAAATTTCCTGCAATCCAGAGAATTTGAAAAAGACCTTCGACAAAGACCTGATGCTCAGTGTCGTCACCAACTTTATCGACAACGCAGTCAAGGCTTCGGAAGAAAATTCCAGAATTCTGCTTCACGCTACAAATGACCGACTTACTGTACAGGATTTCGGAAAAGGAATCCCCCCGGAGGACTTATCCAAAGTAACCGACGCCTTTTACATGGTAGATAAATCCCGTTCCCGGGCAAATGGAAGCGTAGGCCTTGGTCTTTCCCTCTGCCAGAAAATCGCAGATCTGCACGGCTATCAGATGAAAATTGAAAGTACGGTAGGAGAGGGAACGAAGGTTTCTGTTTTATGGTGATATCATTCTCACCAATTACATCTCGGTTACAACTTGCGGAAGATTCGATGCTTAAACAGGCGCTATCATCTATACCAGAACGTGACCTGAAAAATGTCCCCGGCCATCCGCCGATTCCCCTAAAGCATGTTTGGAAAAAATTTCCGCAGCCTGTAACTTACATTCTGCAAAATTTTTCCAAACGCCTCACATTTTTCAGTCACGCTCGGATAAATGGCAATGCTTCCCTATGCAGTGTTGCCATACAGGAAGGGAGAACTTACCAGATATGAGAAAAAACATAGAAAAAATAATCGGTCTTACCCTTTGTGTAGGAATGCTCACCGGATGCGCCCAGACCCCCGAATCTTCTCTTGTAAAGCCAAAAGGGAGCAGTGCCATGGATGCCTACAAAGAAGCAGATGACAGTGTGGACATGGTAGAAAATAACACAGCCTCTGACGAAGCAGCTGCAGATTCAAACAGCGCAGCCTCCGAGAACGACAACACCACTGACAGCAATAACAGCAGTTCTGCCGCCTCCGCTGCCAAGACCACCATCCGCGACCTGATTAATGCGCCGCAAACCTACAAAAGTCAGGTCACAGACGACAGTGCCAAGCTGGTGGTAAACACAGACGCTACCGTGGAAATCCCGGCTGTGGACAAAATATCTGCCATTTCCGTAACCCCGGCAGAGGTTACCCAGGATCTTCTGGACCGCATCACGGACGCCTTTTTTTCCGATGCTACCCTGTACACTGCAGACAGCTATTACGTCCAGACCAAGAGCGAGATCAAAGAGATCCTGGATGGATTAAAGGAAGATGTGGCAAACGGAAATCTGGATCCCAATAACTGGGGAACAGATGATGACGGAAATTATATCTACGATATTTATGCGGATATTGAATACTGGGAATCAGAATATGAAACAGCCCCGGAAGCCAAAACCTTGGTGGAAGGAAGACCGGTGGCAGGCGTCGCGTCCCAGGCCTCTGATGGACAGATTATGGAAGAGAATTCCTTTTCAGGCGTAGCAGTCATGAATGACGGTTCCAAATATTACTATAAAACTTATTCCAGCGGCTCGGATACTCTTGCTGTCAGGATCAAAAAAACGGCGAAGGCAGGCGGCGAAGCACTTCAAACGATACAAGCTGGTTTGATTATACAGACAGCAACGGTTTCCAGAAACCCACAGAGGAATCCATCGGCCTTTCACTTGAGAATGCCAAAAAACTGGTACAGGAAAAAGTAGATAAAATGGGGATTACCGATCTGCAATGTACTGGATGGGATTATGCTGTGTGTACTAATCTGGAAGATGACAACACTTTAAGCAACATTGGAACAGGATATCATATTTACTACAACCGTGTCATAAATGGAGTTCCCATAACCCAGACAATGGATTCCGGCGACAATCTGGAGGACATGGACAGTACCATGGAAACCTGGTCTTATGAAAGTCTGGAGTTTTTTGTAGATAAAGATGGGATCGCATCGGTGGCTTACCGTGATCCTTACATCATCGGAGAAACCAAAACAGAGAATTTAAGCCTCCTTCCTTTCAGTGAGATCATGAAAACCTACGAAAAAATGATGGTGGTCACAAACGCCGACAACATGGAATACGAAAATTCCAGGGTCTATGACATCGACCGGATCGTCCTTGGCTATGCCAGAATTTATGAGCCTTCCAAGGATGCCCACACAGGGCTTCTGGTTCCTGTCTGGGATTTCTTCGGAACCAGAAAAACAGAAACCGAGTATGACGGGGAATCCTATTCCGACACAACCGATTACCCCACCTGGAGCTATCTTACCATCAATGCCGTAGACGGAAGCATTATCGATCGCAGCCTGGGCTACTGATATGAAACAGGTATTTGGAATTGTCCGCTACAATTTCTTCGGCTTTTTCCGAAATCCCAAGGTGATTTTTACTTTTCTCCTGGAATTTGTGCTCAGCTTCCTGCTCACCGGAAGGATTATGATCGTCATGGAAACCTACGACACTCCGGTGCAGGCCATTGAGCCGTTCCTGTGGACCTTCGGAGATGGGACTGCGGTGCTTTTAAGCTCCCTGCTTTTGCTCCTTTTGTTCTCAGACCTGCCCAAAATGACGCCCGTCACCCCCTACCAGCTGATCCGCACCACCAAGAAAAAATGGCTGTTTGGGCAGTTTGTCTACGTCACCCTGGTGACCATTTTGTACACAGTGCTTATGCTTCTTTTTACTTCTGTGCTGTGCATGCAGAACAGTTATCCCGGCAATCTGTGGAGCGAAACCGCCGCCATGCTTGGCTATTCCAGCCTTGGCAAAAACCTGCAGGTGCCGTCCACTGTAAGAGTTATGGAAAGCATTTCCCCCTATGGATGCATGCTGCAGGTTTTCCTTTTGCTTTTTTGCTATTCTTTGACCTTAAGCTTTGTGATTCTTGTGGGAAATCTTTATAAGGGAAAAACAAAGGGCATGATCTTTGGGCTGTTTTACAGCGTGTACGGATTTCTGCTGGATCCCAAGGTGCTGGCAGTGATTTTCCATAAGGAAGACTACGAAATGTACCAGATGAATGTGCTGGTCAGTTGGATCAGTCCGCTGAACCAGGCGGTGTACGGAAAACACAATTTTGGCTATGACGCGCTGCTCCCCACCATCTGGCAGTCCTGCCTGTTTTTCCTGTTTTTTCTTGTGCTTCTTGCTTTTCTTGCCCTTTTTAAAATGCGAAAATACCAGTTTGAATTTCTTGGAGAAAAGGCATGAGTTGCGGAAGGGAGGACAATAATGACAGGTGAACTGAAACGCATGCTCACAGGAAAAAGCTTTCTGGCAGCGTGGCTCATTGCCTGCCTTTCCCTTGCGGCAGGCGCATCTTACCCTAACCTGAAAAAAGTTCTGGAATGCGGCACCTTCCTCCGGCTTCTGAACGGTTCCCTGGAAAGCCAGGTTCTGTCCTTTGCCATTCCGGTGGCGGCTGTATTGCCATGGAGCGATTCCTTTTTGCAGGAATACAAAAGCGGCTTTCTAAAGGCAGTGCTGCCCAGAACCGACCGGAGACGTTATGTGGAGGGAAAAGTATTTTCCGTTGTGATGTCCGGATTTCTGGTCTGGATATTTGCAGTGGTTGCCATGCTTTTTGTCAGTTTTGTTATATTTTATCCCATGGAAGAAAGAGGCAGTTTCCCAAAAGAGCTGCTGCTTGAGCTGATTCAAAAGGCCCTTCGGGTTGGAATTACTGGAAGCATTCTCAGTACTTTCGGCGGTATTTGCGCAGTTCTTGGAAATTCCCCTTATATGGCATATGGAATTCCCTTTGTCACCTATTATTTTGGAATCATTCTCCATGAGCGTTACTTTAAGGAGCTGATCTGGTTTTACCCGGTAGAATGGATCCAGGCAGCCGGAGACTGGGAATCGGAGAAAGATGGGTTGTGGTTATTTTTGTTATTATTTCTTCTTGTGCTGATTCCTATTTTGGGAGGTGTATTATATGAAAAAATCCAGGAAATCTGAAGCTGCCTGCGTGCAGATCCGCCAGGTAACCAAACGCTTCGGCGAAGACCTGGTTCTAAAAGAGGTCAATCTTACCCTGAACTGCGGACAGGTTTACGGCATTGTAGGAAACAATGGTTCCGGCAAAACCGTGTTGATGAAGTGCATCTGCGGTTTCCTCCCCGCCACCACAGGAACCATCCATGTGTTCGGAAAACAGATCGGCAGGGACGTAGATTTCCCGGAAAGTCTCGGAGTCATCATCGAAACTCCCGGCTTTCTCACCCAGTATACAGGCGCTAAAAATCTGGAAATTCTGGCGGATATGAGAGGGCAGATCACCAAAGCCGACATCCGCCTGATTCTTCGCAAGGTAGGCCTTGACCCGGACATGAAAAAAACTGTGGGAAAATACTCCCTTGGCATGCGCCAGCGCCTTGGAATTGCCCAGGCCATTATGGAAAATCCTCGTTTTCTTATTCTGGACGAGCCTTTCAACGGGCTGGACAAACACGGCGTAGCAGAAATCCGGGAACTGCTTCTGGAACTGAAAGCCGCCGGAAAAACCATCCTCCTGGCCAGTCACAATGAGGAAGATATCCGCATCCTGTGCGACCATGTTTACGAAATGGACGGCGGAATTTTAAGAGAACGGTAAGCTTCGTACCTTCCCAATGATACGCTTTGCACCGCACAGGAATTATGATTTGCATAATTACGCATCGCATTTCTCGATTTTTCTGTGAATTTTGTTCCCCCAAAAGCTTGCGTAATCTCCGAATAATTATAAGGAAAGGACAAATTGGATATGAGGAACTGTCAATTACAAATTTACACAAAAAATAATAGCATTCATAAAAAATCATACAGGCGTTTTTTGAGCGGTGCTTATCTTTTCCTTGTTATCTTTTTACTGCCAGTTCCCGCCGCAGCATCTGTCCCCGATGAGAACGGTACATTTTCGGAAGAAATGGAAAATTCTTTGGACAATGAAAGTTCCGTCAACAATTCCAGCGGCGATGATTTCAGCGACCATAACTTTAACTCCACAGATAACCGGGAGCCCGGCTCCGATAGTTCTTCTGGTTCAGATAGCCAGTCACCGGACTCCGATAACTCATCCTCTGACCTGGACGGATTTTTCTCAGGCGATGACACCAGCAGTTCTTCCAAGGATAAAACCATCCATGTCATCATCGAAAATGGAAATTCTTCAAATGACTTAAACGGAAACGGCTCCGCCATAATAGATCCAGATGCAGACAACGGAACTATATCAGGAGACGGATATACAGACGGCGGCTCTGGAGGATACACGGGCGGCAGTTCAGGCAGCTCATCCTCCGGTGAAGTCATTCTCCATAAGCCCCAGCTTCTCTTAGAAGACAGCAACCTTTCCGGTCAGTCCCTGAAAGCCGGAACCACCCAGGAAATGTCTGTGGTCTTCCGCAACAAAAGCCGCAGCCAGAACGTATTCGGCCTGAAGATTTCCCTTTCTACAGAAACAAAGGGAATCGAATTTGCCAAAAATTCTTTCTATGTACAAAGACTAACTCCCGGGGAAGCCATCACCCTCAAGTCGCTGATGACCATAGCGGAAGATACCGCCCCAGGACAAGTCACCGTCACTTTTTCCCTGGAATATGAGGACTCCAAGGCAACCGCAGCTACTGGCACAGAAACCCTCACCTTCAATATTTCGCAACAGCTTCGCGCCGAGCTGGAAGCTTCCGACATTCCCTCCATCGTCTACACCATGGACACCATCGAAGTCCCGGTAAAAGCCATGAACCTTGGCAGAGACAAGCTCTACAACGCCAAAGTCCGCCTGGAAGCCACGGGCCTAAGCCCCAGCGGAACGGTATTTCTCGGAAATATCGAAGCCGGCACTGCAGCAGAGGGCAGTATGAAAATCTATGTAAAGGGAAAAACGAATGAAACCGCAGCCACCTTATCCCCAGGCCAAATCTCCGGCCGTTTCATCCTCACCTACGAGGATTCCTCTGGAAATTCCTACGAGACCGCCTCTGACTTCCTGACCGAACTCAAAGAATCCCAGATCCAGTCCCTGAAAGTGGAAGAGGACCAGACCGAAACCAACAGCTGGTGGTATTCTATCCTTGCTGTAGGCGCCCTTTTCCTGATCTGCATCATTTTGCTTCTCCTGGTAAGCCTGCGCCGAAAAAACGTACTCCTGGAAGAAGCCAGAAAGGCGGCCTCCCAATGAAAAAGAAAAAAGCCGACAGCTTCACCTGTTTTCTCGCCGCCCTGTGCACCCTGATTTTTTTCCTGCTTATCCGGCTTTTCCTTGGCATGCAGGAGGAGAGAAGAACCTATACCGCACTGGTGTCCCTTGGCGATCTCACCTACGATAACGACTTTCTGAAAAGCGCGTCAAAGATAATAGGCATCCAGGCAGTTTACCCGGTTGTGGAAATTCCAGTAACCTTAAAAATAGAAGATTACACAGAAACCACCGCCTTCTACGGAATTGACCTAAGTGCCTTTGTTCAAAGTCCAGATGAGGATTCCCTGGGAACCGTTCCCCTTTTGCTCCTTGGCAAAAATTCCCTCTCCAATATGAAAGACTCCAATGGCCACCAGATTTCCCAAAATCAGCAGCAAAAATATCTGCAAATGGGAGAGGAGCTCTCCATCACCTACTCCCTGGATACCGGCATTGCATCTGACAGCCTTACCGCCACGGCTTCCTACACCACCGTTTCTTCTGCGACAGGCAGTGCTACCTCCAATATGGCTAATGCTTCTGGAAACAATCCTTCCAGTGTTGCCGCTTCCACCTGGCTTCCCTGCCATGCAGCCGCCGTCCTGGAAAACCAGGATACCGAAATCTACATTCCCTTTTCCCACGCCCAAGCCCTGTGCCAGTCCAGCGGAATGAATCAATCTATTACAAGTGTCCTCCTGAAAATAAACGGCAAAGAAAACCTGGAAAACGCCAGGCAGCTATTCCAATAAATAAACTCCTCCACCTTCCCCCAAGCCTGCATAGCCCCCGCCTGTCTTTTGCCTTACAGATTTGTCTCAATCCCAAATCTGTAAATTGATTTTCCCTCCAAAATGCTTTACAATGGGAAGCAACCAAGGAGGAGAAACGTTATGAAACTGGACAAAAAACAAATTTTTACCATTCCCAACCTGTTAAGCACATTCCGCATTGTACTGGCGTTCGTATTTTTAGCCGCATTTTATCAGTCCGGGGCATCCGGCAGAAGCAATCTGCTCACAGCCATCATCCTGCTTTCCGCACTCACCGATTTCCTGGATGGCAAGATTGCCCGGAAATTCAACATGGTCAGCGAGCTCGGCAAGATCCTGGATCCTATTGCAGACAAGATCACCCAAGGTGTTCTGATCTTATGCCTGATGAAAGAATATTCCCTTTTGAAATGGCTATTCCTTCTTTTCGCAGTGAAAGAAGCCTTCATGGGAATCGTGGGAGTGAAGGTCTTAAAGAAAACCCAGGAAAACAAAGGCGCCATGTGGTACGGCAAGGTCTGTACCGCCTTCTTTTACCTGGTCATGCTGTTGCTTCTTTTCATCCCCGACATGCCCATGAACATCGCCAACACTTTGATCCTGGCCTGCAGCTTTTTCATGGCCCTGTCATTTATCCTATACGCCAAACGCTACAAAGACCTGCTTTCCTAAACAAACAGGTCAACTGCCAACAGCCGTAATAAAAGAGGAAAGAGCATCTGTGTCACGCACATTTGCTCTTTCCTCTTTATTTTTCCAGCCGGTAGGTGACACACATTGGTTTCTGTGTCCACGGATCGGTTTCCATATACGCATCCAGCGAAAATACATTATGAAAAACCTCCGGCGTCATAATTTCCTCTGGCGTACCCTCATAGAGTACCTTCCCGTCCCGCATGGCAATGATCCAGTCAGAAAATCTGGCAGACTGGTTCAAGTCATGAATTACCAGTGCAATGGTTTTTTCCTGAGTTTTGTTCAGCATTTCCAGAAGCTCCAGGATTTCCAGCTGATGCGCCATATCCAGATAAGTAGTAGGCTCATCCAAAAGGATCAGCGGCGTATCCTGTGCCAATGCCATTGCGATCCAGGCCCTCTGGCGCTGACCGCCGGAAAGCGCATCCACCCGCCGATGTGCTAGTTCCTGCATTTTGGTAAGCTCAAGAGCCCACTGTATGGCATCTTTGTCCTCTTTTTTCAGTTTCCCGAACCCCTTCTGATAGGGATATCTTCCATAGGAGACCAGTTCCTGCACCGTAAGTCCGCCGGGAGCCTGAGGACTCTGTGGTAAAATTGCCATTCTCCTTGCAACCTCCACAGCAGGCATCTGGGTAATGGAATTTCCCTCCAGGAAAACCTCTCCGGATCTTACAGGAATCATACGGGAGAGTGCCTTCAATAAAGTAGATTTTCCACAGCCGTTGGGGCCGATAATAGAAGTTATCTTTCCCTTTGGAATCTGGACGCTCATAGACGGGATAATCAGATTCTGCTGATAGGCAACGGAAATATCCTTGCCGTAAATAGCTGGTTTCATTACGTTTTGTTCCTCCAAATTTATGATTTAATCCTGCATGATCAGTAAATAAAGAAAATAAGGCGCACCGATTACCGCAGCCACAATTCCAATGGGAATCTCATTTGGAATCAGCAGGGTTCTGGAAATAATATCGGAAAACACCAGAAGCACCGCACCCAGTAAAGCTGTAATCCCAATCAGGGATCTGTAGTTCGGACCGGTCAGACGCCTTGCCAGATGAGGACACACAAGCCCCACAAAGCTTAAGCCGCCGCCTACAGCGCAGCAAAGACTGGACATTCCAATGGCGATTCCAAGAAGAATGGCAGACTGCTTCGAAACTTCAACCCCAAGACCGGTTGCGGTCTGATTTCCAAGAACCAGAACATTCAAGGTCCGGCTTTTGTAAAAAGCTAGTAGCCCCAGCACCAGAAGGCAAACAAATAAAATGTGCACATTTGACCAGGATGCACCCCAGATACTTCCGGCGAGCCAGTTCTGCACAAAGGCATATTCACTGTCTGACATGCGGAGCATCAGCATGGTAGTCACACTGGAAACAGCAGTGGAAACCGCAATTCCAATCAGCAGAAGCCTTTTGGGGGAAAGTCCATTTCCCGTAAATGCCAACCGATAATCTATGATTGCAACGATCACAGACCCTGCAAAAGCGATCACTGGCAGAAGAGGTGTCATATTCTGGCTGCTGCCTGCAAAAAATACGATAAACACAGCCAGCGCAAGTCCTGCTCCGGCATTAATTCCAAGAATTCCGGGCTCTGCCATATCATTTTTCGCCACGCCCTGTATGATTCCGCCGGCAAGTCCAAGTCCTACGCCAACCAAAAGACTGGTAAAAATCCTGGGAAGGCGAAGCTGAATCAGGGTGTACCGAAGTCCCGGATCTCCGCCGCCTAAGATAATTTCCCAAAAATCCTGGAGAGAAAGCCGGCTGTACCCTGCATAAATATCTGCAAGGATTCCCGCTGCAAGAAGAACCAAAAGAATCAGGGACACCATACAGACTCTTTTTTTCTGCTTTGCATCAGTCATTTTCATCCGCCCCCTTTCTTGCCGTCCAAATGAAAAATGGGACTCCCACAACTGCAAAAACAAGTCCCACCGGCGTTTCGGAAGGCGCATTGATCACTCTGGAAATAATATCCGCAAGAAGCATAAACACAGCCCCTGTAATCATAGAGCCAGGTATCACTGTGCCGTAGTCAGAGCCTGCAAAAAAACGGACCACATGGGGAACCAGAAGTCCCACAAAGGAAACGGGTCCTGCAAGTGCAACCGCACTTCCTGCAAGAAGAAGCACTGCCACCAAACATAATGTTTTTGTCCTTTCCACCTTGATTCCAAGTCCTCTTGCCGCGTCATCCCCAAGGCTTAAAAGGGAAATCCTTTTGGAAAGAAGCATCGCCAGAAGAAGTCCTGCCGCAATTCCAGGAACTGCAAAGGTCAGCTGTTTCATACGGATTCCCGCAACGCCGCCAGCTGTCCAGAAGGTAAGATCATAGCCAATATTATAAAAAAGGGAGATTGCCTGACAGATGGAAGAGAGGAAAATGCTTACCGCACTTCCCGCAAGAACCAGCCTGACAGGATCCAGCTTTTTGTGGCGAAGGCTCATCAGCCCATATACAAGAAGCAGGGCAGCACCAGCGCCCAGAAAAGAACACATTACAATGCCGGAAAAGCTCATTCCCGGCAAAAAAGCAAGACATACCGCCAGGGCAAAAGAGGATCCTGCATTAATTCCAAGAAGCCCGGAATCGGCAAGAGGATTCCGGGTGATTCCCTGCATGATCGCACCGGCGCAGGCAAATGCGGCACCTACGATGATACAGCCGATGGTTCTTGGAATCCGAAGCTCAAGAATGGCAATCTGCGCAGAATCGGACCAGTCCGGCTGCAAAATCGCCTGCAGGATCTTTTCCCCGGATATATTTGTACTTCCAAACCTTACAGAACAAACCGCAGCCACAAAAAGGGCTGCGATTCCAACAATAAAAAATATGGTTTTTCTAATTCGGGAGTTCATTTTAGTCCTCAAAGCCTCTGAAGAAATCAAGGAAAATGTCAAGCTGTGCATTCAGTGTGATAGGATCACGGTGCATAAAGGATACCTGCTCATAGGAAAGAACCTTTCCATTTTTCACTGCATCCAGGTTGTTCCACAGCTGGGAATCCTCCACAAAAGAGCTGTCTGTATCCGCAAGAACCCCGTACAAAATGAAGTCGCCGGTATATTCCGGAAGTGCTTCCAGAGAAACAACTTCATAAGCGGTATCCCCGTCTACCATTTCCTCCTGAACTTTTTCCGGTGCCTTTAAATCCCACATATCATATAAAATGCTTCCGCCTCTTGCGAAATGACTTCCCATTGTATAGATCTGCTGCGGCCATACCTCTACGATGGAAACAGTCTGATCCCCTACAATTCCCTGGATTTCTTCTTTTGCATCCATCACGCGGGTATTGAAATCATCTACATAAGCCTGCGCTTCGTCCTCTTTTCCCACCAGATCTGCAATGTAAAGGAAAAGCTCCTCGTCAGAGCGCTTTCCATCTTCAATATAAACAGTAGGTGCAATTGCAGAATACTTCTCATAATCAGCCTCTGTAATGGTGACGATCAGATCTGGCTGTTCTGCCACGATCATTTCCAGAGAGGTTTCTGCGCTTGTAACGTTCATTGCCTGGATCCCGTCTATATATTCCTCCAGAAATTTATTGGATAAGGAGTAAGGAGACGCGATAACCGGCTTTACATCTACTGCAAGAAATTCTCCAAGATAGTAATCGGACACGATTTTTTCAGGATTGACTGGAATTTCCACCTCACCCTTATCTGTCTCTACCGTGCGCATTTCCTGTTCTTCTGCAGCGGATACGGTGAAAGCAGTGCATGTAAACGCGGTTGCAAGTGCTGCGGCTGCAAGAAGCAAACCTGTGTGTTTTTCTCTTGTTTTCATACTTATTATCCTTTCTGTGGTTCATGTGTTTAACAAAAATTAGTGTTAGCTAACTGGACGAGGGGTATCATATCACAGAAATTTCCGTCTGGCAATGTCTCAATAAAATTACACCCGATTGGAATATTCTTTTGCATTTTCAGGAAAATACCTGGTATAATAAAAGCTGTAAATTACAGAAGATGGGGGAAATCTGATTTTATGTCATTGGAAAAGCACCTGGAATTCCAGGAAAAAATATTGAAAGCTTTGAACTTTTGCCCAAAATCCCTGGAATCCTGTACCAGATGGGATAATAAGGAAAATCCAGAGGATGGGTTCCTGATTCTCTATGAACGAAAGGGATTTTACAGCCTGGCAGTTGCCCAGTATACTGTGCATCATAATTTTTCCATTTCTTTTCAGGATGAAGAACCGCTGCTTCGTTTCGGAAACTTTTATACCGGAATCACCCATTTCAAAATTGACGGAGTAAAAGCAGATTCTTCCACGCCGGACTCTTTTCTGGTGCTGGAAGGACATCTGAAGGGACAACAGTTCTGGAAAAAAGGAGAGCAGTACTGCGGAATTGAGGTTTCTATCGCCCCTTCATTTGTGGAACTGCTGAAAACTGTGGATCCGCACATTTTTTCCGTAACCTGTTTTACCAGAAACGTGACTTATCACTGGCTTCCTACTGCAGCCATGACTACTTTGCGCCAGCTCACCAACATGGCAGTCCGGGGCACTCTTACTCCTTTGATTTTGGAAGGATGCATTCTCCAGTGTCTTGGAAGCATCAGTGAATCTGTAAAAAACGGCCAGTTCAGCCTGGATGAAAAATGCCCAAGTACCATGCTGGGAAACAGGCAGATTACTTTTTCTTCTTTCGACCTGTCTGCCATCAGCCAGGCGTATCAGATTCTCACCGATCACCCGGAGTCTGCTCCCAGTATTCCGGAGCTGAGTAAGCTGCTGCTTCTGAATGAACAGAAGCTGAAAGCTGGTTTTCAAATGTGCTATCACATATCCATCGGACAATATGTCCATGAATGCCGTATGACAAAAGCCGCCCAGCTTCTTGGCAATACCAGCCTCAGTGTCCTGGAGATCAGCCATGAAACCGGATACAAAAGCTGCGCCAGCTTCATAAAAGCATTCCGGAAATTTTACCAGAAAACACCCCTGCAGTTCCGCGCCAGCCAGAAAACCAGCCAACAAGCCAGCAGCTCCCAGGAAAGTTTTTCTTGACTTAAACCCATGTTTAAGCCTTATTATGATATCAGGGGCAAAATAGGGGCAAAAGACCTTTTGCCCCTAACCTCTGCCTCCACGCTGGCAAACAAGGTTCTGGATATGGGCCTAATCGACATGATGATGTTTTCCATCAACCCTATGTACGATTACGGACAGGGAGATTTTTCCATCGGAAGCAATGCCGAGCGCTATGAACTGTATTACAGATGTGAAAAAAAAGGCGTTGGAATCTCCGTCATGAAGCCATTCAATGCCGGACAGCTTTTCCCCCTTATGACCATCAAGAACCATTCCAATCTTGCCTCAGACGACCGTGTTTACGGCTTGAGAAGCGTGACAACACCAATTTCATCGTCACCTCCGTAATCTCCGACTGGGCCATCAAATTCAAAACCGGATGCAAATCTGAGTATTCATTAGTGGATATTCAGGGAAAATAAATACAATTGCGAAATAGTTGCTGCATGCTTTCGGCGCAGCAACTATTTTTGGTTACTGGTTCACTCCGTGCCCAGTAACACGCTTCGCGATGCACAGAAATCATGCTTTGCATGATTTCGCGCCGCAATCCTCGGGTTTTCTGTGAACTTTGTTCACAAAAAACACCTCGCGGAATATTACCTATGAACAGCAACTATTTTTGTGCAAAATGCTTGTTAAAAATATAATTTTTATTGCTTTTTGGTTAATTTATCACTATAATAAACACAAATAACTTGTTGTTTTTTTATTTTACAGAAAGGATTTTCCATGGAAACACGAGTTGCTGTGATCAGCATTATTGTAGAGAATACGGACGCCGTCGAACCACTGAACGGACTTTTGCATACCTATGGAGAATACATCATCGGACGGATGGGTATTCCCCATCGTGAAAAAGGCATCAACATTATCTGCGTGGTGCTGGATGCTCCCCTTGACAAGATCAATGCACTGTCCGGTGCTCTTGGACGGCTGAATGGGATTTCCACCAAGGTGGCTTATTCCAAGGTCTGAAAGAGGTATAGCCTGGAAAAGTTTAGAAGCTTTTACAATTGAATACAAGCATCCCCTGACACTGAAACCAATCCTTGAGGTGAAAGATACGATGATTTTTTTGCAGACATATGATCTGTGATATTTTTGCAGACACAAATCCTGCCGCTGTATCTTTCCCTTTTAAGAGGGGGAGCGAAGCGGCGGGATTTTTTTTATAAAAGGGAGATGGTTTATGATCCAAGCACAAATAGAACGCATTGACAAATTAGAACAGCAGCACATTCTGCCAAAAGAAGAACTGATCACACTTTTGGACGGGCAAAATGAAGCGCTTTCTGCCTATCTTTTTTCTAGAGCAGATGCTGTGCGCAGGGTCAATTACGGTACAGATGTCTACGTCCGCGGTCTGATCGAGTTCACCAACTACTGCAGAAATGACTGCTATTACTGCGGCATCCGCCGTTCCAACCCAAATGCCAGCCGTTACCGGCTGACCGAAGAGGAGATTCTTGGCTGCTGCAAAGAGGGCTATCAGCTTGGTTTTCGCACCTTCGTACTGCAGGGCGGAGAGGACCCTTTTTACACTCCAGAACGGATTGAGCATCTGGTGCGCTCTATCAAAAGTCAGCATCCTGACTGCGCCATCACCCTTTCCGTGGGAGAGCATGATCGGGAAACCTACCAGCGCTGGTTTGACGCAGGAGCAGAACGGTACCTTCTCCGTCACGAAACTGCCGAGGATGCTCACTACCGGATTTTACATCCGCCGGAACTAAGCCTGGCTCACCGGAAACAATGCCTGTGGGATTTAAAAAGCATTGGCTACCAGGTTGGCTGCGGATTCATGGTAGGCTCTCCTGGACAGAACAGTTCGCAGCTGGCAGAGGACCTGCTTTTTATCCACGAGCTGCAGCCGGAGATGGTGGGCATCGGCCCTTTTATTCCACAGAAAGACACCCCATTTCGGGCTCAGGCCCCCGGCACCTTAGAGCAGACCCTTTTTCTCCTTGGCATCCTTCGTCTGATGCTTCCCCAGGCTCTGCTTCCGGCCACCACAGCCCTTGGAACCATCCACCCAAAGGGCCGGGAAAAAGGCATCCAGGCTGGTGCAAACGTGTGCATGCCCAACCTTTCCCCTACAGAGGTGCGGGAAAAATACGCACTCTACGACAACAAGATCTGCACTGGGGATGAGGCAGCACAGTGCCGCAACTGTCTTTCCATGCGCATGAAATCCATTGGATATCAGGTAGTGGTGTCTAGAGGCGACCATCTTTCCAGGCGCTCAAAATAAAAACTGAATACGGAACTCCATAACACTTCACTAATGGGAAAGGCCCGTCCTGACCCAAAAGAAAGGAAACCATTATGTACGATCCCAAATCATTAAAAGCCGAAGAATTTATTGACCACGAAGAAATCCTTGCATCCCTTGCCTATGCAGACGAACACAAAGACGACCTCCCCCTGATTGATGAGATCCTGGAAAAAGCAAAGCTGCGTAAAGGCTTAAGCCACAGGGATGCCTCCGTGCTTCTTGCCTGCGAAACCCCGGAAAAGGTTCAGGAAATCTATGCTCTGGCCGAGCAGATCAAAAAGGATTTTTACGGCAACCGTATTGTAATGTTTGCGCCTTTGTACCTTTCCAACTATTGCGTAAACGGCTGTACTTACTGTCCCTACCATGCCATCAACAAGCACATCCCCCGCAAAAAGCTGACCCAGGAGGAAATCCGCGCGGAAGTTATCGCTCTTCAGGATCAGGGCCACAAGCGTCTTGCCCTGGAAGCAGGAGAGGATCCCATCCACAATCCCATTGAATACATACTGGAATCTATCCAAACCATTTATTCCATCAAACACAAAAACGGCGCCATCCGCAGGGTAAACGTAAACATCGCTGCAACCACCGTGGAAAATTACCGGAAGCTTCACGATGCCGGCATCGGCACCTACATTCTTTTCCAGGAAACCTATCACAAGGAATCTTATGAGCAGCTTCACCCATGGGGACCGAAGCATGACTATGCTTATCATACCGAAGCTATGGACCGTGCCATGAAGGGCGGCATTGATGATGTAGGACTTGGCGTTTTGTTCGGGCTGGATAAATACCGCTATGAGTTTGCGGGAATCCTTATGCACGCCGAGCATCTGGAGGCTGTTCACGGGGTGGGACCGCATACCATTTCCGTTCCCCGTATCTGTCCGGCGGATGATATCGATCCTTCTGCTTTTTCCAATGCAATCAGCGATGATACCTTTGCCAAGATCGTGGCATGTATCCGCATTGCCGTTCCTTACACTGGCATGATCGTATCCACCCGGGAAAGCCAGCGCTGCCGTGAGCGGGTGCTCCATCTTGGAATTTCCCAGATCAGCGGAGGTTCCCGCACAAGCGTAGGCGGATACACGGAAGAGGAGCGACCGGAAGACACGGTACAGTTTGATATTTCTGACCGCCGCAGCCTGGATGAGGTAGTCTGTTGGTTAATGGAAATGGGCTATGTTCCTTCTTTTTGCACCGCCTGTTACCGGGAGGGGCGGACAGGCGACCGGTTCATGTCTCTTTGCAAATCCGGTCAGATCCAGAACTGCTGTCTGCCAAACGCCCTGATGACCTTAAAAGAATACCTGCAGGATTACGCCTCCGCCAAAACCCGCACCCTCGGCGACACCATGATCCAGTCCCAGCTTCAGGATATTCCAAACGAAAAAGCAAGAAAAATTGTGGAAGAGCGCCTTGTGAAGATTGCAGGCGGAGAGCGGGATTTCCGGTTCTAGAGCCTTTTTCAAACACGCTCTAGAGCAAATATCTTGGGGGATGGCGTCTGCTGTCCCCACATTTGTATTTTCAAAGAAAAAGGAGATGCTAAGCTATGAGCACTTTAAATCAAACACCCTCCGCAGGCCGCCTCCACATCAGCTTTTTCGGCTGCCGAAACGCAGGCAAATCAAGCGTAGTCAACGCCGTAACTGGCCAGGAGCTTTCCATTGTATCAGACATAAAAGGAACCACCACCGACCCGGTTACCAAATCCATGGAGCTTCTTCCCCTTGGCCCCGTAGTCATCATTGACACTCCAGGCATTGATGATGTAGGAGAGCTTGGCGAACTTCGCGTAAAACGCACCAAACGAATCCTGAACAAAACTGACATTGCCGTACTTGTGGTAGATGCCACAGCAGGACCAACCACTGCCGATCAGGAACTGATCACTCTTTTCCGTGAAAAAGAGCTTCCCTATCTGATCGTATACAACAAATCCGACCTTATTTCTCCCATACCAGATGCCGGGGAACATGAGATCTGGGTCAGCGCCCTAAAGAAAACCAATATCCAAGAATTAAAGGAACGCTTAGGCCACCTGATTCAAAACGACACCATGACAAAAAAACTGGTCGGCCACTTGCTAAAACCTCTTGATACCGTGATCCTGGTCTGTCCCATCGATGAATCCGCACCAAAAGGAAGGCTGATCCTGCCCCAGCAGCAGGCCATCCGGGATGTATTAGAAGCCGGGGCAATTGCAGTGGTAGTCCGGGAGCATGAACTTGCAGCAGCCCTGGACCAGCTGGGAAATAAGGCAGCAATGGTCATCACAGACAGCCAGGCATTTTCCATGGTAGGAAAAATCACACCCGATTCCATCCCCCTGACTTCTTTTTCCATACTGATGGCAAATTACAAAGGCTTCCTGAAAACTGCAGTGGCAGGCGTTTCCGCCCTGAAAAACCTTCAGGACGGGGACACTGTTCTCATCGCTGAGGGCTGTACCCACCACCGCCAGTGCAACGACATCGGCACCGTAAAGCTGCCAAACTGGCTCCAGCAGTACACCGGCAAGTCCCTGAATTTCCAATTCTGCTCCGGCACCGAATTCCCAGAGAACCTTGCCCCTTATTCCATGGTGATCCACTGCGGCGGCTGCATGCTGAACCACCGCGAAATCCAGTACCGCATGCGCACCGCCACCGACCAGTCCATCCCCTTCACCAACTACGGCACCATAATCGCCCTGATCACCGGAACCTTAGCCCGCAGCCTTTGCATCTTCCCGGAGATTCATGAGATGCTGTGATTATATTACCAGTGAACGGTAATATAATAATTTGCAATTGACAATATGGTATATATACCATATACCAATCTAAAGGAACCAAACCTGCCATAGAATTTCTTAATGGTTTAGATACAAAAATGCGGGCAAAAGTTGGTTCTGATACTGGTGAGTCCTGCTATCTTCTGGACCAACTGATGGGACTGGAACATCATGCCAGAATAACGGAAGATGCACAGGCAAGAATCCTGCAATCAGACGGAGGACCTGATGGTCCTCCATTTTTTATATAGGAGGATTTGATTATGCTGTTATTACAACTTATCCTGTACTGTCTCCTGTTCTTTTTGCTGGTAAAATGCGCGGCTAAAGACAGCGGACTCAACTGTATCTATTTTTATCCAAAGGAATACATAAACGAGGCCGAGAAACGCGGCCTGGCCACCATTCTGTATCTGATCATCGCCCTTGCCGTCGCCGGAATTGTAGTATTGATCAGTAAAATCTAATGAAGGAGCCATATTCCTGCCCTTTTGATTTGATGAATAAAATTTCAATAATTCTTTACACTTCCGCCAGACATGGAAAATATTGGATACATCATTCCAGTATCCCCATATCCGGCGAAAGTTCTATATTTTCATAAGTGTGAAGCAGTCTTTCCAGTTCATGAATAGCAGGAGAGAGGAACTTGTTTTTGTGATAAACAAGTTTGAATTTTCGGTTCCATTCCCCATTTTGATTATAAAAAACCCTGATTTTTCCATGCCGGATCTCATGCGGCATCAGGCGAAGAGACATAACCGCAAGTACCCGGTCATAAAGCACAGCATTCAGAAGCGCCCGGGGACTGTTGGCCTCCCAAACCGTCTGCACAAAAATATGATGCTTCGCAGCATACTCCTCAAACAGCTGCCTGGTTCCGCTTCCCTGTTCACGCATAGCAAAAGGTTCCCCCACAAGATCCTGTACTTGAATGCGTTTTTTCCCATAAAATGGATGATCCTTTCCCACCGCAAGCACCAAGCAGTCATCAATAATCGGAAGAACAGTAAGATCCGGAGAAAGGATTTCCCCCTCCACAATTCCCACATCCAGCTCCGAGCGAAGAAGCTTCTGCTCAATATCCTTGGTATTGCTCACATAAGAATGGACCCGAATCTCCGGGCAGTTCTTTTGAAGCCGGGGAATCAGAAAGGGCGTCAAACAAGTTCCCACCGTAATAGTAGAACCCAGCTTCAGTGTGGAAGACTGCCCCTGATTCAGCATCAGTTCCTCCAGCTGCTGAAACTGCCGGATCAGATTTCGCGCCTGGGGAAGCAAAAGCTGGCCCCGTTCTGTGAGATACAGCTTCTTTCCCAATCGTTCAAAAAGAAGACCATTGTAATGCTTTTCCAACTCCCGAATGGCCTGGCTCACCGTCGGCTGAGACAAATATAAAGAAGCAGCAGCGGCGCTCATAGACCCCAGATCCGCCACTGCAACAAAAATCGTCAGATGTCTTATCGTCATATCTATTGCTCCTTATATAGAAAATACCTATCATTTCTATAAAATAATATCATTTTTCAAATACATCCTCAAGTGCTATATTAAAGGAAATACACATGAAACGAGGTAGCAAAATGTCAGCATTAACAGTCAGCAAAGAAGACGAAGCCCGCGTAAAAGGAATGGGCTTTCTTAACAATCGCGGAACAGACCTTTTTTCCGCCCGTGTCCTTACCGTAAACGGCAAAGTAACCGCCGCACAGCACCGCTGCATGGCAGAAGCAGCAGAGAAGTTCGGCAACGGCAACCTTCTATATACCACCAGACTTTCCGTGGAAATTCAGGGGATTCCCTATGATAAGATTGAAGAATTCCAGCAGTTTATCGCCAAAGAAGGCCTGGTAACCGGTGGAACCGGAGCCAAAGTCCGTCCTGTAGTATCCTGCAAGGGAACCACCTGCCAGTACGGACTTCTGGATTCCTACGCCATTTCCGAGGAAATCTACAAGCGCTTCTATGAAGGCTACCGGAATGTTGCCCTTCCCCACAAATTTAAGATTGCAGTAGGCGGCTGCCCAAACAACTGTGTCAAGCCAAACCTGAACGATGTCGGCATCATCGGCCAGAAAATCCCCCAGGTGGACACCGATGTCTGTAAAGGCTGCAAAAAATGTGCCATCGAAGCCGCCTGTCCAAACAAAGCAGCAAAAGTAGTGGACGGAAAAATCCAGATCGACAAAGACACCTGCCGCCACTGCGGACGCTGCGTAGGAAAATGCCCGTTCCACACCATCGAAGACGGCACCTACGGCTACAAGATCTACATCGGCGGCCGCTGGGGCAAAAAAGTATCAAAAGGACGCTCCCTCAGTAAAATTTTCACCTCCAAAGACGAAGCCTTAGACGTAATCGAAAAGGCAATCCTTTTCTTCCGTGATAACGGCATCAAGGGAGAACGCTTCGCAGAAACCATCGAGCGAATCGGATTTGAAAATGTAGAGAAACAGCTGCTTGGCTAAATAAGCAGATTACGAAAAGAACATTCCATGACCCAGGAGCAGTTAGCAGAAGCACTGGGCTCTTCTATACGCTGATTGCAAAGAGAGGGTATTTCTATTCTCTGTTCACAGTTGCACAATAATCCCCAACAGCAAGCCAGCTAAATATGAAGAGAAATACCATGCAGTATCTACATGACAACTACATAGAGAGGTGTTATAATTAGGCTGCAAATAAAAATACAATAACAACTGCCTTTAAAAATTTATTTATTCGGTTCTTTTGCAAATGATACCTATACGGAAGAAAGCGATTTTGATTTTTATATCATTGTAAACGATGAAATAAAAAATTTAAAAGACTTAACTACCCAAGCATATCGTTCTATTCGAAAGATAAAAAAACGTCCAGTCGATATTATTGTTGAAACAGAAAGCACATTCGAAAATAAAAAATCAGGTATCTATCCAGGATAAATTTTATGATTATGCAGACGAACTGACACCATATGGTGTTGTTGTAAGATATCCCAGTGAACTGTTTTTAGAGGAACATCATGTTATAGATGCCTTAAAAATGGCAGATGAAATTATAAAATGGGGAAAAACAACGATTGAGTCGTTATAGCAGCCATATGCAAAATAAAAATGTATAATGCAGTCTCTGGAAATCTGCATTATACATTTTTTATTTTACAGGAAGTTTCTTCAATTGCGAACAAGCGGATCTCTTTGTTTCCATAATTCTGATGTAAATACAGTGTTTGACATAAGCCGCACTCTTTATGAACGGAATTTTGAAAAAATCAATACAATATACAAAGAAAAATCAATTCCAGCTGAACTGGGACTTGTAATTGGAGCCATCACGGAATCCCAGAAATTAATCAACCTTGCTACCGTTTCGAAAAATTAATTTAACTCTGAGGCTGGATACGTTTCCCCCACAGGGCTTGTTCCCCTCATCCTTGTTTGTTAAGCTGTATATGCAGACGAAATATTTCGAACAAGTAAAACGAAGGAGAATAAGAATAGAATGAGAAAAAGAAAAACATTGCTTGGACTTGGAATTGCCTGTGCATGCATGATGATTCCCGCTGTCTGTGTATGCGCTAAAGAAAACGACACCACGCTAGTTTACGGAAGCGGTGTTTATACAAGGATCAATCCCGCCATGGATGAGCACGGAGAAATCAACATTTTGCTTTTTGACGGTCTGACCGCCCACGATGGCGACAACCAGGTAGTTCCCGGACTTGCCAGCAGCTGGGATTTTGATACCCAAACAAATACCTATACATTTCACATGGCAGAAAATGCCACATGGCACGACGGTGAACCGGTTACTGCAGAGGATGTGAAATTCACCATCGAAGCAATTATGAATCCGGAAAACGGTTCCGAAAATGCACCAAACTACGAGGATGTCCAGGAAATCAACGTAATTGATGATCACACCATTTCTTTTCAGCTGGATGCCCCCAATGTAGCATTTCTGGATTACATGACCATGGCAGTTCTTCCCAAACACCTTCTGGAAGGAGAAGATATGCAGACCAGTGATTTCTTCCGTAATCCTGTGGGTACAGGTCCCTATAAGCTGGAATCCTGGGAAAAAGGACAGGCGATCACCCTGACCCGGAACGAAGATTATTTCAAAGGCACACCTAACATTGACACCATTGTTTTCAAAATTGTAGAAGACGACAACGCAAAAGCCTTACAGCTTAGATCTGGTGAACTAAACCTGGCTCTTCTCACACCAAAGGATGCAGCAGCATTCACAGAAGATGAAAGCTACACCTGCTATGATATGAAAACATCTGATTACCGTGGAATCATGTTTAATTTTGCCAATGAATACTGGCAGAACAACCGCGATCTGATCCCGGCAGTCTGTTACGGAATTGACCGTCAGGCAATTGTAGACGCAGTTCTTCTTGGACAGGGAATGACTGCTTACGGTCCTCTTCAGAGAAATATTTACAACAATGAAAATGTGGAGCATTATGGCTATGATCCTGCAAGGGCAAAAGCAGTACTGGAAGACGCAGGCTGTGAAATGGGAGAGGACGGATTCTATTACAGAAACGGGGAAAAGGTTGGCTTTGTGATCAGTGTAGGTGCAGGCGACCAGGTTCGTGCGGACATAGCCCAGATTGCAGCCCAGGAACTAAAGGAAATTGGAATGGATGTCACAGTGGAAATCCCCACCCAGGTTGACTGGGGCGGACAGATGACATATCTGATCGGATGGGGAAGCCCCTTTGATGCAGATGACCATACCTATAAAGTGTTCGGCACAGACAAAGGCGCCAACTACTCCAGCTATTCCAATGAACTGGTAGACCAGTACCTCACTAAGGCCCGCCAGTCAGATGATCCCGAAGTACGAAAAGAAGCCTATGCCAGCTTCCTAGAAGAGCTTGCAAAGGATCCCGCATACGCTTTTATCTGCTACATTGATGCCAATTACGTTGCGGATTCCCGCATTCAGGGAATTGATTCCCATACCGTTATGGGGCACCATGGAGTTGGTATTTTCTGGAATGTGAAAGACTGGACGATTGCAGAATAATGAAACAGCCAGAAAAAAATGTTTTGGAAGTGAAAAACCTGTCCGTCAGCTTTCACAGTACAGCTGGAGAAGTACAGGCTGTGCGGGACGTCTCTTTTTCCCTGAAAAAAGGAGAAGTGCTGGCCATTGTAGGCGAATCCGGCTGCGGAAAAAGTGTACTGTGCAAAAGCATCATGAAGCTTTTGCCGGGAAGTGCCCAAATAAAATCCGGCAAAATCCTTCTTAACGGAACTGACATTACAGATTATAAAGAAAAGGAAATGCAAAAAATCCGCGGCAGTGCCTTTTCCATGATTTTTCAGGATCCTATGACCTCCCTGAACCCTACTATAAAAATCGGCCAGCAGATTGCAGAAGCCATCCTTGTACACCATCCAAAGAAATCCAGGGAAGAGGTTTATAACAGGGTCATCGAACTGATGGAGCTGGGGGAATTGAGCGTCCAAAAGAACGGTACCATCTCTATCCCTGGCATTTTTCCGGCGGAATGCGCCAGAGAAGCGTTATGGCCATTGCCCTTGCGTCCAATCCGGATATCCTGTTTGCGGATGAACCTACAACAGCACTGGATGTAACGATTCAGGCACAGATTCTGGACCTTCTAAGGGAAATTCAAAAAAAGCTTGGAACCTCCACCATTCTGGTATCACACGACCTTGGCGTCGTTGCCCGGGCGGCAGATCGGGTTGCCGTTATGTATGCAGGAAAAATTGTGGAGATCGGAACCGCAGAGGAAATCTATTATGATCCAAGACACCCCTATACCTGGGGGCTGCTGCGCTCACTGCCTGCTTTTTCCCGTGGGAAATCACAGCTTTATACCATTCCCGGCATGCCTCCCACACTGATCGATCCGCCAGACGGAGACGCTTATGCCTGCCGGAATGAATACGCCCTTGGAATCGACTATGAGAAAATGCCGCCTATGTTTCCCATTACCGATACCCATTCTGCTGCCACATGGCTGCTTGATAAAAGGGCACCCAAAATAATTCCGCCAGTGGGAGGAAAACCAATTGAATAAAGAAACTTTGATCGAAGTAAAAAATCTGACGCACCGCTTTTCTCTTTCCAGGAAAATCGCTGTTAACGCAGTCAATGATGTTTCTTTTCAGATTTATAAAGGCGAGATCCTGGGACTGGTAGGGGAATCCGGTTCCGGGAAATCCACAATAGCACGCTGCCTGATGAATATTTACACCCCCACAGCCGGGAAAATTTTGTACAAGGGAATCAATATTCATGATCCCGGAGAATTCCGGAAGAATAAGAAGCTGCTGCAAACCAGGAGGCAGATTATTTTTCAAGATTCTGCCTCCAGTTTAAATCCCAGAATGAAAGCAGCAGATATTATTGCAGAATCGCTGAAGATCCATCATATTACGCCGCCTCGGGGAACCTGCCAGAAAGAGGCGGCTTTTCAGATGCAGTATGTAGGTCTTGATGAAAGTTTTCTGGACAGGTATCCTTCTGAGCTTTCTGGAGGGCAGCGGCAGCGGATTGCCATTGCGAGGGCACTTGCCATGGACCCGGAGTTTCTGGCAGCAGATGAACCTATAGCAGCCCTTGATGTTTCCATTCAGGCACAGGTAATCAATTTATTTAAACATCTGCAGCAGGAACATGGATTTACATTTTTGTTTATTGCCCATGATCTTGCCATGGTGGAATATCTCTGTGACCGGGTAGGTGTGATGTACCGGGGCCGGCTGGTGGAATTAGCTCCTGCCAAAGAACTTTTTGCCAATCCTGTTCATGGATATACCAGGACTTTGCTGTCTGCAATTCCCATTCCAGATCCGATCCGCGAAAGAAACAGAAAGTTAGTGGTTTATGATGAATCTGATTTTGGTGAAGGGGAAATGAAAGAAATATCCCCTGGTCATTTTGTGCTAAAACCTTATAAGGGGGAAAGATAAATGGGAAAGCGTGACCGCAATCTTTATTATGGAAAAAAACTGCTCCTTTTTCTGGGCAGTGTTTTCCTTCTGTCTGTGGTGGTTTTCTATGTAGCGCGGCTTGCGCCTGGAGATCCTCTTGTTTCCTACTATGGAGACCGGACTGAAAAAATGAGTCCAGCGGAACGGGAATGGGCCATGGAAAAACTGGGGCTGAATGAACCAATCTATGTCCAGTATGTAAAATGGCTGGAAAATGCAGTTCATGGAAACTTTGGCATTTCTTTTAAATACAAGCAGGACGTAATAAAAGTAATCAGCCAAAGAATGACAAATACCCTTTTGCTTGGCGGAATCGGTTTTCTGATCATTTTTGCGGGTTCTCTTTTGCTGGGAATCTTCTGTGCATGGAATGAAGAGAAGTGGATTGATAAAATCTTATGCAGGCTGGGCACCATCTCCAGCTGCATCCCGGAATTCTGGATTTCTCTTGTACTGATCCTGATTTTTTCCGTTACCCTTCGGATTCTGCCAAGCAGCGGTGCTTATTCCACTGGAAAAGCAGCGGATATCCCTGACCGGATTCTTCATCTGATTCTGCCCCTTACCGTTGTATCCCTGGAGCATTTATGGTATTACGCTTATATGGTCCGCAACAAGATACAGGAAGAGGTAAGAGCCGATTATGTCCTGCTGGCAAAATCAAAGGGACTGGGCAAAAAAGGCATTTTGTTTGGCCATTGCCTGCGAAATGTTATGCCTTCCTATCTTAGCATTATGGCAATTGCAGTTCCCCATGTTCTGGGCGGAACCTTTGTTGTCGAGAGCGTATTTTCCTATCCGGGAATCGGTGCCTTATCCTACGAAAGTGCCAGATATCACGACTATAATCTTCTTATGATCCTTTGCAT
The DNA here is from genome assembly GCF_003460605.1 of Ruminococcus sp. AF31-8BH. Taxonomy (GTDB): domain Bacteria; phylum Bacillota; class Clostridia; order Lachnospirales; family Lachnospiraceae; genus Blautia_A; species Blautia_A acetigignens. The sequence continues at coordinate 349,322 of NZ_QTVN01000002.1, forward strand.
GATATCCGGTATCCTTGTAATTTTCTGCAACATGTTAAGCCAGATCATAAATGAGCACATTGACCCCAGAATCAGGGCCCGGGAAATAACAGATACCTCGGAGGTAACAGATTTATGATGGAAACAGCAAACGACTCCTTCCAGATTGTAGGACAGCGTCCTGCACCGGAACGAACTGCCCGGCTTCCAAAGAAATGGTTCCAGGGAAAGCCCTTGATCTCAATTATGATTTTAGCAGCTATTATTTTGGGCTGTCTGTGCGCCGAGCTGATCATGACAAAGGACCCCACTTATATGGATCTGCAAAATTACAATCAGGCACCGAACAGAGAGTTTTTATTTGGAACGGATACCATGGGAAGGGATATTTTTTCCATGCTCTGGTACGGCGGCAGGATTTCCCTGACAATTGGAGTATTGTCTACCTTTATTTCTACTTTCCTTGCAATTGTGATCGGTTCTTTTTGCGGAATTGCACCCCAGTGGCTGGACAGCCTCCTCATGCGTTTTACAGAAATTTTTCTTAGCATTCCGTCCCTTTTGCTGATCATCCTTTTTCAGGCAGTCTGGGGAAAAGCAAATGTATTCAGCCTCTCTGTTGTGATCGGGCTGACAAGCTGGACAAGTATTGCCAAGGTGGTACGCACAGAAGTCCGTCAGATCCGAAACAATGAGTACGTAATTGCGTCCAGATGCATGGGCGGTAATTTTTTTCATATTTTATGGAAGCATCTCACGCCTAATTTCCTTCCCTCCATTATGTTTATGGTAGTGATGAATATAAGAAGTGCGATCATATCGGAATCTACCTTAAGTTTTATGGGAATTGGCCTTCCGCTGGAGATCATTTCCTGGGGAAGCATGCTTTCCCTTGCAGAAAAAGCCCTCCTGACCAGTTCCTGGTGGATCATCCTCATCCCCGGAATCTTCCTGATAACAACCTTGCTTTGTATGACAAACATTGGGAACTACCTGCGAAGGAGTGGAAACCAGAAGGAAAGTAATTTGTAATGGAAATATCATTTTCCAGAACTGCTTTGGCCCAATCGATAATCACACGGTTTAGTAAAATTTAACACATAGGAAGCATATTTTGTTTGAAGCAGGTATGGGGCTGTGTTATATTATAAAAAAAGGAGGCGGCTAAAATGGCAGAATACATTCTTATGCATAAGAATATTCCCGTTATTAAAATGGAATTAACAGAAGCAGATGGCATTACAAAAATTCTTGACCTCTACGCCCCGGAGCACCTCCCCATAGGTATTCCAGTGAAAAAGAATACAGTGGATAAAAAGGCTTTAAACATGTGGTGGGCAGACCGCTCTATTCCTTCAAGCCGTTCCGGTGTGCAGGAAGCATTGAATGAAATCGGACTTGCAGATACGAAGATGCTTCTTGTCCGAAGCTTTGGCCTTAGCCTTTCTGATCAGTACTGGATAAAACCAGACGGTACAGATCTTGAATGGAAACGAATTAATTTTTTTGACAACGCTTTTTCCGATGATATAGGAAATGTATTATTTGGCTTGAAAAAAAGAGAGGGGAATTTTGATTTCAGTTCTCCGGATAATACCTCTGATGGCTGCCTGAAAAAAAGGTGGAAAATCATAGATGGAAGAAGATGCCTTCTCAAGGGCGGAAGCAATCCCTTCCGTCAGCAGCCATTCAACGAAGTAATTGCATCCAATATCATGGAGAAACTGGGCATCCCTCACATTCCCTACACGATTCTGTGGGACGATGACATGCCATACAGTGTATGTGAGGATTTTGTTACAAAAGATATGGACCTTGTCAGTGCATGGCGAATCTTTCAGACCCGTAAGAAAAAAAACGATGTATCCGTATATCAGCATTATGTGAATTGCTGTTTGGAACTTGGCGTAAATGTGGTACCTGCACTGGATCAGATGATCGTGATCGATTACATCATTGCAAACGAAGACCGGCATCTGAATAATTTCGGACTTCTTAGAAACGCCGAAACTCTCCAGTGGCTTGGCGCCTCCCCCATTTTTGACAGCGGTTCTTCTTTAGGATACAACAAAGTTCCGTTTGACATCCTTAAGGAAAGAGAAATCATATGCAAGCCCTTCAAGAAATCCCATGACGAGCAGCTTAAGCTTGTCTCTTCCTTTGACTGGATAGATTTCAGGCTGCTGCAGGATACAGGAAAAAAAATCCGCCGGGTGTTTGATGACCAGCGCATCAGCAATTTTATTGACCAGAAACGTATCGATGCAATCGTCCAGTCCACAGAACAACGGATTCAAAAGCTCCAGACCTTTGCAGCACAGAAGAAAACATATTTTATCACTACCGAAAATGATGTAACAGAAAATGTGGCGGATGACTACAGAAATCTTTAATCACTTAAAAGAAGGGGGAAACCGTATAAACAAAAGAAAATGGATCTGCCGGATCCATGTGCCTGGACTGGGTGAGCCGGGGAATTATTTTCTGGCTGCGTTTTCGTCATGGCAAATGGAAAACCTACCGGGTCATCTGAGAAATTCCCGATGAAATTTCTGCATCTTTATGTTATACTTTTGCAGGAAAAACAAAGATAAGGAATCGAAAGAATGAATAATGAAATCGTAGTCTGCTTTGAAAAAGGCGGACAAAAAGATATGGCCGAAGCTTTCGCAAGACGAATCGGCGCCGAAATTTCAGAAAAGCCAGGTCCAAAGCTGACCATTCTTTTTCATGCCAAAGGCGTTTCTCTGACCGGATACGGTCTGTCCTATCAGGGAGATTTTGAAAATATGCTGCACAGAGTTACAAATGGAAGACTGCAGCATGAGATGCTGGTCCGGGCTGCCAAATCCGACAAGCCCGGGCGCAAAGCCATAGATGCCACAGCCGGAATGGGAGAGGACGCTTTTCTTCTGGCAGCACAGGGCTATGAAGTTACTTTATTTGAGCAGAACCCAGTGATTGCCGTGCTGCTGAAAGATGCCCTTCGCCGTGCAAAGAAGCATCCGGTCTTAAAGGATATCGCCAGCCGCATGAACCTGGTGCAGGACAACAGTGTAGAGGGAATGTCAAAGCTTCTTGACCCGGTAGACGTAATCTACCTGGATCCCATGTTTCCCGCAAGGCAGAAATCCAGCCTGATCAACAAAAAGCTGCAGCTAATCCAGAAATTGGAGCCGCCCTGCTCAGAGGAAACCGATCTTTTTGACGCGGCCATCAGCGCCAGCCCCTCCAAGATCATTGTAAAACGGCCTCTGAAAAGTGAGTTTCTCGCCGGACGAAAGCCATCCTACACACTAAATGGGAAAGCCATCCGCTACGACTGTTACACCCTTTGACAGGAGAACCCAGCCATGAAGCAGTGCTTTAAATCCATTTACGGTATGCCCATTGGAACCTGGCTTTTGCAGTACCGGATGAATTATGCGGCAGAGCGGCTTCTTGCCAGTCCGGATATCACCATTGCAGACCTGGCAGGCGAGACAGGCTGTGACTATACGGGGCAGACAACTGCAGAATAGAAATGATAGAATCAGAACAGTTAGCAGAAACTAATTGTTCTTTTTTTATGGAAAGGAGCAGGGCTGGTGATTTTGCATTTTTTCTTTGATTACATGCGTTCCAGTTTTCAGGAGAGTATCAGCTATGAGCTAGTGGCAAAGGACAGGCTTGCCATTGGAGATGCCTTAAAGAGAGTGTCTCTTGGATATTTTCAGAAAAACAGCACCGGAACAATCCTTAATTCCATCACTACCGGGCTGAATCTCCTGGAAAATATGGGCATCCGCATGATTGATAATTTTGTAGGCGGATACCTGAACTTCCTGGTGGATTATCCTGGATGAGGCAACCGCCAGTGTTGACCCGGAAAAAAGCAGGATATCTACGCTTCAGCGGTGCGGATGTATGACAACTATACGGAGGGGGATTATGGATAGACCAATCACAACATTATTTATGCTTATGTCCTTAGATGGAAAGATAAGTCCCGGTGCGTCAGATGAGTTAGATGTAGATAAGGATTTTCCCAGGATTGACGGGTTGAAAGAGGGTCTGCCTCAGTATTATGAGATCGAACAGACAACTGATATTGGATAACACCCATTTGACTGAGCATGGTGTCACTTATTTCTGCAGGAAATCTAAGGTGTTTGTGCTGATTACATCGAATAAGGAACATCCTGCTTATAACATTAAGGAAAAAAATCTTCATATTATTTTCCAGGAAGAACTGTCACTGGAAGATGCTCTTCACGAATTAAAATCATCGTATGGATGCGAGAAATTAACAATCCAAAGCGGCGGAACGGTTAATGGATTGTTCCTTCGTGAGAAGCTGTTTGACTATATTGATGTGGTTGTGGCTCCCGTGCTGATCGGCGGTAAGGAAACCGCTTCCTTAATAGATGGCAGTTCCATTACTTCAGAAAATGAATTATCTGGACTGAGCGTGTTGAAACTTATTGACTGCACCATTTTAAATGTCTCGTATATCAGAGTTCGATATCAAGTGATCAGCTGAATTAAAGAAATCAAAATGCCAGACGCCAAGACGCAGTGCAAACCGAGATAATCGGTTTGTGCTGCGTTTTTATTACCGTATTATCCCTGTTGTCAGGCAGTTTTGCATTGTTAGCAGTTTTGTTTGGATAAAGGAACTATCTGGTCGAAAATGTCAAGCCGATTTTTAATTGAAACTGACCGTGTGCCTATGGTATGGCAAGAAAGAAAAGAAAACAATGAAGATTGAAACAAAACGCCTTTTTCTACGGGAAATGACATCAGAGGATTTTAACGCGCTGTATGCTGTGCTTGCTGATTCCGACATCATGCAGCATTACCCTTACACCTTTGACGAGACCCGCGTAAAAAACTGGCTCAACAAAAACATCGAGCGCTACCGCGTGTTTGGCTTCGGCCTGTGGGCGGTTTGCCTGAAATCTACGGGCGAGGTGATTGGCGACTGTGGTCTGACCATGCAGAACATAGGCGGTACGATTCTGCCGGAGATTGGCTATCATATCGCAAAGGCTCACCAGTGCCAAGGCTTTGCAAAAGAAGCAGCGCAGGCTGTGCGTGATTGGACATTTACACATACAACTTTCGGTATGGTGTATTCCTACATGAAAAAGGCAAACATCCCATCCGCCGCTACCGCCCGTGCAAATGGTATGACGCTGCTGAATGAATTTACCGATAGCGAAGACGAGCAGACCGTTGTATACGGCATCAGCCGCGAAGAATGGCAGAATCAGAAAATATCAAAGGAGAGCATATGATGGAAAAAACAACTAAATTATTAGTGTGCGCCGGGACATTGATGCTGATTGCAGGTGTACCGCTGGATCATTCTTTCCTGAAATATAAGAAAGAACTGTGTAACTATGGGTATGAGGTCTCCAAAATCTCAATGAAGGCGCAGACGGTGCATTTTTCCAAGCAGCAGGCGGGCTAACTTAGCTGATAGATTATTGGTGCCAGTCTGCGGATTGAAAATAAAGTCTAAATTGAAAATTTGAGGAGGAATTATGAAGAAAGTCATTATAGGTCTACTTCTATGTAGCCTTGCAATCATGATGCTTTCTGGCTGTCAGGCTAATATATCCATCGGAACAAATGATACGCTGACTGGTGAAACGTATCCAAATGCCGAAAAATATCAAACCGGCGCTTTTACTTATAAGGCAGCCGATATAAAAGCTGTTGAAATCTATTGGCGTTCTCGCAAAGTAGAAATCACAGAATCGGACAACATAGAGTTTTATGTTAAGGAAAGCAGCGACAAACTGCTTACAGACCGTTCGTATGATTGTAAAGGCGACCTGTATGTGTTTGATGAGGGTGCAAGCAATATCATAGTTGAAACGTCAAGTGGAAATCTTAAAATTCAGTAAGGGAGAATTACAATGAAATCACTTAATACCATTCAAAAACTGTCCAAAATTGGAAAGGTACTCAGTAAAATCGCATTTATTTTTTCTGTCATCGGTTTCTGCGGATGTATTGCCGGTTTACTCAGTTTGAACTTTGGAAATGGTCGCCTGATCAAGATTGGCGGAGTTACACTGCACGGACTGATTCCTGAGGAATACGGCTACAACATCAAAAGCATTACCGCAACGCTCTCTGGCTGGCTGATCGTCTGTGCGGGTGAAGCGGTACTCGCAAAATTTGCGGAAAGCTATTTCAAAAACGAACTGAAAGCTAAAACGCCTTTCACACTTGCTGGGGCAAAGAAACTGCTGCAGCTCGGCATTTTGACGATTACCATTCCCACTGCCTGTGCGGTGGCTGGAAGCATTGCAGAGGGAATTATTGCCGGTTTCATGAAAGTTAAACAGACGGAGGCTATGGATATGTATTTTGATAATGAATCGAGTATCGTGTTAGGAATCATGTTCATTCTTGGCTCTCTACTGTGCCGTTATGGAGCAGAAATGCGGGAACATTCTGGGGAGATCAGGCAATGAAGCTGGAGACAGAGCGCCTTTTCCTACAGGAAATGACATCCGATGATTTTGATGCACTGTATGCCGTACTTGCCGATTCTGACATTATGCAGCATTACCCTTATGCCTTCGATGAAGCACGGGTGCGAAATTGGATCAATAAGAACAGAGAACGTTATCGTGTATTTGGATTTGGCTTGTGGGCGGTCTGGGAGTTATCAAGAACGATTTTCATGACAGGAAAGACCTGACGCCGAATGTGTGCGCAGTGTATACCGAAAAGGAATATCGCTGTAAAGGAATCGCCGGACGCCTGCTTTGCATGGCCGTGGAGGATTTAAGAGCAAATGGAATTTCCCCTGTCTATTTGCTGACTGATCATGTAGGCTTTTACGAACACTATGGCTGTTCCTATGTATGGTTCAAAGCGACGGAGAAACTGAGATGTCGAGAATGTACGTGCATAAGTAATTTGCGGCAACTGGTTTGCAATGTTTCAGATTGGCGTACTTGAAAAAATGGATGCAGAAAAATCTTATTGACATTTCTCCTCTGAAATGGTAAAAAAGTCGTAATAAAAAGGCAATTATGCTCCTCGCAGACAGCTTATTTGAATATGCCAAAAATCCGGAAGTTGGTCCTATTGCAGGCTGGCCGCCCCATAAAAATGTAGAAGAAAGTAAAGAAATAATCAAAAATGTGTTCAATGGAGCTGAGTGTTACGCAATCTGTGAAAAAGGAAGTAACATTGCCATTGGTGCTGTAGAGTTAAAACTGAATGGACATACAGATATGACCGAACGGGATGATGAATGTGAACTTGGATATTGGCTTGGGCAGCCATTCTGGGGACGGGGGTATATGCCAGAAGCCGCCCGTGCACTGCTGCGGCATGGATTTGAAGATCTTGGCATGACAACCATCTGGTGCGGTTATTATGATGGAAACCAGAAATCAAAGCGTGTACAGGAAAAGCTGGGCTTTCTTTTCCATCATACCTGCAATGAAGTTCCTGTTCCGCTTTTAAATGAGATACGTGTTGGACATACCAACATAATGTCAAAAGAACGTTGGGAGGAATTGTATAAATAACAGTTTAGCAGATCAGTGAAAATGTGCTATGAGAAATCGGTATGGTTAAACTGATTGGAAATAGCGGCATATTAAGAAAAAACAATGAAAAGTGAGACGCTAAGACGCAGTACTGATTTATAGAAAGCAGTTACTGCGTCTTTTGTTTTACTCAAAAATGAACAAAATATATGTACCAGGCTATGAATTTTATTGCTGCTGGGCGTGACTGGTAAGAAAAGTAAAAGGAAAATATGGATGCAACTGCGAAATAAAATAGAATTATATAAAATAAGAAGAGTGCTGAAACCAATTGGATGCGTATCAGCGCAAAGAAGAGAAGAAAGATTAATAATTTCATTTAACGGAAACTGGCTGGGCTATATTGAAAAAGGGAAATTACATATAAAGGATAGTGAGGTATCAAAAATATATCTGCCAGAAGCAGCAGTTGTTTTGGATGATAGCGGGGAAAAGTACAGAAAGGTTGACGGAAAATTAAATCCGGATGTATTTCAGTCTCTGGTAATCAGTAGAACCAACCTGTACAGAACCTGGAAAAACTGAAGGCAGCCACTGTGAAGTCTGCAAGGCCATAATAAAACCACAGGAAGTAATCCCTGCTACTGGACATACGGAATATATAGCGGAAGAAGAATTTAAGGCCACCTGCACGGAATCTGGCCATACTGCTTTGATAAAATGTTCAAAGTGCAATGCAGTCCTGCAGGAACAGGAAGAAATCCCACCATATAACCACAAAGAAGTCATTATCGACGAAGCAATAGAGGCAAGTTGTACAGAATATGGAAAAACAGCAGGAAGTCACTGTGCCATTTGTGACCAGATACTAATTCCCCAGGAGATTATTCCGAAACTGGATCACAAAGAAGTTGTAGACGAAGGAACAAAAGCAACTTGTAAAGAATCTGGTTGGACCGCCTTAATTAAATGCGCAAAATGTGAATCTATTTTACAGGAACAGAAAGAGATTCCGAAAGCAGATCATAAAGAGGTTATAGACGAAAGCAAAGAAGCATCCTGTACGGAACCTGGCCTGACTGCTGGAAGCCATTGTGAAACTTGTGGAACTGTTTTAAAAGCTCAGGAAATTATCCCTGCTACTGGGCATAACGAATACGTGGCAGAAAAAGAAGAACCAGCCACCTGTACAAAGCCAGGAAAGACCGCTTTAATTAAATGTGCCAAATGTGAAACCGTGTTGCAAGAACAAAGAGAGATTCCAAAAGCTGACCATAAAGAGGTCTTAGATGAAGGTAAAGAACCAACCTGTACAGAACCTGGCCTGACTGCTGGAAGCCACTGCGAAACTTGCGGAGCTGTTTTAAAAACTCAGGAAGTTATCCCTGCTACTGGGCATGTGGAATATGTAGCAGAAGAAGAAGTTAAAGCAACCTGCATGGAATCCGGTTGGACCGCGTTGATTAAATGCGCAAAGTGCGAATCTGTATTACAGGAGCAGAAAGAGATTCCAAAAGCAGATCATAAGGAAGTGCTAGATAAAGCGGTAGCGCCAACCTGTACAGAGTCCGGAAAAACCACCGGAAAACACTGCGAAACCTGTGGAGAAGTACTGGAAGCGCAGACAGAAATTCCAGCCACTGGACATAAAGAAGTAGTTGATGAAGCAATAGAAGCTACCTGTACCGAGTCTGGAAAGACCGAGGGCAGCCACTGTGAGATTTGCCAGACAGTGATAAAAACACAGGAAGAAATCCCAGCTTACGACCATAAAGAAGTAATAATAGACGAAGGTGTGGCTGCGACCTGTACGCTCTCGGGAAAGACTGAAGGAAGTCATTGTGCTCTTTGTGGAAAAATGTTATCAGCACAAGTTGAAATTCCAGCAACCGGTCACAAAGAAACAGCAGACAAAGAGATAGCCGCCACCTGTACAATAGCGGGAAAAACCGCCGGAAGTCACTGCGAAACCTGTGGCGAAATTCTGAAAGAGCAAATTGAAATTCCAGCAACTGGTCATCATTCTGCCGAAAGACCGGCAATAGAACCCACCTGCACGGAAACAGGAAAAACTGCCCTGCGGTATTGTGACCAGTGTGGCCTTGTTTTCAGATCCCGCAAAACCATAGAGAAAAAAGAACACACCATAGAAGTTATTGGCGGAGTATATCCCACCTGTAAAACTCCTGGAAAAACAGCTATAGAAAGATGCTCCGTTTGCGGTACTGTTGTGAAAGAATCCAAGACCATTCCCACGACAGCCCATGCGATGGCACCTGTCCGAAAACTGAATTTTATGGGACTTAAGAAGCAGTCCAGATGTATAAAATGTGGGAAAATAGAATTTGAAAAAGACCGCTCTAAAAGTTTTGACAAAGTAGATCTGTCAGATTTAGACGATCTTCTAATAACCACTGGAAATACTTCTTCAGGCACCCCAAACACCACTCCAAAAGATGAGGATTTGCAGGTATTTACAACCACCACTGATGATGGAATCGAAGCTCTTTGCCTGATGGGGGAACAAACTTTTAAGGACAATTTTGTATCTTTATCTGCCAAGGATTTCCTTATCAGCAAACTTGTTCTTGCTTCCCAGGAAAATCCGGAAAACGGCAACATAACACTGGAAGTAGAAGGTGGAGCAAAACAGCTTGGTCTTGGAATGGATAGAGACGCAAATGGCGAGGGATATCTGTATGTCACAGAAAATGGCCAAAGAATGACAATTGAAGCTGTTAATTTTATAGAAAATGGAATTGTATTTATTACAGAATCCGGAAGTAAGTTGACCATTCAAAGTAACAGATTAAAAAATGAAACTACCACTATAAGTCAGGAAAAAATAAATGAAATAAAGGCTGAGCTTGGCTGCGAACTGGAAATTATTATAACGGAAAAAGGATTTGAAGACAACTCCGGGAATACATCGGAAAATACTTCTGAAAGCACTTCAGAAGATACTTCAGAAAATCCATCAAGTGATGATACAATTATTAAGATCATACGATTTATTGATCCGGAAGAGGACGTTATAATTAAGAAATTCGAAGACCGGGAGCCCCAAAGTTATGTGGACTGTGTGGGACAAGATGAGAAGATAGATAAAGAAAAACACTATTGTCCGCATAAACAGATAGAGGAAAAACATCTATTTGTTCCTAGATACCTGGTAGAAAATGACACTTCCTATTCTCGTGGAGACTATTATAAAAGGTGTCCTTACTGTGATTATGAAGAATGGGTATGTACTGTTTTGAAATTCATAACAGATTGATTTGTATTTCACTATACAATAATCGTTTAAGAAAAGCCAGATTTAACCGGTGGGAGATTTTCCTGCCGGTTAAATTTTCTATTTATGCTGCAGCTTACCCCCTGATTTTTACAACTTACCGCCTCCCATATAGATATGAAAAACACTCTGTGCTATATTATATTTCAGAACCAAAGGGGGTGTGGACATGAAGCTGTCTGTGGAACAGATTTCCCGCGAAAACGAAGAAGAAGTGATCATTTCCCGGCACATTATGCTCAGCACCTTTTTTATGTGTCTGCTGTTCAATCCTGCTTCCCAATTGCCGGTGGTTTCTTTTTTCGGCAGATGCATCCTCTTCACCCTGGTGTGCATGGCTACATTAGTCGTTTATTATTCCAGGACCGAACTGACTTTGAGAGGCTGGTGGATTCGCACAATCTTGCATGCGGCTCTTTTGGAAGCGGTTTTGCTGCCCCTTGCACACCATTGGGAATTTTGGTACGGACCACTGGATGCCATCATTTATGCCAGCTTTATTCTGGCGGCGAAAATCCTCTGGCATCTGGTCAATTTCGGTCAGAGCATCCGAACCGCCACCCAGATCAATGAACAGCTTCTCAGACGCCAGAATGGTCAGAAACAGGGAGAAGTCTGAATGGCCCCACACGGTGCTGGAGGACTTTCCTCTATTTTGCCCAAAGTGCAAATATACCTGCGTGATCCGTTTCAAAGACGGAAAAATACAAGAAATAAAATCAGATTCAGAAAGAGGACAACGGAATGAATAACCAATCCAGTATTACCGCCCTGATGAGTTCGTTTGGACGGGCGTTTCATGCAGAAAACGAAGATCATCCGGTTTTCACAGACCATCTTGCCAAAGAGTTGATGACGGCAGAAGAATATACCGCTGTTCAGAATTATATACAAGCGTTAAAAGCAGCTGTCCTAACTGGTACAAAGCAATATGTTATACTCGGTGCAGGTATGGATACCTTTGCTTTTCGAGAAGGAGAGTTCTTAGCGAAGCACCAGGTATTCGAGGTGGATCATCCTCTGACGCAAAAAGATAAAATCGAACGAATCACTCGCGCTGGTTGGCCAGTTCCCGACAATCTCACCTTTGTTCCGGTTGATTTTACAAAGGACAATTTAGCGGAACGGCTGACCGCCAGTGGTTTTGATCCGTCGGCCAAATCCTTTTTCTCATGGCTCGGTGTAACCTACTACCTTTCCACAGAAGCAATCGACACAATGCTGGCTGCACTTTCCGAACTTTGCGCGGACGGCAGTACACTTGTGTTTGATTATCCCGATGAAAACTTCTTTGATGCCACCGAAAAACGTGTACAGAACACCATTATGATGGCAAAAGCAGGCGGCGAACCGATGCAGTCGGCATTTTCCTATAAAGAACTTGAAAAACTCCTTGAAAAACACGGCTTTCTCATTTACGAGCTGCTGACACCCGATGATATTCAAAGGAATGTGATCCACAAGGCCGGAGCAGATATGAAAGCCTTTGAGCATGTCAATTACTGCCTTGCGGTCAGAAAGAATTAGAGTGCGAAGCCAGGCCTTCTTTTGCCTGTACTTGACAAAATGAGATTATGCAGAGCATAATACACAAAAAGGCATTCATATTCACGCGAAAAGCGGGCGTACTGGATCATTGGCATGCCCAAAACAGGTTAAAGGAGCAGCAGTATGAAAGAGACTGAATTCATAAACAGTTTGAAAAAAGAAGAAAGTATTGCCCATATTCGCGGATGGGATTTTTCCCATATTGCAGGGAGATATACAGAAGAAACGGATCTGCCCTGGGATTATCAGCGTATCATTTTCGATTACCTGAAGCCGGAGATGAAGCTGCTGGATATTGACACTGGCGGCGGTGAATTTCTGTTGTCCCTCCATCACCCTTACGAAAATACAAGTGCCGCAGAAGCCTATCCTCCAAACGTTCAGCTATGCAGGGAAACATTGCTTCCTCTTGGAATTGATTTTCGTGCAGGAGATGGAAAAGATGCGCTTCCTTTTGATGACGCTGCATTTGATATAGTGATTAACCGTCACGGCGATTTTAATGTAAAAGACATCCACCGCATTTTAAAAGATGGCGGAATTTTCATCACAGAACAGGTAGGCGCTGAAAATGACGGCGAACTGGTGGAGCTTCTCTTAGGTAAAACAGAGCTGCCGTTCCCGGAACAATATCTTGAAATCCGCCGTAAACAGTTTTGCGACGCAGGGTTTGATATTCTGGATGCACAGGAATGCTTTCGCCCGATCAAATTTTTCGACATAGGCGCCCTGGTCTGGTTCGCCCACATCATAGAATGGGAATTCCCGGATTTCTCCGTAGACCGCTGCAAAGACAAATTATTATACGCCCAGCAGCTTTTGAAACAAAACGGCTGCGTCGAAGGGCAGATTCATCGTTTTTTACTGGTATGTTACAAGAAATAACTGGTACAATTTTCCTGATATCAAGTGCATTCACAGGCGGTTTATGATATGATAAACACAAACAATATCTGTCATATTTTATCATAACAGCCAAACAGGAGGTTCTGCCATGTTAAAGAAAATCTTAATCCCAGCAACCGCAATCCTTACCATCTGCTTTACCCCGGTCACCCTTTTCGCAGAAGAGGGCGCACAGCTTACAGGCAGCGGCTTGAAAGGCCATTGGCTGCTTGCAGAAGCGGAATTCCCATACGAGGCAAGCTTCAATTCCAATGGAGACTGCCATGTGACCATGTCCCGGTACGAAGGAAATAACGATCTGTGCATCCATCCGGACGGAACCTTTGAGACAGAAGTAGATACCGGTGAGGTTACCAGCTTCTCGGTTTTTAGATCTGAAGATACCATTCTTTATTATGGGTATGAAAACGATACCTGCGTAGGCATTTTCTTTTTAGACGGAGAGGATTCAGACAAAGGCTACATACTGGACATGGATGCAGACCTGTTCCTGTCGGAAGAGAAACTCATTTCCGTTGATGACCAGGAAGTATTCGACTACGAAATCATCGACAACACGCTTTGCTATTTCAATGAACACAGTGTCCGTGCGTTGGATATCATTTCCCACACACCAGACCTGCTGGTATGCCAGGACACCCCCAGCAGCTCAGAAGCCGGAAATTCCGACAGCTGCCTGACCCTATTTATAAAAGCAGACTGCATAGAAGCAGAAAAGTAAGCAAACGCTTCGCGCAAAACAATATTTTCCGTTCTAAACCTGGTCAAAGCTTCCTATTGCAAAAATACAAGTATAAAAAAGTAATATTTTGACATTACAAAATGATAATTGTTCTTGTTGAGAATGATATTCACTTACGTAAAATTCGTTGACATCATCAGGAAAGAATGTTATATTACAAATAAAGTTAGTCTTTCCTAACCAGCATCAATTTCCGCATTTTTGGGAATGCTTATTACAAAAAAGGAGGAATTTCAAAATGTCAATGATCAATAAAGAAGTAAGTGATTTTTCTGTTCAGGCTTATCAGAATGGGGAGTTTAAGACCGTAACAAAGGCCGATATTCTGGGAAAATGGAGCGTATTTTTCTTCTATCCGGCAGACTTTACCTTTGTATGCCCTACCGAGTTAGAGGATCTGCAGAATAAATATTCTGATTTCCAGGCTGCAGGCTGCGAAATCTACTCTGTATCTACAGATTCCCATTTTGTCCACAAGGCATGGCACGATTCCTCTGAGAGAATCAGTAAGATCACTTACCCAATGCTGGCAGATCCTACCCACGCACTCTGCAGAGATTTTGAAGTGCTGATCGAAGCTGACGGAATGGCAGAAAGAGGAAGCTTCATTGTGAACCCGGAAGGCAAGATCGTAGTTTACGAAGTAAATGCCGGCAATGTAGGCCGCAATGCGGATGAGCTTTTCCGCCGTCTCCAGGCAAGCCAGTTCGTAGCAGAGCATGGCGACCAGGTGTGCCCGGCCAAATGGCAGCCAGGGGCTGAAACTCTGAAGCCAAGTCTGGATCTGGTAGGTATGCTTTAATGGAAAACAAAAATTTCTATGATGTGGTCGTGATCGGCGGAGGCCCTGCCGGTCTGACCGCAGCTTTATATCTGGCCCGCGCCTGCTACCGTGTTCTGGTAATCGAGAAGGAAAAATTTGGCGGCCAGATCACCATTACCGATGAAGTGGTAAATTATCCAGGTGTAGAAAAAACCAGTGGAAAAGAGCTGACTGCGGTCATGCAAAAACAGGCGGAACATTTCGGAGCGGAATTTCTCCTTGGAGAGGTTGCCAGCCTGAAAAAAGCAGAAACACCATCCAGCGCAGAAATCTGGGAAACAACCACCGATAAAGGCTCGTACCAGAGCTTTGGGATCCTGCTTGCAACAGGTGCCCATCCAAGGATGATCGGTTTCCCAGGCGAAGCTGATTTTCGCGGTCACGGAGTTGCTTACTGCGCCACCTGTGACGGAGAGTTTTTCCGCGGAAAAGAAATCTTCGTCGTTGGCGGCGGGTTTGCAGCAGCAGAAGAGAGCGTATTTCTGACAAAGTATGCAAGCCATGTGACCATTTTAATCCGCGGAAATGATTTTTCCTGCGCAGAGGCAGTGGCGGAAGCCGCCAAAAATCACCCTAAGATCACAGTTTTAACCAATACAGAGGTTGTCTATGTGGAAGGTGACCACACCCTGCGAAAGATCTGCTACAAAAATAAAAATACCGAGGAAGAAACTATTTTCGATTCTGCAGATGACACCTTCGGAGTATTTGTATTTGCAGGCTACACCCCAAATACAGATCTGGTAAAAGACCTGATCGCTCTGGATTCCCATGGATATGTGGAAACAGACCGAACCCAGAAGACCAGCTGCCCTGGAATTTACGCAGCCGGAGATGTGTGCCAGAAGAATCTCCGCCAGGTGGTAACTGCAGTGGGAGATGGTGCCACAGCAGCCACAGAGCTGGAAAAATATGCCGCAGCCATGCAGGAGAAAACCGGAATCCACCCGGAAAAGCCAATCAAAAAAGAGACCGAAGTCCACGAGGAACCGTCTGCAGGAAAAGAAACGGAAGGGAAATCCTCGGCCGGTATTTTTTCACAGGATATCGTAAACCAGCTGAATGTGGTATTTTCCAGAATGGAGGGGAACCTGCAGCTTGACCTGCATCTGGATTCCCGTCCCGTCAGCCAGGAATTAAAAGGCTATATGACAGAACTGGAGAAATATACAGACAAACTGACCGTACAGGAATCGAATTCTGCTTCGGATTCTGCTGCCTTGCTGCCTTTTGTAGAAGTGCTGACTGCCTCTGGTGAAAAGACCGGATTAGCTTTCCACGGCGTGCCAGGGGGACATGAGTTCACCTCTTTTATCCTGGGATTATATAACGCCGCAGGCCCGGGACAGCCTCTTGATCCTACCATCAGAGAACGTATCCTTGCCATCGACCATAAGGTACAGATGCAGATCCTGGTATCCCTTTCCTGTACCATGTGCCCGGATCTGGTAGCGGCAGCCCAGAGGATTGCCTCCTTAAATCCCCTTGTAACAGCAGAAGTATACGACATCGCCCATTTCCCGGACTTAAAAGAAAAATACAACGTTATGAGCGTCCCCTGCCTGGTGATCAACCAGGATCAAGTGACATTCGGGAAAAAGAATATTCAGCAGCTGCTGGAATTGCTCTAAACAGGATGCTCGCCATCTGGACGCAGTTGTGTGGAATTTATTGTTGACAGCCCCGCAAAAGCATAGTAGAATATTCCTAGTATAATAGTAGGATAATAAAAACTGTAATGATAAACTCCTATGGTTTATTGTTACAGTTTTTTCTTTGGAGGAATTCACCAATGTCAAAAGCGGAATATCGTTACTACGAGCTTTCTCAGGAAATTCCATTGCTTGTGTTAACCGGAGGATCATCCAAGAAGAACAGCAGAAAAAGAGCAATTATAAATATGCGTTTTTATCCCTTGCCTTTAATTTTCTTTTGTTTTTTGACCGGCTGAACAAGGTAGAGCATGAGCCTGAACTTTCTCATTCTGATACCATGAATTATGTCCGGAAAATCGTAAACTATATGGAGCTTCATTACATGGAGGAGATTAAAGCCAGGGATTATGCCAGAAGCTGCGGATTAAGCGGAAACCCATATGCGAAGAATTTTTTCCGAATATACCAACATGTCTCCATCGGAATACCTGAACGTTGTCCGGATCAACAAGGCGTGTGAGCTGCTGGCACATGGAAATGACTCCATAGAGGATATTTCCCGTGCAGCAGGCTATCCGGTCCTGTCAACCTTCCTGCGGAATTTCCGAAAAATAACCGGACTTTCCCCCAGCGCCTGGCGCAAACAAGGAATTTAAGAAAAATGGATACAGCAGCAGGCAGACAATAGAATTTTAATACATTATATTTTATGGAGGTATTGTATGAAAGCACATAAATATTGGTCTATCGGAGCACTTATTACCATGATCGGAACTTTTTATACCGGTTACAAAGGGTTAAAATCAAGCCACAAATATTTCGCATTAAGCTCTCTGCTTTGTATGATAATGTCTATCTATACGGGACATAAAATGATTTCAGGTAGTAAAAAAGCGAAAAAGAAAGCGGAAGCTAATGATCTCTCGGAATTCTGATTGATCATGCCAGCGAAACTCTGGCAGTGAACT
>NZ_QTVN01000020.1:0-13193 GCF_003460605.1 Ruminococcus sp. AF31-8BH
TGCTGTAGGCTGGGCGGTGATCGATTATATCAAAAATGGGCGACCTCAGTACTACGAATCGGATCAGGTGTTCCTGAAACATATGCCGCCATTTGATCCTAATCGTACAGAAAAACAAAGGAGGTGAAATGATGGAAAAGAAAGTATATATCGATCTTCCGCCGTTTACGGGAAGAAATGTTCCGATTAAAGAAATCGCTCAGGCGATCGGAAAAGACCCGCACTATATCCGCCTTGCCATTCAGCAGGGGATTTTTAAATTCGGAGTGGCGATGAAAGTGGGAAATTCTAACGAGTTCAGTTACTACTGTCCGGATCGTAAGGTGTGGGAAGAAACCGGATATTTCCGGGATGTAAGAAAAGAAAAAGCCCAGGCATAAAAACCAGGGCTCAATCTTCAGAGATATTGCTATACTCTGTCCAGCAAATAAAGTATAGCAAATACCTCTGTGAGATACAATTGAAAATTTCAAAAGAGGAGGTTATACATGAATTTATTTCAGGAAATTAAAGCGTATGTTACAGCCCTGCAGGCTGCGGAACAGTACGGGATCAAGATCAACCGGAATAAGATGGCATGCTGCCCCTTCCATGATGATCACCATCCCAGTATGAAGATTGGCCAGAATTACTATTGTTTTGCCTGCGGAGCAAAAGGAGACGTCATAGATTTTACTTCCAGACTGTTTGGCATATCCCAGTTCGAGGCGGCACAGAAGCTGATCACAGATTTTGGACTTCCGATCAGGTCTGAAAAGAAGAAACATGCACCGGGGAAACCCCGGAACAGGGCGTCCTCAATGGTACAAAGTCGGTATCATTTTTCCGTAAAAAACAAGATCCTGGACTGGAAAAATCATGCGGTAAAGGTTTTGACTGACTATCTGTCGTGGATCAGATTCTGGAAGAAATTTTACTCATCGCGACAGGATCCTTTTGAGGAGGAACATTTTCTGGAGGCATTGAGTAATGAGTGGAAGATCAATGCTTATCTGGATATCCTGCTGGCCGGAAGCGGAGAAGAGATTGCCCAATTCTTTATGGACAAGAGGAAGGAGGTGGCGGATATTGAGCAGCGAATGGATGGATATCAGCGAGGAGTCCTGGAAGAAATTAGAAAAGATTGTAGAGGATGAAATGCTGAGTACAGAAGAGATCCGCGGATCTCTGGAAGTAACGGAGAAAGGACGGATCCGGCAGTCTATCCAGAATTGCAAACATGTGTTGGACCATGATCCCTGCCTGAAAGGCGCCATCTGCAGAAATGAGATGACCTGTCAGATTGATATTAAGAAAAAAGTGCCATGGAAGAGAAGAGGTGTTCAGATGACAGATACGGATATGAACAACCTGTCCTTGTATCTGGAAAAGAATTACGGGCTGACCAGTGACCGGGTGATCATCAAAGCTGTGGACATTGTGGCAAATAATAACAGCTTTCATCCTATTATTGATTTTCTGGAAGGGCTTACCTGGGACGGGACGCCCAGGATCAGCCATATGCTGACACATTTTTTCGGAGCTGAAGATCAGAAGTATACCGGGGAGATCATGAAGATGCACATGATGGCAGCCATCAGCAGACTATACGAACCGGGAACAAAATATGATATCATGCTCTGCCTGGTAGGCGGACAGGGAACGGGAAAATCTACCTTTTTCAAGTATCTGGCAATTAAGGATGAGTGGTTCACGGACGATATGAAACGGTTGGATGACAAGAAGGTTTATGAATATCTGCAGGGGCACTGGATTGTGGAAATGTCGGAAATGAATGCAGTGGCCAATGCCAAGAGTATTGAGGAAACCAAATCTTTTCTGAGCAGACAGAAGGACACATACCGGATCCCGTATGAAAGGCGGGCGGAGGATCGGTACCGGCAGTGTGTATTCTGCGGGACTTCCAATGACCTGGCATTCCTTCCTTTTGACAGGACCGGGAACCGCCGGTTCGGTCCGGTGAAAGTCTGCTCGGAAAAAGCGGAAGTGACGGTATATAAAAATGAGAAGGAATCCAGAGAGTATATTCTCCAGGCATGGGCGGAGGCGATGGTGATCTATAAGACGGAGAAGATCCTGCTGACCTTCTCCCCGGATATGGAAGACTATGTGAAATCCCTACAAAAGGATTTTATGCCGGAGGATACACAGACCGGAATGATCCAGGCTTTTCTGGACAACTACGAAGAGGATTATGTGTGCTCTACCATCATCTACCAGGAAGTGTTTCATCAGGAAGGCATCGTGCCGAAATGGCAGTCCAAAGAGATCGGAGATCTGATGGACAATGAGATCACCGGATGGGAAAAACATGGAAATCACCGGTTCTCCGGGGGACTGGGAACTCAGCGTTCATGGAAGCGGATCCAGCCGAAAAAAGATCCAGATGGATTCATGAAAGTGGATGAAAATGAGGAGTTACCTTTTGAGTAAAAGTTAACTTTAAAAATGTTTTGAGCCTTGTTCACAAAAGTTTGTTCACAAGTTTGTGAACAGGGAAGTGTGAACAGGGAGAAAAAAACTTTGAAAGTTAAAAACACAGGAATGAAATAAGGCCCGGATACGGGCAGAAAGAAAAAGGCGGATACGCCAGAAACTAAGCCCTCGGCGATTGAGAGCGAAATACACCCATCGCACAAATCTGACGATTTATACTCTGTGTATTTCGCGACTGCATCGAGCTCTTCCCTTAAGAAACTGCAACCTGCAATTCCTTAAGGGAATCCTCCGGAAGGCCCTGCGGGGCAGATCGGCATGTAAACAGAGGGATGATCTGACGTACAACCGCCGGAAAGGAGATACATGACAAATGGAAAAAACAGTTTTCTTCAGGTGGTCAAACTGCCCAATGTCAGAGGCAGGGTGCGTTATATCTCGGATCCGAAACGACAGGAAAATTTATATGCCACCTTTACAAATGTGGAGTCGAAATATTGGACTTACCTTTCAAAAGAAAATCAGAAGGATTTCAGAAAAAGCGGTACAGATGGCAAATGCATTGAGGCGAGAGAGCTGATCATCATGCTGCCGCCAAGCCTGATCCAATATGATCCGGATATGCTGCTGAAGTATTTTTTCGCCAAGTTTGTGGAGAAATATGATGTGGCGGTGGCAAGCGCTCTGCACCATAATAAGGCAAAAACTAATCTTCATATTCATCTGATCTTTTCCGAAAGACAAGAATTAGATGTTCCGGAAAGAAAGATTGCTGAAAGGAATCTGTTCTATGATGAAAACGGAAAACACGTCCGGACGAAGAAAGAGATTCTGGATGAACGTGGAGAGATTCGGCCGGGATGCAGGATCGTTAAGAAGGGAGAAGTTTATGAAACCAATCTTTTCAAACCGAAAAACCAGAAATTCAAGTCCAAGAAGTTCACGGAAGAAATGAAATATTATTATACGGATCTTATCAATGAACTGGTAAAAAATCCCGCAGAGAAGTTGAAGGTGTTTGATAAGAACAGTCCTTATCTGCCGACCAGAAAGATTGGAAAGAACAATCCAAAGGCAGAGGAGATTCGAATTGATAATTATCTCCGGCAGGAATGGAATCATATGGTGGACCGGGCAGTGACGGAAGGCGTGACAGAGGATGAATTACGCCATGTGAAGAAAAAAGAAATCACTGTGCCGGCTCAAGAATCGATCATTAAGGCAGGCTGGAAACCGGATCAGTTCCGAAACATCCTGCAGAAAGCCATCGGGAAACTGAGAGGATTCATTCAGTTTATGAAAGAGATCCGGAATGGAGAATTTGACGCAAGAGGAAACCCGCTGATCCGCCATGATCTGAAATTTGATGTGACACCGGCACCACTACCGGAGTCGGCGAGAGGAGAAAGGCCATCTTCAGCTCTGCAGGAAGCGGAAGTAATGAGACTGGATCGTATTTTGCAGAAGATGAAGAAAGCAGAACAGAAGATTTATGCCATTGAGAAAGCAAAGCTCAGGCTGGAGAAAGAGCTGAAGGAAGTGCAGAAAAAGTGGTTTCATGGGAAAGAGAAGAAAGAGCTGGAGCAGAAGATTGCCGGAAAACGGCAGGAACTGAAGAAAGCACAGGAGACCCTAAGCGAGATTCCCAAAATGCAGGGATATGAAAATGCACTGGAAGTAAAAAAAGCCTATAATGCTGCAGTTACTGAACTGGAAGGTGTGCGGAAACTTCAGAGTGAATGGGATCAGAAGGGAATCCCGGAAAAGAAGTACTGGGTGATCAAAGCCAACGTTCCGGAGCAGACAAGGCAGAAAAGTATACATGAACGTCTGGAGGAGAAGAAACGGGGCATGGAACAACAAAAGAAAAAAGAGCGGAAAAGAAATCAAGACAGGGATTGCCTGTAAAGAAACAGCCGGAACCGTCAATGTTATTCATTGAAGGCTCCGGCTGTAATTGCAGGTTGGCATAAATGATTTATAGTAATCCGAAAAAGAATTCAGCAATATCCGCGTCAAAGATTTTGCTGAGTGCAATCAGTTCGCTGACTTTGATATTCATTCGATTAGTTTCAAGTTTTGCATAAGTGCTTTTGGAAATTTCAATTCCCATCAGCTGTAACTGCGCAATAACCTGATCCTGTGTCATATTTGTCCTGCGTCTTAGACGCTGGATATTATGGCCGATATCCATGTCTGGTCTGATTTTCTGCATATCTGAACTACTCCTGGAAAATTTGTAATATAGAAATATTTCGCTATACAGAAAGTAGTGCTCAGAAAATGTTCGTCGATAAAATATTTGAAAGAGCTACGATACGGGGGCTATGGGATTATCGGTTGTTTGGTCTAGGAGCGGATGAAGATGATAGGAGTTATGAGGAACGATTGGATGAACCTTACATGAGGTTTGAAAAGGCTGTAGAGAAATATGACAGAAGTAATACTTCGGAGTTGCGGGATTTATGTAATGAAGTGAGTAATGAGACGGCAAGTGTGTGTATGGAGATAGGACTACAAGCAGGAATATTGTTTATAGTGAAAAAAGTAGAGGTGGGTTCATTCAATGATTCGTTTCTTAGTGAGGAAAGCAGCCAGGATGCCAAGCTGGAGAAGATGCAGGAAATCCCTCTTTTTGCGCTGTATCCTTTCAAGAATCACCCCTTCAAAGGCAAGAATGACGAGACTATGCTGGAGAGGACTGACATTGCTCTGGTTTCGGCGATTGCCCACCCGGATCTGGAGAGCAGCAATAAGCTGATAGCCTGGCACAAGCGACACAGGGCACAGTGAGCTGACCGAGAAAGAAACCATGCCGGTTATTGTCCGGGATCTGGATGATGATGCCACCATCATCATGGTGGACAGCAAATCTATAACAATCAGGCAGTAGACGGATCGACTTTTGCAGCAAATGGTGAAATAATTGAAACTTATGTTGCTTTTGAAAACATGGTGATCAGATGTATGTGGACAAAATCCTTAAAGCGATAAAAGAAGGCCTGCGTTTGGTTTTATCAACGGACAGAAGTCCGGACATGCAGAAAATCAGGCAATGTTGTTGGCAACTGTTTCAACGCGATTAAAACTTTGACAAATTGTAAAATAAATAATTATTCCACTGCGTTTGTCAGAAAAATAAAGTAATCCTTCATCCTACTTTTATCACAAGTCAAACTGCTTTCTGTACTGTCCGGGAGTCATTCCCGTATTTTGCTTGAACTGACGTATGAAATTGGCTTCGGTGGAAAAGCCAACAATTGTACCAATATGGCAGGAGGGAATACTGCTTGATTGGAGAAGGAACTTTGCTTGTGATATGCGTAAATCCAAAATATATTCTTTTGGAGAAAAACCAATGTATTTTTTAAATTCTCGACACAGATGATATTTGCTCATGCCTGAGAACTTTGCCATTTCATCTAGGGAAAAGGACGTTTGAAAATGATGCTCCAGATAAGTTCGAAGTAAAACTATGTTTTCGGGAATTGTTGTTTGTACTTGGGATGGAGCAGTCCAGCTCTCAAGGAGAAAAAGCAGATTTTCAATTTCATGAGAGGTCAATATTGCCCAGTTTTTTTGTGTGGAGGTCTGTAGACGGAGAATTTTTTCCAGTTGACTTTGAAATACGTTTTCCTGTTTGCAGTGAAAAACCGGGCTCCTTTGGGAAAAAAGTTCCAGATAAATATATTCTGCATAATTTCCCCATATATGCAGATCTGAATGTTTCCAGAACTTATTTTTGGTTCGATAGTGGTGAGCAGTACGACAGTCAATGATAAAAATATCGCCTGCTTTTAATGTATAACTTTTTTCACGGTAGATGAGTGTCCCCTCACCCTCGTAGGTAAACAGGATAAGAAGTGAAGCATAATTCTGACGTTTAGTATAATAAGGTTCTTCCATTTCCATTAGGCTAAAGGATTGCATATATAATAAGTATTCTTGTTGATTTTGTGATAAGGGTCTGGACAGTAGATATCTTGATTTGCCTTCAATATGGTAATCGTTGATTTCGGATATCAGTTTTGGATATTTTGTTTTGAATAAAGGATAGCCTTTATGGGTCAGAACATCTTTTGTATCAAAGTTAGATTTCCAATTAAAAAAATGAATATGTTCAAACATATAATACCTCTGGTTGGATGTGTAGACTATTACACTAATATTTGCTCAGAATTAATATAGCAATTAAATACAGTATATAAGCAATAAGTAATAAATACAAGGGAAAAAACAGATATATAATGAAGCAAAATATAAGTGTAGGAGGCGCGACATCATGAAGATAAAGGAACTGAAAGTTCTAAACATGACAGAGCCATGTGGAATAGGAGATAGTCCGTATTTTTCATGGATAATAGAAAGCGATAGACAAGATACGGTACAGACAGTTTATTCTCTTGTGGTCAAAAGTAGTAATTCTGTTGTATGGGATACGGGAAAAGTAGAATGCAGTAAAAACAGTTTTATCCCATATAAGGGCAAAATGCTGAAAAGCAGATGCAGGTATTCAGTTCAGATAACAATCTGGGATAATTACGGCAATGAAGCTTCAGCCGAGACATGGTTTGAGACAGCACTGCTTCATCCATATGATTGGACGGCGCGGTGGGTGGAATCTTCGATACATAGAAAAAGATCCAGATCGGGATTTGGAAAACAAGAACCAGCTACTATGTTTCGAAAATCTTTTTTAATTCACAAAAAACCAGTCAAAGCAAGGGTATACGCTACCTGTCATGGGATTTATGAACTTAGTATCAATGGGAAAAAGGTATCTGGGCAGCATTTTGCGCCGGAGCACACAGTATATGAAAAGTATTTGTGCTATCAAACCTATGATGTGACATCATGTCTGCAGGAAGGGGAAAATGTGCTTGGTATGTATGTTGGGGATGGCTGGTATTTGGGAGCACAGACCTTACCTAATATAAAAAAGATGAAACATGCCCATGCAGTACTTTTTCAGCTTGAAGTAGAATATGGGGACGGTACCAATCAGACATTTATTTCTGATCCAGGGACAAAAGCCTCTTATGGGCCGGTCGTAAGTTCTGATTTATTTGCAGGTGAGCTTTATGATGCAAACAAGGAAATAGAAGGGTGGAATAGCCCTGGATTTGATGAAAAAAATTGGAAAGCCTGCAGGATAGCGGATTACGGGTACAGGAATCTCAGGCCGCAGTTGGGAGAGCCTGTGGAAGTAATTGAAGTCCTTCCTGTAAAAGAAGTATTGCATTCCCAGAAGGGGGAGACAATTTTAGATTTTGGACAAAATATAGCTGGGATTGTCCAAATGAAAACAGATGTGCCAAAAGGAACAAAAATTGTATTGGAACACTGTGAAGTTCTAGACAAGGAAGGAAACTATATTAATAACATTATGTCGGTGGGAGGAATTGGTAAGGGTTGTGATCAGAAGGATGTATATATCAGCAGTGGAAAAAAGGCTACATACATTCCACATTTTACTTATCATGGTTTCCGGTATGTGAAAGTAACGGGTATTCAGGCTAAGGCACAGGATTTCTCTGCATTGGTATTGTCATCTAGAAAAGAGGAAACCGGAACCTTTGAAACATCGGATGCGCGTTTAAATCAGCTTTATGAAAATACAAAATGGTCACAATGGGCCAATATGTTGTCCATTCCGACAGACTGTCCGCAGAGGGAAAAGGCCGGGTGGACCGGGGACATGCTGGTTTATTCTAAAACGGCAATGCAGATTGAGGATTGTACGAATCTTTTTACAAGATGGCTTGAAAATATGGCTTGTGATCAGGATAAATATGGCGCTATTCCGATGGTAGTTCCAAATAGCGGAAAGTATCCGGTGACAGGAAAAATGATGAATTTGATGTATGGGGAGAAAGGGCAGGCCACATCATCAGGCTGGGGGGATGCTGCTGTGGCAGTTCCTTATTCCATGTATCAGATAACAGGAAATACGGAAATTTTACGGAAACAATATGGATGTATGCAGCAATGGTGCGACTATATTATAAAAAAAGCGAAATGTAAAAAAACCAGAGGCAGCCGGTTGCCGGATGATATTGAAGAGTACCTCTGGGATACTGGATATCATTATGGAGAATGGTTGATTCCAAGCCAGAACAAAAATGGAATTGATATGAAGAATCTGAAAAAAATTATGCAAATGAGTTCCTGCTATACTGCGCCGATATTTGGGTGGAACTCTGTTAGAACTTTTGCTGAAATTTCAGAAATACTTGCCAGCGAAAATCCGGAAGATGAAATTTATGGCAAAAATCATCAGAAATATCAGGAAATAGCCGATAAAATGAAACGGGCAATTCAGGAAGGTGTAATAAAAAAAGACGGCAGTATGCCTGCAGAACTGATGGGCGCATATGTCCTGCCAATTTATTTTGATTTGGTGCCGGATGAAATGAAGGAAAGTTTTCAGAAACATCTAGAGGATATTATTGCAGAAAATGACAATTGTATGGACACTGGTTTTCTTACAACACCCTTCTTACTAGATGCCTTATGTAAAATAGGACGCAGGGATTTGGCTTATGAGATGCTCTGGCAGGAAAAAATACCATCATGGCTGTCGGAGGTGAAAGCCGGTGCGACCACAATATGGGAAAACTGTTTTGGCTATGATGCAGAAGGGAATCCGGGAAATCTAAGCTTTAACCATTATTCCTTTGGCTGTGTGGATGACTGGATGTTCCGTTACATAGGAGGAATTGATACAGATACGGCAGGATACAGGCATCTGATTTTTTCCCCAAAACCGGATGGACGACTGAAAGCGGCAAAACGGACATTTAAGACGAGACAGGGATTGGCATCCTGTGAGTGGGCTATGGAAGAAAGAAACGGTAGAAATTATTTTAATATGAAAGTTAGGATTCCGTGTAATGCAACCGGGACAATTTTCTTGCCGGACGGTACGAAAGAGGAGAGAGGTAGTGGAGAGTATGTTTTTGAGACAGAAATATAATTATAGTAAAGAACTTAAGAGACCGATAACCTTTGGAAATGTTGATATGAATAAAGCTGTTGAAAATGGAGCAATGTTGAAATGTGCTGGATTTATGAGAAAGCAGACTGAAAGGTATAAGACTAAAAAAGTACAGTTGGAGAAAGACGAGTATCCGTCATTTGATGGAAAAGGAATTAAGTTTTTTACTTTTACACCGAAAGAGAAGAAAGAAAAATATCCGGCAATGATTTATTATCATGGCGGTGGATTCATGTTTCCTATCCAGAAATTTATGATGAATAGCAGTGTGAGTTATTGTGAAAGGCTGGGAATCAAGGTGTTTTTACCAGAATATCGCATTTCATTGGAAGATTCCTGTGACACTATCATTGAAGACTGTTATCACATGTTGAAATATGTTTTTGAAAATGCCGAAAGGCTTGGAGTTGATAAAGGAAGAGTGTTAGTTTACGGAGACAGTGCAGGCGGTTGTCTGGCAGAGAGCGTTACTCTTTTAAATAGGGACAGGGAGAACTATCACCTGCGTGGTCAAATGCTGGTGTATCCAGTCTGTGATAATGAATCAGAAAAATATGCTTCGGTAAAAAATTATAAGGATGCTGTGTGGAGTGAAAAAGCAAATGAGACAATGTGGAAAACATATCTGAAACGGGGAACAAAAAATATTGCGTATGTTGTTCCGATAAAAAGTGATTTAAAAAATCTTCCGCCGGCATATATCGAACCACAGGAAATTGATATTTTACGGGATGAGGCAGTTGCTTATGCCGATAAACTGAAGGCTGCTGGAGTAGCAGTTGAAGTGAATATCATACCAGGCTCTTATCATGGATTTGACAGTGACTTTAGAAGTTCTCTAGTAAAACAGGTCTATGAAAAACGATATCAGGTTATAAATAGGATGTTAATTTAATAATGGAGGATAATGAAATGAATCAAAAAGTGACAAAGAGAGAAAAGCTCTGTTATGTACTGACTAATATAGGGAATGTTCCTGTACAGGCAATATTAGGCTCATATCTGTTGATTTTTTATACGAATATTGTGGGATTGAATCCGGCATCCTGTGCGACACTGTTTCTTATTGCACGTATTTTAGATGGTTTAAATGATCCGATTGTTGGATTTGTTATTGATCATCGCAAAGTATCTAAAATGGGGCGTTTCAGGCCGACATTAATGTTGGGAGCCGTGTTATGTGGATTGAACTTTCTTTTGCTCTGGATGGGCCCATATATGGCTACCGGAGGGAAATTAGCGATAGCATATATTTCTTATTTATTAATAGGCATTATTTTCCCAATTATGGACATTTCATTAAACAGTATGCTGCCGGTTATGACAGAAGACCCTGCCGAAAGAAATTCACTGAGTTCTATCAAGGGCATTACATTATTGCTTGGAGTTTTTGGAATTAATATAATAGCTCCGATTTTAATTGGCGATGCATCCAAAGCAGAGGGATATATCACAGTGATTATAGTAGCAACAGCCATTATTGTAATATGTTCTTTACTTGGATCATTGGGGCTTAAGGAACGAGTACGGGTAAAAACAGGACAGGAAAAATATGAATTTAAAAATCTTTTTGATATTATAAGGCAGAGGCCTGTATGGGCAACTTTTTTATGTGCGCTGTTGTACACTACAGGAACGTATATAGTAAATGCATCAAATACATTTTTTTATACATATGTGTTAAACAATTTGATGCTGTTGAGCCTGGCATCTATGCTTCAGATGCTAGCAATGGTACCAGCATCAATAATAGCGCCATTTTTAATCAAAAAAATTGGGAAAAAGAATGCATATATTGTAGGTTTGTTCTGTTTTGGAATATTTCCAATTGTACGATTTATTAATGTGACAAATATTCCAATTTTAATGATTGCTACAGTGGTTGCTGGATTCGGAGCTGGATTGGCTATGCCTTTGCAATATGGAATACAGGCTGATAATACAGATTATATCGAATTGAAGTTGGGATATCGTGCAGAAGGTGCGGTAGCATCTTTATCAAGTTTTATTACCAAATGTGCCATGGGGATAGGAGGAGCCATACCGGGATATGTGCTGGCATTAGTTCATTTCGATTCAACTACTATGATACAGACGTCAATGGTCAATAATATGATAATTTTCTGTACCGTAGGCAGTCCGGTTATCTTTTGCTGTCTGGCAATAGTCGTATTTAAATTAGGCTATCCAATTACAAAGGAGAAACTGGAAGAACAGAATAATGAGTTAAAAGAGCTACATCATAATTTGTAAATGTAGTTTTATTAACAAAAGCACTTGAAGAACCTTTATACGTCGTATCCCCAAAGTGATAGACAAGTGTTCTAAAAATAGCAAACTCTCTGAATCATACTGTATGAAAAGAAAAGAGACTTCAAATTTTTTGTAACGTTAGGACATCTAGGGTAAAACACAGATAAGATGCAATTGATATTGAAAAGCAATTGTTTCCTTTGGTGTATATTCGGGTGTAAGTGGCGCAAATCCTTGGTTTAAACCATTTTTGAACAATGGAAGTACGAATTAGGATAGCTGCACAAATTTATCCAAACGTTAAGTAAGTGTTAATCAAATACAATTTATACAATTCAAAGCGTCGTAAGGCGGTGCATGGTCTCTCAGGACATTTGTCCTGGGAGGTTTTTGTATTTAGCAGGAGAACAATTATGGAATGGCAAGGAATGGAGAGTTGTATTCTAAAGCGTAGTAAATCGGGAATTTGACTAGAATTTGTTGAATTTTTCAAGGATGAGGAAGAATTGCATCAGGTGAAAAAAAGAGATCACTGTGCCGGCTCAAGGATCGATCATTAAAGCAGGCTGAAAACCGGATCAGTTCCGAAGCATCCTGCAGAAAGACATCGGGAAACTGAGAGCATTCATTCAGTTTATGAAAGAGATTCGGGTACGGAGAATTTGACGCAAGAGGAAACCCGCTGATCCGCCATGATCTGAGATTTGATGCGACACCGGCGCCACTGCCGGAGTCGGTGAAAGGAGAAAGACATCTTCAGCTCTGCAGGAAGCGGAAGTAATGAGACTGGATCGTATTTTGCAGAAGATGAAGAAAGCAGAACAGAAGATTTACGCCATTGAGAAAGTAAAACTCAGGCTGGAGAAAGATTTGAAAGAAGTGTAGAAAAAGTGGTTTCATGGGAAAGAGAAGAAAGAGCTGGAGCAGAAGATTGCCGGAAAACGGCAGGAGCTGAAGAAAGCCCAGGAGACTTTAAGCGAGATTCCTAAAATGCAGGGATATGAAAATGCACTGGAAGTAAAGAAAGCCTATAAAGTTGCAGTTACTGAACTGGAAGGTGTGCGGAAACTTCAGAGTGAATGGGATCAGAAGGGAATCCCGGAAAAGAAGTACTGGGTGATCAAAGCCAACGTTCCGGAGCAGACAAAGCAAAAAAGTCTCCATGAACGCATGGAGGAGAAGAAACGAGGCATGGAACAACAAAAGAAAAAAGAGCGAAAAAGAAATCAAGACAGGGATTGCCTGTAAAGAAACAGCCGGAACCGTCAATGTTCTCATTGAAGGCTCCGGCTGTAATTGCAGGTTGGAATAAATGAATTATAGTAATCCGAAAAAGAATTCAGCGATATCTGCGTCAAAGATTTTGCTGAGTGCAATCAGTTCACTGACTTTGATATTCATCCGATTAGTTTCAAGTTTTGCATAAGTGCTTTTGGAAATTTCAATTCCCATCAGCTGTAACTGCGCAACAACCTGATCCTGTGTCATATTTGTATTGCGTCTTAGA
>NZ_QTVN01000020.1:13203-75943 GCF_003460605.1 Ruminococcus sp. AF31-8BH
CTCATTGAAGGCTCCGGCTGTAATTGCAGGTTGGAATAAATGAATTATAGTAATCCGAAAAAGAATTCAGCGATATCTGCGTCAAAGATTTTGCTGAGTGCAATCAGTTCACTGACTTTGATATTCATCCGATTAGTTTCAAGTTTTGCATAAGTGCTTTTGGAAATTTCAATTCCCATCAGCTGTAACTGCGCAACAACCTGATCCTGTGTCATATTTGTATTGCGTCTTAGACGCTGGATATTATGGCCGATATCCATGTCTGGTCTGATTTTTTGCATATCTGTACTACTCCTAAAAATTCGTAATAAAGAAAGGATTGATTAGAAAATGTTTGTTGATAAAATATTTGAAAGAGCTACAATACGGGGAATAGCAGATTATCTGTTGTTTGGAATGGGACCGAATCAAGATAATCGGAGTTATGAGGAACGATTGGATGAACCATATATGAGGTTTGAGAAGGCTGTAGAGAAATATGATAAGTGTAAGACTTCAGATTTGCTGGATCTGTGTAATGAGGTGAGCAGTGAGATGGCCAGTGTGTATATGGAGATTGGATTGCAGGTAGGAGTACT
The DNA here is from genome assembly GCF_003460605.1 of Ruminococcus sp. AF31-8BH. GTDB lineage: Bacteria > Bacillota > Clostridia > Lachnospirales > Lachnospiraceae > Blautia_A > Blautia_A acetigignens. The sequence continues at coordinate 13,782 of NZ_QTVN01000020.1, forward strand.
AATAATCATGGATTTAATACAAAATATTAGTAATAATCAAAATAATGAAATATTCAAAAATAAATTTGAAAATACACAATGATAAATACTATAAAACTTATTTTAATATAATTTTTACGACTAATGGAGTATAATTGTATATGATTAAAAAGGTAAAAACAATTGGTGTATAGAGTGGTTGATAAGTAAGAGATTGAAATGGACACAAACATGTTGCGTATCCTTGTTAAAAAATATTAAAGATGTAAATAATGCATAATCAGTTTTATGTTAGTGCGCAGAGAAAATAAAAGTATTTAACTGATAATAAATATATAGGCTATTTAATTGTGATGGTGAAGTAAAATGAGAGGACAGAGTTTTTATGATTGGTGTATTGAAAATAATAGAGAAAATCTACTTTCAGAATGGGAATATAACAAAAATTATCCCTTAACACCACATAATTGTGCTAGAGGAACGAGTAAAAAGGTATGGTGGAAATGCAAAAAAGGACATGAGTGGCAAGCAAGTGTAGGTTATAGAGCAAAATTTGCAAGACCATGTCCGATATGTAATGGAACACATACATTAGTGACAGGAGTAAATGATCTCATGACTGTAAATCCTAAACTAGCAAATGAATGGGACTATGATTTGAATGGCGAATTAACACCATCTATGATATTGCCACGCTCTATGAAAAAAGTATGGTGGATTTGTGAAAAAGGACATCGATATCAGTCAACAGTTGATAATAGAACAAAGGGAAGTGGCTGCCCCATTTGTTCAAAAGAAAGAAAAACTTCAATGCCGGAAAAAGCAGTATACTTTTATGTATTAAAGTATTTTAAAGATGCGATCGACAATTATAAAGCCGTATGGCTCGGAAAATCAGAAATTGATATTTATGTTCCATCTTTAAGGCTGGCAATAGAATATGATGGTGAAAGATGGCATCAAGATGTAGAAAAGGATAAGAAAAAAGATTTGCTTTTAAAACAGCATGATATAGTGATTGTACGGTTTAGAGAGCCTAAATGTCCTAAATTAGAAGATGATAGTATTTGCATTATAACTGAAAAACCAACATCAAATGCTACGCATATGAATCATGCAATACAAAAAATGTTTAAATATATTAATAGTACATATAATTGTAATATTAACGCAGATGTAAATATAGACAGAGATTCTATAGAAATATTTAATATGTATCAACATGAAATGAAATTAGGCTCACTGGCGGTAGTTAATCCAATATTGGCTAAGGAATGGAACTATAATAAAAATGGGAAATTGATACCTGAAAAGGTGTTTGCAAATGCAGGAATTAAAGTATGGTGGAGGTGTAAAAATGGACATGAATGGATGGCGGTAATAGCTAGTAGAAATAATGGTGTTGGTTGTCCGTTCTGTTCTGGAAAAAGGTCATGGACAGGTTTTAATGATCTGAAAACAAAGTGTCCTGATGTAGCTAAAGAGTGGAATTATGAAAAAAATGAAATAAAAGGTCCAGAATATATAGCATATTCAAGTAATAAAAAGGTGTGGTGGAAATGTTCTGTATGTGGTTTTGAGTGGCAGAGCAAGGTAAATAATAGGACAAGTAATTTGCATACAGGATGCCCAAAGTGTGCAAAGAATTTAAATAAACAAGTTGAAACATCACGAGTCAATAGAATTAAAAAACGAGGAAGTCTTTTAAAACAGTATCCATTACTTTGTAGAGAATGGGATTATGATAAAAATTTAATTGCTCCGAGTGAAGTAACATCAGGCAGTAAATGTAAGGTGTGGTGGATATGCCCGAAAGGACATTCTTATCAGGCAGATGTAAATAAAAGGACAGGGAAAAAACCAACAGGTTGTCCATATTGTTCTGGAAGGAAAATATTGAGAGGGTATAATGATTTAGCTACAAGATATCCTACAATTGTAGAAGAGTGGGATTACGAGAAAAATATTATTTTACCTACAGCAATAGGAAGTGGCTCTAATAGAAAAGTGTGGTGGAAATGTAAAAAATGTGGCAGAGAATGGGAAGCAACACCGAATAAAAGAGTAGGAAGAAATCAAGGATGTCCATATTGTAGAAAGAAAAAAGATACAAAATAATAGTTTATGTAGGCCTATAAGTGCTTGTCAAATGAAAGTAGTTGTGGAAGACTTCTAAAGTTGGGGAGGTAAATGGATTGCACGTCATGAGGATAAGAGAGGTGCCCTCAATCGTGCTAAACCGTCCAGGGTTTGTAACGCATCTGCAACAAATTCCGGCTAAAGCCCCGTGTTTTCGCTATTCTCGGTTACCCAAACGTTAATCTTAGTTATCCAAGAGATAATCGACTGCTAAGACTATATCAAAATGTTTACAAACCCCGGAAAATCAAGGTTTTCCGGGGCTTTTTTTGCCCTAATCCGGCTGCACAGAGTATTGGAAAAGTCAAAACGAACCGTAGGTAGTCCTGCAAGGACAACCACTGTCAAAAACAGCATCCGAAACTGTCTGACTGTGTTTCAGAATGACCCGAAGCTGGAAGGCGCAATCCGCTACAATATTCTGACGGAGCGAATTGATATTTCTAAGCATATATGATGGCATTCTGGTTTATGATCATGAAACCGCCATGTATCATTTGGAAAATGGGCATGCTACATCTTTTAACAGATTGCAAGGAAAATGATTTGCTGCATCAACTGTACCGACTTATCACTTCCTCAATTCCGGAACCAGATTGCTGTAATACGCTGTCTTACCTGACAACACATCGTCATAGAATCCCTGCTTCCAGTCAGCAATAGATTGGAGCAGGGATTCTTCTTTCTTATTTATAGTAGACAAGTCAATACATACCCCATATGTAATTCGTGCCATTTTCCGTCGTTTCGTGCCAAACCAATTGAAAAACAGATGGATTTTTATATAATGATTTTAACAAATGAAGGAAAAAATCAAACAGGAAAGGAGGAGATTCGTGTATTGCATTGCTGTATTGATTGATAAAGGACAAAAGGGAGAGGACTATGCAGAATATATTTTGAACTACTGCGCCGATAGAAAGATATTTCCCCTGGTTCAGATCTATCAGGATCAGGAAAAGTTTTTTGGAGAAATACAAAAAACAATACCGTCCATTGTGCTTCTGGCACTTCAGGGAGTAGCAGGGCTGAATGCTGCGGAGCACCTCCGTTCCCTGCATCCGAAATGCAAAATGATCTGGTGTAGTGATCTGGATTTTTCCCTTCATGCATTTAAACTGCGTGTGGAATATTTTTTTATGGAACCCGTGGAGGAACAGAAGCTCTGGGAAGGGCTTACGGCATGTTTCGGACGCAGGTGATTATATTTATTTTAGTTCAGGAGGAAGATGATAATGAAAAAAAGGGCTATGATTATTGCGATGATGGCAGCCATGCTTACGGTTGCCTCTGACTGCACGGTGAAGCTTCTCCATGCAGAGGAAACACAAACCAAACCAAGGAAGCACAAGCTGAAGACTCTCAAAGCGAAGGTACATCCCAGCTTCCAATAAAAGCACTTTCCCCCAAGGTAGTGGAAGAAAATCCTTATATGGCAAAAAGTGATTCCAACATCCATCATGACTGCTACAATACCGACTCTACAGATGAGGTGCTGCCGGTAGGTATCTATTCCGAGATCAATGTTTCCTACGAGAAGGTAAACGCAAACGCATCCCCGGCCATCTTTTTTGATTCCTACGGTCACGCAGTGGTTCCATTTCTTGGTGGACTTGCTATTCGTGATATCAATGCAGATGAGACACAGACAGTGGGATATTTTTCCCCGAAGCAGCATGACGAAGGCGGCTATGTGATCCAGAGCTCCTACTCCTTCGTAGATGAGAGTAACCGAATCGTGTGTCCAACCAGCAACAATCATGTGCTGATGTTAAAAGCAACCGACGAGGAAGGAAACGTGCTGCCGGAATTTGAGAAGGTGCTGGATATCGACATCAAGGCTGCAGCTGAAGCAGCTCTTGGAAAAACACTGGATCAGAATCTTTTATCAGTAGTATTTGACTATGACGGGAATTTATGGTTTGCCACCGGCGGCTTCCGCATTTATCCGGACAGGGAGCAGCAAGGAGCTGTTGGATACATTTCCCGCAGTGCCATTGATGCGATCTTAAACGGAGAGGAAGTGGATCTGACAGACTCTGTATTTGTATATGAACTGACTCCGGGAGAGGGCGCAGAAAATGGCATTGCATCCTCCAAGGATGGCGCTGTGATCCTGACAAACCTGAACTGCTATCTGTTCCAGGCAGATAACGGTGTGCAGAAGGTATGGAAAACTTCTTATGAGAGCGTAGGTGCCAAGGAAAGCGCAGAAGGTGACGCCACTACAGGTGGTGGTCTTGCCTGGGGCGGCGGCTGTTCCCCTTCTCTTACAAAAGACCTGGTTATGTTTACCGACAATCAGAATCCGGTAAATCTCCTTGCTGTTGATATGAAAACCGGAGAAACAGTTGCCAGCCTTCCGGTTATCGACGAGCTTCCGGAGGACAGTCAGGTATCTGTGGAAAACTCCGCAATTGTATACGACAACGGTGCAGGAACGGTGAGTACCATTGTGTGCAACTGGTTTGGTGCCGGAAGTGCTGCTCTTGGAAAAGAGGACAGCGATTCTTCCATCCAGAGCTATGCCAATATTTATGATGTAAACTGGTTAAGCCAGGGAAATAAAATGATCATGCCAGGTGTAGAACGAGTGGACACCATCAAAACTGATGACGGCTACGAAATGAAGAGTATCTGGTGCAGAAGTGATCTGTCCGATACTTCCATGCTGAAGCTTTCCACTGCCACCGGATATATTTACGGCTATGTTCAGGATCTGGAAACTGGCATGTGGCAGTATATTATGCTGGATTTTGAGACTGGCGAGACCGTATTTTCAATGGATGTTTCCAGCAAGCCTGGTTACAACAACATGGCCATCGGCATGTATGCCGGAAACAGCGGAAATGCCCTTTATTGTCCGACCGGATATCTGGAGCTGTTAAGACTTCAGGACCGTTTTGTTTACTTGCCGGAAATGCCGTACCGCAAAGTGGATCTGGATCAGGCAATGCGAAATGTGCTTGGACAGGAAACCTTTGAAGCGGATGGCGGACAGGGAAATGTTATGGGCTGGCTGAATACCGTAACTGTTGAAAATGTGCATCCGAACACCACAGTGGCGCTGCGAGTGAAAGGTCTGTCCGGCAGCGCAGATGCACTGAAGCTTTACGGTTACGGTGCAGACGGCTCCCTTCAGGAAGTGCCTGCAGACCTGTGGCATATCCAGACAGAGGAGGGAGCGATCCCGGATACCTTATCTGAGGATGTACTGTATGAAATCCACGTTCTGGTACAGGATGGCGGTACATTCGACCTTAGCGAAAATGAGAAGGAAATCAAAGTATCCGTTGTTGCAGCTCAGTAAAAAGGGTGGAACTTTTTCAGAAAGATTCTGGCACTTATTAGTCCATGATGAAATTACCGGTGCAGTGTGAGTTTTATACTCATACTGTACCGGTGTTTTTATTATTTCAGAAACAGATGAAGCAGCTTCTGGGAAATCCGCCCGTAGGGCTGATAACGTATAGGCAGATCCATCCAGGTTTTTTTATCCACAATGCTCTTATAATGGGAAAAGGTTTCAAATCCTTTTTTACCATGATAGCTTCCCATACCGCTTTCTCCGAAGCCTCCAAAGGGCAATTCACTGGTTGCAAGATGAATGACTACATCATTGATACAGCCGCCTCCGAATCCGCATTCAGAGGTGACTTTGTTTATTATAGCCTTATCCTGCGCAAAAATATAAAGTGCAAGAGGATGAGCCAGGGAATTTACTTTATGGATAACCTCATCAATGGAGGTGAAGGTAAGCACAGGAAGCACAGGTCCGAAAATTTCTTCCTGCATTACAGCATCCTCGAAGGTAACCTTATCCATTACAGTAGGTTCGATCTGCAGTGTTTTGGGTCGTACATTTCCACCGCAGATTACCTTTGAGGAATCAATTAATCCCTGAATACGGTCAAAATGCTTTTGGTTGATGATCTTTCCGTAATTTTTGTTATCCAGAGGTGCTTTGCCAAACTGCTTGCGGATCTGTTTTCGGATCTGCTCTAGAAATTTGTCTTTTACTTCACTGTGGCAATAAACATAGTCAGGAGCCACGCAAGTCTGTCCGCAATTAAGATATTTTCCAAATACAATACGTTTGGCGGCGAGCTTTAAGTTTGCAGATTTGTCTATAATACAGGGGCTTTTGCCGCCAAGCTCCAAAGTGACAGGAGTAAGATGCTCACTGGCCTTTCGCATAACCTCTTTTCCCACAGACTGGCTTCCTGTGAAAAAGATATAGTCAAAATGCTCCTGAAGAAGACAGGCATTTTCTGCACGTCCTCCCATAACAACTGCTACATGGTGCTCCGGAAAGCATTCCCGGACGATTTCACAGATAACAGCTCCGGTGGCAGGAGAATAAGCACTTGGCTTAAGGACTGCTGTGTTTCCGGCAGCAAGCGCATCTGCCAAAGGGTCAAAGGTGAGAAGAAACGGATAATTCCATGGACTCATGATCAGTGAAACACCGTAAGGAGACGGCTTCTGGAAGCTTCGTGAGTGAAATTGTGCAAGTGGTGTATGCACAGTTTTTTCTCTGGAAAGGGAACGGATATGCTTCAGCAGATAGGTGATCTCGCTGAGAACAAGACCGGATTCACACATGTAGCTCTCAAAGCTGCTTTTCCCAAGATCTGCCTTTAATGCGGCATCAATCTGCTCCTGATGAGCCTGGATGGAGGCCTGAAGCTTTTTCAATGCTTCAATACGAAAATCAATATTAAGTGTAGCACCTGTATAAAAGAATTCCCGCTGTCTGCGGATAATTTCCCGGATAGCTTCCTGCGTCATGGAATTTTCCTCGCATTATAAAATGTAGTATTGTTTAGAGTCCCTCTCCAGGGACGAGATCCTGTTTGAAAAAAGCGTTTTATGCTTCCGGCTGTTCTTTATCCGGCATCAGCATATAATAAAACTTCTCCAGCTCCCCGGCATCCATCAGTACCGGAACGGGATACAGAGGATTAGCTTCCTTGTCTGCATAATGGGACAATTTCGGAATATCCTCTTCCTGGATTTCCGGAATGAAATCCCCGATGCCAAAGCGGGCTTTCATATCCTTGATGGCCTGGATAAAGCCTGCAGCAGCTTCCTCCACAGGTGTTTCCGTGTCAGCCACACCTGCTGCAACAGCTAAAGCAGCCAGTTTCTTGTGAATGGTTTTTCCGTAGGCTTCCAGCACATAAGGCAGCAGTACTGCATTGGCAAGTCCGTGAGGCACATTGTACTGTCCGCCCAGGGAATGTGCTACTGCATGTACATAGCCCACATAAGATTTGGTAAAAGCACAGCCTGCAAAGTAGGAAGCGCGGAGCATATTCCGGCGGGCTTCCTTATTAGAGCCATCTGTGTATGCGGTATCCAGATTTTCAAAAATCAGCTTTACAGCATCCAGGGCATTTTTCCTGGTGCCTGGCGTGGTGGAATTGCCGATGTATGCCTCCACTGCATGGGTAAGGGCATCCATACCAGTAGTTGCGGTGATAAAAGGCGGAAGGCTTAAGGTAACCTTAGGATCCAGAACTGCATAGCGCGGAATCAACGGAAAATCGTTGATGGCATATTTGTGTCTGGTCTGCGCATCTACAATTACGGCGGCCAGCGTGGTTTCACTTCCGGTTCCTGCTGTAGTTGGAACAGCAATCAGAAGAGGAAGCTTCTTGTGCACCTTCAGAATTCCCTTCATCTTGGCAAGGGACTGACGGGGCTTGGCGACCCTGGCACCAACTGCCTTGGCACAGTCCATACTGGAACCGCCGCCGAAGCCGATAATGGCTTTACAGTTGTTTGCATGGTAAAGCTCAAGCGCTTCTGCCACATTGTCTGTAGTAGGGTTGGCTACTGTTTTGTCATAAAGGATATAAGAAATGCCGCTGTCTGTCAACGCCTTTTCCAGACGGTCGGTAAGCCCAAGCTGATGAATGCCTGCATCTGTGATGATCAGCACATTCTCGCATTTTTTCTTTTTCAGCATATCGGGAACTTCCTTCAGGCTGCCGATGATCTTCGGGTTTCGGTAAGGCAGAAAGGGAAGTGCGAACTTAAATACATTCTGGAAAATTCTGCAGTATATTTTCTTTACTGGATTCATAATAAAATTTCTCGCTTTCTTGTACGGTTTTTATCCTGAATGAAATTATATCATGGTTTCAAATATTGTAAAGATAAAATAATTTTAATATCAAGATAAATTTGCAGACAGATTTCTCTTATCGACTGATGGGGGATTGTGTGTTATGATAATATAAAGATAAAGAATTGCGGGAGCTGCAAAACAGCGGAGCAATTCGTAGATATCAAGTTAGGGGCAAAATACTTTTTGCCCCTAACATCCTATTAAGAACATAAAGAAAGGGGTATTTTCCATGGCAGAGACCTTTGGAAAGAATCCGGAAAAGAACTTGAGCATAGGCATTCTGGCACATGTAGATGCAGGAAAGACTACATTGTCAGAAGCACTTTTATATTTAAGCGGCAAAATCCGCAAGCTGGGAAGAGTAGACCATAAAGACGCATACCTGGACACTTCTCCTTTGGAGCGGGAACGTGGAATTACAATTTTTTCCAAGCAGGCCATCCTTGATCTTGGAGACACCAGAGTCACGCTTCTGGACACTCCGGGCCATGTGGATTTTTCCGCGGAGATGGAGCGGACCCTGCAGGTATTAGATTACGCCATTTTGGTGATCAACGGAGCAGACGGCGTGCAGGGACATACTGTAACGTTGTGGAGACTTCTGGAAAGATACCAGATTCCAACTTTTATTTTTATCAACAAAATGGATCAGGACGGAGCCGACCAGGAGGCTCTTCTGGCAGAACTGAGGAAACGCCTGAGCGAAAACTGTCTGGACTTTGGTCCCATGGATATCAAAACAGAGATTCAAAAAGAAACAGATCCGGGCAGCCGCGCGGAGCAGAACACCAACGAAATTTTCCACACAGAAGCAGAGCACGGGGAAGAATTCTGGGAAAGCCTGGCTATGTGCGATGAGCATCTTCTGGAAAAATATCTGGAAGAGGGCGAGGTGGGCCCGGAAGAAGTCACTAGGCTGATCATTGAGCGCAAGGTTTTCCCCTGCTATTTTGGTTCTGCGCTGAAAATGGGCGGCGTGAAATATCTCATCGGCGGACTTGAGCACTATACAGCCAATCCCCTTTACCCGGAGGCCTTCGGTGCCAAGGTGTACAAGATTGCAAGGGACGAGCAGGGAAACCGCCTTTCCTATATGAAAATCACTGGCGGAACCCTGAAGGTGAAAGACCTTCTTACCACAAGCAAGGGAAATGTGGCAGCAGGGGAAGAAATCTGGGAGGAAAAAGCCGACCAGATCCGCATTTATTCCGGAGCGAAATTTGAACTGGCGAAAGAAGCAAAAGCGGGAACTGTTTGTGCCGTCACAGGTCTTACCCACACATTTCCGGGCCAGGGACTTGGAATCACGGAAAATTCCAACATGCCTGTTCTGGAGCCTGTACTGAACTACCGGATCCTGCTCCCGGAAGGCTGCGATGTGCACCAGATGCTGAAGAAATTAAAGGAACTGGAAGAGGAGGATCCCCAGCTTCATATTGTATGGGATGAGCAGTTAGGAGAAATCCATGCCATGCTCATGGGAGATGTGCAGATCGAGATTCTGAAACGGCTGATCTGGGAAAGGTTCCATGTAGCAGTAGACTTCGGCACCGGAAACATTGTATATAAGGAAACAATTGCTGCGCCTGTGGAGGGCGTGGGACATTTTGAGCCTTTGCGCCACTATGCGGAGGTACATTTGCTTCTGGAGCCAGGTGAGCCGGGAAGCGGCCTGCAGTTTTTCACGGCGTGCAGCGAGGATGTTCTGGACCGCAACTGGCAGCGGCTGATTCTCACCCATCTGGAGGAAAAGGAACACAGAGGCGTGCTTACCGGAGCGCCTATCACGGATATGCAGATTACACTGCTCACCGGGCGCGCCCATCAGAAGCATACAGAGGGCGGTGATTTCCGACAGGCAACCTACCGCGCTATCCGCCAGGGCTTGAAAAAAGCCACAAGCGTTTTGTTAGAGCCATACTATGAATTTCGCCTGGAAATTCCGGTGGACACAGTAGGTCGTGCCATGACGGATATCCAGAAAATGCAGGGAACCCTTCTGCCCCCGGAAACGGAGGACATGACTGCAATTTTGAAGGGAAAAGCACCGGTTTCTGCTATGCGTGATTACCAGAAGGAAGTGGTTTCCTATACAAGAGGCCTGGGAAGGCTGTTCTGCAGCCTGAAAGGCTATGAGCCCTGTAAAAATCAGGAAGAGATTGTGGAACAGATTGGCTATGATTCTGAGCGTGACCTGGACAATCCCACTGGTTCTGTATTTTGTGCCCATGGCGCCGGATTTGTGGTGCCATGGTATCAGGTGGAAGAGTATATGCATCTGGACACAGGGATTTCCGAGGAGTTTGATGATCTAAGCGCAGAGGAAGACTGGCAGAGCACAGAAAGCGGAGAAGAAAATGCAGCATACGGCGGTGCCGGCAGCCAATCGGGAAATCAGGCCCGCGGTGCCAGCCAGACTTCAGGAAAATCCGGCTACCAGCCACCAAAGTCCGCTTATCGCGGCAGCTATGAAGACGATAAGGAACTTCAGGCAATTTTCGAGCGAACCTTCGGTCCTGTAAAAAGAGACAGAATGTCTTCCTATAAAAAAGTAGTAACTGCGCCATCCTCTCCATCCACCAGCTCCTACCGGAAAAAGGACAAAGAAGAATACCTTCTGGTGGACGGCTACAACATTATTTTTGCATGGCCGGAACTGAAGGAACTGGCAGATGCGGATGTCCGTGCGGCGCAGACCAAGCTGATGGACATTCTCAGCAATTATCAGGGATACAAAAAATGCACGCTGATTCTTGTTTTTGACGCATACAAAGTGGAAGGCCACCAGGAAGAGGTTCTGACCTATCACAACATTCATGTGGTTTATACCAAAGAAGCAGAGACCGCAGATCAGTATATTGAGAAAACGGTCCACAAGATCGGCAGACAGCATCAGGTGACAGTAGCTACCTCTGATGGCCTGGAACAGATTATAATTATGGGACAGGGGGCAAACCGAATTTCTGCAAGAGGCCTGAAAGAGGAAATTGAGGAAACAAGGAAGCAGCTTCGCCAGGAGTGGCATCAGCGCCGCCAGTCAAGCCATACGTACCTGTTTGATCATGCAGATGAAGAAACAGCAAAGCTGATGGAGGAAGTCCGTCTTGGAAAGAAAAAACTGTAAGCGGTTTACTGACAATTTGAAAATGATGAGATAAAGGAGATGTATCAAAAATGAGAGAGAAGCTTACCCGCAAGGATGTTGAGAAAATTGAGCAGGAAATTGAGCATCGCAAGCTGGTAATCCGTAAGGAAGCCATTGAAGCGGTAAAGGAAGCACGTGCCCAGGGCGACTTAAGCGAGAATTTCGAGTACTATGCTGCCAAGCGCCATAAGAACCAGAACGAGAGCCGTATCCGCTATCTGGAGAACATGTTAAAAACAGCCACCATCGTATCGGACAAATCCAGCAGTGATGAAGTAGGAATGGATGATATTGTGGAGGTTTATTTCGAGGAGGATGACGAGATTGATAAATACAAGCTGGTTACATCCATCAGGGGAAACTCCATGGAGAACCGGATCAGCATTGATTCCCCCATCGGCATGGCATTAAAAGGCCACAAGGTAGGCGACCGCGTGGAAGTAAAAGTAAATGATAATTACAGCTACTTCCTGGAAATCCGCTCCATTGACAAAACCCACTCTGAGGAGGAAGAGATAAGAGGATTTTAAAAGACCTTTACCGGATAAAATGCTGCATTCAGTTGTTTTCCAGGCTCACCAGCCGCATTTACAGTAATTTTACATTGGAGCCAATGTGATTTAACAAAGATTTGGTAGTAAAAACCAGGGAAATGTAAAGTATTTTACATAGATTTAACATTCCTCTCCCCCGAAATTTTACATAGACCACCTATATTAATCTCATAACCAAGAAACAAACAAACTCTAACAAATGGATAAAAGGAGAGGAAAAAGAATGGATTTTTTTAGCATCCTGACTTTGCTGGGAGGCCTGGCAATGTTCTTGTACGGAATGCAGGTTATGGGAGACGGACTGGAAAAGCTTTCAGGAGGAAAGCTTGAGAAGATTCTTGAGAATCTTTCTTCAAACAGATTAAAGGCAGTTCTGGTTGGCGCTGCCGTGACAGCAGTTATTCAATCGTCATCAGCAACGACAGTTATGGTTGTAGGCTTTGTAAACTCAGGAATCATGCACTTATCCCAGGCCGTTGGCTTCATTATGGGAGCAAATATCGGTACTACGATTACTGCATGGATTCTTAGTCTTGCCGGAATTGAAAGCTCGAATTTCTTTGTGAAATTATTAAATCCAAGCTCATTTTCACCTATTCTGGCACTGATTGGTGTGATTTTCATTGTTTTTCTTCACGATGAAAAAAAGAAGGATATAGGAAACATTATGGTAGGATTTGCAGTGCTTATGTTCGGAATGAACACTATGAGCAGCGCTGTAAAGCCACTTGCCCAGGTTCCGGAATTTACTAATATTCTGCTGAAATTTTCCAACCCGGTTCTGGGAGTGTTGGCAGGTGCGCTTTTGACTGCGGTTATTCAGTCATCCTCCGCTTCCGTAGGAATTCTTCAGGCACTTTGTGTAACCGGTGCCGTTCAGTACGGCACAGCACTGCCGATTATCATGGGACAGAACATTGGAACCTGTATTACAGCTATGCTTTCTTCTGTTGGTGCAACCAAAAACGCAAAGCGTGCAGCTGTGGTCCATCTGTACTTTAACATTGTGGGAACCATTGCATTTATGGGTGTTTTCTATCTTCTTAATACATTTTTACATTTTTCATTTATAAATGATGTGGCAGGACCGGCAGGGATTGCTGTCATTCATAGCGCATTTAACGTAATTGCAACTGTTGTACTTCTTCCGTTTGGTGATGTTCTTGTAAAAATGGCATGTGCGACTATTCGTGACACCAAGGAAGAAAAAGCCATCTCAGAAGAAGATCAGGAGTTTATGATCCTGGAATCCCGTTTTTTGAGCAATCCTGGAATTGCCATTGAACAGAGCAAAACAGCAGCAAAAAAAATGGCAGAGCAGTCTCAAAATGCGCTGAAGCTTTCCTTTGGACTTCTGGATAGCTTTCAGGAGGAAAATGCGTTCCGAGTGGAAAAAATCGAGGCAAAGGTTGACCGCTATGAGGATGAGCTTGGAACCTATCTGATTAAATTGAATCAGAAGGAGCTTTCAGTAGAGGATAGTCACAGCCTTTCTATTATGCTTCATTGCATCGGTGACTTTGAACGTATTTCTGATCATGCTTTAAGTATTATGAAATCAGCCAAAGAGATGTGGGAAAAAAATGCAGTTTTTTCTCCACAGGCAGTGAAGGAGCTTCATGTTATGGAAAAAGCGGTGGTTGATATTGTGGATAAGGCGTATGCTGTATTTGCCAACCAGGACATTCAGCTGGCAGAGGAAATCGAACCTTTAGAGGAAGTGATCGACGAGCTTAGTCGTGAATTAAAAAGACGCCATGTAAACCGCCTTAGAGCAGGAGAATGCACTATTGAGATGGGATTTATTTTGTCCGATGTAACTACAAGTCTTGAGCGAATTGCAGATCATTGCTCTAATATTGGCGTCTGTGTAACACAGGTAAGGGAAGACCTATATGACACACACAGCCATCTGGACTCTGTGAAAAATGCTCCGGGAGAGCTTTTTCACCACGAGCTTGAGGTGGCAAGAGTAAACTATATGCTTCCATAAATGTGCGCAGATAATGCGTATGGGAGGAGAGAACTGAAAATGATTTTTTGTGTAGAGGACGACAACAATATTCGTGATCTTCTGGTATACACCCTGGAGACCACAGGCTTTCATGCAAAAGGCCTGGCAGATCCTTTGGAGCTGTGGCAAGCTCTTGCACAAGAGGAGCCGGAACTGATCCTACTGGATATCATGCTCCCGGGAGAGGATGGCTATTCGATTTTGGATAAGCTGAAGAAATCCTCCGGGACCAGAGATATTCCGGTAATTATGGTAACCGCCAAAGAGGCCGAATTTGATAAGGTGCGTGCCCTGGAAGCAGGCGCAGATGATTATATTACCAAGCCCTTTGGAATGATGGAATTTATTGCCAGGGTGAAGGCTGTGCTTCGGCGCAGCAGCCGTCACGGAGATGATAGGGAGCTGCGCTGCGACAAACTGAGTATTTTCCCAGGACGTCATCAGGTTTACAGCGACGATCAGCCTGTAGAACTAACCAGAAAAGAATTTGAGCTCCTTCTCTACCTTATGGAAAACAGAGGAATTGTTATGACCCGTGATCAGATTCTGTGTCACATATGGGGATATGATTTTGATGGAGAAACGAGAACTGTGGATGTACATGTTCGAACCCTTCGCCAGAAGCTGGGAGATACCGGCAGACTGATTGAAACTGTTCGTGGTGTGGGCTATCGCATGGCGGATAAGGGAGGAAATCAGGGATGAAGCAGAAAATTCTGAATCATACCAGCATAATGATTATTCTTACAGTGCTTTTAACTTTTGTGGCTGCAAGCTTTGTGATGTATGGAAAATTTGATTCAGTTATGAAAACAGGAGTCAGAAATGAAGCCGAATATGTAAAGGTAGGGCTGGAGGAAGCAGGAACAATCTATCTGAATGAAAAAGTGGGACAAGCTACAGATACTCGTATTACGCTTACGGATAAAGACGGAAATGTTCTTTACGATAGTGAGGCTGATGCTTCTTTGCTTCCTAATCACAGCGATCGTCCTGAATTTATTCAGGCAATGGAGAGCGGGCAGGGTGAGATCGTCCGTTATTCAGAAACCCTTGCCCGGCAGACCTTTTATTATGCAGTGAAGCTGTCTGATGGCAGAATCCTGCGTCTGGCAAAAACAACAGACAGTGTTTTTCATACTTTGATGACAAGCTTTACTTTGCTTGGGCTTCTTATGATTCTGATCATCCTGGTAGAATATGTGCTTGCACAGCAGCAGACAAAGAGCCTGATCGAGCCTATTAATAATCTAGATCTGGAGAGGCCTCTTGACAATGTGTGTTATGAGGAGCTTCGGCCTCTTCTTGTGAGGGTTGACCAGCAAAATAAGCAGATTGCAAGCCAGCTGGAAGAACTGAAAAAAACAGAAGCTGTGCGCAGGGAATTTTCCGCCAATGTTTCTCATGAACTGAAAACTCCGCTTATGTCTATTTCCGGCTATGCAGAGCTGATGATGAACGGAATGGTCAGACCAGAGAACATTGCTGATTTTTCAGGAAGAATCTATAAGGAGGCCAATCGTCTGGGAAATCTGGTGGCAGATATTATTCAGCTTTCCCGTCTGGATGAACAGCAGGACAGCACAGTTTCCATGGAGAGTGTGGAACTGGATGAGCTTGCCCAGGATGTGGTAAATAATCTTCGCAGTCACGCAGAGAAAAAAGAAATCCTTCTGGATTATCACGGAGAGCCGGCAACTATTCAGGGAGTACGCCATGTGCTTTACGAAATGCTTTACAATATTGCAGATAATGCAGTGCGCTATACCAATCCAGGTGGACACATCCATATTTATGTAGGAAAAAGAGGCGGAAAGCCATTTTACAGGGTAGAGGATGACGGAATAGGAATTCCAAAATCAGAACAAAAACGAATATTTGAACGGTTTTACCGGGTGGATAAAAGCCATTCACGGCAAACCGGAGGAACAGGACTTGGACTGTCCATTGTCAAGCATGGAGCTAATTTACACCATGCGAAGATTACAGTGGATAGTGATCTTGGAAAAGGTACAAAAATGGAGCTGCTATTTTAGGCAGCTCCATTTTGTATGAAATTGAGATTTACAGTTCGCTCATTGCGTCCTCATCTGCCACAATAATGGCATTTGGATGGAACTGAAGAATAGAAGCCGGACACTGTGGAGTAACCGGACCCTTGAGGGCTGCTGCAAGAGCCTTTGCCTTGTTTTTGCCGTTGGCAACCAGAAGGATGCTCTTAGCACGCATAATATTGCCAATTCCCATAGTATAGGCTTTACGCGGAACATCCTCTTCACTTGCAAAGAATCTCTTATTTGCCTGAATGGTTGCATCTGTAAGATCTACACAGTGTGTGCCTGCCTCGAAGTGATCAGCCGGCTCATTAAAACCGATATGACCGTTGGGTCCGATTCCAAGAAGCTGTAAATCAACTGTGCCAATATTCTCAAGCAGAGTATTGTATGCGCTGCAGCATGCATCTGCATCTGGATTGGTTCCATCAGGAACATATGTATTCTTAACATCAATATTCACCCTGCTGAACAGATTCTTGTTCATGAAATAGCGGTAGCTTTGGTCGTTGGAGCCGTCCAGTCCCACATATTCATCCAGGTTCACGGATTTTACATGGGAGAAATCAAGAATTCCCTCTTCGTACATAGCAGCCAGCTGGTCATAGGTTCCTACCGGGGAAGAGCCTGTGGCAAGACCCAGGATGCAGTCCGGTTTGGATAAGATCGTACCTGCAATAATGGTAGCTGCAGTACGGCTGAGCTCTTCATAATTTTTTACTTTAATAACCTTCATATCTGATCTCCTTCTCTATCTATATGGCATGCTTATCCGCTTTGATGGGGAAAAGCCGATAGCGCATATCATCAACAGGGTGCAAAAAAATAACGGCATATGGGATGCTGCCATCTGAAAACCCCTGCCCCTGTATTTCTGATACTATCAGTATAACGTATATTTGTAAGAAATGCTATAAATATTTCTGCTCTTTTTTGCCTTTTTTGGTGAAAAGTGATTGCATGTTGGAAAATCATTTTCTATAATGAAAATAACAGCATAAAATCTGATTCCATATCAGAGATGATGCGCAATTTATGCACAGGAATTATAAAAATGAAGAAAAAACACACATTAAAAAAAGAACTGACCCTTCTTATGATACTGGCATCTGCGTGCACCCTGCTGTCTGCATGTGTGGCTGTTTTTTATGTTTTCTTTTCTTTCTTTTTCCAGAAGACACAGGAAGATATTGAGTATGTGCTTCGCAACACCAGCCAGCAGTATCAAGCACATATGCAGTTCATTGAGGACAGTGTGATCACTATACGCCACAATACAGTGCTGAATGAGTTTTTTCAGGAGAAAGACTATGATCCGGATGAAATTGAATCCCAGCTTTCCTATAGCATGGAATTGTTTTCACAGCGGAACATGGTGGACAGGCAGCTGCCCTTTGTGACAAGCATTTATCTGTTTAACAACAGTGATGACTGCATTTATGAACATTATTATGCTACTACCCTGGCTGCTGAGCGGGAGCAGAAAAGCCGGTATGAAAACATGCTGCAGAGTTTGAAAATAACAGAAAGCCAATATATCTGTCTGACCGATGAGGATGAGATAAATATTTTTTTCCGTATCTATGATGACAGCATGAAGGAAAAAGGCTTGGGAATCGTCCAGATTTCCCAGACAGCTGCAGCGGCTTTATTAAATGCAGTGAATTCCTACAGCGACGGTTCCTGGGCAGTACTTGATAAAACAGATATGCTTCTTGCATCAGATGGTGATAAGGAAAATATTCTGGCACTTCAGAAAACAGAGATTTCCTGGAGCGGAATCAGAACACTGGGTAATGCGAGGGTAATTGGTTATGCAGATCAGTGCGGCTTCGGGATGCGAACAGTTATCGCAGTTGGATATGGAAATATTTTTTCTATTTTGAAGCCCACTCTTTTGATCTTTTTGGTGGGCCTGGTTGTGGTAATTGCCATCACCTTTCTGGTATCCTATGTTACCAGCTATCGTTTTACCAAACCGGTAACAAGAATGATTCAGAGTATTCAGGCGTTTGGCAAGCCCAAGCTGGATGTGCGTATGGAGGATTCCTCCATTCAGGAATTTCACGATATGGGGATTGTGTTCAACCAGATGGCAGACAGAATTGAGTATCTGATCACACAGGTATATGAGAAAGAGATTCTGGCGGTCCGCGCCCAGGTAAAGTATCTGCAGTCTCAGATTAATCCTCATTTTCAGTTCAACATTCTGGCTATGCTCAGTCTGAAGGCAAAAATGGCGGGAAACGAAGAGGTTTACGACGGCCTGAATGCGTTTTCTAAGCTGATGCAGGGTAAGATCTTCAGGGAAAAAGAGATTAAGATCAAGGTAAAGGAAGAACTGGAAATTGTGCAGTTTTATTTGTATCTGCAGAAAAGCAGATACCAGGACAAGCTTTCCTATGAAGTGATGTTGGAAAATCCGGACATAGAGAACAATCTGATTCCACGCCTTCTTATCGAGCCTCTGGTGGAAAATGCGGTGTCCCATGGTTTGGAACCAAAACGGGAAAAAGGAATGCTGAAGGTTCATCTTTACGAAAGGGAGATGTTTCATATTTGCGTGGAAGATAACGGAGTGGGTATTGATTTTACCAAAATGGAGGAAAAACAGGAGAAATCAGGAGAAACGAATAAGATAGAACACACTCATACCGGATGGGAAAACACCAGAAGAATGCTTCAGATCCTGTATGGAGATGCCCATGAATTTAAGGTATGGAGTGAGAAGGGAAAGGGAACCAGAATTGAGATACTGGTTCCTATTGAAAGAGGAGAGAGCTATGTGGAAAGTATTGGCAGCAGATGATGAAAGCTATATCAGGGAAGCCCTGCAGAAGCTGATCAACTGGGAGAAAATGGACTGTAGTCTGGAAAAGGTGGTTAGCGATGGTCAGGAACTTTTGGACGGGATTACCGGAAGCATGCCGGATATTGTGATCACTGATATCCAGATGCCAGGCGTAGACGGGCTTCAGGTATGTAAATATATATATGAAACAAGTCCGGAAACCCAGGTGATCATTCTTACTGCATATTCGGATTTTGAATATGCAAAGGAAGCCATCAAGTATAGTGCCTGCGGTTATGTACTGAAAATTTCCATTATTGATGAGCTTCCGGAAGCTGTGGAAAAAGCAATCGGGAACCTATCCAGGCTGAAAAAAGAATTTGAAACAACCGAAGCCAGAAGAACTGAGGAACCGGAATCCCTGCTTTCCCAGGTAGAACAGTATGTGGAAGAAAATTACCGTAATAAGATTACGCTGGATGACATTGCAGATACTATGCATGTGAACCGGAGCTATTTAAGCCGTTTTTACAAGAACAAAACAGGAGTAAATCTGTTTGATGCTATTTTGAATAAACGTATTGAGGCTGCGAAGGATTATTTGCGGAATACCGATATGAAGACCTATGAAATTTCAGAGGCTGTGGGAGTGGAGGATGCAGGATATTTTTCCAAGATGTTCAAAAAGATCACAGGAGTATCTCCAAAAGAATTCAGGAAAAGAGAAAAAAATGAAGAGACGAAGTAGAAACAGCCTGTCTGGTCTTATATTGCTGCTGGCACTGTCTCTTTACGGATGCGGAGAAAGGGAAAAAGAGCCTGTGACTATTACAGTGATCCATGCCTGGGGCGGAACCGGGGCAGACCATGTTGCAATGCGTGATATTTACGATGGCTTCCAGAAGGAAAATCCGGATATTGAAGTCCAAATGATATCCATGCCGGCACGGGAGGAGATGCTGCGCAAAGTGGAAGATATGATCATGGTGGGAAACATGCCGGATGTGATCACCTTCAGCGGAATGGGACAGAACACAACCTATGATTTTATTGTGAAAAACAATATGGCACTGGATATTATGCCTTATCTGAAAGAAGATAAGGAGTTTGCGGCGAATATTTCCAGAACTAATTTGAATTACTGGACGACAGATAAGGGACAGCTGTTCACCGTAGCAGATGTTTTATCCTTGAGTGGTGGATATTGGTATAACGAGGATATTTTAGATGCAGCAGGGGTGAAAAGCCTTCCGAAATCCTGGGATGCATTTCGCGGCATGTGCTACAAAATACTTAAATGGGCCAACGAGCAGAAAAATGAGGTAAAGCCGCTTCAGACCTCGCCGGAGGGATATCTTTATTTTATGGATCAGATGCTGTTGGAAGATGAGGGAAATCAGATTTTATGGAAGAACCAGGTTCGGGAGGTGCTCAAGCAGCTTCAGGGAATCTATGCTTATTCTGCTTCAGAAAATGCAGAATACAGCTATCTGGATGAGACCAGACTGTTTAACGAAGGAAAGCTGGCAGTGTATGTAAATGGTGTCTGGGGCGCTTCCATGATTTCCGAAAATATCAATGCCAGATATGCTCTGCTTCCCACCTTTTCCCAGGATGCGGTTTCCTGCGAATCAGCATGCCTTGGCTATGTGCTGGGAAACAGCCAAAATGAGCAGAAGGAGAATGCGTCTGTTGATTTTCTGAAATATATGCTCAGCGAAAAGGTACAAAAAAGAATCCTGGAGGAAACAGAGCAGATTCCAGCAAATGAACACGTGGTGCTGGATGCCTACAAGGAGGCAATGCCCCGTCTGTATCAGGCTGCTTCTTTGGTGCTTGAAGCTGACAGGAAAATTGAAGTTCCGGATAACCTGTGGCCGGCAGACCAGAAGGCTTATTTTACAGGCAATATTTTCCGTGTATTGACAGGTGCAATGACGCCGGAGAACTTTCAGAAACGTCTTGGAAAAATGCGAATTACAGAAAATAACAGTCAGAAATAAATACTGTCAAACAAAAAAATAAGATGGAGATCGGCAGAAGTGGAAAAGAAAAAGCTGAACTTCATCTTATTTTTTATGCAAAAAGTGTAAAATATTGAGCGACGGTAAATATATTCCTGGTTTTCATTGTGAAAATGTCAATAATTACCTGTAAAATGCAAATTGGATTCATTCAAAAATACCAAAAACAACGATACAATAAGGATAGTAAAAGCAAAGACATATAAAGCTATGAAGGAGGAATTTTCAATGAAGAAAAAAATGGTAAGTGTGTTACTGGCAGCAGCAATGGGGGCTACTGGATTGGTTGGATTTGGAAGCACAGCTTATGCAGCTGATGATGTTCTGGAATTTTACCATGGCTATTATCAGGATGAGAGTGAGTGGGCAGCAGCGCAGGTAATGCGTGATATTTATGACGGGTTTGCAGAAGCCCATGCAGACGGACCGGTTACTTTCAAACCAATCGCAGTGGAGAACAGAGATGATATTGTAAGCGCACAGGTTGCCGGCGGTTCCTTTCCGGATATGGTAGATGTTGGAGGCGGTGGAGTTCCACAGGCAGCACTTTCCCAGGATCTTGTATATGACCTGAAACCATACATTGATGAGAACGGTCTTCAGGATGCTGTTGGACTGAACTACACACAGCATGACATTGACGGACATATCTATGCAGTGCATGATCAGATTGAAAGCCGCGGACTGTGGTACAACTCCGACATTTTTGAAAAAGCCGGAATCACAGAGGATGCTTTTGCCAACTGGGATTCCTTTGCAGCAGCTATGGAGAAAATCCGTGCTCTGGATGAGGATGTTTACGGATACATTGCAGGACAGGGCTCCAGCTATATTGTAAATACGGTCATGGCATCTACTGACGAAGGAAAAGCAATGCTGGAATCTGAACTTACAGAAGATACCATCAATTCTGATGAGTTCGCAAATGCATTTAAGACTGCAGCAAAGCTGGATCAGGACAACGGATCTGAGCACACAACGGATGACAACGGAAACCTTATGGCTGAGTTTAATACAAATGGCAAAGCTGGTGTTCTGTTCAACGGCGTATGGAATGCAAGTGGAATCGACGCATCCCTTAGTGATGTGATTGAGCCGGCTCTTTTCCCGGGAAACATCGCAATCGCTTCCGCAGGCGGCGGACTTGCTGTTGCAAACAACATGAGCGAGGAAAAAACAGAGCTTGCACTTGAGTTTATCAAATACATGACAAGCGAAGAGGTTCAGGAAAAAATCTTCACAGGCGTACAGGCGAATCCATGTAATACAACAATCGATTTAAATGCACTGGCTGAAAACAGTGATGATGCAGCAACCAAGAAGCTTGCACTGGCTTGCTCTGAGGTAAACGGAGCTGAAAATGTAGTAATCGATATAAACTACACATGGGGATCTGACGTTGACAAGGCAATTATCAATGCCCTGATGGAGTGCGCAGTATCCGGAACTGATATTGAGGCAAGATTCGCAGCGCTTCAGACAGAACTGATTGCACTGATCGCCTGAATAACAGAAATTCAGAAATATGCTGTGATGAACATAAACTATGAAGGAAAGGGAGGGGAGCAATCCCTTCCCTTTTTGAAAGGTAACTGTAAACGGTTACTCCGGAGGTATTAATTTGGAAAATTTAAAAGCTGTGAACAAAAGAAAGAATAAGCTGGGAATGCGTAAAAAAGGCTTTATCATTGCTTTTCTTGCACCTACTCTTATTGCATTTTGCGTATTTTATCTGTATCCCATTATCACCGTGTTTGTCACTTCTTTTTGCAAATGGGATTACACTAACATTACCAGCCCGGAATTTTTCGGCTGGAGCAATCTTTGGGACAATTATGATTATATTTTTAACAAGTATCCGTTTTTCTGGGAAGCCCTTCGCAATTCCACAACATGGGCAATTTTGGGTGCGGTAGTTCAGATTCCTATAGCAACTCTGATCGCTCTGGCATTGTCCAGAAAAGTAAAAGGCATCAAATTTGTACGAAATGTTTATATTATTCCAAATATGATTTCAACTGCCGCAATGGGCATTGTATTTTTACAGCTGTATAATCCGTCCTATGGAATCATCAATCCGATTATTCGTCTTTTTCATAAGGACTTTACTGATAATATTCTGCTTCTGAAGGGATCTGCTTTTGTGGCAATGACCTGCGCCTACATTTTTTTTACCGGGACCACCACCCTGATGATTCTGGGAAATATTATGGCAGTACCGGAAGAGGTAAGGGAAGCAGCCATGCTGGATGGAGCCAGTGGTCTGAAGCAGGACTGGCATATCACCATTCCTATGATAAAAGGAACCTTAAAAACCGTATCTGTACTTGCTGCCACTTCCGGTTTCCTCCTTTACAACGAGGTTTATTTCCTGACAAAAGGTGCTGCCGGAACCTACAGTATCAGCTACATTATCCGTGAACTGGCAATCACCAGTCCAAGAACCCAGTTTGGTCGTGCAAATGCAGTTGCCATGATTCAGATTTTGGCTGGAATGGTGATCATTCTGGTAATTAATTTTGTATACAGTGTTTCTTTCAAAAAAGAGAAAAAGTAAGAAAAGAGGAAGAATATGAAAAAAACGAAATCTGGAAGGGGCATAAACAGTATGCCGGCAGGAACCAGAATTGTCACTTATATTTGTCTTGTGTGGGCACTTGTCGTGTCACTGGTTCCACTTGGATGGCTGGTACTCTCCAGTTTGAAAAAGGACCCTATGGCGCGGCCAGGATTTCAGCTTCCGGAGACCATCTGCCTGGATGGATATATTTCTACCTTTAGGGATCTGCATGTGCTGAGGTACTTCGGAAACAGTTTATTCGTAGCAGGTGTATCTGTTATGATCAGTGTTGTGATGATCTCCATGTCTGCCTATGTAGTTGCAAGAATGGAATTCAAGGGAAAAGCTTTGGTAAATATTTTATTATATTCTACCATGTTTATTCCTGCTACAGCTCTTACCTATCCGGTTTACAACCTGGTAAATCGCCTGCATCTGTATGATACAAGATCCGCCCTGATTTTAATCTACTCCTGCAGCGGAATTGCAGTCAGTTTTTTTGTAATCAAGAACTATTATGACAATATTCCAAGAGAGCTTGAGGAGGCTGCCAGAATCGACGGATGCGGCTATGTACAGACCTGGGTAAAAGTAATTTTCCCAATTGCACGTCCTGGTATTATGACAGCTGCAGTGCTTGCGTTTTTGAACAACTGGAACGAATATTACTGGGCTTCTCTTGTACTGATCACCAGGGAAAAGCTGACCGTGCCTGCACTTTTGTCCACCTTTACAACTGCCTTTAATACTAATTACAACGGACTTTTTTCTGCTATGGTAATTATCATTTTGCCTCCTGTGCTTCTGTACTGTATTTTCAGCAGATTCTTTATTGAGGCACTGTCCGGCGGAGCAGTAAAGGGATGATTTACCAAACACGCTTGAAGACTTAGAAAACAATAGGAGAAAATAATATGAACGAAGAAATAAGACAGCGTACAAAATGGTTTATGGATGCCAGATTCGGCATGTTTATTCACTGGGGACTTTACTCCATTCCTGCTTGCGGCGAGTGGATGATGTCAGAAAAAGAAATGACAACAGAAGAATATCACAAGTATTTTGAACAGTTTGATCCTGTAGATTATGACCCGAAAAAGTGGGCTCGCCTGGCGAAAAAAGCGGGAATGAAATATGCAGTTCTTACTGCAAAGCATCACGATGGATTCTGCCTGTTTGATTCCAAGCTGACCGATTACAAAGCAACAAATACAAAAGCCGGACGCGATCTGGTAAGAGAATTTGTAGATGCCTGCCATGAGGAAGGGCTGAAGACCGGACTATATTTTTCCATTATTGACTGGCACCATCCGGACTTTCCAAAATATGGGGACAGGCAGCATCCAATGCGGAACAATCTGGCATACAAGGATGAAAAAATTGATTTTGACCGGTATTTGGAATACATGCATGGACAGGTAAAAGAGCTTGTGACCAATTACGGCAAACTGGATCTTCTGTGGTTTGACTTTTCTTATGATGATATGACTGGGGAAAAATGGAAGGCAACTGAGCTGATTAAAATGGTGCGCACCTACCAGCCGGACGTAATTATAGACAACCGCCTGGAAGGGGCAGGAGACAATCACGGCAGCATCACCACAGATGAACCTCTGATCTACAGCGGCGATTTCGCAAGCCCGGAGCAGATCATTCCGCCAAAGGGTGTGTGTGATGAACATGGAAATCCCATTCCATGGGAACTGTGTGCCACTATGAACAACCACTGGGGATATTGCAATTTCGACTATCAGTACAAAACACCTCAGATGCTTGTGCGAAAACTGGTGGAGTGCGTCAGCAAGGGCGGCAACATGATCCTGAACGTGGGTCCGGATGGTCGGGGAAACATTCCGACTAAGAGTGAGGAAATTCTCACGGAGATGGGAAAATGGATGGACAAAAATAAAGAGAGCATTTACGGCTGCGGTATTTCACAGCTGGAAAAACCGGATTGGGGAAGGTATACCCAGAATGGCGATGTAATTTATGCCCATGTTTATGAAACTCCTCTTGGTGCATTGCCTTTATATGGAATCGGGCCGGATAAGCTGGAATCCGTTACCTATCTTGCAGATGGAAGTGAGGTAAACAGAGGAGAGGCTTGGAATACCGTATTGTATCCGGATGTGGCATTTTTATCCTTTGGGGAGAATCCGGTATTTACATATCCACTGCCCGATGAGAAAGACACAGTTTTAAAAATCCGTTTGAGACAGGGGTGAGCAGAATATGAAAAAAGTTACAGCAATTTTGATCGGAGCGGGTCTTAGGGGCGGCTATGTGTATTCCCAGTACGCTTTGGATCATCCGGACGAATTTCAGGTTGTGGCAGTTGCAGAGCCGGATAAAGAACGCAGGGAGATTTTTGCTGCGAAGCATCACATTCCGGAAGAATTATGCTTCAAAAGCTATGAGGAGCTTCTGGCAAAAGAAAAAATGGCGGACTGCGCAATGGTCTGCACCCAGGATAAAATGCATTATGAGCCAGTTGTAATGGCAATGGAAAAAGGCTATCACGTACTTTGTGAAAAGCCCATGTCACCGGACAAAAAAGAAATCATAAAGATGGGGGAGATGGCGAAAAAATACAACCGGATTTTGTCTGTGTGCCACGTACTTCGGTATTCACCCTTCTTTTCCAAATTAAAGGAACTTCTGGAAGAGGGCAGAATCGGAAGGCTGATGACCATTCAGCACATGGAGGAAGTGGGCTACTGGCACCACGCTCACAGCTTTGTCCGCGGAAACTGGCGAAATGCAGAGGAATCCAGCCCTATGATCCTGCAGAAATGCTGCCATGATATGGATATTATGCTGTGGCTGGCGGACAGCAAATGCGAAAGCATCAGCTCCTTCGGGGAATTATCTTATTTCAAAGAGGAAAACAGTCCCGAAGGTGCGCCTGCCTATTGTCTGGATGGCTGCAGCCACAGGGATGAATGTGCCTTTTATGCACCAAGGTTTTATCTGGAGCATCCCAAAGCAGTGGATGACGGGCTTGTGTATGCCGTAACAGATCCGGCAGACCCGGAGCATGTTCTGGAAGCGCTGAAAAAAGGGCCTTACGGCAGATGTGTGTTCCACTGTGATAACACCGTTGTGGATCATCAGAGTGTGGATATCCATTTTGAAAATCAGGTGACCGCTACCTTCCTTATGACCGCATTTACCAACCAGTGTGCAAGACGGATCCGCCTTATGGGAACAAAGGGGGAAATCAAGGGAGATATGGACACGGGCGTGATCGAGATCATTGATTTCGTAAGCCAGAACCATGAAACCATACAGCTGCACACTCCGGCCAAGGGACACAACGGAAGCGACATGAGCATGATGCGTGATTTCGTAAGAATGATCGGAGAAGGCAAAAAAGGAAAGACAGATGCCTCCGTTTCTGTGGAAAGCCATCTGATGGCCCTGGCAGCAGAGGAAGCAAGAGTAAAAGGACAGGTTATCGATTTCGGGGAGTTTTGTAAGTGGAATTAATTGAATTTTTGAATAGAATTCATATGGTACAGCCAGCTGTGGAAATGTTGAAACAGCTGGCTGCTTCCAAAAGAATAAAAGAAGAACAGTATTTGCAGGATAAAATGCTTTATAAAAGAAACAGGCAGCAGTTTTATGAGAAGGTAAAGCAGCATAAGGACTATCGGCTGCGGTTTTTGTATGATTTCTGCCGCATGGGAGTAGAAGCCTATGAGGATTATCAGTCACAGGGAATCGGGGATGAAATATTTGACGCTACCTTTTATGATCTTACCCTATGGTGTGAAAACTGCTTCCGGGAATATGGGGAGTATGGCATCAACGAATACGACTGGTTTTTCCGTCATTTTGACCTGCAGATTTTCCGGCTGGGAAGGCTGGAATTTGAAAAAATGGAATCTCCATGGGAGATCCACGCTGCGGGCTGGGAAATAAGAAAAGGCCACCCGGTGATCAGTGTCCACATTCCGCAGGGGGAAAAGCTGACACCCCAGGCAGCAGCCCATTCCCTGGAAAAAGGAAAAAGCTTCTGGGGAGATGAGCTGCCTTATCTGTGTCATTCCTGGCTTTTATATCCGGGGCTGAAAGAAGTACTTTCACAGACAAGCAATATCCTGCAGTTTCAGAATTATTTTCAGATTGTGGACATTGATTTTGCAGAGAAAGAAGCAGAGTGGCGAATTTTCGGAAAGGTGGAAGAAAATCCGGAAAAATATCCAGAAAACACCACCCTGCAAAAAAGGGCAAAACAGTATCTTCTGTCCGGGAAAAAACTTGGAAACGGGCTGGGAGTTCTGCAGGAACTTTGAGGTTAAAATTGACAAGAATGGGATAGTCTGTTACGATAATCAGAGTAACAAAATTGAAATTTTATTGCGCGAAAGCAGGGAGGTAGCAGTAATATGAAAAAGCCAGCATTAGTAGTAATGGCAGCAGGTATGGGAAGCAGATACGGCGGTCTCAAACAGATCGACCCGGTAGATAAAGAGGGAGATATTATTATCGATTTTTCTATCTATGATGCGCTCCAGGCAGGATTTGAAAAAATTGTATTTATCATAAAGAAAGAAAACGAGGCAGATTTCCGTGCAGCCATCGGCGACCGCATGAGCAAGCATGCAGAGGTAGTCTTTGTATTCCAGGATCTGCACAATCTTCCGGAAGGCTATCAGGTTCCGGAAGGACGTGTGAAACCATGGGGCACAGGTCATGCGATCATGAGCTGTATCGATGTGATCGACGGACCATTTGCAGTTATCAATGCAGACGATTATTATGGTCGTCATGCATTTCAGATGGCTTATGATTTCCTTACCAAGAACCAGGATCAGGATGGTGTTTACCAGTATATGATGGTTGGCTACAAGCTGGAGAACACCCTTACCGACAACGGCCATGTGGCACGAGGCGTATGTGTGACAGACGAGGACGGATACCTGAAGGATATCAATGAGCGTACCCACATTGAGAAAAAGGACGGCGGCGCAGCCTACACAGAGGATGACGGTGCTACCTGGACCGCACTTCCTATGGATGCTACCGTATCCATGAACATGTGGGGATTTTCCGCAAGCATTCTGAAGGAGCTGAAGGACAGATTCCCGTTATTCCTTGAGAAGAACATAGAGAAGAACCCGCTGAAGTGCGAGTATTTCCTTCCATTTGTAGTAGATGAGCTTCTTGGTGAGAAGAAAGCCACTGTTAAGGTGCTGAAATCCATGGACAAATGGTATGGCGTTACCTATAAAGAGGACAAGCCGGTTGTAATGGCTGCTGTCCAGAAGATGAAGGATGAAGGCGTTTATCCTCAGAAGCTGTGGGAGGACTGATCCGTGGAAAGAGCAAAAGAGGCAAGCCGTCAGGAACTGCTGGAAGTAATTTCAGGCTTTGATTTTGGCGGAGAACTGGAAGAGGTTGGTATTTTTGGAAACGGTCATATTAACGAGACTTACTGTGCGGTATTTTCCACAGATACCGGAAAGAAAAAATTTATTCTGCAGAAAATGAATCACCAGATTTTCAAGGATCCCGTTGGCCTTATGGAAAATATCAGCGGAGTCACCTCCTGGCTGAAGAAGAAAATCCAGGAGAACGGCGGGGATGTGGAGCGTGAGACTTTGAATATTGTCAATGACCGCGAGGGTTCCCCTTATCTGGTAGATAAAGAAGGAGAATACTGGAGAGCCTACCTGTTTATTGAAGGAGCGACCTGCTTTGACCAGGTGGAAAATGATGAGGATTTCTACCAGAGTGCCCTTGCATTTGGTAATTTCCAGAGACTTCTTTCTGATTATCCGGCAGAAACTCTTCATGAGACCATTCCGGATTTTCACAATACAGTGAAGCGTTTCGGCGATTTCAAAAAGGCTGTGGCAGAGGATGCGTGCGGCCGCGCAGCTGATGTCCAGAAGGAGATTCAGTTTGTCCTGGAAAGAGAGCAGCTGGCACATACCCTTGTGGACCTTCAGAAAGCAGGAAAGCTGCCGCTTCGCGTAACTCACAATGACACCAAGCTGAACAATATTATGATCGATGATGTCACCCACAAGGGAATCTGCGTCATTGACCTTGATACGGTAATGCCGGGACTTTCCCTGAATGATTTCGGAGATTCCATCCGCTTCGGAGCCAGCACGGCAGCAGAGGACGAACAGGACATTTCCAAAGTATCCTGTGACCTTCACCTGTTTGAAGTGTATGTAAAGGGATTCCTGGAAGGCTGCGGCGGTGCACTTACAGATCTGGAAGTGGAAATGCTTCCTATGGGCGCCATTCTTATGACCTTTGAATGTGGAATGCGCTTCCTTGCAGATCACCTTGAGGGAGACCATTATTTCCGTATCCACAGGGAAAATCACAATCTGGATCGTGCCAGAACCCAGTTTAAGCTTGTTTGGGATATGGAACAGAAATTATCTGAGATGAAAGCTATTGTACAAAAATATAAATAGTGGTATCCTAAAACTTGCAGAGAATAAGTTGTCTTTGCGGATACCATAAGGAAACCAAAAGTTGGTTGCATAAGGAGGAAATTATCATGGCAATTTTAGTAACAGGCGGTGCAGGATATATTGGAAGCCACACAGTTGTAGAACTTCAGAACTCCGGTTACGATGTAGTAGTTCTGGACAATCTGTCCAATTCCAGCGAGAAGGCACTTGATAGAGTTTCCAAAATTACAGGCAAGCCAGTGAAATTCTATAAAGCTGATATCCTGGACAGAGAAGCCCTCGACCAGATTTTTGACAAAGAAGACATTGACTCCTGTATTCATTTCGCCGGACTGAAGGCAGTTGGAGAGTCTGTAGTGAAACCATGGGAATATTATGAGAATAATATTGCAGGAACCCTGACTCTTGTAGATGTAATGAGAAAACACGGCGTTAAGAATATTATTTTCTCTTCCTCTGCAACTGTATATGGTGATCCGGCTCAGATCCCGATCACAGAAGAGTGCCCGAAGGGACAGTGCACCAACCCATACGGCTGGACCAAATCCATGCTGGAGCAGGTGCTGACTGACATTCAGAAGGCTGATCCTGAGTGGAATGTAATGCTTCTTCGTTACTTCAATCCAATTGGAGCACACAAGAGCGGAACCATCGGAGAGAACCCAAATGGTATCCCGAACAACCTTATGCCATACATCACACAGGTTGCTGTTGGCAAGCTGAAAGAGCTTGGCGTATTCGGAAACGACTACGACACTCCGGACGGAACTGGTGTGAGAGATTATATCCACGTAGTGGATCTTGCCAAAGGCCATGTAAAAGCCCTCAAGAAGATCGAGGAGAATCCGGGACTTGCAATCTACAACCTTGGTACAGGCAAAGGCTACAGCGTTCTTGACATTGTGAAGAACTTCGAGGCTGCAACAGGCGTGAAGATCCCATACGTGATCAAACCTCGTCGTGCCGGTGATATTGCAACCTGCTACTGCGATGCTTCCAAGGCAGCCAGAGAGCTTGGCTGGACTGCAGAAAATGGCATCCGTGAAATGTGCGAGGATTCCTGGAGATGGCAGAGCAATAACCCGAATGGTTATGATGACTAATATGGTTCGCAATTTGATTTTTGATGTTGGAAATGTTCTGATCGGGTATCGTTGGTTTGAGATGCTCACAGAAGATTTTGGGCTGTCTTCGGAGGAGGCAAACAGAATCGGAAACGAAATGTTTGAGAATGATCTGTGGGGACTTGGTCTGGACGGTGGCCGGATTACTCTGGATGAGGCGATTCTGGAATACGGTAAATTGTATCCGCAGGATATTCGGGTAATGGAATGGTTTCTCAGAAATGGAGAAAGGATGGCTGTGAAGCGTCCTGAAATCTGGGAAAAGGTTATCGGACTAAAGAAAAAAGGCTATAACATCTACATATTGTCCAATTATTCAAAAGAATTATTCGAGATGCATACGAAGGATGCTTCTTTTTTGAAGGTTCTTGACGGTGGAATCGTTTCCTATCAGGTGAAGGAGATCAAACCTGGCAGAAGAATCTACGAGCTGCTTCTGGAGAAATATGATCTGAAAGCAGAGGAGTGCCTGTTCTTCGATGACCGCGCAGACAATGTGGAAGCGGCAAGGAATATGGGAATTGAGGCAATCCAGGTCACATCAAGAGAGATGCTGAACGAAATCCTCGACAAAATGCTATCCGAGTAAATAAAAAGGCTGTCCCTCCGGGGGCAGCTTTTTCTAACAAAAAAATGCCCAGGCTTTTTCTAACCAGCCGTGAGCAAAAAAAAGGTATAGAAAAATGCCCAGGCTTTTTCTAACCAGCCGTGAGCAAAAAAAAAGGTATAGAAAAATGCCCAGAGCCGGAATCGAACCAGCGACACGAGGATTTTCAGTCCTCTGCTCTACCAACTGAGCTATCTGGGCATTTGCAAGTTCTTTGAACTTACAGACGTTATCATACCACAGAAATGTTTCGCATGCAACAGAATTTTTGCAAAAATCTGTAAAATCTGTCAATTTCAAGAATGCAAAACGTCCAAAAGAGATAGCCATTGTAAAATCCATGCCTTGCTTTTCATATATAGTAATGTTAGAATGGCAGTAACCTGTAGAAGCAGTATTGCTGACTCACAGTGAGCAGCAACAGAGAAATCCCTACAGGCAATCTGATAAAAAGCAGGTGAGAATGTGGAAAAAATAGTGATCATCGGCGCCGGACCGGCTGGAATTTCAGCAGCCTTGTATGCTGCGCGGGCCAACATGGATCCCCTTGTGATCAACAATGGAATCGGCGCTTTGGAAAAAGCGGAGAAAATAGAGAATTACTACGGCATGGATCATCCTGTGTCCGGCAAAGAGCTTTTTGAGATTGGATTAGCCCAGGCGAAGGCTCTTGGCGTGCGGATTCTGGATGCCCAGGTTCTTGGCATTGGCGGATTTGATACCTTCCAGGTAAAGACTACTGCCGGAGATTTCGAGACTATCAGCGTGATCCTTGCCACAGGAAGCAAACGAAAAGCTCCTTCCATTCCTGGAATTAAGGAGTTCGAGGGAAGAGGAGTCAGCTACTGTGCGGTGTGCGACGCATTCTTTTACAGAGGCAAAGACGTTGCCGTGGTTGGAAACAGTGACTTTGCGCTTCATGAGGCAGAAGAACTGGCCCCAATGGCAGGTTCTGTTACCATCTATACCGATGGCAAAGAACCGGAATTTTCCAGAGAGCCGTCTTTTGCAGTGAATACCATGAAGATTCAGTGCGTGGAAGGTGATGACAAGGTATCCGGGCTGCGTGTGATTTCTGGAAAGAAAGAAGAGGCAGAAGTCAGCACACAGGAGTGCAAAGATTCCACGAAGCAGGAAACCTTCGCCCCCGCTGACGGCATTTTCGTGGCTATGGGAACTGCAGGAAGCGCGGAGATGGCAAGGCAGATGGGCGCATCCCTTACCGAGAAAGGAAACATAAAAGTAAACGATAAGATGGAGAGCTCCATCCCCGGTCTTTTCGCGGCAGGCGACTGTACCGGAGGACTTCTCCAGGTGGCGAAAGCCGTCTATGACGGCGCCCAGGCAGGCATCAGCGCCAATCAGTATGTGCGCAGCAAATCAACAGTTACAAAATAATATCAGATAGAAAGGATGAATCAATTATGGCAAAAGTAATCACAACACAGAATTTTGAAGAAGAAGTACTGAAATCTGAGAAACCGTTCCTTCTGGACTTCTGGGCAACCTGGTGCGGACCATGCATGCGTCAGGGCCCAATCGTGGAAGAACTGGGAGAAGAAGGCTATGCAGTAGGCAAGGTTGACGTAGACCAGAACATGGAGCTTGCACAGCAGTTCCGTGTTATGAGCATTCCCACTCTGATCGTATTCAAGAATGGCGAGGAAGCACACCGTCTGGTTGGCCTTACAGAAAAAGAAGACCTGAAAAAGCTGCTTGACGAGTAATCTAAAATGAAGATATTACTTGCAGCATGCAACGCAAAATATATACACTCCAATCTGGCTGTCTTTAATCTGAAAGCCTATGCAAAGGAATATGACAGCCAGGTTGTGCTTCGGGAATACACCATTAACCAGCTAAAAGATGACATCTTGAAAGACATCTACCGCTGTCATCCGGATGTGGTATGTGTCTCCTGCTACATCTGGAACATTACCTTTGTGCGGGAACTGATGCAGGATCTTCGCAAGATCCTGCCGGATGTTCCGTTCTGGGCAGGCGGCCCGGAGGTTTCCTACGATGCAGAAACCTTTCTTGGGAAAAATCCTGCCTTTAATGGCGTTATGGTAGGAGAAGGGGAGGAAACCTTCCTGGAGCTTTTGAAGCATTATGTGGACGGAAGTGTCACCCTGGAAGAAACCAGAGGACTTGTATATCGAAAAGCGGACGGAGCTCTTCAGAACAACGGATGGCGTCAGCTTATGGATCTGAGCAAGGTTCCCTTTGCATATGAGAACCTGGAGGATTTTGAGAACCGCATCATCTATTATGAAAGCAGTAGGGGCTGTCCTTTTTCCTGCAGCTACTGTCTGTCTTCCATCGACAAGAAATTAAGATTCCGAGATATTAACCTGGTCAAAAAGGAACTGCAGTTTTTCCTGGATCACAAGGTGCCTCAGGTAAAATTTGTGGACAGAACCTTTAACTGCAAGCATGACCATGCGATGGCCATCTGGCAGTACATAAAGGATCACGACAATGGAATCACCAACTTCCATTTTGAGATTTCCGCAGACCTGATCAGGGAGAATGAACTGGAGCTGATGAGCACTATGCGCCCGGGACTGATCCAGCTGGAGATTGGAGTACAGTCCACAAATCCGGACACTATCCGTGCCATTCACCGTACCATGGATTTCCCAAGGCTGGCAGAAATCGTAAACCGCATTCATAGTTTTCAGAATATTCACCAGCACCTGGATCTGATCGCAGGTCTTCCCTACGAGGACTATGAAAGCTTTCACAGATCCTTCAACGACGTGTACGCACTGAAGCCCCAGCAGCTTCAGCTTGGATTTTTGAAGGTGCTGAAAGGCTCTCATATGAAAGAGATGGTGGAAGAGTACCAGATCGTGTACAAAGAACAGGAGCCTTATGAGGTACTGGGAACCAAATGGCTGCCTTACGAGGACATTCTGCGCCTGAAAATGGTGGAAAGTATGGTAGAAGTGTACTATAACAGCGGACAGTTTCAGAATACTATTGCCTGTATAGAGCCGCTTTTTGAGGATGCGTTTACCCTGTACGAGAAACTGGGACAGTACTATGAGAAAAAAGGCTATTCTGAAATTTCCCATTCCAGAATGAGACGCTATGAGATTTTGCTGGAGTTTGTCAGGGAAGAGACTGGCGGTTCTAAGGACGCCATTACCTGGGAAAAGGTGGCAGATTCCATGATTTACGATCTGTATCTTCGGGAAAAGCTCAAAAGCCATCCGTCCTTTGAAAAGGACCAGAAGCCTTACGAGAAAGCCATCTGGGAATACAGGCGCAGGGAGGAGATTCCGAAGACTGCCCAGATTGAGGTATTCCGTGACGGCAGAGTATTATTATTTGATTATGAAAACCGGGATCCGCTGCTGAACAATGCCGCAGTGCGTGAGATCCAGCTATAAAGAGAGGTTAGAAATATGGGAATGTTTGATCCGAAAAAAAGAAAGCTTGTGACAGCCATCATTGCAGTGATTCTTGTTCTGGCAATGGTAGTGCCTACGGTCATTTCTCTTCTTCTGTAAGGATGTGGGAAGATGAGACTTGGAAAAGCAGCTATGGAGGCGCTGCAGGCAGAAATCTGCGGGCAGCTTTCGCCGGGAAATGAGCTGGTTGTGGCAGGAGCCGTAGCCCTTAAGGGAACTGCCCTGATTGCAAAAGAAAAGCATGAGATTCTCAGGGAACATTTTTCCCAGGGATTTCTGTATGATTCTGAGAACATGCAGGAGAGTTACGGTGTAGGAGAAAATCCAGAGGAAAGCGCAGCCTGGGAAACAGCTAAGAAAGCTGGGGCCACTGCTTTATATGCTATGGGAGAGGGCGGATTTCTAAGTGCCCTCTGGAAAATGGCGGAAGCTTCCCAGGTGGGATTGGAAATGGATTTTACCAAAGTGCCCATCCGGCAGGAAACCATTGAGATTTGTGAGATTTTTGATGTAAATCCATATAAACTGCAGTCAGAGGGAACTATTTTGATTGGCGTTCCGGCAGGAGAGGCGCTGGTTTTGGAGCTTCGCCGCATGGGCCTTATGGCTGCCGTAATTGGCCAGACCAACAGTGGGAATGACAGAATGCTGTATTATAACGGAAACGGCAGATATCTGGAAAGACCTGCGAAAGATGAGATTTATAAAGTACTGCAGAAACAGGAGATAATAATAGAATAAAATGGGAACCTTAAACATTGTACTTCATGAGCCGGAGATTCCGGCAAATACAGGAAATATCGGACGTACCTGTGTGGCAACAGGAACACGTCTTCATCTGATCGAGCCCCTGGGCTTTTCTCTAAGTGAGAAAGCACTGAAGCGTGCCGGAATGGATTACTGGAAGGATCTGGACGTAACCAGATATGTGGATTACGAGGACTTTCTGGCAAAGAATCCAGGAGCGAAGATTTACTATGCCACTACCAAAGCTCCTCAGACCTACGCGGATGTACAGTATGAGGACGATTGCTTCATCATGTTTGGCAAAGAGAGCGCCGGAATTCCGGAAGAGATTTTAAGAGACAATCAGGAAACCTGTGTCAGAATCCCCATGTTCGGCGAGACCAGGTCCCTGAATTTAAGCAACTCCGTAGCCATCATTCTCTACGAAGCCTTCCGCCAGCATGATTTCGCCCATCTGAAGCTGGAAGGACATTTACGGAAATACGACTGGAAGTAAAGAATAAGCAGTTGTATGGCAGAGAAAATTGGAAATAATAAACAGGGGATGGCAGATTCTGCCATCCCCAAATTTCTCACTTCGCTTTTTCCAGGGTAAAGATAAACTCTGTTCCAACCCCTTCTGTACTGATTACATTAATATTCTGATTATGTGCCCGGATGATTTCCTTTACAATGGAAAGTCCAAGTCCGGTTCCTTTTCTATCCTTTCCACGGGAAGTATCTGTCTTATAAAAACGATCCCACACTTTGGAAAGACTTTCTTTTGGAATTCCCACTCCGTGATCCTTCACAGACACGAACACCTTTCCATTCTTCACAGTTGTCTCAATGTTGATGGAAGAATTGTCATTGCTGAACTTAATAGCATTGTCCAGTAAGTTGTACAGTACCTGCTGGATTTGTTCCATATCCGCTTCCACAAACAGTTCCTTGCCGGACAGCAAAAGCTCCAGATCAATATTTTTCCGGGAGCAGGTTCCCTCGAAGGTATTGGCTGTATTCTTGATCACATCGTTGATATCAAAACGGCGGATGTTCATCATCCGTTTGCGCTGATCCAGATCGTTCAACACCAGAAGACTGCGGGTCAGTTTTTCCAGACGGTCTGCCTCATGGGAAATAATATTCAGGTATTTGTCCTGCATCTCCGGCGGAATGGTACCATCCAGAATCGCTTCCACATAGCCCTTGATGGAAGTAAGGGGAGAGCGGAAATCATGGGAAACATTGGCGATAAAGGTTCGCTGGTACTCCCCGTTCTGGTTGATCTTGTCAGCCATGTAATTTAGGGTATTGGAAAGGTAACCCAGCTCGTCCTCTGACTTTACCGGAATGCGGTAGGTCAGATCTCCGTTTGCATACTCCGAAGCCCCCTTAATGATCTGCTTCATGGGAATGTGCACCCATTTCTGGTAGAACAGAAGCAAAAGTCCGCAAAGTGCGTATACTCCAAAGAAAATCATCTGAAGGATTCCAAGAAGACCACTGCGTTTCTGATAAAGCTGCTGCATGTCATAATGATAGGTCACATATCCCAGGATTTTCTCAGAATCCTTTATGGGAGCTACCACGTTTAACTGCGGGCTGTCGAAATAACCGTAAAAATTGCTGATTCGGTATTCCGCTGATTCCCAAAGCTCAGAATCCAGCTCAAATGGGGAGATATTATCATTGATAGCTGCTTTATCTGCATCTGCAAAGTCCGTTTCAGTGGACTTTGCATCAAAAACTGCCATTCGGGAAGCAATATTGGAGGAATGAACCAGCACATGAGCATTCTCATCAAAAAGCAGCACGCCTGCTTCTTCCCCAGAAGCCAGAATATCCACCAGTTTCTGAAGGCCTTCTTTGTCCGCTTCTGTGATCTGCGTCTTTGCAATCTCATCCGAAGCAAAGCGGGTGGCACCGTCATATAAGCGGTGTCCTACCTCACCTTCCAGATAGGATTCCACAAAATGTGATCCTCCTGCTGTGGCAAAAAGAAAACCAATGATTCCGATGAGAATATAACAGGCGATCAGTTTGCTGTGCACTGTTTTTCTCATTCGCTTTTCACCTCGAATTTATATCCGATTCCCCAGACTGTGGAGATGGACCAGCTTGGATGATCTTTGATCTTTTCACGGAGACGCTTGATGTGCACGTCTACGGTTCTGGTATCTCCAATATATTCATAGCCCCAGATATGGTCCAGAAGCTGCTCTCTTGTAAATACCTGATTGGGTGAGGCTGCCAGGAAATAAAGAAGCTCCAGTTCCTTAGGCGGCATGTCCACCTGTTTTCCCATGTAGGTAACAGAGTAGTTGGTAAGGTTCACGGTAAGATCTGGGTAGGATGCACATTTTTCGTCGCTGACAACGGCTGTCGGCTTTGGCTGGAAGCGGCGGAGCACGGCGCGGACGCGGGCTACCAGTTCCTTGGAGTCAAAAGGCTTGATAATGTAATCATCAGCTCCAAGCTCCAGGCCAAGCACCTTGTCAAAGGTTTCTCCTTTTGCGGAGAGCATGATAATGGGCACATCAGAGGTGTGGCGGATTTCCCGGCATACCTGATAGCCGTCAATGCCCGGAAGCATCAGATCCAGAAGGATCAGGTTCGGGCGGAAGGTCTGGAATTCCTTCAGTGCAAGCTCGCCGTCATTTACGATTTTGGTTTCAAAGCATTCCTTGGTAAGATACAGAGAAATCAGCTCTGCAATGTTATTGTCATCATCTACGATGAGGATTTTCTGTTTAGCAACCATAACTTCTCCTTTTATTTCTTAAACTCTACAATAGTAACGCCTGCGTCTCCTTCGCCGAACTCAGCCAGGTGGAAATCAGCCACATGCTTCTGGCGGCGGAGATAATTGTGTACGCCTTTTCTGAGGGCTCCGGTTCCTTTTCCGTGTACGATGCGGACGCTTTTTAAGTGTGCAAGGTAAGCGTCATCCAGATATTTGTCCAACTCTGCCACGGCCTCGTCCACAGTTTTTCCAAGAAGATTGATTTCTGTGGAGACACTGGTGGATTTGGACATGCGGATCTTGCCTGCGCCTGTGCGGGAAAGTCCGGGAGTATTGATCACCGGCTCGTCTACCAGCTCCAGGTCGGAAATATGTACCTTGGAGCGGATGATTCCCATCTGTACAAAAAGGAAGCCTTTGGAATCCGGATGGCTGCTGACGGTTCCCTTCAGATTCATGCTCAGTACGTGAACCGTATCTCCAAGGGAAAGATCCTTGGGCTTGAGCTCTTTCTTTGGTTTCTTTACTGCAGTGTTCATGGACATGCCTTTTTCGGCTTTGTTCATGCGGGCGCGCAGGTTCTGGCGCTCTTTCTCTATGGCAGCGGTGTCCACATGATCCTTCTGGAATTTGTGGAACATCTTCATAGTCTGGTCTGCGTATTCCTTGGTGTCTGCAAGAATCTTGCGGGCCTCCTCGTTGGCCTCCCGGAGAATACGCTCCTTGCGCTCATCCAGCTTCTCCTGCTTGGACTCCAGCTCCTGCTTTAGGGCTGCAATCTCTGTCTTGTAGCGCTCCACCTCCTGACGTTCGTTTTCAATGATCACACGGCTGTTTTCCAGGGAAGCAAGTACATCCTCAAAGGATTCGTCCTTTTTGCTGATGCGCTTTCTGGCACGGTCGATGATGAAATCAGGAAGACCAAGCTTGGAGGAAATTGCAAATGCGTTGCTCTTTCCAGGAACTCCGATGAGCAGACGGTAAGTGGGACGCAAGGTCTCTACATCAAATTCACAGCAGGCATTTTCCACGCCTTTGGTGGAAAGGGCGTAAACCTTCAGCTCGCTGTAGTGGGTGGTTGCCATGGCCCGGATTCCCTGCTCATGAAGGAAGGAGAGAATGGAAATGGCAAGTGCGGCCCCCTCTGTGGGATCCGTACCGGAACCAAGCTCGTCGAAAAGTACCAGAGAGTCCTGATCTGCTTTCTCGAGGAAAGACACCACATTGGTCATGTGGGAGGAGAAGGTACTTAAGGACTGCTCAATGCTCTGTTCATCCCCGATGTCCGCGTAAACTTCACGGAAAACAGAAAGTTCGGAGCGGTCAAGGGCCGGAATGTGAAGGCCAGCCTGTCCCATCAGTGTGAGAAGTCCCACGGTTTTCAGGGAAACGGTTTTACCGCCGGTGTTCGGTCCGGTTACCACAAGCAGATCGAAATCCTCGCCCAGACGAATGTCAATGGGAACTGCCTGTTTCTTCGGAATCAGAGGGTGGCGTGCCTGTTTCAGGCGGATTCTTTTTTCTGTATTAAAAATAGGTTCAGTGGCATTCATATCCATGGCAAGTCCGGCTCTGGCAAAAATAAAGTCCAGCTGGATCATGATCTCCAGGTCTGCACGGATGGCATCCACGTTCTGTGCGGTTTGCTCACTCAAGGCGGCAAGGACTGCTTCGATTTCTTTCTGTTCTTCCAGCTCCAGTTCGCGGATGTCGTTGTTCAGCTTGACGATGGCAAGAGGCTCAATAAATAAGGTGGAGCCTGTGGAGGACTGGTCGTGGATCATGCCGGGAACCTGTCCTTTGTATTCTGCCTTGACTGGAATACAGTAGCGGCCGTTTCGCATGGTGATCACAGAATCCTGCAGGTAATTGCGGGCGCTGCCGTTTACCAGGGAGGCAAGCTGTGTGTGAATGCGGTCGTTGGCAATTTTCATGCTGCGGCGCACATGCATCAGTCCGCTGCTGGCGTCATCGCTGATCTCATCCTGGGAAAGGATGCAGCGGCGGATCTCAGAGGAGAGAGGAGTCAGCGGCTCCAGGCTCTCGAACATGCCGTCAAGGGAATCCTCTCTGGCATCTCCGCGCTCGTTGCGGGAATATGCTTTGACACGGTTGGTATTTTCAAGAAGTCCGGCAATGGCAAGCAGCTCGGAAATTCCCAGAGAGCTTCCGATCTCCAGGCGCTTCAGGGAGCCCCGCACATCCTTCACGCTTCCAAAGGAAATGTTTCCCTTCTGGAAAAGGCGGGTGAGGGCATCTCTTGTCTGGGTCTGCATATGACGGATCTCATAAACATCTTCAGATGGGAGAAGGTGTTTGCACAGGTCTTTTCCCATAGGGGAAGAAGCCTTCTCGGCCAGCTGGTCGATGATCTTGTAATATTCAAGTGATTTTAAAGCTTTTTGATTCATAATTTCTCCTGTAAATATGTTACTGGGCACAGAGTGAACAGTAACGCAAATATACTGCTCTTTACGCTGTTCACAGAGGCAGCATCAGAAATGTGCTCTCTGCGGGCAGCTTTGCTGCAACACCTATTGTACATGATTTATCCCCGCTTGAAAAGGAAAAAGTGGGAAGAAATTCATAAAATGTTCATAAATATTTGGTATGCTATAAAAGATTCGGATTCTTTATTGTGAGCGCCTGTGCGCAGAGCATGATTTAGAGGTATATGTGTTTAGAAAGGTTAGGAAAGAGATTATATGCGTTTTTTGAACGAGTTACATGAGGGTGACCGGATCAGCGGCATTTACCTGTGCAAGCAGAAGCAGCCGGCTGTGACCAAGAACGGAAAGCCCTATGAAAATATTATTCTTCAGGATAAAACCGGAGTGATGGACGGCAAGATCTGGGATCCCAATTCCCTTGGAATCGACGATTTTGATGCACTGGATTATATTGAGGTCATGGGAGATGTGACTAGCTTTGCAGGTGCCATGCAGCTGAATATCAAGCGCGTGCGCAAGGCAGGCGAGGGCGAATACAATCCGGCAGATTACCTTCCGGTAAGTGAGAACAGCACGGATGATATGTACGCACAGCTGACGGCTATGATCGGTACCGTGAAGAATGGGTATCTGAATACCCTTCTGAAGAAGCTGTTTGTGGAGGATCAGGAATTTTTGAAATCCTTTGAGGAGCATTCTGCAGCCAAGACTGTGCACCACGGTTTTATGGGCGGTCTGATGGAGCATACCTTAAGCGTTGCCAGACTTTGTGATTATATGGCAGGTGCTTATCCGATGATCAAGCGTGATTTGCTGATCACAGCCGCTCTTCTGCATGATGTGGGCAAGACAAGGGAGCTTTCTTCTTTTCCGATGAATGACTACACAGATGAAGGACAGCTTCTTGGACATATTATTATCGGAGCACAGATGATCCATGATCTGGCTAAGGAGATCCCGGATTTTCCGCAAGATCTTGAGAACCAGCTGGTACACTGCATTCTGGCCCATCACGGCGAACTGGAATACGGTTCCCCGAAGAAGCCTGCTATGGTAGAGGCGGTTGCCTTAAACCTTGCAGATAATACAGACGCCCGCATGGAGACCCTTACCGAGATTTTTGCGGCAGACAAGAGCAAGAAGGAATGGCTTGGATATAACAGATTGTTTGAATCTAACTTAAGAAAGACAGGAGAATGGTAATCTTTATGGAGTATCGTAAGAATGATATTGTTACGTTAAAGATTGAAGATTGCGGAATTGACGGTGAAGGTATCGGAAAGGCTGATGGCTTCACCGTTTTTGTCAAGGATGCGGTAATCGGAGACACAGTTCGCGCAAAGATCATGAAAGCGAAGAAAAATTACGGATATGGCAGGCTGGAGGAGATCCTTACACCCTCACCAAACCGTGTGGAGCCAGAATGTGCTTTTGCAAGACAGTGCGGAGGCTGTCAGCTGCAGGCTCTTTCTTATGAGAAGCAGCTGGAATTCAAGGCCGACAAGGTAAGGGGACATCTGGAACGGATCGGCGGCTTTACGGATATTCCCATGGAAGAGATCCTTGGAATGGAGCAGCCTTTCCACTATCGAAATAAAGCCCAGTTTCCTGTGGGAAAATCAAAGGACGGCAGAATTATTACCGGATTTTATGCAGGAAGGACTCACAGCATTATTGAGAACCGGGACTGCGCTCTTGGAGTTTCCCAGAATAAAGAGGTGCTGGACCGTGTGATCTCCCACATGGAAAAGTACCATATCCAGCCCTATGACGAGAACACAGGCAAAGGGCTGGTGCGCCATGTGCTGATCCGCTACGGCTTTTTCACAGATGAGATGATGGTCTGTCTGATCATCAACGGGGAGGAGCTTCCGGGGGAGGACGCTCTTGTGAAATCCCTTCGGGAAATTCCGGAGACTGTAAGTGTGATGGTGAATGTGAATAAGAAGCGAAATAACGTGATCCTTGGGGAAACAGTGCGGCTGCTTTGGGGCAAGCCTTACATTACAGATAAGATTGGGGAGATTTCCTATCAGATTTCGCCGCTGTCCTTTTTCCAGGTAAATCCTTACCAGACGGGACGGCTTTATGGAAAGGCACTGGAATACGCAGACCTTACCAGTAATGAAACCGTATGGGATCTTTACTGCGGAATCGGAACCATTTCCCTGTTCCTGGCACAGAAGGCGAAGATGGTAAGAGGCGTGGAGATTATTCCTGCAGCTATTGAGAATGCCAAAGAAAACGCCAAGCTGAACGGATTTACCAATACAGAATTCTTTGTAGGAAAAGCCGAAGAGGTTTTGCCGGAGCAGTACGCTCGCACAGGCGAGCGCGCCGACGTGATCGTAGTGGATCCGCCCCGCAAAGGTTGTGACGAGACCCTCCTTGCCACCATCATCGAAATGCAGCCCGACCGAGTGGTCTACGTAAGCTGCGATAGCGCCACTCTGGCCCGTGACCTGAAGTACCTCTGCGCCCACGGCTACCAGTTAAAGAAAGTCTGCCCCGTAGACATGTTCCCGAACACGGTGTCGGTAGAGACGGTTTGCCTTTTGGGTAGGAAAATAGTCAACGATAAGAATGTTGAGTATGCTCATGTTGATTATGAACCAAAAGATGCAGAGTATCTGAAAAGTGCTAAGGGTTCAGCGTCATACAGAGAAATCAAAGAGTGGATTAAGGAACAACATGATGTTTCTGTATCAAATCTATACATTGCTCAAGTAAAAGACAAATTAGGCTTTGGGAAGCGTGAAAATTATAATAAAGGTGCTGACGGTCATAGAGTACCGAACTGTCCAGCTGAGAAAGAAAAATTGATTCTGGAAGCGTTCAAGCATTTTAGAATGATATAAGAAAAAATCAGAATGAGAGAAAGTGGAGAACATCTGCTTTCTCTTTTTTTTGATGTTCTGAAAAAAAATTTTTTGAGCTGGATGCGTTGCTAGGCAACACGTTAAAAGTAAATGACACATAATTGGGTAGGAAAAGTATTGCAATTAGAAATTCAGTGTGCTAGACTTTTATTAAACCGTAAGAAATACAGTAAAATGGAGGAATAAAGATGGCAAAGCAAAAAGGTTGGACAAATTCAATTCCTGTTCAGGAAAGAACATTTCTTACCCAGAGAGAGCTTAGTAGATATACTGGCATCAGCTATGATTTAGTTAGAAAATATGTCAAGGGTGGGGAATTTGAAGATTATATTACAGTAGGAAAACAGAATAAAGTTATGGTTGATAGAATTGCTTTTGAAAATTTCCTTAAAGCGAAAAAACATATTGAAAAGTAAAATTACAAAAAAATAGCAACTGTGAGTGGCATCACTGTTGCTATCAAGGAAGTCATCAAGGAAAAGGCAAGTTATCATGAAAACTTCTTTCTTTTATTATTTATGCTCATATATTAGCATATTTTCTTGGTGACTTCAAGAGAAAAACAGAAGATTCATGAAAACATGAAATCATGAGAAAGGACGTGTTAATATATGGCTAGAACTTACGAAGAAACAATTTATGATGCAACAGTAGATGCTGTGAACGATGCATTAGCACAGCCAGTGTTGCCAACACCTGATGAAATTAAAGGAAATATTTTAGATAACAGCAGAAACGAAGTTACGATGTATAACTCGATTGCTCAGCAGGGGCGAAGTGGAAGGTTCCAATGGAGCTGGAAACATACCAGATTGCGTATATTATGCTGCATGTGCATTATATCGCATTGATTGAGACAACTGAATCTGAAGATGATGCAGATTGTGCTCTCTTAGGAGTATACATGGAAGATGGTGAGGATGAAGGTATCTATACAACAAAGGATTCTGAAATCCGTCGTATTGCAAGACTTTATAAGAGAAGAATTACATACAAAGAATTCCAGGAAATGATGTATATCATGAGAGAGGAAGCTCCGAGAGTGAAACGCTGTAGTGAGCGGAATCTGATTGCTGTCAATAACGGAATCTTTGATTTTGATACAAAGACCTTAATGCCGTTTACACCGGATAAAGT
Organism: Ruminococcus sp. AF31-8BH; assembly: GCF_003460605.1. Taxonomy (GTDB): domain Bacteria; phylum Bacillota; class Clostridia; order Lachnospirales; family Lachnospiraceae; genus Blautia_A; species Blautia_A acetigignens. Next base: position 58,706 of record NZ_QTVN01000020.1, read on the forward strand.
GTTCACTTCAAAATCAAGAGTAGATTACAATCCAAATGCAAAAAATGTGGTGATTCATAACGACGAAGATGGTACAGACTGGGATGTGGAAAGCTGGATGAACACATTGTCTGATGACAAAGGTGTGGTCACAATTCTCTGGCAGATTTTAGGTGCTATCATTCGTCCAAATGTATCATGGAATAAGGCTTGTTTCATGTATTCAGAATCTGGTAACAATGGTAAAGGTACATTATGTGTATTGATGAGACAGCTTGTTGGCGAAGGAAGATATGCATCTATTCCATTGAAAGATTTCGGTAAAGATTTCATGCTGGAACCATTGATTAGAGCCACATCTGTTATTGTTGATGAAAACGATGTCGGTACATATATTGACAAGGCTGCGAATTTAAAGGCTGTAATTACAGGTGATACAATTCAGGTTAATCGTAAATTTAAAGCACCGATTTCTTTTAAGTTTAAAGGATTTATGGTGCAGTGTCTGAATGAAATGCCAAGAGTGAAAGATAAGTCGGATTCATTCTACAGAAGACAGCTTTTCATCCCATTTACAAAATGCTTTACTGGAGCTGAACGCAAATATATCAAGGATGATTATTTGAAACGTAAAGAAGTCGTAGAATATGTGATGTATAAGGTTCTGAACATGAACTATTATGAGTTTGATGTACCAGAAGTATGTAAGAATGCGTTGGAAGAATATAAAGAGTTCAATGACCCGGTACGTCAGTTTATGGCTGAAATCATGCCACAGTTGCAGTGGGATTTTGTTCCATGATTATTCCGGGGGCTTCTGAGCCATCTGTCCGGACTCTGAGAGCCACCATTCCAGAGAATGAGAGCCAGCCAAATTTTCTGATTTTGGTTTGATAATAGTATCTGTCAGAAAAGCCCTTGTAAAGGCTGCTAACGCCCCGCTAATGCGGCTTCGGCCTTGACAAGCACTGTTCTGTCAAATAACCAATAATCAAGCAAAATCATAGTGGCTCTATGCCTCCGGAAGGCTGGCTCTAAGATGACCGGACAGGCGGCTCTGCCGCACCGTAATATTCAGTTCCATTTACATTCTTGTATGATTTATACAAAGAATGGTACAAAAAGTACGTTGGAAAACAGGAAGTAAAATCATTACAGGTATTTATCAAAGATGTTCTGAATCTGCTTAAAGATTATCCAGACTGGGATTGTCCTGACAGTAAAAAAGCTGTCAGACCTAAGAATATGATGGATAAACCTGAATGGCTGATTGATGAATACAAGCTGGAAGATTGGTATCATCCGACCTACAAGGGAAATGATTTGAGTAAAAAATGTTGTCCAGCATTGAAAGTTAGTTATAGAGGGATTTTTAGAGTGTAATACAGAGTGATAGTACAGAAAATGTGCTATCACTTTTTGTTTTTAGGTGATTTTTTGAGAAATGTAGCAGAAACGTAGCACGTTTTCAGCTACGCTAAATCTGTTGGGAGACAACAGGTTTAGCGAATCCTACAAAAAAATGTAGCATGTAGAAAAATGTTGATGATACATGAAATGTGTTGGGAGACAACAGATTTATCTATTTGTAGCAGATGTAGCACATTTTTTTAAGATATATACACGTGAAAAATAAAAAAGCCTAAAAACATTGATTTATAAGGGCTTTACTTTGTATCATTGTGATGTTATCTATAAGTGTATTTTACTTTGTATCACTATGATACTATGTGTAATTTGGATAAATGTGTTGATACGCAATGGATTTGTATTTAGTGTAGACTAAAATAAAAATGTTATATATATGTTTTTTGGAAAACGTGCTACACGTGCTACAAAACACATAAATCCTTTACCCAGCAATGGATTTATGCGTAGCAAGCCGTTTTTTCGGTCTGCTACGTTTTCTGCTACAAAACGCTGGATGCGTTGGGAGACAACGGATTTATGCGTAGCAAGAAACGTGCTACGTTTTTTGCTTCTGTATTTTCAATGGTCAATAACATCTATCATCTATTTTTTCTGTATGTAATCAGCAGAACAAATCAAAACCTATCGTTTAACACACCGTATGACGTCACCACAAGCATAAAATCTCAAACTTGTAAAATCCCTCGATTTTCTAAAAAATCTTCACCACGGGCTTATTTTTAATCAAATACAGCATATTGAAACATGATAGCAATTTCAAATGTGTATTTGGGTAGGGAAAAACAGCTTGAAATTCACTGTATTATCATGATATAATGTTTTCATGAAAAAATGAAATCATGAAAGGAGCATGAATCATGAAGAACATATTGATTATCAACCGTAAGGGTGGTGTTGGTAAGACATTGGTTGCAGATGAACTTGCTTTTGCTTTGGATGCCAAGAATGTTCCGTATTGCTTTTATGACCTCGACGGTCAGGGCGGTACACTGCATGAACCTGTTGAAATGGATAATGCGGATATATCAATTATTGATACACCGGGTTCATTACAAGGTGAGATGGGTGAATGGGTCAAAGATGCGGATGTGGTTATTATTCCTATGCGTCCAAGTGTGACGGATATGCCAGCTACGGAAACAACGATTGACCTTGTAAAGCGTAATGCACCAGATACACCTATTGTGTATGTGGTTAATGGTACAAATAGATTTAAGGCTACAAAGGAATTTATGGAATTTTTCAAAGAAGAACATAAAGACGAGCCAATCTATTGTCTGCCACAAAGTGAAGCGTTTGTACAGTCAAGGCTTGCAAATCAGTCGGTGGTTGCATATAATCCAAGGCTTCCAGCTGCATTGGCTACAAGCGTGCTGACACATGGCGTATGGAAAATCTTAAAATTGAAATTTTAATGAAATCATGATAGAATGAAATCATGAAAATTGAATTAGCAGTAGTAGCCGATTTTGTGGGATATGTGGGTAACTCGTAGAGTTATCCATATTTTCCACAAAGTTAAGAAAGGAGATTTTAAGATATGACTGAAAATAGATTCAAAGTTCGTCAGCAAAAGCGAGCTGTTGAGGAAGAATCACGTCTGGAACAGGCAAAGGGTGGAACTACATCTGTATCTGCAAAAAATCATGGAAATCAGAAAATGGTTCCTGCCCAGTTCTATATGACAAATGATATGAAAAAAAGATTGAAAATGTATTGTCTGTCCAATGATACAAAGATGACAGATGTTTTGAATAAAATTACAGAGGATTTTTTGAAATTACAAGGATTTTAATGAATTCATGAAATCATGATACTAAGGAGAGATTCACATGGCAAAGAAATTGACAGAGGATGCTGTGCGTGATAAAGCACGAGATATTCTCGGATTTAAAGATAAAGATGGTGTAAGGTCTGGAGTTGGTCAGTTGACTGCATTCAATCAGCTAGGATTTGCGGGAATAGCTGATAAACCGGATGGATGGTATTTGCCTGATAATCATGCAGATACAGCTCTTGTTCTCGAAACGAAAGCATCATATATCCCATTGGGCGATAAACAGGTAGATGAAGTTTTGAAGAATGTCAAAATCGTACAAGAACAATATGGAAATGTTGTTGGAATCCTGTATAACGGTGATGATACAAGAGTGTTTAAAGGTGAAATTGAATTTCAGGGTAATGGTTCTAATATTTTACATAACCTTGAGTATTATATATCTTTGTTCAATAAGGAACATATTGACAAAGAATACATATATGAATTGACTGCTAAAATCAATAATTGTTTGCATTTTGAGTTTGGAATTAAGAATCTGTATCATCGTATGATTTTTACAGCATGTGCATTGGTTGCAAAGAGATATGATGCACTTATGGTTAAGGGCATGGATTATTCAGAATTTCATAATGCTATTCTTAATTGCTTAAACAAAGAGCTTATGCGAGATAAGAGACAGAATCAGAAACTTTCTTTGTTGTCAGATGTGTTTTCAGAAATCAGAATGAATTTGAATGTTGATAGTGAGGATGCAAAGGAACAGCAGAGAGTAAAAGATTTGATTGGACAATTTATTGATTGGGTTTCTGATATTAGTGATTGTTTGAATTCAGATGCATGGCGTGGTGAAGATGTTATGGGTATCTTTTTCAATGAGTTCAACAGATATAAGAAAAAATCGGAAGCGGGACAGATTTTTACACCTGAGCATATTACAGATTTTATGTATCGCATTCTTGAAGTGAATAAAGATGACCGTGTATTGGATGCTTGTTGCGGTTCTGGTGGTTTCCTTGTAAAAGCAATGGCAAATATGATTCAAGAAGCTGGTGGTCTGCAAACAGACAAAGCAAAGGAAATTAAAAGTTCTCAGCTTTTTGGTATTGAGTATGACCGTGAAATTTATGCATTGGCATGTGCCAACATGCTTATTCATAAAGATGGAAAAACGAATTTGGAGCAGATGGATGCTAGAACTGAAACTTCTGGAAAATGGATTGCTAAACAAAATGTAACTAAAGTGTTGATGAATCCACCATATGAGAATAAATATGGTTGTATGAAGATTGTTGAGAATGTTCTTGATAACGTACCGGCACATACAATGTGTGGGTTCATTTTGCCGGATAAGAAGTTAGAAAAAGCGTCTAAGGCTCAAATGAAGCGTATTTTAAAACATCATAGATTGCGTAAGGTGATTAAATTGCCAGAAGATGTATTTTTTAATGTTGGTGTTACTACAAGTATTTTTATTTTTGAAACAGGAATTCCACAAGATAAAAATGAATTTTTTGCCTGCTGGATGGAATCAGACGGTCTTGCGACTGTGAAGAATAAAGGTCGTCATGACGTTTATAATAAATGGTCAACTATTGAAGATAAATGGGTTGACATTGTGATGAAACAGTCAGGTGATGATACATGTCAGTGGGTAAATCCAGAAGAACATTTATCTTATCAAATACCACAGAAACCATTTGAAATTTTTGAAGAAGATTTTAGAAAAACAGCAATGGATTATATTATGTTTCAAAAAGGAATTGACACAAAAGATTTTGGAGAAAGATTGTTGAATAAAGCCATGTATTCAAGCAAAGTTGAAGCGGATGATAAAACCGTAACAATTTCGATGGAGAAAGGCGGTACAAGAAGTGAAAAAGATTAATACAAACGATTGGAAAGAATTTGTCATTGGTGAGTTGTTTGAAATTAGTAGACCTATTGCGAGAAGTCAAGCAAAGTATACTGAGGGAAATGTACCTTTTGTAGCTTCTGGAAATTATAACAATGGAATTGTTAAATGGTGTATGCCTAAAGAAGATGAAGCATTAGATTTAGGAAATTGTATTACTGTAAGTCCATTGGATGGTTCTGCCTTCTATCAAAAAGAAAATTTTTTGGGGAGAGGTGGTGCAGGTTCGGCAATTTTAATGTTAAGAAATGATGAATTAACAGAATTATCAGGTTTATTTATTGCTTCTGTTATTCGTAATGCTTTAACCAAGTATTCTTATTCAGACCAATTAAATTCTCAGACAATAGCTGATGAAATAATTTGGTTACCTATCGTAAAAAATACTGAAAAACCAGATTATACGTATATGGAGAAATATATGCAGAAAATTCTGAATGAAGTTGATATAAATATTGAGAATTTGAAGAAAGTGAAAGAAAAGCAAAGCGTTGTTGACATAAAGGAATGGAGGGATTTTGTTTTTGGAGAAGTGTTTGAGATTCAACCACAGAAAGAAGTCAGTCCGATTTATGCGTTAAATAATTCGCAAAAAAGTGATGTTTTGTATCCTTTTTTGGGACAATCGAGTGAAAATAACTGTATTATTTCATATATTTATTTAGATGATGAAGTTTTACTGAATAACAAAGAAAAAGATATTGCGATAATAATTCATTCAAATAATCATTTAAGTTTTTGTATTGATGAACCATTTTATTTAAAAGATGGACACGGTGCAACAAGTATTTTCAAAAATAATAATTTGAATATATATAATGTTCGTTTTATTATTGCGGTTCTTAATAAAACAATGGAGAATTTATTTAATTATGATGTAAAAGCTACAAAAGATAGTTTAAAAACAATGATAGTTAAGTTACCTGCGACATCTACTGGAGAACCAGATTGGAATTATATGGAACAACGCATGAAGAAGGAGATGAATATATCAGAAAAAATAATTGGAAACTTTGAATTATTAAATATATGTTAATGTAAAAATAAAATGATATAAAGACTATCTTCATGGAGTGAAATCTGTTATATTTACATTGAACAATTAAATAAAAAAGTTCACGAGAGAATGTCCGATATGAAAAAATATCTACGCAGTACGGTGTAGAAAACCGAATTGTTTACGGACGCACAGCTTCTGGCAGAAGCGTATTCTGAAATAAAAATACGTGAGAGACGCAGCGGTGAGCAGATGATGGAAACTTATTGTTTCTTGATTCTGTTCACCGTTTTTTATTACAAATTTTTTTGATAGAAAGTTGAGGTAAATTTTTATGAACAAACGTAGTAAAAAAGAAAATGAATTATTAAATTATCTGAGTGAAGATGAAAGAAAAGTTTATGAAGAATTTGAAGCAAAGCTGAAAGCAAAAAGAGATGTTGCTGTAAAAAGACAGAAGAAAGAAATCAACTTCTGGAAAGAAATTGATGAACGTGAGGAAGAAGTTTATCAGCACATTCTTGAAAATCGCAAAGCGAGAAATGCAGAGCAGAAAACAGAACCTGTTCAGACACAAATTTCACATCAGGAAGAATCTGTTCCAGTTGAAAATGTAGTTGAACAGGAGAGAGAAAATGTTACAAATCCATTCTACGGACAGAATCAGTAAAGAACATTTTTTCAAGCCCCGCAGGGTCGGGGTAAGTCCAGAAAGGGGCAGACAGCCCCTTTTGGCGAAAGAAAACCTTTGATGCGAAGCGTCAAAGGTTGTATTGAGCAACCTTGGCAGAGGCAAGGTTGGAAACAAATACGGATGCGGATATATTACAGGAAAGGAGATGGACGAGATGGCTGAAACAATGACAGTATCATCATCGCAGGGTCATACAGCAGAATGGCACGACCAGCGACTGACTACATCGGCAAATGCAGATGTTGAATTGAGTTCAAGAAATGAGTTTTGGATTGGCGATATGAATTCAACAGATGCGGATAAATTTAATGAAATTTTTCAAGATTCAGTGGATGATTTTAACGCAAAGCAAACAAGACCATCACGAAAAATGGGTGCGGAATCTACAAGCCCAGAACGACAGAAAAGTTATTATGATGGTGTTGTGGATGGAACATTTTGCTATGGAAAAGGAAAGCAAAAAGAAACACCGATTCAAGAGGTTGTTTTACAGATTGGAAATAAAGATGACAATGGTGTGACAGATAAAGATTTTGGTATGGAACATTGGAAAACATTGAAAAAATCTGGACATGAAAAAGAAGCATCGGAGTATGCGATTTCACATTTGAATAAAAGTGAAAATACAGAAAGAACAAAAAGAATTCTTCATAAAGCAGTTGAAAGAATTGCAACATTAGACCCTGAACATTTAATTGTCATTCGTGCGACATATCATGGAGATGAACCATGTGGAACAGGTCATGGTCATCTTGCATACGTGTTAAGAGCAACAGGATATGAAAAGGGTATGGAATCAAGAGTTGCAAGTGTGAAAGCACTTGAACAGATGGGATTTAAAAAGACAAAAGAATCTGAATATGGAATTGTACAGTTGCATGAAAGATTCAAAGAAATCATTGAAGAAGAAATGATAAATGATGCACTTGAATATGGCTATGAAGCAATTCAAAGAACACCTGATTCTGGTGAGCATAGAAAGCGTTCAGATGTTTCAGAATTTAGAGAAATGGCTGCGGAAAGACAGGATTTGAAAGAATTACAAATGGAAGTCAATGATGCAGTTGCAGATAATCAATTAAGAGAATTTGCTCTGGAACAGAGAGAAAATAGTGTCAAACGACAGAAAGCATTGAATGATGAAAAATCAAAAGAAATCAATGACAGAGATGAACAAGTTCGCAAAAAAGAAATGGCATTTTCTGAGAAAAATTCTGAATTGATTCTTAGAGAATCGAATGTTCTTATTAAGGAATCAGAAATTGATGAGCGTGAAGAAAAATTGAAAAAGAAGCAGGAGCAGGACGAAAAAGATTTTCAGATGAAAGAAGATAAGATGGAAGCTCAACAACGTGTTATTTCACAACGTGAAAAAAGCGTTTCTGAAAGAGAAAATTCAGTTGATGTAAAAGAAAATGAGGTTGCTCAAAAATCAGCAGAATATGGTAAAAAATTAGTTCTTCTTGATTCTTTGATTGATGATGTACAATCTTATAAATCCCCTGTTTCTGTTGCAAAGAATGTTTTGGAAATTTTGAAAGAATCAATGAATGAAAAAGGTAAAAGAGTTACAAGTGATATGATTGGTGTTCTGACAAGAAATACAGATATGCTGAATAGAAAATATCAGGCAAAAATTAACGAAACAAGAGTGAAACGTGAACAGATTCAGCAGGGTACATATTTTGATATGTCTGATGAACAAGATGAACGTGGAGATAGAAGTTTGTAAGAGAATGAGGCGTTTACATGAATGAAAATACAAAAAAATATTTGTATGTCTATGGTGATTTAGATTATCAAATCAGAGATAGAATTGATGTGTTGAAAAAAGCATTAGAGGATGTAAGAAATACTCTTGGAGAAATTTGTGAGGATGAAATCGAATGTGGTCATGTAGAGACAGGCAAGGACTGGCTGGACTATCATAAAAAATACAGCAAGGCAAAAGAAGAGATGGAAGAATTGTTGAGAACGGTTCAGTCTGGAAGACTAAAAGATTACATGGAAGAATTATGGAAAGTTCCAGACATTGATTTATAGTAATGGTCGCTCCCTGTACAGGGAGCGTGAATTGAAATGACATTGATTGATTTATAAATAAAATGGCATCTGGGAAATCAGGTGTCTTTTTCTTTGCTTTCAATCATGTAGAAAAATGTTGAAAGAAATGTATCATTGATATATAATAGAAACACGATATTGACTAAACCTAAGAAAGTGGGTAGGAAAATGGCGAAAAGGAAGTTGAATTGCTATATATATACGAGAGTATCAACAGAATTACAGCTTGATGGATATTCGTTAGAAGCTCAAAAGGAACGACTACGGAAAGAAGCAAGTCATCGAGGAATGAGAATTGTTGGTGAATATTCAGATGAGGGAAAATCAGGTAAAAACGTTGCTGGAAGACCGGAATTTCGTAAGATGCTTGCTGATATTAAATCTGGCAAAGATAATGTTGATTATGTACTTGTATTCAAGCTCAGTCGTTTCGGTAGAAATACAGCTGATACACTGAATAGTCTGCAATATATGGAAGATTACGGAGTGAATCTACTATGTGTTGAAGACAATATAGATTCTGCTGGTGCATCTGGAAAACTGATGATTTCAGTGTTAGCGGCGGTTGCTGAAATCGAGCGTGAAAATATCAAAGAGCAGACAATGGCTGGAAGACAGCAAAAGGCACGTGACGGACTCTGGAACGGTGGTTTTGCTCCATATGGATATAAATTGGTCAATGTAGACGGTCAGAAATCAAAGATGCTGGTTGTTGATGAAGAAGAAGCAAAGCTGATTCGATTGATTTATGAAAAGTATTTACAGGGTATGGGCGTAAATGCGGTTGCAAAATGGCTTAATGAGAATGGATACACAAAGACTGTGAGACAGAATGGAACTGTTCCTAACATATCAGCTCATTTTGTAACGAATGTGCTTGATAATCCTGTCTATTGCGGAAAGATTTCGTATGGACGTAGGAGAACTGAAAAGATTGACGGTACTAGAAATGAGTTTCATGTGGTTAAGCAGGATAAAGAATCATACAAGCTGTATCAGGGGCAACACAAAGCAATCATTGATGAAGATACATGGTACAGAGTGCAAGTGAAACGTAAGAAGAATGCTTTCAAGAGAGAGAAGACACATTCATTATTGCATGAACATATCTTGTCAGGAATTATAAAATGTCCTGTGTGTGGTTCGTCAATGTATGGTGTGGTAAATCGTAAGAAAAAGAAGGGTTCTGACGAATTCTACACTGATATGTGGTATTATCTTTGTAAGAATCGAAAAATGGTCTCAGGGCATCTGTGCGACTACAAGAAGCATATCAGACAAGATGAAATCAATGCAGAGGTCATACAGCTTGTGAAGTATGTTTTTTGTGGTGAAAACGATATGAAAGACCAGATTCTTAAAAAGCTGGGTTCTGATGATTCTTTGAGTGAATTATTACAAGAAAAAGAACGTCTTACGAAAGAACATGAGAAGCTGGATTCAAAGAAATCAAAGCAATTACGCAGAATCAATGGGTTGGATATTGATGATGAATTATACGATGATTTGATGAAGACATACAGAGCTGGTGTGCAGGAAATCAATGAACAGATTGCTATAATAGAGAATCAGATGTATCAGAATGATTTGAGTATTGAAAATGCTCAGGGTGAAAATCTGTCGGCTGAGGTCTATAAAAGAATTATTGATGAAATGTTAGACCACATAGACGATATGCCAGACAGTGATAAAAAGCTGATGATGAATCTGTTGATTGAGAAAGTGGAAATTTATGAAGAGAAGCAGAAAGACGGTCGTTGGGTGAAATCAGTACAGTTCAAGATTCCATTAAATGTTGATGGAAAGCTTGTTGACACAATGTTTTTTGATGATGAAGATACAGAAAATTCCCTATCCAATGAGAAACATGTTGAGACGGTTGTTCTTTTGTCCCAACAAAAACCAGATGACACGATAGAGATCGACTTAGACTTAGATGAGCTGGATGCAACCAGTGCAGAGACGAAAGCGACCTATCAGGAAATCAAAGATTATGTGCTGAAAGAATTTGGCTTGAAGGTTTCAAGTTTATATATTTCTCAGGTAAAACGCAAATGTGGAATTGAAGTGGGAGAAAACTATAATCTTCCAAAATCAGAAAATGCAAGAGTTCCACAATGCCCGAAAAAGAAAGAAGATGCTATCAAGGCTGCCCTGAAATATTTTGCGATGATCTAAGGACATCGCTGATTTCAAGGAGGAATAACACATGAAAAGTACATTTGAAAAAATGGGTGGAACCTACACACTTGGCGCAGACGGAATTTACTATTCGAATCTTGTCAGTACAGATGAAGAACCGCATTATGGGAAATATGGAATGATTCGGAAAACGTATCTGAAAGAGCATCGTTCGGCAATGTATTCTCTGTATATGTTGGAAGACAGATTGACAGAACATCTGAATACTGTGGACGATGAAGCACAGGAGAGAATGGATATTCTGGTGCGTCAGATGATGGAGAAGCAAGGCGTTACGGAAGAATTGAAAGCTCGTGATCAGATGGTGTGGGTTGGAGCTGTAAATAACATCCGGAATGCAGCGGAAGAGATTGTGTTAAAAGAATTAGTGTATATTTAAGGTAATGGAAAGCTCCTTCGGGAGCTTTTCGCTGTTTGGAAGAGATTATATAGAAAATGGGTTAAGAAGATGGTATTATTAAAGCAGCGGGATTTTTTATTATAGTATCTAAAATGTTTTATTCATTACAAGAAAATGGAATTGATGAATGCCATTAAACTTCCTAATAGAAATAGAATCTTTCGATATTCTGAATTGGAAAATTTGATAAGTACAGATTAGAGCACGTGTAGATGTAATAAGAGAACGAAAGGAGAAATATGGGAAAAAGCACAAAGAAGAAAAACAAAAAGGTTACAGCTCCAAAAGCAAATATTCAGGAATTAAGTATTTCTAGGGATGGCGGACAAATTGCACTCAGGGGGTATTCATATCAATTTTTGTATTCGTGTTATTTAATTCTTTCGTCATCAAATCCAAGCAATTTTTTCCAGCTTGAGGGGATTGAAGATATTGATTGTATCATGCAGAAAAATGGTAGTAATGATATTACTCATATACAGTTGAAATATTCTGTCAACAAACAGGATGCCAGCTTTTTAACTGATGTGCTCAAAAATTTTCTTGAAGCATATTTGCTGGATCAAAATAGATTTTTTAAGCTTGTTTATGATTTTCCTGTTGCAAAAGGCCATCTAAGTAAGATATTTGCATCTAAGTTAGACGAAAAATCACGCACCTATTGGGTTGGCGTGATTTCAAATATCAAGAAAAACAATCCTTCTTGGAATTGGTCTGTTTATGATTTCGATAAATTTATTTCACATCTGTCATTTGAGAAGATTGAAAAATCTATACTTGCTACTGAAATTGAAAAAACCTTAATTAGAATTTATGAGATTAACACAGACAATGTTTCATTATTTGCAAATAGCATAAAAATTCTTTGCTTTGAAAAAATGGAGCAGCGGGCCTATGTGACCAAAGCAGAATTAGATTCCAAAATCCAATCTGTCAAAATAGATATCAGTAAGGGTCCTCAAAATCCAGCTCATAGTTGGATTCGTAAACTGGACTACTCTAAGCCTAGCATTGATGAAGGGTGTAGTTTTTACGAAGGGAAAAAAGCAACACCAGCAGATATAGTAAGTGGGTTTCCAATCAAACGACCGAGTTTAGAAAAAGATGTTATTAATTCTATTTGCGAAAACATGGTTACTGTAATTAAAGCTTCTAGTGGGCAAGGAAAAACCACGCTGGCTTTGCGGGCAGCTTATATTCTCCAAAATGAATATATACCATATCAGTTACTATGGTGTGATGAGATAAAAGAAATTGGGAATATTGTCCAATATTTCAAAGCAAGAATTCAGCTTGGTGAAAAGATTCTTATCTTAATTGACAATCTGGATAACCATCTCAGCAAATGGAATTATCTTGTTCAGCTCTTACAATCCGAATTGCATTGTCATTATAAGTTGCTCATCACATCGCGAGAGATGGATTGGTATAATTATAGTGGCGACTTGAGCAATATTCAGTCTTTGAAAGTAATTAAGCCGGCTTTAGAAGAAAAGGAAGCAATAGAGATATTCAATCTATTCGGAGAGGCTAAGCAGCTTCACCCAAGCATAACAATCTGGCAAAGAGCATGGAATAAGATTGCAGAAAGGCAACTACTTATAGAGTATGTCTACTTGCTTACTCATGGTGAGATGTTATCAGAAAGAATAGCCTCACAAATATCCGAAATAGGACAATCATCTTCTGGCAAAGCAAAATGTGAAATCCTGCGCAAAGTATGTTTTGCAGATCTTTGCGGAGTCAGGCTTTCTGCTGTCAACCTTTATGCGAGTCAATCAGAAGATTCTGGATCGGATTTTGGGGAGCTCTTAAAATGTATGGAATCCGAGTTCCTTGTGCATGTAAATGAAGAGAGCGGGTATATTGAGGGGCTGCATCCAATTCGTTCAAAGCACGTTGTTGAGAGGCTGCATGAATTCCTGCCAATTGACAATACCGCCATTTCAGTTATGAAAATGGCGGACAAAGCGGACCTATCGATACTGTTTTCTCATCTGCCGGAGTTTACCCTGAACAAAGAGACATTTTTCCGCGATGCGGTCGAGAGTCTATGGGATGAAAAAGACCTTTCAAACTATACTTCTGCAATACAGGGGCTTTTTTCAGGGAGTGTGATGCAGTATTTCCTTTCCAATCGGGCTATGTTTGACGATGCAGATGCCCACGGCGGTCTTTTTCTTATATCGACCGAAATGTGCCCCTTTGCTGTATTTGAGGATTTCGGTGTGTCGATGGATACGCTGGACAAAATGCGGGAAACATTTCCGGATAATAAGAATATAGAATATCTTTGCCGATTACGGGAGCGTATTCCCACCTGCCGTTTGCAGGAAACGTATGTCTATGTTTTCTGCGATTGTCTATATAGGAAACTGTGCACCCTTCGGTTTGACGGAATAAAGGACATCATGTCCTATGCCTCCATTTCTGAGTGGATCTATAACATCAATCCAGCGTGGAATGTATCGGTCGGATTTTCTCTGGATGATCTTTGGAGCAAGCCGGAAAAATTGACGCTGGAGTGCATTTCTACGCTGATGTATCTCTCCTACTGCGGGAACAGAGAGAAATATATGGAATTTGTGGAACGAAATCTTAAGAGTATTCTTACGTATCTCAAGCAGTGGACCAGATCACATAGGGTATTTATTGATTCCGAAAAAAATGCGATTCACATTGAATATATCCTTCGATTGCACAATATTAAAACGGGAAATGAGCAGAGCGTCTCAAGGTTGAAACTCCTTTGTAAAGCCTTGCCTATTTTTGATTTGTATTGCGCGGATGCACTCAAGCCGACAGTTGATTTGCTCGCGGCTTATCCTGTTCCCGACGATGCACATAAAGAAATGTCCATTAGAAACATTGTAATCATGTTTCATCAGAATCTTACGTCGCTATGGAACAAGACCATTATGAGCAATTACGAATTTGATACCGTGACAGAATGGTTAAATTACTGGTTTGATGTGAGAGAACATATATGTTTGCTTGCAGATAAGTGCTGTGCCTGTATTTATAAACTTCTTAGCGGAAAAACATTAGGGGGCTTGGCAGGGGAAGTAGATAAACTTCGTGAAGACTTCGCCTTAATTACCACAGGTGAAAAACGATATCCTAAGGAAGATCGTCCTTTTGAAGAAAAAGCTACAGTGCCTGAGAGATTAGGAAAAATAAAGAATAAATACTTTCAAAGCATACAAAACTTTATGAATCAGTTTGCGGGTTTTCTTGCTAAGGAAGAACAAAAACAAAGATTGGCTATGGTAAACCTCATAACAGCTCAAAGTTCTCTTGTAACGATGCAGAATTACTTTGCAGAAATTGCAATTGATTTTGGTTTTCAGGAAAGACAGATGGTTCTTTGTGTTATGGAAACGCAAAATATAGAGCGACTAATAATGTGCTGTAGATACTATCAGGCACATTCGCCAAATAAGTATTTTAATAAATATCAAATTAGGAATTGGTATGATGGGTATTGTCGAGATGAAAGAAAAATCGCAGAAGAAGGATTTTTGGCATTAAAATCCAAGTATTTGATTCATTTTCCTGATAAAATTTATACCATTGATATGTTGAGCTATTATCCAATTATAGTTGATAATTTTGATATGGCATCGGAAAGCAATTTAACCGAATGGCTTCTGGGTTGTATCGCATTTTCTGATGCTCCCTTTGATTATCTAGTCATATTATCCGCTAACGAGTTTGAAGAAATAAATTCTGCTGCTTTACAGTTCCCTCGACAGATGCTTGTTGATGTCAAGAAGGCAATTGAATCAGAAAATTATTCATCGCTTGATAAATTATTACATCCATATCCTGTGGATGTGACGGCACAAATGCTTGACTGCTTTAGTGAAAAATATGATTTGCCTGAAAAAAAAGTCACCGATGTCGATGAATTTCCAATAGGAGATATTGCAGAAGAACTATGGATATATTCTAAATCTGTGGAGTTGTTGACGGAACCAGAAGATGCGTGCTATCTTGCAGATCAAACGCAAGATATTCAGCCCAACATTGCGGAAATGCTTCGTTTATTGAAGAACAAGCTTCCGTTCAAAGATGTCGATTGGTTAATAGAAATTTGTGATAACGTATTTTCCGGAGAAAAATTTGATGACATTATGTTCAATAATGTTATTGAACATTTCATACAGAAAAAGATTGAACAGTAAAATCGTTGTATCTTGATTGTTTTAGCAGACAACGTCTATTTAATTGAAGGAAAAGAATGTTGATAGCATAGGCATTGAAAATGCTAGACTATGACTTGGATTTCAAATTAAAGTAAATAGGCGGAATATTAGAATAATAATGTGTGAATATTATTTATTGTCTCGGCACCATTTATGGTGCCAGGACAATACTTTAGATGATTACAATTCTATATCATGTGACTTTTTCTTAGCTCGAGTAGGTTGATTTCTTCTAATTTCTTGTTTTCTCTGATGTTCAAGTTCCCATGCACGATGGGAGAAGACATTAGGATCTTCCACATTGAGATAATCTACCTCATTGGCGGCAATATCACGGCGGTGATAGTCATAATACTTACCAAAAGTACCTTTGAGCTGCTCGATCAGCTTATCCCGGAAATCAGGACGTATCTGGATTCTGGTGTCCAGCAATTCTGTATACTGTTCAGGTTCAGGACGGAATTTTTCTTCCCGGAAAGCGGTGGCATCTTTTTCAAGCTGTTTTTTGAGCGAGATGTCCTGAGAATCTAGGATATCAAGATTGTTATTCATCTGGTCGTATTTCTTGGATAGATTCGTCATATCTTTATCGGTAGAGCATTCTGCCTGGAAGATTAGCTGCTCTTTCCTTGATTTCAGTTCTTCGATTTCTTCGGTAATAGTGGTAAGCTGCTGATTTAATTTTATATGCTGGATGGGATTCAAAATACTGGTTTTATCCTTTTGTACATTCAGTTCTTTCCGTTCCGTAACTTTAGCTTTGAGTTTCTTTTTAACGGTGTTGTATTTATTCAGTATTGGATTAAAATGATTCATCCAGTCATGGATCACTTCTTTTTGCATCTCATTATGCAGTAAATGATACTGTGTAAAAATCATATGATTGCGGATTGCTTCTAACGTTTCAGCTATTATTGGAATAGACTTTTCTACAGCTTCAGCCAGTTTTGCTACCTTTGCTTTTAATTCTCGGAGCATTTTGTTATCCGCACGAATCTGACGGTTGATTTCACAGCGGTCAGCTATCATTCCTTTCTTTTCCATATTCTGGGCAATGTAGCCTTCGTGGATGGTCGGCTGTTCGGTGATTCCCTGATCTGCAAAGCTACGGTGATCAATGGATGCATTTATCTGATTGCGGGCAAGCATTTCATTTACAGTATCTGCCCAGTTTGCTCTCCAGACACAGAGTTGCTCATCACTGTTCCATTGTTCAGAAATAGGATTCTGTCTGCCGTAGCGGCTACTTTTAGGATGCTTGTCGATGCGGTCATAGCCCTTTTCCTGTGCGTCAGATGCGGTCATATAAATCTTCTTTTTTTCAACTTTATATCTGTATTGCTTTTCCCAGCCATCTTTTTGTGCAGCTTTGAATTCAGTAGCTGTAAATCCTTTTTCTTCCCCATTTTTTATACAGAGATATTCTTTTTCTGTTTTATACTGCCATGTTCCGTTTTCATTCAGTGGACGGACGGTAAGCAGAATGTGTGCATGAGGATTGTGTCCATCTGTATCGTGAATGAAAAGCCTAATCCCCCAGCTATGCTGGGGAGAATGGAGTAGGCGGAAGC
>NZ_QTVN01000021.1 GCF_003460605.1 Ruminococcus sp. AF31-8BH
TGCGGCAACGCACGGAGCTGACTGCTACTAATAGGGTGAGGGCTTGACCTGAGCGCAAAGCGCACAGGTCGTTCCATCGAACGAAGTGAGATGGAACTTCCGATTTATTCGCAAGGTTGAGAAATGATTCGAAAAGATTCCGAAGAGGATACAGCATGTATGTAGTTTTGAAGGTACAGGACTTAAACGGTAGCCGGTTGGTTATCGTTTTTTTGTTACCTGGATTTTTTTATAGATTGGTAAAGATTTGAAAAATAGTAAACAGGAAGAAACCAGATGAAATTTAGTAGAAACAAACTAAAAAGGACAGATGAAGACACAAAGGAAATGCTGCCAATTATTTTCTCTCTGGCATGGCCAACTATGCTAGAGCAGCTTATGCAGACTGCTGTGCAGTACATGGATACAGGAATGGTTGGTGTACTTGGAACTCGCGCTACTGCGGCTGTAGGTGCTACCAGCACAGTCAATTGGCTGATCGGCAGTACTATTTCTGCAATTAGTGTAGGATTTTTGGCATACATTTCTCAGTCAATGGGAGCTGGAAAAAAACAGCAAGCTAAGAAAGCTTCTGCACAGGCTGTAATCACAGTTCTGATTGTAGGAATTTTATTTACACTTCTGACGATCGGACTTAGCAGCAAAGTGCCAGTATGGATGCAGGTAGATCCTTCTATACGAAGAATGGCATCCAGCTATTTTTTGATTTTATATTCCCCAATGCTATTTAGAACTGCAAATATTATTTTTGGAACAGTTCTCAGGGCTGTGGGTGATACCAAAACTCCTATGCAGGTAGGTGTTGCATTTAATGTTATCAACATTGTGCTGAATTATTTCCTCATATATTCCACAAGGACGGTTTCCATCGGTGGAAAAAATGTGTTAATCCCAGGTGCTGGATGGGGCGTTCAGGGCGCTGCTGCAGCAAGTGCAATTGCATATACCATTGGCGGTATAGCCATTACAATTAAATTATGGAAACACCCGGATATCTCGCCAAAAGGACAGAGCTTTAAGCTGGATAAGGTAGTTCTTAAGCCATGTCTGAAAGTGGCAGTTCCAAATATGTTTCAGCGCTTTGCAACATCTCTTGGCTACGTAGCGTTTGCATCTATGATTAATTCACTTGGCGAAACTGCAACTGCGGCTCACACGATTGCAAATACAGTTGAATCAGCATTCTACATCCCAGGTTGGGGAATGCAGACAGCTGCAGCCACTCTGGCAGGAAACGCTTTAGGTGCTAATGATAATAAGAAGCTAAGCGGACTTGCAAGAGCAATCATGCCATTAGAAATCGGACTAATGGTTGTTTCAGGCGGGCTTTTGTTCATTTTTGCACCAGTATTGATCAGGCTTTTTTCATCAGATGATCAGATTATTAGTCTGGGAAGTACAGTACTTCGTATGGTTGCTGTTTCCGAGCCATTTTACGGAGTTCCTATTGTTATAGAAGGAATGATGCAAGGTGTGGGAAAAACCGTGACGCCGTTTGTATTCAATGTAGTTGGTATGTGGGGAGTTCGGATTTTGGGAACATTTGTCTGCATTCATATGCTGGGAATGGGACTGATTTCTGCCTGGGGATGCATGATTGGGCATAATTTGCTGCTGTTTATATTATTTGCAGGACACTATTTAAGCGGAAAATGGAATCCTATGACTTCAGCCCATAGATAATGGCTCTAAGTATGTGACGTTTTGTAACTGTTCACAGGTAATATAAGGTTAACTTGACAGAGCTATGTGCAAGATTTATACTTAAATAAAAGCTTTTAATTAGGATTGGATGTCATTATATGGAAAAAAGCATGAAAGATAATTCTGAATATAGAACGAAAAGGCAATGGTTTTTTATAGTCTTAATTTGTTTGCTGGTGATGGTTTTTTTGACTACGTTCCTCATGAAAAGATATCGTCAGAAAACTGAGAGGGTTTTTTCCGAACTAATGGAAGAAACTCTATTGTCCGCTCATTCAGAGGCATTATCAGAAATAGAGGCTTTTTGTGATGATCAGGGAGAAACTGCTGGTTTAGAGAAAGCCTGGGAAATGATTAAACAGGATAAAAACAGGGTGTTCCATTACCTATGTGACTCTAAAGGTGTGATTCTGGCTGGCGATATGAAGATTTTTGATATCGAATATACAGTAGACACGGAATTGAGGTCTATTCGGATCAAAGACAAAGATATTGAGGAAATAGAAGATATCCTTGCAAATCTTACTTTCGGACAGCCGTATTTATTTTCCGAATTAGAGAAATCAGATATTTATCTGGCGGCGTCTAAACTGGAAGACAGAGATTGTATTCTGGTATCAGGCTATCGCTCCAATAAAATAAAAAATTACAGAACAATGCTTATTAACGGAAATCGTGCTTTAATAGTAACATTGTTTGGTTGTATGTCAATTATAATCATTCTGATTGGCCGCTTGTATATGAAGCAACAGAAGCGTGCAATGAAGGGGCAGGCGCGATACGATATTCTGTCTGAGTTTTCCGACACGGTACTTTTTGAATACGACTGTCTGGATAAGACACTGGTATTTACTCCGAATATAACCACCTTGTTTGGATTGAAGGAAATTGGCCAGATACGTCCATTTGAGAATGACACTGATTTTGCAATGGTACATCCGGATGATGTAGAGAAGGTAAAGAATCTTCTTTCCACTATCGGAGATAAGAAAGATGAGATTGACGATTTCGTAATCCGCTTTAAGGATAAGAATGGCAACTATCGCTGGGTTCGCTGGATGGGCCGATTGGTACGCGGACGTCTTGGTACTCCCCAGGTATTCCTTGGCAAGATTTCGGATGTGCAGGATGAAATGACCAAGGAACAGGATTTGCTGGAAAAAGCTTCGATAGATGGTCTGACCGGAGCTCTCAACCGTAAATCCGCAGAAGCGAAGATTGGTGAGCTTATGCAGAACAAAAACTGCAAAGGCTATCTGTTCATGATCGATATTGATGATTTCAAGACAGTTAATGATACTATGGGACATGCCATGGGAGATTTGGCGCTGATCAATCTTGTGAAGATTCTGAAAGAGAATTTCCGCAAGGATGATATTGTGGGAAGGCTTGGCGGTGATGAATTCATTGTATTCATGACGGATACAGAATTCGCTGCAGATGCGGAAGCAAAGGGCGCTGAGATTCTGGATGTGCTGGCGGCCTCCAAGGAGGAACCGCATTTTACCATCAGTGTTGGTGCTGCGGCTTATCCTGCAGCAGGACAGGATTACGAAAACCTGTATCTGTCTGCGGACCATGCAATGTATGTTTCAAAGAAAACAGGCAAGAACCGTATCCATGTTGATAACGGAACTGTAGAGAAGAATGACGAAAAGTGAGGTGTGCAAAATGCGGCTGCAGATCGTACAGGATGCATTAAAGAAGAAAAACATTAAATATGAATATACAGAGACAGACGGCTGCGGAAGCCTCGATTTCCTTTTCCGGGGACTGAAATTCCATGTATGGGAATATGAGGACCGGGTATGGGGCGCTGAGACCAATATCTATGAAGCAGGACGGAGCCAGGATATAGAGGGTGATTATGAGAATATTATTGCCAGAGAAATTTTGTCATGGCCGGATATGCTCCCAGGAAGCTGACGAAAGCGAAAACGCCAAATGGATTCGGGGGAAGCCTTAGAGCCTGTTTGAAAAATCATTCCCGCAATCTGCACGCCCCACTTTGCGGTATATTTTGCCCGAATTCAGTTGCCGTAGCCCGCTACGGCGCCCTCATCCGGACAAAATCTCCCACAAATTGTGACGCACATCTTGCAGAAAGCCTTTTTCAAACACGCTCTAGAGCCTTTTTCAAACATGCTCTAATTTTCCCGAATAATGAAATTCCTGTAGAAAGGCAGGTTTTATAAATAATGAAGAACAAGCAGGGAGTAAACTGCGAGTACTGTGTAAATTATTCTTATGATGACGATTATGAGTGCTATACCTGTGAGATGAATCTGGATGAAGATGAGATGTACCGCTTTGTTACCGGAACCAATCACGATTGTCCATATTTCCGCATGGGAGATGAATATCGGGTAGTAAGAAAACAAATGTAAAAAAATGAAATTACCTATTGACAAATAAAAACGAACATGGTATTTTATTACAGAACGCTGCCGAAGACAGTAGGTGCCGTAAGGCATAAGGATTAAAACGCCTACCGAGGACTAAGTATTCTTAAGTAAGAATTACGTTAAGCCTTGCTGTCTTACAGCAAGGCTTTTTTTGGCGGTATATCAAATTTTATAAGGAGGTGTACCATTTCATGGCAAAAGTAGAACTGAAACAGCCAATCGTAGAAGAAATCGCAAACAACATTAAAGACGCACAGGCAGTCGTACTGGTTGACTACAGCGGTCTTACAGTTGAGCAGGATACTATTTTACGTAAAGAGTTAAGAGAGTCCGGCGTACAGTACAAGGTTTACAAGAACACTTTAATGCGTCGTGCATTTGAAGGTACTCCATGTGCAGATCTTGACAAGCACTTACATGGAACAAACGCTATTGCAATTTCTGCAACAGACGCTACTGCTCCTGCAAGAATCCTTGCTAAATTTGCAAAACAGTATCCGGCACTTGAATTAGTTGCAGGTATTGTTGAGGGTAACTACAACGATCAGGCAGGAATCCAGGCTCTGTCCCAGATCCCGTCCAGAGAAGAACTTCTCGGCAAACTGCTTGGAAGTATCCAGTCTCCTATCACCAACTTTGCTCGTGTGCTTAATCAGATTGCAGAACAGCAGGGCGAGGGTGCAGCAGAGGCTCCAGCAGCAGAATAATTTAAGAATCTGCCGCTGAATCGAATCATTGATTCCACAAAAATTTTAAAAATGGAGGAAAATTATAATGGCAAAGTTAACAACAGCTGAGTTTATCGAAGCAATCAAAGAGTTATCTGTATTAGAGTTAAATGATTTAGTAAAAGCTTGCGAGGAAGAGTTCGGTGTATCCGCAGCAGCAGGCGTTGTTGTAGCAGCAGCTGGTGCAGCTGAGGCAGCAGAGGAGAAAGATGAGTTTGACGTAGAGCTTACAGAAGTAGGTCCTAACAAAGTTAAAGTTATCAAAGTTGTTCGTGAGATCACAGGCTTAGGTCTTAAAGAAGCTAAAGAAGTTGTTGATGGTGCTCCTAAAGCAGTTAAAGAGGGCGCTTCCAAAGCTGAGGCTGAGGACATCAAAGCTAAACTTGAGGCTGAAGGCGCTAAAGTTACTCTTAAATAATTTAAGCGAACCAAGCTCCCCGCAGAAGTCTGTTTGCAGGCAACTGCGGGGATTTTTTTTGCAAAGGATTTTGTCAGCGAGGATCCTTTATGTAAAAGGGAAACAGATGATATTTCTTTTTTACATAAAGGATCCTGCAGGGAAAGACTATGATGATTTAAGGCAGGAGGATGAATATGAAGAGACTTGTGGCTGGAATTCTGTTGGGATTGTCATTGGAACTGGGCTGCAGCGGAGCTGCTTATGCAGAGGCACCGGAAATTGCAGCTGAGTTTTCCGATACGACTGAAAGTGATAGTTTTTACACAGACGGAACTGAGAAAGTGCAGGTTCCGGATGACACAGATGATCCGGAGATGCTGCCGGAAAGCGGAGAAGAAGCTGAGGCAAGCTTTGGATCTGATTCAGAAGAACAGCAAAGTGAGGCTGCTTTTTTCAGCGGCAGCAGTGACGAGATGGCATTCACAGATGGAAGCTCGGATGAGGCACAGGCAGAAGTACAGGCTGCCGATCTTTCCGAAGAGGAAGCAGAAATTCTTGCCAAAATTCCGGCAGATGCCACAGAGGTTACCCTGGATGTCCAGGATGGAACTGATATCACCAATGTGCTGAACCTTGTTTTGAAATTTATGGGGCAGCGTGCTACAGATGTGTCTCCCTGTAAAGTGATCATTCCTCCGGGAAATTATTATATTTCCAATACCATTCATCTGTACAGCAATATGACTCTTTATGCCCAGGGTGCAGTTATCACGAAGAGCAGCACCAACAAGCACATTATTCTCCGGCTTGGGGAAGAAGTGCTTTCTGATGGCGGCTATAATGGCTATCGGAATGTTACCATTGATGGCGGAACCTGGGATCTGAACTATCAGAATGTAGAAGGCAAGGAGAATCCAGGCGGTTTCGTTGGCTTCCGTATTGGACATGCTACCAATATAACCGTGAAGAATGTCACCTTTCTTAACAACCTGAAGTCTCATTTCCTTGAACTTGCAGGTGTGAAGGATGCTGTAGTGACCGGCTGCACCTTCCGTGGCTACTGGAAAGATTATGAGGGCGGCGGACAGGAATGTATTCAGCTGGATGCCTGCCTGGACTATATTTTCCCAAGATATCAGCCGTTCGACGGTGCTGTCTGTGAAAATGTGCTGATTGAGAATAATACTTTCGAGGATGTTTTTGCAGGCGTGGGAAGCCACAGCATGGTTTACGACCGTCCGTATCGAAACATCCAGATCCGCAATAACACTTTCCGAAACATCCGCAAGCGTGCGGTATGGTGCTTGAACTATGTGGACTCCGCAGTGGAAGACAACACGATGGAACATGTAGGCGGCGGAGTACTTGTATGCAGCATGTATACGCCCAATACCCATCTGGCACCTGACGCAGCGCCGGGAACTGCTGGAAATCAGTATTCATCCAATATTTCTGTGAAAAATAATCGGATATTTATTTCTAATACAGATAAAATTAATGGAAAAAGCTGGAAGGGATATGGAATCCAAATACAGGGCAGTAAAGTGAATGCGAATGCAGCTGGTATACCAGAAGGAATCTATAAAGTAACAAATGTTACGGTAGAGAACAATTTAGTTTCTGATGTAGGCAATGCAATTTACATGTATCTTGCAGATAATTGTGTGGTAAACAAAAACCGGATTTCATTAGTGCATGCCAGTTCCTTTTCTATCACGGGAATTTATTTGGCCGGATCATCTGGAAATGTGATAAGCAGTAATAAGATTGGTGACTGCAAGGGGAATGGAATATGTGCTAATAACGGCGGCAGGACATTGAATGCTGCTTCAACAGACAATAAAATTACGGGAAATATTATAAATAACACTTTAAATGATGGAATCTACATTGGAACGGGAAGTACAGGTACTGTAATCAGCAAAAATGATGTTGGTGTCAACAATAAAAGCGGAATTGTGGTTCTGGACAGCAAGAAATGTCAGGTGATATCCAATAAGGTATCTGACTGCAGACTAGACGGAATATACCTGAAAAATATTGGCGATACTGATATAAAATCTAATAACGTAACTACTGTAAAACGCTATGGAGTACAGGTGATCTCCAGTCAGCTAAAATCCCTTTATGGAAATACGATCACAGGAAACGGGAACTGCGGTCTGCGGATCGTCCAGTCCAGGATTTCAGGCAATCAGCAAAACCGGCTGCGGAATAATGGAAGTTCCTATGCCGTCTATTCCAGGAACAGTACAGGTTCTGTTCTGGTAAGGCTTCCAGCATCCGCAAGAATCACCAGAAACACCGCAAGAATTACCGGAACGGCAGCAGGAGGCAGAAGGCTTACTGTATATGTTGTGACAAAATCCGGAAACAAAAGGATCGGACAGGGCAATGTTACTTCCAGAGGAAGATACAGTGTCTCCATTCCAAAACAGAAAAAAGGAACCGTGCTTCTGTTGCTGCTGACAGATAAATATGGAAACCGTTCCTACACAGAGCAGAAAGTATTATAAAGACTGCTTCAAATTGAAATAAATTAAAAAAACAACAGGAAAAGTGCTTGACAGGCTTTTTTTGTTGTGCTATAGTGAAGAATGCTATATTATGGCAAGATATGCCTACTATGCTTAGTAAGCAGGGCTGGCTGATGTTGTAATAAATAAAATAAAACAGGGGTGAAACGTCAATGGAAAAAAACAGAATTCGTTCTGTAAAAACTGGAAAAAGCATGCGAATGAGCTACCAGAGACAAAAAGAAGTCCTGGAAATGCCGAATTTGATCGAGGTCCAGAAGGATTCTTACCAGTGGTTTCTCGACGAAGGATTGAATGAAGTGTTCGATGATATTTCTCCAATCGCAGACTACGGCGGAAAGCTCAGTCTCGAGTTCATCGGCTTCACATTTGATGAAAAAGATGCTAAATATACCATCGAGCAGTGTAAAGAACGTGACGTAACTTATGCCGCACCTTTGAAGGTTCGAGTGAGACTGATTAACAAGGAAACAGAAGAGATCAACGAACACGAGATTTTCATGGGAGACCTGCCGATTATGACTGCGACAGGAACCTTCGTTATTAACGGTGCTGAGCGTGTTATTGTCAGCCAGTTAGTACGTTCCCCTGGAATCTATTATGCCATTGCACACGATAAAATCGGTAAAAGACTGTTTTCCTGTACAGTAATTCCTAACAGAGGAGCATGGCTGGAATATGAGACTGACTCCAATGATGTGTTCTATGTACGTGTGGACAGAACCAGAAAGGTTCCGATCACTGTACTGATCCGTGCACTTGGTGTTGGCTCCAATGCAGAGATCATCGATCTGTTTGGTGAAGAGCCGAAGATCCTTGCAAGTTTTACAA
Organism: Ruminococcus sp. AF31-8BH; assembly: GCF_003460605.1. Lineage (GTDB taxonomy): Bacteria > Bacillota > Clostridia > Lachnospirales > Lachnospiraceae > Blautia_A > Blautia_A acetigignens. The sequence goes on from NZ_QTVN01000021.1 coordinate 8,606, forward strand.
AAGATACTTCTACAAATTATGAAGAAGGTCTTCTTGAGCTGTATAAGAAAATCCGTCCAGGCGAGCCGCTTGCAGTTGAGAGCGCAGAGAGCCTGATCAATGCGATGTTCTTTGATCCGAGAAGATATGATCTTGCCAAGGTCGGACGTTATAAATTTAATAAAAAGCTTCATTTTAATAAACGAATTGTTGGCCACAAACTGGCTGATGATGTGGTGGAAGGCTCTACAGGCGAGATCCTGGCAGAGGCTGGCCAGATCGTGACCAGAGAACTGGCTGATGCCATTCAGAACGCTGCAGTTCCATTTGTATGGATCCAGGGTGAAGAAGACCGCAGAATTAAAGTTCTTTCCAACTTAATGGTAGACATGCATCACTATCTGCCAGAAATCGAGAACCTGGAAGAGCTTGGTGTTACAGAGTTAGTATACTACCCTGTACTCGAAAAAATTCTGGAAGAAAATGACACACTTGAGGACAGAATTGCTGCTATCCGCAGAGATATCCATGATCTGATTCCGAAGCATATTACAAGAGAAGACATTTTTGCCTCCATTAACTACAATATGCATCTGGAATACGGCATTGGAAATGACGACGATATCGACCACTTAGGAAACCGTCGTATCCGTGCGGTGGGTGAGCTGCTTCAGAACCAGTACCGTATCGGTCTTTCCAGACTTGAGCGTGTGGTTCGTGAGAGAATGACAACACAGGATGTGGAGAGCATTTCCCCGCAGTCCCTGATCAATATCAAACCTGTTACAGCTGCTGTAAAAGAGTTCTTTGGATCTTCCCAGCTGTCACAGTTCATGGATCAGAATAACCCGCTTGGTGAGCTGACCCATAAGAGACGTCTTTCCGCACTTGGACCTGGCGGTCTGTCACGAGACAGAGCCGGATTCGAGGTTCGAGACGTTCACTATTCCCATTACGGAAGAATGTGCCCGATCGAGACTCCTGAGGGACCGAACATCGGTCTGATCAACTCCCTTGCATCCTATGCAAAGCTGAATCAGTACGGATTTGTTGAGGCACCTTACCGTAAGATTGATAAGACAGATCCTATGAATCCGCGTGTAACCGACGAAGTTGTTTACATGACAGCAGATGAAGAGGATAACTACCATGTAGCACAGGCGAATGAGGCACTTGACGCAGAGGGACATTTCGTTCGTAAGAACGTTTCCGGTCGTTTCCGCGAAGAGACTCAGGAGTATGAGCGTCAGATGTTTGATTACATGGACGTATCTCCTAAGATGGTATTCTCTGTAGCTACAGCCCTGATCCCATTCCTTCAGAACGACGATGCGAACCGTGCGCTGATGGGATCCAACATGCAGCGTCAGGCCGTTCCGCTTCTTACTACAGAGGCACCGGTTGTTGGTACAGGAATGGAAGCCAAGACAGCTGTTGACTCCGGTGTCTGCATCGTTGCAAGAAAGTCCGGTACTGTACTTCGTTCCACATCTACTGATATCAGTATCAAGAATGATGACGGAACAAAGGATGATTATCATCTTACCAAATTCATGCGCAGTAACCAGAGCAACTGCTACAACCAGCGTCCGATCGTAAATCAGGGCGAGCACGTTGAAGCAGGAGATGTTATTGCAGATGGTCCGTCTACCTCTCAGGGAGAGCTTGCCCTTGGTAAGAACCCTCTGATCGGATTTATGACCTGGGAAGGTTATAACTACGAGGATGCGGTACTTTTAAGTGAGAAACTTGTTCAGAACGATGTTTACACATCTGTTCACATTGAAGAATATGAAGCAGAAGCACGTGATACCAAGCTGGGACCGGAAGAGATCACCCGTGATGTTCCAGGCGTTGGTGATGACGCACTCAAGGATCTTGATGAGCGCGGAATCATCCGTATCGGTGCAGAGGTTCGTGCAGGGGATATCCTGGTAGGTAAGGTAACTCCTAAGGGAGAGACTGAGCTTACAGCAGAAGAGAGACTTCTTCGTGCAATCTTCGGTGAGAAGGCACGTGAGGTTCGTGATACTTCCCTTAAGGTACCTCATGGTGAGTACGGTATCGTTGTAGATGCCAAGGTATTCACAAGAGAAAATGGTGACGAGCTGTCTCCTGGAGTAAATCAGTCTGTACGTATTTACATCGCACAGAAGAGAAAGATCTCCGTTGGTGATAAGATGGCTGGTCGTCATGGTAATAAGGGTGTCGTTTCCCGAGTACTTCCGGTTGAGGATATGCCATTCCTTCCGAACGGCCGTCCGCTGGATATCGTGCTGAATCCTCTGGGTGTACCTTCCCGTATGAACATCGGACAGGTCCTGGAGATCCACTTAAGCCTTGCTGCCAAGGCACTTGGCTTTAACATTTCCACACCGGTATTCGATGGTGCAAACGAGAATGATATCCAGGATACACTGGAACTTGCAAATGACTATGTAAATACAGAGGACTTTGAGGAGTTCCGTGAGAAATACAAAGATATTCTGGCACCTGATGTAATGCAGTATCTGGATGAGAACAAAGCCCACAGAGCACTGTGGAAGGGAGTTCCGATCTCCAGAGACGGTAAGGTTCAGCTCCGTGACGGACGTACCGGAGAGTTCTTCGATGGCCCGACCACAATCGGACACATGCATTACCTGAAGCTGCATCATCTGGTTGATGATAAGATCCATGCCCGTTCCACAGGTCCTTACTCTCTGGTTACACAGCAGCCTCTGGGTGGTAAAGCCCAGTTCGGTGGACAGCGTTTCGGAGAGATGGAGGTTTGGGCTCTGGAGGCATATGGTGCATCCTATACACTCCAGGAAATCCTGACAGTTAAATCCGATGATGTTGTCGGTCGTGTGAAGACTTATGAAGCAATCATCAAGGGTGACAATATTCCTGAGCCTGGTATTCCGGAATCCTTTAAGGTACTTCTTAAAGAGCTTCAGTCCCTGGCCCTGGATGTGCGCGTACTCAAGGATGATCAGACAGAAGTTCAGATCATGGAGAATGTAGATTACGGCGAAACCGACCTTCGAGCAGTTATCGAGGGAGATTCCAGAGGACACAGAGACCAGGAATCCTTCAGCAAACACGGCTACACCAAGCAGGAGTTTGACGGTGAGGAGCTTGTTGATGTGGACGAGGACGAAGATGAGGATTATGAATCCGAAATCGACGATTCCTACGATGATATCGAAGAGTAGAAAGGGGAAAAGAATACATGGCAGAATCAACCAATACCAATGAAACATATCAGCCAATGACTTTTGATGCCATTAAAATCGGACTGGCGTCCCCGGAAAAGATCAGAGAGTGGTCAAGAGGTGAGGTTTTAAAACCGGAAACCATCAACTACCGTACCTTGAAACCGGAGAAAGACGGACTTTTCTGTGAAAGAATTTTCGGACCGAGCAAGGACTGGGAGTGCCACTGTGGTAAATATAAGAAAATCCGTTATAAAGGTGTTGTCTGCGACCGATGCGGCGTTGAGGTTACCAAGGCTTCCGTTCGTAGAGAGCGTATGGGTCACATTGAGCTTGCTGCTCCTGTTTCCCATATCTGGTATTTCAAGGGTATTCCGTCCCGTATGGGACTTATCCTGGATCTGACTCCAAGAACACTGGAGAAAGTCCTTTACTTTGCAAACTATATCGTACTGGATCCGGCTGATTCCGGACTCCAGTACAAGCAGATCCTGACTGAGAGAGAGTATCAGGATGCCCGTGAGTCCTACGGAAACAACTTCCGTGTGGGCATGGGTGCTGAGGCCATCAAGGAGCTCCTTATGGCAATCGACCTTGAGAAGGATTCCGCTGAATTAAAGGCAGAGCTGGTTAAGGCAACAGGCCAGAAGCGTGCAAGAATCATCAAACGTCTTGAGGTTGTTGAGTCCTTCCGTGAGTCAGGCAACCGTCCTGAGTGGATGATCCTTGACGTTGTTCCTGTAATCCCGCCGGATCTTCGTCCTATGGTACAGCTGGATGGCGGACGTTTCGCAACATCTGACCTGAATGACCTGTACAGAAGAATCATTAATCGTAACAATCGTCTGAAGAGACTTCTTGAGCTTGGTGCTCCGGATATCATTGTCCGCAATGAGAAACGTATGCTTCAGGAAGCAGTTGATGCCCTGATCGACAATGGCCGCCGCGGCCGCCCGGTAACAGGTCCTGGAAACAGAGCCCTGAAATCCCTTTCCGATATGCTGAAAGGTAAATCCGGACGTTTCCGTCAGAACCTTCTTGGTAAGCGTGTTGACTACTCCGGACGTTCCGTTATCGTCGTTGGACCTGAGCTGAAGATTTATCAGTGCGGTCTTCCGAAAGAGATGGCAATCGAGCTGTTCAAGCCTTTCGTAATGAAAGAGCTGGTAGCAAACGGTACCTCTCACAATATTAAGAATGCCAAGAAGATGGTAGAGAAGCTTGAGCCAGCTGTATGGGATGTTCTCGAAGATGTTATCAAAGAGCATCCGGTTATGCTGAACCGTGCACCTACACTGCATCGTCTGGGTATCCAGGCGTTCGAGCCGATCCTTGTAGAAGGTAAGGCGATTAAGCTTCATCCGCTTGTTTGTACCGCTTTCAACGCTGACTTCGATGGTGACCAGATGGCTGTCCATCTTCCGCTTTCCCAGGAAGCACAGGCAGAGTGCCGTTTCCTGCTTCTGTCTCCGAACAACCTTCTGAAACCTTCCGATGGTGGCCCGGTAGCCGTTCCTTCACAGGATATGGTCCTTGGTATCTATTATCTGACCCAGGAAAGACCTGGAAATAAGGGTGAAGGCAAGTTCTTCAAGAGCGTAAACGAGGCAATTCTGGCATATGAGAACCAGGTAATTACCCTGCAGTCCAAGATTCTTGTACGTACCAGCAAGGTAATGCCGGATGGAAGCACTTTCACAGGCAATGTACAGTCTACACTGGGACGTTTCCTGTTCAATGAGATCCTTCCGCAGGATCTTGGATTTGTTGACAGAAGCATTCCGGGAAATGAGCTTCTTCTTGAGGTTGACTTCCTGGTTGGTAAGAAACAGCTGAAACAGATTCTTGAAAAAGTTATTAACACTCACGGAGCAACCAAGACCGCTGAGGTTCTGGATGCTATCAAGGCTATGGGTTACAAGTATTCTACAAGAGCTGCCATGACTGTATCTATTTCTGATATGACCGTGCCGCCGCAGAAGCCGCAGATGATTAAAGCTGCCCAGGATACTGTAGACAAGATTACCAAGAACTACAAACGTGGTCTTATTACCGAGGAAGAGCGTTACAAAGAGGTTGTTGATACATGGAAGAAGACTGATGATGAGCTTACTCACGCACTTCTGTCAGGACTTGATAAGTACAACAACATCTTCATGATGGCTGACTCCGGTGCCCGTGGATCTGATAAGCAGATCAAACAGCTTGCTGGTATGCGTGGATTGATGGCCGATACAACCGGACATACAATCGAGCTTCCTATCAAGTCAAACTTCCGTGAAGGTCTGGACGTACTGGAATACTTCATGTCCGCTCATGGAGCTCGTAAAGGACTTTCCGATACTGCTCTTCGTACAGCCGATTCCGGTTACCTGACAAGACGTCTTGTTGACGTATCTCAGGACCTGATCGTACGTGAGATGGACTGCTGTGAGAACAGATCCGAGATTTCCGGTATGTATGTAAAAGGTTTCATGGATGGCAAGGAGGAGATCGAGAGCCTTCAGGATCGTATCACAGGCCGTTTCTCCTGCGAGACCATTAAGAATAAAGAAGGTGAAATCCTTGTAAAAGCAAACCATATGATTACTCCGAAGCGTGCCGCACGTATCATGAAAGAGGGCGTGGACAACATTACCGGAGGTGCTGTAGAGCAGGTTAAGATCCGTACCATCCTTAGCTGTAAGTGCAAGGTGGGTGTGTGTGCGAAATGTTATGGTGCCAACATGGCTACCGGAGAACCGGTACAGGTTGGTGAATCCATCGGTATTATCGCAGCACAGTCTATCGGTGAGCCTGGTACACAGCTGACCATGCGTACTTTCCATACTGGTGGTGTTGCCGGTGGAGATATCACGCAGGGTCTTCCTCGTGTCGAGGAGCTTTTCGAGGCAAGAAAGCCGAAAGGACTTGCCGTTATCACTGAGATTCCTGGTGTTGCTACAATCAACGACACCAAGAAGAAGAGGGAGATCATCGTAACAGATCCGGAGTCTGGAGAATCCAAGACCTACCTGATCCCATACGGTTCCCGTATCAAGATCATGGACGGACAGGTTATGGAAGCTGGTGATGAGCTTACCGAAGGTAGTGTAAACCCGCATGATATCCTTAGAATCAAGGGTGTTCGTGCCGTTCAGGATTACATGCTTCGTGAGGTTCAGCGTGTATACCGTCTCCAGGGTGTTGAGATCAACGATAAGCATATCGAGGTTATCGTTCACCAGATGCTGAAGAAGATCCGCATCGAGGACAACGGAGACTCCGAGTTCCTGCCAGGAACACTTGTTGACTTCCTTGAGTATGAGGAAGTAAATGAGAAACTGGAAGCTGAGGGCTTACGTCCTGCAGTTGGAAAACAGGGAATGCTTGGTATCACCAAGGCGTCTCTTGCAACCGATTCCTTCCTGTCAGCTGCTTCCTTCCAGGAGACCACTAAGGTTCTGACTGAAGCTGCGATCAAGGGTAAGGTTGACCATCTGATCGGTCTGAAAGAGAACGTTATCATCGGTAAACTGATTCCTGCTGGTACAGGTATGAAGTGCTACAGCGATGTAGAGCTTGATACAGGAATGCCGGAGGAGCCGGAAGAAATCGAATTCGACGAGATGGATGACGATCAGGACATGCTTGATGTAGCGGAAGATTCTGAAGATCTGGAGATCAGTGAAACTCCGGAAGACGCAGAGGATGAGGATGCATTCGATGATGAAGAGGTTGACTCCGCTGACGACAGTGAAGAATAAATGAATTAGGATCCCTCAGGGTGACAGAAATGTTGCTCTGGGGGATTTTTTTGCCTTTTTACAGCTGAAGTGTGCCCAAAAATACCACCTGCTATAGCGTAAAGCTATAACTAGCTCTATAAAACTGCGATTTCCAAAACGCTATTTAGTGGTTGCATATGGTGAAGTTCTGTTTTATAATAAGCAACATCAAGAGAAATATATAAAACATATCGAGTTACTAGGAAAGGAGAAACCAATATGACAGTATCAATTAGAACCGCGAAGATGTGTTGCAGCATGAAGATGGAAAAAGAGGTTATGTGTTGTTGCTGTTGTTGCGGCTCCATGAAGACAGAAAGAAAATAGAACAGATTTACATACATATGCGTTGATGCTATATAAGAACAAAGAAGTTTTTTGAAGCAGGGATTCGGATATGGGACCTGCTATTTTTGTACCCATTTTTAGAAAATCAGACAATTCGGAGGAAAATAAAATGAGTGGATGCGGATGCAGTTTTTCACCAGCAGAGGAAATTAAGGAAGAAGTAAAATATACAGATGCACTTGCAGAGCAGTTTGCGAAAGAAGTTGGAGTTGATCCAAGACCAAATGAAACTTTAGTAGAAATCGATGAGAGAGGCGCATTTATCAGACAGCCAAACGCTTTTATCCAGCCATTCGGTGATGAAGAGGGAGACCTGAAAGCAGAGGCAAACCGTTACGGAATCTACTGGGCAACCGGATGCAACTGGTCAAACAGACCGATCATTGTAAGAGATCTTCTTGGACTTCAGGATGTGATCTCAGATACCAGAGTGACTCATTCCGGCGAGACTAACCGCTACGGACATGCATTTGGAGATCAGCCAGGATTCAAGGATCCCAAGACAGGCGCTTACTTCTTAAGCGAGTTTTACAAAAGAGCCAATTCGGATTTCAAAGGAAGAGCTACCACCCCAACTCTGGTAGACATCAAAGAAAAGAAAGCAGTAAACAACGATTATCATCGTCTTACAAACTACATTGAAGTTCAGTTCCGTCCCTTCCAGCCAAAGGATGCGCCGGACCTGTACCCGAAGAAATTCCGTAAAGAAATCGATGAATTTAACGACTGGCTTTTCCCACATGTAAACAACGGACATTACCGCATGGCATTCTGCCAGTCACCGGAGGCTTATGATGAAGCATATGAAGATTTTTATGAATCACTTGAGAAGCTGGATAAGAGACTGGAAACAAACCGTTTCCTTTTCGGAGATTACATTACAGACAGCGATGTCCGCGTTTATGTTACCCTGGTACGCTGGGATGTAAGCTATTTCCATAACATCGGTCCGGTGAAAAAGCCAATCCGTGATTACAAAAACATCTGGGGCTACTTAAGAGAGCTCTACGCAATCCCGGCATTCCGCCACGGAAGCGATCCGCAGGTACTTGCATTAGACGGCCCCAGAAAGAAATTAGGAGAGGTTCTTTTCCGTGGATACAACGACAGAATCCTTTCAAAAGTTGATTTCGAAAAGCTTTGGGCAGACGACGGCGAGAGAAGAAAATTAAGCAAAACACCAGATGAGTTATTCCTTCGCCATCCGGAAGGAGAGACCTACGAGGATTACGCAGGCCCCATTTCCAAGACTATCTGGAACAGCCCGAAATGGGAAGACAGAAATCCGAAGAATGGAACCTTATCCGTGGACGCATCCATTAACCCGCTGAAGGGACTTTTATGAGAATCAGGCAAAAAATTTACGAGAGAGGATAGAGATTATGAAAAGATTTAATAGATTAACAGCAGTTTTACTGGCAGGTGTGACAGCAGCAAGCCTTACAGGCGGTGCAGTCAGCGTATTTGCAGATTCCGACGTAAAGGTGATCAAAGGTGTTACAAGCGGTTCCCTGGCTCCTTACTTTTATGTAGGAGATGACAATGAACTGACAGGAGTTGATATTGACATTGTGAAAGAGGTTTTTAACCGTCTTCCTCAGTATGAGCTTCAGATTGATACAGCAGATGCACTACAGGGCGTAATCAGCGGCCAGTATGACATTGCAATCAACAATTACGGCTACACAGACGAGAGAGCAGAATCCTATTACTTCTCTTTCCCATATAAGACAAGTTTTAATGAGTACATTCAGCGGGCAGATGATGAGCCGCTGACCTCCCTTCAGGATCTGGCAGACAGAGGCTACAAGATCGAGCTGACAGCCGGAAGCCTGACAGCCAATGCACTGGAGCAATGGAATGAGGAGAACCCGGATCATCAGATCGAGATCGTTTACGACAACACCAATTTCCAGGTTCGTTACCAGAACATTGTAGACGGTGTTACAGACGTTGCCATTGACGATGGCCCGCTGATCGACAACCTTCTTCCAAACTTTGGACTGGAGGGACAGCTGGTTCCAAATCCAATTGACGACGAAACACAGGAATTCCTTTTCCCACAGAACAACACCTATTTTCTCTTTGGAAAAAATGAGGAGGGCGCAGCTCTTCGCGAGGATGTGGACGCAGTGCTGAAGGAAATGAAAGAGGACGGCACCTTAGCTGAGATCACCGAGAAATATCTTGGAAAAGACACAAGCCCGGACGAGAAATACTTCGAAGAGACAATCAACTAAATCAGAGATGCAAGGAGAACGATCATGGTGGAAATTTATCGCATAGAAAAAGGGGCAGAGACCTGGAAATACAAAGCTTATGATTACGTGAGGACAGATGCCTTCTGCGTGGGACAGAGCATTCCCATAGAGCTGGAATTTTCCCATGACGAAAAGGAAGAGGACCTGCAGGCTGTGATCCTGATTGAGGATCACAAGCCAGTGGCAGGCTGCCGAATCGCTTTTCCAGACGAGAAGATCGGCAAGATCGAACGTGTCTGCGTCGTCCGGGGAAAACAAAAAGGCGGTTACGGCAGAATCCTGATCCAGGAAGCAGAGAACTGGTTAAAAGAGTACGGAGTAAACCACATCGTGATCAGCAGCCAGGACCGTGCTGCTGGTTTCTATGAAAAGCTGGGTTATCAGCTGAACCCGGATGTGGACCCGTCCGTATACGACAAGCATCATAAACAGGAAGAGAAGCCGAAGCAGGAGCCTTCCAGACCGAAGAATGCGCCGGGACCTTTTGGATTTACCTGTGTGCTTGTAGAAAAATATTTATAGAAACTGAACTTGTAGGAGAAAAATCATGGGAAAATTATTTGACGTATCACTGGTATTCACATCGATCCCGGAATTGCTGGGAAAATTACCAATCACTTTGGAGCTGGCATTGCTTTCCATGCTTCTGGGGCTGATCTTAGGACTTGTGATGGCGATCATAAAAATGCATAAGATCAAGGTACTGACACAGCTTACCAACCTTCTGATTTCTCTCCTTCGAGGAACTCCTGTAATCGTACAGCTGTATGTGGCATTCTTTGGAATCCCAATGTTTTTCAAAGCCATCAACCAGAAATTCGGCACCAACCTTGCAGTGGCAGACATTCCTGGAATTGCCTATGCAATGATCGCACTTGGACTGAATCAGGCTGGCTTTATGGCAGAGATCATCCGTTCCGCACTTCAGTCCGTAGACAATGGACAGATTGAAGCCGCCCACGCACTTGGAATGACTTATCCGCAGGCACTTCGCAGGATCATTCTTCCGGAAGCTTTTGAGGTAGCGCTTCCTACACTGGGAAATGCCCTGATCAGCATTATCAAAGGAACATCACTGGCCTTCACCTGCGCAGTTGTGGAGATTACCGCACAGGGCCAGATTATTGCAGGAAAAACATACCGCTATTTCGAGGTTTACGTATCACTTGCTATTATTTACTGGGTAATTACCTTGATTATTGAGCAGCTGATCCGTATAATTGAAAATAAGATTCGTATTCCGGATCAGGTGGAGCTGGTAAATTTTGCCGAGGAGGACGCAACCCATGATAAAAATTGATCATTTGTCAAAAAAATTTAATGATAATGTTGTCCTGGATGACATCAGCCTAGATATCAAAAAAGGCGATGTAGTGGGAATCATTGGTCCTTCCGGAACCGGTAAATCCACCCTTCTTCGCTGCGTGAACCGCCTGGAAACACCGGAACGGGGCACTGTGACCATCGGGGATAAAACCATTGATCTTTCCGAGAAAAAGCCAAAAGACCTTTTATATCTGAGACAGAATACAGGAATGGTATTCCAGCGCTTTAATCTTTTTGAGAAAAAAACAGCTCTTGAGAATGTAATGGAAGGTCTGATCGTGGTAAAGAAGATGTCAAAGGCGCAGGCCAGAGAGATTGCCATCGAGCAGCTGAAGCTGGTAGGCATGGCACCCTGGGCAAATCATTATCCCAAGCATTTGTCGGGCGGACAGCAGCAGAGAGTTGCGCTGGCAAGAGCCCTTGCAATGAAGCCGCAGATCCTTCTTCTGGATGAGCCTACCTCCGCACTGGATCCGGAGCTGGTTGGCGAGGTGCTGGACGTCATCCGCAAGGTTGCAGCACAGGGCTACACTATGCTTCTGGTATCCCATGAGATGAACTTTATCCGTCATGTATCCAACCGTGTGATTTTCCTGGATAAGGGACATGTGGTGGAGGACGGAACACCGAAGGAAGTATTCGACCACCCGACGAACCCGCGTACCCAGGAATTTTTCCGAAAGATGAATATTATGGCACAGCCGGAGTACATGATTTAAACGAACACCTGAAAATTTCAAAAAGGAGAATAAAACAGCTGTATCGCGCAGCTGTTTTTTGCAATTGCGATTATGAGAGAAAATGAGAAAATAGCAGAAGTATTTGGCAAACTGGTATCCATTGATTCCCCATCCTTAAAGGAACGGGAGATGGCAGACTACCTGAAGAAATTATTTGGAGAAATCGGCGTAGAGCTGGAGGAGGACCAGACCGGAGAGGCAACAGGGTCCAATGCAGGCAATCTTTTTGCCCGGCTGGAAGGGGAGGCTGGATCAGAACCTTTGCTTCTTGGCGTGCATATGGATACAGTAGAGCCTTCCCGGAACAAAAAAGCGGTGTTTCACCCGGACGGAACTGTGACAAGCAACGGAACTACAGTCCTTGGTGCAGACGACCTTGCCGGTGTTACCGCAATCTATGAGGCAGTCCGCTATCTGAAAGAGAAGAACATTCCTCACAGGACGGTGGAGATTTTGATCACAACCGGGGAAGAGCTGTACTGCAAAGGAGCAAATGCTTTCGATTACAGCAAAGTCCGCTCCAAAGGGGCTTACGCTTTGGATCTTAGCGGCAAAATCGGAGCAGCCGCTTACGCTGCCCCAACTTTAATTTCTTTTTCTGCCTCTGTAAAGGGAAAGGCTGCCCACGCCGGATTTTACCCGGAAAAAGGAATCAACAGCATCCAGGCAGCAGCCAAAGCCATCGCCAGACTTCCCCAGGGCAGGATCGATGAAAATACAACTGCCAACATCGGTGTTTTTGCAGGGGGAACAGGAACCAACATTGTACCAGAAGCCTGCACGGCGAAAGGGGAGATCCGCAGTCTGAATCATGAGATTGCCATGAAGCTTCTTAAGGAGTACCATGAGATTTTCCAGGAAGAGGCAGAGAAGGCCAGAGCAGCGCTTGAATGGGAAGAAAAGCTGAATATTATTGCATATGAGACGGATCTTGGCGGAAAAGCTGCAGAAAATTACAGGAAAGCAGTGGAAAAAACAGGCCTTGAGCCAGAATTCGAGAAAACCTTCGGGGGAAGCGACAACAATGTGTTTGCTCAGCACGGAATCGAAGGGCTGGTAATCGCCACCTCCATGAACCAGGTGCACAGCTGCAGCGAATACTGCAGCATCCCGGAAATACGGCAGGTGTCTGAGATTCTGGTAAACCTCTGCACCGCAGAAAAATGACAGACATCCTGCCAATGAAAGGCTGGAAAGATATGGATAGAGAAAAATACAGGCGGGACTATCATTTGTGGTAATATTCTAGTATAATATTACGAAAACCCGGGCAGCAGTTCCGGGGATGATGATTGTGGTCAGCAATCGACTTTCTTTTTGGGAAAGGAGGGGCTTGTATGGAGAAAGGGGTTCCGGTTTCTGTCTGGCCAGAGTGGCAGCTTGTAGAGAAAATAGGGGAAGGCTCTTTTGGGAAAGTATATAAGGCGCAGCGGACAGAGCGTGGACGCACTTTTTATTCGGCCATTAAGATTATATCGATTCCCGGTAATAAGGGAGAGCTTGACAGCGTAAGATCAGAGATGAATGATGAGCAGTCTACCAGAGAATATTTTCGAAACCTGGTGGAGGACTGCGTTCAGGAAATATATACGATGGAGCATTTCTGCGGAAATTCCCATATTGTATCCTTTGAAGATTTTAAAGTGGTGGAATATCTGGACGAGATCGGCTGGGATATTTACATCCGAATGGAATATCTGACCAGTTTTATGGATTACTGCACAGGCAAGGAGCTTACTGAGAAAGAGGTAATGAAACTTGGCTGTGATCTTAGCATGGCATTAATTTACTGCCGGAAGCTGAATATTATTCACAGGGATGTAAAGCCGGAGAATATTTTTGTATCCAGATTCGGTGACTTTAAGCTGGGAGATTTTGGAATTGCCAGAGAGCAGGCGCACACAGTGGGGAATATGTCCAAGAAGGGTACCTACTCCTACATGGCACCTGAGATTTATAAAGGTGAGAAATACGACAGCAGCATTGATATCTATTCCCTTGGAATCGTGCTATATAAGCTGATGAACCAGAACAGGCTTCCGTTTCTGTCTCTGGATAAGCAGCTGATTACCTATCGGGATAAGGAGAATGCACTGGCACGGCGCATGGCCGGGGAGAAGATGCCGGCACCATCCCGGGCAAGCGCTGCCTTTTCCCATATTATACTGAAGGCATGTGCCTATGATCCACAGAAGCGTTACCGGAAACCGGAGGATATGCTTCAGGATCTGGAAAGCCTGCGGATCGCACCTGTGAATGCAGCCAAGGAGTGGGAACGCTCCCAGTGGCAGCTGGCTGATGCCCGTGATATAGAGCAGCGGCACCAGAAGAATTATGTGGTGGAAGAACCAGGTGCTGAGAAAATGGAACGGACCCAGGTGGCAGAAGAACCGCAGATTGAGAAAGCCATCCGTCAGGAAGAAGAGAAGGAGAAAAAGAACTCCAGGGACGCAAAGGAGCCGAAGCCATCCAAAAGCCTTCGCAAAGAAGACAGATCAGAGGCAGCTTCCAGACAGAAGCGGCAGGCACCGCAGCAGGAGAGAAGGATTTCTCCATGGACCATTTCCATTGCGGTTGTGGTGCTGGCAGCATGCATTATTGTTGGCGTTTATGTGAAGCTGATTCATGACGAGGACCGGAAGGCACAGAACACCAACATGGTTATGGAAGTGCTGGAAGCCAATGACAACAGCACGGCTCAGATCGATGATTTTTCCACAGCAATCCAGACCATTAAGGAACAGGCGAATACCATTGTGGAGGAACTGGCCGATTGTAAGGAAGTGGGCAAGGAAGGCGACCGACTTCGCTACTATGACAGCAACGGCAAACTTATAAAAGCACTGATCTATCCGGAAACTTCTGAGGACGGTGTTTATGAGGAATATTATTACTGGGATGAGAGACTGTTTTTTGCATACATATGGACCGGCAATAAAAAAGAACTTTATTATTATGATAAGCGCGGCAAGATGATCCGCTGGATCGATACGGACGGCGTTGTCCATGACAAGGAAAATGACAGTACAGAGTATACCAAGCGCGGAGAGAAATACTGGAAAAATGCTCTGGAACAGCTGGATGAATAGCGAAGAGGAATCATATGACATACCGTATTAATTATGCTTATACCTGCCATGCGGGGAAAGTGCGATCAAATAATGAAGATAATTTCTGGTGCTGTGGGGAGATTCTTCCGTCCCAGAATCTGGGAATGCAGGAAGTGCGCGGCGGTGAGCGGCTTCGGGAGAGCTTTCCGGTGCTGATCGTTTTCGATGGAATGGGAGGAGAGAGCCAGGGCGAGATGGCAGCTTATCTGGCGTCCCAGGAATTCGGGAAATACTATGGACAAAATAAGGGGAAGCTGCGCAGACAGCCGGAGAATTTTCTTCTGGAGGCCTGCCAGATTATGAATCAGGCAGTGTGCAGCTACAGCGCAAGCAACCGGATCAATGCCATGGGAACGACCATGGCGATGATCGTGTTTGCCAGGAAGTCTGTCTATATCTGTAATCTTGGGGACAGCCGGATCTATCAGCAGAGCCAGGGGCAGATCCGGCAGATTTCCAGTGATCATGTTCTGAGAAGCTATATGTTTGGGAAAGCTCCTCTGACCCAGTTTCTGGGAGTGGAGGAAAGCGAGATGAAGCTGGAACCTTCTGTAAAGGCTCTGGAATATCAGGAGGGAGACCGTTATCTTCTCTGTTCAGACGGGGTGACCGATATGCTTTCGGATAAGGAAATCGAAACGGCTATGGCTTCCGGCGAATCTGTTGGAGACACGGTGCAGATTCTTATGGATCAGGTTCTGGAGAAAGGCGCCAGAGACAATACCACGATCATTCTCTGTGAAATCCAGCGTGAGAATCATCCGCTCAGAGCCTGGCTGCGCCAGAACAAAAAAGAAAATGAAGGTGATGTATTATGAAAAATCGTATGCAGGATCTTGATTTCGAACAGACTGTGGCATTTGACGCAGTGAAAGATTTTGAATTTACCAGAAGGGCGGCGCAAAGGTTCCGGCAGGTGGTGAGCCTGGAGAGCTTTGAAGATGAAGATGCAGAAGTGATCTTCCATTATCTCTACAAGGAGATGGAGCTGGTTTCCTTTGGAGATCATCTGAAGAGATATATTTATGAGCGTGCAGGCCTTGAGGAGCCTTACGGGGAAGTGCCCCAGGAGATATACAGGGATATTGCGGTGGAATCCTTTAAGGAAACTTATACGCCCAAGTCCATGAACCCTACTTCTACCAAGCTTCCGGCACTGGTGAATAACTGGCTGACCCAGGCTTCTGTGAAGAGAGAGACGGTTTTTCTTCTGGGCTTTGGGCTTCGCATGAGTGCAGAGGATGTATCGGATTTCCTTACCAGAGTGCTCAAGGAGCAGGATTTTGATTTTCACAATCCGGAGGAGGTAATCTACTGGTACTGCTACAGCAGGCAGCTTCCCTACAGCAAGGCAGAAGAGTACAAAGATCGCTATAAGACCATAGAGCCAGCAGCTCATAATGATATTGTGGCAGAAGCGATGAGCGGGAAGTTTATCATTGATACAGAGAAGAAGCTTCTTCAATATCTAGCATGCCTGAAAGCCGGATGGGACGATCCTATGAACGAGAAGAGTCAGGCTTTCCAGGAATTTCAGCGGCTTTTGCAGCGCGCAAAGGAAATTATTGCAGCCATGTACCAGAAGGATGAGGAGGAGAAGGGACGGAATAAGATCTGGAAAGCAGAGAATATCACGCCCTCTGATCTTGAGAAGGTAATCTGCAATGGTATTCCTATCAACCGTATGGGAAACCTGAAGAAAATGTCTGCTTCCATTCTGGCCAAGCATTTCAGTCAGAAGCGTTTCAGCAGGCAGAGAATTACCAATATTCTGAACCACAAATTCCCGGTGGAGCGTTTTGACCTTCTCACAATCGAATTCTTTATTGTGTCCCAGGAGATGGAGGATGACGATCCCTATGACCGTTACCATCATTTTATAGAAGAAGCCCAGGGCATTCTGAAGAAATGCGGAATGAGTGAGATTTATATTGTGAATCCGTATGAGTGCTTTTTGCTGATGTGTCTGCTTACAGACTGTCCGCTGGCAGTGTTCTCCGAGATATGGGAGAAATCCTATGAAGAGGGAGAAGATGAGGGGAAAGCGGAGTAAGGGGACGCAGCGGTCAACGGCTAAAAAATAAGATGAGTCAATATAAAAAGAACCATGAAACTGTGCTGTCTCAAAAGCTTAGAATTTTGAGGACGGTTTACATTGTATCATGGTTCTTTTTATATTGCGATGGATGAAAAATCAGACACTTTTTGAAAAATCTTTCATGTTTTCATGTTAAGCATTGCGTCTCAGCCATTATAAGTCAGATAAATGGTTCTGCTTAACTGGGCGATGGTACTTTGCGCGGCAGCAGTATCGGTAAGATTCTCTGAAAGAAAACAGATTACAAGGTCATTGCCGGAATTGGTATCATAGAGGATTCCGGCATCATTTTCCACATTGGAAAGCTCGCCGGTTTTGTTGGCAACCTTTACGCCTTCCGGAAGGTCTGCCGGAATCTTGTTGCTGCGCTGCTGCTGTTTCAGAAGTGCATACATGTCCTCTGCGTGTGCCAGAATCGGATCACTGGAGGTATCTGCACAGCTCTGATAGATTTTCTTCAGGAATTTTCCGCAGTCGTAAGCGGAAGTGTAGTTATCCCCGAACTCGTTGCTGGCAAGAAGAAGCCGGCCCATGGAGGTGCTGTTATATCCATGTTCTGTACAGAAGCTGTTGACTTTCTCCATACCTGCACTGCTGTCACCGCCGCCAAGGCAGGACACCAGGCTGTTGGCAGCGTCATTGTCGCTGACGGTGATCATAGGCAGCAGATATCCATCAATGGTCTGCGCCCCGTACTGCTGGGTCAGGCTGTCGTAATTTTCATATACAGCACCCATAATGTAAAGCTTGATCAGACTTGCCGCCTGCATGGAAAAATCATTGATGGTGCCTTCTGACCCGCCGGACAGGTCACAGATGTAGACGCTCCAGGAGCCATTGGAGACGGGCAGTGCCAAACGGATCTGTGCAAGGAGGTCTTCCATGGTCTGGTCCGCTTTATTGTCAAAAACAGAATTGCCCTGCGATGGGGAAATGGCGCCGTCTTCGGCATTGGCTTCAGGTGTATTAGCATGTGCTTCTGACGGCTGGGAACTGTCATCTGGCGCAGGTTCCGGCTGATCGGCAGACGGATCCTGGCTGGCATCTGCCTGCTCCGGAGCCTGTGTCACTGGCATAGGGCCGGCGCTTTCTCTTTCCGAAAAGCCTTCCGGTGAATCAGAAGCATCCGCAATATCTCCGGAAGTAAATCCGTCATCAGCCTCTGCATCGCCAGAGGTGAACCCATCTTCCTCCCTGGCACTGGCGGTCTGGATTTCTGTCTGCGTGCTGGTGGAAACATTTTGCTGGCGAACGGTGAAATAAATAATTAATAAAATAAGGATTACAGCAATCGCGCTGAGAAGCATCAGCAAATAAGAAGAAGCTGGCCGTTTCTTTTTCATCAGTTTTCTACATCCTTTCCGACGGATTCAAAATAAGAATCGATACCGTCTGCAATTCCTGTGACCATGGTATCCTGAAAATCAGGATCGCTCATCTGAAGGTCATCATGTTCGTTTGTCATAAATCCCATTTCCAGAATGGTGACTGGGATGGTGCTCCAGTTGATTCCGGTCATATTATCTGCATAGGTAACTCCCCGGTTGTCAAATTCAGTTGCCTGGCAGTAGGAGTCCAGAACACACTGGGAAAGCAGATTGGACTGTTCATAGAGGGAAGCAACATAAGGGTTGGCAGAAGAGGGAGAAATGGTAAGGGCACCGGAGGCAGCAGAAGAATCAGCCCCGTTGGCATGGATCCGCACACAGATTTCCGCGCCCTGCTCAGCGGCATATTCTGCACGCTCTTTATTGCTGATCGCTGTGTCGTTATCTCTTCTGGTAAGCACAACGATGTAGCCGCGGTCTGTAAGCTCCTGTTCCAGCTTCAGGGAAACGTCCAGATTCAGCTGGTATTCTCCAAGCCCGGTGAAAGCCCCCTGGGTACCCGTGGAAGCCTTCGCCTTCATTTCTGTGGAGCCAGGTCCGAGAGGCTCTAAGGCGCTCATATCTACATTCGGTCCTTGATGCCCGGGATCAATTGCCACAGTGTGACTGTCCGTCTGGGAAAGCTGCTGGTCTGTTTCGGCAGTTTCGGCGCAAACGGTATGTATAGAACCTGGAATCATGCCCCATAATAGAGAAGAGAGCAAAAAAGAAGTTTTTATAAGATGCTTATGATAAGGTTTTACAAAATGCAAAGACATAGCATGTCCCCTTTCCGAGTATTTGCAGAATACCAAACTGTCAGGTTTTATTGGTGATACTGCAGTTGGGAAATCTTTTTACTTATTATAATAACGCATAAATAGGAATGCAATGTAAAGTTTGGTTTCTGTGAAAGGGGATGGGTTTGAAAAATGTTTTTTCGAAAGCACATTTTAATAAGAAGAAAGCAGTACGTATTAAAACTTTACCGCAATAACTAGAGCGTGTTTGAAAAATCATTCCCGCGATCTGCACGCCCCACTTTGCGGTATATTTTGCCCGAATTCAGTTGCCGTAGCCCGCTACGGCGCCCTCATCCGGACAAAATCTCCCACAAATTGTGACGCACATCTTGCAGAAAGCCTTTTTCAAACACGCTCTAGCACAACGAAAATTAAGTAACCGCCATATTGACTTGCCTGATTTTTCATATGCCGCGTTGCCGTCAGTCGCCGTAGCCAACGCTACGCCGCCATCCTCCGCCTTGCATATGAAAAAATAAGGAAAAATTGCAGAAAAACACCTTGACAGAGATATGCAGACAGGATATAATCAAAAAGCGTGCGAAATAAGGCATTTTTTTCCGCGCTTACTAAGATAATAGCAACCGCAAGGAAACCCCATAGAAGAATCTATGGAGAAATAAATCGGGAGGTGAAATGGAATGCCAACATTCAACCAGTTAGTAAGAAAAGGACGCCAGACAGCTGTTAAGAAATCTACAGCTCCGGCTCTGCAGAGAACTTATAACTCTTTAAGAAAGAAAGCAGTTGAGCAGTCTGCACCACAGAAACGTGGCGTTTGCACAGCTGTTAAAACAGCTACTCCTAAGAAGCCTAACTCAGCTCTTAGAAAGATCGCCAGAGTTCGTCTTTCCAACGGAATCGAAGTAACAAGCTACATCCCAGGAGAAGGTCACAACCTTCAGGAGCATAGCGTTGTTCTGATCCGTGGAGGAAGGGTTAAGGACTTACCTGGTACAAGATACCACATCATCAGAGGTACTCTTGATACTGCAGGTGTTGCTAACAGAAAACAGGCCCGTTCTAAATACGGCGCTAAGAGACCGAAAGTTAAGAAATAATCCATCCGTATTACTGCGGAGACTATAGAGATTTGTACGGTATTCCATATACCCTGTCGGTTGCGGGTTAAATATAGGACCATTACCAGTGCGAACATGCAATAGTTTACTGCGTGAGTACCGATGAGATAATCAGAATGATTAAGGAGGGAAGTAACGTGCCACGTAAAGGACATACTCAGAAAAGAGACGTTCTGGCAGACCCGATGTACAACAATAAAGTTGTTACAAAGCTTATCAACAACATTATGTTAGATGGTAAGAAGGGTGTAGCTCAGAAGATTGTTTACGGAGCATTTGCCAGAATGGAAGAGAAGACTGGCAAACCAGCTATTGAAGTATTTGAGGAGGCTATGAACAACATCATGCCTCAGCTTGAAGTTAAAGCAAGACGTATCGGTGGAGCTACTTATCAGGTTCCGATCGAGGTAAGAGCTGACAGACGTCAGGCTCTGGCTCTTCGCTGGATCACCATGTTCTCCCGCAAGAGAGGCGAGAAGACCATGGAAGAGAAACTGGCTAACGAGCTTATGGATGCAGCCAATAACACCGGAGCATCTGTAAAGAGGAAAGAAGACATGCACAAGATGGCTGAAGCAAATAAAGCATTTGCTCACTATCGCTTCTAATCAAGGAGGAAAATCCATTGGCTGGAAAAGAAGGTAGAGAATACCCGCTCGAGAGAACCAGAAACATTGGTATTATGGCTCATATCGACGCTGGTAAGACAACTCTTACAGAACGAATTCTGTACTATACAGGTGTCAACTACAAGATTGGTGATACACATGAAGGTACTGCTACCATGGACTGGATGGAGCAGGAGCAGGAGCGTGGTATCACAATCACATCCGCTGCTACAACATGTCACTGGACCCTGGAAGAGAACTGCAAACCAAAAGCAGGCGCTCTTGAGCATCGTATCAACATCATTGATACCCCAGGCCACGTAGACTTTACTGTTGAGGTTGAGCGTTCCCTTCGTGTACTGGATGGCGCTGTCGGCGTATTCTGTGCAAAGGGTGGTGTTGAGCCACAGTCTGAGAACGTTTGGCGTCAGGCTGATACCTACAATGTACCTCGTATGGCATTCATCAACAAGATGGACATCCTTGGTGCAAACTTCTACGGTGCAGTAGAGCAGATCAAGACTCGTCTTGGTAAAAACGCAATCTGCCTGCAGCTCCCAATCGGAAAAGAAGATGACTTCAAGGGAATCATCGACTTATTCGAAATGAAAGCTTACATCTACAATGACGAGAAGGGCGATGATATCACTATCACCGATATCCCGGAAGACATGAAAGAGGATGCTGAGCTTTATCATACAGAACTGATCGAGAAGATCTGTGAGCTGGACGACGATCTCATGATGGAATATCTTGAGGGAGAAGAGCCAAGCACAGACAGACTGAAAGCAGCCCTGAGAAAAGGTACATGCGAGTGTACAGCTGTTCCGGTATGCTGCGGTTCTGCATATAGAAACAAAGGTGTTCAGAAGCTTCTGGACGCTATCCTGGAGTACATGCCTGCTCCAACAGATATCCCGCCAATCGATGGTGTTGACATGGATGGAAACCCGACCGTGAGACATTCTTCTGATGAAGAGCCGTTCTCCGCTTTGGCATTCAAGATCATGACAGACCCATTCGTTGGAAAACTTGCATATTTCCGTGTATATTCAGGAACAATGAATTCCGGATCATATGTATATAACTCTACAAAGGGCAAAAAAGAGCGTGTTGGCCGTATCCTTCAGATGCATGCTAACAAGCGTATGGAACTGGATAAGGTTTACTCCGGTGATATCGCTGCCGCTATCGGATTCAAATTCACCACAACTGGTGATACAATCTGTGATGAGCAGCATCCGGTAATCCTTGAGTCCATGGAGTTCCCGGAACCAGTTATCGAGCTGGCTATCGAGCCTAAGACAAAAGCAGGACAGGGCAAACTGGGTGAGGCTCTTGCAAAACTTGCAGAAGAGGACCCGACCTTCCGTGCACATACAGATCAGGAAACAGGACAGACCATTATCGCTGGTATGGGTGAGCTTCACCTTGAGATCATCGTTGACCGTCTTCTTCGTGAGTTCCACGTAGAGGCTAACGTTGGTGCTCCTCAGGTAGCTTACAAAGAGACCATCACCAAACCTGTTGATGTAGACAGCAAGTATGCAAAACAGTCTGGTGGTCGTGGACAGTATGGTCACTGTAAAGTTAAATTCGAGCCTATGGATGCCAACGGCGAAGAACTGTACAAGTTCGAGTCTACTGTTGTCGGCGGTGCTATTCCGAAGGAATATATCCCGGCTGTAGGAGAAGGTATCGAAGAGGCTATGAAGGCTGGTATCCTTGGAGGATATCCGGTTGTTGGTGTACATGCAAATGTATACGATGGATCTTATCATGAAGTCGATTCTTCTGAGATGGCATTCCACATTGCAGGTTCTCTTGCATTCAAGGATGCTATGCAGAAGGCTGCTCCAATCCTTCTTGAGCCTATCATGAAGGTTGAGGTTACCACACCAGAGGATTACATGGGTGATGTTATCGGTGATATCAACTCCCGTCGTGGTCGTATCGAAGGTATGGATGATATCGGCGGCGGTAAGATGATCCGTGGATTTGTTCCGCTTTCCGAGATGTTCGGATATGCAACAGATCTTCGTTCCAGAACTCAGGGACGTGGTAACTACTCCATGTTCTTTGAGAAATACGAGCCAGTTCCGAAGAGTGTTCAGGAGAAAGTTCTGGCAAAGAAAGACTGATTTGGTTTTAAGCTGAATTAGGGTTTCGCATAAAATAATAAAAAGCTTGCAAATATCCTTGATTTGCAATATAATCAAGGATAGCAAGTTTAAAACCGATATGGCGCTCTATTTTAATAGAGAATGAGCCAACTAATCAAGGAGGACATTTTAAAATGGCAAAGGCTAAGTTTGAGAGAACAAAACCACATTGTAACATTGGTACCATCGGACACGTTGACCATGGTAAAACTACTTTAACAGCTGCTATCACAAAAGTACTTTCTGAGAGAGTTGCTGGTAACGTAGCTACAGATTTCGCTAACATCGATAAAGCTCCAGAGGAAAGAGAGCGTGGTATCACAATTTCTACAGCACACGTTGAGTATGAGACAGAGCATAGACACTATGCACACGTTGACTGCCCAGGCCATGCTGACTACGTTAAGAACATGATTACTGGTGCAGCTCAGATGGATGGTGCTATCCTTGTTGTTGCTGCTACAGATGGTGTTATGGCTCAGACAAAAGAGCACATCCTTCTTTCCCGTCAGGTAGGTGTTCCTTACATCGTTGTATTCATGAACAAATGTGATATGGTTGACGATGACGAGCTCCTTGAGCTGGTTGAGATGGAGATTCGTGAGCTTCTTTCCGAGTATGACTTCCCAGGAGATGACATCCCGGTTATCAGAGGTTCCGCTCTTAAAGCTCTTGAAGACCCGAGCAGCGAGTGGGGCGACAAGATCATGGAGCTTATGGATGCAGTTGATAGCTACATTCCGGACCCACAGCGTGACACAGATAAACCATTCGTTATGCCTGTAGAGGATGTATTCTCTATCACAGGACGTGGAACAGTTGCTACTGGTAGAGTAGAGGCTGGTGTTCTTCACGTATCTGACGAAGTTGAGATCGTTGGTATCAAAGAAGAGACTCGTAAAGTTGTTGTAACTGGTATCGAGATGTTCCGTAAACTTCTTGATGAGGCTCAGGCTGGTGATAACATCGGAGCACTTCTTCGTGGTGTTCAGAGAAACGAGATCGAGCGTGGACAGGTTCTTGCTAAACCAGGAACAATCACATGCCATACAAAATTCACAGCTCAGGTTTACGTTCTGACTAAAGACGAGGGTGGCCGTCATACACCATTCTTCAACAACTATCGTCCACAGTTCTACTTCAGAACAACAGACGTAACAGGTGTTATCAACCTTCCAGAAGGAACAGAGATGTGCATGCCTGGAGATAACATCGAGATGACAATCGAACTGATCCACCCAATCGCTATGAGCCAGGGTCTTACTTTCGCTATCCGTGAAGGTGGACGTACTGTAGGATCAGGACGTGTTGCTACAATCATCGAGTAATACAATCTGAAAATAGATTTGTTATCGCAAGATAACTTGTGTCCAAACGTAAGATACCCCAGAAACCTTGTGTTTCTGGGGTTTTTCTGTACTCTAAGAAAAGAATTGTTTGTAAAATTATCAGATTAGAAACAGTGAAACGTTTATCAGAAAGATGAAATACGGATAAATTTAAAATTGAAAAATCAGTCTAGCGGTGCCAAAACGGTGCCAAAAAGAAACTCCTGCGAATATTTGCTATTCACAGGAGTAATTTTTTTACCAGCCTTTGATCTGTTTGATCTGTTCAGCACGTTCCGGATCACGATGATATTGCAGTTTCAGACGGATCGTTTCCACAACTTCCTGTCTGGCTTCATCATCAAGCTGATAGAACGATGTGAGCAGATTATCTACATCAGGCATACTGTTCTTACCGAAAAGATACATCAACGGGTACATAGAATTTTTTAAATAAGTCTTTACACGGCTTGCGTCTAATGCTCCGTTCAAACCGTCTGGAAGTGTAGGATAAATCTCTTCTTCCTTAATTGTGCCAGAAAATGGACTGGCAGAACATATCTCATTCACATCAATTTGTAATTCATTTGCAAGTCTTAAAGCAAAATCAAATCGAATATTGGAATCTTTTTGAATAATTGAATATAAGGTTGTGGCACTGATTCCGGTTGCCTTTGCAATTTTACGGACATTTGTGCCTTTTTCATCAAGATATTTCTTTAAATTTTTACCGTCACCCATAGAATCCTCCTTTTTCATATATTGCAAAATTACGAAAAACATAAATCTATAGAATATCATAGCACAGACCTGGAATAAAATAAAGAGAAAATAATATACGAAGTTCGTAAAAATATGTTTACGAAATATTGACAATGAAATAAATACATGATATTATCAAGTTACGAAAATCGTACAGATATAGAAATACAGTAAACGTATTCTGTATCTGGAGAGGAAAGGAGGATGCAGTATGGCAAGCTACAATTATATGATGAGTGCTGATGAAGTGGCACAGGAATTAAACTGCTCAAAATCTTATGCTTATAAACTGGTGAAAGCTATGAATAAGGAACTGGCTGCACAGGGATATATTACGATGGCTGGAAGAATACCAAAGGCGTTTTGGGCAAAAAAGATGTATGGCTATGAAATAGCAGGAAATTAAGGAGGATTAATATGGCTTACAGAGAAAAAGACACAAAAAAATGGACAGCCCAGTGGTTTGAGACAAATGTTATGGGTGAGAAGAAAAAACGCAGAAAGCGTGGATTTGAAACAAAGCGAGAAGCATTGGAGTTTGAACGAAGTAAAAAGTTGAGCACTGAGCGAAGTATGGATATGAAACTGAGCGATTTTATTGAGATTTATTTTTCAGACAAACAGAATGACCTAAAAGATCGAACAATCAAAAATAAAAGATATATGATGCAACAGCATATCGTTCCATACTTTGGAAATCAGATGATGAGTGAGATCAAGGCTTCACAGATTATTCAGTGGCAGAATGAAATTCAGAAAAAAGGATATTCAGATTCTTATCTGAGAATGATTCAGAATCAGTTGACCAGTCTGTTTACACATGCAGCTAAAATATATGATTTGCCAGTTAATCCATGCAAGAAAGTGAAACGAATGGGAAATTCGGATTCGAGAAGTTTGAACTTCTGGACACTGGACGAGTACAAACAGTTTATACAGACAATGGAGCCGGGAACAAGATATTATCTTATATTTGAGATGCTGTTCTGGACTGGGTGCAGGATTGGGGAGCTGCTTGCGATTACAAAAGCTGATATCAATTTTGAAAAGAATCAGCTTAGTATCAATAAGACTTATTACCGAACAGGAATGCAGGATATTATCACAGAACCAAAAACAAAACAGTCCTTTCGAACAATCGAAATTCCAGAATTTTTGAAAGAGGAAATTAAGGAATTTGTAGATGGTCACTACGGAATGCCGGATACAGAAAGATTGTTTCCAGTTGTTCAGGAAGCGGTACAGCATAAGATGAAACGGCAGATTGAACTGGCAGGAGTAAAGAAAATCCGAGTGCATGATCTCAGACACAGTCATGTGGCTTATCTCATTGAGAAAGGTGTAGAACCGTTACTGATCCGGGACAGATTGGGTCATAAAGATATTCGTATCACATTGAATACTTATGGACATCTTTATCCAAATCAGCAGAGGAAGATTGCAAATCTGCTGGATAATGAAAATGCAGTTACCGGATTGGGAGAAGAAAGAGATGAATGTTGAAAAGGCAAAAGAAAAAGCCCAGATAAATAATCTGAGCAAGTTCTCTGATAATCAGATTAACTGATATACCATCTTGGCAGATTCAGTATATCACGAATCGAGAAATACGACAATTCCCGAATATCTGTTCATCAGAGACTTGCCCGGAAGGGCAGGAGGAGATGATGGAATGAATATGAATGAAAAAAACAAAATTAAGAATTGCAGAATAGAACCAAAACTGAAACTGATCAATATGGATTCAGTAGAGGTGGAACAGGTAGAATGGCTGCTTTATCCGTTTATTCCTTATGGAAAAGTGACCATTATACAGGGAGATCCAGGAGAAGGAAAGACAACAATGGTACTTCAGATTATTGCAAAACTGACCAGAGGAGAGCCGATTCTTCCTGTTACTGATACAACAAAAGAAAAACGAAGTGATGAAGTCGGTAGTGAGAATGAAGATCTAGATGCCAAAGATAATATTCAGGAACAGTCTTCTATGTCACCTGTAAATGTGATTTATCAGACAGCGGAAGATGGTCTAGGAGATACTATCAAACCCAGATTACTTGCTGCAGGTGCAGATTGTTCGAGGGTGCTGGTGATTGATGACAGTGACCAGCCACTGACAATGGCAGATGCCAGATTAGAAGAAGCAATCGTGCAGACAAAAGCCAAAATGGTTGTTCTTGATCCGATTCAGGGATTCCTGGGAGCAGAGGTAGACATGCACAGGGCAAATGAGATCAGGCCATTGATGAAGCGTGTCGCAGTGCTGGCAGAAAAATATCACTGTGCAGTCATTTTAATCGGTCATATGAACAAAAACAGTAACGGCAAATCTTCTTATCGAGGACTTGGCTCCATTGATTTTCAGGCTGCTGCAAGAAGTGTCCTGATTGTCGGGCGAGTGAAAGATGAACCAGAAGTAAGAGTGGTATGTCATACGAAGAGTTCTCTTGCACCGGAAGGAACGTCCATTGCATTCAGACTGGATAAGAATAATGGCTTTGAATGGATTGGAGAATATGATATCAGTGCCGATGAACTTCTTAATGGAGACGGCAGAGGGCAGAAAAGTCGGAAAGCAAAAGAATTTCTCCTTGAAATACTGGCAAATGGAGGAATGACTCAAAAGAAAATTGCAGAAGAAGCCGAAACCAGAGGAATAAAAAGTAAAACGTTATGGAATGCCAAACGGGAACTTGAAATTGATTCTGTAAAACGTGGAAAGCAATGGTATTGGATGCTGCCAGAATAAAAATGGAAGATGGCAAGATTACCATTTCTTAAGAAGAGGGAATCTTGCCACCTTGAAAGGAGAACAGATGCAAAATAAAAATGTACAGATTCCATACGAGTTATTTTTTCAACTCCTGCAATATTTTTTGATGGATAACTACGATGGCGAAGAAATAATCCGGTTGGGATTGGAGAAAAAACTGGATGCAATGGTGAATCGTGAAGTGTATAGCAAATCCAAAACAGCACCAACGGAAGAAGAAAGGGAAAAGTTCCGGCAGGAATATCTGGACAGACGGGGAATACCGGAGAACTTTCGATGGTAAAGGTTCTTTCTGACTACTTTATTACAGGAGCGTGTCACGCACCTGTAGATAGCAGACAAGTAGAAAGCTGGTAAGATGTAGCCGGGAGTTTGTTGGTGGAGAAGAGAATTTTCAAAAGGGAGCCCTGATTCAGGGCGTCCCTGCGGAAACGCTAAATGAAAGGAGAATGGCATAATGCGAGAAGGAAGATTAGGATATAACAGTTATAACAAAAGATATGGATTATTATCATCAGATCTATGGATTGATACAGGATTTCACTGTGGAGAATGCCTGGAAGTGTTGCTTGATGATGAATGGGTTCAGACTAGAATGGAAATGAATCCTGCAAGAGAATGGTATCTTGTAGGAACACCGTATTGTGGTGATCTGGAATATATCCGGGCAAGGATACCGGGATAATTCAGCCATACAAGTAACGCAGGAGTGAACCGACCAACGGGAGGAATAGCCCCCGGCAGGGCGCAAGGGTACTTTTGATGGACGGTACGGCTGTCGAAAGTGCTTTTGCGTTACTTTTGACAAAAGTAACAAAACCGCCGTATCCGGCGAAAGTTTCTTAATATCGCTATTACTGGCGTGAATAAAAATTATGTGCCATATCTAGCACTTGATTAGAAAAGAGGTGAGAAACATTATGATAAAACGAACAATTAGCGGTATGATTGGGAAAGGTTCTCTGGCTCATAACAGGAGAGAGTTTTTCGCAGAGAATGTAGACCCAGACAGAGTACAATTAAATATTTGTTACCAGAATGAAAATCTGAAAGAAGTTTACAAAGAGTTATTTGATGATGCTGTGGAGAGATACAATACCGGGAAAAGAAAAGACCGGAAGATTACAAATTACTATGAAAAAATCCGGCAGGGAAAACAGGAAAAGTTGTTCCATGAAGTGATTTTCCAGATTGGAAACCGAGAAGATATGGCTGTTGGAACAGAAGCAGGAAATCTGGCTGTAAACGTACTGGATGAGTATGTAAAAGATTTCCAGAAACGGAATCCGACACTTCGGGTATTTAGTTGCTATTTGCATCAGGATGAGGCTACTCCACATCTTCATATTGACTTTATTCCTTATGTGACGGGCTGGAAAGGAAAAGGAATGGATACCAGAGTTTCGCTGAAACAGGCATTAAAAGGTCTTGGATTTCAAGGTGGAAATAAGCATGATACGGAGCTGAATCAGTGGATAAATCATGAAAAAGAAGTACTGGCAGAGATTGCAAGGCAGTATGGAATTGAATGGGAACAGAAAGGTACTCATGAGGAACATCTGGATGTCTATAACTTCAAGAAAAAAGAACGGAAAAAGGAAGTACAGGAATTGGAGCAGGAAAAAGAGCATCTAACTGCTGAAAAAGAAGAATTAACAGCACAAATTGCAGAATCCAGAGCAGATATCCAGAATTTAAAAGACGATAAGGAACAGGCAATCAAGGCGAAGCAAGAAGCAGAACAAAAGGCAGGGAGCGCAGAAAAAGAACTAAAAAGCCTGGAAGATCGCAGAGAACAGCTACAACCGATTATGGATAGTGTGAGCAAAGAAATCAAAGAATATGGAACAGTTAAAATGTTACTGCCGGAGGCGGGCACGCTAGAACGGGCAGTAACCTATCGAGACAAAAAAATTAAACCACTGTTTCTTCAAATAAAGAATAAGGTTGCTGTAATGGCGGCTCAGGTTAAAGAACTCACGAAAGAGGTGGAAGGGTGGAAGAAAAAATATCAAAAGGTGAAACAGAAATATAATGCTATTCAGAGAGAACTGGATGATATACGTAAAGACAATCAGAAATTGTCAGAAGAAAAAGATATATTACAAGGTGTTTCTGATAGGTATGATCGTGTTGTGCGTGTTCTTGGAATAGAAACTGTAGATACAGCAGTACAGCAGGATATTCAAAACGAGAAAGTCCTGGAAGAAAAGCGACGGATGGAGCAAATGCCGAAGGGAAATATTCATGAAAGATTGGCATGGGGAATGAAAAAAAGCGAGATGGAGAATCAGCAGCGTAAGAAAACTAAATCAAAAAACAGAGAAATGGAGAGATAAGATTATGGAAACACACATTTATGATGAAAAGAACGGATTAAGCTATACTTTGCATGGAGATTATTATTTGCCGAATTTGGTATTGAATGAAGAAAAACCGATATATGGGAAATATGGAATGCTGCGAAAACAGTTTCTGAAGGAACACAGATTAGCAAAATATCAATATTTGTTGTTGACTGGAAAGCTGACGGAACACCTGAATCAGATTGATCAGGAAAGCAGAGAACAGGTGGAAATGCTTATGGAACAGATGGCAGAAAAACAGGGTGTAACTGAAGAATTAAAGGTACAGAACCAGACGAAGTGGGTTAGGCTGATGAATAATATAAAAGCCAGTGCAGAAGAAATGGTGTTGAGAGAAATACTTTATATATAAGTATTGGTTGTAAAGGACTGAACAGGAAAAGTATAATACTATCCGGCTTATTAAGATTTATTTCACATCTCTTGATTTTTATTACGGTTACTGATATAGTTATTACAGTAACCGTAATAAGGAGGGGATGCTATGAGGGATAATGTGAAAAGTGGTGCACTCACAGAAGTGACATTCTATATTTTGCTTTCACTCTATTCACCTAAACACGGATATGCTGTCATGCAGTTCATTGAAGAAAAAACAGGTGGGCGGCTTTCATTGGGAGCAGGCACTTTATATGGTGCATTAAATTCAATGCAGGAAAAGGGATGGATTGAGCTTTTCGGAGATAGTGAAGGTAGAAAAAAAGAGTATCTTATCACTGTAAAAGGAAAGGAGATAGCTGAAAAAGAACTTATCAGACTTCGTGAACTTGTAGGTATTGCAAGCGGAATTGTAGGAGGTACATTATGAGCAAAAAGTGTTATCGTTTTTTTGGCGGGCTATTGACGGTACAGAAAAACTGGCTGAATAAGATGGCTGAAAAAGGTTATCGCCTTATTCGAACGGGAAAATTACTCTATGAATTTGAAAAATGTAAGCCAGGTCAAGTTCAATATTGCGTGGAGTTTATAGGACAAAAATCAAAAGCTAATGCTGAAGATTACCATGATTTCTTGGAAGAAATGGGATATTCCGTATTCTATAAAAATATCAATCTTAATTATTCTGTTGGTAAAGTTCGCTGGCGTCCGTGGGCTGAAATTGGCGGTCGTATTGCAACAAACACTACAACATTTAACAGGGAATTGCTGATTGTAGAAAAAGAAAATGATGGAAAACCTTTTGAACTTCATACGTCCTATGAAGATAGGGCAAATTATTACAGTAATTTGCGAAATCCCTGGCTTTTATTAATGCTTATGCTCGTGGCATTTGCTACCGTAAATCGGTCTGTTATTTTAGGCATAGTTGCTGTGATTTTTCTAATCCCTGTCATTATATACCAGTTGCAAATTATGAAAAATAGGCATGAAGCGAAGATGAAGGAGTGGTGATTCAGGATAACAAGGTTGGTTTAGCTGATGCAATGTAATGCACTGTCGTTTGAGGGTTAGTAGCCCGTTCTTAAATTTGTGGGCAGTTTGTTGCTGATGATATAAATATTAGAGAAAATTAATTGAAAGTTAAAAAAAGAAAGTAATAAGTAAACAAAGGCTCAATTGTAAACATGTATTGGGAACGCTATAATGGAAATAAGGACAGGAGGTGCGAACAATGCGTATTGGTGAGCAGATAAAAAACTATCGAAAAACTGAGGGATTAACACAAGAACAGGTGGCAAATTATCTGGGTGTTTCTACTCCTGCGGTAAATAAATGGGAAAAGGGAAATACATATCCGGATATCTCATTACTTCCAGCTTTGGCACGATTATTGAAAATTGATATGAATGAATTGTTTTCGTTTCGTGAAGAATTGACCGAAAAAGAGATTGGACAATTTGTGAATGAACTTTCGGAAGTTTCATTGGACAGCTTTACAGAGGCTTTCGAGATGGCATCTCGTAAAATACAGGAGTATCCTCATTGCGACTTATTAATATATACGATCGCAACCGTTCTGAACGGATCTTTGACTTTGTCAGATCTTAATGGCGAAGAACGAATGGAATATAATGCAGCTATTATTGAGTGGCTGGAACGAACAGCAGACAGTCAGGATGAAAGAGTGAGAAATTCAAGCGTTTTTATACTTGCAACAAAATATGTCCAAATGGAGAAATATGAAGAAGCAAATGCCCTTTTGAAAAAAATTCCTGATACTGTAATTGATGCAACGATTATGAAAACAAGTGTATTAGCACATCAGGAAGGAACAGACACTGCTGCGTTATTCCTGGAAGGGAAACTGCTACAGGCAGTTGTCAATATTCAAAGCTACTTGTATAAGTTAATTGAAATGGAAGAAGAAACAGGAAATCATGATAAAGCAGAGAGAATTGCTGAGATTACAGATCACATGATATCGTTGTTTGGACTATGGAATTACGGCAACACAGTGCCATATCTGCTGATTGCTGGATATCGAAAAGATGTAGAAAAATGTGTTCAGTTAATTAAGCAATTATTAAGTGAATCACAGAAGCCTTGGAATATGACACAATCCCCTTTGTATTACAGGTATGAAGATACTGCACAGGGAAAAGCCTTTTCGGGAGTTGGAAAAAATTTTGTTCGTGAATTGTATTCGGAAATTGAAAATAAGAAAGAGTATGAATTCTTGAGAGGGAATAAGGAACTCGAATTAATTTTTGAGGAACACTTGAAATAGGTTGTAAAAATGTATGGAAATAGATATAGTTGAGAAAGAAGAAAATTTTTGACATTTCCACAGATGCGTGCTAATATGATTATAGAAAAAGAGTGCTACCGATAGACGGTTAGTCCGTTTTACTATTTAGAATATCATCAAAGATAACCGCTTAGTTTACCAGACCAGGGCGGTTATTTTTGTGGTTTATGATTATCTTTGCCTAATGTATATCCGATACTAAAGCAGGTTAAGCCGAAGCTCACTACTGCTATGAAGTCAATAATACTCATTGGCTTAGCCCTCCTTTCCAATGGATTCCTTTACAGGTTTCTATGTAATCAGAGGGTCACAGTCCCTCTGGAGAAGGACTAACCGCCTACCGTTATGGTAGCACCCATGTTTCGATTATAACAGTTAAAAATTACCGGTGCAATATAAAGTTGGTAGAGAAGTATCTAGTATCTACAGAAGAAAATCGGTTTGAGTATTCTCCGGTGCCAAAACGGTGCCAAGAAATCAGGCAAATCAAAATAGGTGGTGCAATTCAGCCGTTTTTCACTGTATTTTGGAGAGAAAACCATAAAAAATATGAGGTAAAACGGGATTAAAGTATCGTGAAGGTGGACGTACTGTTGGATCAGGACGTGTTGCTACAGTTATCGAATAAT
This sequence comes from Ruminococcus sp. AF31-8BH, assembly GCF_003460605.1. Lineage (GTDB taxonomy): Bacteria > Bacillota > Clostridia > Lachnospirales > Lachnospiraceae > Blautia_A > Blautia_A acetigignens. The sequence goes on from NZ_QTVN01000021.1 coordinate 42,001, forward strand.
TTTAGCATAACATCTTAATTATATAAATAGAGTACCGCAAGGTACATGTGTCCAAACGTAAGATACCCCGGAACCGTAAGGTTTCCGGGGTTTTTCTGTTATAAGTAAAAATTATTATAGAAAAATACACACATCTATGATAAGATACCTATAAGAACATACATTTGTATTCGGAGGAGTTCCCTCTATGAAACGAATTTCCTTAGAAGCTCTTCTTCGCACTATGCAGGATCAGTCCTATCAGGAGCAATACGAATATATTCGGAAGCTGCTTGAAGAAGAAAAAATAAAGCCCGTGAAAGCATCCAGGACCAATGGGAAAAAGCCTGCACTTTATCGGGAATATTGGATTCTGGAAGAGAAGAAGGATTACAGCGAGTATATAGAGGAAATAAAATATAATTTTTCTACAAGGATTTCAGTAGATTATTATCTTACACATCCAGATGTTTATGAAACAGATCGACCATGGGTGCTTCTGTTGAATGAGTACCTGAAAGAACATAAGGACGCTTTGAAGACCGCAGAGTCACTGAATGAGAGAAGCTTTGAAATCTGGAGCAGAGAGAAATTCCTGGACAGGGAGCAAGGGAAGAAAATACTGAATCGATGCGGACTGGGCTTAGAATTTTTGAATATCTATCGGACGACAGAACCGTTGGCATATTACACTCATACAAGAAATACCCCGCAGAATCTCCTGATTTTGGAAAACAAAGATCCTTTTTTCAGTATGCGAAGCCATTTATTGAGCGGGCATACTGAAATTTTTAATATGGAAGTGGGAACACTCATTTATGGGGCAGGCAAAGGTATTCTCCGTTCCTTCCAGGATTTTGACCTGTGTGCGGAACCCTATATGACAGATTCTGGAAATAAGATTTTTTACTTTGGTGATCTGGACTATGAGGGAATTGGAATATATGAGAATCTGGTAGAACGATTTCAGGACAGATGGGAAATCAAGCCCTTTATTCCTGCATATGAAGCAATGCTGAACAAGGCAGACCGCCTGGAAAATTTGCCAGAGACCAAAGAACATCAGAACCGAAATATTACTTCCATATTCTTTTCCTATTTCAGCAACACTACTGTGGAAAAAATGCAGGCAGTTTTACAGAATGAAAGGTATGTTCCACAGGAAATTCTAAACAGAGCAGACTTTTAGAAAATCAGATAAGCTAATATCTAATATGGCAAAAGGCAGCAACGCAAAATATAGAATAAATTACGAAGCATATCTACCAATGCTGAAGGAGGCAGTCTTTGCAGTACGAATTCCTCAAAAATTTTCCAAGACGAATGAAAAATGTGGGACTGTATGCGGTGCTCATTCAGAACAGCGCTCAGAAAATGTCCTGGAAACAGTTTGGCTTTTCAAAATTTGATGAACAGCTGAATCTTATTTTTGCTGTTATGCTTTACATTATGGAGCAGTCCCTGAAAGAAGAAAATTGTACCATGGATGATATCGGGGCATATATTGATACCCTTAATACCAGATATCTGCAAAAGCAAATCACCTACGAGGACTGCAGGAAGCTGGGGGATTTTATTGTCAACGTCATTCTGTCCAACGAAGGCCGTGCCATGTATTTTGACGGGTACGATTTCGAGCAGAATGCCTATCATATTATGCATGTCAGTTATGTGGCGAACCGTATTGTTTATCTTGATCAGGAGGTTCGCAGAACGTCCTATTATCTTACCGATGACGGGTATAATCTTATACTTTCCACCCTTGAAATTGAAAATAATATGAAGCTTACCATTCACGAAATGATCTTTCAGATGCATCTGGAAAAGCAGAGCTACGACAAGGCTGTGGATGAGATAAAAAATGTATTTAACCTGATGCGGATCCAGCTTCAGAAGATTCAGGAAGCTATGGGAAAAATCAGAAGAAATGCATTGAATTACTCCGTAAAGGATTACGAAGAAATCCTTTTGGAAAATCTGGATACTATCAGCGACACCAAAGAAAAATTTCAGAAATACCGGGAATTGGTTCGAAGCCGGGTAAAAAATCTGGAAGAAGAAAATATTAATGTTCGTCGTCTGGGAGAAAAGGAAGAGGAAAATCTGGAGAATCTTCGTATCATAGAAGGATACCTGAACCGCACCATCGATGAACACCAGAAAATTCTCAGCAGTCATTTTGACCTGAAGGCTCTTTATACCAAAGAACTGGAATTATTGTCTCAGGTATCGCTGATCCAGAGATTTTCTTTCCGAAACGATTTTTATGATAAGGTTCTGGAAAAACCAGCGTCTCTTGGAAATCTGGAATATTTTTTGCGGCCTTTATTTAATCAGGAGCCAGAGAAAATTTATAATCTGAATAAGGCGTTGTTATATCAGAAACCCAGTGTACGAAATGAGGAAGAAGATACAGAAGAAATTCTGGATTTTGATGAAGAAGCATACCAGAAAGAACAGGAAAAAAAGCGAAAGGAAAAACTGAAATGTTATGAAAACAGCCTGGGATTTCTTATAGAACAGACGGTTGAAACAGGAGAAATTTCTCTTTTAGAAATACAAAGCAGGCAGGAAAACCTAAACCAGCTCATTCCAAATGTAGAAATTTTTAAGGAAATTATGGTAGAACTGATTCGAAATAAAGAAATTGATATGGACGCCCTGAAAAGAGAACGAAGTGAATTTATTCAGGATCAGACATCTGATTTTCAGCTCAATGAAATGCTTCTGCAGCTTTGTGAAGGAAAATTTTCACAGCAGAAAATAAGAAAAATAGAAGTATACAGAATTGAAGACGGAAATACCGTTATTTTTGATAATGTGTTGACTGAAGGTGGAGAAAGGAAGAGCATCCGCTGTTCCAATATCCTTGTCCGAATCTTAAGAAATGAGGAATAGCCCATATGGCATACGAAGCAGAAGAAGTCCTTTCCAGCCAGGAGATCTTTTACTATTTGCTGGAACATCATGAATTGAGAGAAGAGGATGAGCCTCTTTTATATAAGGCCTATACGGAAGAGGAAGCAATCCGGAATCTGGTAAAATCCCAGGGTGAGGTGGCTGCAGCCAATGTAGAACGCTATGGAAATGTTATTTATCTGATTCCCAAAGAAGAAAATAATTTTCTGGGATTTTCCAAGCAGCAGTTAAAGAATACGTTATGTAAATCTACAGCAACAGACAAAGACTACTACTTATCCCAATTTGTAATACTTACATTGCTTGTGGAATTTTTTGATGGGCAGGGAAGCAGCAGTAAAGCCCGGGAATATATGCGGGTGGGAGAGCTTATGAACTGTATTTCCACAAGGTTGAAGGAGGGTGCAGCAGAGGAGGATGATGAGAAAGATACAGCAGGCATTTCCTTCCGGATTCTGTACGAAACCTATGAGGCTCTGAAGTCTGATGACAGAGGTTCCAGAATGAAAACAACGAAAGAAGGTTTCATTTACAACATTCTGATGTTCCTGCAGAAACAGGGACTGGTTGAATATGTAGAGCAGGACGAGATGATAAAAACCACCAGAAAACTGGATCATTTTATGGACTGGAACCTTCTGAATCAGAACAATTATGAGCGAGTTCTCAGAGTACTGGGGGTGGCAAAGGATGAGTAAGATTAATGCAATACGTCTGATCAATGTGAATTACAACAACAATGCATATCGCATCAGTGATGAAACCATGTATTTCAATGGAGAAAGTACATTGCTTTCTCTTCAGAATGGCGGCGGAAAATCCGTACTGGTGCAGATGCTGACAGCCCCATTTGTCCATCAGAGATATCGCAATACCAAGGACCGTCTGTTTGAAAGCTATTTCACAACCAATAAACCCTCTTTTATTCTGGTGGAATGGGTCCTTGACCAGGGCGCAGGCTATGTCCTTACCGGGCTTATGGTGAGAAAAGCCCAGGATCTGCAGGAGGACAAAAAAGAGAACCTGGATATAATCGGCATTGTGAGTGAATATCAGGAGCCATGTATTCAGGACATCCGTCATCTTCCCGTAGTTGAAAAGGGCAAAAAAGAGATGATTCTGAAGAATTTCAATTCCTGTAAACTGTTGTTCGAAAGCTACAAAAAAGACAGGGATATGAAGTTTTTCTATTATGACCTGACCAACTATGCCCAGTCCCGGCAGTACTTTGACAAGCTGATGGAATACCAGATCAATTATAAGGAATGGGAGACTATCATTAAGAAAATTAATGTGAAAGAGTCTGGCTTATCCGATCTTTTTTCCGACTGCAGAGATGAAAAAGGCCTGACAGAAAAGTGGTTTCTGGAAGCCATTGAGAGCAAGCTGAATAAAGACAAAAACCGTATCCGCGAGTTCCAGTCTATTCTGGAAAAATACGCTGGACAGTACAAGGATAACCGTTCCAAAATCAAGCGAAGAGACAATATCCGTGCCTTTAAAGAAGAGGCAGAGTCTATCCGCACAAGGGCAGAAGAATATCAGGAAGCTGAGCGTGAAGAGGGAAAGCAGGAGAACAAAATTGCCTGGTTTATCCATGATGTGAACGCTCTTTTGAATGACACCCAAAAGGAATACAGTGCGTCAAAAGAACAGCTGGAAGGTCTGGATAAGGCTGTTGCAAGAGTAGAATATGAGGAGCTTTCCAGCAAGGTTTATGAAAGTGAAAAAGAGAAAAACCTTCATCTTAGTGACCGTGATATGATTGATATGGAACGGGAAAATCTTCAGGAAGAGGCAGCTAAGACACAGGAAAAGCTGCATATTCTGGCTTGTGCCAGAGGACAGCAGTCCGTTAATGAGGAGAAAGGGGAATTAGAGCTTCTCCGGGAAAAAATTGCGGTGGCAAGGAAGCAGGGAGAGGATCTGGAGCCAGAGCGCAGGGCACTTGGATTTTCACTGAAATGCTTTTTTGAGGGACAGCTTCGGGATAACCGCGGGCAGCAAAACATACAGAATGAAAGTGCAAAAAAGGCAGGAGAAGAGGCTGACAAAAAAGCGCAAAAAATTCAGGAGCTGGAAGAAAAAATACGTGATTGTTTTGGAAAAAAAGGAAAACTGGAAAGCCAGATTGAAGCATACAGCCGCGTGGAAGAACAGTACAATTCCAAATATCAGGAAGAATTAAGGCGCAATATTCTTGGCAGTTATGAAGCTGGAACCCTTCAGATCTGTCAGCAGATTTACGAACAGGATCTGGAAAAAGCAGTGCGGGAGCGCACCGAAAGCCAGAAAAAATGGGAAGCAGACAAGGAAACAATCCGTGGTCAGGAGCGCAGATTAGAAGATAAAAAAGAAGCTTTAATTCACAAGAAAATAAAAATTCAGAAGCAGACAGGCAGATATCAGACCTATGAAAAAGAACTGGAAGACAGAAAAGCGGTTCTCAAATATCTGGATATGGAAGAACGCTATCTCCTGGATCGGGAAAGGATTCTTGACGTTTCAGGACGAAAGCTGCGGGAACTGGAAGAACTTCGCAGAAATCTGGAGAAGGAAGAGGACACTCTGGAAAAGGAATACACAGGCCTGACCAGCGGCAAAGTCCTGGAACTGCCAGAAGAACTGGAAAATGAACTGAAAAACCTGGATATCCATGCAGTTTACGGTATGGAATGGCTGAAAAAGAACGGCTATTCCCAGAAGAAAAACCAGGAGCTTGTGCGTCGAAATCCGTTCCTTCCGTACGCCCTGATTCTTACCAGGCAGGAGATGGAAAAGCTGGGACGAAATGGGAAAAACATTTGTACTTCTTTTCCAGTACCTATTGTAGAAAGGGAAAAGCTTGAGGAAGTTCAGGAGAAATACGCGGATAAAATTGTAAGATTTCCGGGAATCAGTTTTTATATTCTGTTTAATGAAAACCTGTTGGATGAAGAGAAGCTTCAGGCAATGATCTGGGAGAAAAGGCAGAAGCTGGAAAAAATCGGGCAGGCTGTTTTACTTCGCAAAAAGGAATATGCAGAGTATTTCCAGCGTCAGGAAATGATCAAAAATCAGACCGTGACAAAGGAAAGCTGGCAGGAAGTACAGGAAACTCTGGAGAAGCTGGAAGAAGAGAAAAAGCGTCTGGAAAAGGAAATAAGGGACGATTCCCAGAGTCTTGAAAAACTGAAAAAAGACCATGATGAACTGCAGGCTTTTATTGCCAGGGCGGGAATGGAAATTCAGCGTCAGCGACAAAAGCTGGAGGATTTTAAGCAGCTGAAAAGGGACTACGACTCCTATGAAAGCAACCGTGAAGTACTGGAAAAGTGCAAAAAAGAAGAAGCACGCTATCAGGAAAATCAGAAGCTTGCCAGAGACCGGCAGAGGAAACTTCTGGAAGAAAAGAAGACTTTGGAATACAGTATAAACATGCTGGGCAGGGAAGAAGAACGGCTTAGTGAGAAGTATGCCCGATATGCCGCATATGAGAATGCGGAACAGAATTTTCACATAGATGAGAGTTTGTCGGCAGATCAGATGGAAGCACGTTATGAAGCAATTACCTCGGTTCTTTCCCAGGAACTGAAAGATCTGGAAGCACAGGAGAAGAAAGTGGCAGGACGTTTCCAGCGGGCAATGGATGACCTTGAGTACCAGCAGAAAAAATACAAATTAAAGCCTTCGCAGTGGCAAAATGTGTTTTATGACCGGAAAGAAGAAACGCACCAGGAAGTAATACTGGAAGATTTTCAGCGTAAAATCCAGACGAAAGATCTGCAGTGGAATGAGGCTGATAAAAAGGCTGCGGTTGCGCAGAGTAGGATCAGCGAACTGATGAAACGAATCCGTTCTGTATGCGGCATGGAGAATCCGCTCCCTCAGAATGAAATTCAGGGACAGGATTTTGCGGCACGAAGAAACCAGCTCCTTTTCCAGATAAAAGAAGAAAAAAAGCATGCTGATTTCCTGAATGGAAAGGTTCGAAGCTATGAAGAAAATTTAACTGCTTTGTCAGAATATAATGAGCTGATTCCAGCAGAAACAGAAGAGTGGGAAACTATTTCCTTTGATATGGAAGCTGCAGAACTGAGAAAGTTTAAAGGGATTCTCATTCGCGATTACAATCAGAGAATCAGGGATACCAGACAGAAAAAAGAAGAACTGGTGCAGCTGTTAAACAAGATAGTCCGGATGGAAGCGTTCCAGGATGATTTCTACCGGAAGCCGCTGGAGCAGATGCTGGAACTCTCCGGAGATGCAGGCCGGGTTCTGATCCAGTTGAGAACAACGGTGCAGTCTTACGATAGTCTTATGGAAAAGCTTGAAGTGGACATTTCCGTAGTAGAAAGAGAAAAGGAAAGAATCGTAGAGCTTATGGAGGATTATGTTCAGGAAATCCACAGAAATCTTGGAAAGATTGATCATAATTCCACTATTACAATTCGGGAAAAGCCTGTAAAAATGTTAAGGATCCAGATTCCTGACTGGGAAGAAAATGCAGGACTTTATCATCTTCGTCTGGAGGATTTTATAGATAAGGTTACTATGGAAGGGGTGGAGCTTTTCGAGAGAAATGAAAATGCCCAGGAATTTTTCGGCTCCAGCATTACTACCAGAAATCTTTACGATCAGGTTGTAGGAATTGGAAATGTGCAGATCCATCTTTATAAAATCGAAGCTCAGAGAGAATATCCCATAACCTGGAAAGAAGTAGCGAGAAACTCTGGAGGCGAGGGATTTTTATCTGCGTTTGTTATTTTGTCCAGCCTTCTGTACTATATGCGAAAAGATGATACAGACATTTTTGCTGACAGAAATGAAGGAAAGGTTCTGATCATGGATAATCCTTTTGCACAGACAAATGCTTCCCATTTGCTGATTCCGCTGATGGATATGGCGAAGAAAACCAATACCCAGCTGATCTGTCTCACCGGATTGGGCGGAGATTCCATTTACAACCGTTTTGACAATATTTATATTCTAAATCTCATTGCCGCCAGCCTCCGCGGCGGCATGCAGTATCTGAAAGCAGAGCATAAAAGAGGCAAAGAGCCAGATGAACTGATCACAGCCAGAATCGAGGTTGGGGAGCAGCAGGAACTGTTGTTTTAAAAATTGGGGAAACTAAGCTATAAATAAAAACAGGATGAAAAGCCTTGGATTTACTTTTCATCCTGTTATCACTTGTTTTATCACTTGTTTTATCACTTGTTTTATCGCTTGCTTTATCGCTTATTTTTCTTTGCTTGTTTTTATATCAACTGTTTTGTAAAACGTGAGGGGTAAAATTGTTCGATTGGGATTAATTAAACTCCTCCGGTTCCACATATTTCTCATTGGAATAGCTGAATCCGTTCTGATACTTCACAGTCAGGTACAGTGTTTTATCCCCGTCTGCGATTTTAACGAAGCAGACTTTGTTGTCGTTGAATTTATTGGTAATGTCAATGCTCTGGTTGTGGTAATAAACCCAGACACTGCCGTCTTCCTCGTATTCTACGTCTGGAGAGTCGATTTCTTCCATAAGCTCTTCTGCGGTAAGCGAACGCTGTGTTCCATCGGCTTCAAAGGCAATTCCACCGCCGCCGGATTCCTGGAGTTCTCCATTTTCATCGTAGTATTCCATAGTATAAGTGCCGTTATCGGAAACATTCAGAGTGGCGTTGGTCTGGTCGCCGTGGATCCAGAGCTGGATGGTACGCTGGATGCCGCCTACATTAGCCGCATAAGCGGTTCCGGTTCCACCAAGAAGAATGCATCCTGCAATAACGGCTGCTGCTGTTTTCATTTTTGTTCTTTTCTGTAATCTTGCCATATTTTTTACCTCCCGAAATGAGCTTTCAGAGGTCTGTAATACAGAAAATGCTTTTTTATATTTTTCGTGATTAGTCATTTTCCCATTCCTCCTTTAATGAATCCCGTAGCAAAGCCCTTCCCCGGGAAAGCCGGACCTTTACATTGCTTTCAGAGAGCTTCAGGATATCGGCAATTTCCCGTACGGAATAATCCTCATAATAAAATAAGTGAATGACAATTCGGTACTTGTCTGGAAGCTTCATCACCTCTTCGAACAGGTCTCTGGACTGGGAATTAGGAAAAGTAAGAGTTTCTATGTAATCCTCCAGAGAGCATTTGTTTTTCTTCCAGAAAGTCCGGTTTATATTTCTGGCCTTATTAATGACGACCCGAAGAAGCCATGCCCGGATGTGCTGCTCACTTTCAAATTCTTTTCTGCTGGTGTAATACTGAACGAATGTCTCCTGAACTACGTCCTCGGCGTCCATCTGGTTCTGGCAGGTGTTAAAAGCTGCCGCGTAGAGACTGTTCTGGTAACGCTCGATCAGCTGCTGTACTGGTTGTCTCATGAGAACTCCTTTTGCTGTTGTTTCGGTGAAACGTCAACATTTTATATTTCCTTTTAGGTACCTTCACTTATAATACAAATGAGGTAAGGGGAAGGTTACAGGAATTTGAAAATAAATTACAGAAAAGAAAATTTGCAGGAGTAACAGGAAAGGCGCCGATCTCAATCAACAATCGGCACCTTTGCAAGATCTCTCTTTAAGTTGCGAAACTGAGGGGGAAGTTCCTCCACAGACATGGACTGAGGCACCTGAACCGTTCCCGCATCCCTGGCTGTCTCATAATACCAGCATTTGAAATCCAGCACATCCATAGTATGCTGCAGTTCTTCCATCTGAGCCTGAAGAATCTGGCGCTGCCTGTAAAAAAGCTGGAGCCGTTCTTCAATGGTGCTGTCTCCCTCCATGGCAAGATGGATGTATTCCCGGATATCCTTCAGGGACATTCCGGCCTTTTTTAGAATTCCTCCCGTCGTAAAATTGCCCGCAGCTGTCGCGGCAATCTTTCGTATAATGAAAAATTATATCATAGTTTGATAAGGATATCAAAGCTGGGATTAAGATTCACAGAATACCACCAAATTTCGGTATGAAATTATGCAAAGAAAAGGTTGAATACATCACGAAGCGTTTTTTACGCAGGTCATGAACCGTAATTTAGCTTGCGGTAAATACTGCAAACATGATATGCTATACAAAGGTGTTTCGGAAAAAGTGATTCTATGATAACGTTTCAAAACAGATCATTATCAGTGGGCTGATTTGAAACGCTGTGTGTGCGGCAGAAAAGCTGCCGGATTAAAAAGATATAAAAAGAAATATAAGAAAGGAATTTAATATCTTGGAAAATAAAATGGATAACAAAATCGACGAAGATTTATTAGGAAATGAAAAAATAGAAGAAGCCATCGCAGGTCTTCAGCAGAGTCCTACCGAAGAGCTCCTGGCTCATGCACTGACTGTTGTGCGCAGGCGCATGCGGGAAAATGGTCAGGTGATCATTGCCGTAGAACCAAACGCGGCAGCAGACCAGATGAAGCTCCAGGCAGTGAAAACTTCCGACGGAAACAGCTGGTGGACAGTATTTACCAGCTTTGACGAGGAAATGAAAGGCAGCGGAAGCGTAATGTCTACCTTCATGACAGACATTGGAAAAGTGCTGGAAGCTGCACTGTCGGAAGAGGAAATACACGGCGTCATAATCAATCCCTGGAATCGCACATTGATGTTAGACAAGACCCTGATCCGGATCATTCTGGGAAATATGGCACAGTAATTTACTGAGGCACTTAAAGCCTGTTGGGGAGGTGTAGAAAATTTTTTTCTTCAGACAGCCCGGGAGATATTATCAAAAATCAAATAGGTTCGCGTTAGAAGCTGCCGGATGCAAGTTAAAAAGCATCTGGCAGCTTTTCCTATAGATAAAATTCTATGGGAATCATTCATTACAAAGAAAATTCACAGCACAGAATTGTTTCCAATATTTCCTATAAATTATTGACAAACGATAATTATAAGTTATAATAAAACTATAAATTATCGAAAAACAATAATTAAAGGAGGACAATCATGAAAGAAAAACATCTGCTCACTTTACTGTCAATAGAAGCAGCTGCCTGTGTCCTGTTCTGTATTTTGCAGCGAAGCGTATCCGGCTTTTTCTCAACCATAGTGGCATTTCCATTTGAACAGCTGGGAGAGGGACTAAGAGCGCTGTCACTTTCTGGAGGTGCCGGAAATGCAGCTGCCATTCTTTTTTACGTCCTGCTTAGTCTGATTCCAGCTGGAATCTGGCTGATCTTAAAGAAGAAACAGAAAGCCATGCCAATTGATTTTACGCTATTCCTGCTCAGCGTTCTTCTTTTTGTAGTCCTGTATTATATGATCAATCCGGGCCTTATGGGTTTCGCTGTACCAGGGACGGGAAAATGGTCTCTTGGCAGCACCTTTTATTCTGTGCTTCTGGGATATCTTCTGATCCGTGCACTTTTGAAGTATCGGAACGCGGGAGCGAAGAAACTGCAGGAAGGACTGTGGCTGCTGCTTGGGGCTGTGAATATTGTGCTGGTATATGGGATCTTTGGCCAGGAACTGGGAAGTCTGCTGCTGAATCTGGAAACGGTTCAGAAAGGAAATACAGGTATCACTCTAAGTGATGGATTTTTCGCCTATTCCGATTTGAACACAACCTATTTGTTTTTGTTCCTTCGTTTTGTAATTCGCATTTTGCCTTACGTGCTGAATATTATAATCGTTTTCCTGGCAAGAAGGCTCCTTACTGCTATGAGAGAAGATCTGTATCGGGAAGAGAGCGTGAAAACCGCAGACAAATTAGCCAGATTCTGTATGTGGACCCTGATCGTCACCATCGGACTGGACGCTGGATTCAATCTGCTGCAGCTGTTTTTCCAGAGGCAGCTTTACCAGATGGATTATGTGGTCACGGTTCCCGTATTTTCTCTGGCCTTTGTGCTTGCAGTGCTGCTGTTTGCCAGATACATCCGGGAAATGCAGCGGCTGAAGGCGGACAATGATTTGTTTATTTGAAAGGAAAATGCATATGGCAATTAAAGTATGCCTGGAAGAGGTTTTGAAAAGGCGGGGAATGACATCCAAGGAATTGTGCAGCCTGGTGAATATCACGGAGGCCAATCTTTCCGTTCTGCGAAGCGGCAAGGCAAAGGGCGTGCGATTCCACACGATCAACCGAATCTGTTACTTCCTGCAATGCGATGTTGGCGATATTCTGAAGTTTGACGGAAATCTGGAGGACGAGGAAAATGAAGAATAGGAGATATGAGAAAATAAAATCTGGCTTGCCGAGAGAAGAGAAACCGAAATCTGGTCTGGAAAAATCCGGAAAAGCGAAATGCCCGTTTGCGAAATATCTGACAGCGGCTTTTGCAATCCTTATTGCTGGTACTATGGGCGGCTGCACTTTGGCAGTTCCCTACGCCGGGAAAGAGGGAAGTGGTGATCGGATGATTGTCGCTTTTATCACTACAGAATATCTGGATCTTTATGATATGGAAAGCTACCTGAACGATCACGCCTCATCCCTTGTGAACGATGGCAGTATTACATTAGGAAATGACAGTAAATATGAGGGAAAATTGTTCGCAGATGTGGAAAAAGGAGAGGCAGATTCCCCCTCTGAGTGGAAAATTTCCTTCGGCAATATGGATGGGCAATATATGCTCATGCCTGTTTCAACAGATGAGAACGGGGAACAGTATATGGGAAATCTTTGCTCAGACGCAATCAATGAACTGTATCTTCATAGTAACGTTTCGGATGATAGCGAGGAACAGGAACTGAGCGGCACTATTTATGAATCTGCGGATGGGAAGGAGAAAGTTTGGTACGTGAATCCGGTATATCAGACAGAAAACAGTGAAATCTACGCAATAACGGGAAATAGCTATTCCAACGGAGGCCGTGATACAGAGGGCAGCACCATGGCAGTCACGCTTTCCGGAGAAAGCACCGTCACAGAAAACGGCAAAAGCCAGAAAGAGTCCAGCAAGGTGACGGTCCAGTTTGCCATCATGTACAAGCCTGTGAAAACCGTGATTTACCAGATGAGCGATTCCAACCAGGTCCTGAAGCGTGACGAATATGAACCGACGGAAGTTCCAGATACCCTGAAAGTGGAATCTGAGACTGCATATATTATGGAAGAAACTCAGAAAGAATCCCCCTCTGGAAAAACAGTGACCAGCCGCAGCATTGTGGATCTGAACTCAGAAGAAGAGGAAACCTGTCTGGAAGCCTGGTATTCTCTGGATAATGGGTTTATCAGCAAAAAGGATGTGGAAATCTTGCACTGATATAAGAAAAAACTATAACCCGGTATTATTTATCTGTATTAGACTGAAACCTCCAAAACTGATATTATAAAACCAAGAAAACACAGTTGATTGATAGGAAATATGGAGATAATACAGATGAAACAGATTTTATGCTTTGGCGATTCAAATACATGGGGATATGACGGGGAAAGCAGGAAGCGGCTTCCCTGGGGAAAACGGTGGACAAGTCTTTTACAGGAGAAATTTGATGTGGAAACCGCGAAGCAGGGGATTCAGGCTGGAAACAATACGGCTGACCAAAGGGAAGCTGGTAATGCAGAACATAAATCCGGCGAATCCGTCCGGATCATTGAAGAAGGCCTGTGCGGCAGAACCACCATATTTGAAGACCCGCTGCGTGACGGTCGCAGAGGAACTGCACTTCTTCCCACTTTATTGGAAACCCATGACGGCGTAGATGTAATTGTTTTGATGCTTGGCACCAACGACTGCAAAACGGTTTTCGGCGCTTCCGCAGAAGTGATCGGCAAAGGCATCGCCCGCCTTCTGGATCAGATCGCAGCCTACGCTCCGGAAGCGAAGGTACTTCTCATTTCCCCCATCTATCTGGGAGAAAAAGTATGGCAGGAAGGATATGACCAGGAATTTTCCCGGGATTCCGTGCTGGTATCCAGGGACCTGGAAAAAGTATACCAGCGCATTGCTGATGAAAAACACGTAGAATTCATGCGCGCCGCCTCCTATGTAAGCTGCTGTGCCGCTGACCAGGAGCATATGAACGCTGCCGGGCATCAGGTATTTGCAAAAGCAGTGTACGAGAAACTGGAAAATCTGGTAGCATAAAAAATCGGATGCAGCCATTCCCTCATGGCAGGCATGATAATGTCGCCGGTAGGCGACATGTCCGTTTTGTGTGAAAAGAATACGTAATTCATACAAAATCAATTCCAAACAATAAAAAGTAATAAAGAATAATAAAAAACAATTGACAATACTACAACACTTTGCTATACTAAAATTACCAAAAAGAGTTGAGCAAAGAGAACATTTTTTATTTATGCAAAGGCGCATGAAACTACATCGTGACTATGTTGCAGGAATAGAAAATGTTTTTTTACTATAAAGCTCCATACAGACTCTGAACGGCAAAGGCTTACTACCGTACCTGCAAAAAGGACGGATAAGAAAGGAGAAAAAATATGAAAATGATGAAAGCAGCAGTAGCACTTGGCATGGCACTCACCATGACCGTAACAGGTGCGTCAGCAGTATTCGCAGAAGGAGAGACTCTCAGCGTTGCTACTGATTTCGAGGTTAAGACTCTGGTACCGTGGGCTGCATCCGAGGAGAATGCATTTATGGTACTGAACCAGGCAGAAGAAGGTCTGTTCCGTATGGACGAGAACAACCAGCCGCAGCCGGCTCTTTGCGATACCTACGAGGTAACAGATGACAAGCTTACATACACCTTCCACTTAAGAGACGGAATCCAGTGGAGCAATGGTGAGCCTGTAACAGCAGCTGACTTCGTTTATGCATGGCTGAAACAGATGAGCGCTGACGCAACTAACGGCTACAGCTTCATTATGACAGACTACATCGTAAACGGCCAGGAGTACAACGAGGGAACTGTTGACGCTTCAGAAGTAGGCGTTAAGGCGGTTGATGACCAGACACTGGAAGTACAGCTGAAGAGTCCGACACCATATTTCCTGAACCTTACCACAATGGATATGTTCTTCCCGGTTAACGAAGCATTCTGCGAAGAGCAGGGCGCAAACTTCGCTCTGTCTCCAGACAGCATGCTCTACTGCGGACCATACGTAATCACATCCTATGACCCGGCTGTAGGTGTTACTTTTGAGAAGAACGACAACTACTGGGATAAAGACAACGTAGCAATCGAAGATGCACAGGTTCGTGTAATCAAAGATGCAGCTGCAGCTTTAAGTGCATACCAGGCTGGTGAGCTTTCCCAGGTTAAGCTTGATTCTGCTAACGTAGTAGCATACAAGGATGATCCGGAATTCAGCCAGGAGATCGACTTCCGTACAAGCTATGTACAGTTCAACCTTACAGACGACGTAATGAGCAATGTAAACATGAGAAAAGCTATTTCTCTTGCTATGAACAGAAGCGCTCTTACAGACAACATCCTTGCAGATGGTTCTGCACCTGGATTTGGCCTTGTAGCAGACGGCATGAGCGGTGATGGAGAGAAGACCTTCCGTGAACTGAACGGAGACGTTTCCCCATATGATCCGGAGCAGGCAAAAGAGTACTATGACAAAGCTGTTGAGGAGCTTGGCGGTGCCCCGTCTGAGGTAACTCTTCTTGTAGCTGATGACTCTGTATCCAAATCCGTTGCAACATTTATTCAGAGTGAGCTTGTTACAACTCTTGGACTGAACGTAGTAATCGACACCAAGACTGTACAGGGACGTGGAGAACTGATGGATGCCAACAACTATCAGTTTGCTGTAACTGCATGGGGTGCTGACTATGATGACGCTATGACATACCTTGACCTGTGGACAAACGGAACTCCATACCGTGGAAACTACAATGATGATGACTACAACGCACTGATCTCCGATGCTAAGACTCAGACAGATGATGCAGTTCGTCTCGATGACATGCTCAAAGCTGAGAAGAAGCTTGTTGAGGAAGATGCAGTTGTTGCTCCGGTATACCACAGAGGTTCTGCAGTTCTGACAAAATCCAATGTCAAGAACCTGATCAGCCATCCGATCGGTGTTCCGATTGAATTCAAATATGCTTCCTTCGAATAATTTCCGCTGAGTGATTATTCGTTTAAGACCTGATTTTCAGGCAAGGCGCGAGAATCAGTGAAAATGCAAGCAAAATTTCTTAAGGAATAAGTAACGGACCGTATACAGAAGTGGCTGCTTCAGCCGGTATACGGTCTGTTTTTACAGAAAGAAAAGGTGATGTCATGCTGAAATATGTATTAAAGCGATTAGGGTACATCCTGGTTACCTTATGGGTAATCGTGACCTGTACCTTTTTCATGATGAAAAATCTTCCGGGTACACCTTTTGATGCGGAGCGTTTTAGCATTATGACGCCCCAGCAGCAGGAACGTGTGCTGGAAATGTACGGATTAAATGATTCTCTTCCCATGCAGTATGTGAAATATATTAAGAACATGCTCAAGGGAGATTTAGGTACTTCCTTTACCTATGTAAACCAGGATGTTTCCAAAGTTATCACAGGACGTCTTGGACCATCTGCTTTGATTGGTATCCAGGCAGTACTGATCGGACTTGCAATCGGATTGATCTTAGGAATCCTGGCTGCCTGGAAGCACAATAGCGGAATTGATTATTTTACCATGATATTGGCCGTGCTGGGCGTCTCGGTGCCGAACTTCGTCGCTGCAGCCCTTCTCCAGTATTACATTGGTCTGAAATGGGGCGTTCTCCCGGTTGGATTCTGGACCGGCTGGAACTGTTCCGTATTGCCGTCCATTGCGCTTTCATTTAGTGCAACAGCCATGGTTGCCCGCTTTATGCGTACAGAAATGCTGGATGTACTGGATCAGGATTATATCATAACAGCCAGAGCGAAAGGTCTCAGCCAGATGAAGGTGCTGATGCGTCATGCTGTACGTAACTCCATTCTTCCGGTTGTCACGATTTTAGGACCTATTGTGGTAAACCTTATGACAGGATCCCTCGCTGTTGAGAATATCTTCAGTATCCCCGGAATCGGAAGTCTTTTCGTAGATTGTATCAAAGCCAATGACTATCCGGTAATCATGGGTATTACTATTTTCTATGCAGCATTTTATATGCTGATCGTATTGCTTGTTGATTTGGCTTATTCTCTTATTGACCCGAGAATTCGTCTTGCTAAAGGAAAGGAGAGCTGATTGTGGACAAATCAAAAATTGACCGCAGCATGTATCAGAAAGCAAAGGTAGAAGCCTCTGAGAAAGAGCATATCGCAGCTCCGGCTTCCACTATGCTGGCAGATGCATGGATCCGTCTGAAAAAGAATAAGGCAGCAGTTGTAGCATTATTTATTCTGGTAGCAATTATCCTGCTTGCCATTTTTGCACCGATTTTCAGTAAATATTCATTTAGAGATACAGATTATAACAATGTATACGGTCTTCCGAGCGCAGCACATATTTTCGGTGCTGACCAGTTTGGACGTGACCTTTGGGTACGTACCTGGATGGGAACCAGAATTTCCCTTATGATCGCACTTGTAGCTGCAATTCTTGACCTTGTAGTCGGAGTCCTTTACGGTGCTGTTTCCGCTCTTTTCGGCGGCAAGGTGGATGCTGTGATGCAGCGTATCATCGAGGTACTGGTAGGTATCCCAAGCCTTATTATCGTAATCCTTTTCCTGATGGCGTTCCCGGCAGGTGTAGGAACTATTATCGCAGCCCTTTCCATTACCGGATGGGTAAACATGGCAAGACTTGTCCGTGCTGAGATCCTGAAGCTGAAAAACCAGGAATTCGTTCTTGCTTCCCAGGTTCTTGGAACCAGCAAGTTCAATATTATTATGAAGGATCTGATCCCGAACACAGTCAGCGTTATCGTAATCAACGTTATGTTCACAATCCCAAGTGCTATTTTCACAGAGGCATTCTTAAGCTTTATCGGTATCGGTCTGGCAGAGCCGCAGGCTTCCCTTGGTGTATTGATCAACGGCGGCTATCAGGTACTGCGTATGTATCCGCACGTACTAGTTTTCCCGGCTATCGTTATCGTACTGATTATGGTATGCTTCAGTATTCTGGGCGACGGACTTCGTGATGCCCTTGATCCGCAGATGAGAAAGTAGGTACAGCTATGGGAAAAATATTAGAAGTGAAGAATCTTACCATCCACATCAAGACGCACAAAGGTGTTGTACAGGCTGTGCGCGGCGTGGATTTTTACCTGAATGAGCAGGAGACCCTTGCGGTAGTTGGAGAGTCCGGTTCCGGAAAATCCATTACCATGAAGGGCGTTATGGGAATTCTTCCCAAGAATGGAAAAGTAGTAGACGGAACTGTTATGTTCCAGGGAAATGACCTGACCAAATACACAGAGCGTCAGATGCAGCAGGTCAGAGGAAGCGAGATCGCCATGATCTTCCAGGATCCAATGACCTCCCTGAACCCTACCATGAAGGTTGGAAAACAGATCGAGGAAATGCTCAAGGAGCACTGCAAGGAGATGAGCAAGGCAGACCGCAAGGCAAGAGCCATTGAGCTTCTTTCCCTGGTTGGAATCT
The DNA here is from genome assembly GCF_003460605.1 of Ruminococcus sp. AF31-8BH. Lineage (GTDB taxonomy): Bacteria > Bacillota > Clostridia > Lachnospirales > Lachnospiraceae > Blautia_A > Blautia_A acetigignens. The sequence continues at coordinate 60,317 of NZ_QTVN01000021.1, forward strand.
CCAATCCGGAGGCACGTTATGACCAATATCCTCATCAGTTATCTGGCGGTATGAGACAGCGTGTTGTGATCGCCATTGCCCTTGCGTGCGATCCCAAGGTGCTGATCGCGGATGAGCCTACCACAGCACTTGACGTAACCATCCAGGCACAGATCCTGGATCTGATGCGCGACCTTCAGAAGAAAATCAAGACCTCTATTATTATCATTACCCACAACCTTGGCGTTGTGGCAAACATTGCAGACCGTGTAGCAGTTATGTACGGCGGCAAGCTGGTTGAGACTGGTGATGTGGCGGATATTTTCCACAACCCATGTCACGAGTACACCAAGGGACTTCTCCGTTCCATTCCGAAAGCACACGAAAAAGGCGGCGAGCTTCAGGCCATTCCAGGTACTCCTCCAGATCTGATGGATCCGCCGGTGGGATGTCCTTTTGCTGCAAGATGTCAGGAGACGATGATCGTTTGCCAGAAATTTATGCCGGATTATACCGAATGCGGCAAGAATCACAAGTCAGCATGCTGGATGCTGGATGAGATGGCACAGGAGGTAAAAGCTGATGAAAAATGATGACAAGCAGGTACTTCTTGACGTAAAGAACCTGAAGAAATATTTTGATGTTGGAAACAAAAAGATCCTGAAAGCAGTGGATGACGTTTCCCTTCAGATTTACAAGGGCGAGACTCTTGGTCTGGTTGGAGAGTCCGGATGCGGTAAATCCACATTTGGAAGAACTGTGATCCATCTTTATGAGCCTACCGAAGGAAGCGTAACCTTCGACGGACTAAAGATTGACAAGAATTTGGATAAGAAGCAGAGACATGAGCTTTGCAGAAGAATGCAGATGATTTTCCAGGATCCATATGCATCCCTGAACCCAAGAAGAAAGATTCTGGATATTGTAGCAGAGGGAATTGATGCCCACGGCCTTGCAGCGAATAAGAAAGAGCGTAACGACAAGGTCCTGGAGCTTCTTGAGACAGTTGGACTGCAGGCAGAGCATGCAGACCGTTTCCCTCATGAGTTCTCCGGCGGACAGCGCCAGCGAGTTGGTATCGCCCGTGCACTTGCAGTGGATCCGGATTTTATCGTTTGTGATGAGCCAATCTCCGCATTGGACGTTTCCATTCAGGCTCAGGTTATCAACCTTCTGGAGCAGCTTCAGAGAGAACGAGGACTGACTTATCTGTTTATTGCCCATGACCTTTCTATGGTTAAGCACATCAGTGACCGTATCGGTGTTATGTACTTAGGATCACTGGTTGAGCTTGCTGAGAGCGAGGAGCTTTTCGAGAACCCCATGCACCCGTACACCAAGGCTCTTCTTTCCGCCATCCCGATTCCGGATCCGGATATTGAGAAGAACCGTCAGAGAATCATGCTGGAGGGTACTCTTCCGAACCCCATCGGACTTGGAGATGAGTGTAAGTTCTGCAGCCGCTGTCCGGTTTGCAAGGACAGCTGTCATAAGAGCCAGCCGAAGCTTGTTGAGGTAAAACCGGGACATTTTGTTGCCTGCAGCCAGGTGCAGTAGATAAGCACTCTGTACAGCAATGACCAGCAGGTTTTCTAAAGAAGGATGTGTTGTCTGTGGGCAATATTATTTAGAAGCTTTCTGGTAAGCCGCTGGCAGATAACAGAAATGTAACGGGAAACAGGAGGAAGAAGGATGTTCATTGAAGAAAGGCAGCAAGCCATCGAGAAAGTCCTTCGGGAACAGGGGAAAGTCCGCGTCCGGGAACTGAGCGAAATGTTTCAGGTGACAGAGGACTGCATCCGTAAAGATCTGAAAACTCTTGAAAATGCCGGCAAATTAAAAAGAACTTACGGTGGTGCGATTCTTTCCCAGGATTACCCGCTGGAAAGAGATGTTATCGACAGAAGAAATTATCATGTGGAAAAGAAAATGGTGATTGCGGCCAAGGCCATGAAACTGATCCGGGAAAGAGAGGCAATCTTTCTGGATATTTCCACAACCAATATTGAACTTGCCAAGCTGATCGCGAAATCCAACATGCAGCTTACCGTAGTAAGCAACATGATCGATATTCTACAGCTGCTTGCGCAAAATCCCAAGATCACAGCCATTGGAACCGGGGGAATCATGTATCCCACAGTAAACGGGTTCCTTGGCTCCGCAGCAATCCAGGTGATCCGGCAGTACAGCTTTGACCGGGCCTTTATGGGAAGCTGCGGAATTGATATGATGGATCACACCGTTACCACTTTGGGCGTGGAGGACGGCCTGACTAAGAAAGCTGCCATTGAGAGCAGCAGACATAAGTACGCTGTGATGGAGCGGGAGAAATTTTATTTTAATGAATCTTACAAATTTACACAGCTGGATGCGCTGGATGGAATTATCACGGATGAGTTTCCAGATGGTTCCGTTCAGGACATGCTGGATTCTCTTGGCGTTGCGCTGTACTGAGAAAGGATTGCGTAAATAAGTTTCTGTCCATGAATGATAGAATTTTGCGAAGCGCGTTGCTGCGAAGGCAGTGAACAGGAACGTGAAAGGAAAAAGAGGATATGGAAAAGTTTATTTTGGAGGTATGCGCAGATTCTGTGGAATCTGTACTTGCCGCTGAAAAAGGCGGAGCGGACCGGATTGAGCTTTGCGGGAATGTGGTGATCGGAGGGACAACCCCTTCTGAGAGCCTTTTCCGTGAGATCAGAGAGCACAGTGACATTAAGATCCATGCTCTGATCCGCCCAAGATTCGGTGATTTTTGTTATACAGATTATGAATTTGATATTATTCGTTCAGAAGTGAGAAGATTCCGTGAGCTGGGAGCGCAGGGCGTGGTGATCGGTATGCTGCGGCCGGATGGCTCTCTGGATGTGGAGCATCTTGCACAGCTGATGGAGGAAGCGAAGGGAATGTCCGTGACCCTGCATCGTGCATTTGATGTGTGCAGGGATCCTATGGAGGCTCTTGAGCAGGCCATTTCCCTTGGTTTTCACACCATTCTTACATCAGGACAGAAGAATAACTGCGTGGATGGCTCCCAGCTTCTTGCTGACCTGGTGAAGGCAAGCGCAGGCCGTATTCATATTATGGCTGGCGCCGGGGTAAATGCAGATGCCATTTCTTCTATCTATGAGAAGACCGGAATCACAGATTATCATATGACGGGCAAAATTGTGCTGGAAAGTGAGATGCAGTACCGCAAGGACGGAGTGAGCATGGGCTTGCCGTCTTTAAGCGAGTTTGAGATTTTCAGGACCAGCGAGGCAGAAGTAAGAAGAGCCCGGAATGTATTAGCTACTTTGTGATGGAGCAGCGGACGGGTGCAGCTGGCTGTCTCCGTCACGCTACACGCTCTTTCACAAAAAAGAACAGTTTTTTCGTGAAAGGGCGTTTTTTCTATAATAAACTTCTTTCGATGAGGAGGATGAATATATGTTTCTTCAGAACAGTGAGAAGAAAATTGAAGAAGAATTTTTGAAATTAACAGAAAAGCTTGGAGCGGACAGAGAGCCGCTGAAGAACATCTGCGGGAAACTGGATGCCTGTGACAGGGACCTGGCGCTGGCTATGAAGTATTTGTATGTGACAGCGCCGTATAGTGATCTGGTGAATTATTCTTTCGAGGATATTAAGGATTTTGCAGGTCATGGGTTGTTTCTTTATAATCATCTGGAACGAGTGCATGCGCTTCCAGAGGAAATGTTTTTGAACTATATTCTGGATCATAGAGTGAATGAGGAAGAAGTACTTCCCTGCAGAACGTTTTTCTGGAATGAGTTAAAGGATCGTATTGAAGGAAAAAATGCGAAAGATGCGGCAATTGAAGTAAATTACTGGTGCGCCGAGGAAGCTACTTATCACAGCGGAGATGACAGAACCCTTCCGGCTCTTACGGTGTACAGAAGAGGCTATGGACGCTGCGGCGAGGAGTCTGTTTTTCTGGTAAATGCACTTCGAAGCGTGGGAATCCCGGCACGTCAGGTGTATGTGCCAAGATGGTCACACTGTGATGACAACCATGCATGGGTAGAGCTGTGGTGCGATGGAAAGTGGTATTTCACAGGAGCGTGCGAGCCCCTTATGATTCTGAACAAAGGTTGGTTTACCAATGCTTCCTCCAGAGCAATGATGGTCCATTCCCGATTGTTTGATCTTTTCCCAGCAGAGGGAGAGGATGTGATCGGCAAAGAGGGTGCAGCTGTTATGCTGAACCAGACTGCACGTTATGCCAAGGTAAAGAAGGTCACTGTGAAGGTTGCAGACCGCGCAGGTGCTCCGGTGAAAGAGGCCCAGGTGCAGTTCCAGGTTCTGAACATGGGAGAATATTATCCAATTGCCAAGGCGAAGACCGATGAAAATGGAACCGTTTCTCTGGTTACCGGACTTGGAAGCGTGCGTGTTGCCGCGTTCCGCCCGGACATGGAAGGATTTGCCCAGGCAGATGTGGATACCAGAGAGCAGGTGAATGTGAAGCTGATTCTTACAGGAGAGGCTGTGGTAGCAGAGGACTGGAAAGCTGTAGATGTGATCGCACCTGTAGACACTCCTGTGAACCCGGATATGCCCACTCCAGAGCAGAAAGCAATCGGAACCCGCCGCCTGAATGAGGCGAATCAGCTTCGCCGCGAGAAGAAAGAGAACTGGGTGAATCCAGAACTGACGGCATTTCTTGCAGGAGAAGATGAGAAAGAGCTTCGCCAGGCAATGGCAGATGTTTTGTCTGAGAAGGATCACACGGACTGCGTGTGCAGCGTATTGGAAGAGCATCTTGCATATGGCAAAATATATGCACAGCAGTATAGAGAAGCAGATGAGTACGATTTATATATCAACTATGTTTTGAATCCCCGTGTAGAATACGAGCTTCTTCGCCCATACAGAAAAGGTATTCTCTCATTCTTTACAGAAGAACAGAAAGCCGCTTTCCGTGAGAACCCGGCAGAAATCTGGAACTATATCAGAGAGCTCATTACTGCTTACCCATATAACGAGCGTGAGACTGTAATGGAGACTCCATACGAATGTCTGATATCCGGCATCGGAACAGAGCGCTCCCAGAAAGTGCTTTTCGTAGCAATTGCCCGTACTCTTGGAATCCCGGCCAGATTAAATCCTGGAAGCCATGTAATGGAGTACTGGGATAAATGCCAGTTTGTATCTGTTCTGAAACAGGAGAAATGGAGCGCAGCTCTTTACCTGAAAAAGGAAGAGGGTACCCAGTGGAATTATTACCAGAACTGGACCATTGGACGTCTTGTTGGAAACGAATATGCTTCCCTGGATCTTACAAACAGAGCCTGGGAAGGAGATACTTTGGAACTGGCGTTGATTCCAGGCACATACCGGATCATCACCACCAACCGCCTGCCAAACGGAAACCAGTTCTCCTGGGAAAAGACAATCATTGTGAAGGACGAAGAGAAACATTACGAAACTCTGCGCCTTCGGGAAGCACAGCTGGGGGATATGCTGGAGCGTATTTCCCTGCCAGAGTTTGAGGTAAAAGATGCAGATGGCGGAATTGTGACCTGCGCAGACCTTACCCGGGGTGGCAAGAAAATCCTTATGTGGCTGGAAGAGAGCCGTGAGCCTACCGAGCATATTTTGAACGAAATGCTGGAACATGCAGAAAAATTCCACCAGTTTGAAACCTGCATTTCTTTTATGATCCGTACTGGGGAAGCTAAGGGCGACCCGCTTCTTGCAAAGGTTCTGAAGACTTTCCCGAAGATTTCCGTTTACTACGATTCTTTCGAAGAAAATATTGAGCTTCTGGGCAGAAGAATGTATGTGGACCCGGATAAGCTTCCGCTGATTCTGGTAACAAACGGAGAATCTGTGGGAATTTATGCAACCAGCGGCTATAATGTAGGAACCGGCGATATGCTGATTCGTATTATGGAAGAAGTGCCGGAGATGTAAGCCTTTGAAAAATGATTTTTCATGGATAATGTTTGGTGAATTGTGGTGAGAAATTATGCGAAGCATGATTTTGGCATATGAGACAAACGGCAACTATAAAGAACAATACATAATATTAAACTGTGTTTGGAACTGAGAACTGTTTTTAGTGGAGTATATATTATGAATCATTACACAGAAATTCACCCGGATGGAACAAGAGCCTATCAATTTGTTGCGGATACCGCCTATGTCCGTGAGTCCGGGACAAAAGGGGAACACAAGGCAGCAGAATACATCCTGAAGGAAGCGGAAAAGATCGCAGCTCAGCCAGGAAAAGAAACCTATATCCAGACTCCCCGCATGGAGCTTTTCCAGTGCCCGGATTTCCAGGAGAAAAGAGCTGAATTGACCATCTGCCAACCTTATGAGAAATCTTATCGGGTGCGTGCATATTTGAACGGTGCATGCACCCCGGCAGAAGGCATCACTGCCCCATTTCTTTTCGTAGGAAAAGGAGATGACATCAGTCTTTCTAAGGCGAAGGGCGCTGTTGTGCTGGTGTGCGACCCTGTACGGGAGGATATGATCAACAAGATTAAGGATGCTGGGGCTGTGGGATTTGTGACGGTTTGCGGTACACCGCTTGATCAGGGCGAGGACAGAACGCCTATACAGTACCGCCGCAAGGCATGTGACCTTCCGGGGGCAGCTATTCATTATCTGGATGCCGTGGAAATTGTAGAAAAAGAAGCTTCCATGTGCAGGCTGAATATTCAGCAGAGCGAAATTTCCCGGAACTCTGCCAATGTGGCAGTCCGCATTCTGGGAACTGAATTTCCAGAGGAAATCGTCACAGTGACGGCTCATTATGATTCTGTGCCGGAAGGTCCTGGAGCCTATGACAACATGTCCGGCGGTGCTATGGCGATGGAAGCTTTTCTTTATTTCGCAGAGCACAGACCAGCCAGAACCATGGAGTTCATCTGGTTCGGTTCCGAGGAAAAAGGCCTGATCGGAAGCCAGAACTATGTGAAATCCCATGAAAACGAAATGGGAAAACATGTATTTAATCTGAATGTAGATCTGGCAGGACAGCTTCTTGGAGGAAATGTGCTGGGAGTGACTGCGGATCCTACGGTGTGCGCAGCGTTAAAAGCGCTTATGGAGGAAAATCAGCTTGGCGTTACCATCAAAAACCAGGTCTGGGCCAGCGACTCCAACACTTTTGCATGGAAAGCTGTTCCAGCTCTTACCTTGAACCGCGATGGTTTCGGCATGCATACGAGACACGATACCGTAGAATATATTTCTCCCCGTGCGCTGGCGGAAGGGGCGAAAACCCTTTGCACAGCTGCCGCATGGGTGGCAAATGAGCCAGAGCTTTCATTTGAGCGGGAAATTCCCGCAGATATGAAGAGGGAATTGGAGAAGTATTTTGCTTCATGATAAAATTCTGAACTGAGTATTTATTTGATTGGTTGAGATATTTTTGATAGGAAAGGACGAAGAAATGAATAAAGTAATCGAAGAAAGAACCAAACGTACCCAGTGGTACCGTGATGCCCGTTTCGGCATGTTTATCCACTGGGGGCTGTATGCAATTCCAGCCCGTGGTGAGTGGGTAAGAAGTGTGGAGCAGATTCCCCATGAGGAGTACTGCCCACTGACAGAAGAATTTACAGCAGAAAATTACAATCCAAGAGAATGGGCTCGTTTGGCAAAGAAAGCCGGCATGAAGTACGCCGTACTTACTGCCAAGCATCATGACGGTTTCTGCCTGTTTGACACCAAGCTGACCGACTACAATTCCATGAACGCAGCCTGCCACAAAGACTTGGTAAAAGAATTCCTGGAAGCTTTCCGTGCAGAAGGAATCAAGGTAGGCCTGTATTTTTCCATTATCGACTGGCGTCACCCGGATTTCCCGCACTATGGCGACATGCATCACCCAATGCGAAACCACCCGGAATGCTCCAATGAGAACCGGGATTTTGACCGCTATCTGGATTTTATGTTTGGTCAGATCAAAGAGCTTCTTACCAACTATGGCAAGCTGGACTTGATGTGGTTTGACTTCTCCTACGGCGATATGAAGTGCGACAAATGGAAAGCACAGGAGCTGATTTCCATGGTTCGTTCCATTCAGCCGTGGCTGATCATTGATAATCGTCTGGAAGGAAGTGCAGAGGATTCCGGTTCTATTCTTACAGCCAACCCAACGGAATATTCCGGAGATTTCGCCTCTCCGGAGCAGATGATCCCTCCGGCAGGAATCCGCAATGAGTTAGGTGATCCGGTGCCGTGGGAAGCGTGCCTGACCCTGAACAACAACTGGGGCTATGCATCCAGCGATCACCATTATAAATCAGCGGAGATGGTCATTCATATGCTGGTTGAGTGCGTCAGCAAAGGCGGCAACCTTCTTCTGAACGTAGGCCCGGATGCCAAAGGCCGTATTCCAAAGGAATCCGTGAAGATTCTGGAAGAAGTGGGCGAGTGGATGGACGAGAACTCCAAGAGTATTTACGGCTGCGGCTACGCCGGAATTGACAAGCCGGAATGGGGCCGCTACACCCGCAATGGCAGCAAGATCTACGCCCACGTTATGGAAGCCCAGGCCGGAGCCATTCCCCTCACCGGAATCCACGGCAAGATCAAAAGACTCCGCCGCATCAGCGATAATTCCGAAGTTCGCCTGACAAACTACTGGAATCTGAAAGAATACTCCCAGAACCAGTTTTTCTTCCTTAACGCAGACACCTGCGACAGCTACCCCCTCCCAGATCCCCGGGATACAGTTGTGGAAGTGACGCTGGAGGAAAACGAAAATTAAAGCATGTCTGGTTCCTATACACGGTGTGAATACGATACGTTTCGATAAGCCAAAACGAAAGCCCTCGGAGTTTTTTCTCTGAGGGCTTTCATGTTTATTACTACATGGAATTGGTTGATTTATGAATTTTTTTCTTTAAAAACATTTCGTGCCGCCATGCAGATCAAAATAGTGATCACCATATCCGGCAGTGTATTTCCTACCGGGATATCAATTCTCATTAAAATTCGATACAGAATGAATCCAATTACCCAGATCACAGCATTTGTGATGTCAACGGCCTCGCCCAGGCTGTCGGCGCGTTTGAGCAGGAAGAAATCTGCAATCTGGATGGCAATCATAGGTGCAAACACGGAACCAATAAGGTACAGGAAATCTGTAATATTGTCCATTGGATAAACAATGGCGCCGATGGTTCCAATCACAGTCACTGCAATGGCCGCATATTTTCCATTGATCCTGGAAAATACAGATTCAGAAGAAATTCCGGCGGAATAAGCATCCAGGAATGTGGTGGTAACAGTGGAAAATACAATGATCAGAAGTCCTGCGATTCCAAGTCCTGCTTTTACCATGATCTGTGCAATATCAGACTCTCCGGTATAAATAGCAGCGCCCATACCGATCACGTACATCCAGCAGCTTACCAGGCCATAAATAATCGCACTCACTGCGGTAGCCTTCACAGGTTCCTTTGCTTCCCTTGTGTAGTCGCTGATAAGCGGCAGCCAGGACAGCGGCATTGCTACAGACAGCTCTACAGCAGCGCCAAAGGACATTGCCTCTTCTCCAATAGCAAGTGCTGTGCCGCCATCAAAAAAGATCAGCTTGCAAAGCACCAGTGTGAGAATAAACAGAGCCGCCATTGCGATGGTGTTGATTTTTCCCAGGTTGGTGATACCGATGAAGATCCACAGCACGATCAGTGCGCCAATAACCAGACACCATACCCAGCTGCCTGTATGAAGCACACCGTCAGCTGCCAGCGCGCCGTCATAGATCATAATGGCAGTCCAGCCCACCAGCTGGAGCACATTCAGGAAGGAAAAGAAGATTCCGCCCTTTTCCCCGAAGCTCATTTTTACAGTTTCCATAGCACTGCGGCGCGTTTTGCCGCCGATCACGCCTGCAAGGAAAAGCATGGTGCAGCCTATAAGATGTCCGATAATAATGGCAAGAAGCCCTTTTTGAAAGCCCAGCGGGGCAAAGTAAGTTCCTGTGAGGATTTCTGCCAAGGAAACGCCTGCGCCGAACCAGATCAGGCCGTTTTCGAAGATGGAGGTACGTTTTTCGGTCATGTTAGTTGTCCTCCTTGGCTAATGTAAATTCATTTTGAATTGCAAATCCATGATTCATAGGTCCGCTGCCTTTTCCCAGATCCAGCATGGCAGCCAGAGCACCGGAAATGTACTTCTTGGCACGTTCCACAGAAGTATCCAGGTCAAATCCCTTTGCAAGATTAGAAGCAATGGCACTGGATAAAGTGCAGCCGGTTCCATGCGTGTTGGGATTGTTGATCCGTTTTCCCTGGAACCATTTGTAACCGCCGTCACGCCACAGAAGGTCATTCGCATCGTTCAGCTGATGTCCGCCCTTGCAAAGCACTGCGCAGTGATATTTTTTCCCAATGGCAGCAGCGGCCTTGATCATATCGTCGGCTGTCTCTATTTTCATTCCGGAAAGAACTTCAGCTTCCGGAATATTTGGCGTGAGGACCGTTGCCATGGGAAGAAGCTGGCTTTTTAGAGCATCAATTGCCTCGTCGTTGATCAGCTTGGCTCCGCTGGTGGCTACCATAACTGGATCCACAACGATGTTTTTGGCATCATACTGATGAAGCTTCTTCGCAATCGTTTCAATCAATGCGCTGGAAGATACCATTCCAATTTTCACTGCGTCAGGATAAATATCTGTGAAAATATTATCCAGCTGTTCTGCCAGAAATTCTGGCGTTGCCTCCATGATTCCTGTTACACCGGTAGTATTCTGTGCGGTAAGTGCGGTAATTGCACTCATAGCATATACTCCATTGCTGATCATTGTCTTGATATCAGCCTGGATACCGGCGCCTCCGCTGGAGTCACTTCCAGCGATTGTTAATGCTGTTCTCATAATGTCTCATCCTTTCTCTTGTCCTGCCTGGCAAAATACCGGACAGGCTCTGGTGTTATTTATGCATTAATTTTATATAGCGTCCGAAAGTGGTGCCCCCAGCCGAACGCTGCATTGCTGCCTCTATAAGGAAATGTCTGCTGCGCAGACATTTGAAAGTCAGCTATTACGCGTCTGCGACGCTTCCATAGTTGCCGCCCGTATTCGTAATCTGGGCTATTGCCCTACTTACTCATACGGTCTAGCCTGTCCGATATCCATGAATTCGCTCATGCAGGCATGGCTCACTCATGGTTGCCGTCCAGGACTTTCAAAATAAAAAAGAGACACCCGCGTTCTGGTGTCTCCGAAAAAAATCATTATGACTTCCTACGGCGGCATTATCCGCATCAGGTAAAGGGTCGAAATTCATAATTTCCTCTCAGCCTGTTTACAAGCTCCCCTGTTCTTTTGTCATTATAGTAATAATGGGAAAATTTGTCAATAAATTGTTTGTAAGATAAAAAATTCCGCAATTTTACCGCAATCAACCATCGGTAGGGTGACGAATTCCCTGATTTATGGCATAATCAAGATAACAAATCAGCCAGATTCCTACGGCTGTCTTGATCGCGGCAAGGTTCTTACTAGTACATCGTTTTCGAAATAACTATACCACTCACTTGCCTGTGAATCCGATTGCCCAGGTATAAAAGCCTCAGCGCAGCCCGCTACGCCTGCGTTTTTATACCTGCACACTCGAATCCACATCCTACGCGATTGGTATAGTTATTTACGAAACGATGTACTAGAAGAAAGAACCATCACAAGGAGGCACATCATGACCGACATAACAAAAAATGAAATAGGCACATTCATCGCCGCATGCCGCAAAGAGAAAAAACTAACCCAAAAGCAGCTGGGTGAAAAATTAAATGTAACGGACCGCGCCGTTTCCAAGTGGGAGACGGGCCGCTCCTTTCCAGATGTGAGCCTTATGGAGCCCCTCTGCAAAGAACTGGACATTTCTGTCAGCGAGCTTCTGGCAGGGAAGCATTTAGAGCCGGAGCAGTACCAGAAAGAGACGGAGAAAATGCTCATGGACTCTGTTAGCACTGGACAGCTTATGGGACTGCAGGTGGTGCTGTATATCCTTAACCTGACAATATTTGTCCTGGTAGATTTTCCCTTTATTGTTAGAAAAATCAGCGGACTTCCACTGATTCATTATATCAGCATTACCTGTTGGCTCCTGGCGTTGGTACTGATCTTCTGCGTGAGTTATCTGGATAAAAAATTGCCGGCAAGGAAATTCCGCACATCAAATGTAATGCTGGAACGGATCATCGGTGCCGTGACGTTTCTGGTAATTATGTCAGTCAATTTTGTGGTCAGCGGTGGTCTGTCTTACATAAAAGATTTTAATTTCGGTGAAAAAATTTATACAGTGATTATTTTTGCCGTTAGTCTTGCTGTTGTGGTCGGAGTTCGAGGGATTGTAGCGCAGATACGCAAAGAAGAGTGGGAGATGGAGCAGGAAAGAAATACTTCCCAAAAGGAATAACCCCTTTGCCCGAATTTTCCAAATAATCAAAAACTGCCCCGCAGAGTCGATTTACCTGAGAAAGAAAAATCGATTCGGCGAGGGCAGTCCTTTTTATTATGCTGCCAATTCCAGAACCAGCACCTGATATCCATGCAGCTTAATCTTATTTCCATCTATAACTACATCTGGATAATTATTGATCAGCACTTTTTTGCATGCGCCTGGAAGCTCAATTTCCTGCTCATCCCACTGATAATTTCCAACTACCAGAAGCGTCTTATCCCACTTACGGTAGTAAGCCATCAGATTGTGGCGCTCCTCCATAAATGGCTCCAAAGCACCGTACACAACTGTCTCCTTATATTCCGGATCCTTGCGAAGTGCAATCAGTTTCTTATAGAAATTCAGTACAGAGTCCGGATCCTGCGCTTCTTTTTCCACGTTAATGGCAGTATAGTTGGGATTCACCCGAAGCCATGGAGTGCCAGTGGTAAATCCAGCGTTTTTCCCATCTGACCACTGCATCGGTGTCCGCGCATTATCCCTGCTGCGGCGTGCAACTGCCTTCAATGCTGCATCAGGAGCAAGTCCCGCATCCAGTGCAACCTTATACTCATCCAAAGTAGAAATATCATCCACCTCATCAATGGATTTAAACGGCACATTTTCCATGCCAAGCTCCTGGCCTTGATAAATAAACGGCAGTCCGCGGAGCATAAAATTCAATGCTGCCAGCATCTTTTTGCTGGTATTGCAGCAGTCTCCCTCTGGAATATAGTGGCTCACACCACGAGGCTCGTCATGATTTTCAATAATATTGGAAACAAATCCGAAATTCCCCATTTTTGCCTGTGTCTCAAAACAGCAGCGCTTGTAATCGTCCGGTGTAATTTCCTTACAGTCATACCAGCCCTTTTCCGATCCGCCGAAAATCGTTTCATTGAAATCAAACATGGAAGAGAAATATCCATTATCCCCAATGAAATCCGGAAGCTCCTCGTCCTTTGCGTTGAAAACTTCGCCTACGGAAAAAGCATCGTGTGGCTTAAAGGTGCGGTCCCGCATTTCTCCAAGGAATTCCCCGATTCCAGTCGCTTCTTCCAGCATTTTTCCAATATAGCAAAGTCCGTCCTCGCGGTCTGGCTCGTAATTATGCATGGGAAGAGCTTTCTTAATATTAATGATCGCATCAATTCGGAAACCGCCCAGGCCCTTGTCCAGCCACCAGTTGATGTTCTTGTAAACCTCTTCACGAAGTTCCGGATTTTCCCAGTTCAGGTCTGGCTGTTTCTTGTGGAAAACATGAAGATACTGCTTGTTGGTTCCCGGAAGATCCTCCCACACAGGGCCGCCGAAATAAGAGCGCCAGTTGGTTGGAAGCTCGTCTTCTTTTTTGTCCCTTAAATAAAAGAAGTTTCCGTATTTTCCATCTGGATCCTGGCAGGCTTTTTTGAACCATTCGTGTTCGTCGGAGCAGTGGTTTACAACCAGATCCATCAGAATGTACATGCCGCGCTTCTTAGCTTCTGCAATCAGGCGGTCCATATCTTCCATGGTGCCAAAGCGGGGGTCAATGTCATAATAATCGGAAATATCGTAGCCCTGGTCTGCCAGCGGAGAGCGATAGCACGGGGAAAGCCAGATGATATCTACGCCAAGATCCTTCAGGTAATCCAACTTCTCTATAATTCCCGGCAGATCGCCGATTCCGTCACCGTTTGTATCGTAAAAGCTCTTCGGGTAAATCTGATAGGCAACCTTATCCTGCCACCATTTTCTTTCCATATGTATATCCTCCTGTAAAAAAGTGTAGTTCGCGTCTTTGTTATGAGTACATTATACATACATATATTTGAAAAAACTTCCCTTAATATGATAAAAAAATACGAAATTTTGACATTTTAAAACTGGGCGTTTCATAAATGCAATTTGAGGAGGAAAGCAGAACAGCACTATACATTTATATGCTCAGGAGTCTGGCTGCGTTTTCGGTACTGCAGCGGCGTAGTACCTGTGTATCTGCGGAATTCCCGGAGAAAATTTCCCATGTTATTATATCCGCAGTCCAGGCAGACCTCCGTAACCGGAAGCGAGCTGTCCTTCAAAAGCCGCACTGCCTGCCGAATCCGGTACTCATTCAGATATTCCACTGGCGACAGCCCGATGGCTTTTTTGAAAAAACGGCAGAAGTACTGCTCGTTAAGCCCGATCAGGGAAGCCAGGTCACGGATGTATATTTTCTCCTGGTAATGCTCCCGGATGTAGGTAATCGCCGTCTTGATCGTTTCCACTCTGTGGTCATCCGTTTTTTCTGTCCGGGAAAAAAGCTGGTATCTGGACATAAGAGCGAAAAATTGCAGAAGGGAAGCCTTGATCGTCAGCTGGTCTGCAAGCTCCACCGACACCGTTCCGGAGGCACGCAGGGATGTGAGGTGAAAATGCTCCGTTTCCGTTGTCAGAGTTTCGGGCGAAGAGCAGTGGGAAAAAGCTTCTGCAATATTCAGAAATATGGTCCGCAGCCGGGGAAAAGCTGGATGTTCTTTTTCAATGGATCTTGGAAAATGCAGCTGTCCGTTTTGCAGCGGCTGGATGAGCTGGGACTGAACCGTATCATAAAAAGGGGAGCAAAGCAGCTCCGGGTGAAAGACCACTGCATATTCCTGCACGACTTCTGTAGAAGCAGCCCGAACGCTGTGCAGTTCACCAGGGTTAATAAAATAGAAGCATTCCGATCGGATATCAAAAGCTTCCATATTAATTTCCATTCTGAAATTCCCGCCTGGAAAATACAGAATCTCAGCTTCTTTATGCCAGTGATGTTTTACCATAAACCCATGACCGCTCATTTGCGTCTGATAAAATGCGCAGGGAAAGGACTGGGTCCCGTGTGGGCTGGCTTCTTTTAATTCTGGGGATTGTGGATGGTACATAATCGCCTCCATAAAAATACTTTCTTATAATGTATTACAGCGCTGTTTCAGATGCAAGATAATAGTAAACAAAAAAATCTGCAATTATTTGTAAAAAGTGCTTGACTTCTCCTTGCGGCAGTGGTATATTAAACA